>JAYOLL010000018.1:0-5818 GCA_038120295.1 Rhodospirillales bacterium | reverse complement strand
CGCCAGAATCTGTTCCCCAAGGGGCCGGTTCAGACCGCCAAGCTCACCTATATCGATGCGAGCGGAAAGATCGAGAAGATCCAGCGCGGCGGCCGGCGCATCATCCTGTCGGTTGACGGCAAGAAAGTACGGGTCGGCATCTCCGGCAGCGACACCAAGGTCATGATCGACGGCAAGAAAGCGAAGCGAAGCGCTTTCAAGGAGGGCATGACCTGCACCGTCAGCTATCTCGGCCCCGGGACTACCGCACAATCGGCAGACTGCAAGTCCTGACTGTTAGCGTTCGCCGGGCCCGCTTTCCTGCAATGGACGGCGGGTCCGGAAATGCCTTCCCTTTTTCTGCAAATCGCCTGGCACCATCGGGAATAGGCATTCTCTAAATTGCCATGAGCACCCTCCCCTCCTCTACCGCCGGTCGCGACATGCGGGTGCTGACGCTGGTCAGCACCGGCCATTTCATGAGCCATTATTCGCAGCTCATCCTGCCGGCGCTGTTTCCGCTCATGACGGACATGTACAGCGTCGGCTATGCGGCGCTTGGACTGATCGTCACGCTGATCAACGCCTCCGGCGCGGTCGCCCAGATCCCCGTCGGTTTTCTCGTGGACCGGATCGGAGCCAAGAACCTTCTGGTCGCGGGTCTCCTCGTCAAGACACTGGCCATCGGCGCCATGGCGATGACCGATTCCTACTCGATGCTGCTGGTTCTCGCTGTCGTCGCCGGTTTCGGGCACAGCGTCTTCCATCCGGCGGATTATGCGATCCTGATGTCGAGCATCGATGAAAGCCGCATCGGCAGAGCCTTCAGCGTTCATACGGCATCGGGCAACGCAGGATCGGCGATCGCACCTCTCCTGATCCTGATGATTGCCGCACAGTGGGGCGTTAAGGGCGCGCTTCTGTCCATCGCCCTGTTTGGCGTCCTGACTGCGCTGGCGCTGGTTCTCCAGTCAGGGATCATTCAGGACCATGTCGGTGCGAAAAAGAAAAAGGGAACGCCTTCTCACAAGAGCTCCAGCGTCATCGAAGACCTGAAAATGCTGGCCCGGCCAAACATTCTGATCCTGTACCTGTTTTTCTTCATCACCGCGATGATCACGGTCGGCGTCAATAGCTTTACCGTTACGGGACTCAACGTTGCTCACGATCTGGCGCTTCCGGTCGCTGGCACGGCGCTGACTACATTTCTCGTCGGCGGGCTGCTAGGCGTCCTGGTTGGCGGTTATCTTGCTGACAAGACCGACCGCCACGACATGGTCGCGGCGGTCTCTTTCTTGCTCTGTGCCGGGCTCCTGTTTCTTATCGGGTTTTACAACCTTCCCCTGTTCGCGCTCATGAGCGCCTATGCCTTGCTTGGTGTTCTGCTGGGGTTGATCAAGCCTGCCCGGGACATGATGGTAAGGGCGGTCACGGACAAGCGGGATGCCGGGAAAATGTTCGGCTTTATGTCGAACGGGCACTTTCTGGGCGCGGCGGCCGTCCCGGTACTGCTCGGCTGGGTCGTCGACCAGGGGCAGGTCCGCTGGGTCTTCTGGCTGGGCGCTATTTTCTGCCTGCTCGCCCTGTTTTCGCTTGCGACAACAACCGCAGGCGCGAAGACAGACCCGGAATAAAGGTAAATATAGGTCAGGCGACCTGCCGCCGCCGGCGCGTGGGCGCGGGCGACATTTCGTCGTCCTCGAACAGTTCGGTCAGCTTGTCCATCATCGTGCCGCCAAGCTGTTCGGCGTCCATGATGGTGACCGCGCGGCGATAGTAGCGCGTGACGTCGTGACCGATGCCGATGGCGATGAGTTCGACCGGAGACCGGTTCTCGACCCAGTCGATGGCCGCGCGCAGGTGGTTCTCGAGATAGTTGCCGGGATTGACGGACAGGGTTGAATCGTCGACCGGCGCACCATCCGAGATAACCATCAGGATACGGCGCTGTTCCGGGCGACCGATCAGGCGGTTATGCGCCCAGAGGAGCGCTTCCCCGTCGATATTTTCCTTCAGCAGCCCCTCGCGCAGCATCAGCCCGAGGCTTTTGCGCGCACGGCGATAAGGCGCATCGGCGCTTTTGTATATGATATGACGCAGATCGTTGAGACGCCCAGGTCCCGGCGGCTTGCCGTCCGCCAGCCATTTTTCGCGCGACTGCCCGCCCTTCCAGGCGCGTGTGGTGAATCCGAGGATTTCGACCTTCACCCCGCAGCGCTCCAGCGTCCGCGCCAGGATATCGGCGCTCATCGCCGCAACCGCGATGGGACGGCCGCGCATCGAGCCGGAATTATCGATCAGCAAGGACACGACCGTGTCGCGGAACTCTGTCTCGTACTCCATCTTGTAGGACAGCGGATGGGTCGGGTTGGTAACAACCCGCGACAGACGGGCCGCGTCCAGCATGCCCTCTTCGAGATCGAACTCCCAGGACCGCGACTGTTTGGCCATCAGTCGGCGCTGCAACCGGTTAGCGAGCTTGCCGATGATGCCCTGAAGGTGGGAAAGCTGCTGGTCGAGATGATGGCGAAGCCGCGTCAGCTCCTCGACCTCGCATAGCTCCAGCGCGTCGATGGTCTCGTCGAAATCCGTGGTATAGGCGTCATAGCGCGCCTTTGCCCCTTCGCCATCGCCCTGCGTGCGGCGGCGACGTTCCGAATCGGGCATGTCCTCGTCGTCGGCGCCGGTCATGGCGTCTTCGTCGGACTGCTCCTGGCCCTCTTCCTCTTCGGTTTCTTCCGTGTCCTCTTCGCCGCTCGGCGCCTCGGTGCTGTCGGAAGCGTCGGATTCGTCCTCGTTTTCTTCTTCGGACTCCTCCGGGTTCTCCTCACTTATTTCTTCGTCGCCTTCCTCGCCTTCATCCTCAAGGTCGAGGAGATCGAGATGAAACAGGACCTTGTCGAGCGATTTGGCGAAGGCCTCCTGATCGCCGACATTCCGCTGCAGTTCCTTAAAATCGGCCCCCACCCGGGTTTCAAGGAAGGTCCGCCAATGCCCGAGCGCGTTCTGCGCCGATGGGGGCAGATCCTGGTCGAGAAACCGTTCGCGGCACATCAGGCCGATCATGTCGGCCATCGATACTTCTTCCCGCCCGCTCACGCGGTCATAACCCGCCTGTTTGCAACGCTCCTCGAAAGCGGCCTGGAGGTTGCCTTTGACCCCCTTGTAGACATCCGAGCCGATGGTCTCTACCCGCACCTGCTCCAGCGCCTCAAACACGGCGCGGGCCTCCGGCGCGGCCGGGGCCCATTTACGGTGAACCGACTCGTCGTGGAACCGCATGCGAAGCGCCATGGCGTCGGCCGCACCGCGAAGATGACCGACGTCCTCTTCCTTCATTTCGCGCGGCGGCGCGGGCAGGCGCGCATTGTCGCCAACCAGCCTTGCCTCCGAACCGAAGGTCAGTTGCAGCTCTTCATTGCCGGAGATGGCGCGCATTGCCGCCGCCGTCACCTGACGGAAATTTTCGACGGGGCTTTCGTCAGAGGCCATGGTCGTTTGTTACCCGAAGCCGGATCAGGCTGTCGCCGCGGCGACGGCCTTGTACTCAGGCAACTCCACGCCGAAACAGCGCTGGTAGTACTCCGCCACGGTGGAGCGCTCGAGTTCGTCGCACTTGTTGAGGAACGTCATCCGGTAGGCAGTCCCCAGATCGCCGAAAATCTGCGTGTTCTCGGCCCAGGTGATGCAGGTCCGGGGCGACATCACGGTTGAGATATCACCCGCCATGAAGCCGGCGCGGGTGAGGTCCGCAACCCGGACCATGGCCGACACCGTATCGCGCCCTTCCGGATTGTCGTAAGCCGGCACCTTGGCGATGACGATCTCGACTTCCTTTTCGTGCGGAAGGTAGTTGAGCGTGGTCACCAGGTTCCAGCGATCCATCTGCGCCTGGTTGATCTGCTGCGTGCCGTGATAGAGGCCGGTTGTATCGCCCAGCCCCACCGTGTTCGCCGTCGCGAACAAGCGGAAAGACGCGTGAGTGTGAATGACCTTGTTCTGGTCAAGCATGGTCATTTTGCCGCCGGATTCCAGTACGCGCTGGATTACGAACATCACGTCGGGACGGCCGGCGTCGTATTCGTCGAACACCAGCGCAACGGGATGCTGCACCGCCCATGGCATGATGCCTTCGCGGAATTCCGTCACCTGCTTGCCGTCCTTGAGAACGATGGCGTCCTTGCCGATCAGGTCGATACGGCTGATGTGACTGTCGAGATTGACGCGGATGCACGGCCAGTTAAGGCGCGCCGCAACCTGTTCGATATGGGTCGATTTACCGGTGCCGTGATATCCCTGCACCATCAAACGACGGTTATGGGAAAACGCCGCCAGAATAGCCATCGTCGTGTCGTGATCGAAGCAGTAGGCCTCGTCTATCTCCGGGACCTGTTCAACGCATTCGCTGAACCCCTTGACGACCATGTCGGTATCAAGCCCGAAAACCTCACGGACGGACATGTCGACGTCCGGAAGGTTGATCGTATCTATATTTTCACCGTTGGTGGCGGATGCATCGGCCAACGAACCATCTCCTGTCAAAATTCCATTTACGCTCCCGATTCCGGCCGCGTTAGCGTCGTGCCGCTTCGGAAGCAAACCAAGTTCGAGGGGCCTTACGGATTTCCTTTAGAGGAAGGGGCCGAGGAGCTACGGGACTCCCTCGCGGGCGCGAGTATACTGGCCAGACATTGACGACTCAAGGACCGCCGCCGTCATCCTGCACCACCGGGTAAAGCGCTGAATTCCATATATTTATTCGAACAGCCGCATGATCAGCCGGATCTCGATAATGCCGAGCAGCGTCATGACAATGATTTCAAAGGAGCGCTGGCTGAAGAATTTGGACAGCCAGACCGCAATCGGCAGGAATATGGCGATCGGAATACAGGCGAGCGCGCTTTCCCACGCACGTTCCTGATCGATCAGCCCCAGCATGATGAAGGAGATGAGCTGGGTAATAGCGAAAATCTGGAACAGTACCGACATCGCATAGACGAACTGCGGCTGGGTCAGCTTCAACGAATGGACATAGGGCGTAATGACGGGTCCCGACGTGCCGACCGCCCCCTGCACCAGACCGCCGATCCCGACGATGGCCAGGGCGTTATGACGGCTTAAACCATCGGGTATCCGAAGCTTCCTTTTTGTTAAGACACTAAAGAGATAGGCCCCGAGCCACAGAACCATGAAGAGGACGAGATACCAGTTGGGCACCGCCGACAGGAGAATCGCTCCGGTTATCACGCCTGCAATTCCGGCGATGTAGAGCGTGACAATATTGTCGAGCTTCACCGCATGGCGCCGATAGACGATCAGCAGGTACAGATTGATCAGGATCGACGGGATGACCATGACCGCCACCGCCTTTTCGACCGGCATGAAGGCTGCCATGACCGGAATAGCGGTCAGCGGAAGCCCGAGGCCGGAGATGCCTTTGACAAACGAACCGGCGACAAGAGCGAGAAAAATGATCGCGAGCGAGTCGGTGGAGAGATCCATGGAACACGATAATCGGCGAATGCGACGCTACTTTGTCAGAAAGCCCCGCCCGCGTCACCGGCGGCTCGAAAAAATCAGCGGCGACAGACGGTTTTCCGTTCCGTCCCTATCACCGTCACGTCTAACATCACATTTATCACAGGGTTCAGGGACATCAGCGACGGCACACTAACCCGGAACCTGAAACTTATTCCCCAAAATAATCCGTGGCTTTCCGGCCAGTACAGCACGAAATTTGATCCGAAATTAAATTAATGTCCCAGAATTGTGAGCCCTTATTGCCAGTGCGCTCTCCATGGTATCCTCAAAGAAAATCGCACTTGTGAATGTTCCGTGT
>JAYOLL010000017.1:19703-74887 GCA_038120295.1 Rhodospirillales bacterium | reverse complement strand
CCCACCCGGCCACCCATCAGGATACTCTCGTGGGTGGCCGGGTGGGGGAGAGGGCCGGTGCGAAAACTATCATCTATTTCGCCGCGCCCTTCCCGGCGCCGCCATCCATGTTCTGAAGATTCCGCCGCGCCGCATCGGTCAGCGGTCCTTCGACGGCGATCTCGATCACTTTGAGCCAGTCGGCGCGGGCGCCGGACTCATCGCCCTGCGCCGTGAGGATCAGGCCGCGTTCGAGCAGCGCATCGGGCTTGTCGGGCAGCTCCTTCAGCACCGCGTCGATATCCTGCCGCGCCAGATCGATGGCCTCGACCTTTCGCCATGCGCTGGCCCGGAAGGTCAGCGCGTCGATCCTGTCGGGTGAAATCTCCAGCGCCCGATTGAGATCGTCCAGCGCTTCCCAGTTCTTGCCGAGCGAGACCAGCGCGATGGATCGGTCGATCATCATGTCGACATTATGCGGCTGGAGCGCGAGCGCATCGCCCAGCAACTTCGCGGCGGTCTGCGGCCGGCCGGCGATGATCCAGCCATTCGCCGCCTGGGCCAGCAGCCCGGCCTTGAGATCGGGCCGCGCCGGGTCGCCGCTTGCGGCGAGTTCCTCCAGCAGCCGCGCCGACTGGCTGTATTCGCCAAGCCCCAGCATCGCCACCGCGATGCAGTGAAGCGCCGCATCGCCGCCGCCCTCCTTGCGCCATTCAAGCGCCGACTGCCGCGCCGCTTCGGGCCGCGTCCGGGCGAGCTGCATGCAGGCGCTGTACTGCCGCGCCTCGGCCGATCGGGGCGTCAGATCGGGCTGCCGCTGGGCGGTCGCCGAATGAGCCGCCAGAGATACCGCCAGAGTGAGGGCCGCGATTCTCGGTCTCGGGAAAAGCCTGTCGGTCATGGCGATCCATCGTTAAAACGATGGACAACTCTACCAACGGACGCCCATCGGCGGACAGGCTCATGTCGCATCTTTTCTGTTTCGGGACGGGATATGTCGCAAGCCGACTTGCGGCCGACCTGCTTTCGGAGGGCTGGACGGCGGCCGGTACGTGCCGGGAATCGACCAAACGCGATACGCTGGCGAAATCCGGCATCGAGCCGGTCCTGTTCGACGGCAGCGCGCCGGTTCCGTCTGAACAGCTGGAGAACGTCACGCATATCCTGATCTCTATTCCGCCGGGAGAGGATGGCGACCCGGCACTGGTCCATCACGCGGGTCTGCTGGAAGAATGCGAATCACTGCGATGGGTCGGATATTTGTCGGCGACCAGCGTCTATGGCGACAGCGGCGGCGCGCTTGTTGATGAAGACGCTCCGCTGCTTGCGACGGCGTTGCGCGGCAGACGCCGGGTCGAGGCGGAGCGGGCCTGGCTCGACCTGAACCTGCCGATCCATGTTTTTCGGCTCGCCGGCATCTACGGGCCGGGCCGGTCGGCGTTAGACCAGCTCAAAGCCGGCATGGCGCGGCGAATCGACGCGCCGGGTCATCTGTTCTCCCGAATCCATGTCGACGATATCGTCGCGGTTCTCCGCGCCTCAATGGCGAAACCGAAACCGGGCGCGATCTACAATGTTTGCGATGACGAGCCGTCTGAAAGCGCCGACGTGGTCGCCTTTGCCGCCGATCTTCTGGGCCTCGATCCGCCGCCGCTCGTCGTGCTGGAAGATGCGGAGCTGAGCCCGATGGCGCGGAGTTTCTATGCTGACCGGCGGCTGATCGACAATCGCCGCATCAGGAATGAGCTGGGCGTTGTCCTGCAATATCCCGACTACCGCGCTGGCCTAGCCGCAATTCTGGCAGAGCGCATCGACCGTCCGGCATAGCAGCGCTAGATCCTCGTCGCGCGACAGGCGGTGATCGCCGTCCTTGATCAGGGTCACGGAGACGGCTTCGTGACGAAGCCTTTGGGCGATGGCGAGGGAGTGTTCCCACGGCACGTCGGGGTCCCGCTGGCCGTGGAGCAGATGCACCGGACAGTCAATGTCGATTTCTGCGTCCAGCAGCAGATGATTTCGCCCGTCCTCGATCAGACGTTTCGTAATCGGGTATGGCGTATCGCCGTACTCGGTCGGCGCATAATAGACGCCTTCGCGCTCTATGGTCTGCCTGATGTCGTCGGAAAATTTCGGCCACATCAGCCGTTCGGTGAAATCCGGTGCGGCGGCGATGCCGACAAGGCCGGCGATACGGTCGGGCCGCGCCAGCGCAGCGAGCAGCATGATCCAGCCGCCCATCGAGGAGCCGACGACAACCTGCGGACCGTCGGTCAGCGCGTCCAGCGCGGCAATGGCATCGTCCTTCCAGTCGCCGATGCAGCCATTGGCGAAATCGTCGGACGACGCGCCGTGACCGCGATAATCCAGCCGCAGGAACGCCTGACCGGTCTTCCGGCAGTGCTCCTCCAGGACGACCGCCTTGGTCCCGGTCATGTCCGACATGAAACCGCCGAGAAAAACCACCCCGGGACCGTCCCCGTCATGCCGGTGAAAGGCCAGCGCTGCGCCGTTATCGCATTCCAGCAGGCCGGGAATGTCTCCGCTCGGGTTTCTGGCGATCTGGGGCATGTCGTTCTACCGGCTGTATTCGAGTCGCGGACCGTTCTAAGAATAGGTCATGGAATCGTCATCCTCCAGTGCGGACGGCGCGTCGCCGCCGACCATTTTGCAGATTCTGCCCTCTCTGGTGACAGGCGGCGTGGAACGCGGCGCGGTCGAGGTCGCCCGTGCGATCACCGAGGCCGGATGGCGGGCGCTCGTGGCATCCAGCGGCGGACAGATGGTCGCCGAGATCAGTCGCGCCGGGGCGACGCATATCGATTTCCCGGCGGCGACCAAAAACCCGCTGGAGATGTGGCGCAACGTCTCGAAGCTCGCCGCCCTGATCGACGAGCACAATGTCGATATCGTCCATGCAAGATCGCGTGCACCGGCCTGGAGTGCGCTTTACGCCGCGAAACGCACCGGCGCCACCTTCATGACGACGTTTCACGGCAACTACAATGTCGGCAACCCGGCCAAGCAGTTCTACAACTCGGTCATGGCGCGGGGCGAGCGCGTCATCGCGATCTCCGAGTTTATCGCCGAACAGGTACGCGACCGCTACAGCGCCGATCCATCGCGAATCCGGGTGGTGCCGCGCGGCGTCGATGTCGATATTTTCAGCCCCGCGGCGGTTTCCGCCCAGCGGGTGATCCAGCTCGCCGAGCAATGGCGGATTCCCGATACGGCGCGAGTCGTGATGCTGCCGGGCCGGCTGACCCGCTGGAAAGGACAGACGGTGCTGATCGAAGCGCTGTCGCGGCTCGCCGACCGGACCGACCTGCGCTGCCTGATCGTCGGCGGCGACCAGCGGACCGGTTACCGGGAAGAGCTCGAACGCCAGGTCTCGCGCAGCGGGCTCGAACCCTATGTCCAGTTCACCGGCGACTGCCGCGATATGCCGGCGGCCTTCATGCTGGCCGATGTCGTCGTATCGGCCTCGACCGACGCCGAGGCATTCGGTCGCGTGATCGTGGAGGCGCAGGCGATGGGACGGCCGGTCATCGCCACGGATCACGGCGCAGCGCGCGAAACGGTGATCGAGGGCGAAACCGGCTGGCTGGTCCCGCCGGGCGACGCCAGTGCGCTGGTCGCGGCTCTGGAGCAGGCGCTCGCCCTCGACCCGGATGCGCGCGAGGCGATGGCCGCGCGCTCGATGGAACGGGTTCACCGCGACTACACGCGGGAACTGATGTGCGACCGGACGCTTTCGGTTTACGAGGAGCTGCTCGCGGAGCGCGCCGCACGATGACCCTTCCGGATGCGCAGGCCGGACGTGTGCAACGGATACTGGTGATCAAGCTGGGCGCGCTGGGCGACGTGGTGCTGGCGATGGGGCCGTTCGCGGCCATCCGTAACTGCCATTCCGATGCCCATATTACGCTTCTCACCACGCCGCCCTTCGCGGCGTTGCTGAATAACTCCCCCTGGTTCGACGAAATCCAGGCCGAAGACCGCGCGCCCCTCTGGAAGCCGGGTGTGTGGCTCGGTTTGCGGCGATGGTTGCGCGCCGGTGCGTTCAACCGGGTCTACGATCTGCAGACCTCGGACCGGAGCGGCTGGTATTTCCGGCTGATGGGGCCGGGGCCGCGCCCCGAATGGTCGGGAATCGCACCGGGCTGTTCCCATCCGCACGCCAACCCGGATCGCGATTTCATGCACACGATCGAACGCCAGGCGGAACAGCTACGCATGGCGGGAATCGACAATGTGCCGGATGCGGACCTGTCCTGGATCGACGCCGACACGAGCCGGTTCGGCCTGTCGGACCGATACGCCCTGCTGGTGCCGGGCGGCGCGCCGCATCGCCCGGCAAAGCGCTGGCCGGCCGAACGATATGCGGCGCTCGCCGTCAAGCTGTGGACACAGGGCATCCAGCCGGTCGTACTCGGCGGTGCGGCGGAACGCGCCATCGGCGAGACCATCGCCGCAGAATGTCCTGAGGTCCGCGACCTGACAGGCCAGACATCGATGGCGGATATCGCCGTGCTGGCGCGCCATGCCGCTTGCGCTATCGGCAACGATACCGGCCCGATGCACTTTATCGTCGCCGCCGGATGCCCGTCGGTGGTGCTGTTTTCCGCCGAGTCCGATCCCGCGCTGACCGCGCCGCGCGGGCCGGCGGTCACGGTGCTGCGCGAGACCGATCTTGCGACCCTGCCGGTGGAATCGGTTGAAGCCGCCTTAACTTTGCGTTAAACGGCACGCTGTTAACCTTATTCTGTCCGAATTGTCGAACCAGAGGCGACTTCGTCCGAATGAACGCCAGATGCTGAACGCGCCTTCATGAGCGCCCCCGACGACATCGCCGCGCCCGCACCGGCGGCGTCGCAGTCCGGCGGCGTAACGATTACTCTTCCAGACGGCAGCAAACGCAGCTTCGACGCCCCGGTTACGGGCGCAGAGCTGGCGGCCGATATCGGTCCGGGTCTGGCAAAGGCGGCGCTCGCCATCCGGATGGACGGCGAAGTGCGCGACCTCTCCTGGTCAATCGACAGGGATACAGACATCGCCATCATCACGCGCAAGGACGAGGATGCGCTGGAGCTGATCCGGCACGATTCCGCGCATGTCATGGCGCAGGCCGTGCAGGAGCTTTATCCCGGCACGCAGGTCACCATCGGCCCGGCCATCGAGCACGGCTTCTACTACGATTTCGCGCGCGAGGACCCGTTCACGCCGGAAGATCTGGAGAAGATCGAAGCGCGGATGAAAGAGATCGTCGCTGCCGATGAGCCCTTCGTTCGCGAAGTATGGGACCGAGACGACGCGATCCGCGAATTCTCCGACATGGGCGAAAAATACAAGGCAGAGCTGATCGAAGGCCTGCCGCGCGACGAGGACGTGTCGGTCTATCGCCAGGGCGACTGGTTCGATCTGTGCCGCGGTCCGCATCTGCCGTCGACCGGCCATGTCGGCGAGGGGTTCAAACTGCTGAAACTGGCCGGCGCCTACTGGCGGGGCGATTCCCGCAACGAGATGCTGCAGCGCATTTACGGCACGGCCTGGCGCGACGAGAAGGAACTCCGGCTGCATCTCGAGCGGCTGGAAGAGGCTGAGAAGCGCGATCACCGACGGCTGGGACGTGAGATGGATCTGTTCCATTTCCAGGAAGAAGCCGTGGGCTCCGCCTTCTGGCACGCAAAGGGATGGACGCTCTATCGCGCCATCGAGCGCTATATGCGCGCCCGGCTCGAAGAAGCCGGATATATCGAGGTCAAGACGCCGACGCTCTACGACCGGGTGCTGTGGGAGCAGTCCGGTCACTGGGAGAAATTCCGTGAACATATGTTCACGGCCGATACCGAAGACGACCGCACGCTCGCCGTGAAGCCGATGAACTGCCCCGGCCATGTGCAGATTTTCCGCCAGGGCATCAAGAGCTACCGCGATCTGCCGCTACGCATGGCCGAGTTCGGCTCATGCCACCGTTACGAGCCGTCGGGCGCACTGCATGGGTTGATGCGGGTGCGCGCCTTTGTGCAGGACGATGCGCATATCTTCTGCACCGAGGACCAGGTCACGGCGGAGACCAGGGCGTTCTGCGACCTGCTGCAGCAGGTCTACGCCGATTTCGGCTTCACCAACGTTGCGGTGAAATTCTCCGACCGGCCGGAAGTCCGCGCCGGAGACGACGCCGTGTGGGACAAGGCGGAAGGCGCGCTCAAGGATGCGGTCGCCGAGGCCGGGCTCGACTATACGCTTAACCCGGGCGAAGGCGCGTTTTACGGGCCGAAGCTGGAATTCGTGCTACGCGATGCTATCGGCCGCGACTGGCAGTGCGGCACGCTGCAGGTCGATTTCGTTCTGCCGGAACGGCTGGACGCGGATTACGTCGCGGATGACGGCGGCAAGCACCGGCCTGTCATGCTGCACCGCGCGATCCTGGGATCGTTCGAGCGTTTTATCGGCATCCTGATCGAGCATTACGCCGGGCGCATGCCGATGTGGCTGTCGCCGGTTCAGGCTGTGGTCGCGACGATTACGGATGCGGCCGACGGCTATGCCGAACAGGTCGCCGCCGCATTGAGAGACGCCGGTCTCCGCGTCGAGTGCGATCTCCGCAACGAAAAAATCAATTACAAGGTACGGGAACACAGCCTCGCCAAGGTGCCGGCCCTACTGGTGGTCGGCACCAAGGAGCTGGAAGCCCGCACCGTGGCGATGCGGCGGCTGGGCGGAAAGAATCAGGAAATTCTTGCGCTCGACGAAGCCGTCGCTAGACTTTCAGAGGAAGCGGCGCCACCCGCCCGATAGGCGGACGCGGCGAGCAATCAGGGGAGAAACGCTCATACCAAGACGACCTTTTTTTCGGCCGGAGCCTGAAAAGGACGACCGGCGCATAAACGACGCGATCGTTGCAGCCCAGGTGCGGCTGATCGATCCTGATGGTGAACCGCTTGGCGTGATGCCGACCGCAGACGCCCTCGCCAAGGCCGAATCCTACGGTCTCGACCTGGTGGAGATGGCATCCAGCGCCGACCCGCCTGTCTGCAAGATCCTCGATTACGGCAAGTTCAAGTACGAGGACCAGAAGCGCAAGGCCGAGGCGCGCAAGAAGCAGAAGACCATCGACGTCAAGGAAATCAAGATGCGCCCCGGCATCGAGGCGCACGATTACGACGTCAAGATGCGCGCCATGCGCCGCTTCCTCGAAGAGGGCGACAAGGTCAAGGTGACGCTCCGCTTCCGCGGACGCGAACTGGCTCATCAGGATCTCGGCATGAAGGTCCTTCACCGGGTGCGCGACGACCTGGAGGAAGAAGCCAAGGTCGAGCAGCATCCCAGGATGGAAGGCCGCCAGATGGTCATGGTGATGGCGCCCGTGAAATAGCCGTTCGGGGGCCTCGCGCCCCCTGACAGCCGTTCCGTCAAACACTTGCATTCGCCGCTTACGGCGGCTATAACCCGCGCTCCCGGGAAACCGGGGGAAATGCGGACGGTCCGGCTATTTCCGGCGCGATGCGCACGGAAAGGGCATGCCGAGGCGGTCCACGGGATTCGAACCGCTTGCGCGGTTTCGCATCTGCCCTCTCCCCCACCCGGCCACCCACAGGATACTGGCGTTGGGTGGCCGGGTGGGGGAGAGGGCTGGAGCAGCGCAGGGGGGCAGAGCCCAAAACGGTAAGCACCAGACATAAGGAAACCGAAATGCCCAAGATGAAGACCAAATCGAGCGCCAAGAAGCGCTTCTCCAAGACGGGATCGGGCAAGATCAAGCGCAGTTTCGCCTATAAGAGCCATTGCCTTGAGGAAAAGCCCCAGAAGATGAAACGCAAGGCGCGCGGCACGTCGACGCTCGCCCCGGTGGACGCAAAGATCGTCCGCCAGTTCATGCCCTATCTCTGATTACCCGGATTACGGAGAAGCACCATGTCACGCGCACGCACGGGCGTTCAGGCACACGCCCGCCACAAGAAAATTCTCAAGCTCGCCAAGGGCTATCGCGGCCGCAATTCGGACGCCTTCACGATCGCCAAGGAGAAGGTCGAGAAGGGTCTGCAATACGCCTATCGCGACCGGCGCAACAGGAAGCGCAGCTTCCGTGCGCTGTGGATCCAGCGGATCAACGCCGGCGCCCGCGAGAACGGGCTGACCTATTCGCAGCTCATGAACGGCATCAACAAGGCCGGCATCGAGCTCGACCGCAAGGTCCTGTCCGATCTCGCGATCAAGGAACCGGAAGCCTTTAAGACGGTCTGCGAACAGGCCCAGGCGGCGCTTGCCGGTTAAGCTCGGCTCGGCGAAGCGGGATTCAGCTTCGCCAACAGCGGAAACGCGATGTCCACCGATAGCCTCGACACCCTGCAGGAAGAGCTGCTCGGCGCGGTCGCCGGCGCGTCCGATCTCGACGCTCTGGAAGAGGTCCGCGTCCGCGCGCTCGGCCGCAACGGGGTCCTCACCGAACGGCTCAAGGGGCTGAGCCAGGCAGCGCCGGAAGATCGCCGCGCGCTGGGCCAGGGTCTGAACGCGGTCAAGAACGCCGTGTCGGACGCCATCGAGGCGCGCAAGACGGACCTGGAATCTTCCGCTCTCGACCAACGGCTGGCGACCGAGACCATCGACGTGACCCTGCCGCCGCGGCCCGAAGCGCAGGGCCGCATCCACCCGATCA
Source organism: Rhodospirillales bacterium (assembly GCA_038120295.1). GTDB lineage: Bacteria > Pseudomonadota > Alphaproteobacteria > MPNO01 > UBA2964 > JAYOEY01. Next base: position 66,252 of record JAYOLL010000017.1, on the reverse strand, counting down.
GCCAGACCGTCGACGAGATGGTGGCGATCTTCTGCGAGATGGGCTTCACGGTCGCCGAAGGGCCGCATATCGAGACCGATTTCAATAATTTCACGGCTCTCAACATCCCTGCCGACCATCCCGCGCGGCAGGAGCACGACACGTTCTACCTGCCGGAAAAGGAAGACGGCTCGCGCCTCGTGCTCAGGACGCACACTTCGCCGGTGCAGATCCGCACCATGGTCGAGCAGGAACCGCCGATCCGCATCGTGGTGCCCGGCCGGACCTTTCGCGCGGACTACGACGCCACCCATTCGCCGATGTTTCACCAGATCGAAGGTCTGGTGATCGACGAAACGACCCATATGGGTCACCTGAAAGGCTGTCTGATCGAATTCTGCAGAGCCTTCTTTGAGATCGACGATCTGCCGGCGCGGTTCCGCCCGTCATACTTCCCCTTCACCGAACCGTCGGCGGAAATGGATATCGCGTGCTCACGCGAAGGCGGCGGGCTGACCATCGGCGGCGACGGCGGCGCGGGCGACTGGCTTGAGATTCTCGGCTGCGGCATGGTCAATCCCAGGGTGCTCGAGAATTGCGGCATTGATTCCAGCCGCTATCAGGGCTTCGCCTTCGGGCTGGGCATAGAGCGCGCGGCGATGCTCAAATATGGCATTCCCGATCTCAGAACCTTTTATGAATCGGATTTGCGCTGGCTGCGCCATTACGGCTTCGCACCGCTCGACATTCCGTCTATCGCGGGAGGGCTTTGATGAAATTCACCCTCTCCTGGCTCAGGGAACATCTGGAAACCGAGGCGTCGCTCGACGATATCGTCGAGCGGCTGTCGATGCTCGGGCTGGAGGTCGAGGAGGTCGACGACCGCGCTGCTGCGCTCGGCGCGTTCGTGATCGGCGAAGTCGTAGAGGCGAAACAGCACCCCAACGCCGACCGGCTACGCGTCTGCATGGTCGATGCCGGAGACGGCCCGGTTCAGGTGGTGTGCGGCGCGCCCAACGCGCGGGCCGGCATGAAGGGCGTGTTCGCGCCGGCCGGAACCTACGTGCCGGGCACCGACCTGCTGCTCAAGAAAAGCAAGATCCGCGGCGAGGAATCCAACGGCATGCTGTGCTCCGAGCGCGAGATGGGGCTGTCGGACGACCACGAGGGCATCATCGAGCTGCCCGAAGACGCACCGGTCGGCGAAGGCTGGGCGCAATGGGCGAATATGGACGACGCGATCATCGATATCGGCCTGACCCCCAACCGCGGCGACTGCGCATCCGTCCGCGGCATCGCGCGGGATCTCGCCGCCGCCGGGCTGGGGACGCTGAAACCGCTCGACACCTTGCCGGTTCCGGGAACTTTCGACAGCCCGGTCGCCTGGCGGCGCGATTTCGCTGACGGCGCGGGCGATGCCTGCCCCTACGTGATCGGACGCTATTTCCGCAACGTGAAGAACGGCCCGTCGCCGCAATGGCTGCAGGACCGGCTGCGCTCGATCGGGCTGCGGCCGATCTCGGCGCTGGTCGACATCACCAACTGGGCGACCTTCGATCTCGGTCGCCCGCTCCACGTGTTCGACGCCGATAAAATCTCAGGCGATCTTGTCATGCGGTTCGCCACGGCCGGCGAGAAGATCCTTGCGCTCGACGGTCGCGAATACGAGCTCGACAACGGAATGACCGTAATCGCGGACGACACGGCGGTCCGCGCCATCGGCGGCGTGATGGGCGGCGAGGATTCTGGCTGCACGGATGAGACCGTCAACGTTTTCCTCGAAGTCGCCCTGTTCGATCCGATCCGCATCGCGGAAACAGGCCGCAAGCTGGGCATCCTGTCCGACGCGCGCTACCGGTTCGAACGCGGCGTCGACCCGACCTCCGCTGACTGGGGAGCAGAGATTGCAACCCGGATGATTCTCGATCTGTGCGGCGGCGAGGCCTCAAACACTGTATCGGCGGGCGAAATGCCGGACTGGACCCGCTCGGTCTCTTTGCGTACGAACCGGACGCTCTCGCTCGGGGGCATCGACCTCCCGGTCGATGAGCAGGAAGAAATCCTGTCACGGCTCGGTTTCGAGACCAGCCTTTCGGGCGAGAAAATCAAAGCGGCCATCCCGCCCTGGCGGCCCGACATCGACGGCGAGGCCGACCTGGTCGAAGAGGTTCTGCGAATTCACGGCTATGACGACATCCCCACCCTGCCGCTGGAACGCAGCACGGTGATCCCGCGCCCCGTCCGTACCGGAGAACAGAAGCGGGCCGAGGATGTGCGCCGGGTGCTCGCCGCGCGCGGGCTGGTCGAGGCCGTGACCTATTCGTTCATGGAAGAGGCGCAGGCCGATCTGTTCGGCGGCGTGAATGACAGCGTACGGCTGGTCAACCCGATCAGCGCGGACCTCAGCATCATGCGCCCGTCGATCCTGCCTAACCTCATCGCGGCAGCGGGCCGCAACATGGCCCGCGGCATCGACGATCCGGCCATTTTCGAGGTCGGCCCGCAATACAGCGACGACACGCCGGCAGGACAAACGTCGGTCGCTGCCGGAATTCGCGCCGGCATGGCGGGCGAGCGCCACTGGGCTTTGAGGCCCGAACCGCTCGATGCGTTCCACGCCAAGGCGGATGCGCTCGCTGCGCTCTCAGTCGCGGGCGCGCCGGTCGACAACCTCACGACCGACCAGGACGTACCGGGCTGGTATCACCCGGGACGCGCCGGCGCGCTGCGTCTCGGCAAAAACGTGCTGGCCCATTTCGGCGAAATTCACCCGCGGATCGCCGCCGCGTTCGATATCGACGCGCCGCTGGTGGGATTTGAAATCCACCTCGACGCCGTGCCACCGATCCGCAGCAAGGGACCGGCGAAGAAACTGCTCCAGCTTTCCGCCCTCCAGCCGGTGCATCGCGATTTCGCCTTCATCGTCGCAGAAGACGTGGCGGTTGCCGATGTGCTGCGCGCGGTAAAAACAGCCGGCGGAAACCTGCTGTCAGACGTATCGCTGTTCGATGTCTATCAGGGCAAGGGCGTCGAGGACGGTAAGAAATCGCTCGCCATTTCCGTTACCCTCCAGCCCGTCGAGGCGACCCTCACCGACGAGGAAATCGAAAAAATCGGCGCTGACATCATCGCCGGCGTGGAAAAACGCACGGGTGGCGTGCTGAGGAGATAATTTCTCCCGATTATCCCTGCGTTACGGGCAAGGAGACAGAACCGGACCCGGTTCCGAAATGAATTTCCCGTGAAAGGGGGTTACTTTCAGGAAAACGACGCCCCATTTTCGAAACTGTGGGTATCCGCCCGAAAATTCGATCAGGACGATTTGCTTCATGAAAAAGATTCTTCTTTCCGTCTTCACAGGACTCCTGTTCGGCGCGCTGGGCGGGTTCGTCATCGGCATCTTCGTCTACCCCTATATCTTCCCGCCGGCGCCTGCGATGGAAGAGGTCGCCAACCGCGATACCAAGACCGCCGTCGCGACGGGAACGTTCATTCACGCCAACCCCTCCGACCCGGTGCATTACGGCATGGGCGGCGTCGAGATCCTGCGCGATCCCGCAGGCGCGCATGAGGTGCATCTCAAACCGGACTTCAAAGTCGGGCCGGGGCCGCGCTTTGATGTCTATCTCGCCGATCGGGCGGATATCACGACCGACGACCACTTCGAACAGTCGAAAGTAACCGATCTCGGCATGCTGCGATCCTTCGAAGGCAGCCAGGTTTTCAGAGTCCCTGCGGGCACCGACATGTCGACGGTCAGAAGCGTCGTCGTCTGGTGCAAGGAATTCAACGTTCTGATTACGCCGGCGACGCTCAAGACCGGCTCCTGAAATCAGCGTCCGGAGATTTTTCCGGACGCTCCGGATTCTCTTGCCGAAATCCGCGTAACTCCCTATTTTCCGCGGCACATGACCGACCTGTCCCACATTCGTAATTTTTCGATCATCGCCCATATCGACCACGGGAAATCGACCCTGGCCGACCGGCTGATACAGGTCTGCGGCGGCGTCACAGAGCGCGAGCTGAAGGAACAGATGCTCGATACGATGGATATCGAGCGTGAGCGCGGCATCACCATCAAGGCCCAGACGGTTCGGCTCGATTACAAGGCGAAGGACGGCAGGACTTATCAGCTCAACCTGATGGACACGCCGGGCCATGTCGATTTCGCCTACGAAGTTTCTCGCTCGCTGGCGGCCTGCGAGGGCGCGCTGCTGGTGGTGGATGCCTCGCAGGGCGTGGAGGCGCAGACTCTCGCCAACGTCTATCTGGCTGTCGATGGCGATCTCGAAATCATCCCGGTGCTCAACAAGATCGACCTGCCGGCGGCCGAGCCCGACCGGGTGCGCCAGCAGATCGAGGACGTGATCGGCATCGACGCGTCCGGCGCGCTGGAGGTTTCCGCCAAAACCGGGATCGGCATTGAGGACACGCTGGAAGCGCTGGTCACCCTTCTGCCGCCGCCCGAGGGCGATGCGGACGCGACACTCAAGGCTCTGCTGGTCGACAGCTGGTACGACGCATATCTCGGCGTGATCGTGCTGGTGAGGATCAAGGACGGGGTGCTCAAGCGCGGCATGAAAGTCCGCTTCATGGCGACCGGAGCGGTGCATCAGATCGATTCGGTCGGGGTCTTCACGCCCAAGCGCGCCGAGGTGGATGCGCTGCGGCCGGGAGAGATCGGCTTTATCACCGCGTCGATCAAACATGTATCGGAAACGAAGGTCGGCGACACGATCACCGACGACCGCCGCCCGACCGAAGACCCCCTGCCCGGCTTCAAACCGTCCGTGCCGGTTGTTTTCTGCGGGCTCTTCCCGGTCGATGCAGCCGATTACGAGGATCTGCGCGAGAGCCTGGCGAAGCTGGCGCTCAACGATTCGAGCTTTCATTTCGAGCCGGAAACGTCCGCCGCTCTCGGCTTCGGATTCCGCTGCGGGTTTCTCGGGCTGCTGCATCTCGAAATCGTACAGGAACGGCTTGCGCGCGAATTCGACCTCGAACTCATCACCACCGCGCCATCGGTCATCTACAAGGTCCATATGTCGGACGGTTCGGTGCTGGAAATGCATAACCCGGCGGACTGGCCCGACGTCACGAAGATCCGCGCGGTCGAAGAACCCTGGATCAAGGCGACCATCCTCGTGCCGGACGAATATCTGGGCGCTGTGCTGACGCTGTGCCAGGAACGGCGCGGGATCCAGGAACAGCTCACCTATGCCGGCAACCGGGCGATGGCTGTCTACCGACTACCGCTCAACGAGGTGGTGTTTGATTTCTACGACCGGCTGAAATCGGTGACGCGCGGCTATGCGAGCTTCGATTACCAGCTCGAAGAATATGTCGAGGGCTCGCTGGTCAAGGTATCGATCCTGGTCAACGCTGAGCCCGTCGATGCGCTGTCGATGATCGTCCATACCAGCCAGGCCGAACCGCGGGGCCGGGCCATCTGCGGCCGGCTCAGGGACCTGATCCCGCGCCAGCTTTTCAAGATTCCACTACAGGCCGCGATCGGCGGCAAGGTCATTGCGCGCGAGACCATCAGCGCCATGCGCAAGGACGTGACCGCCAAATGCTATGGCGGCGACGTATCGCGCAAGCGCAAGCTGCTGGAGAAGCAGAAGGAAGGCAAGAAGCGGATGCGCCAGTTCGGCTCGGTCGAAATTCCGCAAACCGCCTTTATCGAGGCGCTGCGCATCGGCGAGGACTAGAGTTTTCCCATTCTCCCGCCGGTCATGACTGGCGACAATCGACGCCGACCGCGTCTGAAACCGAGGCGAACCCGTCGGCAATCAGAAGCGCGGCAAGCCCGTCCTTGATCTCGCGGACCAGCCCCGGTCCGCCATAGACCATCGCCGTGTATATCTGGACCAGCGTCGCGCCGGCGCGAATCCGGGCATAGGCGTCCCTCGCGCTGGAAATGCCGCCGCAGCCGATCAGAGGAATTTTTCCGCCGGTCAGCCGGTACAGTTTCGACAGCGCTTCCGTTGCCGGCGCAGCCAGCGGCGGACCACTGAGTCCGCCCGTTTGCTGCGCATCAGCACCGCGGAGCGAAGCCGGTCTTACCGTCGTGGTATTCGCCGCAATCAGCCCGTCAATGCCGGCGGCGAGCGAGATTTCCGCGACCGCCTCCAGCCCTTCATCGTCGAGATCGGGAGAAATCTTCACCAGCATCGGCGTCTCGGCATGGGCCGCGTCGCGCGCGGCAATCGCACCATCGAGCAGAGGACGAAGATGCTCCCGCTCCTGCCAGACACAGAGGCCGGGGGTATTCGGACAGGACACGTTGATCACCAGATAGGACGCATCGTTCGCCAGCCGAGAAATCCCTGCCGTGATGTCCCGGATCGCATCGTCGGTGCCGGTATTGATGCCGACATTGACGCCGACGATCGCGCCGGAACGCTCCCGGTTTGCAAAATTCTGCGCGAACCGGTCGAGACCCCGGCTGGGAAACCCAAGCCGGTTGATCAGCGCCCTGTCCTCGGGGAGGCGGAACAGGTTGGGTCTGGGATTGCCGGGCTGGGGCAGCGGCGTCACGGTGCCGGCTTCGGCAAAACCGAATCCGGATGCGATAAGCCCGTCGAGCGCCTCGGCGTCCTTGTCGAACCCCGCCGCCATGCCGATCGGGTTGGAAAAATCCATCCCCCAGAGCCGGGTCGCCAGAACCGGCGCATCCGGTTCCCGATCGGTCGGCGTCAGCCGATGCTTGAGCGCGAGGATCGCTGCCCGGTGCGCCATGTTGGGAGGCAGCCGCCGCAGCAAAGCGGTACCGGTGCGAAACAGGTCTAATCGTCTTCCCTGAGAAGAATCCCCGGTGCGCGAGGCTATTTCTCGCTTTCTACTATCTGAAAAGACGGTCGATGCCATGCGCTGGACGATAGGTGACGGGTCGATTCGGAGCGAGCGATACCGAGCGATTCAGCGATGACGGCCATTGCCCGAAGTTATTGAACCTCCGGGCGCAAGCGAATATATCAACCCGACCTTTCCCGCAATCGAGAGTCTGGGCTGTGACCGAACCGGAGTTCTCCTCCATTGAGGAGGCGAAACAGAGCATCATCGACGAGTTCGCCCTGTTCGACGACTGGGTCGACCGCTACGAATACATCGTCGAGCTCGGTCGCAAACTCGACGGGCTGCCGGACGACTGCAAAACCGAGCAGTATCGCGTCCGAGGCTGCCAGTCGCAGGTCTGGTTCCGGGCATCGGAAGACGGCGAACGGATCCTGTTCGAAGCCGACAGCGACGCGGTCATCGTTCAGGGGCTGATCGCGCTTCTGCTGCGCGTCTATTCTCACCGAACGGCGGACGAAATCCTGTCCACCCCGCCCGACTTCTTCGAAACAATCGAGCTCGGCTCGCATCTGAGCGGCAACCGCGCCAACGGGCTCCACGCCATGGTCAATCATATCCACGCCTATGCGCGATCCTTCTCCGACGCGGACGGCGACCTGTCGGCGCCTGCGTCGGACAGCTGAGGCGCGGTTCGCAAGTCGCGGTTGCCCGGTTCCGATCCGGGCCGCATAATTCCGCTTTTCGCTTCCGGTAACACTGTCGACGGAGAAGGGCCATGCTTCAGCATCGGGATATCTGGGACGGGATCGACCGGATGGCCGCGGGAACCGGCTACTCCCCGTCAGGACTCGCAAGACGCGCCGGGCTCGACCCCACCACATTCAACAAGAGCAAGCGTATCAACGCGCAGGGCAAACCCCGCTGGCCAACCACCGAAAGCATCTCGAAGATTCTCGAGGCGACAGGTCTGACCCTGCTGGATTTCGTCCGCTATGTCGGCTCGGCGGCGGGCGCCGGACAGGGCGCGCGCTATCCGCTGATCGGCCTCGCCAAGGCGGGTACAGGCGGCTTCTTCGACGATAGCGGCCTGCCTGCAGGGGCCGGCTGGACCGAGGTGGAAGGGCCGGATGTAGGCGATGACAGCGCCTATGCGCTGGAGATAACGGGCGAAAGCATGATGCCCGTGTTCCGGCCGGGCGACCGGATCATCGTATCGCCCGTGGCCCGCACAGCAATCGGCGACCGGGTCGTAGCGAGAACGGTGAGCGGCGAGGTCATGGTCAAGGAGCTGATCCGTCAGACCGCCTCCGAAACATCCCTGAAATCGATCAACCGGGATCATGAAGACCCGGTAATTCCGGCAGGCGAGCTCGCCTGGATGCACCGGATCGTCTGGGCCAGCCAGTAAGCCGGCCGCCGTGCCCGCTTTGCGTTAATTGGTACAGTCCTGACCTGGTGGACCAGCATTCCATCGCCTGGATCGACGGGGCATGGGTGGAAGAAAACCCGCCGCCGCTCTGTTACGACTGCGCGGAACGGACGGGCCGCCGGAAAACAGGACGCACGCATTTAATGTCCAGGGCGCAACCGGCGTTAAACAGGAGTGAATAAGGGTGACGGAAAAAGCCGATCAGACCATGGCGGCCCGCTGGGCGAAGCGCAGCAAGGCATGGGCGAAGTCGGCCCCGAAAGGCCGCTCGCAGGACGACAGTTTCAACCGGATGATCATCGCCGAGCTGGACATCCGGCCGGGCGAAACGATACTCGATATCGCTGGCGGTTCCGGCAACCCGTCGGTCAGCATCGCCGATTCCATGGAGGGCGACGGGATGGTCCTTTGCACCGACCTGACGCCGAAAATGCTGGAGACGGCCCGCGGCAGGGCGGAAAACCTCGGCCTGGACGTCATGCATTTCACCGCCGCCGACATGATGGCCCTGCCCGTTCCCGACGGAATGTTCGACTGCGTCACCTGCCGGTTCGGCTTGATGTATGCCGCCGACAAGATCGCCGCGGCGCGCGAGGCCCTGCGAACCCTGAAGCCCGGCGGGCGCATCGCCTATGTCATGTGGGGGCCGTATGACGAGAACCCGCCCTTCTTCGTGCCGCGCCGGACGATCGCCAGCTATTTCCACGAAGAGGAACCGCCGCCCGCGGCGCGCCACTGCATGGGCGAGCCGGGAGCGATCCTGGCGGTGCTCGATGAGGCCGGATTCGTCCGGACGGAAGAACGCGAGCTGCGTTACCGGAACGAAGTGCCGGATATGGACGTCTACATCGCCAACGGACTCAGGCGCAGCTTCTCCGACAGGACCGAAGGCATGGACGAAACCGAGTTCGACCGCCTTAAGGAAGCAATGTTCGAGGCCTGGGCGCCCTATGTCGAGGACGGGCAACTTCGCGTGCCCAACTACGCCAGAATGGGGATCGGCTGGAAAGCGCAATAGATAAATCGTCGAAAGAGGAATGCATCCATGAAGAAACCCATTACCGACAAGGCGACCGTCTCGGTGGATTTTCCCGACAAGGCCTATTTCGGCATTTTCGGCCGGGATTCATCGTTCGAGGTCCACGTAGACACTGACGAGGTTCTGCTCAAGATCGAGAACGATAGCGATGAACGCCGGGAAGTCGCGGTGCACCTGAATTACTACCTGCTGGCCGACATCCTGAAGGAAATGGCCGTCGCGGTGACGGACGAAGCCACGATCGACGAAGCCCATCGCGAACCGCTGGCGGAAGGAGCCAGGGCGCTGGCCGATGCGTTGAAGAAAAAGCCTTCGCGTAAAAAACGCGGCTGACCGGGTACGTGTTGGGCGACGCCCGACCGGCCCCTCACCCTTCGGAGATATCCTCGCCGGCCAGCACCCGCCGGATCAGCGATAGCGTTTCCGAGACGCCGTAAAGCGCGACGAAGGACCCCATGCGCGGACCCTGTTCGCGGCCCAGCAGGATTTCGTAGAGCGCCTTGAACCATTCACGCAGGTTTTCGAACCCGTTGCGCTTGCCGACCTCGTAGATCTCGTTCTGGATCGCCGCTGCGTCTGCGTCCGCGGGCAGCGCTTCCAGCGTCGCGGCGAGGTCTTCCAGCGCCGCGCGTTCCGCATCCGACGGCGCGCGGAACCGTTTCTCCGGCTTCACGAAATCCAGATAGTAGTGGATCGCGTGCTCCACCAGCCGGTCGAGGATCGGCTCGCTTTCCGGCGTCGCATCCGGCGCGTAGCGCGTGATGAACCCCCACAGCACCTGCTTTTCGTCGGTGTTGCAGGCGGATGCCAGGTTGAGCAGCAGCGCGAAGCTGATGGAGTCCTCCGCGGACGGCGGCTGGCCGCCATGGATATGCCAGGCCGGGTTCTCGATACGCTTTTCCTCATCCTCGCTGGCGAACTTGCCGAGGAAGGTCAGGTAATCGTCGACATGGCGCGGAATCACGTCGAAATAGAGCCGCTTCGCCTTGCGCGGCGAGTTGAACATGTAGAGCGCCAGCGATTCCGGCGGCGCATAGCGCAGCCATTCGTCGACCGTCAGCCCGTTGCCGCGCGACTTGGAGATCTTCTCGCCGTTCTCGTCGAGGAATAGCTCGTAGGTGAAGCCCTCGGGCGGCTTGCCGCCGAGAATCTGGCAGATGCGCGACGACAGCCTGACGGAATCGATCAGGTCCTTGCCCGACATCTCGTAATCGACGCCGAGCGCGGTCCAGCGCATCGCCCAGTCGGCCTTCCATTGCAGTTTGCAATGCCCGCCGGTGACCGGCGTCTCGACCTTCGCGCCCGCCTCGTTCTCATAGGTGATGGTGCCGGCGTCCGCGTCGGTCGCCACCACCGGCGCCAGCAGGACCCGCCCCGTATCGGGACAGACCGGCAGGAACGGGCTGTAGGTCGCGCGCCGGTCCGGGCCGAGCGTCGGCAGAATGACCTTGGTCACCGCGTCGTAGCGCTGCAGCAGGGTCAGCAATGTCGCGTCGAACTCGCCGGAGCGGTAGCACTCGGTCGCGCTGCGGAACTCGTACTCGAACCCGAACGTATCGAGAAATTCGCGCAGCTTGGCGTTGTTGTGATGGCCGAAGCTTTCGAAGCGCTCGAACGGATCGGGCACCGCGGTCAGCGGCTTGCCGATATGCTCGGCCAGCATCTCCTGGTTCGGCACGTTGTCGGGCACCGCGCGCAGCCCGTCCATATCGTCCGAAAATGCAAACAGACGCGTCGGGATGTCGCTGAGTGTCTCGAAGGCGCGGCGCACCATGATGGTACGCGCGACCTCGCCGAACGTGCCGATATGCGGCAGGCCGGACGGGCCATAGCCGGTCTCGAACAGGGCGTAGCCCTTTTCCGGCGTCTCGCCATTGAGCCGCGCCAGAAGTTTGCGCGCCTCCTCGAACGGCCAGGCGCGGGCGTCCTGGGCAAGTGTGCGGACGGTGTCCACGGGCTCTTCTCCTGAATTATCCGGCGGGAAACTAGGCGCGGCAGGGCTTCCCGTCAATCGGCACAGGCGAAACGGGCAGCGCAGGCGCGCCGAGTCACTCCGCCCTGTATAGTTTCGTCCATGGCAGACGCGCTTACCCCCGATCTGGAACCTCCCGGCCCGCCGGCGCTGGAACGGCTGACAATCGTCGCCGGGCTGCGCTCGGTGGCGATTCTGACGCCCGAGGGGACGGTCCGCACCCTGTCCCCGCGCGACGCGCTGGCCGCGATCAGAGGCGCGCCGCCGCCGATCCTGTGTCATGCGCCGGAAGTCGCCAAGCGGCTGGGGGTCGAGCGCTTCCCGGCGCTCGACGTGCTGGAGCTGTTCGCCTTCGCCCGACCGGCGGAATTCTGCGTACCGACGCCCGCCGGCATCGCCGCGGCGCTGGGGCTGGAGGAGCCGGACGGTCTGGAGGATCAGGCGCGCGCGCTGCGCCGCGCGGCGGAAACCCTGCTGGCCGGTCTCGCCGATATCGACGCGCTGGACCGCACGATGAGTCACGAGCGCGACGCGCTGCCCATCGCGCGCACCATGGCGCAGGGTCACTGGGGTTGGGGACCGGCCGTGGTTGCAGCGCTGGAAAAGTCTCATCCGGCGGAGGACCGCGACCGGCCGCGCCAGGGGCTCGATGTCTGGGTGCGGCTGCCCGGCTGGGCCGAGCATGCGCCCGAACCGCCGCCCGAGAATTTCGCGGTCGACCCGGCGGAGGCCCGCGAAAGGCTGGCCGATCTGGTCGGCGCCGATGCCGAGGCGCGCCCGCAGCAGGCCGATTACGCTTCCGCCGTCTGTCCAGCCTTCGCCCCGCGCGAGGAACCGGACGCGCCTAACGCGGTGGTCGCCGAGGCCGGCACCGGTGTCGGCAAGACGCTGGGCTATATCGCGCCGGCCAGCCTGTGGGCCGAGAAGAACGGCGGCACGGTGTGGATCAGCACCTATACGCGGAACCTGCAGCGCCAGATCGACGGCGAGTGCGACCGGCTGCATCCCGATCCGGTCGTCAAGGCGCGGCGCGTGGTGATCCGCAAGGGGCGCGAGAACTATCTGTGCCTCCTGAACATGGAGGAAGCGCTCGGCCGCCTGCCGATGCGGCAGGCCAGCGCGACGGCGCTCGGCATTCTCGCGCGCTGGGCCGGCCGGACGCGCACCGGCGACATCATGGGCGGCGATTTCCCGGCCTGGCTGGCCGACCTGCTAGGCTGGCGCGACACGCTGGGGCTGGCCGACCGGCGCGGCGAATGCATCTATTCGTCCTGCTCTCATTACAGCAAATGCTTCATCGAGCGCACCGTGCGGCAGGCGCGCCGCGCCGACATCGTGGTCGCCAACCACGCGCTGGTGATGGCGCAGGCCGCGCTCGGCGGGCTGGACGACGGCAACGTGCCGACCCGGCTGGTGTTCGACGAGGGGCATCACCTGTTCGACGCGGCGGACTCGGCCTTCTCCGCCGAGCTGTCGGGACGCCAGGGCGCCGAGCTGCGCCGCTGGCTGCTGGGCGCGGAAGGCGGCGGACGCAGCCGGGCGCGCGGGCTCGCAAGACGCATCGAGGACCTGTCGCACGCCGATGCAGCAGTCGGCGAGGCCTTGTCGGCGGTGCAGGACGCCGCGCGCATCCTGCCCGGCCCGAACTGGCCGCAGCGCATCGGCGACGGCGCGCGCCCGCGCGGCCCGGCGGAGGCGTTTCTCGCCCTTGTCCGCCAGCAGGTCTATGCGCGGTCTAAGGACACGCGGGGCAGCTACAATCTGGAGACCGACACGCGCCCGCCGATTGACGGCATGTTCGAGGCGGCGCGGACGCTGGAAGACGCGCTGGGCGTTCTGTCGCGCCCGATGAAGGCGCTGACGAGCAGGCTTTTGAAGCTGCTGGATGAGGAATCGTCGTCGCTCGACACCCCGACGCGGCAGCGGATCGAAGCGACCGCGCGCGGGCTGCGGCGGCGGACCGAAGGCGAGGTCGAAGCGTGGCGGGGGATGTTGTTGAGGCTGTGCGAGACCAACGACAACGAGCCGGAGGAAACCCAAACTTTCGTGGACTGGTTCTCGGTAAGTCGCGACCAGGGCAGAGATATCGACGCCGCCATGCACCGGCACTGGGTCGACCCGACGATACCGTTTGCCGAAGCGGTGGCCGCGCCGGCGCACGGGCTGGTCGTCACATCGGCCACGCTGCGCGACGGCACGGGCGATGTGGAGGTCGACTGGCAAGCGGCGGAATCCGTGACCGGCGCGGCGCATCTGGCCCGCCCGGCGATCCGCGCCGCGGCGCCGTCGCCGTTCGACTATCCGGCGCAGACGCGTGTGTTCGTCGTCACCGATGTGGGGCGCGACGATGCGGCGCAGGTCTCCGCCGCCTATCGCGAGCTGTTCATCGCGTCGGGCGGAGGCGGGCTCGGCCTGTTCACCGCCATCGCGCGGCTGCGCGCGGTGCATGAGCGCATCGCCGGACCTCTTGAAGAAGCAGGACTTGGGTTGCTGGCGCAGCATGTCGACCGGATGGACACGGCCAGCCTGATCGAGATTTTTCGCGCCGAGGAAGAGACCTGCCTGCTGGGTACCGATGCGATCCGCGACGGCGTCGATGTGCCCGGCCGGGCGCTGCGGCTCGTCGTGTTCGACCGCGTGCCGTGGCCGCGCCCGACCATCCTGCACCGCGCCCGCAAGAAGGCGTTCGGCGGCGCGTCCTATGACGACCGCATCACGCGGCTGCGTCTCAAACAGGCCTACGGACGGCTGACGCGCCGCGCCGACGACCGGGGCGTGTTCGTCATGCTGGATTCCAGAACGCCGTCGCGCCTGCTGGGTGCGTTCCCGGACGGGGTAGAGGTGCAGCGCGTCGGGCTGGCCGAGGCGGTGGCAGAGACGCGGGCGTTTCTGAGCGCGCGTTTGTAATAATTCTCGTCATTGCCGGGCTTGACCCGGCAATATCAATCCATTTGGAACGAGATCACCGGGATAAGCCCGGTGATGACGACTTAGGTAACCAACAATTGACCCAAACCTTGACCTTTTCCCCGGGCGCAAGTATCAGCGCTGCAATGCAAATTCAGGAGTTTCGACGATGACCGAACGACATCACGAGGGGCTGATCTACACGATGGTGCTGGCGTCCGCCGCGGACAGCGACATGTCGACGACGGAGGTCGCGACGATCAGCGACATGGTGAAGATGATGCCGGTCTTTCACGATCTGGACGAGACCGATATCTCGCATGTTTCGGAGGCCTGCGCCGACATGCTCAATAGCGAGGACGGGCTCGACGACGTGCTCGACTTCATCGCCGACACGGTGCCGAAGAAACTGCACGAGACGGCCTACGCCATCGCCTGCGACGTCGTCGCCGCCGACCTGGCGGCCAGCCAGGAAGAGCTGCGGCTGCTGGAAATGCTGCGCCACCGGCTGGGACTCGAACGGCTCGTCGCCGCAGCTATCGAGCGAGGCAGCCGCGCACGACATGTGGTGGTGTAGAAATTCCGCCCATAAACGCCAGGGGGCTGCGCCCCCTGGACCCCTCAGAAGGTAAAAAGGTTAAAAGGAAAAGGGTAAGCTTTCGCTAACGCGAAAGCGTCCTCGAAACTCGGAACCCGAAGCTGCCACCCCGGAACCCGTTGCCGTCCCTGCCGCGGATCGCGGAACGGAGGTCCTCAGGTTTGCGGCCCCACGAGCCGCCGCGGAGAACGCGGAGGGACTGATTTCCACTTTCAGTCCACGCGCTACCGTCGTCAGGAGCGCCTTCATAACTATCATGCCAGACGTCTTCAACCCATTCCCAGACGTTGCCCAGCACATCGTGAACGCCAAAAGCGTTCGCTTTAAATCTTCCGACCGGGGACGTGTGTAAATAACCATCCCGACATTTTGATGTCGTCCATCCTGAATAGGTTTCCTTTGCAGTCAGATCAGCAGCATTCGCGTACTCGCAACCCTCATCGGCGTTACCCCAGAAACGGGAAGTAGTCGTTCCTCCGCGCGCCATGTACTCCCACTCCGCTTCAGACAAAAGCCGATAAGGCTGCTTCGTTTTCTCTGAAAGCCACGCGACATAGGCTTTGGCGTCGTTCCAGTTTACGCAGACCACCGGGTCTCTGTCCGTCTGCTCAAACCCTGGATTGCGCCAGTTGCGGCCCGTCCGGTTCTCGCCCTTCCCTTCCTCGAGAGTCCAGCACTCGTTGCCAGCGTCGTAATTCTCATCCTTTACGAACTGCGCAAACTCGCCACGCGTTACCTCGAACTTCCCCACCGCAAAGGACGATGCGATCTTGACCGGGCGCTGGGGACCCTCATTCGTCCGGCGGCCCTTCTCGTCCTTCGGAGAGCCCATGACGAACCCGCTGGCGGGAATTACGACCATTGCCGGACAGTCGGCACAGTCGCTGAATGTCTCGTCAGGTTTCAACGATGCATCGGGTCCACGAGATGCCACCTGTGCCGGGGGTCTCGGTTTCGGCTTTGCCGGCGGCGGCAATGGCGTAACGGGCGGTTTGTCCGTTGGCTCGGGCTTCGCGGCCGCCGGTTTCCTCGTGGATTTCGCGTCTTCGCAGGGTTTCAGGAACTGGTGCTGGCTGCTGCCCCTGCCGTAGGCCTGGCCAAGGGACGCCTCGTCCAGAACGGCACCCGTCAGCTGGACATCAATCAGCTCCATCTCGCCGAAAAATGCACCGGTGAGCTTCGCGCGGGTTAAATTGACGCGATCGAGCCGTGCACGGCGAAAATCCGCGTGACGCAGGTCGGCGTCCTCGAAGACGGCATCCCGGATATCCGCGCCCTGCAGATCGACCCCCACCAGAAACGCCTTGTTGCCCCTTGCGTGGCGCAGGTTAGCGCGGTGAAGGACAAGAGGCGTCAGGGCTTCCCGGTTGATCTTGCCCTTGTTCTTACCCTCCAGGGCTTCGATCTCGGCCTTCGTCCTGATCTCTTCTCTCGCAAAGTCCAGATGCCAGATTTCTGTCGCATTGCGGATCCCGTAGGTCAGGAGCGCGCTGACTCCGATACAGAGCGCTGTGAACCCGATGGCCTTGCGCGACCGCGACTCCGGCTTACGACGCCTCAGGGTCTGGCCGGCCCGCCGGTAAAACAGGATCCCGAACGCAACCGACAAAGCAAGCAACAGCGCATGAGGCGCTACGCCCCACTCGTTCGTCACCAGCAGATACCGCCACCAGAACCAACCGATGGTCGCCGGTACGAGCAGCCATGCAGCCACGAGCGACAGCAGATATTGCGGCAGGGAGAAAGCCGGTGCTCCACCCTTAAGCTGGCGAATGTGGTAGTTCACCAGCCCGCTGAGCAGCCAGGGGAAGGCCTTCTCGTCCAGCCGCGCACCGTCGGGGAACACTGCCGGCAGGCCAGCCAGCCCGTCCCACATGCGTTGCAGGTAGAGCTGCAGATAGACATAGAGGGCCAGCAGGATCGCAGGGGCGAACAGGAAGAAGCCGCTGACCGGCACCTTGGTGTTGATGACCGGAAGTGGCATCTGGCCGATATTGGCGAGGAGGGCGCCGTCTGAGGTCTGGGCGATGGTCAGCCAGCAGAAGACGCAGCCGGCAACAACCGCCAGAAAATTGACACGCGCATGTTTGGAGACCTCGGCAACGTGATCCAGCGCGGGGAATTCGGCGAGGTCTTCAGGAAGTTTCGAGCCGGAGAGGTTGGCGGCGGCGAGGCTGGCAGGCAGCAGCCTCTTGACCTGGCTAAGATCCGCTCCCCGAAGATCAGCCCCGGTAAAATCGAACCCGTGGACGTTTTGATCCTCAAAGTCGTGATCCGACAGGTCGGGAACGCCCTCGGAGTCAGTGCGCCGCCACGCATTCCAAGCGTCTGCGCCCTCCTCCAGTTTTTGGGCGTGGTCCTGTTCGACCATCTTCCTCCCCTAATGCGCGAAGTGTGGAGAGATTTTGCGCCTGCGTCAAAAGGGGATGCCGCCGGGGCAGGAGATCACCGGGACGAGCCCGGTGATGACGATTGGGGGGTGAGAATAGGAGCCCTCGTCCTTCAAGACGGCTGACCTTCGGTCCGCCTCCTCAGGATGAGGACGTTCTACTTGCACACAAACAAAAACCCCCGCGGTTTCCCGCGGGGGTTCTCGTTGGCTTTAACGACAGCCGATGAAAGGCGTTTGCCTTACATCATGCCGCCCATGCCGCCCATGTCGGGCATCGGGGGCATGGCGGGCTTGTCGTCGGGGGCCTCGGCGACCATCGCCTCGGTGGTGATCAGCAGGCCGGCCACGGACGCGGCATCCTGCAGCGCGGTGCGAACCACCTTGGTCGGGTCGATGATGCCGGCCTTGACCAGATCCTCGAACCTGTCGGCCTGGGCGTTGTAGCCGAAGGTCATGCTCTTCTGTTCGAGCAGCTTGCCGGCCACGACCGCGCCGGATTCGCCGGCGTTCTCGGCGATCTGACGGACCGGAGCCTGGATGGCGCGACGCACGATGTCGACGCCGACGCGCTGGTCGTCATTGCCGACCGCCAGCTTCTCCAGCACCTTGGTGGCGTAGAGCAGCGCCGTGCCGCCGCCGGGGACGATGCCCTCTTCGACAGCCGCCCGGGTCGCGTTCATCGCGTCTTCCACCCGGTCGCGCTTTTCCTTCACCTCGACTTCAGAGGCGCCGCCGACCTTGATGACGGCCACGCCGCCGGCCAGCTTCGCCAGACGCTCCTGCAGCTTCTCGCGGTCGTAGTCCGAGGTGGTTTCCTCGATCTGCGCCCGGATCTGGTTGCAGCGGCCCTGGATGTCGGCCTTCTTGCCGGAACCTTCGACGATGGTGCTCTCTTCCTTGGTCATCATGACCTTCTTGGCGGAGCCGAGCATGTCGGTGGTGACGTTCTCGAGCTTGATGCCGAGATCCTCGGAGACCACCTGGCCGCCGGTCAGGATCGCGATGTCTTCGAGCATCGCCTTGCGACGATCGCCGAAGCCCGGCGCCTTGACCGCCGCGACCTTGAGGCCGCCGCGCAGCTTGTTGACCACGAGGGTGGCGAGAACCTCGCCCTCGACGTCTTCAGCGATGATCAGGAGCGGACGGCCCGACTGCACAACCGATTCCAGCAGCGGCAGCAGCGGCTGCAGGCTGGACAGCTTGGATTCGTGCAGCAGGATCATCGGGTTTTCCATCTCGCACACCATCTTCTCGGAGTTGGTGACGAAATAGGGCGAGAGATAGCCGCGGTCGAACTGCATGCCCTCGACAACGTCGAGTTCGGTCGTCAGGCCCTTGGCCTCCTCGACCGTGATCACGCCTTCCTTGCCGACCTTCTGCATGGCGGCGGAAATCATGTCGCCGATGTCGCTGTCGCCGTTGGCCGAGATCGTGCCGACCTGCGAGACTTCCTCGTCGGACTTCACGTTCTTGGAGCGCTTCTTGAGGTCCGCAATCACCGCTTCGACCGCCAGGTCGATGCCGCGCTTGAGGTCCATCGGGTTCATGCCGGCGGCAACCGCCTTGCAGCCCTCGCGGACGATCGACTGGGCCAGAACGGTGGCCGTCGTCGTGCCGTCGCCGGCCTCGTCATTGGTCTTCGAGGCGACTTCGCGCACCATCTGGGCGCCCATGTTCTCGAACTTGTCGGCAAGCTCGATCTCCTTGGCGACGGTGACGCCGTCCTTGGTGATGCGGGGCGCGCCGAACGCCTTGTCGAGAACGACGTTGCGGCCCTTCGGGCCGAGCGTCACTTTTACCGCGTCAGCCAGAACGTCGACGCCCTTGAGCATCTTGTTCCGGGCTTCGGTATCGAATTTTACTTCCTTGGCAGCCATTGATCAGGTCTCCTTACTCAACAATGCCCATGATGTCGGATTCCTTCATGATCAGAAGGTCCTTGCCATCGATTTTCACTTCGGTACCCGACCACTTGCCGTAAAGGACGCGATCGCCCTTCTTGACGTCGAGCTTGACGTATTTGCCGTCATCGTCGCGAACGCCGGGGCCCACCGCGACAACCTTGCCCTCCTGCGGCTTTTCCTGAGCCGTATCGGGAATGATGACGCCGCCGGCGGTTTTCACCTCGGCATCAAGCGCCTCGACCACCACACGGTCGTGCAAAGGCCTGAAACTCATCTGCATTCTCCTGCTTCCTGTTGAAAAATATGGGAAAATCGCTGTCTGTTAGCAGTCCCCCCACGCGAGTGCCAGACATATAGGGAGCCCCCCGATGGGAGTCAAGAAATTCTCCGGGATTTTCCTCCGTGTCGCGGAAATTTAATGAAATTCGCGCGAGAACGCCGTTCCATCTTGTTTGGAGGCCTTCACCCGGCTATTGAATGCTCAACATGACAGACGCGACAAATCGATCCCGCGCCATCGCCGCATGGCTGTTCGTCTGCGCCGGCGCGGTGGCTTTCATGGTAGTGCTGGGCGGCGCGACGCGGCTGACCGAAAGCGGGCTGTCGATCGTCCACTGGAAACCCTTTACCGGCTTCATTCCGCCGCTCAACGACGCCGAATGGCGGGCGCTGTTCGAGGCCTATCGCGACAGTCCGGAATTCCGCAAGGTCAATTTCTGGATGACGGTCGAGGATTTCAAGACGATTTTCTGGCTGGAGTTCCTGCACCGGCTGTGGGGCCGGGTGCTGGGGCTGCTGTTCCTGCTGCCGTTCCTGTGGTTCATCTTCCGCAGGGCGATTTCCCGGGCGATGGGCTGGCGGCTCGGGATCGTGTTCGTGCTCGGCGGTCTGCAGGGCGTGCTCGGCTGGTACATGGTCAAGAGCGGGCTGGTCGATGTGCCCAGCGTCAGCCAGTACCGGCTGGCGGCGCATCTGATGCTGGCGTTTCTCATCTACGCGCTGCTGATGTGGTACGGGTTTCGCTATCGTTTCCCGGACCGCATGGCAGGGCCGCGGCGCGGTCTGGGAACGCTGCTGGTCTGCTGGATCAGCGTCACCGTCTGCTGGGGCGCGCTGGTCGCCGGGATGGATGCCGGGCTTGCCTATAACAGCTTTCCGCTGATGGACGGCCGCGTGGTGCCGGAAGGCATCGGACGTCTTTCGCCGTGGTGGCTGAACGCATTCGAGAACACCGCCGCAGTCCAGTTTATTCACCGGGTTCTGGGGATCGGCACCGTAGTCCTGGCGCTCTACGCCGCCTGGGCGGTGCGAAACGACGGCGCGGCGACGCGGCGCGCGGCCCTCGTCCTCGCAATCATGGCGCTGGCGCAGATGGCGCTCGGCATCGCGACGCTGCTGAGCCATGTTGCGCTGCCGCTGGCCGTGGCGCACCAGGGCGGCGCGCTGGTGGTTCTGACCTTTGCGCTCTGGTTCCTTTACGTTCCGGGGCTCGCCGCCGCGCCGGCGCGGCGCGAAAACAGCGCCGCCCCCAGCAGATAGCCCGCGGTACAGACGATCAGCCCGTAGACATTGATACCGAGATCGTCGGCGTACTTGCCGCTGCCGATATTGATCCAGTCGGGGAAAATCGGCGTACCGGTCGCGCTTTCGACCGTCTTGATCACACCGAAGACAAGGCCCGGCCAGAAGGCAAGGTGGAAGCTCGCGGCGCCCGCGCTCCGGATGAAGGACAGCAGGAAAATCGGCGCCAGACCCATCACCATGGTGCCGCTGATGGTGGTCGCCGCGATAATCGCCGGGCCGATTCCGTCACCTGCATAAACTGACAGCAGCGGCAGATTGCCGAATACCGCGATGGCGATCATCGCCTTGCGGCCGAAGCGCCGGTCGCGGTCTTCCGGCGCGCCGCGCCGGTCGGGCCAGTCGATGGCGGCAAGCTTGGCGGTGCTGGCGAAGGTCGAATCGAGCGTCGAGCCCGCGCTGGTCAGCATGATCGCGTTGAACACCAGCAGCATCGGCAGCCCGAACGCCATCGGCACCGCAATCGTCGATGCGCCGGACAGACCCTCGGAAAGGGCGTAGAGCCCGACCGAGCTGAACAGCAGGATGAAACCGGCGCTCAGGAGACCGGCGCAGATAAACGCCCTCACCATGGTTTTCGGTTCGGTCAGGAACGCCCGGTCGGTCAGTACGGGGTCGTGGAACGGGTAGCTCAGCACCTGGATCGCCGCCAGCGCCGTGAAGGTCACACCGGCCATATGTACCGGCGACGGCACGACCGGCAGCCCGCGTTCGATCAGCGGGGGGAAGACGGCAACCAGTACCGCGACCAGCAGGACGGCGGCCAGCAGCATCTGCCCGGCATCGGTCAGCAGCGACGAGCGCAGTCCGCCGCGCCAGGCGTAGAACATGGTGAACGCGGTCACGCAGAGCGCCGCGATCCAGTAGGCGGTGCTGCCTTCGTCTCCGAAATAGAGCGCCGAGACCTTGGTGTTGGACCAGACCTCGTTGAACAGGCGGATGCCGATGGCGATCAGGAACAGCCGCGCGCAGACCGCGCCGTACTTGCCGATAAGGAAGCTCGCCAGGGAGCCGAAGCCGCCGCGCGTACGGATGAAATAGATCGCGATGGCGGCGATCAGGAAACTGAAATAATAGGTGGCGTAGCCGACGCCCCCCATCACGCCGAACGTCTGGCCCAGATTGGCGGCGTTGGCGATGGACTTGGCAAACACCCAGGTGATCGCCGCGCTGAATACGAGCACGATAAAGGCGGGTGCGCCGCCCGCCTCCGCACCGCCACGGAAAAACTGGGTAGCCGAGACGGCCCGCGGGCTGCACATCCAGACGATGCCGCAATAGGCAACCAGCACCACCCATGGCGCCAGCAAGATCAGGTTTTCGGGACTCAAGCCGTTCCCCCCCCGGAATACCGCGAATAGTAAATATCTACCTTTTTTGCGCAACTCCGGTCCTGAAAGCCATTGAACTTTTCGAGAGCGACTCGATAAGGAATCCGGAAAACAAGATTTCTTGACGGGGCGCGCCGCGGCGATTATGGAGGACATCTCCGTGGTGATTTGAGCCCGACCGGCTTGCGGCCACGTAAAACAAGCGGCTAAAAGGTCGGTGCCCAATATGCCCCGGCCCTCGGTCGGGGTTTTGTTTTGGGGCGAAGATAAAGGACGGGCGACGCCCGTGGAGAATGAAGATGGCAGTGGAAAAAGACGAACAGTCCTGGCGGCCGCAGACGCGGCTGGTGCGGGGCGGGTTGCAGCGCAGCGAATTCGACGAAACCAGCGAGGCGATGTTCATGACCTCGGGCTTCGTCTACGACAGCGCCGAGCAGGCTGAAGCCGCATTCAAGAACGAGATCGACCGTTTTGTCTATTCGCGCTACGGCAACCCGACCAATCAGATGTTCCAGGACCGGCTGGCGATGCTGGAAGGCGCGGAGACCTGCCGGGCGACGGCCAGCGGCATGGCGGCGGTGTTCGCATCCATGGCGTGCTTTCTGAAAGCCGGCGACCATGTCGTCGGCTCCCGCGCGCTGTTCGGATCCTGTCAGTTCATCCTCACCGAAATCCTGCCGGGATGGGGCATCGAGGTGGATATCGTCGACGGTTCCGATCTCGACCAGTGGGAAAAGACGCTGAGCCGCCCGACCGCGGCCATTTTCCTCGAAACGCCCTCCAATCCGGGGCTTGAAATCATCGACCTGCCGTCGGTCTCGGAGATGGCCCACAGGGCGGGGGCCAAAGTGATCGTCGACAATGTGTTTGCCACGCCGATCCTGCAGAAGCCGCTGCAGCTGGGCGCGGACATCGTGGTCTATTCGACAACCAAGCATATCGACGGGCAGGGCCGCGTCATGGGCGGTGCGATCCTCGCGACGGAAGAATTCGTCAACGAGCAGCTGTCGCCGTTCTACCGCCATACCGGACCGTCGATGAGCCCGTTCAACGCGTGGGTGCTGCTGAAATCGCTCGAGACGCTGGAGCTTCGCGTCGAACGCCACTGCCGGAATGCGACCGAAATCGCGGCATTCCTCGAGTCCCGCAGCGAGCCGACGCGCGTTCTCTATCCCGGACTCGCTTCCCACCCGCTGCATGCGCTGGCGAAGAAGCAGATGTCGGATTTCGGCTCTGTGGTCTGCCTCGACCTCGGCGGCAGCAAGGAGCGCGCCTTCCGGTTCATGAACGCCATGAAGATTTTCGACGTCTCGAACAATCTGGGCGACGCCAAGAGCCTCAGTACGCATCCGGCGACCACGACGCATCAGAGAATTTCGGCGGAAGAACGCACGCATCTCGGCATTTCGGACGGGTTCGTGCGTCTTTCAGTAGGGCTGGAGGATGTCGAAGACCTGAAGGAAGATATCGCACAGGCGCTGGATGCCAGCGGCTGAGCCCGGCATCCCGAGATGCCTCTGGGCACCCCGGGACAGATTGTCCCCTTGATCCGATGGCACTAGGATACATCTGATAGAAGGCGGCCCTTTTTGTGGCTGCAGCAGAAAACACGAGAACGTCATGTACAGTTCCACCACGCGATCCATTCGCGTCACCGTCGAACCGACATTCCTGGAGGATCAGTCGTCCCCTTCGGAAGACCATTACGTGTGGGCGTATCAGGTGACGATTGAAAACGCCGGCGAGCAGACGGTGAAACTCCTGACGCGCTACTGGAACATCACCGACGCGATGGGCCGGGTTCACGAAGTGCGCGGCGAAGGCGTTGTCGGCGAACAGCCAACGCTGACGCCTGGCGACGCGTTCGAATATACCAGCGGCACCCCACTCGGCACGCCGTCTGGGATCATGGTCGGCTCCTACCAGATGGAGACTCCCGCAGGGGAGCAGTTCGATATCGAGATTCCGGCATTTTCGCTGGATAGCCCTTACCAGGCGAGACAGCTTAACTGACGTCCCGCCGTTTTCCATCGCAGCCAGGCGTTGCGCTGGATTCAAACCGAAAGGAAAATCCATTGGCCACGCCTAAAGGCAACCTACGTCCAACGCCGGCGCCCGAAGCTGCGCCCGAACGCCCGAGCCGCGAAGAAGCCGAAGAAGCGGTGCGCACGCTCCTGCGCTGGGCCGGCGACGACCCGAAGCGCGAAGGGCTGCTCGATACGCCCAAGCGAGTCACCAAGGCGTACGGCGAGTGGTTTGCAGGATACGAGGTCGACCCGGAAGAGATCCTGTCCAGGACATTCGAGGAGGTCGAGGGCTACGACGAGATGGTCATCCTGCGGAACATCCGGTTCGAGTCCCATTGCGAACATCATCTGGCGCCCATCGTCGGCCGGGCGCATGTCGCCTATCTGCCGAACAACCGGGTCGTCGGCATATCGAAGCTGGCACGGCTGGTGGACACCTATGCAAAGAGACTTCAGATACAGGAAAGGATGACCGCCCAGGTCGCCAACATGCTGGATACTGTCCTGCAGCCGAAGGGCGTTGGCGTGGTGATCGAAGCCAATCATGGCTGCATGACAACCCGCGGCGTCCATAAGACAGGCCTGACCATGGTCACAAGCCAGATGATCGGCGCGTTCCGCGACCATGGCGAGACAAGGCGCGAATTCCTGTCGGCGATCGGCAACCCGACCTCGGGGCCGGGCACGATCGCCTGACGGTCGGGTTTACTTCAGCATCCGGTATTGGGGCTTATGATCGATTTCCGGCCAGCCCTGTTTGTTATCGGCCTTCTGCTGATGACGCTTGCGGTCGCCATGATGGCGCCGTTTGCGGTCGACATTCTGGAAGGGCACCCCGACTGGAAAGTGTTCGCCAGTGCAGGCACGCTGACGATATTCGTCGGCGGCGTGCTGGTATTCACCAACCGCGCTCCGATCCGGCGCATCTCGATCCGGCAGGCTTTCGTGCTGACCACGGCGAGCTGGCTTGTGCTGACCATGTTCGCCGCCCTGCCTTTCGCTTTCTCCGACCTGCGTTTCACCTATACGGACGCGTTCTTCGAGGCGATGTCAGGAATAACGACCACCGGCTCCACGGTGATGAGCGGCCTCGACACCGCACCGAAGGGCATCATTTTATGGCGTGCCCTGCTTCAGTGGCTGGGCGGTATCGGGATCATCGTGATGGCGATTGCAGTGCTGCCGATCCTGAGCGTCGGCGGCATGCAGATGTTCAGGGTGGAGGCGTTCGAGACCCAGGAAAAAGCGCTGCCGCGGGCCGGCGAGATCGCGGCCTGGATCGCCGTCATCTATACGGGGCTGACGCTGATCTGGTGGTTCGGGCTGTGGCTCCTGGGAATGACCGGGTTCGATGCCGCCGTCCACGCGATGACGACCATCGCCACGGGCGGCTATTCCAGCCATGACGCCTCCATCGGCTTTTACAACAGCCCGTCGATAGAGGTCTTCATTACGCTCGGCATGATCGTCGGCGCGTTGCCGTTCTTCCTCTATCTCCGCTTCGTAGCCGAAGGATCGATGGCGCTGTTTCGGGACACGCAGGTGCGATGGTTTCTGGTCGCCGCCGTCACCGCATCGCTGGTCGTTGCCTTGTGGCTCCGGAGTACCGGCATCGCTTCTTCCGACAACGCGCTGGTCAAGGGCTTCTTCAATACCGTGTCTATCATGACAGGCACCGGATATACCTCCGCCGACTATCAGAAATGGGGCGCCTTTCCCGTCGTCCTGCTGTTCTTCCTGATGTTCATCGGCGGATGCGCCGGGTCGACAGCCTGCGGAATCAAGATTTTCCGGTTCCAGGTGCTGGCAGCCACCGTGCGGACCCAGATGCTTCGGCTGCTCCAGCCGCACGGCGTATTCGTGCCGCATTATAACCGCCGGCCGATCGGCGACGACGTCATCCAGTCGGTCATGAACTTCTTCTTTCTGTTCATCACCATATTCGGTTTTCTGGCGTTCGGGCTCGCTGCGACAGGGCTGGATTTCGTCACTGCCGTCAGCGGCGCGGCTACCGCGATCTGCAATGTCGGCCCGGCCATGGGCCCGCTTATCGGACCCGACGGCACGTTTGCATCGCTGCCGGACACAGCGAAATGGCTGCTTTCCGCCGGCATGATCCTTGGCCGGCTGGAGCTGTTTACCGTGCTGGTTCTGTTCCTGCCGTCTTTCTGGCGCGGATAGGGAACGGAAAAAGAGCGGTCTGCGGGGACCGCTTCCTGTCTCGGGCAGAAGGCTCGGGAAGAAGCCCCTTCAGCGGACCGGCGCTTCGTCCTTGTCGTGGATACGCACCTGCCCGGTACCGTACTTCTCTCGGACGTCCTTGCGCGTTTCGTAATCGATGATCATGACGTCGTCCTGATGACCGGACCGGTTGCCCATCATGACCATGGGCCCGTCGCCCGAATTTTCGAGCTGGTAGAAGCTGCCGCCCTGTATCAGCGCCGCCATGCCGGGGTTCAGCACAGCCTTGCCTCCGTCCGGGAAGCGCATCGTGCACTGGCCCTCGAAGCAGATAAAGGTCTGGTCCTGATTATGGCAGTGCATGTCATCGTGATCGCCCGGGTTGGGATAGTAATGCACCCAGGCATGCATCTTTCGGGTCGTGAAAACCTTGGTGCGCTTCTTCTCGGCATGCGCGACTTCGCCGACATCGATAACGTTAATGGCCATGAAACCGCCCTCCTTTACGGGAATGGGCGATATTAGCGGCCTTCTGGAACAGCGCGTCAAGCGCGCAGGCTATGGTTGGGCCGGGATCAGCGCACGATCCAGCGCGAGAAATGCTGCCGGACCTGCTGTTCGAGCGAACCGTTCAGATCGTTCATCAACGCCTCGGTGATGGCGAACCAGATCTTTTCGCGTTCCGCCAGCGTGACGTTTTCCGGCACCGTCCGCGACCGTGTCGCGCGCGAAGAGACCGCTGCGAGTTCGCGGCCGCCCGGCGCGAGTATCTGGATCCGGAGCTCCAGGTTCGTATCGTACCGTTCGGACTGATCGGTGGTAAACACGCCCTTGACCCCGGTCGTCCGTTTGAGCGGCACCTCGATAACCGCGCCGTTGACGACCGTGGCCCGGACGATATTCGTGCCGCCCGTCGCTTTCAGCCGGTCGCGCGCCCATTGCGCCGCGACCGATGCCGGCGGGACAGGGAACTCCGCCTCGACATGCGGGCTCGCCGGGTTGGTCTGGTACTGCTCGACGACCTCGACGTTCCCCACATTCAGACGGATATGCGGCAAATGGCTGAAGCGAAGCTCGGCGAACTGCCGCGATGCCGGTGTGGTCTCACACCCTGCGAGCGGCAAAAAACCGATGGCCAAAAACAGCAGGACAATATGTCTCATCTAACCTCACCGTACTGATTGCGCACCGTTCCGGACTTTCGCACGACGGAGAGCGCGGTTTCAAGAATCAGCAGAAGGATGAACCCGAAATGCGACGGTTATTTGACGTCGTCGGCATAGAGCGCCTCGACCGCCTCCGGATCGAAGCGGTAGTCCGCGTTGCAGAATTCGCAGGTCACCGAAACGTCGTCGCCATCCTTCATGGTCTCGATCTCGCTACGCGGGAAGGATTTCAGAACTTCCGCCACCCGGTCACGCGAACAACGGCATTTCATGAACAGCGGCGACGTGTCGAACACGCGGACGCCGTCCTCGTTGAACAGGCGGTAAAGAAGATCGTTAGGGCGAAGCGAAGGATCGGTCAGCTCGTCCGATGTGCTGCTACCCAGCAGAACCACCGCGCGGCGCCAGGCTTCTTCCATCTCGGGGTCCCGGGAATCGCCCGACTGGTCCTGGACGCCCAGCTGCGCCATCCGCTGCAGCAGGATCCCGCCCGACCGCCAGCGCGGCCTTCCATCGGCGCCTGCGACACGCGCCGCCGCCAGCTTTATGACCGCATCGATCTGCGCCGATTGCCGCAGATAATCGTGCGCGCAGTCGGCCAGCGTCGCGCCCTGAAGCTCCACGATGCCCTGATAGCGTTGCGTGTCCGCGCCCTGATCGACCGTGATCGCCAAGTAGCCGTTGCCGAGCAGCCGCGGCACCATCTGCTGCGGACCGGTCTCCGCGGCGCTGCTTCTTGCAACCGCTGCGGCGTCGAACTGGGCATAACCGCGCATCGCGCCATCGCTGGTCACGTCGACCACCAGGATATTGACCGGCCCATCGCCCTTGGTCTGAAAGGTGAGCACCCCGTCAAATTTCAGGATACCCGCCAGCAGCCCTGCGACCGCCTGGGCGTCCGCCAGAAGATGGGAAACCGCGTCGGGGTAATCGTGCGCCTCGACAACGTCCTGGACAGCCGAGCCAAGGCGCACGAGCCGTCCCTGGGCCGCCATCGTTTCGAGCTGGAATGGAAGGATCAGGTTGTCGGAACCGTCTTCCTGTCCACCTCCCGACCCATCGTCGGTCATTGACCGAAGCACCAGAGCAGGACGCCCTTCTGGGCATGAAGCCTGTTTTCCGCTTCGTCCCAGACGACCGACTGCGGTCCGTCCAGCACATCGGAGGAAACCTCTTCGCCGCGATGCGCGGGCAGGCAGTGCATGAAAATCGCATCCGGCGCGGCGCACCCCATGAGTTCGCCATCGACGCGATAGGGTGTCAGAAGCCTGTTTCGCCGTTCACCGGGCTGATCGCCCATCGACACCCAGGTGTCGGTGACCACGCAGTCCGCGCCGTTGACTGCTTCTTTCGGGTCTACGGTGAGTTCGACCGTCGCACCTTCCGCGCGCGCCCAGTCGACATCGCGCAGATCGGGCGCGAGTTCCGCAGGGCAGGCCAGCCGGAGCGTGAAGCCGAAACGCGCGGCAGCCTGAATCCAGGACGTCGCCATGTTGTTGCCGTCGCCGACCCACGAAACGGTGCGCCCGGCGATCGGGCCGCGATGCTGTTCGAAGGTCATGATATCCGCCATGAGCTGGCAGGGGTGCGATCGGTCGCTCAGCGCGTTGATCACCGGGATGGTCGCGTTCTGGGCCAGCTCGTCGAGCTTGTCCGGATCGTTGGTCCGAAGCGTCACCGCGTCGACGTACCGGCTCAGGACTCGCGCGGTATCGGCAATGGTCTCTCCCCTGCCGATCTGCATGTCGTTCTGGTTCAGGATCACCGCATCACCGCCGAGCTGTTTCATCCCGACCTCGAACGACACCCGTGTCCGGGTGGACGGCTTTTCGAAAATCATCGCCAGCATTTTCCCGGCCAGCGGTGCGGCAGGTCCCTTGCCGTCGCGAAAATCGCAACCAAGATCCACGATCCGCCGCAGGTCTTCCGCGGGAATCGCGTCGAGATCGATGAAATGTTTCGGCGATGCCCCTGTATCAGCCATTGCCCGCCGCAGCCTGGCAGGCCGCCTCCACCTTTTCCGCCGCTTCGGCGATATGGCTGTCATCGATGATGAGCGGCGGCAGCAGGCGCATCACATTGTCGCCAGCCGGCACCGTCAGCAGCCCTGCCTCGCGGCAGGCGGTCACCATCTCGCCGGCCGGGACGGCACATTTGACGCCGATCATCAGCCCGGCGCCGCGCACCTCGGCGATCGCCGACGGATATTTTTCGCCCAGCCGCGCGATCCGGGCGAACAGCTTTTCGCCCATCGCCCGCGCGCTTTCCAGGAATCCGTCTTCAAGCATCACATCGAGCACGGCATTGCCGGCAGCGCAGGCCAGCGGATTGCCGCCAAAGGTACTGCCGTGCGTTCCGGGCGTAATGCCGGCGGCGGCCGCCTCGGTGGCCAGGCACACGCCGATGGGGAATCCGCCGCCGAGCCCCTTGGCAAGCGACATGACATCCGGTGCGACGCCGCTTTGCTCGTACCCGAACAGCGTACCTGTCCGCCCCATGCCGGTCTGGACCTCGTCGAAGAACAGTAACAGGCCGTACTCGTCGCAGGTCTCCCGCAGCCCGCGGAGGAACGACGCATCGGCTGGCCGGATGCCGCCTTCTCCCTGGATTGTCTCAACCAGAATTGCCGCGGTTTCCTCCGTCACCGCATTGCGAACTTCGTTGAGGTTGCCGAACGCCACGCGATCGAAACCGTCGAGCATCGGGCCGAACCCGGCACGGTGCGCATCGTTGGCGCCGGCAGAGATGGTCGAAATCGTCCGACCGTGGAAGCTGCCCTCGAATACGATCGTCCGGTAGCGTTCCGTAGCGCCGGTCGAGTCCTGATATTTGCGAACGATCTTGAGCCCTGCCTCGACGGCTTCGGCGCCGGAATTACAGAAGAACGCCGTATCGGCGAAGCTGTTGGCGACCAGCCGCTCGGCGAGCCGTTCCTGACCGGGAATCCGGTACAGATTGGAACAGTGCCAGAGCGTTTCCGCCTGATCCTTGAGCGCCGCAACGAGATGCGGATGGCCATGACCGAGCGAATTCACCGCCACGCCGGAGGCGAAGTCGAGATAGCGGCTCCCGTCCGCTGTATAGAGATAGGCGCCCTCGCCCCTTTCGAAGGCGATATCGATACGCGCATAGCTGGGCATCACCGCGTTTGTCACGGGTCGACTCCGGTCTGTTGAAAGGCCGGACACTTAGGCCTGGACCTGTTGTTTGTCAACGATTCAGGCCGATTCCGGCAGTTACTCCGGTTCCGAAACCGTGTACCGGCGCAGCAGCCGGGGCTCTTCCGGTGGGAAATCGGTACGTGCGTGATTGACGCAGCGATTGTCCCAGATCACGAGGTCTCCGGGAGTCCATTTGTGAGCGTAGACGAACTCGGGCTGCTCGCAGTGATCGAACAGGAATTCAAGGAGGTCGTCGCTTTCCTGCCGGTCCATCCCGACGATATCGCGGGTCATCAGACGGCTCAGATAAAGCGACTTGCGTCCGTTATCGGGATGCGTCCGGACCAGCGGATGCACGACGACAGGCGCGTCTTCACGCATCTCTTCGCGCGTCGTCCTGTTGTAGTTGAACACATGGTTGGCGTTGAGCCCGTCGAGCCTGTCCCGAAGATCGACAGGCAGGGCTTCGAATGCCGCCGCCATCGACGCGAACAGCGTATCGCCGCCGCGTGACGGCACCTTGATGGCGAAAAGAGTGGTCGCCCGGTACGGCGTCTCGCGGTGCGAACCGTCGGAATGAAAATGCATCTCGCCTTCCGGCAAGACGCCGATGGGAACCCCATCCTTCTTGATGTTGCTGACCAGCATCACCCCGCGTCGGGAACTCGTTTCATCGGGGTTCTCCTGAAGGCGCGTGGCATCCGAGTCCACCCGACCGAACAGACGGGCGAAGGCGGCATGATCGCGCGGCGTGATCTTCTGATCCGATACGCACAACACCGCATGCTCGGCAAAGGCGTCGCGCAGAAACTGCGCCGTCCCATCGTCGATAGCCTGGCGCAGATCGAGGCCGGTCACTCTCGCGCCAAGCGCAGGCGCGGATTTTTCGATGACGATCGCGCCGACAATGCTCATGTTTCCCTCATTTAGCCATTATTCGCCGTCCGACGGCAGATCGGCGCCGCCGCTGCCGGGAACAAGCGTATCGGACGTCACCGGCGTCTCAACTGGCGCAGCGGTTGCTGCAACGCTGCCACCCGTCGCAACACCGGTGACGATTCTCGCCGGCGGCGCATTGCCGGATCTGTCCTCACCGAAATAGATCGTCCGGTGGGGGAACGGAATTTCGATCCCGAGCTCGTCGAAGCGCTTCTTCATGCGCCGGTTAAACTCGCGCCCGATGCCCCATTGCTTGATCGGCCTGGTGGTGATCCGCGCCTTGATGATAACCGCATTGTCGCCAAAGCTGTCGACGCCGAGAACTTCGAAGGGCCCCACGATGTCGTCAGCATAGGCCGGGTCGGCCTTCATCTCGTCACCCAGAGCCTGCAGGACGGAGACGACATGATCCGTATCCTCGCGGTAGGCGACCCCGACCTCGAACACGTAACGTGAAAAATCCTTGGTCATGTTCTCGAGCGTCGTGACTTCGCTGAACGGGATCACGTGCACCACGCCGGCAACATCCCGCAGCTTGATGGTCCGGAGCGACAGCGCCTCGATCACGCCTGCGTGCGAGCCGACCTTAATCACGTCGCCGACTGCGATGTGATCCTCGATCAGGATAAACAGACCGGTAATAATGTCCTTGACTAGCGTCTGCGCGCCAAATCCGATAGCGAGCCCGATAACGCCGGCGCCGGCCAGCAGAGGACCGATATTCAGCCCCAGCTCCGACAGGCTGACCATGGCGAACATCGTCACCAGCACGACCAGCAACGTCGTGCGCATTAACGGAAGAAGCGTTTTGGCTCTCGCCGAAACATCGCCGGGCTTGCGCGACAGATAGCGCTCGATCATGGCGCTGGTCATTTCCCAGAACAGAATTCCGAGGACCGCCAGAACGGCGATGGTCACGAGACTGCCAGCCACGCGTTGTCCAAGGGGCGAGGTAATCCAGGAAAAGGAATCGATTCCCCAGACTTCAAGAGTCGCAAAAACCGCGACCAACCATACCGCCACGCCGGCTGCCTTCTCCAGAAGCGGCAGGTAGCGATTTGCGCGTTGCTCAAGACCCGGGTAGCGATCGCGGATTTCCGGACGCAAATCGAAAATTTTGCGGGCAAGGCGGTCGAATCCGGCCAGCGCCAGTTTCGCCGCTACGATGATCGCCAGAGTCAGCAGAGTGGCCTGGATCAGATATTCGAAACCATCTTCTACGGCGAGCGCCCACACCGCGTAAAGCGCGGCGACATACAGAATTGCAAGCACATGCCAGATATCGGCCAGGCGGGCCCGCAGGCGACTGTTCCCATTTTCGGACTCGCCGCGAAGTCGGTGAGAAATCCCCACGCGATTTTGCAGGACGAGCACCACGGCCATAAGCGCCACGAGAAAACCGAGAACCTTGTATACCGTATTGCCGCCACCGATGGGCAGGCCCAGCGCTACCGATGCAGCAACCGCACCGTAACCGTAAATCGACACCTGACCGAAACGTCGGATCCAGATAAAGACGTAATTGGCGTCCTCGTTCCGCATCGGCACCAGCCGAAGGCCCTCAGCCGCCGGCGCAAAGATCATTCGAGCGAGAGCGACGAGAACCCGCATCGCCACGTTTGCATTGATCATAATGATCGCCGCCGCGAGAGTAGCGGCGCCGGGTGAAACGAAATTCAGCGCTGCGTGGCTGGCAGCCAGGAAGCCCGCAACTGGGACAAGGTCCAGAAGCGTCCGCATGGAGAGAGACGGCGCCTTAACCCAGAACCGGTCAGAATTCCGCGACTCAAGCCGCATGCGCGGACGGGATAGCGTATAGCGCAGGAGCCATTCAGCAACCAGACCGGCCGCGAGAGCAAGAGCGAGCTTCCAGATAATTTCGTACCAGCGAGCGCGAAGCGCGGGATCGTTCAGCTGCTTTTCGGCCCATTGATAGACGTTTGGCAGGTCGAGAATCGCACGAGCCCCACGAACAAATTCTTCGCTGAACAGGTCGATCCTCTGCGACAGAAAACCGAGCAGTTGAGAGCCTATCGCCTCCGGCGTACCCGGTTTCGGCGGCTCTTTCTTTCGCGACTGGTTGAGTGTCCTCAGGTTTTCGATAAACTTTTTGCGTTCCTCGTCGTTCTCCAGCGTCTGGATCAGCCGGTCCAGCGCCGCCGCATCGGGCAGGGCCACGGGCTGGCTGCCGTTCCCGTCAAGAACCATCGCCGCAGCTTTGCCCTGTCGGGTATCGGGCGCTTTGCCGACCGGCGCAGACTGCACTGAATGGCCGACCGACAGTACCGCGAACAGGAGGAGGAAAATCGACAGGTATTTCATACTTCACAGACTACCGGGCGGCGCGGCACGGAACAAATCGTTTGATGCCGGATAGGACTGCCGCGTCGGCGGGCGCCGGTCTCTACTCCGGACCGCGTTGTTGGATGCGGAGGCTTGTCCTATCATCCGTCGGATTTCGTCGCCCGGTTTCCATAATCATGTATCCGGGGCGACCGTCGGGAGAAAAAAAGGAAAACGAGAATGGGCGAATTTGCCATTGGACAACCGGTCCCGCGCGAAGAGGACCCGAGACTGCTCATCGGCGGCGGCGAGTTTCTCGATGACGTCAATCTGAGAGACCAGGCGTGGGGCTATGTCCTGCGCTCGCCCTACGCGGCGGCGGAAATCCGGTCAATCGATACGCGGGCGGCGAAGCAGTCGCCAGGCGTGCTGGCCGTTCTGACGGGCGAAGACTGGGCGGCTGAAGGCTATGGCGGGCTGCCCTGCGAGGACAACACCAAGAAAAAGCCCGACGGTTCGCCCATGCACCACCCGACATGGCCGGCTCTGGCGCATGACCGGGTCCGGCTCGTCGGCGACCATGTCGCGTTCATCGTCGCGGAAACGCAAATGCAGGCGCGCGACGCTGCGGAGCTGATCGAGGTCGATTACGCGCCCCTGCCGTCGGTCGCCAATGTCGAGGACGCCGTCGCCGATGGCGCGCCGGCCGTGTGGGCGGACTGTCCGGATAATGTGTGCTTCGTCGAACAGAAGGGCGATGCTGCGGCAGTGGAAGCCGCCTTCGCGAAGGCCGATCATGTCGTCAGTCAGAAGGTTGTGAACAACAGGGTGACCGCGGTGGCGATGGAACCGCGCGGCTGTCTCGGCGATTACGACGCGCGGCGCGACCGCTACACCATCTATACCGGCCTGCAGAACCCGCACCCGCTTCGCTACCAGATCGCGCGTCAGGTTTTCGACATCCCGGAAACGAGTGTCCGTGTCATCCCGGGCGACGTGGGCGGCAGCTTCGGCATGCGCGGCGGCACCTATAACGAGCTTCTGCTGGTGCTGTGGGCGTCGCGCATCGTGGGACGGCCGGTCAAGTGGCGCTGCGACAGATCCGAAGGCTTCATGTCGGATACGCACGGGCGTGACAATGTCAGCGAGGTCGAGCTCGCGCTCGACAGTGACGGCAATTTCCTTGCGCTCCGCGTAAAGACGCTGGCCAGCATGGGCGCCTATCTCGGCATCCGGGGCCCTCGGCCGCCGACCAACAATCTCGGCACCATCGCAGGCGTCTATCGCACGCCGGCGGTGCATGTCTCGATCACCGGCGTTTTCACCAACACGGTCTCGACCAACCCCTATCGCGGCTCAGGCGCGCCGGAAGCGGCTTATGTCGGCGAACGGCTGATTGATATCGCGGCGCAGCGGCTGGGCATGGACCCCGTGGAAATCCGGCAGAAGAACAGCGTCACGCCGGATCAGATGCCATGGACCAACGCGCTGGGTTTCACATACGACTGCGGCGACTTTCCCGGCAACATGGACAAGGCCATGGAGGCTGCCGATTATGCAGGCTTCGAGGCGCGTCGCGCCGAGGCGGCTGCGCGCGGCAGGCTGCGGGGCTTCGGCTTTTCCAACACGGTCAAAAAAACGTCGTCGCCCTACCCGGAGAGCTGCAGCATCCGGTTCGACCCGTCGGGCACGGTCCTGCTGATCATGGGCACCATCAGCCACGGACAGGGCCACGAAACCGTCTTCAAGCAGATCGTCTGCGACCGGCTGGGGATCGAGCCGTCTACCATCCGCTATATCCAGGGCGACACCGACATCGTCACCTACGGGCGCGGCACCTTCAATTCGCGGTCCATGTCGATCGGCGGCTCGGCGGTGCAGCTGGCCTGCGAGAAGACGATCGAAAAGGCCAGGAGGATCGCGTCCCACCTGATGGAAGCCGCCGAAGCCGATATCGAATTCGCCGACGGGACCTTCACCGTGAGCGGCACCGACCGGACCATTGCCTTTCTCGATGTCGCGGCAGCGGCGTTCCGCCCGGCTGACCTCCCGCCCGACATCGAACCCGGGCTCAACGAAATCGGCACCTTCGCGCCGCAATACTGGAACTGGCCGACCGGCGTGCAGGTCTGCGAACTGGAGATCGATCCCGATACCGGCGAAACGGATATCGTCAATTTCGTCTGCGTCGACGATGTCGGCACGGTGGTCAATCCTCTGCTGCTGAAGGCGCAGATGCATGGCGGCATCGTCCAGGGTATCGGCCAGGCGCTGATGGAAGACATCGCCTACGACGCGGAGGGCCAGCTTCTGTCGGGCTCGTTGATGGATTACTGCATGCCGCGCGCCGACGACCTCTGCTACATGGATATCATCAGCGCGCCGACCATAACGGCTTCCAACCTGATCGGCGCCAAGGGCGGCGGCGAATCCGGTCCGACCGGCGCGTTGCCGGCGACCATCAACGCGGTCGTGGATGCGCTGGAGCCGCTCGGCATCGATCATATCGACATGCCCGCAACGCCCCAGCGCATCTGGGCAGCCATTCAGGCGGCGAATAAAGCCGCAGCATAGAACGATATACAGGAGGACAAGCGATGTCGGATCCATCGATCGAAGGCAAGGTCTGTATCGTCACCGGCGGGCCGAGAGGGCTGGGACGCGCCATGACGCTGGCGCTGGTCAACGCCGGCGCAAAGGTGGTCGCGCCGGGTCATATCGCCGAAGACATGCCGCAGATCGAGGAAGACGGGCGTACGGCAGCGCGCAACTCAGGCGGCGAGGTTCATCCCATGGTCGCCGACCTGCGCGATCCGGACGCCTGCGCCGAAATCGTCGATGTCGCGCTCGACCGGTTCGGGCGCGTCGATGTGCTGGTGAATAACGCGGCGCTGGGCATGCGGCCTTTCTCGGAAGATTTTATGACCGACCCGGTCAAATTCTGGGAAACCGATATCGCCCAGGTACAGATGACCATGGACACCAACGTCATGGGACCGTTTCAGATGGCGGCGAAGGCGGCGCCACATATGGTCGCGCAGGGATGGGGCCGTATCGTCAACGTGACGACCAGCATCGGCACCATGCAACGGCGCGGATTCTTTCCCTACGGCCCGTCGAAGGCAGGACTGGAAGCGGCCACCCATGTCTGGGCGGAGGACCTTGCCGATACGGGCGTCACGGCCAACGTGCTGATCCCCGGCCGCGCCGCGCTGACAGAGATCATGCCGGACGCATGGCGCAATCAGGGTGCGCATCGTTCGGGCAAGGAGCCCAACCCGCCCGAGGTCATGGCGCCGCCGATCCTGTGGCTCGCCTCCGATGCCTCCAATGGAATCACCGGCTGCCGGTTCGAAGGCGACAAGTGGGACACCACCCTCGATCCGGCCGAGGCGGCACGACGGAACATGCGCCCCGTCGGGTTCGAGCTGCGCAATGAGGATTCCGTGCTGGAATAAAAGCCGTTTCAGCCTGTTTGAGTATTTTATGGGTAATGAATATTCAGGCGCTGCCGGCTGATCTGCCTGTCGCAAATTCGTTTCAAAACGATCTTTAACGTTTGCCAGTGACAATTCGAGACGACATCGTCGAAAACGTTCCCCGTCTCCGCCGCTATGCCAGGCTGTTGCTGCGCGATCCGGTTTCGGCGGACGATCTCGTACAGGACGTGCTGGAACGGGCGCTGTCGCGGCTGCACCTGTATCAGCCGGGGACTAATTTGCGGGCATGGCTGTTCACAATCATGCACAACCTGCACGTCAATCAGGCGGTCCGGGCAGCGAAAGGGCCGAAAACGGGCATCGATAACGATGCGGCCGATAACTACCAGACGGCAGTGCAGCCTGCCCAGACGGCGGGCCTGTCGATACGCGATCTGGAGCGCGGCCTCGCATCGTTGCCGGATTAACAACGGGCGGTGATCCTGCTGGTAGGCGTGGAGGGCATGACATACGCGGAAGCCGCTTCCGTGCTTGAGATTCCTGTTGGAACGGTGATGTCTCGCCTCGCGCGGGGCCGGGCGCGGCTTAGGAACTTTATGAATGGCGAAGACCCGGCATCCGAAGGAGCCGGCCAATGAGCGACATGGAAAGACCGGCCGATACAGAGCTACACGCCTATCTCGATGGAGAGCTGGACGATACGACCCGCGCCGAGGTTGAGGCCTGGCTTGAGGCCAACCCGGATGACGCGGATCGCGTCGATGGGTGGCGGCACGACCGCGACGGGCTGGCGGCATTGCAGTCCGAAATTCTCGGCGAGCCCGTGCCCGAAAAAATGCAGGCGATTATTCGCCGCGCGCCGCAGAGAACGGACTCCGGGCCGGGAAGCTGGATGCGGGCCGCTGCCGCGGTCGTCCTGCTGGTCACCGGCGCGGCGGCGGGCTGGTTCGCACACGATCTTGCCAAGCCGGCAGGCGGCGAGAAGGATTTCGTTCGCAACGCGGTGGGGGCGCATGTCGTCTTCACCAAGGAACGCCGACACGCGGTCGAGGTAAACTGGGGCAAGGAGCAGGATGAGAAGCATCTGGTCCGATGGCTGTCGCGCCGCCTCGGCAGACCGCTCAACCCGCCGCCGCTCAACGACGCGGGATACAGCCTGGTCGGCGGACGGCTGGTCGCCGACGACGGCGGGCCGGCAGCCCAGTTCATGTATCAGGACAAGGACAAAAAGCGTCTGACGCTTTATGTCCGCAGCGCGCGCGATGCCGAAGGAACGGCCTTCCGCATCGCATCGGAACGCGGCGTATCGGCGTTCTACTGGATCGACCGGACCTATGCCTACGCCCTTGTCGGCCAGATCGACCGCGAACGGCTTGTTCCGCTTGGCGAACTCGTCTACCAGCACCTCGATAAACCAGTCGAAAAGAAATAAATCTCTCCGACCCTCGGGGGAATATTCGCTGCCAGCGCCTGTTTGCGCACCGGGATGGGAGACAAACCGTCTCGTCTCAAAACCAGAGCGGAAGGAACATTCTAATGAAGAATTTGTGGAAACACGTTGTTGCGGCGGGTCTTGCGGTCGCCGTTATTGGTGCGGGCGTGACGCCGGCATCCGCTGACGTAGTTAAGGATCGCCAGATGGCGATGAAGAGCCTCTCGAAGGCCAACAAGGCCCTCGGCAAGGCAGCCAAGGCGGGCGACGCCGCGGCGGCGCAGAAACAGGCCATGATGATTGTGGCAGCTTCGGACAAGCTGGAAGCGCTGTTTCCGAAGGGTAGCGGCGCGGGTTACGGCGAAAAGAACCGGTCCAAGGCCGACATCTGGAAGGACTGGGACAAGTTTCAGAAGGCTAACGCTGCGATGAAAGCAGCGGCGCAGAAGGTGGCCTCGGGCGATCTCAAGGCCGCGGGCGATATCGGCAAGACCTGCGGCGGTTGCCACAAGCCGTTCCGGGGACCGAAGATCAAGAAGAAGATGTAATTGGGTTCCAGAATATTGTTTCCGGAAAGGGCGGTCTTCGGGCCGCCCTTTTCATTTCCCCATTGCGCGCGGTTGCCGGTGCGCGGCCAATCCTGTATCCGAAAGCGACGCGCCACGGCGCACCCCTAGCCATTTTTCGCGGAGAGACAAGATGGGCGAATTCGGAATCGGACAGCCGGTACCCAGGACGGAAGACCCGAGGCTTTTGCGCGGCGGCGGCAGGTACGGCGACGACTTCACGCTCGCCAATCAGGCCATCGGCTACATTCTGCGCTCGCCGCACGCCAACGCGAAAATCTGCTCGATCGACACAACAGCGGCAAAGGAAGCGCCGGGCGTCCTCGCGGTGCTGACCGGAGAGGACTGGGCGAATGCCGGATTCGGGCCATTCCCGGTGATGGTCCAGCGGCAGAAGCGGGACGGGTCGCCGATGCACCCGGCGCCGCGCGCCGCGCTGGCGAAGGACCATGTCCGGCTGGTAGGCGACAATGTCGCCTTCGTCGTGGCCGAGACGCTGGCGCAGGCCAAGGACGCCGCCGAGCTGATCGAGATCGAATACGAACCGCTGCCATCGGTTACCGCGACGGCTGACGCTATCGCCGAAGGGGCCCCGGCGGTGTGGGAGGACTGCCCGGACAACGAATGTTTCTTTTTCGAACTCGGCGACAAGGCAGCGGTCGAGGCCGCTTTCGCGAAGGCCGACCACATCACGAAGATTTCCTACGACGTGAACCGGATCTCCGCCAACTCCATGGAGCCGCGCGTCTCCATCGGTGACTATAGCCGCCGCGACGAGCGCTATACGATCCATACGAGCACGCAGAGCGTACACAATATCAAGACCTTCCTGGCGGCGGTCCTGCAGGTTCCGGAAACGCAGATACGCGTCATTGCGGGCGATGTCGGCGGCGCGTTCGGCATGAAGGGGGATATCTATCACGATCAGGTCCTCGTGCTGTGGGCGTCGAAGCTGATCGACCGGCCGGTTCACTGGACGGCGGAACGCACTGAATCGCTGATGTCCGACACCCATGCGCGCGACAATGTCGTCACCGCAGAGCTGGCGCTCGATACGAACGGCAAATTCCTTGCTTTCCGCGTCGACACGGTTGCCAATCTGGGGGCTTATCTCGGCACCATGACGCCGCATTCGCCGACCAACAATCTCGGCGGGCTGGCCGGCGTCTACACCACGCCGGCGATCTATACGGCGGTGCGGGGCGTTTTCACCAACACCGGATGGACCGCGCCCTATCGCGGCGCCGGACGGCCCGAGGCAAGCCTCGCCATCGAGAAAGCGATCGATACGGCGGCGCGCGAGATGGGCATCGACCGCGCCGAGATCCGTCGGCGTAACCTGATCCCGGCGGACGCCATGCCGTACAAGACCGGCCTGGTGTTCGAGTACGATTCGGGCGAGTTCGATACTGTCATGGAGAAAGCCCTGAAGCTGGCCGATTACGACGGGTTCGAAGCGCGCCGCGCCGAAGCAGCTTCACGCGGCGTCTATCGCGGGCTCGGCATTAGTTTCGCCATCGAGCAGGCCGCGGCCTCCATCGAGGAAACCGCTGAAATCCGGTTCGATCCACAGGGAAATTGTCGCATCCTGATGGGCACGCTCAACCAGGGGCAGGGCCACGACGTGACCTTCAAGCAGCTCATCAATGAGCTGCTGGGCATTCCGCTGGAACAGATCACACTGGTCCAGGGCGATACGGATGTGGTGTCGCACGGCCGCGGCTCGTTCGGGTCGCGTTCCGCCGGCAATGGAGGCGGAGCGATCGAGCTCGCTTCGAGGCGCATCGTCGAGAAAGGGAAGAAACTGGCTGCGCATCTGCTGGAAGCCGCGGAATCCGACATAGAGTTCGACGACGGCAATTTCGTCGTCAGCGGTACGGATCGCTCCGTCAATATCGTCGAGGCGGCAAAGCTCGCCTACAACCCTCTGGCGCTGCCGTTCGACATTGAACCCACGCTCACCGCACAGGCTGCTTTTCGACCCAAGGCGCCGACTTTCCCCAACGGCTGCCATCTGTGCGAGGTCGAGGTGGACCCGGAGACCGGCAAGACGGAGTTCGTCCGGTACGTAGTGGTCGACGACGTCGGCACGGTCATCAACCCGATGCTTCTCAAAGGGCAGATTCATGGCGGCATCTCACAGGGCCTCGGCCAGGCGATGTGCGAGGACATGGCCTACGACCGCGAGAGCGGACAGCTCATCGCCGCTTCCTTCCTGGATTACTGCATGCCGCGCGCCGACGATATGTGCTCTATCGACGTCGAGAGCCACGCCGTCCCGTCGCCGACCAATCCGCTCGGCATCAAGGGGGCGGGCGAAGCCGGCTGCGTCGGCGCCCTGCCCTGCGTACAAAGCGCCCTGATCGATGCGCTGTCGCCGCTGGGCGTCACCGACGTGCCCATGCCGGCAACGCCATCGCGATTGTGGCAGACAATCCGCGACGCACAAAGCGCTGCGGCATAGTTAACCGGTTTGCGCCAGCACCTGCTGGACCCAACGGCGCGCGCTGTGAGATAACACGCGCGCAAAAGACCGAAGGAACAGAAAATGGAATTCGACAATTCGTTCGAAGTACCCGTCCCCGTCGATCAGGCATGGGACATATTGATGGATATCGAACGCATCGCACCCTGCGTGCCCGGTGCCGAGCTGACCGAGGTGGTCGACGACAGGACCTACAAGGGCAAGATTTCAGTCAAGCTGGGCCCGGTCGCGCTGACCTTCAACGGCCAGACCACGTTCGAGGAACTCGATCCGGAGAACCGCTGCGCCAAGCTCAAGGCGCAGGGCACCGACGCCAAAGGGCGCGGCGGCGCGCATGCGAATGTCGATTTCTCGATGGAGCCGTCGGATAACGGCTCGAAAGTTCTTATCCATACCAACCTGCAGCTCTCGGGCGCGGTCGCGCAGTACGGTCGCGGCGTCGGCATGGTGGCGGACCTTGCCCAGCAGATCATAAAGCAGTTCGCCGACAATCTGGAAAAGAACGTCATTGCGCAGGATGCTCGCGCGGCGGAGACGGACGGGCAAAGCGATGCCGCGCCGGCTGAATCTGCCGATTCCGGGAAACCCACAGCGCCGAAGGAACCACCGCCGCAGGCCGCTCCTGTTCAGGTCGGCGGCATGGGGCTGAAAGTCCTGTGGAACGCCATCGTCCGCGGCATCAAGGGGCTGTTCGGGAAGTCCTGATCAAACAACACCGACCGTCATGGTCGTGCTTGTCACGACCATACACGTTTTTCTTTTTTCAACGTTCAGGGAAAAACAAAAACTCGTGGAAGATCAGCCGGAGCATGTCCTCGGACCGGCTTTCGGCCGGATCCGTGGGCTGACCATGACGTGTGAGTTTTTCAGTGTCTTATCGGTCGGCATCCGAAAACGCGCGAGAAAATCGAAGCTCTGAATATTGCAGCTAAACGCGAGCATCAATGAACCGCGCCGCTCGGCGGTTCCATCTCCGGATTGGGTGCGGCAGCGGTCGGGCCTGCCTGATGGTGGATCATCTTCCAGACCGATCCCTCGCGGTGGAAGATGTTC
The DNA here is from genome assembly GCA_038120295.1 of Rhodospirillales bacterium. GTDB lineage: Bacteria > Pseudomonadota > Alphaproteobacteria > MPNO01 > UBA2964 > JAYOEY01. Next base: position 23,589 of record JAYOLL010000017.1, on the reverse strand, counting down.
GTGGCAATCAATCGCCCCTCGCCCAGCCGTTCGAAACAGATAACCACCGCGATATCGCCGTAAATTTCGGCGTCGGCGTCCTGACAGCGAGTGCCGGGCGCGTTGTCATCGGCGAGAATCGCCGACCAGCTCGCGATGATTTCCTCTCGGTCGACGATCGCACCCCAGCCCGGATGGATGCAGGTGACAGGCACCGCCTCCGACCAGAGCGCCTTCATGGCGGCGAGGTCACGATCGTTGAAAGCCTGGTAGAACGCTTCGTTAGCGAACAGTGCGGCGTCGCGGTCCGACATTGGTCTTTTCCCTTATCTCTTCCATCTGGCCGGTATTCTCGAACCGGGCGGCGACCAGACGCGATAGAGCACACCGAAAGCCACCGACAGCGCAACTGTGAATTTGTCACCGGGAGAGGTGCTGAAGGGAAAAAATGGCGCGCCCGGGAAGATTCGAACTCCCGACCCCTAGATTCGTAGTCTAGTGCTCTATCCAGCTGAGCTACGGGCGCTTTGTGCCGTGAAACCGGGGGTGAAACGCCCCGGCCGAATTTCGGAACGGCGGACGTTACTGAAATTGAAGCCCCTTGGCAAGCGGTTGCGGCGATACCCGCGGCGCCCGCCGGACGATTTGCCGGAAATCGGCTTGTAAAAGCGAATCCATTCGGTATTATTCGTGCGAATCAAGGGTTTGCCGGATATAACCTGACACGGAGTCTGAATCCGAAAGACCGAATCTGGCGACGAAATTCGGACCGTCGGCAGGCACTGGACCGAAACTAGGGGGAGAGGCCCTTCATGGCCCGCACACTAAAAACCGCCGCCGCGCTTTGCACCGCCGCGACGCTGTCCGCATGTTCATTCTCGATGGACTCTCTCTGGCCGTCACTAACCGGCGACGATCCGGCTCCCAAGCCAGCCCCGCAGAAAGTTGAAATTCCCGCCTCGCAGGGCGAGCGGATGAATCAGCCGACGATCGGCCCGGTCGGTGCGCCGCCGGCGCTCGGCAACACCAATTTCGTTCCGCCCAGCGTCACCCCGGGCCAGCAGACCGGCACCTTCGTCGGCCAGAAGGTTTCGACGTTGCGCGGCGAACTGCAGCGCATGCGCGGTGAAATCCGCCAGCACAATGCGGGACTGCAGACCATCAGAGGCCAGACCGCACAGCATTCGCAGGCCTATCATACGTCAATCGCGGCGATCAATTCGCGGCTCCAGGTCGGCACCACGCCAGGCAACCCGTTTCTAGTTCAGAACTGGAATGCGGCGCAGCAGGGGCTGGCCCGGATCGATTCCGATATCTCGCAGATGAACACGCTGGCCAACGCAGTGGCGGGCACAAGCACCATGTCGGCCTATCTTCTGGAAACCACCCGCGCGGCCTACGGGCTGAGCGGCGCGATCGAGGAAGATCACCGCCAGCTCGCCATCCTTGAGGACGAGGTTAACCGCACGGTGGTGCTGATCGACCGGCTGCTGAACGAACTCAGCGAAGACATCAACCGCCAGACGTCCTACGTCGCCACGGAGCGCAGCAATCTGACAACGCTGTCGCTTGCCATCAAGAACGGTGAACTGCTGGGCGGCAGCCTTGCGAACCGGGCCTATGCCACGGCGGCGCCGCTGACGACGGCCGCCCCGATGAGAAGCAGCTCGGCAGCCGGGTCCGCCGGTCGCCGTCCGCTGATGGTGATCCGTTTCGCCGGGCCGAACGTGGAATACGAGCAGTCGCTTTACAACGCCGTAAGCCAGGCGCTGGCGCGGCGGCCGCAGGCCGGTTTCGATCTCGTTGCGGTGGCCTCCCGCCGCGGAACGCCGGCCCAGGTGACGCTTAACAGCAACAAGGCCAAGAAGAACGCCGAAAGCGTTCTTCGGTCGCTCGCCAACATGGGCCTGCCACTGGACCGCATCCGTCTTTCGGCCACGCAGCAGGACACGGCGGAAAGCAACGAAGTCCACCTGTTCGTTCGTTAGAACCGGGCGTTAGAACTGGGCGTTAGGTCCGGACGAACTACTTTTTAACCGGAACGTTATCGATCAGGCGCGCCGGCCCCAGATGGGCCGCGCCGAACACGCGGGCGCGGTCAGGATCGCCAACGCGGGATAGCGGTTCCAGCGTTTCCGCATCGCATACCGACACGTAATCCACCGAAGCGAAACCGGCCTCCAGCAGGCTGGCCGCCGCCGCCCGGGCAGCGCCTTCGCAGCCTGCACCCGGATCACGGACTGTTTCGGCCAACGTCGACAGGACGCGGTGCAGCGCCGGGGCGATTCGCCGCTGTTCCTCTTCGAGGTAGGCGTTTCGGGAAGACAGAGCCAGGCCGTCGGCCTCGCGTACCGTCGATACGCCGACGATCTCCACGGGAAGATCGAGGTCGCGCGTCAGCCGACGAATAACCTGTAGCTGCTGCCAGTCCTTTTCGCCGAACAGGGCCATGTCCGGCAGGCATTGAGTCAGGAGTTTCGCTACGACGGTCGCGACCCCGTCGAAATGGCCAGGCCGATGCGCGCCGCACAGCCCACCGGTCAGACCGGATACGGACACTGTCGTCGCAAACCCGTCGGGATAGATCTCCGTCACGATCGGCGCATAGACGACATCGACACCGTCTCCGGACAGAAGACTGCAATCCGTGACCTCATCCGCCGGATAGGAGGAAAGGTCCTCGTTCGCACCGAACTGCGTCGGGTTGACGAACAGGCTGACGACGACCCGGTCGGCCAGGGCGCGGGCGCGCCGAACCAGCGAGAGATGACCATCGTGGATACCGCCCATGGTCGGGACGAGCGCAACACTTTCGCCAGCGTGGCGCCAGCCGGCTACCGCCTCTCGCAGCGCCGCCACTGTCCGAACGGTCAGAATGTCAGCTGTCCTTCCGGTTCCGGGCAGGCCGGTCGGCAAAGACATGGTCCTTGCCGGGAAAGCGCCGCGACCGGACATCCGCCGCATAAGCTTCGGCCGCCTTGCCGACCGCGTCGCCCAGCGAGGCGTATCGCTTCACAAAGCTTGGCGTGAAATCGCTGAACAGGCCTAGCATGTCTTCGGCCACCAGCACCTGCCCGTCGCATTCGCTCGAGGCGCCGATTCCGATTGTCGGCACCGGCACCGCGGTCGTCGCATCGCGCGCGAGCGATTCGACGACGCCTTCGACCACGATCGAAAATGCCCCGGCGTCCGCGACGGCGCGGGCGTCAGACACGATGCGTACCGCTTCGTCCCGGTTGCGTCCGCGCGCCCGGTATCCGCCCAGCCGGTTGACGCTCTGCGGCGTAAGCCCGACATGGCCCATCACCGGGATACCGCGCTGCACCAGAAACGCGATGGTTTCCGCCATTTCCGCGCCGCCCTCGAGCTTGACGGCGTCGCACCCGGATTCCGAGAGAATGCGGGCGGCGTTTCTGAAAGCCTGGGACGGCGATTCCTGATAGGATCCGAACGGCATGTCGACGGTGACACAGGCGCGTTCCGTTCCGCGCACGACCGCCGCACCGTGCGCGATCATCATGTCGAGCGTTACGCCAAGGGTCGACTCCATCCCGTAGAGCACCATGCCGACCGAATCCCCGACGATGAACACGTCGACATGCGGGTCGAGAAACGACGCCATCGGGGCACTATAGGCCGTCAGCGAGACAATGGGCTCGCCGCCCTTGCAGGCCTGAAGCTGGGGTGCGGTTATCCGTTTTTTCCTGCCGGCGGCGCTCACGCCTTCCTCCGGTGGTAGACTGCTCGTTTCACGGAGCCCAGCTTTTAACCGCAAACGCCGAACGGCGAAAGGATTTCCTTGGCGGTTCGGCGACACTGGCGCATAAAGAACGATCAATAAAAAGGTCAGGGAGCGTCGTGTCAGTATCTGGATCGCGACTTGGAACCGGACTTGGGTCCGGACTTG
>JAYOLL010000017.1:11421-19603 GCA_038120295.1 Rhodospirillales bacterium | reverse complement strand
CCGGACTTGGGTCCGGACTTGAACCGGGACTTGAACCGGTACTTGGATCGGATAGGGGGCGCTATCTGGGCCAAAAGTTCGGTCTGCCGGGATTGATCTGTGCGGTTTTGCTCGGCGGCCTACTCACCGGCTGTGCGCAAACGCCCGAAAACCTCGCCCGGAAACATATGATCGCCGCGGCCAATCCGCATGCCGCACAGGCGGGACGCGGCATCCTGCGCGCCGGGGGCAGCGCCGTCGACGCGGTCATCGCAGCGCAGATGGTTCTTACGCTGGTAGAACCGCAGAGCTCGGGCATCGGCGGCGGCGCATTCCTGCTGCACTATGCCCCGCCCGACCCTGAAAAAGGCAAACCTGCCGATATCAGGGCCTATGACGGCCGGGAAACCGCACCGGCGTCCGCCGGAGAAACGCTATTTCTCGACGGGAACGGCAAACCCATCCCTTACCGGACGAGAGAGGCGGGCGGTCGCGGCGTCGGTGTGCCCGGTCTGCTGCGCATGCTGGAGATGGCGCACCGGGCGCACGGGCGACTGCCCTGGAAACGGTTGTTCGACCCCGCGATCGCGCTGTCGGAACGGGGTTTTGCCGTCTCGCCACGGCTTCACAGCATGATCCGCCAGGACCGTCACCTGAAGAGTTTCCCTGCCGCACGGAACTATTTCTTTACCGGAGAGGGGGAACCCCTGCCGGTTGGCGCGACGCTGCGCAACCCGGCGCTCGCCGCTACGCTGAAGACTGTCGCCGAAGGCGGAGCGGACGTATTCCATACGGGGGCCATTGCGCGCGATATCGCCCGCGCCGTATCGACCAGCGCCGTCCTGCCTGCCCGGATGACGATTGCGGACATTGCCGGATACCGGGCCAGGCTGCGCCAGGTCATTTGCCGGCCCTACCGCGTGTGGCGCGTCTGCGTCATGCCGCCGCCCACGTCGGGCGGCGTCGCCACGCTGCAGATTCTGGCCCTGCTGGAACGGTTCGACCTGTCCCGTATCGGGCCGGGCACCGCGCAGGCGGTGCATCTGGTCGCGGAAGCGGGCCGCCTCGCTTTCGCCGACCGCGACCAGTATATGGCGGACCCGGACTTCCTCGACATTCCGGTGGAAGGGCTCCTTGACCGGGATTATCTCGAGGCGCGCAGCGGGCTCATCTCCGCCGCCCGAAGCATGGGAAAAGCATTGCCAGGCGCGCCACGCTGGTCGCGCCGCCGCGCTCTCGCACCGGATACCGGGGATCAGCGACCGGTCTCCACCAGCCATGTCAGCGCCGTGGACCGCTGGGGGCACGCTGTGTCCATGACCACCACCATCGGCATGCCGTTCGGCTCGCGCCTGATGGTGCGCGGTTTCATGCTGAATGACGAGCTGACGGATTTTTCCCCTGTCCCCGAACGCGACGGTCAGAAAATCGCGAACCGGCCCGGTCCGGGAAAACGGCCGCGTAGCTCCATGTCGCCCACCATTGTGACCGACACAACCGGAAAGCTGATCATGGCTGTCGGTTCGCCCGGCGGCTCCAGTATTATCGGCTACGTCACCAAGAGCCTGATAGCATCGCTGGACTGGAACATGTCGATGCAGGAGGCGATCTCGCTGCCGAATTTTCTCAACCGGAATCGCCGAACCGAGCTGGAAAGGGGAACCGCACTGGAAGACCTCGTCCCTGCGCTGAAGGCGCTCGGCCATAATCCGCGCATTCGGCCCCGTACCAGCGGGCTGCACGGCGTGCGCGTCCTGAACAATGGGCCGGAAGGCGGGCTCGACCGCGTTCTGGACGGCGGGGCAGACCCGCGGCGCGAAGGCATCGCGCTGGGCGACTGACGGGATGGTCCTTCTGTCCCCCCTCGAACGCGCGTTCGGCAGATTGCCGGGAACTGTCCGCGGTGCGATCTGGATGATCCTTGGCGGTCTGTTCCTGACGCTCCTCGCGCTCGTGATCCGGCATCTGCAGACGCAGTACGACGTGCTGCAGATGATCTTCCTGCGGAGCGTGGTGAGCTTTTTCCTGATTCTGCCCTGGGCCATCAAGGTAGGGCTGATCAACCTGAAGACCCGAAGGATCGGGCTCCACGTTTTCCGCAACACGATCCACTATTTCGGAAATGTCGGCTGGTTCTTCGGCGTGACGCTGGTGCCGCTCGCCGACCTCTCGGCGCTGCAATTCACGGTACCGCTCTTTTCAGTGGTTCTGGCAGCGATCTTCCTGCGCGAAAGCGTCGGGTTTCACCGGTGGGCGGCAACGGCCATCGGGTTCGCCGGCGCTCTGGTCATCATCCGCCCCGGCTTCGTCGACGTCACGCCCGGCATCATCGCGGTGATTGCCTCTGCGGTTTTCTACGCTTCGTCAGGCGTATCGACAAAGGCGCTGTCGCGGACCGACAGCCCCAACGCGGTGCTGTTCTACATGTCGGTCATTTTCATCCCGATATCCGCCATCCCGGCGATCTGGAAATGGCAACCGTTGATGGCTGAAGACACGATTCCGATCCTTCTGCTGGGCGTATTCGGGTGGCTTGCCCATTTCTGCATTATTCGGGCGTTTGCCGCAGCCGACGCCAGTTTCGTTGCTCCCTTCGACTTCCTGCGCCTGCCGATCGCCGCCCTGTTCGGGTTCTTTCTCTATCTCGAAGAGCCCGATCTATGGGTCTGGATGGGCGCGGTGATTATCTTCGCGGCAACCTGGTACAACACGTCACGGGAGAACCGGGCGAGTAGAAAGGCCGCGGAATGAACGCCGTAGCATTTCCGGAAGTCAGGCTGGCCAAGGGCCGCCAGAAGCGCGTCCGCGCCGGCCATCCGTGGATATTTTCCAACGAGCTGCAGATGTCGCCGGAAACGAAATCGCTGACGCCGGGAACCGTCGTCGCCTTCGCGGATGCCGGCGGCGGGTCGGTCGGAACCGGGTTCTTTAACCCGCACTCGCTGATCGCCGGACGCATTCTGCGGCGCGATGGCGGACCGGTGGACGGCGCGTTGCTGGAAAGCCGGCTGCGGGCCGCACTGTTTCTGCGGGACCGGCTGTTCGGGAGGCCGTACTACCGGATGCTCCATTCGGAAGCGGACGGTCTGCCGGGACTCATCGTAGACCGGTACGGCGACTTTCTGTGCGTACAGATTAACGCGGCCGGCATGGCGCTGATGCAGGATACGCTGATCGATGCGTTACGCGCAGTTACCGGTTCGTCGGCGATCCTGCTGAAAAACGATAATTCGACGCGGCGGCTGGAAGGTCTTGAGGACGAGGTTCGCTGGATCGGGCCCGAACCGCCCTCGCCGCATATTCTCACGGAAAACGGCGTTGAGTTCCGGCTCGACCTGGGCAGCGGACAGAAGACGGGCTGGTTTTTCGACCAGGCTGCCAATCGCGCGCTGGTGGCTTCCCTTGCTTCCGGCGCGCGGGTGCTCGATCTCTACTGCTATCTGGGCGGGTTCGGGCTTTCGGCGGCGAAAGCAGGCGCAGAGTCAGTGACGCTGGTGGACCGGTCGCAGGCAGCGCTCGACCTGGTTTCACAGACCGCGGAAGCGAACGGGCTGGACGGTCTTTGCGATATCCGCAAGGCGAGCGCCTTCGACGAGGCGGAACGGTTGGCCGCCGCGGGCGAGACCTTCGACATCGTCGTCGCCGACCCGCCGGCTTTCGTCAAATCCCGGCGCGATCAGAAGTCCGGTGCGCGCGGCTACCGCAAGCTGGCACGCCTGTCGGCCTCGCTGGTTGCGCCGGGCGGGCTCCTGTTTACCGCCTCCTGCTCGCATCACATGCCGCTGGACCAGTTCGCCGAACAGGTAAGGCGCGGCATCGCCGATACAGGCCGCGAAGCGCGCATCCTGTCAACGACGGGGGCGGGCCCCGATCATCCGGTCCATCCCCACCTGCCCGAGTCCGCCTATCTGAAAGCGCAGCTTCTTCAGCTCGACTGAGGCGTGGTATAATACGCCAAAATCAGGGAGAAGGCGGATGAACCCGATCAAGATCGCCAAACTCGACCATGTCGTGCTGCGGGTCGCCGACATCGAAAAATCGATCCGTTTTTACCGCGACATTCTTGGCTGTCCCGAGGCCCGAATTCGCGAGGATACCGGCCTTTACCAGTTCCAGGCGGGCGGCTCGATGATCGATCTCGTGCCCCTCGACGGCAAGCTGGGAACACGGCCCGGATACGGCCCGCCGACCGCAGGCCGCAATATGGACCATTTTGCGCTGACCCTGTCGGAATTTGACGAGGAGGCGCTGACGTCGTACCTCGAAAAGAACGGCGTGAAGGTGACCAAGAGCGGCATGCGTTTCGGCGCGGAAGGTACCGGACCGTCGGTCTATTTCGAGGACCCCGACGGTAACGAGGTGGAGCTCAAGGGGCCCTCGACGGAATAGTTTCAGGAGTAAAGAAGATGCTGAAGATCATGGGGCGGGACACGTCGTCCAACGTCCAGAAGGTTCTGTGGGTATGCGGAGAGCTAGGGCTCGAATACGAGCGTGAGGATCTCGGCGGCCCGTTCGGCGGCAACGACCGGCCGGAATATCTGGCGATTAACCCGAACGGACGCGTTCCGACCATCGACGACGATGGCTACATCCTCTGGGAGTCCAACTCCATCGTCCGCTATCTGGCGGCCAAACATGGCGGCGACCCGCTGTCGCCGTCGGACCTTCAGGTCCGCGGCCATGCAGAACGCTGGATGGACTGGCAGATCGCGACCATGAGCCCGGCCATGGTGCCGGTGTTCTGGGGGCTCGTCCGCACGCCGCCCGAGAAACGCGATGCCGACGCCATCGAGGCCGCGCGTATGAAGCTGAGCGGCCTGTTCGCAATCATGGATGCGCAGCTCTCAAAAACGCAGTTCCTGGCGAGCGACGATTTCACCATCGCCGATATTCCGCTCGGCATCGCCGGCTATCGCTGGTTCGTGATGGACATGGAACGCGAGAACTACACCAATCTGAAGCGCTGGTACGATGCGCTGACCGAACGCAAGGCGTTTCAGGACGCCGTAATGAACCCGCTCGCCTGAGGAGACATGAAATGAAGATCATCGGCCGCAAGAGCTCGTCCAACGTCCAGAAGGTTCTCTGGGCGCTGGCGGAGATGGACGTCGAGTACGACCGCGAGGACGCAGGCCGCGAATTCGGCGTGGTCGACACCGACGCGTACGCCGTCCTCAACCCCAATCGCCGGGTACCGACCCTGGTCGACGGCGATTTCGTGCTGTGGGAATCGAACGCGATCGTACGGCATCTCGCCCGGGAACACGGGCTGGGAACGCTCCACCCCGACGACGCGCACGCGCTGGCCAGCGCCGAGCGCTGGATGGACTGGCAGCTCACCACGCTGGGGCCGGGCTTCACCAACATCTTTCACGGGTTGGTGCGCGATGCGCCGGAGAAACGAAACTGGGACGCTATCGAGAAATCGCGCGCGACGACCGAAGCCAATCTTGAGATCGTGGACGCGCAACTCGCGAAAACGAAATTTCTGGCAAGCGACGATTTCACGATGGGCGACATTCCGGCCGGCATCTACGCCTATCGCTGGTACGCGTTCGAGGGCATCGAGCGCAAGGCCCTGCCGAATGTCGAGCGCTGGTACGCCGCGCTACAGGAACGCCCGGCGTTCCGCGAATTCGTGATGGTGGGGTTGGGGTAGAAGGCCAAAGGCGGATCCCGGAAACTTTCAATCCCGGGCGTATTTCTTCTCCGCCTCGTAATAGTCGGTGAAGCCGACAACGTCGCGGATATGCGCGAAATCGGTCAGCTGTTCGGGCGGGCGCTCTTCGCGTAGCGCAACCGCGGCACGTTCCATCGCCGCCATGGCGGCGTTCAGCAGCGTTAGCGGGTAAAGCACGATCTTGAAGCCCATCGCTTCCAGCTCGGCCGGCGGCAGGACCGGCGTATCCCCCTGCTCCACCAGATTCGCCATCTTGTGGCCCTCGACGCCATCGCAGAAGGCACGCATCTCATCCTCGCTCTGAGGCGCTTCGAGGAACAGGATATCGGCGCCGATTTCGGCGAAAGCGCGGATGCGCCACATGGCTTCCTCGAACCCGTCGGTCGCGCGCGCATCGGTCCGCGCCATGATCAGAATGTCGGCGCCTTCCTCGCGCGCATCGACCGCCGCCTGAATACGCAGAAGCGCCTCGTCGCGCGAGACCACCTGCTTGCCGCGCGTATGGCCGCAGCGTTTCGGCGCAAGCTGGTCTTCGATCATCGCGCAGGCAAAGCCGGCCTGGGCATAGCCGCGGATAGTGCGTTTGACGTTGAGCGCGTTGCCGTAACCGGTGTCCGCGTCGCCGATCACGGGAATCGACACGGCGTTGCAGATATCGCGCCCCTGTTCGAGCATCTCCGCATAGGAAATCAGCCCCGTATCCGGCATACCCAGCCTTGCCGCCGAGACAGCGAAGCCGCTCATAAAACTCGCCCCGAACCCGGCGCGTTCGATGATCCGGGCCGACAGCGCGTCGAAACAGGCAGGCGTCAGGATGACGCCAGGTTCCGCCAGACGCTGGCGCAACTGCTCCGCAGGTGATGTCATTTTCAGCCCCTGTCCATGGTCAAAATCGCGCGACACTAGCGCGCCGGGGCGCTGCCGGGCAAATCGACGTCAGCCATGCACCAGCCTGGGGATCTGGTGTTCGCCGCCGCCCGTGGGATCGGTGGGCAAATACAGCATGAACACCGTTCCGTCCGGCCCGGTGTGACGCAGCTCGATATCGCCCCCGTGGCCGCGCATCAGGTCGCGGGCGATGGACAGGCCCAGCCCCGTTCCGCCAACCCGGGTCGTTCCCGAAAACGCCTGGAACAGGTTGCTGCGGATCGCGTCGGGCAGACCGGGACCATTGTCGGCGACCTCGATGACGATACGGTCGCGCTCGGCCTGTCCCCGGATGGCGACACGGCTGGCGCCCGCCTCGAACGCGTTGCGCACAAGGTTGAGCAGAACCCGGAAAAGCTGATCGCGGTCGGCATGGAGTTCCAGCCGATCATCGACCCGGCTCTCGATGATCGATGGACCATCGCCGAGCCCGGACGCCGCATCGGAAATCTCGTCGAGCAATGGCGCCAGCGGGAAAGCGCGAACCTCGAAGGCCGCCGAGCCTTCCTGAACGAAACGCAATGTCTTGGAACACAGATCGGACGCCCGGTCGATCGCGCCCATCAGGGTCGGTGCAATCCGCCGGATCTTGGGATCCTCGGTGGTTTCGAGATGGTCCGAAACCAGCTGTGCCGAGGCCAGGATGTTGCGCAGATCGTGATTGATCTTGGTCACCGCCGTGCCCAGCGCCGCAAGGCGCGCGTTCTGCATCAGCGCCGCCCGCAATCCGCGCTGCATACCGGCAAGTTCCCGACGCGCGACGCCGAGCTCATCGGTTCGCCGGTCGGGCGTCACGAGGCGAGTCCCGTCGGCGGGATCTTCCCGGAAACGGACCATCGACGAGGTGATCTGCCTCATCGGCCACACGAACAGCCACTGCAGCGACAGATAGACGAGAACGGCCGTCATCAGCGAAATCGCAATCGACAGCCCGAGAATATTGAGGGAATAGGCGACCATCGCATTACGCATCGGCCGTTCGTCGATCACGATTTCAACGATAACCGACGAATCCTTGGGCGACGGCGCCATGATGCGAAGCGCACGGTCCTTTTTCGCGAGCAGTGTTTCAAAAGCATCGCCGATAAACCCGAAGAACGTGCCTTTGGTAAGGTCGAACGATTTATCCACCGTCGGCGGCATGTTGTGGGACAGGACAAGCGCCTTGCTGGATTCGCGTTTGAGGACGATGCCATGCACGCCGGCATGATCGAGCAGCTGGTTCCGGAGCCTGTCATTCGTCGCCCGCGCGGGCATGTCTTCTATGGCGAGACTGGCGAGATGCGCGGCGGCGATCCGTTCCTGCAGGTAGGTCACCCGGAACCTGCCGATCGACGGCGCATAGATGAACACCTCGCTCAGCATCACAAAGAAGATGGTGAGCAGCAGGAGACGGGCGGACAGGCCGAACCAACTTCGGTCGGGTCTCGTGGACGGTCCTTTCATGCGACGACTATAGAGGAAGTCCGGGATGGCAGGTCATGAAAATCAACATGAAAAAAACGCCGCCCGGCGGAACCGGGCGGCGTCTTCCGACCTAACCCTGGCTTACCACTTTTTCCTGGCCGCACAGGGATTGCAGCCGCGCTTTGCCGC
>JAYOLL010000017.1:0-11321 GCA_038120295.1 Rhodospirillales bacterium | reverse complement strand
CAGGGGTTGCAGCCTTTCTTTGCCGCACACGGGTTGCAGCCTTTCTTCGCCGCACAGGGGTTGCAGGCGGCGATCTGGATGCCCGTAACGCCGGAAATGTCGGCGGCGGCGGCAGGCAGAGCGGCGGTCGACGCCGCAAGAGCGGCGACGCTGAGCGCGGTAACGGTCTTTTTCATATCCATAACGGTGAGCTCCGGTAATCAATGGGTTTCATTACGGCATCCCCGCCGCCGATGGATTCACCACCGGCAACAAGCAGCCGCGAACGGCACATGCTGTTCGCTCCCGATACTTAGTCACGCCGGAGGGAGGCTCAACGAAACTCCCGTTCACCGGCACTCAACTTGTCGTGAGAATGACGTCAGCCGTAGAGATCAGCCGAGCGACAAAAGAAATCTGACGATTTTCCGGGTCCGGTCGCTGTATAGCGACGGCGTATAGAAGGCGCCGGCGGCGCGCTTGTTGATCTCGCCGAGCGTCGGGTAAGGCAGGATCAGCCCCGCCACGTCCTTGATCTTGAGCCGCTTCGAAATCGGCAGACACCAGCTCTGGATAAGCTCGCCAGCGTGTTCGCCGACCATCGACGCCCCGACCACGACGCCGTTCTTCCTTGTGACAACCTTGAGCAGTCCCGTTGTCTCGCCATCCGCCCGGGCACGGTCGTTATCGGCGAACTCGGCCCGCAGGACCCGAATGGCGTCACCGTATTTCTCCCGAGCCTGGTCCTCCTTCAGACCAACCTGGGCGAGTTCGGGCGATGTGTAGGTCACCCACGGAACAGCGCGGTAATCGACCTTGGCCGGAAGGCGGAACAGCGCATTGCGGATCACGATCCCGGCGTGATAGCCGGCGATGTGGGTGAACTTGTATCCCTGCGCCGCGTCGCCGATGGCAAAGACGCGGCGGTTGGCGGTTCTTAGTCTGGCGTCGACGACGATGCCGCCGCGCCCGGTCTCGATCCCGGCTGCATCCAGGTTCAGTCGATCGAGATTGGGTTTGCGCCCTACCGCCAGCAACAAATGCGTGCCGCTGAATTTTTCCTCACGCCCATCGATTTCCACGGTGGCGGACACTGATCCCTCTGCGCCCGACACAGACCTGACCGTTGCACCTTCGCGAATGTCGACACCGTCTGCGGCAACCTGCCGTTTGACGATTTCAGACAGTTCGGGATCGTCGGGCCCCAGAGCGCGCAGCCCTTCCAGCACGGTAACCCGCGCGCCAAGCCTTGCATGCGCCTGGGCGATTTCCATACCGATAGGCCCGCCGCCGATCACCAGCAGATGGCCGACCGCCTCAGCAATATCGAAAACCGTCTCGTTGGTCAGGTAGGGCGTGTCGGCGATGCCTTCGATCGGCGGCACCAGCGGCGACGAGCCGGTGGCGATAACGAACCGTTTCGCGCGAATTTCCGTATCGCCCGCCACGACCGTGCGCGGCCCTGAAAACGATCCGTAGTCGCGGATGACATCGACGCCCAGCCCTTCAAACCGTTCCTGCGAGTCATGCGGCGCGATGGCGGCGATCACGCCTTTGACGTGGTCCCGGACCCCGGACATATCGATATCCGGTGCGCCCGCAGTCACGCCAAAACGTCCGGCATCGCGGATAGCCTGTGCGGCATGGGATGCGGCAATCAGCGCTTTGGACGGAACGCAGCCATAGTTGAGGCAGTCGCCGCCCATCTCACCGCCTTCCAGCAGCACAACCCGCGCGCCCATCTGAGACGCGCCCGCGGCGACCGAGAGCCCGCCGGAGCCAGCGCCGATCACGCAGATGTCGGTGTCGATCATCCTGGCCAAGAGAACCTCCGGTCGTCTATTCGACAGCGGCTGAGCCGCCACGCCTGAATTTTTTATAAAGGATGGGCAACAGCGACAGAATGCCGAGCCCGACGATAGGCAGCAGAAACCGCGGCTCGAAAATGATGCCCAGATTGACGTCCTGACCGGCCTCCAGAACTGCGCCGACGCCGTCGCCAACCGACGCATATACCAGCGAACCGGGAATGATTCCGATCAGGGTCCCCAGTACGTAGGTTCCCACACGCACACCGAGAAAGGCAGGCACCAGATTGACCAGGAAGAACGGGAAAACGGGGATCAGCCGGAGAAACAGGAGATAGCTGAGCGCGTTTTCCTGAAATCCCTTTTCCATCTTCTGGATCGCGCCGCCCGCCCGGGACCGCAGGATATCCGCAAACGCATAGCGGGCTGCCAGGAATACGGCGGTGGCCCCGACCGTCGCCCCTATCACAGTGAGGGTCCCGCCAAGGAAAGGACCGAACATGAAACCGCCGGCAATGGTCATTACAGCGCCGGCAGGCAGTGAAAAGGCGGTCGCTGCCGCGTAAAGCAAGGCATAAACGACCCACGCCAGCACACCGGTCCGCGCGACCCAGCCGGTCAGCGCCTCGCGGTTCTCCTTCAGCGCCTCGAGCGACAGATACTGGCCCAGATCGAAGATGAAAAAAGCGGCCAGCCCGGCGGCCAGAACCAGAATAGGAATGAGCCGTCCCGCCGAAAATCCGGCATTTTGCGGTGTTTCTGTGCTGGGGCCTGCCATATCGTCAAAACTGGCGGAATCCTGTTTCCTGTTCATCTTATTCTCCCGCGAATGAGTTTGGCCAGATCGTTGCTAAGAACACTGCAACGGCTGCCATTTATCTATAAGCACTGGTTTCCGGTCGGCCACTCAACAGCTGTGCAACTAATCGTGATTGAGCCCCCGGGCACCCCGATCGGGATCGATGGCGCCGGAGCGCGGTCTTCACGTTGACTTGCCGGGCGCGAAACACTATACAGCCCCTTCTTTTGACCGGATTTTCAGCGGAGTTCAGTCGTGAAACGCACCTATCAGCCCAGCGTCCTCGTTCGCAAGCGTCGCCACGGGTTTCGCGCCCGGAAAGCGACGGTCGGCGGCCGGCGCGTCCTCGCCAACCGTCGGGCCCGGGGGCGCAAGCGCCTGTCTGCCTGATCCATGGATGGGGCGCCTCAGCGCCTCAGGCGGCGCCGCGATTTTCTGCACCTTGCACGCACGGGACGAAAATGGGCAGCGCCCGGACTTGTCCTGCAGGCGAAGGAACGTTCGGACGACGCCGGCAAACCGCCTTCCATTGCCCCGGAAGGGGTTCGCGTCGGGTTTACGGTAAGCCGCAAGGTTGGCGGAGCGGTGGTTCGCAACCGCGCCAAACGCCGGCTCAAGGCGGTTGTTGATGAGATTATCCCGGCACATGGGGTGCCGGGTTTTGATTACGTGGTGATCGGCCGGGCGGCGACGCCGACACGGCCGTGGCCCGCTCTGCTATCCGATCTGACGGCGGCTTTAAAAAAGGTCGGCGGCTGGCGGGAAGACGAGGAGCAGACCGAGCGATGACAATCCTGTCGCGGGCCCTGCGCGCCGTCCTGTGCGGCGTCATTCGCTCCTATCAGCTCTTTCTGTCGCCGATCCTGCCTGTAAGCTGCCGCTACGCTCCAAGCTGCTCCTCCTATGCAATGGAAGCGATTTCGACACATGGCGTCCTGAAGGGCTGCTGGATGGCGGCCAGACGCATCGGACGCTGCCACCCCTGGGGGGGAAAGGGTTACGACCCGGTCCCCGAAGCGCCGCATACGGTATCAAGGACGAAATAACGAATGGAACAGCGTAATCTCCTGCTGGCGGTCGTCGCCTCTATCGCCATTCTGCTGGGATGGCAGTTCCTCTACGAGGGACCGCGCATGGAGCAGCAGCAGGCTGCCCAGAAAGCCGCCCGGCAAGCGGGGGCATCAT
This sequence comes from Rhodospirillales bacterium, assembly GCA_038120295.1. GTDB lineage: Bacteria > Pseudomonadota > Alphaproteobacteria > MPNO01 > UBA2964 > JAYOEY01. Next base: position 7,550 of record JAYOLL010000017.1, on the reverse strand, counting down.
CGAACCCCGCCGGACAGGCCGGGGCGACAGCGGCGCCCGAAGCGCCTGGCAGCGACGGCGCCACTATTCCGAAACCGCAGGCTGGCGCCCCCCCTGCCGCCGCGCCGACTGGCGACGTCCAGGTGCCCGGTGCGCCGACGGTAAGCGCCCCGCAGGCGGCGGCAGCGACCCGGGAGTCCGTTATTGCGCAGGATTCACGCGTCACCATCAATGCCAAACGGCTGGTCGGCTCGATCCGCCTGAAGGGGGCGCAGATCGACGACCTGACGATGATCGATTTCCGGGAAACCACCAACCGGAACAGCCCGCAGATACGCCTGCTCTCGCCGCCGGGCGCAGAGAAGCCCTATTTCGCCCGGTTCGGCTGGGTCTCCGGCACGCCGGGCGTGCGGGTTCCCGACGACAACACCGTGTGGACCGCGGATCGTCAGTCAATTGGCAGCAACCAGGCGGTGCGCCTTTCCTGGGATAACGGGCAGGGGCTGCGCTTTATCCGGACCGTTACGCTCGACGAAAATTTCATGTTCTCGGTCACACAACGCGTGGAAAATTCCAGCGGCAAGGCCGTCACGCTATACCCGTACGGGCTGGTATCCCGCACCGGGACGCCGCCGACACTGGGTTTTTTCATCCTGCACGAGGGGCTTCTCGGCGTTATCAATGACCAGCTCCGGGAAGTCGATTACGACGAGCTTCAGGAAGACGGCAAGATCGAGGGCACCAGCCAGGGCGGCTGGCTCGGCATCACCGACAAGTACTGGCTGGTCGCGCTGGTTCCCGACCAGAAGGCCCAGCTCCGCACCAATTTCCGCCACACGCTGCAGAACCGCGAAGACAAGTACCAGGTCGACTACCTCAGCAGCGCCGTCGTGGTGCAACCTAACAGCTCGAACGAGATATCCAATCGCCTGTTCGCGGGCGCGAAAGAAGTCAAACTCCTCGACGCCTACGAGGCCGATCTTGGCATCTCCCGGTTCGATCTCGCGGTCGATTTCGGCTGGTTCTATTTCCTGACCAAGCCGATCTTCTACGTCCTGATTTATTTCTTCGAATGGCTCGGCAATTTCGGTCTCGCCATCCTGCTGCTGACCGTCATTATCAAGATCGCGTTCTTCCCGCTGGCCAACAAGTCTTACGCGGCGATGAGCCGCATGAAGAAGCTTCAGCCGAAGATGACCAAGCTCAAGGAGCGGTACGGCGACGACCGGGCCAAGATGAACGAAGCGATGATGAAGCTCTACAAGGACGAGAAGGTCAATCCGGCGGCCGGCTGCTTCCCGATGCTGATTCAGATCCCGGTGTTCTTCGCGCTCTACAAGGTGCTGTTCGTTGCAATCGAAATGCGCCACGCCCCGTTCTACGGATGGATCCAGGACCTCTCCGCGCCGGATCCGACCTCGCTGTTTACCCTGTTCGGCCTGATCCCCTGGTCGCCGCCGGAATTTCTCATGATCGGCATCTGGCCGATCATCATGGGAGCGACGATGTATCTTCAGCAGAAGCTTAACCCGGCCCCGGCGGATCCGATGCAGGCCAAGATATTCATGTTCCTGCCCTTTATTTTCACCTTCATGCTGGCGCAGTTCCCGGCGGGTCTCGTTATCTACTGGGCCTGGAACAATATTCTGTCGATCGCCCAGCAATACGCGATCATGAAGCGTATGGGCGTCAAGATCGGCGGGTGATCGCCGTGCCTGGAACATGCCAGAAGAGATCCACATAGGCGATATCGGCGACGACGCGCTGGAGTTCGGCCGCAAGCTGTTCGAATCGGAATGCCGTTTTATCGCGGGCGCGAACGACTACGCTTCCCTTCCCGCCAGCGAATTTCCCGAAATCGCCTTTGCAGGCCGGTCGAACGTTGGGAAGTCGAGCCTGATCAACGCGCTGGTGCGGCAGACCTCTCTGGCGCGCACCTCGAAAACACCGGGACGGACACAGCAGATCAATTTCTTCCGGCTGGGTTACGATCTGACCCTCGTCGATCTGCCCGGGTTCGGTTATGCAAAAGTTTCGAAACAGAAGGTCGGTGACTGGACCGCGCTGATCCACGCTTACCTGAAAGGTCGCGTAACGCTGCGTCGGCTTTGCCTGCTCGTCGACTCGCGACACGGGCTGAAGGAAAACGACCGGTCGGCGATGCGGGAACTCGACGAAGACGCCGTGGTTTACCAGATCGTGCTGACCAAGACCGACAGAATCGGGGCGACCGAACTCGAAGACCGGATCGGTTCGATCTCGGAAGAATTGGCAAAACACCCAGCGGCGCATCCCACCGTGATGCCGACAAGCTCGCGCGACAATATCGGCATCGCCGAGCTGCGGGCGGAACTGGCCACACTTTCCGTGTCATACCAATTCGGATAAAGTGCGCCGCTTCGAATTCTAGAAATATCACCGGTCATGAGCGGAAAGAAAACCAAGGCGGTTTCCGACAAGGAACGCGAACACTGGCTCGCCAAGGCGAAGACGCTTTCGGAAGCCCTGCCCTATATGCGCGCCTATGCGGGCAAGACCTTCGTCGTGAAATATGGCGGCCACGCGATGGGCGACCCGGAACTCGCGAAGCTGTTTGCGCGCGACATCGTTCTGTTCAAGCAGGTCGGCATCAATCTCATCGTGGTGCATGGCGGCGGCCCCCAGATCGGCCAGATGCTGGAACGGCTCCGCATCAAGTCTTCATTTGTCGACGGGCTGCGCGTGACCGACGCTGCGACGGTGGAAGTCGTCGAGATGGTGTTGTCTGGCAGCATCAACAAGCAGGTCGCGGCGGCCATTAATGAGGCCGGCGGGACAGCGATCGGGCTGTCCGGCAAGGACGGCAATCTGATCGAGGCGCGCAAGCTGACGCGCAAGACGCGCGACCCGGATTCCAACATCGAAAAGGTGGTCGATCTCGGTTTTGTCGGAGATCCGGTGCAGGTCAACGCAAAAGTTCTGACGGAGATGTCGAAATCCAACATCATCCCGGTTATCGCACCGCTCGGGATCGGCGCGAAGGGCGAGACCTTCAACATCAATGCCGACACCGCCGCCGGCGCGGTCGCCGCGGCGATGGACGCCGAACGGCTGCTGATGCTCACCGACGTACCCGGCGTGCTCGACAAGAAAGGCGCGCTGATTCCGGAGATGACGGCAACACAGGTTCGCGCGCGCATACGCGACAAGACGATCAGCGGCGGCATGATCCCGAAGGTCGAAACCTGCCTCGACGCAGTCAAGGGAGGCGTCGAAGCTGCGGTGATCCTCGACGGACGCGTTCCCCACGCCCTGATCCTCGAGATCTTTACCGAGCATGGGGTGGGCACGCTGATCCGCAAGCCCCCGGCCGCCAAGCGACGGAAACGCTGAGCGCGAACAGACCATGACGCCGTCCCACCGCTTTTGCGCCGTCGTGTTCGATCTCGACGGAACGCTGGTCGATACTCTCCCCGACATCCACGAAGCGCTGAACCGGGCCCTCGAAGAGGCGTCACTCGCGCCGATCGATACGGAAGCCTGCCGCCGCATGATCGGCGGAGGAGCGCATAACCTGATCGAACAGGCGTTCACAGCCATTGGCGAACCCGCCGACGACCCGCGCATCGATGCGGTCTTTGAGCGCTTTCTGGTTCTTTACGAAGCGGAACCGGCGGTGCGGTCGCGGCCCTTTGACGGCGTTATCGAGGCGCTCGACCGGTTGCGCGCCGAGAATGTCGCGCTGGGCGTCTGCACCAACAAACCCCACGGGTTGACGGAAATCGTCCTGCGCGAACTGGGCCTGGACGGGTATTTCGGCGACTCGGTGATCGGCGGCGACGCGCTGGAGGTGCGCAAACCGGATGCCGGCCACCTGCTTGAAGTGGTCCGGCGTACCGGTCACGCAGCGTCGCAGACCCTGATGGTGGGCGACAGCGAAACCGACGTCGCCTCGGCACGCAATGCCGGTTTGCCGATTGTCGCCGTCGATTTCGGCTATACCCGCACGCCGCCGTCGCAACTGGGGGCCGATATCCTGATATCCGCCTTCGATCAGCTGCCAGCAGCCATGAGTAAAATCTGACGGATTCTACTCGTAGTGCAGCGATTCCGCTGACGACATCCGGATTGCGACGAAAGCGGGGTAGATAGCCGCGATCAGGCAGGTGCCGATACAGGCCAGCGAGAACAGTCCGGTTGCCGTCCATGACAGCCGGAAGCTGTAGTCGAACAGGGTGAAATGATCGAGGAACGAGACGCTGACCGCACCCAGCGCATTGCCGACGACTGCCGCGAGCAAAGCACCCACCAGGCCGATGATCGCGCCTTCGGCGAGCAGCATCTTGGTCACCTGCCAGCGTCCCATCCCGACGGTCCGCAGAACTGAAAATTCCCGCCCCCGCGCGTGCACCTGTATCAGCAGCGTGTTGGCGACTCCGATCGCCGCCAGCAGGATGGTCATCGCCAGAATGAAGTCGAAGATCAGGAAGTCCCGGTCGATTTCACGGGTCCGGTAATAGCCCCTGACAAGCCCGTGATGGGTCCGCAGGTAGTAGGGGTAAAGCGCATCGTGTTTTAACGGACGCCAGAGCCAGAATTTTCCGTCCCTGTAGCTCGCCGTTCCATAGAGCCCCAGCGTTCGTTCGAGATTGTCGGCGAACAGGCGGTTGCCGTCGCTGAACACGGCATAGGATTTGAGGTCGACATACTTGCCGTCCTCGGCGAAGAAGCCTGTGTCGTCGGCAACTTCGATGATATCGAAACGATAATCGTGCCCCGCGCTGCGAATAACAAGAATATCACCTGCCGACGCGTCGTATCGGGCCGCCAGTGTCCTGGACAGGATAACGGTACCAGGCCGCAGCAGGGGCCGTCCCTGGTTGAGCCGATCGATATTGACGTCCTCGCGCATGACGATCCGCATGGGAAAGGCGCCGGGAATTTTCTCGGACATGCGCACGAATCCGACGCCGTGTTTCCGCTTGAGCCGTTCGAAATCCGCCGCATCGAACGGTCGCGAGGTGCGTTCGAAGAACGTATTGGGCGCCAGCGTGGCCCGGCTCCAGAGGATGATCTCATCCTTCAACGCCCGAGTAATATCGTGCAGCGCCGTCAGCATGCCGAACACCAGGACTACCGCGGTTATCGCAAACGTCACCTGCTGGGACGCGAGACGCATCCGCCGCCCGGTTAACAGGGCTTCAAGCGGCATCAGCGGCAGCATCAGCTTTTCGAACAGTCCGATCGCGCCCTTCAGAAGCGGTGTCACCCACCAGAGCGTAGCGGCGGCAATGACCGTCACGAAGGCGGCTTCGAACAGAAAAAAATGAACCACCGACATCCAGGAAATCAGAAAAGGCCGCACAAGCACGTAAGCGGCGCCGAGCGCCGCCGGCAGGAGCCAGACAAACCCGGAAGATCTCGATATCGCGCTTCGAGCTTCTTCCGACAGGAAGCGCGGCTGCAGAATACGCGCGATTTCCATTTTAAAGATGGCGCGGACCGGCGAGGCGACGCCCAGTATGGCAACCGCGATGCTGACCAGCGACATGGCCGCCAGTTCGCCCCAGGGGACGAAAGCAGTCCCGACCGGCATCTGTCCCGTGGTCGAAATGCCCATTCGAAGCAGGGCCCGGCCGGAGGGGATCGCCGCGATCAGCCCGATCGCTGTTCCAACAGCGCCGAGAATGGCCGCCTCGGTCAGCAAAGAGGCGGCCACGCCGCGCCGGCTTTCGCCAAGACACAGCAGCAGGCAGAATTCGCGCGCGCGCGCGGTGACCGAGAACCGCATGGTGTAGAACACGATCACGGCGCCCACCAGAAACGACAGCAGCGACGCGAGCCGGACGGCCAGCCTCATCGCGGCATAATCTTCGCTTCCCCGGGCGGCGAGCGTTGTGGATTTACCCCGGTCTGCGCCGCCTCGCTGGGAGGGCACGAGTGAATTGTCCCTTTTCCGGCTGTCGGCGCGAGAAATGGTAATATTCTCCACCGGGGGGGCAATCCGGATCGTGGGCGAGACAAGCCTCTGCGCCCGTCTCGCCGCAAGCGTCGCCTCGGTCTCAACGAAAGCCTGGGGTTGATCGGGGGGGACGTCTCGCGTGTTGTTGTCGACGATGAGAATTGCACAAACCACCGTCATCCCGATGGCAACGCCAAGAACCGTCGCCACCGCCACGATCCGATGATGGCGCATGCTGCGGATTGCAAGAAGAACGGGAAGCGAAATCGCTGACCACATGGTCTTCGGCGGCCTTATATTCCAAGCCGCATCAGCGTTTCGTGAATCGGTCGCACATCGCCCTCATCGCCGGCCTGGCGCTGATCGGCCGCAATCACCCCATCCTTGATAAAACATACCCGGTCTGCCCAGGCCGCATGTTCGGGACTGTGCGTGACGAGCAGGACCGCTGTTTTCTCCGCTTTCGTAACGTCCCGCAGCGTTTCCATGATCGATCGTCCGACCGCCGGGTTGACGTTGCCTGTCGGCTCGTCCGCCAGAACCACGCCGGGCCGGTGGGCCAGCGCCCGCGCTATCGATGTCAGCTGCATCTCGCCGCCGGAAAGCTGATGCGGTCTGTGATCGGCGCGCCTCGCCATACCGACGCGATCGAGCAGATCATCGACCCGGGCGCGCGCTTCCTCGCCGGCCGTCCCGGAAATCAGAAACGGCAGGAGGATGTTCTCGCTGACCGTAAGGGTCGGGACGAGATTGAAGAACTGAAACACCATCCCGATATCGCGACGGCGCAGCTCCGTCCGCATCTTCTGATCGCTGTAATCGACACGGTTGCCGACGATATCGACAGTCCCGCCATCGGGGGAATCGATCCCGGAAACACAGTTGAGCAGCGTTGTCTTGCCGGACCCGCTGGGCCCCATGATGGCCACTGTTTCGCCGCGTGCGACGTCAATCGATAACCCCCGAAGAACATCGATTGCCTCATCGCCCAGACGATAGGTCTTGACCAGCCTGTCGACCCGTATGGCGGATCCGCCCGACATCGCGTCGGGATCCTCGCGGTCGGTTGCAGTCGAAACAGGCTGTTCCATGGAAATGTCTGTTACTCGCACAGGGCGGGCGGGCCGGATCGGGCGACAAGTTAGGCGGTTGGCCGCAGCAAGGCGAGTCAGTATTTCGCCTGTGCGGGCCGGACAGGTCAACCGGTCAGGAATTCCAGCTGCCAGAGCATCTCGTCCTCGCTCAGCGGAAATCCGTCTTCGGACGATGCCTTGAGGATTTCGTCCGGCGGCAGCCGGCAGAGACCCGTTTGCAGACGGGTCGCCGCCGACATTGTAAGTCCGGCTTTCCAGGCGACCGCAACGATACCCTTAGCGCTGGCCATCGAGATGGTTCTCGCGACAGCCGTACCCGGCAGATCGGCAAGCAGCGCCATTCCCTCAATCGCGAGACTACGGTCGCCGCTTTCAAGAGCATCGAGAATTGCGCGTTCATCGAGCCTGCCGGTCTCCAGTAGTCCTTTCGCCCGATCCTCGGCCGGCTCGCGCGTTTCCTCGTCGAACAGTGGACCCGCCCCTCCAAGCCGCCGCTTCACGGATTCAGCCAGCCCGGCGGCGGTTTCAGCATCGAT
>JAYOLL010000016.1:18550-76770 GCA_038120295.1 Rhodospirillales bacterium | reverse complement strand
CGAATCCCGTTGGGGTCGCCACTTTCAATCAGAAAAAAAGGGCGCCGCTTAAAGCGACGCCCCTGATAGTGTTCCCATAGGGGATTGCGGACCCTATTTTTCGTACATCAGCGATTTAAGCTTCTTGTAGTCGACTGTGTACTTGTACTTGTCGTTCACCTTCCACTTGGCATCGTAGATGGTGTCGAGATAGGCTTTGGCGTATTCGCCCTTGAGCGCCACGGTCTTGACGCCCGCCTTTTTAAGTTTGGCTTCGTCGGCCGCCAGATTCGCTCCGATTGCCAGGTCGCTGTTCTTTTCGTATTCGGCGCTGACCTTGGTCAGGAAATCGCGTTCCTTTTGCGTCAGGCTGTTCCACTTGTCCTGGTTGACGATGAGCAGGAACGTTGCGCCGTAGAAGTTTGGCGTAACCTTGTAGCGAAGGAATTTCTCCCAGCCATATTTGGTGACTGAGCCTTTCGGCCAGGCGATGCCCTGCACCACTCCGCGTTCGAGACCGGTATAGACGTCGCCCGGCGCTATACCGACGGGAATTGCGTCCATCGCCTGCAGGAACGGCTTATAAAGGCCGGTTGAACGCATTTTCACGCCGCTGAGGTCGATCCCTGTTTTCTTACTCAGCTTGGGTTCGAACTTGGTGTACATGAAGAACGTCGACACCTCAAAGCCGGGCCATGCGAGAATTCGAGCGTTCAGACCCTTGCCCCAGGCTTCCTGAAGCATCGCGTACGCGCCGTTTTTGCGCATTTCTTCAAGCGACTTGTTGTGCGCGCCAAGGAGGCGTGCCTCAGGGAGGTCAGCGCCGTAATAGGGCGCCGGGCACATGATCATGTCGATCAGGCCACGCTTGAGCAGTCCGCCCTGTTTGGCGAACGGCGTAATTTCGGGGCCGCCGATATAGCGAAGATTTAGACCGATATCGTTCTTCTGCGCCTTTTTCAGGAATTCATTAAGAAAAACAACGACGTGATCGTGAGTGCGGATCTGACAGGTGGATACCTTTAGCGACGACGCCTGCGCCGGCAATGACCATGAAAGGATGGCCGCTCCCGCTGCGGTTAATAGTAGAGATCGGGGTTTCATTGATTTCTCCTCTGTGGATGGGGGTGGGCGCAATTTTCTTGCGTTCTATTGTTATGAAAATTGCCGGCTACATCAGGCTTGGGAGCCAAAGTGCCAGAGCTGGGTAGAGTACCATAATTAAGATCAGGATCGCGTCGCAGATCAGAAACGGGAAAGCGGCGCTCGCCACCTGAAAGAGTGTGGTGCCTTTCGGCGCCACGCCGAGCATTACATAGAGCAGGAGGCCGAAAGGCGGTGTGGTGCCGGCCATTTCGAATGTCATAAGAACGAAAAGGCCGAACCAGATCAGGTCGAAGCCCAGCTGTTGCGCTAGCGGAAAAAAGATTGGCACCGTTATGAGCATCATCGAGGTCGCGTCCATGAACATGCCGAGCGCAATCAGGATGAAAAACATCACCAGCAGAATCCAGTATTTGGATATATCGAACCCGGTCGCCCAATCGAGAAGTCCTGCGCTTGCGCCGGAAAAAGCCAGGAGCTGGCTGAATACTGTCGAACTCATGATGATGAAGAACACCATCGCGCCGACCTTCACAGTGGCCTCGACCGATGTCCGCAGGGCCTTGTAGGACATCATCCGAAAGGCAAAAGCCAGAATAATGACGCCCAGAACGCCGAAGGCGGCGGCCTCGGTAGGCGTTGCCCAACCGAGGATAATAAATCCGATCACCATGAAGACCACGAATCCCATAGGCAGGATATTCGTGCAGACGAGGATAATCCGGTCTTTGACCGGCGGCATTTCAACTGAATAGGCGGGGGCGGAATCGGGCCGAAACCGGATTTGAAGAAATATCATAACGGCGTATAGAGCCGCCAGCACGAAACCCGGCAGGAAGCCTGCGACGAGTAGCTTGCCGACATCGATGTTCGCGACAGAGGCGAGGAGAACGCCCAGGGCCGAAGGCGGGATAATCATCGCCAGCCCTCCCGTCCCGAGGATCGGTCCCATGGACATCCGCCTGTTATAGCCGCGGCGCTGCATCTCAGGCACCATCAGGGCGCCCAGCATTGCCGTATTCGCCATCGATGACCCTGTCAGGGTCGAGAACAAGGCCCCGCCCGCCACAGTCAGATAGCACAGACGGCCCGGCAGGCGCCCAAACAGAACATCGAGTCCGTCGAATACCCGGATGGCGAGACCTGTATGGAAGAACAGCGCGCCCATCATGATAAACATGGGAACTGGTCCGAGCGTAAAACGCGTGATTAGCGATGTCGAATTATCGGCGATTTGCGTCCAGCCGGATATGTCCCCCATGAATAGCAGGGCGCCGATGATATTGGTTGTGATGAATGTCAGTGCGACAGGAATGCCCATCGCCATGAAAAAAATCACCATCCCGACCAATGTGGCGAGGGCCCAGTACCACTCCATATCCATCGGTCAGACCCCTTCGCGTTCGGCGATAGACTGGGCGTACATATCGTCGATTCCGACGAGATAGCGTGCGAATTCGACCGCAACCAGAAGGAAGCAAAACGGCATCGGTCCGTACAGAACCCATTGCGGCATATCGACGCTGCGGACGTCGACCGCCCCTTTCTCCCAGGCTGTTATCAGGAGGCCGCCGGTATGGATGCAGTAGATGGACGATGAAACGATGCAGATCGAATAAACCATTTTGGCGATAACGGTCTTGATCGCGTTTGGCAGAAATTGCGTTATGGCATCGATGAAGACGTGTCCCTTGGTGCGGACCAGCCAGGGAGCCGCCAGCATGGTAAACCATAACAGGCTGTATTCGACGGCAGGGATCGTGAAGAGAAGCGGTTTCAGGCCGACGATGCGGAGCGAGACATCGACCACGATCACCGCAAAGCACATGAAGATGAGGATGCCTGCAAAAAACGCCATGCCATTTATGCAGGCGTTGTAGCCTTTAGAAAGAATGTTCACCGGAATCTCCTCTGCCCCCTGACCTCGGATTGGAACGTAAAAATCCAGGTCCCGCAACAGTAGAGATTTCCTTCTGACGGCTGCATGGACTGGTAACCGGTTTCATCCGGCCTGCTCTCTTTTCTCGCCTGCTCGCGTGTATCATCGATCACTCTCCCTTCGATTTCGGTGGGATGATCTGGTTCCGGGCAGAGGATTGATCCGCGCGCTGTCATTCCAGTGAAACGCTACTGAAGTAGTGTTCTTTTTTGTACTGAGGGAAGAGGGGGGCAATGAGCATCGGCCGACTTCTCGTATCGATGGTTCTGCCGTTGTCGTTTGCGTCGACTGCGACACTGGCTGTCGACAAGCCGTTCAGCTTCGTCGCCATCGGAGACATGCCCTACGCCATGCCGGCGGACGGGGTGAAATTCGAGCGGTTGATCGAGCGGATCAATGAGGCGAAGCCGGCCTTTACCATTCATGTCGGCGATATCAAGGGAGGGGCCTCGCCCTGCACCGACGACAGTTTCCGCTATGTGCGCAACGTTTTCGACCGGGTCGAGGGCGCACTGGTCTACACGCCGGGTGACAATGAATGGACCGATTGTCACCGCGGGAAAGCGGGCGGCTGGAATCCGCTGGAACGGCTCCGGAAAATCCGCGAGATGTTCGTGGAGAAGGGAACATCGCTTGGTAGGAAGCCTCTTTCCGTGTTGCAGCAGGCGCCGGAGGCCGGCCCGAATGGCTTGCCGGAGAACGCAACCTGGAAACATGGCGGCGTTCGTTTCGGCACGCTCCACGTGGTGGGCAGTAACAACAATCTGGGGCGGGAGGCGGCGGCGGATGCCGAGTACGAAGCGCGGAGCGTCGCGAACGCGGCGTGGCTGAAGCGGATTTTCGCCGATGCGCGGGCAGAGAGCGCGGCCGGGCTGGTCCTGGCGATCCACGCAAACCCGCTGTTTGAACGCGAGTCGATGAAACGCACCGGTTTCAACCGTTTTATAGACGGTTTGACCAGCGAGGCCCTGACGTTCCGGAAACCGGTCCTTCTGATACACGGCGATACGCATAAATTGCAGTTCGGACAGCCTTTGTTTCGCGATGCCAGGAAGAAGCAGCGCATCGATCATTTTTTTAGGCTGGAGGTTATGGGCGCTTCTGAGGTGCATGGCGTGATCGTAACCGTAGACCCGGCATCGCCCGGCCTGTTTGCCGTCGCGCCGCTGCTTGTCGGGGAAAATCGGCGATCCGCCAAACCCTGACATCAATTCCTGTAACCGGTGTGAAAAAATTCACAGTGCCCGGCTTCCTGGTTTGCCATCCTTTGACTGTTCCCGAAGAGGAACGCGACAGGGTTGGTAAGGAACTGGAGGGAGAAAATGGGGACTCAACTGCTGGAACAGGGGCTGGCCGGGCAGGGGATCGACGCCCTGGTTGAGGATATTCGCGATCTGGACATTCTCTCGAAGCAATGTCTCGAGGCGGCTGAGGACGCGGCGAGCAAGGGCGAGCACCGGCTGGAGATGGAGTATGACGGTCTCTATCTGATGACGCGTGGAAACCTCGAAGCGCTGGTCGAGGACCTTTATCGTGAGTACGGCGTAGAATAGGGATCGCCGCGATTCGGCAGGAACGGCGACTTGGCCGGCCCCTAATTTGGGGCTAGGCTTCGTCCATGGAATCGCGAATTTTCGGCGCGTCGGGCCAGAACCTGTCGCGCATCGGGCTTGGTTGCTTTTCGATGACGGGCGCTTACGGCGCGGCGGACGATAAAGAGTCGATCGCCACGATTCACCGCGCTCTCGATCTTGGCGTAACGTTGCTGGATACGTCAGCATCCTACGGCCAGGGGCATAATCATCGTCTGATCGGCGAGGCGCTGAAGGGCGGGCGACGCGACAAGGTCTTTATTCATTCCAAGAGCGGCACGATCCGCGCACCCGACGGGGCGTCCGTTGCCGAGGGCAGCGGGTCGGCGGAGCGTCTTCGCGAAATCTGCGAAACCAGCCTGAAGAATCTCGGAATCGACTGTCTTGACGCATTCTGCATGTCGCGCGTCGACCCAACCGTGCCGATCGAGGACTCGGTCGGCGCGATGGCGCGCATGGTGGAGGAGGGAAAGACCCGCTTTATTGGCCTTTCCGAGGCTGCGCCCGAAACGGTCCGGCGCGGCAATGCCGTCCATCCACTGGTATCGCTGCAGTTCGAATATTCGCTGTGGACGCGCGATGTCGAAGGCGGTCATCTGGCGACCTGCGAGGATCTCGGCCTCGCCCTGATGGCCTATGCGCCGCTCGGTTACGGCTTTCTGACCGGCGCGGTCGGCGGACGCGACGCACTGTCCGAAGGCGACACCCGACACAAGTTCCCCCGGTTTCACGACGAGAACGCCGCTTCCAACCGCGACCGGGTGAAAATCGTCCAGGACATCGCCGCCGTTCATAACGCCACCGCTGCCCAGATCGCCATCGCCTGGGTTCTGACTCGCTCCGACAATGTTTTTCCAATCCCCGGCTGCAAGACTCGGGGGCATCTGGAAGACAATCTGGCCGCCATCGATATTCGCCTGACCGAAGACGATCTTGCGACTCTGGACGCTGCCTTTCCGCCCGGTGCGGCCGCCGGCGACCGCTACGAACCGGGCGGCATGAAGCGGGTTAATCTCTAAAACCAAAGAAGAGCAACTATGTCTGGCTGGATGGAAACGCATCGCGCAGTCGTGTTCCCGTGGAACTGCGATCATTTGGGACACCTGAATGTCCGCTATTACGGGCATTTTTTCGACGACGCGGGCTGGCATCTCTGGTCTTCCATCGGCATCAGCCATGCCACGCTGAAGGAGGCCGGGGTCGGAACGGTAGTTGCGAATATCAATACCGATTTCATTCAGGAGGCATCGCCGGGCGAGCTCCTGCTGGTCGAAAGCGCATTTACGCGGCTCGGCGGCAAGAGCCTGACCATGAAGCAACGGATGACGAACGTGGAAACCGGGGCGCTGCTGGCGAGACAGGCGGTCGTAGAGGTGTTCTTCGACTACGAAACCAGGAAATCGACGGATATGCCGGCGGATATCAGGAAGAAGCTGGAAGCTGTCCTGGTTGCAGAGGATTAGCCGGAGGCGGTCTGCTGGCGTTGACGTTCCTTTTGCTGCGCGAGCCGGCCGGTCAGCCAGGCGTCGAGGAAGCTTACAATCCTGATATCGAGAGTGCCGAAAGCCGCTGCCATCTTTCCCGACGCTTCTATCCGGACGATCTTCGCCTTTGTAACATGCTCAACGTCTTTTTCGCCGTCATTGACGACAATTCCGACTTCGATCATGTCTCCTGTGCTTTTTTCGCCCTTGTAGGCTTCCACCGAAAAACCGCCGAATCCCCAGTCCATCGTGACGTAGGGCTCTCCGTCAATTACCATGACGATCGGGCGCAGCCGTATCCGGCGGTCCTTGCGGCGTTCCTTGCCGTATGGCGGGGCGACTTTCATGAAAGCGATTCTAGGCCTTTGGGTTTAAGGACTGGTTTACGGCGGGTTTGGCGGCCAAGCCCTTGGGATATCGTGCAATTACGTCTTAGCGCGGCGCATCTGCCGTGCTATACGCTCGCGCCATGACCGACACAGCCATCACCACAGACGATTCCGAGACCGGTGGCGTCGCGCGCGATTTCGTCCGCAGGCAGATCGCGGACGATCTGGAAAGCGGCGTCCATGAGCGTATTGTCACGCGGTTTCCGCCCGAACCGAACGGGTATCTCCATATCGGGCACGCCAAGTCGATATGTCTGAATTTCGGCGTTGCGCAGGAATTCGGCGGGACATGCCATCTGCGGTTCGACGATACGAACCCGGTAAAGGAGGATCAGGAATTCATCGATGCGATCCAGCAGGACGTGCGATGGCTTGGTTTCGACTGGGGCGACACGGTCTATTACGCATCGGACAATTTCGAACAGCTTTACGAATGGGCGGAAAAGCTCATCGAAGACGGCAAGGCCTATGTCGACGACCTGACGGCGGAACAGATGCGGGAGTATCGCGGCACGCTGACCGAACCGGGCCGCGACAGCCCGTGGCGGGACCGTCCGGTGGAAGAAAATCTCGACCTGTTCCGGCGGATGCGGGCGGGTGACTTTGCTGACGGAGAAAAGGTCCTGCGGGCCAGAATCGACATGGCGTCCGGCAATATCAACCTCCGCGATCCGGTGCTTTACCGAATCGTCCGGGCGATGCATCCGAGGACAGGGGATAGCTGGTGCATCTATCCGACATACGATTACGCGCACGGCCAGACGGATGCGATCGAGGGCATTACACATTCAGTCTGTACGCTGGAGTTCGAGGATCACCGGCCGCTTTACGACTGGCTGATTGATAACCTCCCGGTACCGTTCAGGCCGCGGCAGTACGAGTTTTCGCGTCTCAACGTGACCCACACCGTTTTGTCGAAACGGCGTCTGATGCAGCTTGTTTCCGATGGTCATGTCGACGGATGGGACGATCCCAGAATGCCTACCCTGTCGGGATTGCGGCGGCGCGGCGTGCCGGCGGCGACGATACGGGACTTTATGTCACGGCTATCGATTTCCAAGACGGATGGGATTGTCGAGCAGGCGGCGCTGGATCACGCTGTTCGGGAGTATCTGAACGAGCACGCCGAACGGCGTATGGCGGTGCTGCGTCCGTTGAAGCTCACGATCAAGAACTGGCCGGAAGGGAAGGTTGACTGGCTTGACGCGGCCAATCATCCCGGAAACCCCGATGCGGGGAACCGGAAGATTCCGTTTTCCGGTTCGCTGTATATCGAACGGGACGATTTCTTGGAGGATCCGCCGAGCAAGTTTTTCCGCCTGGGACCGGGGCGAGAGGTGCGTCTTCGCTTCGGCTATTTCGTCACCTGCACGGATTTCGTGAAGAACGAAAACGGCGAGGTTGTGGAGCTTCGCTGCACATACGACCCCGAAACGCGCGGTGGAGATGCGCCGGACGGGCGTAAGGTAAAGGGCACGATTCACTGGGTCTCCGCAGACCACGCCCTGGAGGCGGTCGCGGCGCTTTACAATCCACTCTTTACGACAGAGCAGCCGGGCGCCGAAACGGGCGAATTTCTCGACGATATCAATCCAGAGTCGCTCGAAATCCTGAAAGACTGCCGGGTCGAACCTTCTTTGGCGGAATTGAAGCCTGGTGAGAACGTACAGTTCGAAAGGCTCGGGTATTTCTGCGCCGATTCGATAAGCACGTCCTCCGCGCTGTGTTTCAACCGGACGGTGGGGTTGCGTGATTCCTGGTCGCGGGCGCAGACCAAAGGGAAATGAGCCGATTATGAGCGAACGAAAGATCCGCCTCTATCTGAACATGGCCCGTTCCGGGGGGACTCTTTTCTCGAAATGTGTCGGGTGTATGGACGGGGTCATGCTTCTGAGCGAGATTCACCCACTCGGCACAGCCCTGTTCAATCCGGTTACCCAGGCCTCGCGCTGGTACGATCTTTTCTCGGAGGAGGACAGAAAAGCGCTGCTGGAAAAAGGGGGGAGAGGTCTCATATCTCGATGCGATTGAGGCGATATATCCGTTGGCGGAGGCGCGGGGCCAGACGCTCTTATTGCGGGACTGGAGTCACCTCGATTTTACCGGCGTCCCGTATCTGGACGATCCGCCTCATTACTCCACGCACTTGGAAACCCTTGAGTCGAAATTTGAGGTTGTCGCGGCGGCGACGGTGCGCCATCCGGTTCCTCAGTGGCTTAGCCTCGTCAAATTCCTGAAAAATAAGGGAGATGTCCCGCTTGGCCCTTTCCTGGCAGGGTATCGAAAGTTTGCCGAACTGGCCGCGAGAGTAGGCTTCGTGCGCTATGAAGACCTGCTCGACCATCCCGATCGCACGTTGTAGACGTTGTGCAGGGGGCTCGAGATCCCCTTCGACCTGACCTATGACGAACGCTGGGCGACCAACAGACATGTGACCGGCGATAACAGCGTTGAGCGCGAAATCCGGAATCGGGATCCGCTCCCGTCCTACCCGGCTGCGACGATCCTTGAATTCGAAAAGAACCCGGATTATCGCGCGGCGTTGCGGCTTCTCGGGTACAAGCCCGCCCAGGCGGCGTAAACGACGCGGAAGCCCGTCCGGGAAGGATTCGAACCGTTTCTGCAGGGAAGGCGGTTAAACACTGATTTACCGTTTGCTGTCAGTTTTCGGGTAAATGGCCACCCATCTCAAATATACCGGTTTGACGCCCGCCCTTGCGGAAAGGGAACCCGCCCCCCAGGAGGACGTCGCCCTTCTGCCGTCTGCGGACTCCTCCGGTATGTTCCCCGGATTCGATGTCGCAGGTATGGGGGCGGCGATACAGAACCCCGGATTGGCCGTCTTCGAGCATGAAATTGTGTATGCAAACGATCTCGCCGACGGCTTGCTCCGAGCTTCTGCCGAACGCTCGCTGGTAGGGAAAAGGCTGGAGGAAATTATCGTTTGCGGCCGGGATTTTGATGTCCGTGCGGTCGGGGAGCGGCCGGCCCAGTCAATGGTTATGACGCTGGATGGGAATCTTCTGGAAGCTGAAATCAGGGGCTTTCCAGTTCCCTGGAAGGGGCGATCCGCCGTGTTTCTGGTGATCTGGCGGTCAGAGGACGGGCGTCAGGACATCGACAAGCTGAAGGATCGTATCCTGCGTCTCGAACAGTCGATGGAACAGAGTCTTGTCGAAAACGCCGAGGTAAACCGCTGTCTGCAGGCGGCTAAGGACGCGGCTGATGCGGCCAACCGGACAAAAAGCGAGTTTCTCGCAAACATGAGCCATGAGTTGCGGACGCCGCTCAACGCCATCATGGGGTTTTCCGAAATCATCATGAATCAGATGTTCGGCCCGGTATCGATGCCGAAATATGTCGAATACGCCCGGGATATTCACACCAGCAGCTCCCACCTGCTGGAGATCATCAACGACATCCTCGACCTGTCCAAGGTCGAAGCCGGCAAGTTCGAACTGGTCGAAGAGAAGCTGGATATCGCGGAAATCATCCGTTCTGTAGGGAATCTGATAAAGGGGCGGCTGGATAAAAAAGATCAGGCACTTTCGGTTAATGTGGCGCCGGATTTCCCGGCCCTGATCGCCGACCGGCGCGCCATCAAACAGATTTTGCTGAACCTCATTTCGAACTCAAGCAAATTCATGGAACGGAACGGGACGGTCCAGGTCTCTGCGAGGCGGGTTGAGGAAGCCTTGGAGTTATCGGTGGCGGATCGGGGTATCGGAATCGCACCGGATCAGCTTGAGCACGTCCTTTCGCCTTTCGGGCAATCTGACAGCCCGCTGGCGCGCGATCATCAGGGAACGGGTCTCGGCCTGCCCCTGGTCCAGGCGATGGTCCATCTCCACCAGGGCCGGCTGTTTATCAAGAGCGCCGTAGGCGTTGGCACGACTATCCGGATCGTATTTCCGAAAGAACGGATCGCAGACGCATCGACGTCCGAAGCCTGATTTCTTCCGCCTGCCTCTTGCGCATCTCGCTCCCTCCATTACCGTGATGCCGTTGGGAAGAGAGGAATGCGATGGAACTCTGCGGAAGTGTTGCGATCGTCACCGGATCAAGCTCCGGAACGGGAATTGGCGCCGAATGCGCCAAGGGCCTGGCGGCGAAAGGCGCAAACGTCGTCATCAACTACGTGAACGACGCTGAAGGAGCGGAACGGACTGCCGCCGAATGCATCGCGAGCGGCGTGGAAGCCATTACCGTTCAGGCGGATGTATCCAGCGATGAGGATTGTCGCCGAATGGCGCAGGCGGCCATCGACAAATGGGGACGAATCGATGTCCTCGTAAACAATGCGGCGACGACCAGACCAATCCCCCAGCACGATCTGGAAGCCGTAACGGCCGAAGAATTTCATCGGATTTATTCCGTGAATGTCGTTGGAAATTTCCAGATGACCCGTGCGGCCGCGCCGCATCTCAGGGCTTCCGGCGACGGGGCGGTCGTCAATATCTCTTCGCTTGGGGGGATCGTCGGAAACGGAAGTTCCATGCCCTACGCCGTTTCCAAGGGAGCGCTGAATACGTTGACGATTGCGCTTGCGCGGCAGCTGGCGCCCGAGGTTCGAGTCAATGCGATCTGTCCGGGCGGATTGCTCGGCAACTGGACCCGCAAGATCATGACGGAAGAAGGCTATCAGAGACGCGTCGCCGAGGCGGAAACGTCCTACCCGCTCAACAAGGCAATCTGGCCGAAAGACGTAGCCCGGTTCGCCATCTGGCTGGCGGAGGACGCCGGCACCATGACCGGCGAGGTCTTCCGGATGGATTCAGGCCAGCATCTGCTTTAGGGATGAAGTGCCATGGCGAACGATAAAGACAGGGAAATCTACGAACGGCAAGGGCTTGGCGCCCGGATGGGTTTCGGTAAGAAGCCGGCGCTCCTGATCATCGACTTCATCAACGGATTTAACGATCCCGAAGCGTTCGGCGGAGGCAATATACAGTCCGCCATTGATGAGACGGAAACGCTCCTGGCGGAAGCGCGCCATCTGGGGGTGCCTGTTGCCTATACCACCCATGTGTACGCCGAGGATGGCAGCGAGGATGGCGTCTTCAATCTGAAGATGCCTCGTATGCGGGATGGGCTGACGCGTGGTTCGAAAGCGGTTGAGATCGTCGATCAACTCAGGCCGAGACCGGGAGAGCGGGTTGTCGAAAAGCATTACCCGTCCGCTTTTTTCAGTACCGACCTTGCCGGGTGGCTGGCGAGGCAGGGAGTCGATACCGCCATCGTAACCGGCTGTACGACGTCGGGCTGTGTCCGCGCTACCGTCGTAGACGCCATGGGGCACGGGTACCGGCCTATCGTCCCGCGTGAGTGCGTTGGCGACCGCGCCGAAGGGCCGCATGAGGCAAACCTGTTCGATATGGATCAGAAATACGCAGACGTCATGCCGCTGGCGAAGGTCATCGAGGAATTGCGCAACCTGCACCCGGCCCAGGGAAGCGAAGGGAAAACAGAAGAATGACGGATTCACTCGGGTGGCGGCGCAAGTTCGGGGTGATCGCTCCCTCCACCAATACATCGGTTCAGCCCGAGTTCGACGATATGCGCGTCCCTGGAGTCACCAACCATTTCTCTCGCGTCTGGATACCGGACGATCCCGTCGAGAGCGACGAGGATTTCAATCAACTGATGGAGAATATTCGGAAGGAGATGGACAACGCGGTTGAACGCGTCCTGACATGCCATCCCGACTATCTCGTCATGGGCATGTCCTCGGAAACCTTCTGGGGCGGGCTCGCCACGTCCATAGAACTCAAGAAACGCATGGAGGAGATCTCCGGGCTGCGGGTGGCAATGGGGTCGGATGCCTGCCAGGCCGCGTTGCGATCCTATGGGGATATTAAACGGATCGGCGTCATTACGCCCTACTGGCCGGTAGGCGACGAAAACGTTCGCAGGTTTTTCACTGATTGCGGCTTTGAAGTCGTCAATCTGCTGGGGCTCAAATGCAAGAGTCCGGTACTGATTGCCCATGTCTCGGAAGACGAGCTTGCCAACGCGATCCGCGAGGTCGACGGCGACGATGTCGAAGCGATTGTTCAGTGCGGGACCAATCTCGCCATGGCGCGGCTGGCCGGCATGGCGGAGAAAATGCTCGGAAAGCCGGTCATCGCGATCAACACGGCGACGTACTGGTTCGCGTTGCGCGATAACGGGATCGAGGACCGCGTGGACGGGTTCGGTTCACTGTTGAGCGATTTTTCACGCCTTCCCGAGAACTTCGCTGCGGTGCCGGAATAAATATAAAACTTTATTTTAATCGATATAAAAACCGATTAAAAATTCTTCTAAATAAATGATATAATAAAAACAAATAATATCCGAAAATTATTTATATGTTGTTTTAAACCAATACTGTTCCTGTTGATTTCTGTTCTGTCTATTCGGTATGTTTCATACTACAGATGGAGCGGTAGTCATGTTATATTCTGTTAAACCAACCTTGTCTTCGTTTGGCGCGTTCTCCCGTCGAGGCGGGGCTACTTCCTCCGGCAAGTCCGCCCAGACGCCCGCAACGGCGGATATTGTGGAGATCAGCGCGGTAGCACGGCTTGCAGACAGACGGGAAGAGCGTCGGGAGGAGGGGCTTCCCGGCCTTTTGAGGCGCGCCATGGTCGCGAGTGATACCACCGGAAATCCGGAGCAGCGTATGGCGGAGGTCATTCCCCTGACGGGAAACGGAGGCACGAAATCAGGCGCAAGCGTTGACCGGAAGGTCTGACGGAAAGCCTGGGATGAGGCCGATCGGGGCCGGTCCGTTATGTCGGGCCGGCCCCGATTGCGTTCCGGACCGGTGGCGTCTACAACGTTTCCATCGAAAGCCTAACATATGGGGGAGATGGCATGATCTACGAAGTCCGCACTTATCGGCTGAAACAGGGAACCACCAACAAGGCCATCGACGCGTTCGCTGAAGCTTACGAGCATCGCAAGAAGTATTCCGAGCTGGCGGCGTTCTGGTACACCGAGATCGGCCCGCTGAACGAGATCATCCATGTCTGGCCCTACAAGGATCTGGACGAGCGGACGAAAATCCGCGCCGAGGCCAATAAAGACTCGAACTGGCCGCCGAAAATCGGCGAATTCCTTCAGGAGCAGCAGTCGGAGATTTTTCATCCGTTTCCCTTCACGCCGAAGATCGAGCCGGGAAATGTCGGACCGGTGTTCGAATGGCGCGACTATATCGTCAAACCGGGCATGATCCCGAACATCATCGATCGCTGGAAGGACGCGATCGATACACGGACAGAACGCTCGCCCTGCACGATGATCATGCATACCGAGCTCGGCGCGCTGAACCGGATGGTCCATATCTGGCCGTACAAGGATCTCGAACACCGCAAGCAGGTGCGGGACCAGGCCGCCAAGGACGGAATCTGGCCGCCCAAGGGCGGCGACGGGACACTGCATACACAGGACAACAAGATCCTGTATGCCGCACCGTTCTCGCCGATTCAGTAACCTTACGGATACGGCACCAGCCCTCTCCCCCACCCGGCCACCCACAGGATACTCGCGTTGGGTGGCCGGGTGGGGGAGAGGGCTGGTGCGAATTCGCGATAGCGAATCTTTCTAGTTCCGTGTAACGGCGCGCAGGCGGAGCAGGATCAGCATGAGCAGAAAGGCGACGCCGGTCATCATGAAGATCGGCGCGTCGAATCCGCCCGTCGCCTCGGCGAGCGCGCCCATACTCATCGGGCCCAGCGCGCCGCCGACTTCTGCGGCCGAAAAGTAAAGTCCGCTCGCAGCGCCCACGCGGCTTGCATCGCCGTCGTCCATATCCATCAGGGTCAGGATGGCTATGCTGGTCATGGCGCCACGGCACATTCCTTGCATGACGAGTCCGAGGAACAGGAGCGGACCGTCCGCCGAATGGATCAGCAGGGTTGCGATCGCCGCCGAGATAAAAAGGCCGAACAGTATCTTGTAGCGCCGTTCCCGCGTCGCCAGTCGCGGCAGGATTAGCGCCGATATCATCCCGAAGGCGGTCGGGATCGAGGCCCAGTATCCTGCCTCGACTTTGCTCATTCCACCCGTTTCGAGAATTGTCGGCAGCCAGTTGTTGAAGCCGTGATTGAAGAAGAGGATGAAAATACCCATGAGCAGGACAAGCCTGACGACGGGATGTCGGACGAGTTCCATGAACACCTGCATGTACGGCGTCTTGGGCTCGGCAGCGAGTTTCTCTTCCATCCGGCGCGCCGAGGGGTGCAAATTGATCAGCAGCCAGACCAGACCGCTGAAAACCACGAAGGCGGCATAACAGAACATGACGTTTCGCCAGTTGCCGTCGAACAGCGGCATCATGACGCTGTTCGTCAGCGACAGGGCGGTCACGCTGCCGAACGCGTTACCGGTAAAATAGATCCCGACCGCCAGGCCGCGAGTCTTTCCCGAAAACCAGACGCTGATGACCTTGGGCGCACCCGACGATATCAGTGGCCCGCCGAGACCGAAGACGATGCCGGCGAGAAGGAGACCGTAATACCCGTCCGAAAGACCGCGCGTCGTTGCCGATGCGGCAACCACAAGCGTTCCCAGGAAAAGCATGGGTCTCGGCCCGAATCGGTCGAGCAACGCGCCACACGGTGCTGACGACGCGATATAGACCACGGGCCAGGCGCCGAGGATCGTTCCCATCGCCACGTGGTTGATGCCGATATCGGCTTCGATGATGGGGACCAGCGGCGCCATGCAGGCGAGGGTCGTACCGAAGGCGAAATAGAGAAGCCAGACGCCGAACATCATCGTCCAGCGATAGGGCGTCGGCGGCAGGGCCTCTGCGGCTTCCGCGGGATTACTGGTCGGGGCGAGCGCCAAGACCTACCCGTCAGTTAATGTACTGCGAAATGCTTCAAGTGCGGCAGGCGTATCCAGGTCCTGCAGAACGGCGTCGTCGTCCATCGCAATCTCGACCAGTGCATCTTCGTTTTCGCCGATCAGGTGGCGCGCGCCGACATCGCCTGAAATCTGAGTCATCTGGTCGAAATAGCGTCGGTGCCAGAGAACCGGATTGCCGCGTTTGCCACGGACCGTCGGAACGACGATGAACCTGCCGCTGGCAGGGTCGAAGGCAGACATGAGCTTTTCGATATGGGCGGTCGTTACGGCTGGCATGTCGCCAAGGCAGACAACGATACCCTCGATATCGTCACTCAGGGCATTCACCGCGGCGCGCAATGATGTGCTGAGACCGTTGGCAAAATCGGGGTTATGGACGATCGTGACTGAGCGTCCCTCAACGGTTTGCTCTATCCGTTCGGGTTCGTGTCCTGTCACAACGACGACCGGCTTCGTTCCTGCTTCGATAGCGGCGTCCACCGCATGCAGCATCATCGGTTTGCCGTTGACGACCTCCATAAGCTTGTTCGCCTTGCCCATGCGGCGGGACTGGCCGGCTGCGAGTATGACGGCGGCGATGCGACGGGTCTGTTTCATGTCTGTTTCGTTCGTGGAGGAAGAAACCGCGCTCAGGCGGGGAAGGGGACGCGACGGGATCTCCTTGAGCAGACCGCCGACCCCCATCCGCATAAGATCTTCGCCCGTGACATCGATTCCGGCAACGAGGCGCCTGAGAACCCAGTCGAACCCGTGCAGCCGGGGCGATCGAGCGGATCCCGGCAGGCCGAGGATGCGCATCTCGCCGATGCGTCCCAGCAGCATCAGGTTTCCGGGGTCGACCGGCATGCCGAAATGCTCGACCGTTCCGCCGCATGCTTCAACCGCTGCCGGGATCACGTCTGCCCGGTCGGCGATGGCCGATGCTCCGAGTGCAAGGGCAATGCCGCATCCGGAATCTGCGAGAGACCGGAAGGCATTTGCGATGGCGTCTGTCTGATGATCGCATCTGATATCGTGATCGAGCGTGCATCCCATCGTTTCCAGACGCGCACGGGTGACCTCCGTAGCCTTGTCCAGAAGACTGGCCCTCAGGACCGGCAGGCGAGTCTGAACCAGGCCAACCGCTGTTTGCCTGTATGGCGCCACAGAAACCCGGTTCTGTCCCTTCCCAGCGGCTTCTACGCATTTCTCAACTGTTGCGCCCGCTACGGCGAAGGTGATGATCTTGACGGTAGCGACGATGTCTCCCTTGTCCACGTGCTCGAAAGGCCGAACGGTGGATACGGTGACGGCTTCATCGATCAGGTTCACCGTATCGATGTAGCCTGCGTCGAATAGCGCGATGCCGGCAGAGGCAGCGGCCAGATTGCAACGGCCGGTCGCGGTATTACTGAGGGCGATGTCGGGACCCACAAGAGCATTCGCCAGCCTTTGTGCGGCCTCGTTCTCCGCCAGATCGCCGGGATCGAGGCGAACGACGGTAACTTCGCCGAAGCCAGCCTCTTTCATGGCCAGCAGGTCTTCAGGGGCGAGAACCCTTCCTTTCCGAAAGGTTGCCTGGCCGACGCGTTCGCTGTGGGCGAGAATAGCGCCTTCGGCCCGATCCAGCGGGACGGGGCCGAACTTCACGCGGCTGCCTTTTGTTGCTCCCTGCCGTGCAGTACGGCGGTGATTTCCGCCAGGATGGAGACGGCGATCTCAGATGGCGAGACCGCACCCAGCGGCAGGCCCACGGGCCCGTGAATGCGACCGATCTCCGCGTCGTTGAAACCGGCTTCTTTTAGCCGTTCGACGCGTGAGGCATGCGTTTTTCGGCTGCCGAGAGAACCGATATAGAACGCATCCGAACGGATCGCGATATGAAGGCCGGGATCGTCGAGTTTGGGATCGTGAGTAAGGGTGACGATAGCTGTCCTTCGGTCGGGATCGAGCAATTTGACGCCGTCGTCGGGCCATTCATGCACCAGATTGATGCCTGGAAACCGCTCCGGCGTTGCAAAGGAGTCGCGTGGGTCTACGACGAAGACATCGTATCCTGCGACCGATGCGATGCGAGACAATGGCTGGGCAATGTGCACAGCGCCGACAAGAATCATGCGCAATGGTGGATTGAAGACATGAATGAAGACATCGCCCTTTGCCGTTGAAACAACGCGGCTTTTGTCGTCCATCATGCATTGCCGCGCCGCGGCGACGATCTCAGCATTGTCGGCCAGTGCGCCTTCTGCATCGTCGTGATAGACGAGCGCCTGATTCCCGCTTTGGAGATGGGTCGCCATGGCGACGGCCGTTTTGGCTTCGCGATCCTTAAGCAGCCGGTCGAGAATATCCTGTTTCATCAGTCGAGTGCCTCCACGAAGACTTTAACCTGCCCGCCGCAGGCCAGGCCGACCTCCCAGGCGAGATCGTCGGTCACGCCGTATTCGAGAACCGTTGGTTTGCCGCTTTCCATCACGGACAGCGCTTCGGTGACGACGGCGCCTTCGATGCAGCCGCCGGAAACCGAACCCACAAAGGTCGAATCCTCCGCCACGGCGAGCTGGCTGCCGGTCGGGCGAGGGGACGAGCCCCAGGTGCTGATAACGGTCGCCAGCGCGACCTTCTTGCCTTCGGCGCGCCAGCGCGCGGCTTCCTCGAGGACGGCGTCGTCCTGTCCCTTTACATCGCTTGCAGCCATTCGCCCATTCCTTCCTGTCTCCGGGAAAGCTGGCGATTTAGCGCGTCCACCAGCTCTGTCAGACTCTCAAGATTGTGCACCGGGCGGAATTCGTCAACATGGGGGAGAATCGCCCTGATGCCCTGTGATTTGGGCTCGAACCCTTCGAACCGCAGCAGCGGATTCAGCCAGACGAAACGACGGCAGGATTTGTGAAGCCGCTCCATCTCGATTTCGAGGCCTCGTCCGGCGTCGCGGTCGAGCCCGTCCGAAATCAGAAGCATCACGGCTCCCTGTCCAAGGACCCGCCGGCTCCAGAAGCGATTGAATTCCTTGAGGCTTTCGCCGATCCGGGTGCCGCCCGACCAGTCGTCGACCATGTCGTTACAGCATTCCAGCGCGACATCGACGTCTTTCTGCCGCAGGTGACGTGTGACATTGGTCAGGCGCGTGCCGAACAGGAAGGTGTGAACCCGGTCGCGGTCATTTGTGATGGCATGCATGAAGTGAAGCAGCATGCGCGTGTAACGACCCATTGAGCCGGAGATATCGCACAAGATGACCAGCGGCGGGGTGCGTTTGCGGCGACGGCGATACTGCAACGGGATCAGCCCACCGCCGGACCGCATGGCGGCGCGCAGCGTTGCCCGCATATCGACGCGGTCTATCCGGTGACTGCGCTCGAACCGGCGCATAGGTACCTCGTCGATTGTGAGGCGCATGCGCGAAATAGCGGCCTTCGCGGCCGCGACTTCTTCCGCCGACATATCCTCAAAATCCATCTTCTGGAGCAATTCGTTTGCGGAAGCTGTCAGGGTGGCCTCGACTTCGACCTCTGGCTCCTTTTCCTGCTCCTGCTGCTGGCCTTCCTGCTCCTTGGGAGACATTGCCTCCATGATTCGGCGGCTTGGCGGTTCCTGCGGTTCGTTCTGCTCCTCTCCGGGTACTTCAGGCATCAGCATGCCCAGCATGCGCTCCAGGAGACGCGGGTCGCGCCAGAAGATATGGAAGGCCTGGTCGTAGACGTCGTGCTGGTCGCGCCGGTTAACGAACACGGCGTGGAGCGACCAGTAGAAGTCCTTGCGGCTGGCGATGCCGACTGTCTGGACTGCATTCACCGCATCGATGATCTTGCCGGGGCCGACGGGCAGACCGGCGCTACGCAGCACACGACCGAAATGCATGATGTTGGGAAGAAGCTTGCTTCCCTCGAACTGGTCGAGGAGCCGCATGCCGGGCGTGTTTTCGAAAGCAGGTGCGGCGCCGTTGTCTCTGGGAGTGCCGGTTTCGTCGGCGTTTGCCAATGTCCTAGCCCCGCGCGGCGAGGTCGGCCTTGACCTGTTCAAGCAGGTTGGCGGCCTCGCTGCCTTTCACCTTCTCGATGTCGTCCTGGTATTTCAGCAGGGTCCCGAGCGTATCGTTGACCGTTTCCGGATCGAGATCGATCTTGTCGAGCTGCACCAGCGCATTGGTCCAGTCGATGGTCTCGGCGACGCCCGGCAGCTTGAAGAGATCCATCGAGCGCAGCCGCTGGACGAAGGCGACGATCTGGCGTGACAAGTCCTTGTCCGCATCGGGCACTTTCACGTCGAGAATTTCGAGCTCGCGCTTCGCGTCCGGATAATCGACCCAGTAATAGAAGCAGCGGCGTTTGATCGCATCGTGAATTTCCCGCGTCCGGTTGGACGTAACGATAACGATAGGGGGCTTCTCCGCCTTGACCGTGCCGGTTTCGGGGATGGTGACCTGGAAGTCGGACAGGATCTCGAGCAGGAAGGCCTCGAACGGCTCGTCGGTGCGGTCCAGTTCATCGATCAGCAGGACCGGAGGATTGCCGTTGAGGTCGAGTTCGAGGGCCTGAAGCAGGGGACGCTTGATAAGAAACCGGTCGGAAAACACGTCCTCTTCAAGTCGGTCGCGGTCCTCCTCGCCGGACGCTTCCGCGATCCGGATGTCGATCATCTGGCGGGAATAGTTCCATTCATAGACCGCAGACGAAACGTCAAGACCTTCATAGCATTGAAGCCGGATAAGGTTCCGTCCCAGTGTATCGGACAGAACCTTGGCTATTTCGGTCTTGCCGACGCCGGCCTCGCCTTCGAGGAACAGGGGGCGGCCGAGTTTGAGGGCGAGAAAAAGGGCCGTCGCAAGCGAGCGGTCGGCGACATAGCGCCCCTCCGAAAGGAGGTCCATCGTATCGTCGATCGATGCCGGGAGCTGTTCGCTCATATCGTCTGGTTCCTGAGGCTTGGTGGTTGGGCCGGAATGAAAGAAGGGGGCCGGATTGCTCCGGCCACCCCCAAAAAAACAACGGATCGGTCGGCGGGCGCAACGGCCCGCCCGGTCACGACGCTCAGCTGTTGGCTTCGGCGACGGCGCGTTTGGCCATGACCGTAACCAGATGCGCGCGGTACTCGGCGCTGGCGTGGATGTCACTATTGAGATTGGTGTCCGGAATGCTGATATCGGCAACCGCTTCCGGTGCGAAGTTCGATGCCAGGGCGTTTTCCATGTCCGAAACGCGGAAAGCGCAGGCTCCGGCGCCGGTGACGCCGACGCGGACGTTGCCGCCCTTCTGCGACACCATCACGCCGACAATGCAGTAGCGCGATGCCGGGTTCGGGAACTTCATGTATCCGGCCTTGTCGGGAATGGGGAACGAGACGCTGGTGATCATCTCGCCCTCTTCAAGGGCGGTCTCGAACAGGTCGAGGAAAAAATCGTCGGCGGCGATCTCGCGCCGGTCGGTGTGGATCGTTGCGCCCAGACCCATGACGGCAGCGGGGTAGTCAGCCGCAGGATCGTTATTGGCGAGCGATCCGCCGATCGTGCCGCGGTTGCGAACCATCGGGTCGCCAATACCGCCCGCCAGCTTGGCGAGCGCCGGAATGGCCTTCTTGACGTCAGGGCTCGCGGCCACGACGGCGTGCGGGGTCATCGCCTTGATGGTGACCGTGTCGCCGGACACGTCGATCCCGACCAGATCGCCGATCCCGGCGAGGTCGATCACGTCCGACGGGCGCGCCAGCCGCATCTTGAGGGTTGGCAGCAGTGTCATGCCGCCCGACATGTATTTCGGGTCCTCGGCATTGCCGTGAAGCTGTTTCGCTTCGTCGACCGAAGAAGCCTTCTGATAGTTGAATTCGTACATGATCCGTCGTCTCCGATTACGCCTGTTGTCCTGCCGCTTCGGACGCCGGTCTGAGGCTCAGGGGCGTCGCAGGCATGTTTTGATATTCGGGCTTAGCCCTTGTTCATGACCTCAGATGCCGAAAGCACTGCCTTGACGATATTGTGGTAGCCGGTGCAGCGGCAGATGTTGCCCTCGAGTTCGTGACGCACCGTCTTTTCGTCCAGCTTTTCGCCCTTGTGGCGATCAACGATCCCGATCGAGCTCATCACCATGCCAGGGGTGCAGAAGCCGCACTGCAAGGCATGATTTTCGCGGAATGCAGCCTGCATCGGGTGCAACTCACCGTCCTTGGCAAGTCCTTCGATTGTCGTGATCTCCTTGCCGTCGGCATGGACCGCCAGCATGGTGCAGGACTTCATCGGGAGGCCGTCGACATGGACCGTGCAGCAACCGCACTGGGTGGTGTCGCAGCCGACATGGGTCCCCGTCAGGCCAAGGTGTTCGCGAATGAACTGCACCAGAAGGGTTCGGTCCTCGGTCTCGCCCTGGACTTCCTTGCCATTGATGGTCGTGGTGAACTTAACGGTCATCGAATTTTTCCCTCGTTCGGTAAGGTCCCTGGGGCTGGCCCATGGCCCGGTCGGATTGCAATCGTTTCGGAGCGGTTTTTCCACTCCTGTACCTCGGGAAGTATCACCCGAAATTGTTGTTGGTCAACCCGCCGACGGGAGATTCCGAGGCGGGTTCTGGCTTTAGTTCAGAACAATCAGGAGGATCACCACAACGGCAACCAGCCCACCGATCCAGACCGCCGGGCTTATCCCTCCGGAAGAAGCGGGGGCAGGGGCCGGCGCGGCCGGTTCCGCGGGTGCCGGCGCTTCCGGCGTGGCTTCCGCGGCGGGCGCTTCCGCCTCACCGTCGCCGCCGACTTCCTCTGCGAACTTGTCGAAGAACTGGCCGGCCATTTTCTTGGAGGTCGAATCGATCAGCCGGGAGCCGATCTGCGCCAGCTTGCCGCCAACCTGAGCCTTGGCGGTATAGCGGAGAATGGTTACGCCGCCGTCTTCTTCAAGCGACACTTCCGCACCGCCCTTGGCGAAGCCCGCCGCGCCGCCGGTGCCCTCGCCGGTGATGGTATAGCTTTCCGGCGGGTTGATGTCGGACAGGGTGACCTTGCCCTTGAAAGTCGCGGAAACCGGGCCGACCTTGGTCTTCACTGTCGCCGTCAGCTCGGTATCCGATTCCTTGTTGAGTTCCTGACAGCCGGGAATGCACTTGGTCAGGACCTCGGGATCGTTGAGCGCTTCCCAAACCTTTTCGCGCGGGGCCGGAATGCGATATTCGCCGGTCATATCCATGACGTCGTTCTCCCTTCTGAATGCAGGATTGCCTTGCCGTTAAGGCTTCTCCGTAGGGTAATGCGGAGGCGCTTAGGCGGCAACCCTTCGCATGGATTTCCCCATAGAATTCCATAGTGAAATTCGCGGGAAAATCCATGCGATTCGGGCATTTCCTCAAGCGGTGTTTCGGTCAGGCGAGATCGGCCAGTACTTGTTCGGCATGGACCGAAACATCGGGGTTTTCATAGACCCGTTCGACCCTGCCGTCCGGTCCGATCAGAATGGACAAGCGCGATGCCCTCTCCTGGTCCGCCGTTTCCGCCGCGCCGTATGCCATTGCGACCGAGCGGTCGGCATCGCACAGCAGATCCGTCTTGTGACCGGTCTCGTCCGCCCATTTTTTCAGATCTTCGGTGGCGCTGAACGTAATACCGACCAGTGCGCCGTTTTTATCGAGAATGTCCTGGGTTCGATCACGGAACCCTTCAGCTTCCCGCGTTCAATTACTGCCGAAGGCGCGCGAGAAAAACCAGATAAGGACGCTTTTGCCGGCGAAGTCGTCGAGACTGACGGTTTTGCCGTTCTGGTTCGGCAGGGAGAAGCCGGGCGCTTTGCTGCCAGGTTCGAGTAGTGCCATGAGAGTTATCCTTTCTGCTTGTTTTCCGAGCTCGGATTTTATCCGGAGTGCCGGAATCGGAAACCCGTGATCTTTCCAGCAACGGGGGTTTTAACGGGGTCTTGACCATATTGTCCGATAACGGCTGCATGAGCCCCGCAGTTACGACAAGTTACGACATTGCCTTCTGGTTCCTCGACCGCGCGCGGAAGGATGATAGCTACTTGCAGCCCCGGGCCCTGCAATGCCTGCTGTTCCTGCCTCAGGCGCATTTTGCGGCGGCTTATAAGGGCAAGCGTCTGATGCCGTCGGTTTTCGTCATAGACGATGCAGGGCCGTTAGATCCCAACCTTTACCGGATGTTCGAGAACGGTCGCCCGACCGTGACGGAATTTCCGATCTCAGAAGGCGTCGTCGTGTTTCTCGATGCGATCTGGCGGCGTTACCGTCATGACGACGCGCTTCGGCTGGAACAGATTATTGCGAGGGCCGGGCGCAAGGAGAGAGCGGTCGAGCAGCGCAACGGCGCGGAAATTTCAATCGCCGCGATGCGCCGAATGTTCGGCCGGGACGAGGAAAAGTTGGTGTCTGCTGAACCCGAACGAGGACCGAAGAAGCGGGTTGAGCGTAGGGAGTTAGCCGATTACATCAAGCTACCGCCCTCCGGCGCACGCATCATGACCTTGCATACGGGAAAGAAAGTTGCCGTAAAGCGCTGGATGCCGGCCCGGAAATCGTTGCAGGAATAGAGCCGACAGGCGATTCCGGTAACGGTCAGCCCGTGCAATAACAGTGGCGCCGCGGCGGGAGCGGGAGCCGAGAAACTCTCGAATGTCGCGAGCCGTTCGGGCGGTTGCCCCGATAAACGGCGCCTTCGCAAAGCTCAAATCAAATAAAGTAGAAGATCATGTAGAGCGCGAGCAGGACCGCGACCCAGAGAACCGTCGAGCCGGTAGGCCAGGTGCGGGCCAGCATGCCCTCGGGCCCGTGATGGCGGAACACTCCCTGGACGATCCAGCCGACCTGTCTGAGCAGGCCTTCGCGGACGGCGCGGTCGACAGGGCCGAAGATCCTGATGCAGGCTTCGATCAGGCCCGTGAACAACCTGCGGAATACCCAGTCGAAATCGAGATTCAACGCTTTGGCATCGGCCAGATAGAGGTTTTTCCTTAACATGAAGCCGAAGACGAGGCCCGCGAACAGGATGAGCTGCAGCTGCGTTACCACATGGCTCACCGTGTAGGGCGCGTATTTCGCCGTGTAGGGCAGGAGGTCGTAGAGCGCCTGCGGATAGACGCCGAGCGCGATACACAGGAAGGCGGCGATGCCCATGGCGATGAGCATGTTGGCGGGCGCTTCCTCGGGACGTTTTCCTGAATCCTTGGCATAGAAGGCACTATAGGGGATCCGGATGCCGGAATGCAGGATCGCGCCGGCTCCGGCCAGCAGCAGGAGCAGCCAGACTAGCATGTGGTGCTCATATGCCGCGGCGGAGACGATCATCGATTTGGAAACGAACCCGACCAGTAGTGGGAAGGAGGAGATCGAAGCCGAGCCGACGAAACAGAGCCTTGTCGTCCAGGGCATCGATTTATGCAGTCCGCCGAGTTCAGAGGCCTGAGCAGTGCCGGTCCGGAACAGCACGGCGCCGACCGACATGAACAGCACCGATTTGTAGAGGATGGACGCAAAGGCATGGGCCGCGGCGCCGTTTAGCGCCAGCTCCGTGCCGATGCCGACGCCGATCACCATGAAGCCGAGCTGATGGTTAAGCGAATAGGCCAGCACCTTGCGGAGGTCGTTCTCGATCAGCGCGTAAAAAATCGGGAAAACCGCCATCGTCGCGCCGATCCAGATCAGCATGTCAGTGCCCGGGAACCCGCGGGCGAGGGCGTAGATGGCGAGCTTGGTGGTGAAGGCGGACAGGAAAACCGTGCCGGTCACCGTTGCCTTCGGATAGGAATCCTGCAGCCAGTTATGAAGCAGCGGGAAGGCAGCCTTGATGCCGAAGGCCAGGAATACCATCACCGGGCCGGGGCCGGACAGGGTCATTTTGTCGAACGCCAGCGAACCCGTCTGGTTGAAGATCCATATCGCGCCGCCAAGCAGCAGCACGCCTGAACTGACCTGATAGATCAGGTAGCGGATACCGGCGCGGTAGGCGCTTTCCGTGTGGCTCGCCCAGATCAGGAACACCGACGAAATCGCTGTGCCTTCCCAGTATACGAACAGGCTGATCAGATCGCCGGCGAACACCGCGCCGATGGCGCAGCCAGCGTAAATCATGCCGGCCATCGCCTGCACAGCATCCTTCACGTGGAAGGCGTAGATAATCGTGATCGCGGCTGCAATGTGGAAGATATAGCCGAATACAAGGCTGAGTTTGTCGACGCGGACCGGCGTCAGCGTCTGGCCGAAAAGCTCGAACTGAAAATGGGCGCCCGGCGCGATCTGGGTCAGGCCCCACAAACCTGCCAGCGGCAGGGCAAGCATCCAGGCATTACGCCAATGCCCGCGCAGCAGCGGGATCAGCAGTGCACCGAGAACCAGGAGCAGGCCGGGCGGGAACTCACTCATCGGGTTCCTCGTAGTAGTTTTCCGGCCGCTGAACGGTGGCGCGTAGTACCTTCGCGACGAGCACCATGGCGATGCAGGCGATCAGCGCCCACCACCCGTACATGCCGGGGATATTCTCGACGTCGAAGTGGACATGCTTGTGATAGAAGAGGTCAGCCAATACGGAGACAATGCAGAGCGCAATCAGCGTGTACCACAGTCGATCGCGGTTCTTTGGCTCGTCGAGCCATCCTTTTCTGTCCGCAGGGGGCGGTGTTTCGGCCATCTGTCCCTCCGCTTTCCTACTTCAGCCCTGCGACGGGCGCGAGCAGCTGGTAGACCCTGTCCGCATACAGAAACAGCAGGATGCAACCGATCGACGTCACCGTCATCGCCAGCAGGCAGAAGGGCGGGGCCTCGCGGACCGAACCGAACCGTAAGCCATGCCAGAAACTATGGGGTTCCTGCCCATGATCCCCATGCCCATGATCCTCATGCCCATGATCGTCCGGTTTTAGCGGACGAAAGAAACCGCGCCCCACGATAGGCATCAGGTAGGCGATGTTCAGCAGCGAACTCACCATCAGTACGACGATGAACAGGACGTAGCCGGCCTCGGCAGATGCCATCATCAGGTACCACTTGCTCCAGGAACCGCCCAGCGGAGGGATGCCGATGATACTGAGCGACCCGATCAGGAAGGCGATGAAGGTGAATGGCATAACGCGTCCAAGCCCGTCCATCTGCGAAATCTCGGTCTTGTGGGACGCTACCATGATCGCGCCTGCGCAGAAGAAAAGGGTGATCTTGCCGAAGGCGTGCATGGCGATCTGCATCGATCCGCCCATCACGCCGAAGGAGTTCGCCAGCGCCGCGCCGAGCACGACGTATGAAAGCTGGCCCACGGTCGAATAGGCGAGGCGCGCCTTCAGGTTGTCCTTCGTCATCGCGACGCAGGATGAGGCGAGGAGGGTGAAGGAGGCGATATACATCAGCCAGTCGTCCTGGCTGATACCGGCCAGCGTATCGATGCCGAAAATGTAGACGATGATCTTCATCACCGTGAACACGCCGGCCTTCACGACGGCGACCGCATGCAGCAACGCGCTGACCGGAGTCGGGGCGACCATTGCTGATGGCAGCCACCGGTGAAACGGCATCAGCGCCGCCTTGCCGGTCCCGTACATGAAGAGCAGCAGCAGTACGCCGATGACCGGTCCGTCGGCCTTGCCTTTCAATATTCCGCCCGGGGTGAAATCGAGCGTGCCCGTCAGGAACCAGGTCCAGATAATGGCGAGTAGCAGGAAGGCGATGGATGTCCCGATGAGGATGCCGAGATAGACCCGACCGGCCTTGACCGCGTCCGATTTTCCCGAATGGGTGACCAGCGGATAGGTGGAAAGCGTCAGGATCTCGTAAAAAATGAACAGGGTCAGCAGGTTGCCGGAGAAGCAGATCCCCATCGTGCTCGACAGCGCGACGGCGAAACAGGCGTAGAAACGGGTCTGATTCTCCTCGTGATGCGCTCGCATATAGCCGATGGAATAGAACGACGTAACAACCCACAGGCCGGACGCGACAAGGGCGAACAGCATGCCGAGCGGCTCGACCTCGAAGGCGATGGGCAACCCGGGCAGTATTTCGAGGAGGACCAGTTCGGGGCGTCCACCGGCCGAGACTTCCGGCAGGATGCCGAGCACGATCATGAACAGGCAGGCCGAGGTCACCAGCGTGATGGTTTCGCGCAGGTTCGGATAGCGGTCGTTCAGCAGGATCAGGACCGTTCCGAACAGCGGCAGCCCGATGGCGAACGCTATGGCTGTGCCGCTCGTCATTTGGCGCCTCCGAGCAGGAGGGTCGCTGCTTCTTTCGCCACGCCGACTGTAAGCTCCGTATCAATGGCGAAATAGACGCTGGCTCCGATCAGTATCCAGGTCGGTATCAACATTGAGGGGGGCGCTTCCTCGATCTCGGGCGCATCTTCCGGCACGGGACGCATATACATGACCTCGACGACCCGCCAGACATAGACCACGGCAAGCAGGGAACTGAGAAGAATAAGAATCGCGACCGGCCACCATCCCCGTGCCAGCGCACCCTCTACCAAATACCATTTGCTTATGAACCCGACAGTTAGCGGTACGCCAATCAGCCCGAGCCCGCCGATCAGGAAAGCGGCCGCGGTCAATGGCATGCGGCGCCCCATCCCGGCCATCGATTCAAGCCGAACCGACGCGATCCGATAGAAGATGCAGCCGAGCGCAAGGAACATGCCGCCCTTCATCAGCGCGTGATTGAACAAATGCAGGATGCAGGCCATCAACCCGGACACATTGGCGAAGCTGATACCCAACACCATGTAACCGATCTGCGCGACCGACGAATAGGCCAGCATCCGTTTGAGATTTTTCTGGTAGATGGCGACCGCCGACGCCGCGAACATGGCGATGACCGACAGGACAAGCAGGATCGTATCGAGAGGCATGACGCCGAAGCTGAGCTCGACGTTGAAAATGCTGAACAGGAAGCGCAGAAGGACGTAGACCGCCACCTTGGTCGCTGTTGCGGCAAGAAACGCGCTGACCACCGACGGCGCAAAAGAATAGGCGTTGGGCAGCCAGAGATGCAGCGGGAACAGCGCGAGCTTCAGCGAAACGCCTACCACCATAAAGCCGAACGCCGCTCCTATGGTGCGGCTGGTCGGCTGCTCGGCCAGAATTTTGGCAAGATCGGCCATGTTCAGCGTACCGGTCTCGGCGTAGAGAAGGCCGATGGCGATGACGATGAAGGTGGCTCCGATCGTTCCCATCACGAGGTACTGATAGGATGCAACCAGTGCGCGGCGGTCGCGTCCGAGCGCGATCAGTACGTAGGACGACAGCGATGAAATTTCGAGGAAGACGAACAGGTTGAAAGCGTCTCCCGTAATGGTGACGCCAAGCAGGCCTGCCAGGCACAGCAGGTAGGACGTATAGAAAAAATAGACCCTGTTGACGCCGAACTCCCGTTTCACACTCTCGCGCGCATAGGGAATAACAACAGCGCCGATGGCGGAAACAATCAGGAGCACGAAAGCGTTGATCAGGTCGACCCGGTACTCGATCCCAAACGGTGGCGCCCAGTTCCCCATTTCGTACGAGATGACGCCTGCGCCCTGAACCTGCAGCAGCAGTTCCCATGAAATCGCAAGAGACGCCCATGACCCAAACAGCGCCACCGCCCACGACCAGTCCCTGTAACGGACCAGCATACAGACAGGGGCGCAAAGTAGCGGGATGACGATCTGCAGGACGGGATAATGATCGGCGATCATGATTCCGAGTCCTGCTTGTGAATTTCGTCCTCCTCAATCGAGCCGTAGGCTTCGTTGATGCGAACGACGAGAGCGAGCCCAAGCGCCGTTGTCGCGACGCCGACGACGATGGCCGTGAGGATCAGCACGTGGGGAAGGGGGTTCGAATAGGTCTGGATGCCTTCTCCGATAATCGGCGCGGTTCCTCCGGCTACCTTGCCGAGCGAAATATAGAGCAGGAAAACGGAGGCCTGGAAGACGTTAAGCCCGACGATTTTCTTAATGAAGTTTCCCTGGGCTACGACAATGTAAAATCCCGCCATCATCAGGAAGACGACGATCCAGTAGTTATAAAGGCCGACGGCAATGTGCATTGTTCAGACCTGCTTCCCGTCATCGGCGGATTTTTCGTCCGGCCTGCCCTGATCCGTTCCGGAATCGTCCTCGGCGGGCAGGTGTCCGGCGAAAGTGAAAAAGACATTCACCATCACAGCGGTGACCGTGATCCCGACTCCGAGTTCAACCAGCAGAATGCCAAGATGTTGCCCATGTACCGGGTCCTCGGCCATGACCGAATAATCGAGAAAATTTCCGCCGACCAAAAGGTCGTAGACACCGACGCCGCCGAAGATCAGTACGCCAAGAGCGATTCCAAATCGCAGCAGACCGCGCGGCAGGATCTGATTGGCGGCATCCAGCCCGTAGATCAGAGTGTAGAGGATGATCGCGGCGGCGAAGATGACCCCGGCCTGAAAGCCGCCGCCCGGGCCGAAATCGCCGTGAAACTGGACATAGAGAGCGAACAGCAAAATGAACGGAATCAGGAGCTTCGCAACAACCCGCAGAACGAGATAGCTATACATTCTCGTCTCCTTTTCGCCGCCGGCTGCGACGACGCCAGTTGCCGAGCAGGAGGATGACGCCGACACCGGCAGTAAACACCACGACGACCTCGCCGAGCGTGTCATACGCCCGGTAACCGGCGAGGACGATGGTGATGACATTCGGAATCCCGGTCTTTTCCGGCCCTTCCTTCAGGTATGTCGGTGCAACGTGTTTGTGGATCGGTGCGTCGGGATCCCCGTAATGGGCAAGGTCCAGCGTTCCGTAAATCAGGGCTGCACCTGTCAGCAGGACGACGACTCCGGGGAGGAGCGCCGTATGTGAGGGGGGTTTCTCGCGACTTGTTGTCAGTGCGATTGTGCCCAGCGCCAGCACCGTCGAAATACCGGCGCCCACAGCAGCTTCCGTAAACGCGACGTCGACCGCGTCCAGTACAACGAAGATGGCCGCGGCAAGCAGGCTGTAGATGCTTCCCAGCATCACAACGGCATACAGGTTCCGGATGCGGATGATGGCCGTAACAGTCAGCGCCATCATTGCCAGGATCACGATGTTGACGAGGTCTTCTATGACGAGCCCTCCTCACCTTTTCGAGCGGGCTCGTCCCGCAGGTCGTGATCCAGCTTTGGTTCGACACCGGCGTTGAGCGCGGCATGCGCCAGGGCGAAACTCGAAGTCGGGCTGGTGACGAACAGAAACAGAAGAATAATAAACAGCTTGGCTGCTACCAGAGTCAGGCCCGCCTGCAGAATTAATCCGAACAGCAGGGCTCCAACACCCAGCGTATCCGTGATGCTGGCAGCATGCATTCTTGTATAGACATCCGGGAAGCGCAGTACGCCGATACCGCCGACCAACATGGCGCCACCGCCGATGACGATCAGGATCCAGCTCAGGATGTCGATGGCTGTCTCCATCTCAGAGTGGCTCCTCGTCATCGTGGGCTCGGCCAAGGTCGCCGTGCTTGAAGACTTTCAGGACGGCGATGGTGCCGACAAAATTGATCAGGGCGTAGACCAGCGCAAGGTCCATGAATTCGGGACGCCCCATCAGGAATCCCAGCACGGCGATCATCAGCACGGTCTTGGTTCCGAATACGTTCGCCGCAAGGATCCGGTCATAGATGGACGGTCCCTTGATTGCGCGGATCAGGGCCATCGCCATGGTTACCAGAAGTGCTGCTGCTGCCGCCGCAAACATCAGCGATCCTCGCCGGCCATGCGGGTTACCCGGCGATCCATTTCTCCGGTCTGGAGATCATCCGCGCCGTCCTTGCTGAGTGCGTGGACGAGAATTTCGTCGTTCGCGACATCGACTGAAATGGTTCCCGGCGTCAGCGTAATCGAGTTCGCATAGATCACCTTGCCAAGATCGCTGGTCTGGGAGGTCTTTACCCGCAGCATGGTCGGGCTGATGGCGTGCGATGGCAGCAGAATACGTTTGGCGACATCGATGTTCGCTTTGACGATCTCGACAACCAGCCAGGTCCAGTAGGGAAGGGCCCGCCATGTCAGGTGAAGCGGATGGCCCTCGCGATCTACCACGTCCATCCTGGCGGTGATGGCGACAACCAGCGCGCAGGAAGCGATTCCGAAGGCGATCAGTAGGGGGGTAAAATAGCCCGACAGGAGAAGCCATACGGCGAACAGGACTCCCCCCAGATAAAGGGCGTGGACGACTTTCCGATCCATCGCTCTAAAACGCCAATGTCCTTCCCGTAGCGGACGTCCGCTGTTAACCCGCAGTTTCGTCCTGTCACACCACCCCTCACACCTGAGTGTGGTTCTGCATCACCGACGCAGGCTTTTGACCGAATGAACCTATGATGGCTTGTGGCTCATTTCCACCCCTACCCGACATAAAACTGTCAATTTTTTCTACGGTCACAGAAACGCGCGAAATGGGGGAGGAGATGAAGAGGCTCTGAGGAGTACACGGAGCCGCATG
The DNA here is from genome assembly GCA_038120295.1 of Rhodospirillales bacterium. GTDB lineage: Bacteria > Pseudomonadota > Alphaproteobacteria > MPNO01 > UBA2964 > JAYOEY01. Next base: position 45,044 of record JAYOLL010000016.1, on the reverse strand, counting down.
AAAGGAAAAATAATGCCGTGATTTCAGGGGCAAGTGATGTTAAGATAATGAGTTGCTGTAAGAAGGGGAGTAGTTCGTTGAGTGAGCCGGATTCAATGCCGGGCGCTGTAGAGACGATTCGGATCCGTGGTTCCGTAAAGTGGTTCAACGTCGTTAAAGGGTACGGTTTTCTGTCGCCGGATGACGGATCGGCTGATGTATTCCTGCATCTGACTGTTTTGCGGATGGCGGGCCACGAACGCCTTGCGCCCGGGACTACTGTCGAATGCGAAGCGGTTCGCGGGGCCAAAGGTCTTCAGGTCCTGCGCGTGATCTCGGTTGACACGAGTACCGCTCAACCCGAACCGGCTGTGGCTGCACCGCAGCCGCACCAGCTTGCGCCTCCCCCAGGAGTCGGCAGCGATTTTGTGCCGGGCATTGTTAAATGGTTCAACCCACACAAGGGCTACGGTTTCATCTGCCCGGATGAAGGCGACCAGAACGACGTATTCGTTCATATGGTCACCTTACGGCAAATCGGTGTGACAAGCTTGATTACGGGCCAGGCGGTCAATGTCCGTATTGTCGATGGCCCGAAGGGGCGTCAGGCCGCGGAAGTCCAGCTTCGGGGGACGCCGGCGGCAGGGGTAGTCGAGAACGGAGAGTAAGCGCGTTCGTACGGCTCCGTTATTTTCCCTAAAACATGCCCGCATTTCACACATTCGACGCTTCAACGAACACTGAGATCTGACGGGATGCCTCGATTGCAAATTCTCAGGACCGGTTTGTATGTATTGGCGATTGTCCTTGCAGACGCCGTCTCCCACATTTGCGCTCCGGTAGTTGCACAGACAGCCGCATTTCAACGCTATGAGACCGGTAACCTTGGTATTGAATCTTCCGGAAGAACGCATGAATTCCGGATCGAACTTGCGAAAACTGCCCGCCAGCAGGCGCAGGGCCTTATGTTCAGACGGCAGATGGATCGGGATGCGGGCATGCTGTTCGTTTACGACACGCCGCAGATCATCACGATGTGGATGAAGAATACCTACATCCCGCTTGACATGATCTTTATTGGGGCCGATCTGCGGGTAAGTTCGATTGCCGAAAGAACGATCCCGCAGTCACTCGAGACGATTTCATCGCAAAAGCCTTCGGTTGCCGTGCTCGAAGTCAACGCCGGCACGGTCCGGCGGCTTGGCCTCAAGGTCGGAGACCGCGTGAAGAGTGCTTTTCTCGGCGGTGGATGACGGGCCCCAGATCCCTTGATCCGGGCTTCCGACACAGGCTCGTGAGTCAGGCGGGCGGGCCTTTGCGTACAATGTCGGGTAAGGCTTCCCAGCTTTCGCCGGCGGCAATCATGCAGGAAATCCCGTTCGGCATCGTCAGGATGATGGTCCAGCTCTGTCCATTGTCGGACGAGAGGATTTCGAGCAGGCCGCCGTTATTGGCGAGGCCCATTGCCACCGGCGCTTCTGAATACTGTTTGGAAAGCTGTGTCACAACGGCCTTGCGTTCGGTGCAAAGCTGCTGCTCGGCTATTGCTGGGGACACCACGCCAATGACGGCTGCGGCGAAGGCAATTAAGGTGGTTCGAGACATCTCGCCTCCATTCCACCGGGGTCTATACCCGGGTACCGATTTATCCCTCGCAAGCTATTAAGATTTACTTTCCTTAACGTTTCGTTGACGGAACGTTTCGTTGACGGCGGTTATTCTGGCGGGTCGGTTGGCTGTGCGCCCCGAATATGCTAGTCCCCGGCCGCTGCAGCGCATGGCCCGAAAGGCAAACGCGCCGTATCTCAAATCATCGAAAGGCGGAAGAGTTATGGTCGAGGGCGACGGAAAAGACGCGGGCATTACCGAAGAGGAAGAGACGCCAAAAGGTCCCCCGGCAGGGCATACCCTCGACGATCACACGATGGGTGACGTGTTTTTTCACGAACACGGCCCCGATGCGGATCATGATCACGACGACGATTTTCTCGACGTACCGCTCGACGAAAACCCGCTCTGGATCGCGGATAACGTTCGCCTGACGAGCGTCGGTATCGATGTCGGTTCGTCAGGCAGCCAGGTGATTTTTTCCCGTCTCCATCTGCGCCGGCTGGCCGAGGATATGACGAGCCGCTACTACGTTGTAAACCGGGAGACCCTCTTCCAGTCGCCGGTTGCTCTCACCCCGTATGAAAGCGAAACGCGGATTTCAGGCGAAGGGCTGGGAAAAATCCTCGACGATGCCTACGAGGCGGCGGGACTGTCGCCCGACGATATCGATGCGGGGGCGGTCATCCTGACCGGCGAGGCGCTGAGACGCGAAAATTCGGAGGCCATCGCGGCGACGATATCGGACCGGGGTGGTGACTTCGTCTGCGCCACGGCGGGCCATCACATGGAAAGCATGCTGGCGGCGTTCGGCTCAGGCGCTGCAAAGACATCCAAGGAAGAAGACAAGCGCATCCTGAACGTCGATATCGGCGGCGGAACCGCGAAGCTGGCCATCCTCGAAGAAGGGCAGGTGAAGGTAACCGCAGCGGTTCATGTAGGCGGTCGCCTGCAGGTCGTAAACGAGAATGGCGAGATCGAACGCCTCGACCCTGCTGGCAAGACCCATGCGGCACGCGCCGGTTTCGACTGGTCGATCGGCGACAAGGCAACGTCCGAGGAGTTGGACAAGGTCGCCGATGTCATGGCGAAGACTCTGATCGACACGCTGCTGGTTCGCCCGCTGCCCGAGGATCTCCAGAACCTCTATCTGACAGACGTCATCGAGGAGTGGGGCCATATCGATGGCGTCATGTTCTCCGGCGGCGTCGCAGAATATGTCTATGGCCGGGAAGAGCGCGATTTCGGCGATATGGGGCGCCGGCTCGGTCACGCGATCGCACGCAGGCTCGAAGAGGACGCATTGCCCTGGCCGGTCATGCCTGCCGGCGAGTGTATTCGCGCAACAGCGCTCGGCGCGTCGGAATATTCGGTGCAGCTCTCGGGCAACACGACCTATATTTCCGATTACGGGGATCTGCTGCCGCGACGGAATCTCCAGGTTATCCAGCCGCCCTATGCGTGTCCCGAGGAGATTATTGCTGAAGACGTCGCCGAAGCGGTCAGGACGCATCGGCGAACCTTCGAGGTCGATAACGATGAACGCGAGATCGCTTTGTCGTTCCATTGGCAGGGAATGCCGGCCTACGAGCGCATGCATGCCTTTGCCCAGGGGCTCGTCATGGGGCTCGATGACATGATTGCTGCCGGTAAACCCCTGTTTATCGTGCTCGATGGCGATATTGCCCAGTCGCTGGGACATATCCTGAAAGACGAGTTGGAAGTACCGGTCGGCGTTCTGGTTATCGACGGCGTCGTGCTGTGGGATTTTGACTATATCGATCTCGGCAAGATCCGCCTGCCGTCGCGGACCGTTCCGGTGACGATCAAGTCGCTGGTATTTTCTGACGACCCGAGGTCAGGACAGCGACTCGACCACGAGCATGGCCATTCGCATTCCCACGATCACGGGCATCATCACCATGGTCACAGCCACGCCCATTCCCACGGGCATTCCCACGACCACGATCACGGGCACGATCATGGGCACTCCCATAGCCATTCGCACGAACATTCAGCGGGGCATTCGCATGAGCCGTCGGACAAGGGCTGACGGGCTTCCCCCGTTGCGTATCTTGGCAACGTCGCGAGAACTCGTATAAAACGGGACCATGACAGGCGTCCGCGAAGACGCCGTTCAGACAGAAATTTTGGACTATTTGTGAGACAAGGAGAACCATCCCATGGCTGATGACAGTAACAAGCCGACCGCGATCGTTTCCGACGAGATGGCGAAGAAATTCGCGACCGAGAAGGAAACGCCCTATACGACGTGGGTCCGTAACGAAGGCCTAGACCTCCTTAATTCGCTTTATATTCCAAATCTTTATACTGTTGAGTTGAAGCCGTGGGCGAGGCGTGAGGGCAAGGGCGTCTTCATGAACCATGACGCCAGCCGAACGTCCAACGACTGCTATGTCTGCGAAATCGATCCGGGCAAGAAGCTCGCGCCGCAGCGCATGTTGTTCGAGGAAATGATCATGATCCTGTCGGGCCGGGGCTCGACCAGCGTCTGGAACGACAAGGGCGATCGCATCACTTTCGAATGGGGACCGGGCGCGCTGTTTGCGATCCCGCTGAACTGCTGGCATCAGCACTTCAATGCGTCGGGCCGTGAACCCGCGCGGTTTATTGCGGTGACCAACGCGCCGCCGATCATGAACGTGTACGAGGATCCTGAATTCGTGTTCAACACGACGCACGACTTCAAGGAACGCTTTAACGGCGAACCCGACTATTTTGCGGCCAAATCAGAGACTGACGGGTTCAAGCTGATCACCAACTTCGTTCCCGACGCGGTCAACCTTCCGCTGATTACGGCGAAAGAGCGCGGCGCGGGCGGTGGCCATATCCGCTTCAACTTCGCCAAGAGCTCGATGAATGCGCATATCTCGCAGTTCCCCATCGGCACCTACAAGAAATGCCACCGCCACGGGCCTGGCGCGCACGTCATTATCCTGTCGGGCGAAGGGTATTCGCTGATGTGGCCGGAAGGCGAGGAACCGCGGCACTTCAAGTGGGAAGTCGGCTCCATGATCGTGCCGCCGAACATGTGGTGGCATCAGCATTTCAACACTGGCCCGACCCCGTCGCGCTATCTGGCCTTCAAATACGAGGGCGTCGCCGTGCGGAATTCGCAGGGCGTACCGAAATCGTGGATATCCCACCGGATCGGCGGCGATCAGATCGACTACGCGGACGAGAGCGCGGCGATCCGTTCCCGCTTTACCAGTGCCCTGGCAGAGCACGGTCTGGAGCACGATATGGACCAGTTCTATGAGGCCGAGAAGCCCGACCTGCCGCCCAAGCCGGCGGTCTCTGCGGCTGAATAACGCAGCAATAAGACAGCAAAACGGCCGGACTTCGTTCCGGCCGTTTTTTTTAGTTTTCCATTCTGATCTTATGCCCGGTGCCGACCGCGTCTTCGTCGGTCAGGTAGCCGGCGGCGTGTATGCCATGGAGTGCGAGTTCCTCGTCGCGTTCCGGCCGTTCGCCTGTGACCCCGACTGCGCCGAGCAGATCGCCGTTTGAGTCCCGCACCAGCATACCGCCGTCCTCGGCAAAGATTTTTCCGTCGGAGCTCCGGTAAAGATAGTCCATGAACATCGGGCGTTCTTCAGCCCGGTACCGAACAAGGGAGCTGGAGCGACCCAGAGCCAGCGAGGCGTAGCATTTTCCGTGCGCCATCTCGAAGCGCAGCATCGAGGAATCGTCCTGTTTCTTGAAGGCAATGACGTGGGAGCCCTGGTCGACCACGGCGACGGCCATTGGCTTGTTGCCGTCGGCTTCCGCCTTTTTGAAGATGGCGTCGATGATCTGTTCCGCTTTTGCGAGTGTTATGGTCGTTGGCATTTCCGAGCCTTTCAGAGTTTGAGGTCGTACGATTAATTCAGCGGGGCTGGATGGCGTCAAGCGCCCGTCGCCTGCTTTGAATTCGGTTTTTATGTCGGGCGTGGTTGACGCTTTTGAGAGCCGGGACCTATCCTCTCAGCATACCGGATCGGAAAACTGGAAACCGGACCTCTCCTGTTTCTTTCCCTGATGGCTATCGACCCAGAATTCAGTGTGCGGCGCATCGATGCCGCGCGGGGCAGGGAGGCCTCGTCCAATGCCGAAGAAAACCATCAAGAACTGCACCGTCGCCGACGCCTATCTGGCAATCCTCGCGGATCGCGGCGTCGACTATCTGTTCGCCAATGCCGGGACCGATTTCGCGCCGCTGATCGAGGCGCTTGCCAAGGCGCAGGCAAACGGCACGGCGCATCCCACGCCGATCGCGTGCCCGCACGAGAATACTGCCCAGCACATGGCGATCGGCTACTATCTCGCAACGGGACGTCCGCAGCTCACCATGATGCATGTGAATGTCGGCACCGCGAACGGCATGAACGGGCTGCTGAACGCGTCGCGCGGGAACGTGCCCATGCTTTTCACAGCGGGCCGCACGCCGACCAACGAACACAGCCTCAAGGGGCATCGCTCGCTGGACATCCACTGGACCCAGGAAATGTACGACCAGAGCGGTATGACCCGCGAAGCCGTGAAGTGGGATTACGAACTGCGAAATATCGAGCAGCTCGAAACCATTGTCGACCGGGCGCTGAGCGTCATGATGAGCGATCCGAAGGGCCCGGCTTACCTGTCGCTGCCGCGCGAAGTCCTGGCGTGGGAGGTTGATGAGTTCACCTACACATCGCCGGGTCGTATTAAGGCCGCGGCTCCCGCAGCGCCCGATCCTGAAGCCCTGCAGCAGGCGGCTGACATTCTGGCAAAGGCCGAGAATCCGGTAATCATCACGAACTGGGGCGGCCGGAACCCCGGGGTCATGCCGGCGCTGGTCGATCTGGCCGATAAGTACGCGATTCCCGTCGTCGAGTACCGCAACCGGTTCGTCGCCATGCCGCGCCATCATCCGATGTTCGCGGGCGGCAACCCGAACCCGTTCGTCGAAGCCGCCGATGCCATTCTTGTCATGGATACGGCGGTTCCGTGGCTGCCATCCCAGGTGAATCCGTCCGAGGATTGCCAGGTGATCCAGCTCGCGGTCGATCCGCATTATACAATGCTGCCGGTGCGGGGTTTCGGCGCCGATATTGCCCTGACCTGCGCTTCCGATATCGGGCTGCGGGCGCTTCGCGCGGCGATGGAGGAGCCGGCGAAGTCCGCCACGGCGACGATCGACAAGCGACGCAGGGCGATTTCCGAACGACATCAGAAGCTGGAAGACAGCTGGGCCGCCAAGCTTGAGGAGGTGAAGGACAAGACCCCGGTCCATCCTGCGTGGATCTCCCATTGCATCGGCAATATCACCGATGCGGATACGATCTTCGCCAAGGAATCCCAGCTTCAGGTGCAGTATCTCGATACCTCCAAGCCGACGAAGATTCTCAATGCCGGGGCCTCCTCGGGGCTCGGTCACGGCATGGGCGTCGCCCTTGGCGCCAAGCTGGCGGACAGGGACAGGCTCGTGGTCGGAACGCACGGCGACGGTTCCTATATGTTCAATGTTCCTATCTCGGCGCATTACGTGGCGGCGGAGTACGATCTCCCGATCCTGACCGTGGTGTTCAACAACCAGCGCTGGCAGGCCGTGCGCGGATCCGCGTTAGGCCTCCATCCCGACGGATATGCGGCCAGGGCCAACCAGGTGCCGCTGGCGCATTTTAACGTCGAGCAGCATTACGAGAAGATGGCTGAGGTTTCGGGCGGTTACGGCGAACAGGTTACCGATCCTGCGGAAATGCAGCCGGCCCTGGAACGTGCGCTCAAGGCGGTCATGGTCGACAAGCGGCAGGCGGTCATTAACGTCATGGCGTCCGATCCGGTCTGATCGGAAATTTGCCGAATTCAGGTCCGACCGCGCTTTTCGGAACTGTCGGCAGGATATATGATTGTCGAAACGGGAAGAGGGCTCCCATCAGAAGGCGGCCCGTTCCGATCCATAACAGAATGCGATTGAGCATCAGGCGTCAGACGAGAACGGCTGTCGTCGAGAAGGCAGGGACGTTTCATTGGATGAATTCGCTACGCTTCAGCAGATAGCTGTCCGCGCGCGCCGGAATATCGGCGATGGCGTCTGGGATTATCTGATGGGCGGCTCCGAGTCGGAAACAACGTTGCGGCGGAATCGCTTGGCGTTCGATGCGTTAGGCATAGCGCCGCGTATCCTGCGGGACGTTGCCGAGGTCGACCCCTCGACAGAGTTCCTTGGCAACAGGATCCGCATCCCCGTGATGCTGGCGCCGATCGGCTCGATGCAGCTGATCGGCGAAGGGGGCGGACTCGCCTCGGCGGAGGCTGCCGGAGAATTCGGCACGATTTCTTTCCTGTCGTCCGTTACCGAACCGACCATGGAAGTCGTCGGGCCGGCGACCGATGCGCCCAAGGTATTCCAGCTTTATGTCAGGGGCGACGACGACTGGATCGGGGACCAGGTAAAGGCTGCACAGGACTCTGGTTTCACGATGTTCTGCCTGACCGTCGATACCGCCATCTACAGCCGGCGAGAACGCGACATCATCAAGCGCTGGGCGCCGTCATCGCGGCGTGGGCGGCTTAATGAGAGTCGTGAATGGCAGGCTGCGCTGAACTGGGACAACATAAAGACTTTCAAGGACCGTCACGATATTCCCCTGATCGTCAAGGGAATCGCCACCGCCGAGGACGCGGCGACGGCCGTCGAACATGGCGTCGACGTCGTATACGTCTCGAACCACGGCGGACGTCAGCTCGATCATGGGCGCGGCACGGCGGAAGTCCTGCCGGAAATCGTCGACGCGGTCGGCGGCAAGGCGGAGATTGTCCTCGATGGCGGGATCATGCGCGGCACCGATGTCATCAAGGCGCTGGCGCTCGGCGCGACGGCGGTCTGCATCGGCAAGCTGCAGGGGCTGGCGCTCGCCGCCGGCGGTCGCGCGGCGATCGTCCGCATGCTGGAACTGCTCGAGGGCGAGATAATGACGTCAATGGCCCTGACGGGCCTTCACAATTTCGGAGAGATCGGACCGGAGTTCGTCGAAGAGGCGGAGCCGGTTACTGATCCTCTTGTCCTAAGCCAGTACACCCATATAGACCTTTCACCACTGGAGTATGAAAGATGAATGAGATCTCGAAGGATCTGAAGGGCCTCGACCGTCCGGAGAACATCGGCAATCCGCAGATGGGCTGGGCGAGCGATGTCGCAGCCGAGATGCTGCGCAGGATCGGCGTGAAATACATCTCGCTGAATCCCGGCGCGAGCTATCGCGGGCTGCACGACTCGATCGTGAACTATCTCGGCAATGATTCGCCGCAGATGCTGATTTGCCTGCATGAGGACCATGCGGTCCATGTCGCGCAGGGCTACGCAAAGGCGACGGGAGAGCCGATGGCCTGCGCGCTTCACTCCAATGTGGGGCTGATGCACGGTCTGATGGCGACCTTCAACGCCTGGTGCTATCGGGCCCCGATCATCATGATGGGCGCGACCGGCCCGGTCGATGCGCCGTTGCGGCGTCCGTGGATCGACTGGATCCATACAATGAAGGATCAGGGCGCGATGCTTCGGAACTACGTGAAGTGGGATGACGAACCCCGCTCCGCGCAGGCCATCGTGGAAACGATGTACCGGGCAAACCAGATCGCTCGCAGCGAACCGCCCGGGCCCGTTTATGTCTGTCTGGATGCCGGCCTTCAGGAAGAAGCGCTTGACGGCGAAATCGATATTCCGGACGCAAGCCGGTTCCTCCCGTCGGATCCGCCGAGGGCCTCGGAAGATGCCGTGGCGGAGGTCGCCGACCTTCTTCTGGGCGCGAAAAATCCGGTCATCATGATCGGTCGCAGCGCGCGGACGCAGGATGCCTGGGACAACCGGGTCAAGCTGGCGGAATCGGTCGGCGCCGGGGTGCTGACGAACCTCCGCAACGCGGCTGTATTCCCGAGCGATCATCTGCTGCATGTCGGTCGTCCGGCCGGCGGTGTCAGCCCGCTGGTTCGCGAAACGGTTCACAACGCCGATGTGGTTCTCAGCCTCAACTGGCTGGACTTCGGCGGCACCCAGCGTCTTCTCAAGCGCGACGGTCCGATCAAGGGCAAGCTCATCCACTGCTCGCTTGAACAGTATCTCCATAACGGATTCGGGATGGAGCTGTTTGAGTTGCCGGAGACCGATATCAACATCAACGCCGATCAGGACGCGTTTGTCGCGCAGCTGCTTGCCGAAATCGAGAAGCGCGGCGGCGGTTCGAAATGGGACGGCAAGCGGGTCGGTCCGGAACCGTCATCCTGGGAACCGATTGCGGGCCGCGATGCGAATTCGACCATCGAACCGGCGGACATCGTTACGGCGATCGCGGAGGCCCAGGGCGACCGCAAGATCTCGATGAACCGCGTCGCCTCGGGCGGCGTCGGGCCGGCTTACCAGTTCACCGATCCTCTGTCCTATCTCGGACATGACGGCGGCGGCGGGCTGGCGTCCGGCCCCGGCACATCCGTAGGCGCGGCGCTTGCCGTCAAGGGAACCGGGCGGCTTGCCGTGTCGGTGCTCGGTGACGGGGATTTCATGCAGGGGAATTCGGCGCTCTGGACCGCCGCTCGCTACCGCATCCCGATGCTGGTGGTGATCTCCAACAACCGCTCGAACTTTAACGACGAGCTGCATCAGGAAACCGTGGCCAGGGATCGCGACCGTCCGGTCGAGAACCGCTGGATCGGTATGCGGATATCCGAACCGGAAATCAGCTTTACCGAACTCGCTCAGTCGCTCGGTTTCGAGGCCGGTCCGCCGGTTACGAAGATGGGCGAGCTGATGGACAGGATCGAGGAGGGGCTCAAGGCCGTCGAGGACGGCAAGTGCCACCTGATCGACGTACATGTGTCGACCGGCTACGCCGTGCCCCCGCTGATGCGCGGCGGCAGCAAGGGTGAATAAGGCTGGACAACGGATTTCATAAGGAAACGAAACAATGGCTACCGATCTGAAAAAATTCGACCGTCCGGTCAATGTCGGCAATCCGAAGATGGGCTGGGCATCGGACGTCGCCGCCGAAATGCTGCGGCGGATGGGTATCAAGTACCTGTCGATGAACCCGGGCGCGAGCTATCGCGGGTTCCACGACTCCATCGTGAATTATCTGGGCAACGACGAGCCGCAGATGATCCTGTGCCTTCATGAGGATCATGCGGTTCACATCGCGCAGGGGTATGGCAAGGCAACCGACGAACCGATGGGCTGCATCCTGCATTCCAATGTCGGGCTCATGCACGGCATGATGGGGATATTCAATGCCTGGTGTAACCGGGTGCCGATGGTGATCATGGGCGCGACCGGCCCGGTCGACGCGCCCAAGCGCCGCCCGTGGATCGACTGGATCCATACCGAAAAGGACCAGGGGGCGCTGATCCGCAATTTCGTGAAGTATGACGATGAACCCCGCTCGGCGCAGGCTCTTGCCGAGACCATGGCGCGGGTCAACAAGACGATCCGGGAGGCGCCGACCGCGCCGGCCTATGTCTGTCTCGACGCAGGTCTGCAGGAAAGCGAGATCGATCCGGAGATGAAACTGCCGGATGTTTCGCGTTACCAGCCCTGCGACCCGGTTTGCGCGCCGCAATCGGCGATCGACAAGGCGGCGGACCTGCTGTGCAACGCCAAGAATCCTGTCATGCTGTGCGGTCGCCTGAAACGCAGCGAGGAAAGCTACGCCGCGCGGGTCAAGCTGGCGGAACTGCTCGGCATGGGCGTGGTGCAGGATATCAAGGTCGCCTCGGCGTTCCCGACCGATCATCCTCTGAGCCTTGCGCCTCCGGGAAACCGGCCGCGCGACGAAGCGGTTACCGCTATGAAGGAAGCGGACGTGTTCCTCGACCTTAACGCGCTCGATCTTGCCGGCACCTTCAAGCTGGTGTTTGGCAGGGACGAAGTCACGGCCAAGGTCATCCATGTCTCCATGGATTCGGCCCTGCATAACGGCTACTCGATGGATCATATGGGTATGCCGCTGGGCGACGTATCCATGTTCGCCGAGCCGGAACCCGTTGTGGATCAGCTGCTTGCGGCCTGCGAGGCCCGTCTGGGCGGCAAGTCCAAATGGGACGGTCAGAACAAGGGCCGTACGGCGGATGTCGACAAGACCTTCGACCAGTTCGCCGCCGGCGATCCGATCTCGGTCGAGGCTCTGACTCTCGGTATGAACGAGGCTCGGAAGGGTCGTAACATAACGCTGGCCAACGTTCCGATCGGCTGGGCGGCTGACGGGTATCACTGGACCCATCCGCTCGATTACCTCGGCAACGATGCGGGAGGCGGTCTGGCATCCGGGCCTGGCACCGCTATCGGCGCAGGGCTGGGGCTCAAGGATACGGACCGCACGGTGGTCGCAATCCTGGGCGACGGCGACACAATGCAGGGCGCTTCCGCGCTCTGGACGGCTGCGCATTACAGCATTCCGGTGCTGATTATCATCTCCAACAACCGGTCGAACTTTAACGACGAAATCCATCAGGAGACCGTGGCAAAAATGCGTAACCGCCCGCCGGAGAACCGGTGGATCGGTCAGCGGATTGACGACCCGGAAGTCGAAATTCACCGCTATGCGGCGTCTCTCGGTGTCGACTCTGCCGGTCCGGTGACCACCGTCGGCGACCTCGTTCCGGCAATCGAGAACGCGCTGAAGGTCGTAGATTCCGGCAAGCCGTTCGTGCTGAATGTTCACGTTGAGAAAGGCTACGCGGTCCCGCCGCCCGCCCGCGAGGCGTAATCGTTTAGCCGTTCAGAATGGAAAAGGCGGGCAGTGCCCGCCTTTTTCATGGCCGCTGTTTGCCGACGAAATCCACCCACAGTTCCAGAGACGGTTCGGCGGTTCCCGGGGAGCACGCGCCACCGACATGGCTTCCGCGCCTGGAGTTCCCCGCAATGAGTGCGGGGATGACAGATAATTCTGGCGCGAAGGACGTGCTTGTCGCCTTCTTACGTCAGCGACGCCTTACCTTTGCCGCGTCGGCAGATCGTGTCGACCAGGGCGGGCTTGCCCTTCTTGACCTGCTCGATTGCGCGCCGGAGCGCCGCCTGCACGTCGTCGCCATTCTCGATCGGGCCCTCGGCCCACCAGCCCTGCGAGCGGGCGAGCCCGGCGAAGTCTGGATCGGGGTCCAGCAGATCCATGCCGATATAGGCGCGGGACGGATCGGTGCCGCGGTTGTTGGCGATGACGATCTGGTGGTTCCAGTCATTGTAGTAGGCGCGGTTGTTGTACATCACGATGAGCATCGGGATTTCGTACTTGGCCGCCATCCAGAGCGCGCCGGCATCGAACATCAGGTCGCCGTCGGGCTGCAAGTCGATGCAAAGCCGACCGGTGCCCTTGTTGGCGAGCGCGACGCCGAGGGACGTGCCGATCTGCGTTCCGGTGCCGAGTTCGCGCCCGCCGTGGCAGTAGGGGCGGTCGAAATCCCACAGCCGGCGGGCCGCATCATGCATCGTGCCGGCGGTCAGGACCCAGTCCTCGTCCTTGATGACCTCCCAGATTTCGAGGGCGAGGCGACCGACCGTCATCGGCTGGGCATCCCAGTCTTCTTCCGCTTCCTCGCGCCATTTTGCGCGCAGCGCATCGTGTTTCTTGCCGATCAGGTCGGTCCGGTCAGCAATCTTCTGGGCGAGCCCGTCGGTCTTCGCGATGCGTTCCTTCAGCAGGTCGCTCAGCATCGGCGCAGCGGTCACCACGTCAGCGGTCATGCGAATATCGGCATGCAGCGTTCGGGAATAGTCCATCGACCATTTGGAAATCTCGGTATCGGTCCAGCCGATATCGATCCATTTGGCGTCTTCCTTGACCGAAGGCTTGACCGTCCGGGTCGAGATATCGCGCACATGGGTGTGCTTCTCGAAATCGGCGACGTCGAGCAACAGAACGCAATCGACATCCTCGTAACAGGCCTGATGGTCCATCGAGAGGTTGAGCTTGTGCGTTCCCGGGAAATTCAGCCGCGAATTCACATCCCAAACACTCGCGCCCAGCGTTTCGGCCAGGTTCACAACATGGTCCCAGCCATGCGGCGGCCGCGCCGCAAAATCGGCGACGATGGCCGGACGCTCCGCTGCGGCCAGCATGTCGGCGGCCTGGGTCAGGGCGGTGGGGTCGGGGGCTGCCTGCGCCGGGACTTTCATCGTGTCCGGCGGCGGCATTTTAATTTCGGTCTCGAGCGGCGCTTCCTGCAGTCCGGCGTCATAGCACATATAGATCGGGCCCTGACGTCCGGTCATCATCACGGAATAGGCGCGGGCGAAGGAATCCGGGACGTAATCGATCGTTGCGGGCTGGGCGTCCCACTTCACGTAGTCGCGGATCACCTGGCCCTGCACATGGGCCGAATGGATCCAGTCGATAAAGGGACGCCGCTTGTTCTCGGCCACGGGCCCGGTTGCCCCGATGATGAACACCGGCGCACGATCGAGATAGGCGTAATAGACGCCCATCGGCGCATGCAGCAGCCCGACCAGATTGTGCACGATGGCGATCATCGGCTTGCCGGTGTGCCGCGCGTAGCCGTGCGCCATCTGCACTGCGATTTTTTCGTGCGTGCACAGCATCATCGGCGGGTCGTTCTCGCCGTAATTGACGAGGCTGTCATGCAGGCCGCGATAGCTGGCGCCGGGGTTGAGCGCGATATGCTCGAACCCGTAGGACTTGATCATGTCGACGATGACGTCGGACTGGTACTTGGTGTTGGACTTCTTGATGCCGCTCATCTTTCGACTGGCTCCATTTATCTAATTGTTGCTCAGGACGCTTCGCCGCGTCGCCAGGTGACGATGTCGATCAGGGCGGGCTTGCCCTTTTTGACCTGCTCGATGCCGCGCTTCACAGCCGCCTGGATTTCGGTCGGGTCGAAGATCGGACCTTCGGCGTACCAGTCCAGCCCCTTGGCGATATGGGCGAAGTCCGGTTCCGGGCCTTCGAGGTCCATGCCGATATAGGCGCGGTCGACATCGGTGCCGCGCTTCTTGGCGACCGAGATCTGGTGCGCCCAGTCGTTATAGTAGGCGCGGTTGTTGTACATGATGACGAGGAACGGAATTTCGTACTTGGCGGCGACCCACATCGCGCCGAGATCGAACATCAGATCGCCGTCCGGCTGCAGGTCCACCACCAGCTTGTCGGTTCCCTTATAGGCGTAGGCGACGCCCATCGAGATGCCGAACTGCGTCGCGGTGCCGAGGTCGCGGCCGGGATGACGATAGGGCTGGTTGAAATCCCATACCTTGCGGACCCAGTCCTTGAGGGTGCCGGCGGTGAGCACCCAGTCCTCGCCCTTGATGGCTTCCCAGACCTCGGCGGCCATGCGGGATTCGCGCATCGGCATCTCGTCCCACTCGTCCTTGACCTGTTCCTGCCATTTGGCCCATTGCGCGGCGTGCTTTTCGCCGACCGCCTGGGTGCGATCGTCGATCTTCTTTTTGAGCGACGCATTGCCGTCGATTCTCTCGGCGCAGGCTTTGGTCAGGGCGGGGATGGCGTTCGCCGTGTCGGCGAGAATGCGCATGTCCCAGTTATGGTGCTTGTTGTAATCGGTCGCCCACTTGCTGATCTCGATATCGGCGAACCCGACATCGATCCACTTGCAGTCCGGCGTGGTGATCGCCTCGACCTGGCGGGTTTCCCAGTTGGGCTTGTGTGAGCCGCGGGTCCAGTCGACCACGTCGAGAGCCATGACGAGGTCTGCGCCCTTGAAGGCGTCGCCATGCATCGAGACGTTGAGCGGATGCTTGTTGGGGAAACCCAGACGCTTGTTGATGTCGAACACGGGCGAGCCGACGGTCTCTGCCAGCGTCACCGTGTCGTCGTAGCCGATCGGGGCGCGAGCGGCGTATTCGGTCAGCAGCACCGGGTAGTCGGCGTCGAGCAGCATGTCGGCGGCCTGCGCGATCAGCTCGGGGTCGGCGGCGAGTCGCGGCGGAACCTTGATGGCGCTCGTCGGCGGGATTGGCACTTCCTCGGTCAGCTCCGCCTCCTGGATGCCGGCGTCATAGACCATGTAAACGGGACCCTGGGGTTCGGTCATCATGATCGAATAGGCGCGGGCGAAACTGTCGGGAATGCCGTGGACACTGCCCGGCTGATAATCCCATTTGGTGTAATCGCGGACGGCCGAGCCCTGCGCGAAGGCGGTGTGAATCCAGTCGATGAAGGGACGACGCAGCTTCTCGTCCATCGGTCCGGTCGCGCCGATCACGAAGACCGGGCAGCGGTCGATATAGGCGTAGTAGATGGCGAGCGGCGCATGCAGCAGCCCGACGACGTTGTGGACGGCGGCAGCCATCGGCTTGCCTGTCGCCTTTGTGTAGCCGTGGGCGATCTGAATGGCGATTTTTTCGTGATTGCACAGGATCATCGGCGGATCGTTTTCGCCGTAATTCACGAGGCTGTCGTGCAGCCCGCGATAGCTCGCTCCGGGGTTCAGCGGGATCGCCGGGAAATCGTACAGCTTGATCATGTCGACGATGACGTCGGACTGGTAGCGGGTGTTGGATTTGCGGATGCCGGAGGTCTCGTCGGCCATGGAGGTATGCCTTTCCTGCGAGGATGTTTCGTTGCCGGTAAAATAGCAGCGAGCGGGGAGGCGGGCTACCCGCTCGCCCTTTTCTAATTGGACGTCGCCGCCTATGATCCGCGCACTCGGCGCAAGCCGTAGATTGCGGATATTCAGGAGCATCAAGCATGGTAGAGAAGTTCGGCATCGGCCAGCCCGTACCGAGGACAGAGGATCCCCGTCTGCTCACCGGGGGCGGTCGTTATATGGATGACAACACGCTGCCGCGCGAGACGCGCGCCTTCATCCTGCGTTCGCCCTTCGCCCATGCGAAAATCAGGTCGATGGACGTTTCGGCGGCGAAAGCTGCGCCGGGCGTGATCGAGGTGCTGACCGGACAGGATTATGTCGATGACGGGTACGGCATCCTTCAATGCACGCCCAAGCGCAAGCGCCGCGACGGCACGCCGATGTACGAACCCGCGCGCCGCGTTCTTGTGCTCGACGAGGTCAAGATGGTCGGGGATTACGTCGCTCTGGTGATCGCCGAAACGCTGGAGCAGGCGAAAGACGCCGCCGAACTCATCGAGGTCGATTACGATCCGCTGCCGACCGTTTCCACGCCCTACGAAGCAGCGCAGCCCGGCGCCCCCAAGGTGTGGGACGAATCCGAAGACAATATCTGTTTCGTTCATCTGTGCGGAGACAAGGAAGCGACCGACTCGGCCTTCGAAAGGGCGGCCCATGTCGTAAAAGGTCGTTTGCCGGTCAACCGCAGCGCCCATGCGACCATGGAGCCGCGTGGCGCGATCGGTCATTACGATTCGGCACGCGATTTCTGGACGCTTTACACAGCGGTGCATTACCCGTGGCAGGTCCGGGAGGAACTCTGCAATGAGATTTTCAATGTTCCCGAATCGAAAATGCGCGTCGTCTGCGGCGATATGGGCGGCAGTTTCGGCCTGCGCGGCGGGACCTATCAGGAAGTCGTGCTGGTGTTGTGGGCGTCGAAGCGCACAGGCCGTCCCGTCAAATGGGTCTGCGAGCGTACCGAAGGCTTCATGAGCGATCATCATGGTCGTGACGTTCACTGGGAAGGCGAGATCGCGCTCGACGAAAACTACAAGTTTCTTGGCGTCCGGGCGCAGAGCTGGACCAATGTCGGCGCCTATCTGGCGTCCAAGGGTACACTGCCCCCGGTGGCCAATATCGGCACCATGGCGGGTACTTATGACATTCCGGCGATGCATGTCGATGTGTCGGGCGTCTACACAAACACCAACCCGATCTGCCCGTTCCGCGGCAACGGCCGGCCCGAGGCGTCTTATGTGATTGAGCGGCTGATAGATCTTGCGGCGGATGAACTCGACGTCGATCCCGCCGAGTTGCGACGCCGTAACCAGATCGCGCCGGAGAAGATTCCGTACAAGACCGGGCTGGTCTTTACCTATGACAGCGGGAATTTCGGGGACAATCTCGAAAAAGCGCTGGTAATGGGCGATTACGAGGGATTCGCTGCGCGGCGCGACGAATCCGCGAAGAACGGCAAGCTGCGCGGGATCGGTATTTCCAATTCCATCGAACGCGCCGGAGCGCCCAGCCTGGAACAGGCCTCGATCAGCTTCGATGCTTCCGGTTCGATCCAGCTCAATGTCGGCACCAGCCAGCAGGGGCAGGGGCATGAAACGATCTACAAGCAGATCATGTGCGAAACGCTTGGCGTAGACCCCGACCGCATCAGCTTCGCGGAAGGAGATACCGCCATTCTCGCGTTCGGCGGCGGCACGGGCGGGTCTCGTTCGGCGACGCTCGGCGGCGGCGCCGTGTTCAGATGTTCTGAGAAGATCATTGAGAAAGCGACCCGGATCGCTGCGCATATGCTGGAAGCCGCCGATGCCGACATCGAATTTTCGGACGGTGAATTCCGGGTGGCGGGTACGGATCGTACTGTCAGCCTTACCGACGTCGCCAAGGGCTCATACAAGCCGGGCGCGATGCCGGACGATATCGAACCCGGGCTCAGCGCCACGATGGTGTTCGAGACGTCGGCGGAAAACTTCCCCAACGGCTGCCATGTTTGCGAGGTCGAGATCGACGAGGAAACCGGCGTGATCGAGATCGTCAGCTATAACGTGGTTGACGATGTCGGCACGGTGCTGAATCCGCTGACGCTCAAGGGACAGATTCAGGGCGGCGTTGTGCACGGCGTTGGACAGGCGCTGCTGGAGGAAATCGTTTTCGATCCCGACAGCGGGCAGCTGATGTCCGGCTCTTTCATGGATTACGCCATGCCGCGCGCCGACAATCTCTCCTATATCGAGGTCCAGTCGAACCCGTGCCCGACGGCGACCAACCCGCTTGGCGTGAAGGGGGCGGGCGAGGCCGGAACGGTCGGCGCTTTACCGGCGGTGATGAACGCCGTGGTCGATGCATTGTCGGTATACGGGATCAACCATCTCGACATGCCGGCGACGCCCGCGCGGGTGTGGACGGCGTTACAGCAGGCGAAGAAGGCTGCGGCCTAGTTCGGGATGGGCGTTGCCGAACGCCCTGTTTCGATCGGGGAGGGAAGCGGGCGTCTGTTTGGGACGCTTACCCTTCCCGAAGCCGAAGGCCGTTTCGACGCGATCCTTATCTGGTCCGGATCCGGTCCGACCGACCGTGACGGAAACTCTCCGGGCGGTCTAAACAACAATTCGCTGAAGATGCTGGCGCATGCGCTGGCGGAATACGGATTCGCCTCGATCCGCACTGACAAGCGGGGCATTGGCGAAAGCCGGCCGGCCATGGGGCGGGAGGAAGCTCTTCGCTTCGAAACATTCGTCGATGATGCGGTTCGCTGGGCAAAGTTTCTGAAAGCGCTCCCCCGGGTCAGATATGTTTCTCTTCTGGGGCACAGCGAAGGCGCGCTGGTCGTTACGCTCGCGGCAGAACGGTTTCGGCCCGGGGCGCTGGTTCTGATCTCAGGAGCGGGATTTCCGGCCGCAGATGTTTTAAGGCGCCAGATCGCGGAGCCCGGCGTTGATTTGCCGGAACCCTTTCTGTCGGAAACGCACGCTCTGTTGCGCGCGATGGAGGAGGGAAGGATTGTCGATACCGTCTCGCCGGAGCTTCTCGGGCCATACCGACCGGCGATCCAGCCCTATCTTATTTCATGGTTTGCTTACGATCCGGCGACGGCGCTTGGCAACGTTTCCGTTCCGACACTCGTCATTCAGGGCACGACCGATTTCCAGACCTCGATGAAAGATGCGGAGAGGCTGAAAGCGGCACGGGACAGTATCCGGCTGGTAAAAATCGACGGCATGAATCATGTTCTCAAAACCGCGCCATCCGACAGGGAAGAGAATTACGCCACCTATTTCAAACCGATGCTGCCGCTCTCTACAGGCCTGATGCCGCCGGTTCTGGAATTTCTCAGGCGCGCGACGGTTGGCAACGATCGATAATAAAAAGGGCGGGAACCGGTCCCGCCCTTTTTCTTAACTGCCTGTCTTCCGATCAGGGGATCGGTCCGTTTACATGCGGGAATGCGCTGTGTTCGTGCGGCAACCGGACCCAGGGGGCCTTGGTCACGTAGCTTGAATCCAGCTGGTCGAGGCTGGTCACGCCGATCAGACCCATGCAGGTGGTGATCTCCCGTTCCAGGAGGGTCAGGCAATGAACCAGGCCCGGCGCCCCTGCAGCGCCGAGTGCCCATGCCTGCAGACGACCGATGCCGACCGCGTCGGCGCCCAGCGCCAGCGCCTTGATGATGTCGGTCCCGCGGGTAAACCCTCCGTCGATTACGATGCTGGCCTTACCGTCCACAGCCTCCACGATTTCTGGAAGCATATCCATGTTGCCGAGCACATGATCGAGCTGGCGCCCGCCATGATTCGATATGTAGATCGCGTCGACGCCGTGTTCGACGGCGATAGCGGCGTCCTCTCCGGTCTGTATGCCCTTCAGGAAGAAGGGACGGCCGTCGATTTCGTCCTTGACCATCTTTACCGTGTCCCAGGTGATCTTCTTCTGCCAGTCACGCGATGCCACCCGGCGCAGGGCCAGCTGGGTCGGACTCAGGCGCTCGCGGTTTCCGTAGAACGCGGAATCGACCGTCAGCGTCACCTGGTTGTAGTTCGATGCCTTGACCCGCTTGATCAGGTCCTTGATCCAGTTGTCGTCGCCACGGACGTAAATCTGAAAATTCTTTGGATGCGGCGTGTTGTCGCCAATGACCTCGAGCTCCGGCTGGGTCACCGTCGAAATGAAATTCTGAACGCCGAATTCTTCCGCGGCCGTATCGACGTCGAGCGCTCCGTTGGGAGAGAAGTTCTGGATTGAACCCATCGGGGCCAGAAAAACCGGTATCCGCATCTTCACACCCTGCATCTCGCAGGAGGTATCGATCTCGCTTACGTCGCGGCAGACGCGCGGGCGCAGCGCGAGACTGTCGATAGCCATACGATTGCGCCTCAGGCTCGTCTCGCTTTCGGCCGCGCCGCATACATAATCCCAGGCATCCTGGACCATGTTCCGGCGCGCCATGAGGATCATGTCATGGGCTGTGTGAAACAGGACTTCGTCACTCATTTGCTTCTCCGATACTGGAAGTTTGTTCAGACGATCTGGCCGCCGAGATGCGGAAACGCGCTCATTTCATGAGCGGGTGCAACGGGGCGGGATTTTGCAAGACAGGACGGCGTCAATTCCGACAGCGACCTGACGCCAAGAAGGCCCATGGCGATCTTTATTTCGTCTTCGAGGATTGTCAGGGAGTCGAGGATGGCGTCCTTGCCGCCGGCGCCGAGAGCCCAGGCCTGTAGCTTGCCGATGCCTACTGCGTTGGCGCCGAGCGCGAGAGCCTTGACGATGTCTGTGCCGCGCACGAACCCGCCATCGACATAGACTTCGGCCCTGCCATCGACGGCTTCGACGACGCGGGGCAGGACGTCGATGGTCGCCCGGTCGTAATCGAGCTGCCGTCCGCCATGGTTGGAGACGTAGATTGCTGCCGCGCCGTGTTCAACGGCGAGCTTTGCATCCGCTGCTGTACTGACGCCCTTGAGGATCATCGGACCGTCCCAGATTTCCGCCATCCGGTCCCACGTATCCCAGTCGAGCCCCGCGAGATACTCTCGGCCGGCCGCATTGCGGCGGGTCGGCGGAATCCAGCCATGCATCATCTGGCGTTCGCGGTTGCTGTAAACGGCTGCATCCACAGTAACGGTGAGAGCAAAAAATCCGGCTTTCTTTACACCCGTGAGCAATTCCTCGATCCAGTTATCATCGCCCCGAACATATATCTGATAGATCTTCGCGTGCGGGCTGTTCGCCCCGATATCGTTGTAATGCGGTTGGGTGTGGCCACTCAGCATGTTGACGATACCGAACTCTTCCGCCGCATCGTCGGCGGCTTTTGCGCCTTCCGGGTGGATCAGCTGGAGAGACGCAACTGGCGCAAGGAAAAGGGGCAGGCGGGACTCCTTTCCCAGTATCGTCGTCGAATAATCAATCTCGGAGATATCCCGAAGCACGCGGGGCCTCAGAGCGATCGAATCGAGCGCCTGGCGATTCCGGCGCATTGCGGTCTCGCTCTCGCTGCCGCCGCACACATAATCCCAGACCGGGCCGGTTGCATTGCGGCGCGCATGCTTGATGATTTCGTGATTTGTCAGGAACGTCATGAACCCAGTTCTCCCAGCTCATTCCCGACCGGTCCCAATTTTCGGGTTTTTCGGAAAAGGCGGGAAATGTTAGTGTCAGTATACGACGTTGTCGATAGATGGCGGACGCTTTTCGCAATCATCAGGCTATTTTCATGCCGTCGTTAGGGGTATAGAATTACGCCATGGCAAATGCTGAAATCCTCAAAGACGTATCGCGGCTGCGCGAAGCGGCTGAACCGCTTAAACAGGTTGTCGATCCTGCAGTCTGGACCGCTGAAGATCTTGCCGCCGATCAGAGCTGGGTCCATCCGCTGACAGGCGCAGATATTGCTGACCTCGACGCTGTCATCGCCGAGCTTGAGCCGAAAATCGAGAACGTTCTCGAGATAAGGCGAGACGATTTCAACATGCCCACGCTCGGTCCGAAGCTTGACGCTGTCGCTGACGATATAATTGACGGTCGCGGCCTCGCCGTCGTGCGCGGCGTTCCGGTCGAGCGCTATTCCAGGCTTCAGGCGGCTATCGCGTTCTGGTGTATCGGGCTTCATGTCGGGGATCCGGTATCGCAAAATTCGAAGGGGCACCTTCTGGGTCATGTCGCCGACCTGGGCGGCACGACGCTCGCAAATCCGAATAACCGCGGTTATCAGACGCACGAGCAACTGCCCTTCCATTGCGATTCCTGCGACGTGGTAAGTCTCCTTTGCCTGCATCCTGCGAAATCCGGCGGGCTCAGCACCGTGACCAGCTCTCTGCATATTTATAACGAGATGCTGAAAAACCATCCGGAGCTGGCGGCGGCGCTGGCGGAGCCGATCTATCGCGACCGGCGCAATGAAATTCCGGAAGGCAAGGACCCGTGGTTCCAGCTACCGGTATTCAATTTCGAATCGGGCTATCTGACGGTCAGCTGGCAGGGCGGCTATATCCGTTCCGCCAGCCGGTTCGACGAGCTGCCACCGCAGTCGCAGGCCCTGAAAGACGCGCTGGACCTGTTTGCCAAGATGGCGCGCGACCTGTCCTACGGCATGGATTTCGAACAGGGCGATATCCAGTTTCTGCACAATCACGTCACCGTGCATTCGCGTACGGAATTCGAGGATTATCCCGAGCTGGAGCGACGCCGGAACCTGCTGCGCCTATGGCTGGCGACGCCGGGCGGGCGACCGCTTTCGCAGGCCTACCGGAATCGCTACGGGCACCTGGCGCCGGAAGACCGGCCTGCGGGAGGAATTATCGTTCCAGGAACCGAGTTCAGGGCGCCTCTTTATCCGGAATAGGAATCTGGTGTAAAATAGCGACATACAGGCCCTTACAAAGCAGTCCCACAAGACAAGACGTCCGTACCGGACATGACAGGAGAGTGAGATGGAACTACCGACAAGTGACCGCTATCACAAGATGAGCGTTGACAGCTTCAACACCGAGAAGCTGCTCACCAATGCGGCGCGTCAGCGCGATGCCCGCAAGTTCAATGATTTTCCGATCGTCGATGCCGACGCGCATCAGTACGAGAGTGAATCCTTCAACGAAGTCCTCGAATACATCGAAGACGACGTCATTCATCAGCTCGCTTCGGCCGCGCCGAACATCCTGAACCGGGGTCGCGGCGGCTATCAGCCGATCGGCGGTCGGGTCATGCGTTACCCGCTGCGCAAGATTGAGGAAACGCCTGCGGACGGCACTCACCGCGATATTCACCTGTCGCGCCGCTTTATGGACGCCATGGGGATCGACTATATCGGCCTGTTCCCGACCGGCATGCTGTCGGTAGGATTGATGCCGCAGGCGGAACTCGAAGTCGCCTATTCCCGGGCTTACACCAAATGGCTCATCGAACGTGTCCTGCCGCATGATCCGAGGGTCAAGGGCTTCGTTTACCTGCCGTTCAATACGCCGGAAGCGGCCTACCAGGCGGTCCTCGATTTTGGCGATGCGCCCGGCATCATGGGCTTCGTCGTGACCAGTCCTCGCTACAAGCCGATTCATGACAACGCCTACATGAAGACCTACGCGCTGATCGAAGAGATGGGCAAGCCGCTCACTTTCCATTCGGGCCTTAACTGGAACGATCCGCTGATGTCAGTGACGAACCGGTTCATCTCGGCGCATGCGCTTGGTTTCACGCTCTACAACGTGATCCATATGTGCAACTGGATCACCAATGGGCTGAACGAGCGATTCCCGAAACTGGACGTCGTCTGGACGGAGTCGGGTCTGGCATGGGTTCCCTGGCTCGGCCAGCGCCTCGACAATGACTACAAGATGCGCGTTTCCGAATGCCCGAGCCTCAAGAAGCTGCCGAGCGAGTACATGAAAGACATGTATTATACCTCGCAGCCGATGGAGATGCCGAACGACCTTTCGTTCCTGGAATCGACGTTTAAGTTCATTAACGCCGAAACCCAGCTTCTCTACGCGTCCGATTATCCGCACTGGGATATGGATCTGCCGAGCACGATCTATGACCTGCCGTTCCTGGATGAGCAGGCCAAACGCAATATTCTTGGCGGTAATGCGATCAGGATCTTCAACATGGATGTTTCTGACCGTTATCCGGACTATCACAAGAACGCGGCCTGATCGGTCGACGATACGTCGCAATGCGAAGGCCGGGACTCTTCCCGGCCTTCGTAATTCAGCAAAAAACAGACAAAATTCGTGCCCCGGGTTTGACAGTCGCCAGTGTCAGGCGGAAACTTTCGGGCAGCGAAGGAGAACAGAGGAATCAAGATGGCTAAGGAATTTCACGTCGGCAAAACCTCCGATTTCAAGGATGGCGACAAGAAGATTGTCCCGACCAGCGATACGATGGAAGTCGGCGTCTATCTGATCAAGGATCAGTGGTACGCCTACGCCAACCTCTGCCCGCATCAGGGCGGACCGGCCTGCGAAGGGATGCTGATGGCCAAGGTGGAAGAGGTAATCGCAGAGGACAAGACCTATCACGGCATGCGCTTCAACCACGACGAGATGCATATCGTCTGCCCCTGGCATGGCTGGGAATTCCGGATGGACGACGGGGTCGCCTGCGGCGATGCCCAGTGGAAACTGCGTAAGTACGAGGTTGAGGTCCGCGGGGACGACGTTTATGTCATCGCCTGACGATCCAAGAATTGCGGAGTTACCGGACGGTGGCGAGGTCATTGCCGATGTCGCCGAGGAAGAAGCGGCGATAAGGGAGTTCGCACGAAAAATGGCGGCGCTTCCCGAAGGAGAGCCGGTCCCGGACGAACTGGTTCAGGAAGGGTTGACCGCTTTGTCGCGTCTCTATTCGGTGAAGTTCCAGCTGGGCGAACGTTGGTCGCCGTTCCTGCCGGGGCGGGCCGTGCCGGCGACCGCCGCTATGATCATGTGTACGTCGATGATGCGCGCGGTCAATGTCGAGGTGTTCGAACTCGGCCTATGGCAGGCCTGGTCCGGCGCCTGATCCTGTCCAGACCATCGTTAGCAGGAGGAACGCATGGAACTCGCGACCAGCGACATCCATAAGCAATCGATCGAATCATTCGACACAGAAAAACTTCTGACCAACGCAGCGCGCCAGCGCGATGCGCGGAAGTATTCCGAATTTCCGATCGTTGATGTCGATTGCCATCATTATGAAAACGAGTCGCTTCGCGAGATCATTGAATATTTCGACGATCCGGTCCTGAAGCAGGCCGGGCTCGTCTATACCGCTGGCGGTACTGGCGTGCAGTCGCCGATGATGCCGGCGGGCGTAGGCTATCAGGACGTTGCCGGCCGTATAACAAGATATCCTCTTCGCAAACTGGAGCAGACGCCCGCGGACGGAACGCACCGCGACGTGCATCTCAGTCACCGCTGGATGGATGCGATGGGCGTCGATTACGGATGCGTGTTTCCGACCCCGATGCTTCTGCTAGGGACTCATCCGCAGCCGGAAGTCGAAGTCGCCATGGCGACCGGATACAACCAGTGGCTTCTGGACAAGATCTGCCATCCGAAGCAGAACCGGCTTCAGACGATGATTTATTTGCCGTTCAACGACCCGGAAGCGGCATACCGGACGGTTGAACGTTTCGGCGATCAGCCGAATGTTCTGGGTTTCATGGTTGTGTCGGTGCGCTACAAGCCGATCTACGACAATGCCTACATGAAGACCTATTCCCTGATTGAGGAACTGGGCAAACCGCTCGGCTTCCACAGCAATTACAACTGGAATGACCCTCTCGTCGGTAACACCAACCGGTTCCTTGTCACCCATGCGCTGGGCTTCACGCTGTTTAACACGGTCCATCTGTGCAACTGGATCGTCAATGCGATGCCGGAACGGTTTCCGAAGCTCAAGACAATCTGGATAGAATCCGGGCTCGCCTGGATTCCCTGGGTGATGCAGCGGCTGGATAACGATTTCAAAATGCGCTGGTCCGAGGCGCCGTCACTAAAGCGCCTTCCGAGTGAGTACATGCGCGAGATGTATTACACATCGCAGCCGATGGAAGTCCCCAACCGGACAGACGTGCTCGAAATGACATTCGATATGATCAATGCGGAATCGCAGCTCTTGTGGGCGTCCGATTATCCGCACTGGGACATGGATGTTCCCAGCGTCATTTACGACCTGCCATTCCTGGACGAAAGGCAGAAACGTCGTATCCTGGGCGGAAATGCGATTGATCTGTTCAATCTCGATGTCAGCGAACGTTTCCCGGACTACAAGGCTGCCTGATCGGACGCATGGCTGATGGGCCGACACTTACCCAGGGCCTGATCCGGCTTATCCACGA
>JAYOLL010000016.1:0-18450 GCA_038120295.1 Rhodospirillales bacterium | reverse complement strand
TATGGCTCTGCAATGGTGGCTGCGACTATTCTGGGTCTGGATGACGATCAGACGATGAATGCGCTGGGCAATGCGGGAACGCAGTCTGCCGGGCTTTGGGAATTTCTCGCGACAGGCGCGATGAGTAAGCATCTGCATGCCGGCAGGGCGGCGGAAGCCGGCGTTGTCGCCGCTGAGCTGGCGGCGCTTGGTTTCACAGGTCCGCCGGCGATCCTTGAAGGCCCCGCCGGTTTCTTTGCAGGAGCCTGTCCCGATCCGGATCCGGACACGGTGCTGCGTAACCCCGATGCGCCCTGGCAGGTACATCTGACATCGATCAAACCCTGGCCGTCCTGTCGCCACACACATCCTGCGATCGATGCGGCCCTTGATATCGCCGCGCGGATCGAAAACCGCGAGATATCGGCTGTTGAGGTCGAAACCTATTCAGCGGCGGTCGATGTCTGCGACCGGCCGGTCGCGAATAGCGAATACGAAGGGAAATTTTCGATCCAGCACTGCGTAGCGGCGGCCCTCCAGAGGGGCAAGGTCGATTTCCCGGCTTTCGGGGAAGACGCGCGGGCGAGGGCGGCGGCGCTCGCTGAAACAGTGAAGGTATCGCCGGGAGAACCTTTTCTAAGTGCTTATCCCACTGCCTGGGGCGCTTCGGTAAAGGTCGATTTCGCGGACGGAACCTCGCTTGCGACCGTCAGGGAAGAATGCCGCGGAGACCCGGAGGCAGCCCTTTCGGCGGACGAGATGGTCGAAAAGGCGCAGTATCTGATGCGCCATGGCGGGATCAACGATTCCTCCGTCGTGATCGACGGTATCTTGAGCATGACCAACGGGGCCGCGCCCCCCGACCTTGCCGGCATCCTGTCAGCGCGCTGACTTATTACGGCTGCGTCCCTTCTTCGCCGTAATGACGATGGCGGTGGTAACGAGTGCCGCACCGGTAAGATTGATGAGGAACTCGAGCGGCCAGAAACTGGCGGCGCCTCCGGCAATTAGAACAGGATACAGCCAGAAGGGGATAGGCCCCTCCGAGTAGCGCTGGACAAGCGTCGTAAACGCATAAATGCCAAAAAGACTGAAAAACCCGATCTGGATGACCTGCCAGAAATCGCCGCCGACCAGCGGCGTGTAGGCAAAAATCAGAGGCACGATATAAAGGCCCTTGGCAATCTTCCAGGATTCGAACCCCGTCGCCATCGGTCGCGACCCAGCTATCCCCGCCGCGGTGAAGGCGGCAAGACAGACGGGAGGGGTCACGTTCGAATCCTGGCTGAGCCAGAAAATAATCAGGTGGGCCGTCAGAAGCATGGTCGTCATCGTTGCAGGGTCGACGACTGCCGGCCGGATCGTGACCGCTAGTTCGAACGGCATCGCGCTCACAAGCTGTCTGGCCTCCTCAATACTCATCCCGGTACTGACCTTTACGGCATGGGGAGAATCGACCAGGGCAAACAAGGCAGCCTTGGCCGGATCGGCGATGCCGTTAACGAGCTGTTCGATGACAAGGCCGTCTGCCAGCATGCCGGACAGCGCCGGCGCCGACAGAATTGCGAGAACGATATAGGCCGCGGTCACGGGCAGTCCCATCCCCAGCACCAGCGAAGCCAGCCCGATCAGGATCAGGGCGAAGATCAGTGAGCCTTGCGACCACTGGGCGATCATCAGGGCAAATGTGTTGGCGAGGCCTGACGTCGTAACGGCATTGTTGATCAGCCCGACGGCGACCAGAAGTATTGCCGTCATGATGGCAGTCTTCATACCCAACGTGAGGGCTTCGCCGATTTTTCGAGGCGTCATGCGGTTGGGTGTCACCCAGCTCGTTACGATAAGTGTCGCGATCGCGACGCAGGCGGCATAGCTGGGCGTCCAGCCCGCGACCAGCATGTATGTCATGACGCCGAGCGGTAGCAGGAAGTTGAGCGCGCCCGCATAGAGCTTTCCTCTGTCGACGACGTTTGATTGCTCGACGCCGATAACGTGCTTCATCGCTTCGACCCGGACGATGAAACCGATAGAGAGAAAATAAAGAATTGCGGGAACGATCGAATAAAGGACGATCGTGCCGTAGGGAATTCCGGTGTAGGACACCATGACAAAAGCACCGGCCCCCATAATCGGCGGCATGATCTGGCCGCCGGTGGAAGCAGAGGCCTCGACCCCTGCTGCAAATCCCGGGCGGAAACCATTCGCCTTCATCAGCGGGATGGTAATAACGCCGGTCGAGGCCGTGTTCGCTACGGCGGAACCGGAAATGGTGCCGGTGAGGGCCGACGCCAGAACTGCGACAAAGGCGGAGCCGCCGCGAAACCTGCCTGCGACGATCTTGGCGAACTCAATGACAAAATCCGAGGCGCCGGAGACCACCAGAAAAGCTCCGAATATCATGAAGAGGGCGATATTCGCCGAAGAGATCGTGGTGATGATCCCGAACATGCCCTCGTCGTTGTACATGGATCGGAAAAGAACATCGCCAAGGGGGAGGCTTGCCGCACGGAAGGTGCCCGGCAGCCATTCGCCCAGAAACAGGATGTAGGACATGGCGACGATGATAAGGACCGGGATGATCCAGCCTGTAAGCCGTCGCGTCAGGTCCACCGCAGCAACGATGACAATAACGCCGGCTATCCAGTCCAGGGGCGTCAGCTGCCAGACCTGGCCCGTCTTGGCGAGAGTACGGGCGTAAATGCCGTCTTCCGCGTAGGCCATCCAGCACGCGGAAGCAGCCACAAGGACGCCATAGCCAATATCCAGTCCAAGCGCCCAGCGCCTATCCGCATATTTCGGAAACATCGGCGATGAAATTGCGGCCAGAAAGGCAAAGCCACCGAAATGGATACAGTTCTGCCACTGACCTGGCTCAGTCAGGTAGACATTGGTCGCAACATGCCAGAGCCCGAAGCAGACAATGGCCGCGCTAACAATCCAGTAAGCGCCGCCCTGGTTCAGGGCGTGATTGAAATCGAACACGCCGTCCCGGAACCCGAGGGGAGGGACGTCTTGAGGTTTGTTGGAAGCGCTGTCTGTCATGGCTTAGGGCGCTGCCACACATGAATCCGGCGGCTGCCTTCAGGCAACCGCCGGTTCCATTGTCCGGTATCGTTCAAGAACGATCTCCGGGAAGACTTACTTGGCCATAAGATGGGACGGGATCGTCAGGCCGACTTCCTTGTAGTAGCGCGCAGCGCCCGGGTGGAGCGGCACGGGCAGTCCGGCCATGGCCTTCTTCACGTCCATTGCCTTAGTCGCCTTGTGGATCGCCTGCAGGAACGGAAGATTCTCGTAGATCGCCTTTGTCAGCTTGTAGACATGGTCCTCGGAGACATCGGCGTTGACCGCGAGGAAATTCGGCTGCGCGATCGTGTTCACGTCCTTCGTCTGACCGGGGTAGGTACCGGCCTTAATGGTGTAGGGGACCCAGAGACTGCGTCCACCATCCATCATTTTCCGTTCCTTATCGGTCACGTTCAGGATAGTGAACTTGCCCTTGTTGGAAGCCATCAGCTTGGTCACGGCTCCGGTGGGCGGACCGGCGCCAAGGCCGCCGCCGGCAGCCTGGCCGTTTGCGATCGCATCGGCCGTGGGACCGAAGCCGGCGTCGACCAGCTTGAAGTCTTTTGCGATATCGATTCCAAGGCCTTTTAGAAGCACGCGATTAGAGCCGATGGTTCCGGAATTCTTCTTTCCCATCCCCATCGACATGCCTTTCATGGCGACCATGTCGGACACGGTTCCGGATTTGACGTATTTGTTGCTGATCACGAACTGCTCGACGTTCTGCCACAGCATGGTAACCGACCGAAGGTTTTTCTGCGGAGCGGAGACCGGGCCCGTGCCGGTCGCCGCATAGGACCCGAAGAGCCCCTGCAGAATGGCAAACTGGGCGGTATTCGCGCCGAGGGCCTGGACATTGGCCCCCGAACCTGCCGAATTCACCGCCGTCAGGCTGAATTTCTGCTTCGGAAGAAGTTTGATCTTGGTTAGTGTTGAAATAGCGGTTCCGACCGGGTGATAAGTGCCCCCGGTGGATGCTGTATTCAGGATATAGTCCTTGTCAGCGGAAATTGCCGGGGTACCGGCGGCGGCAAATGCCGTTACAGCAAGCGCGATTCCCGCGCCCTTAAGATGTCGAACGAAATTCATTGGATTCTCCTGTTTCCATCGAATTTGCTCAGAAAGCCGGACGAGACTCCCCGATTGCACCTGTTTTTATCACAAAACGGCTTTTGGCTAAAGAACCGGGAAGCCAGGTTGGATAATGGCTGTGCTATCGTGTTGATCGGAGTTTTCGACGGACAGGTAATCCGGGTTTCGTCGTTTTCAGGTACGGGAGATTGATTTGATTATGGCAAGTCAGAGTGAAAAAGCGGCGGCCTTCGCTGCCATGCATCGCAACGACGGAATATTCGTCCTGCCTAACTGCTGGGATGCAATCAGTGCCTGCGTGATCGCCGAGGCCGGTTTTCCGGCGACTGCGACCACAAGCGGCGGGTGTGCGTTTTCCCTCGGTTATTGCGATGGCGAGAATATCCCTCGTGAGGAGATGCTTAGCGCGGTCGGCAGGATCGCTTCGGCGGTCGATATTCCCGTCAGCGCGGACATGGAAGCCGGCTATGGCGCATCGCCGGAAATCGTAGCGGAGACAGTGCGTTTCACCATCGAAGCAGGCGCGGTCGGGGTGAATATCGAGGACAGTGACAAGTCCGGACCGCGTCGGCTTCTTGATTTCGATCTGTCCGTCGAACGCGTCGCCGCCGCCGTAGAGGCTGCTCGGTCGAGCGGGATGGACATCGTCGTCAACGCCCGGACCGATGGCTTCATGATCGGCAATGATGAGGCCGTGTTTGATGAGACCGTTCGCCGGGCCAATGCATTCCTTTCCGCTGGAGCAGACTGCGCATTCGTGATCGGCGCACGCGACGGCGAACTGATTGCACGACTGGCCAGCGCCATCGATGGACCGTTAAACGTCCTTGCCGGGCCCGGGACCCCGCCTGTTTCGGAGCTGGGCGAGATGGGCGTACGACGTGTGACGGTCGGCAGCAATATTACAAAGGCGGCGCTGCTGGCGGTCAGGAAGGCGGCGGAGGAACTAGCCGGACCCGGGACCTATAGCTTTGCTGAAGGCGTTTACGCCCAGCCCGAAATCCACCGCCTCATCAAGGGCGAAAAAGCCTAAGATATCCTGGCTTCGACCCGGCTTATCAGCCGGCTGAGTTCGCTGTGATCTGTCTCGTCCAGTGTGGGACCGGGCGCGCGGGTTCTGGCGCTTGAAATCACCCCGCGCCGACGAAAGATTTCCTTTCGTATGGCCAGCCCGATGCCGATCTGCTGTTCGTACCGAATAAGTGGCAGGTAGGCATCGAACAAATCTTCCGCTTCATCGGGTTTCCCGTCTGCGTGGAGGTTACACACCTGCACCAGCATTTCCGGATAGGCGAAGCCCGTCATCGCGCCGTCGGCGCCGCGCTGAAGTTCCTGCGGCAGGAATACCCCGCCATTGCCGACCAGTACGCTGACCCGTCGACGTTCGCCTGCCGCTTCGGCGGCGCGAAACTGCGTGAGCTTTCTCAGGCCCGGCCAGTCCTCGTGTTTCAGTACCTTTAGGCTGGGAAGGTCGGTGAAGAGTTTGTTTAACAGAGGTGTCGAGAACCAGACGCCCGTGGTCGGCGGATAATCCTGCAGCACGATGGGTGTGTCGCCCAGTGATTCGCAGACGGAATGAAAGTAACTCTCGATCTGCTGATCCGTATGAAGTCCGGACATCGGCGCAACCATCACGCCGGCGGCTCCCATGTCCGTTACCTTCTTCGTCAGGGACTGGATCGCGTTCATGGATGGGGCGGATACGCCCACGACGACGGGAATTTTGCCGTCGAGCCGGGCGAGAATGCGGCTGGCAACCGCCGCGGACTCTTCATTGGAAAGCTTCGCGGCCTCTCCCATGATGCCCAGGATTGTGAGTCCCGATACCCCGCATTCGACATAGAAATCGACCATTCGGTCGATACTGTCGAAATCGAGCGCCCCGTCGTCGGTAAAAGGCGTTGCGGCAATGGCGAAGACGCCTTTTGCGGTTTCGTCGAGCATTTACGGATCCTCCTGTCTGGTCAGGGAAACCTACACCGCTTAGGCTCGGCGACAAACGGAGGGATGACAACCAATGGCTGACTACGATCTGGTCGTGCGCAATGCCGACATTATTACCGAGAGCGACCGGTTCGCAGGCGATATCGGTATCCAGGATGGCGTTATCGAAGCCATCGGTGAGGCGCTGGGACCGGGCAGGGAGGAGATCGATGCCGCAGGGCGGCTCGTGCTACCGGGTGGCATAGACAGCCATTGCCATGTCGAGCAGATTTCCTCGACCGGGATCTGGACGGCGGATGACTGGTTCACGGCTAGCCGGTCGGCTGCCTGTGGCGGGAATACCATGATTATCCCGTTTGCCTGCCAGCACCGCGGGGACTCCCTTAGGGATGTGGTTACCGCCTATCATGAGATGGCGGGGCCGAAGGCGGTGATCGATTACGCTTTTCATCTGATTGTATCCGATCCGACGCCGCAGGTTCTGGGGCAGGAACTGCCGGCGCTGATCAGGGATGGCTATACCAGTTTCAAGATCTATCTGACCTACGACGCGCTGATGCTGACCGACCGTCAGTTTCTCGACGTGCTGGCGGTAGCGCGACGCGACGGCGCGATGGTCATGGTGCACGCCGAAAACAATGACATGATCGCCTGGATGGCCGAAAGGCTGATCGGAGCGGGGCTGCGCGCTCCGAAATTCCACGCCATGGCGCGGCCCATGCTGGTGGAGCGCGAAGCAACGCACCGAAGTATCGCGCTGGCGGAGCTGGTCGATGTCCCGATCCTGATCGTCCATGTCTCGGGGGGCGAAGCGATTGAGCAGATCAGATGGGCGCAGGAGCGGGGGCTTAACGTTCACGCCGAAACCTGTCCGCAATATCTGTTCCTGACCGAAGACGATCTCGACAGGCCAGGGCTCGAAGGCGCCAAACATATGTGCAGCCCGCCGCCGCGCGATGCGGCCAATCAGGAGATCGTCTGGAAGGGCATCGAAGACGGGGTGTTTTCCGTCATTTCGTCGGATCACGCGCCCTACCGGTTCGACGATCCGGAAGGAAAACTTATGGCCGGGCCGGATGCGCATTTCAAACAGATTGCCAACGGGGTGCCTGGCCTTGAGGTCCGTCTGCCCCTTCTGTTTTCGGAAGGGGTCGGGAAGGGCCGCATCGATCTGCAGGAGTTTGTCGCCCTGACAGCGACCAACGCGGCGAAGCTGTACGGGCTCTATCCCCGTAAGGGCACAATCGCCGTCGGCTCCGATGCCGACCTGACGATCTGGGACGCCGAACGCCCGGTAACCATCACACAGTCAATCATGCACGACGCGATGGATTACACGCCTTACGAGGGCAGGGAGGTTACCGGCTGGCCGGCGATGACCGTGTCGCGGGGCAGGATCGTCTGGAACGATGGCGAATTCATCGGAGAAGCCGGGCAGGGACAGTTTTACCGATGCGAAACGCCGGAAGCGCTTAATGTCGAACCCAGACCGGTCACCGCCTTCGAGCCGGTTTCCGGAGAACTAAGGCCTAAATCCCCTTAATGAACCCGCCATCGACCGGGATGATCGTGCCCGTTACGTAGCTTGCGCCTTCGCTCGCGAGGAACACGGCCATGCGGGCGTACTCGTCGGCGCTCCCGTAACGCTTCATCGGGATGGTGGCTCGGGACTCGACCTTGATCTGCTCGACATCCTTGCCCTGCGCCTTGGCAGCGGCCTCGTCGATCTGGTTGACGCGGTCGGTCTGGATACGGCCCGGCAGAACGGTGTTGACCGTGACGCCATCAGCGGCGATCTCCAGTGCTAGGCTTTTGGCCCATAGCATCAGCGAGGCCCGGAGCGTGTTCGAGATACCGAGGTGAGGAATCGGCTGAACCGCGCCGGAACTCGACGTCACGACGATGCGGCCCCAGCCGCGTTCCCGCATGCCGGGAAGGAAGGCATTTACGATTTCGACCTGGCTCAGAAACATAGGGCGGAACTGGGCTTCCCATGTCTCCATGGAGACGCCGGCGACGCCGCCCGGCGGCGGCCCGCCGCCATTTGCGATAATAATATCCAGCGCTCCGAAATCGCCCTCTATATCTGCGATCATCGCCTTGACCGATACCGGATCGGTGAGGTCGAGCTGGTAGGAGTGCGTGGCGACGCCGTTTTCGTCCGATATCGACTTTGCCAGCGCATCCGCGCCGTCCTTGTCGCGTCCGCAAACGGCGACGTCGGCGCCTTCCTGTCCGAGTACTTCAGCGATTCTACGGCCGATGCCCCGCGTCGAGCCCATGACAAGGGCCCGCTTTCCTTTCAGTCCTAGATCCAACGTGTTTCTCCCTGGGAATTACATCTCGTGCTGGCGCTTCTGGCGGCCATCGAAGGCCATCACCGGTGGACTCAGATGCTTGTGGATGGCGTCGCCTTCCGCAGCTGGCGCATCGCCGACCGGTCTGTCGCCTTCGATGGTGATACGGTTCATCAGCCGCCGCTTCGGATAGTAATCGTGAAGCGCGGAATGCTGCACGAGGCGGTTGTCCCAGAACACCAGCATGTCCGGTTCCCATACGTGACGGTACTGGTATTCATGGATGTAGGTCTTGCGGAACAGCAGTTGCAGGACGGTGTTGCTCTCGTCCTCGTCCATGTCCTTGATGTAGAGGGTGAACTGCGGATTGACGAACAGCACCTTCTTGCCGGTGACGGGGTGGACGCGGACGATCGGATGGGTCGCAGGCGGGTACATGTCCTCATATTTGCGGATGCGTTCGATCCCTTCACGGGTTTTCGGAAACAGTGTCTTGAACGGCTTGAAATCGTGGACCGCTTCCAGCCCCGACAGAAACTGCTGCCACTTGTCCGACAGCCCTTCATAGACCGCATTCATATTGCAGAACGCCGTATTGCCGCCGACTTCGGGGACGATCTTCGATGTCAGCACGGTTCCCATCGGCGGGCAGTCACGCCAGGTCTCGTCGCTGTGCCAGATATCGGTCGGGGGCGGCGGGTTGCCTTCCTTCTGGTCGTAGATGATCAGGTCGGGTTCTTCTTCGGTGCTGCTGGAGAAGGGATGCACTGTGAGATTGCCGAAATAGCGGCCGAAACGTTTCTGGTCCTCGGGGCCGATTTTATGATCTGGAAAGACCAGCACGCCGTGTTCGGCATGGGCCTGCCTGATGGCTTCGACGACCGGCGCATCGAGAGGTTTGGTCAGATCGATATCGGTGATCTCGACGCCGCAGAACGTCCCGACCTGTTTCATAGTGAGATGGTATTCGGTGTTAGCACCGACGGTATGGGCTGGGGCGGGTTCGGCCATCTCAATTTCCTCCCTGTTTGGCTGCAGCGTCGCGCAGTGCCGACAGAGTAGCACGGGGCGATATCTGGTCCTGCTCGATTTTCAGTTCGATCAGGGCGGGGCCGCCGCCTGCCTGCGCTTTCTCGAAGGCGGCCGCGAAATCTTCCGTATTTTCGACGGTATCCCCGTGTAGCCCGTAGGACCGCGCAAGCGCGGCAAAATCCGGATTGATGAGATCGGTACCGATCACCCGGCCCGGATAGAACCGTTCCTGATGCATGCGAATGGTGCCGTAAGTCCCGTTATTCACGACGATGAAAATAATGGGCAGGTCGTACTGGCGCGCCGTGGCGATCTCCTGTCCGCACATCAGGAAACAGCCGTCGCCGTTGAAGGACACAACCGCCCGGTCGGGGCAGACGATCTTGGCCGCCACCGCCGCCGGGACGCCGTACCCCATGGCGCCGCTCTGCGGGGCGAGCTGGGTTGCAAAACGGCGGTAGGGGTAGAAGCGATGAACCCAGTTCGTGTAGTTGCCGGCGCCGTTGGCGATGATCGCATCCTCGGGCAGCGTCTCCGCCAGCCATTTGACGATGGCGCCCATATCGACGCCGCCTTTCATCGCCGGCAACTCGACATTTTCCAGGTGATCGGCGTTGGCGGAGCGCGTCCAGTCGCTCCAGCCCGGTGTTTTCGCCGGTTTCAGGGTGCCGACAGCTGATGCAAAATTGACCATGCCGGAATGGATGGCGAGCGTCGGTTCGTAGACCCGGGCCAGCTCGTCCTGCCCCGCCGCGATATGGACGAATTTCTGATTCAGGCAGGGTATCGGGAAACGCTGGTAGCCGTCGGTGATGATCTCGGTCATCTGCGCGCCGACGACGATCAGCAGGTCGGTTTCCTGAAGCCGGCGACCCAGCGCCGGATTGACGCCGAGCCCGATATCGCCGGCATAGTTCGGAAGCGTGTTGTCGAACAGGTCCTGTCGTCGAAATGCTGCGCCGACCGGCAGATCGAAGGCCTCCACGAATTTACGGAAATCCTTACACGCGCTTTCGGTCCAGCCGCTGCCCCCCAGAATAACGAACGGACGTTCCGCCTCTTCGAGCATCGATGCCAGCCGGTCGATATCGGCGGGCGGCGGTGCGGCCTGTATTTCGGTATAGCGCACAGCATCGTTTGCGGCGGCCTGTTCCTTCTGCATGTCTTCCGGCAGGGCCAGCACGACAGGGCCGGGACGGCCTGACGTCGCGACATGAAAGGCGCGGCTGACCATTTCGGGGACCCGGGCCGGATCGTCGATCTGCGCCACCCATTTGGAGAGCGGCGCGTACATTTCCCGGAAATCGACTTCCTGGAATGCTTCGCGTTCCATCATCGCGCGCCCGACCTGTCCAAGAAGCAGGATCACGGGTGTCGAATCCTGATGCGCTGTGTGTATGCCGAGGCTGGCGTTCGCCGCGCCAGGCCCACGGGTTGCGAACACGATGCCGGGACGCCCGGTAAGCTTGCCGTACGCGTCCGCCATGTTGGCCGCGCCGCCTTCCTGCCGGCAGATGACCAGCTTGATTTCGTCGCGCGCGTCGTAGAGCGCATCCAGCGTTGCCAGATAGCTCTCTCCCGGTACGCAGAAGACGGTGTCCGCACCGTGAATGCGGAGCTGGTCGACCAGAATCTGGCCGCCGGTGCGGAGATTGGCTACGGCATTCATATTTCGATGATCCTGTCGATAAAGACGGTGTATTTCTGGAGTTTGAGTTTATCCGCGTCTTCGGGCTTCACATAGCTCAGCGAGCTCTTGCCAAGCAGCGAGCGGGGCAAAATCATGACGCGGGAGAAATGTCCCACTCGGTCTTCCGGCGCCCAGGCGAGAACGGGGGAGGGGCCGGCCTCGAACCAGGCCTCGCCCGGCGCGATTTCCGTCCGGTGCCCTTCGGTTTCCACCACGAAGCCGCCGTTCAGCAGGCATCGAATGCCGCCGCCCTGATGGGTGTGGGTATAGGCGATGCCGCCCGGCGGCAAATCGACTCGGTCGCAGCGCATCAGGTATCCGTCGCCGGGCTCCAGGTCGAGAGTCGCGTCCAGAAGTAGGGTGGAGGAGACATGTTCGCCGGAGATTTCTCCCGGTTCCGCCCTGTCGGAAGCAACCAGTTCGTAGCGCAGCACGCGTGCGCCATCCGTCCCGCCCGTCATGGTGAACTCGTGGTCGCTGTACCAGGCGCCGTTCTCGGACAGGGTTGCATAGGCATAGTAGGAGGCAATGGTTGCCAGACCTTCCTGCGCGTACAGGACACGGTTGCGCGGAGGTAGCGGCTCGCCGGGAGCGGCCTTCGCGCCGAGTCGATCCTGATAGAGGCGTAGCGTATAGGCGGCCATCAGTCTTCCTTCAGTTCCTGAGGCGACCAGGCGGCGGGCAGTAGCGTCTTGTTTTCTTGATGCCGGATCAGGGGCAGGATTTTCTGCAGGAACGCCTTCCATTCAGGGCTGGCGTGAAGCGCCGCGCGCCGCTTATCCCGGTCTTCGTAGGATTTGTAACCCCAGACATGGACGATCTGGTTCTGGGGGCCGAAATCCGTGTAGTACCAGCCGAGCAGATTGCCGAGGATGGGCGCCTGGATGGCCAACCCTTCCTCTTCATAAAGCTTCATATATTCCGGTACCTTACCGGGAAACAGCGTGTAGGTTCGTTGCTCAACGATCATGCGTGTAGATCCTGTCAAAGTACTCCTGCATCACATCACAGGGGACGCATCCCGGCAAGCCGGGCTCTTGGGGTCGGATAGCGGGGCGTGATAGCATCCGCTAACCGAAATCGATCCGCTTGAACGGAAGGAGACCGACATGACCATTACCTGCCTTCATCACATTAACATCCAGACCGACAGGCTGGAGGAAACCCGCGATTTCTACGAACGGATTCTCGGGCTTTATGTCGGGGCCCGGCCCAATTTCGGGTCGCCGGGTTACTGGCTGTTCGCGCAGGGAAGCGATCATCCCATCGTTCACTTGTCCGAACGCAGGAAGGACGACGAAGGACCGGACCAGATGGTCGATGCCGGAAACCGGCTGGATCATGTCGCGTTCTTCGGGCGCGATCTCGAGGCGACGCTCAAACTGCTGAAGAAGGAGAAGGTTGCCTACGATCTGCGGCCGGGGCGGCTCTATCTTGGCGGCAAGATGGCGCAGGTCTTCGTTAAGGACCCCAACGGTATCAATGTCGAGATGGGGTTCTTCCCCGAAACCGACGCCATGTTCGCCGAGTCGATGGCCGAGTACCAGAAACTCAAGCGGAAGGGCGACCGCAAGCTCCAGACCAGGGCGAAACCCGCCCGGAAAACGAGCAGATCGCGCGAGAAAGTATCTGCGTAAGATTGAACCCGGGCGCCCCTCCGTTCCGGAAGGACGCCCGGATTCGGTCAGACCGCTGCGGGGCTTTTTTGGCGTTTGAGCCCGAAGAAGCCCAACAGTCCGGTTAGCAGAGCCGCCAGCGGCGCAGGTTCCGGGATAGCGTGAATACGCAGGGCGTCACGTCCGCCATCGACTGACACGATCGTCGTTTCCCAGTGAAGACCTAAGCCGAGTGCGGCGTCGCTAAAATCGAACACCAGTGTGTTGATGTCGCCAACAATGTCATCGGCGACGACGATGTCGAAGCTATCGCCCAGACCGGCGACGAATCCACCGAAGAAATCGATATCGAAAATGGCGCCGGCAGCGAGGGAGGCAAGGCCCTCTATGCTGCCGGTCCCGGGGTCGTCCGTGACATCGATCCGGTCGTAATTCACGCCGCCGATCAGACCGCCGAGCTCCACGAGCGTGGTCGAATCCACGCCGAGATCGAGATTGCCGACGACCGACAGAAGACCCGGGGAGCTTCCGGCGCTGATCTGGCCGCCGCTGTTAACCGCGACGTTCGCCTCCACGGTTCCGTTGATAGAGATATCGGCGCCGATATCGACGATGACGTCTTCGATATTGATCATCGTCCCGCCGGCGATGTTGCCGGCAACATTCCTGAACGTAACGCTATCCGTGCCGCTGCCGCCGTTTATGGTCGTCACGCCGGAAAAATCCCCGCCGTCGAAAATTACGTCGTCGGTGCCGCCGTTAAGGTTGAATGAGCCGGCGACGCTGGCGCCGGTATTGACAGTGGTGGTTGAGTTTCCGTCGTTATTCAGTATGGCGCTGCCGGTTCCGCTGTTTCCGCAAAACGGTGGGTGCTTCCAAGCCTTCTATCATTCCGCTATCATGGTATGTCGAATTCTGGAGATTTAATAAAAAATGAAAAATCAATCCGTTAGAGTCTTTTCTTCATCTGAAATACTGGAAAAGGCCAATCAGCTTGCCTGGAAAATCGCGGAAGTTGCTGCTGACCCGGCTCCGATCGATGAAGCCGTCGCCGACATGGCGATCAACAGAATTATCGATAATGCATCGGTGGCGATTGCTGCGATAAACCGCGCCCCGCCGGCGGCGGCCCGGGCGCAGGCTCTCGGGCATCCTCGACAAGGCGGGGCCTGTGTATTCGGCTTGCCGGTCGATTTACGGGTGGATGCGGAATGGGCAGCCTGGGCAAACGGTACGGCGATACGCGAACTCGACTATCACGATACGTTTCTGGCCGCCGATTACGCCCATCCCGGCGACAATATCCCGCCGGTGCTGGCGGTCGCCCAGCAGATGGGCAAGGACGGGAAGGCCCTGCTGGCCGGGATCGTTACGGGATACGAGATCCAGATCGACCTGGTGAGGGCGATCTGCCTGCACGAACACAAGATCGACCATATCGCCCATCTGGGGCCTTCGGCGGCGGCGGGGATCGGAACCCTGCTGGGATTGCCGACGGAAACGATCTATCAGTCGGTCCAGCAGGCGCTCCATGTCACGACCACTACGCGCCAGTCCCGCAAGGGAGAGATTTCCAGCTGGAAGGCGTTCGCGCCGGCGTTCGCCGGCAAGATGGCAATCGAGGCCGTCGACCGCTGTATGCGGGGGGAAGGGGCTCCTTCTCCGATCTATGAAGGAGAAGACGGGGTTATCGCATGGATGCTGGGCGGACCTGAGGCGGAATATAGCGTCCCCCTGCCGGAATCGGGCGAATCGAAACGGGCGATTCTCGATTCGTTCACCAAGGAGCATTCGGCCGAGTATCAGAGCCAGGCGCTGATCGATCTGGCCTTCCGCATGCGAGAAAACATCGGCGATTTGAGCGCAATCGAAAAGATCGTCATCCACACCAGCCACCATACGCATTACGTCATCGGCACTGGCGCGGGCGATCCGCAGAAGATGGATCCGAACGCAAGCCGGGAAACGCTGGATCACTCGATCATGTATATCTTCGCCGTCGCCCTGCAGGATGGCGAATGGCATCACGTGCGCTCCTACGCGCCTGAGCGCGCGAACCGGCAAGATACGGTTCGCCTGTGGCACAGTATCTCGACGGTGGAAGATCCCGACTGGACCGCGCGGTATCATGAACCCGACCCGGACAGGCGGGCATTCGGCGGCCGGGTCGAGATCACAATGGCGGACGGCACCGTCATTTCAGACGAGCTGGCGGTTGCGAACGCCCATAGCAGAGGCGCGCGCCCCTTTGCGCGGGCCGATTACGTACGGAAATTCGAAATGCTGACGGACGGGCAGGTATCGGCTTCCGAATGCAACCGGTTCCTCGATCTGGTACAGAATTTGCCGAAATTGAGCGTGGATCAGGTCTGCGAACTGAACGTGGTTCTGGATAATGCGGCGCTGATCAACGCCGAACGGGACAGCAAAGGGATTTTCTGATGCTTTTCACTGAGAAATCCGCAGCGCAGAAGAGGGCCGATTTCAGGAAGGCACTGGGCGAAAAAGGCATTCTGAAATTTCCGGGCGCCTTTTCGCCGCTGGTGGCGCTCGAAATCCAGCGTCACGGTTTCGACGGTATCTATATTTCAGGCGCGGCACTGGCCGCCGACCTTGGGTTGCCCGATATCGGGCTTACCACCCTGTCGGAGGTAACACAGCGCGGTCGTCAGATCGCCCGCGTGACGGAACTGCCGGCCATCATCGACATCGATACCGGGTTCGGCGAGCCGATGAGCGCGGCCCGTACGGTCCAGGAACTCGAGGAACTCGGCCTTGCCGGCTGTCATCTCGAAGACCAGGAAAATCCCAAGCGCTGCGGTCATCTCGATAACAAGGCGGTTCTGCCGCTCGATGAGATGGTGCGCAAGATCCGGGCGGCTGCGGACGCCAAGCGCGATCCCAACTTCCTGCTGATGGCGCGGACCGATGCCCGGGCCTCCGAAGGCATGGCGGCGGCCATCGACCGGGCCAAGGCCTATGTCGATGCCGGGGCCGACGCGATCTTTCCCGAGGCGATGCAGGGCGCGGCGGAGTTCGAGGAATTTCGCAAGGCGGTGGATGTACCGATGCTGGCGAACATGACCGAATTCGGGAAATCGCCATTGCTATCCGCTGGCGAGCTGGAATCGATCGGCTACGATATCGTGATCTATCCGGTGACGACGCTTCGCGTTGCTATGGGTGCGATCGGCCGCGGGCTCGGCGAGATAGCGCAGACCGGCACCCAGTCGGGGCTGGTCCAGGAAATGCAGACCCGCGCCGACCTGTATGAGCTGATCCGTTACGAGGATTACAACCGGTTCGATCAGTCGGTATTCAATTTCCGGGTCTGAAACATCGGGAGGGATTTAGGGATGGCACGCAAACCGAATATCCAGAAGGGGCTGGATGGCGTCCTAGTCGATGAGACCTCCGTTTCGCGGGTGGTGCCGGAGACCAACTCGCTGACCTATCGGGGCTACGCGGTGCAGGATCTTTGCGAGCATTGCTGTTTCGAGGAAGTCGCTTACCTGCTCTGGAACGGCGAACTGCCCACGCGATCCCAGTTGAGGACATTCCGGAAAAACGAACGGGCGCGG
Source organism: Rhodospirillales bacterium (assembly GCA_038120295.1). Lineage (GTDB taxonomy): Bacteria > Pseudomonadota > Alphaproteobacteria > MPNO01 > UBA2964 > JAYOEY01. The sequence continues at coordinate 2,153 of JAYOLL010000016.1, read as the reverse complement.
CGCGAACTGTCGCGCAGCCAAATAGCCGTGATCCGCGAGTATCCCAAACGGTCGCATCCGATGGATACGATCCGCACCTCCGTGAGTTATCTGGGTGCGACCGACACGGCCTGGGGCGGCGAAGACTTTGAAAACGACCGGCGGCGGGCGCTCGACCTGCTGGCCAGGATTCCGACAATGATTGCGACGGATTACCGGTTTCGGAAGGGGAAGCGCCGGATCGCACCGCGTGACGATCTCAGCATCTCGGAGAATTTCCTTCGCATGTGTTTTGGCGAAGTACCGCCGAAGGAAGTCGTAAAGGCGTTCGATATATCGCTGATCCTGTATGCCGAGCACAGTTTCAACGCCTCGACTTTCGCAAGCCGGGTTGTGACGTCGACCATGTCGGATATGTACAGCGCGGTGACCGCCGGTATCGGCGCCCTGAAAGGGCCGCTGCATGGCGGTGCGAACGAGGCGGTCATGCATATGCTGCTGGAAATCGGGAGCGCGGATAAGGCCGAAGCCTGGCTGCGAAAGGCATTCGCCGACAAACGCGTGGTCATGGGGTTCGGTCACCGGGTCTACAAGTGGGGCGACTCGCGTGTTCCCACGATGCACAAATGCCTGGAAGACCTGTCTGCCTGGCGCAAGGATTCCCGCTGGCTCGAGATCGAAGCCGTTCTCCAGAAGATCATGCTGAAGGAAAAAAATATTCATCCCAATCTCGATTACCCGGCCGGACCGGCCTACTACCTGATGGGTTTCGATATTGACATGTATACGCCGATCTTTGTCATGAGCCGCATAACCGGCTGGACGGCGCACATCATGGAGCAGGACGCGAATAACCGCCTGATCCGCCCGCTATCTGCCTATACCGGTGTCCCGCAGCGCAAGGTCCCGCCGATTGCCAAGCGTTAGAGATTTGTTCGCGGGGGCGCTGCAAGACCGGCTTCCCGATCAGAGTAGCAGTTTTCTTTTTGCCGGCGTTTCCGGCAACCTGCTTTTGCGCCCGTGGTTCGACCGGGTTGCGCATCATCTGGTGGTCGAGTGGTATCTCCGGTTGTCGCGGGGCTGGGCGGCCGCCGTCGGCTCGGGCGGGGCTTACGATAAGTTCCGCGATGAGATCGGACCGGTCGTCGACCGAATATCGAATATTCGTAGCCGCCTGGTCGCCATACACGACCTTAAGCGTCTCGAGATAGATGCATCGAACGCCTGGGAAGAAGCGTTTTTCGGGCCTGACGAACTTGCGCCGTCTACGCTGCTGGAAAAGGAATTCAGCCGGCTCGATGCAACCAACCGGCTGATGTCGACGCGACGGCTGTTTCTGTCAATCCGCCGTGACCTGCCCGCGGCGCGCTGGCAGGTAGTTTCTCCGGAAGAGACTTATCTGAAGCATATGGAGCGCCTTTCGGACCCCGATGCGGCCTTCGCCGTGCCGGATCGAATGGATGTCACCGAATCGCATTCGGTTCCGGGGCCGCGGGGTGAAGAACGGTGGATCCGGATGAGGTCACCTAAAACCCAGGCCGGAGACTGGGCCTGGGCGCGGGTTCAGACTCCGCGCGACGGCAAGGTGAGGGGTGTCCTGATCCTGTTGCATGGGATTTTCATGGAACCCGAGATGTGGCGGGCGCTTGCAGCGCCGGCAGCTTCCCTGATCGACCACGGGATCTGTCTGATCACGCCGGAGGCGCCATGGCACGGTAGACGGTGCCCGGCAGGAGAATATGGCGGCGAGCGCATTCTGGCCCGTGGGCCGCTTGGTTTTCTCGATGCCTTCGATGCCGCGGTCGCGGAGACAGCACTCTGGATCCGGTGGGCTCGGGAACGGTTTGTAGTGCCGGTAGCCGTCGGAGGGGTCAGTCTCGGCGCCCTGACGGCCCAGCTGGTTCTTTCGGCTTCGCGGAGTTGGCCCGATGATGCAAGGCCGGACAGCGGCATCCTTGTCACGACGACCCGCGATATGGTCGCGACGGCATTCGACGGGTCGCTATCGGCGGAGTCCGGGCTTCGGGACCGGATGAAGGAGGTCGGCTGGAACAGGGCCGAACTGACGAAATTTGCGCCGCTACTACAGCCTCTCGGCGAGCCGGGCGTTGATCGGGAACGGGTCGTCATGGTCCTCGGCAGCGTCGATACCGTGACGCCGTTCGAGGGAGGAC
>JAYOLL010000015.1:18277-77003 GCA_038120295.1 Rhodospirillales bacterium | reverse complement strand
GCCAATTCTCTAACTCAGCAAATGGACCCGGTTAAGGGGGGCAGGTCAGCATAAATCAGGCTGCCTGCCAGAAGGGACAATCCCGAACGAAATTTTGCGAAGGTACCCATCAGGCTTTCCCCGTAGCCTGTGCAATCGCCTAAGTCAATCCAGCAAGCGAGTCTGGACAGGTGCCGTATTTACAGTCCACGACCGAAAGCGCGGGACGGCTCCGGGCGCTGCCTTGGTTGAACATGTTGCCCGGCAGGCTTAGTTTCGAACCATGTTCAAGCCATGCGGGCGGAATTTGAGCGCCTGCGGGTAAAACTTCGGAAAGCAGGAATGAAGCCGCCATGCGTATCGCCGCCGTCGATCTTGTCAGCAACACCTGTTTTCCGGCGCTCGCCGCCGACGAGCTCGGGTTTTTCCGGGACGAGGGCGTCGACGCAAGGATCGAGCTGGTCTCGGCGATGGGGTCCACGCGCGCGCTGAAGAACGGCGAGGCGGATGCGATGATCGCCGGTTCGGTGCACGACGTGCTGACCGAGTTCGATCACTGGGAGGGCGCGAAGATCGCCGTTGCCCTGTCGCAGGGAACGCCCTGGCTTCTGACGGTGCGGGCCGATCTTGACGCCGCGCGCGGCGACGCAGAGGCGCTCAGGGGGCTTACCTTCACCGCGGCCGAAGGCCCCGACCTCGCTTTCAAACAGGTGTTGCGCGCGGCCGGGCTGGACCCCGACAAGGATCTTTCGATTATCGATCTGCCCGGTTCGAAGGACCGGCATGTGTCGTTCGGGGTGTTTGCCGCGCAGGCGCTCAAGGACGGGCTGATCGACGGGTTCTGGGCCAACGCCATGGGGGCGGAGACCGCCCTGACGTCCGGAGTCGGAAAAATACATATCGATGTCCGGCGCGGCGACGACCCGGCGGAGACGCGGTTCTTTACCTTTGCGGGTCTGGTGGTTGCCGACGGCTTTATCGCCAGGGAACCGGCTTCGGTGGACGCAGCCGTCCGCGCCATCGTCCGGGCGCAGAAGGCGCTGCGCGAGGACCCGGAACTCGCGCGCAAGGTCGGCGAAGGCAAGTTTCCGCCCGAGTCCACGGCGCTGATCGCCGATATCGTGGCGCGCGACGCCGAGTTCTACGATCCGGCGATTTCCGTGTCCGCGGTTGAAAAGCTCAACGCCTTCGCGCAATCCATCGGGCATATCGACCGGCCTGTGCCCTACGAGAATGTTGTGGCGATGCGGTGCCGGGAACTGTGGCGGTAGTCATCCGTCTGTAACATTAGAGGTATATCGTCCCGGTTAAGTGCCATTCCGGGAATTTTACATCGTGCAGACTATAACCCTCTCCCGGCGCCTCGCCGGCGAATTCGCCGGGACGGCGATCCTGCTGACCACTGTGGTCGGCTCCGGCATCATGGCCGAGCGGCTGGCAGGCGGGAACGTCGCCATCGCGCTGCTCGGCAATACGATCCCGACCGGGGCGATCCTTGTCGTGCTGATCACCGGTCTCGGCCCGGTGTCGGGCGCTCATTTCAACCCGGCGGTGACGCTTGCTTTCTGGATGCGGAAGGAAATCGGCGCGTCCATGGCAGGGCTGTACCTTATATTCCAGGTAGCGGGCGGCATTTTCGGCACGCTGCTGGCGCATGGCATGTTCGAGGAAGCGATCTGGCAGGTTTCCGCCAAGACCCGTACCGGTCCGGCGCAGTATCTGTCGGAAGTCGTCGCGACGTTCGGGCTGGTCGGGACCATCTTCGCGACATTACGCTGGCGATCCGACGCCGTCGCCTGGATGGTCGGCCTTTATATAACGGCGGCCTACTGGTTTACCGCCTCAACCAGCTTCGCCAACCCGGCGGTGACGGTGGCGCGGGCTCTGACCGATACGTTTTCCGGAATTCGTCCGTTCGATGCGCCGGCCTTTATCGTCGCGCAATGCGTCGGCGCGGCGCTCGCCGCCCTGGCGCTCGGCTGGCTGCTGAGTCCGAAGGGCTATCCGCCCGACGACGAAGATTAACCGACCGGAACGACCTCCGCCTCCAGAGCGATCTGCTTCGTCATCGTCTCCGAAAACGGAACGCCCGTAGGTGCGAAATAGCGTGACGAGCGCACCTGATAGGTTTCCGGGTCCAGCCCCGGCGGGGTTGCGCCCGCCGCATGCTCCTTCACGGTCTGCAGCAGGAATTTCCGGATTGCGATGATCGCCGTATCCGCGACGCCGAGCCGTTCGCGCGTCCGGTCGGCGATCGGTCCCATCGATTCCTGGATGCCGTTATCCTGCGTACCGAGCCCCTTGATCCCGGTATAGGACTGACCGCTCGCCTGAAGGTCTCGATCGATCAGGTAGTCGTTTTCGCGGTTGCGGACCGGCATGTCGGTGCCGAGAATATTCTCGGAATGAATGCCGTTCCACGACGTTTCCCGCGCGATGTCTTCGGCGGTCAGGGGGCGGTGGGGCAGGAAATCGATGCAGTACTGCATGGTGTTCTCGTCGTCGATCGGCACCCACATGTGAACGCCGACCGGCACCGATGCGATGATCTTGTGAAACGGCATCACCATGACGTTGGCGGTCCAGAAGGTCGAACCGTCGTCATTGTCGCGGCCAGCGCCCACGACGAATCCGAAATCGGTTGGTTCCACGTGATAGTCGTAGGGGCAGATCGTAATGCTTCCCTCGGCCACGCCGCCATGCAGGAAGGCAAGGTGGCTCGCATCGAAGCCGCCTTCGAGCCCCTGCAGCCAGTTGCACTGCATGATCTGGCGCGATGTATGCAGATGCGATTCGGGCAGGCGCATCCATTCCAGATCGGGCGGCGGCGGTTTCTGCGCCGGATCGCCCATAAAGGTCCACACCACGCCGCCCGCCTCGACGCAGGGGTATGCTTTCGCGCGGATCTTGTCCTGGAAATTGCTGCCGGGCGGCTCCGACGGCAGGTCGACGCAGTTGCCGTCGATATCGAATTTCCAGCCGTGATAGACGCATCGCAGCCCGCAATCCTCGTTACGACCGAAGAAAAGCGAGGCGGTACGGTGAGGACAGCGCTCGTCCAGCAGGCCGGGGCGGCCCTTCGTATCGCGGAAGGCAACCAGGTTTTCTCCCAGCAGGCGGACGCGAACCGGAGGACCATCGGGTTCGGCAATCTGGCGCCCGTACAGGGCTGGAATCCAGTAGCGCCGCATCAGGTCGCCCATCGGGGTACCCGGTCCGATCCGGGTCAGAAGGTCGTTGTCTGCCTGTGAAAGCATGGTTGCCACGCCAAGCGTGTTGCAGGGAAAGGAAATCGTAGGCCCTCCCGGGCCTCCTTATCAATAAGGCGTGCAACGAAAAACCGGCGGCCGGTTTCCCAGCCGCCGGTTCGATTCGACATCTGTGTCTGTCGATTCGGTCTTGCTGCTCTGGCTTACTTTGCGACCGACTTCAGATAGGCCAGGAGATTGTCGCGATCCGCTGCCTTCTTCAGGCCGTTGAACGCCATCTTGGTTTTGGCCTTCTTCTTGCCAAGGACGCCGCCAAGATACTTCTTCGGCTCGGCTATATAGTCGACGAAGGTCTTGTCGTTCCAGACAAGGCCCTTTTCGCCGGCAGCCACCATATCGGCGGAATATTTCTTGTAGCCGTCCTGGGTGCCCGCTTTCTTGCCCAGGATACTGCTGAGATTCGGGCCCAGGCTCTTCTTGCCCGGGACGACCTGATGGCAGGCCTTGCACTTGTTGAACACCTTCTTGCCCTTGTCGGCATCGCCCATGGCGAAGGCTGGGGCGGTCATGCTGCCGGCGGCAAATGTCAGCCCGATGGCCAGCATGGCGAATTTCACGAATTTCATTGTCTAACTCTCCTCGTCGGACGGGGTCTAAAAAAGCGGCGGGATTATGGTTCAGAGGGCCTTCCGGCACAACCCGGTTTGAAACGTATGTTCGAATCGGGCCGTCATATTCCGGAAAAAGTATTATAATTCGGTTAAGTCCCTATAATGAATATGTGTTTCGGCCTCCGTTTTTTCGCCACCGGTTGGAAAAGAACCGATCAATGAGGTAATTTTAAGGCCGAATATGGTCTGGACCATGGCAAGGACTTGGTCTAGTTTCGCGCAACTGTCATAGAAAAGGCCTTGGGGTGGAACAGTAATGATTGTCGCACTCGGTTTGATTCTCGTCGCCGTCGGGACGGTAGTTTTCCATTTTGCAAGTCCCTGGTGGTGGACTCCCGTCGCATCGAACTGGGGAACTATCGACGATACGATTATCCTGACTTTCTGGATTACCGGCGTCGTGTTTATCGCGGTGGTCCTGTTCACCGCCTACTGCGTCATTAAATTCAAGTACCGGGAAGGCGTTCGCGCCGAATACAAGCCGGAAAGTCACAAGCTCGAATGGTGGCTGACGATCCTGACATCCGTCGGGGTCGCCGCCCTGCTGATCCCCGGCCTGTTCGTGTGGAACCAGTATGTAACAGTGCCGCAGGCTGCGACTCATGTCGAAGCGATGGGCAAGCAGTGGTCGTGGCAATTCCGCCTGCCCGGCGCCGACGGCAAGATGGGAAAATCCAACGTCCGGCTGATCAACGACGACAATCCTTTCGGGATCGATCCCAAGGATCCGAACGGGCATGACGACGTTCTGGTCGATGGCGCAAATCTGGCGCTGCCGATGAACAAGCCGGTCAAGTTCCTGCTGCGGTCGGTCGACGTACTGCACAATTTCTATGTTCCGGAATTCCGAGCCAAAATGGACATGGTGCCCGGTGCGGTCACCTATTTCTGGGTCGAGCCGACCCGGACAGGTACGTTCGACGTGCTGTGCTTCGAGCTGTGCGGCGTCGGTCATCATGCGATGCGGAGCCAGGTTGAGGTCATGGAGCAGGCCGATTACGACGCGTGGCTGAAGGAACAGACGACCTTCAAAAAACTGCTGGCCGAAAACGAGGTTACGCTGGAACAGCTGATCAAGCGTGCCGACGAGCAGACCAAAAAGATGAAAGACGCGTTGCCCAAGGCCCATCTGACTCACTAGGCATGCGTCTGCTTACGAATACCAGCGAATATCCAATGATCCGTGATCACCATATATCGAAGAGGAAAATCTGATGGCTGAAGTTTATGTGCCGCCAGCAGAAGTCGAAGAGATGGAGCTGTACCACGCCAAGTCGTGGATAACGAAATATGTCTTCAGCCAGGACGCGAAGGTCATCGCGATCCAGTATTCGACGACAGCGGTCGCCATCGGCCTGGTAGGGCTGGTCCTGTCCTGGATGATGCGCCTGCAGCTTGGTTTTCCGGAGAGCTTCGATTTCATCGATCCCTCGGACTATTACCAGTTCGTCACCATGCACGGCATGATCATGGTGGTTTACCTGCTGACGGCCCTGTTCCTGGGCGGGTTCGGCAACTACCTGATTCCATTGATGGTTGGCGCGAGGGACATGGTGTTCCCCTACGTGAACATGGTGAGCTACTGGATATTCCTGATCGCCGCTCTCGTCCTGGTGTCGAGCTTCTTCGTACCGGGCGGTCCGACGGGCGGCGGCTGGACGCTCTATCCGCCCCAGACGATTACGTCAGGAACGCCGGGTCACAGCACCGGCATTCTGCTGATGATGGTTTCGCTGGCCCTGTTCATTATCGGGTTCACGATGGGCGGTCTCAACTATGTGACGACCATCCTGCAGGCCCGAACCCGCGGCATGACGCTGATGCGCCTGCCGCTGACGATCTGGGGCATCTTTACGGCTACGGTTCTGGCGCTGTTTGCTTTCCCCGCGCTGTTCGTCGCCGCCATCATGACGACGCTCGACGCCACGCTCGGCACCAGCTTCTTCATGCCGGCCGCGCTGGACCAGGGCGTGCTGAACGAGCATGACGGCGGTAGCCCGCTGCTGTTCCAGCATCTGTTCTGGTTCTTCGGGCATCCTGAAGTGTACATCGTGGCGCTGCCGGCGTTCGGAATCGTTTCCGACCTGATCAGCGTACACGCCCGCCGCCATATCTTCGGCTACCGGATGATGGTCTGGGCTATCGTGATCATCGGCGCGCTGAGCTTCATCGTGTGGGCGCACCACATGTATGTCAGCGGCATGAACCCGTATTTCGGCTTCTTCTTCGCGACCACGACGCTGATCATCGCGGTGCCGACCGCGCTCAAGGTCTATAACTGGACCCTGACGCTGTGGAGAGCCAACATCAGGCTGACCCTGCCGATGCTGTTCGCGCTGGCCTTCATCGTGACCTTCGTCAACGGCGGCATCACCGGCCTGTTCCTTGGCAACGTGGTGGTCGACGTGCCGCTGTCGGATACGATGTTTGTGGTCGCCCATTTCCACATGGTGATGGGGGTCGCTCCGCTGCTTGTGGTGTTCGGTGCGGTCTATCACTGGTATCCGCTGATGACCGGCCGCATGCTGCATGAAGGCATGGGCAAGTTCCATTTCTGGACCACCTTCATCGGCGCCTACACGATCTTCCTGCCGATCCACTATCTCGGCCTGCTCGGCGTACCGCGCCGCTATTTCGAGATGGGCGAGACGACCTTTATTCCGGATTCCGCCCAGGACCTGAATGCCTTCATCACGGTCGTTACGCTGCTGGTGGGCTTCGCGCAGGTGGTCTTCTTCTTCAACGTGTTCTGGAGCGCCCGGAAAGGCAAACCTGCCGGACACAACCCGTGGAAGGCGACCTCGCTTGAATGGCAGACCGAGGAAGTTCCTCCGGGACACGGCAATTTCGGTCCCGAACTGCCGCTGGTCTATCGCTGGGCCTATGATTACGGCCTGCCCGGCGCCAAGGACGATTTCGTGCCGCAGAACGTCCCGCCCGGGGCGGAAGGCGCCGAAGGAGGAGCGGCGAAGGCGTGAAGATCCTCGAAACCCTGATGCAGAAACCGTGGACCGCGGAGCAGATCGCGGTCGATAACACGGAGGACGGTTTCGCGGTTGCGATCCCGCCGTCGAAGCTCGGGCTCAGATTCTTCCTCGGCGCGATCGCCGTTCTGATGTCGCTGTTCGTAATCGGTTACAGCGACAGGATGGTGCTGTCGGACTGGCATCCTCTGTCCGAGCCTTGGCTTCTCTGGCTGAATACCGCGGTGGTCATCGTCAGCAGCGTGCTGATGCACCTGTCGCTGGTGGCTGCCCGGGAAGGGCGGTTCGAAGGGCTGAAAAGCAACTTCATGCTGGCCGGGGTCGCTGCGTTCGCCTTTTTGGTGGGGCAGGCGGTAGCCTGCAACCAGCTGATCGCTGCCGGGTATTTTGCCGCGGATAATCCGGCCAACGCCTATTTCTACCTGCTGACCGTTTCCCATTCGGTCCATCTGGCCGGCGGGCTGGTGGCCTGGGGACGGGTCGCGCTCCGGATACGGGCGGGCGAGCGCGATATTGCAAAGCTGTACGAAAGCGTGGATCTGTGCACCGTCTACTGGCACTTCCTGCTTTTCGTCTGGCTGGTTTTCTTCGTACTGATGTTGTTCACGTAAACAGGGCTTAACGCAGATGGCAGACGCAACAACGACACAAGCCGGACAACTGGCAGAGGGGATGGTCGGATTCGTATCCGACTGGAGCTCCGACCAGAGGACCTTCAAGCATGTCCCCTGGGGCAAGGCCATGATGTGGATCTTCCTGCTGAGCGACACGTTCGTTTTCAGCTGCTTCCTGATCTCCTACATGACGGTCCGCATGTCGACCACGGTCGACTGGCCAAACGCCAGCGAGGTCTTTGCGCTTTCGTTCGGCGGCGATCCGATCCCGCTGATCCTGATCGCGATCATGACCTTCATCCTGATCACCAGCAGCGGCACCATGGTGATGGCGGTGAATTTCGGGTATCGCCGCGACCGCAAGAAAACGGCGCTGTTTCTGATTATTACGGCCCTGCTCGGCGCCAGTTTCGTCGGTATGCAGGCCTTCGAATGGACCAAGCTGATCGTCGACCACGGCATTCGCCCCTGGGCCAACCCTGTGGGAGCGCCGCAGTTCGGTGCGATCTTCTTTATGGTGACAGGGTTCCATGGATTCCATGTTTCGGTCGGTGTGCTGTTCCTGCTGATCGTTACCAGAAAGGTCGTGCGCGGCGACTATGACAACGGACGCCGCGGCTTCTACACAAGTCGTCGGGGATCCTACGAAGAGGTTGAGACGATGGGCCTGTACTGGCATTTCGTCGACCTCGTCTGGGTCTTCATCTTCGCTTTCTTCTATCTCCTGTAAGGTAAGGTCATGGCAGACGCACACGCAGAAGGCCAGCAACATCCGCTTGGCATCTACATCAAGATCTGGGTCCTGCTGTTCGTACTCAGCGGATTCTCATATGCGGTCGACTATTTTCAAGTTCAGGGAGCCTGGCGCTGGACACTGGTCCTGCTCTTCATGTTCCTGAAATCCGGTTACATCATGGCTGTGTTCATGCATATGAAGTGGGAACGGATGTCCCTGGTTCTTGCCATATTGTTCCCGGTTTTCGCCCTTCTGGTCTTTATCGGGATCATGACGTTCGAGTCCAACTGGACGCACCTGACCCGCGAAGTCTATTTCTCGGAAGCGTTCTTCTCGCTCTTCGGAAAATAGCGCCGCAACCGGGCACTGTTCTGAACGAACTGGCCGCCGCTCCGGGAAAACCCGGGGCGGCGGTTTTCGTTTAAGGTTACAGTCAGGGCAGGGGTTTCTTCTCCGGAGGCCCCTTGACGTCGTATTGCAGCGGCGTCTCCCTGAGGCCCCGGTTGAACCACATCATGCAGTAGGCGCGATCGGCATCCGCGGTGACACCGCTCGAGAGTTCGGTTGCACCCCCGACTTTGACAGGGAACCGCACCGCGAACCCGTCATGGTAATGGATATCGAACTCGACCGGCTGCTCGGTTCGAAAGTCGACCTTCATCGACTGTCCCTTTTTCAGCGGTACGCATAGCTCGCGGAACTCGAAAGATGCCAGGGAAATCCGGTCAGATCGCAGATCGAGATTGATCAGACTCGGCGCGCCGACGATAGGCTGCGACAGGATCCACAGGCTGACCATCGTGTAGCCCACCATAAGGACCAGCATAGGGACCTGGCTGCGCAGCGCCCGACGGGCCGGTTCGTATATCTTCAGCGCGACGAAATGCGCGACACCCACGGCGAACACATGGCCGGCGACGATCGCGATCGCGGCGCTATTCCAGACGAACCGGGCACCGACGATGCCGATGTCCGGTTTGTAGTCCGCCGTCCCGAACAGATCTCTCCCTATGCCGAACGGATCGGATGCCAGCGGAATGATCCCCTGTCCCGCAGTCAGCAGGTAGGACAGGTAATGCGCCAGGTGATAGGCGATGGCGATTGGCACGATCGAATAGATGAACAGGCCCGCTGTGTCCGTTACAGACGGCCCTCCGCCCGCGGCCAGGCGCGTCAGCCAGCAGAAAAGCAGATAAACCAGTGCGAAAACCACAGGGAACAGGAGCAGCATGATCGTGTGGAGCACGCTGAAATAGTCGAGCCCCAGATTGTGGATCAGCCGGATCAGCGGATGGAAAAACGGGGATAGTGCGATGTCCTGAAGCCGGTCCGCCCAGAACGGCGTTTCCTTGAACCCGTCGAACGTAACGGTCGACAGCATCACGATAATGAACAGCGTCATCGTGAGCCGGCAGGGCTCGGTCGTAATCAGCGCGCTGGCGTAGGGCCGGAGGCCCCATCCGCCGCTACCCGTGTCTGCATCGCTGTCCGCCCGGCCGCCAAGCGGGGCGAAGCGTCCTAAAACAGTGAAGGCCAGCGTGAAGGCTTCGCCCCGTACCAGCCAGGCGTCGCGACCGAAAACGGTCATGCCGACCCATGTGATTGCCGAATATATCGCGATCGCGGTTGCGAGGGATGCGGGCTCTTTGGCGTTCTCGGCGATCAGCTCGTACCAGGCAAACGCCATGAACAGAAAGATCGCGGGCCAGGCGCCAACCCAGCGCGGAATGGCCAGGTTCAGGCCGGGCTCACGCTCCAAACCGCACCGGCGCAGCGCCCATGAGATCGCGTCGAAAATGTTCGCCCAGGGATTGCAGAACGGCCAGATATTGCCGACCAGCGAGGCGATATAGGCGAATCCCACCCACCAGATGATCCAGATAAAGGTGGGTCCGAAATTTTGCACCGGGTCCTGATCGCCCCAGAATCCCGCCAGGAGGACCAGTACAAACAGGCCCGTGGAGACGAGCCGGAGCGAGAACGAAACCGCTCTGTGTCCCAGAACCCGGCCCGCCGCTGTTCCGGAAAGATCGCGCCAGTAGCGCCGCGCGTTGACATCCCGCCGGTCGAACGCCATCGCCATGATGACAAAGGACAGGGCCACCGCCGCGCCTGCCGATACCAGGTAGAGTTCCAGCGGAAGCGGCAGGTCGTAACGGGCGCCGAAGGCATGCGCCTCCGCCGTTCCTGCGGACAGCAGCGCCGGCAACCCGGAAGCGCGAGTCAGGAAACGTCTAGCGTGGGTAGACTTCAAGGTAGCTTAGCGCGTGGTGGCCATGTCCGCCGGTACCCCAGCCGTGGCTGGTGACCGGAAAGCGGCCTGTTGCCTTGCCGGTGAACGGCATGACGGCGGTCTTGCCAGGTTCGACAAGAAACTCGATATCGTATCCGTGAAGGTGAAGTTTCACCGTTTCGTCGGTCGACCAGTGCAGTTCCACCGTCTCGTTCTCATAGATCCGGATCCGGCCTTTAGGGGAGACGACCTTGCGTTTCCTGATCTCTATCGCGATGGCGCGTGGCTTCTTCTTCTGCTGGCCTGAAGCACCGCCTGGAAAGGCGGGCGCGGCTGCAAGCCCCGCGATCAGGATGGCCAGAAACGATCTGCGATTCTGCGTCATGGCTTCGGCGGATAGGTCTGGTCGGCCTCGGGATTCTGCCGGCGGCGCCACTTCTTGTAGGCCGCCCAGCCGAAACCGTACGTTATCGCGCTAGCCAGGATGATAAGCAGCGCGTAGCCGCCTCCCGAGCTGCCGGTTCCGGCAGTGTCGGTAAAGCTGTTGATGGCATACGCGCTTGAAATTATCCCGAAATCAGGCATTTCGACTTCATTTTCGGGGTATGGTCGCTTGGTGGCTCTTGCCGTTGGCCTTAGTTGGCGAGAGTAATGAACACCCCGGCCATGCCGATAATCAGGACGATCGCGGATATGACCGTCGCGACCGTGCCAACGTGCCTGTGTTGAAAATCGTCGTGATGTATGTCTGACATTCCCAATAATACCTTTTCAGTCCTGGTTCGCGGCGCATCATAAACAATTAATTTCAATATTCCAAAGTTTTAGGATCCCGTCTCGTGCGATCTGCCGCACCGCCATGATCGTTGATTTTACGGACGGAATGCGCGAGCATACCACGCCTTCGCAAAGCAGCCTTACAGGGGATTTGACGCTGAAAAACTGGGTTCTTGGGACGTTTACGGCCATTCTCGGAATTTGCGGCCTGTTCGTTGCGGCGCGTACCGGGTTCGGTGTGCCCTATTACGGCGGGATCGCCTTTTTCTGCTTCGCCGTATTCTTCGTCATGACGCTGGTCAAGGTCGGTTATGACGAGGTAGCGGAAGTCTCCGCCCTGGATGAATTCCGGGCCTTCATGGGGTCGACCTTCGCTTTCCTGACGCCCGAGCCGGTCCGGCTGGAACAAAGGCTGATCGCGATCAGGCCGCTTTCCGTCGCCGACCTCAAGGACGTTCTCATCAAGGGGTACGAGGATTATCGGGAAATGCCGACCCATGTGGTGTTTCTGATTGCCATCTATCCGCTGGTGACCCTGATCTTCGCCAGGCTCTATGCCGATTACGATGTTTTGCCGCTGGTATTTCCCCTGATCGCCGGCTACACGCTGGTCGGTCCGCTGGCCGCGACAGGCATGTACGAGCTCAGCCGTCGTCGCGAAGCCGGGCTGGGAATTTCGCGGCGGCGCGCGTTCGATATATTCGTCTCGTCCAACATCCGCTCCATCGCCGTGCTGGGGCTGTTCCTGATGGCCGTCTATTACTGCTGGGTTCTGACCGCGACGGCCATCTACAACAGCATCTTCCAGGGGATCGTTCCTGAATCGGTGTTCGACTTCGTTCAACTGGTTTTCAATACGCCTGCCGGCATGCGCCTCATGCTCATCGGCACGGCGGCCGGGTTCATCTGCGCGACCGTTGTTTTCACGCTCAGCGTGGTGTCCTTCCCGATGCTGCTGGATCGTCATGTTTCGATCATGACGGCGGTTCAGACCTCGATGCGCGCGGTTGTCGCCAATCCCGTGGCGATGGGGGCCTGGGGGTTTGTTATTGCCGGTACCCTGCTGCTCGGCGCGATACCGTTCTTCGTCGGGCTGGCTTTCGTCCTGCCGATGCTCGGCCATGCGAGCTGGCATCTCTACCGCCGGCTGGTCGACGTCCAGGACGTCTGAGCGGGACTACTTCGCCGTCCGTTTCCGGAAGCCCGTCATCCATTCGAGGGCGAGCCGCTCGGCTTCTGCGACCTGGTCTCTCGTCATTTTTTTCTGGACGTAGCGCTTGTGCCGGGCGCCCATGGTGCTGCCCATCATTGACGACAGGTTGAACCATTTATGGGCCCGAATGTTGTCGCGCTGGACGCCGACCCCGTGCTGGTAGAGGGCTCCCAGGCTGTCCATTGCGGGTATGTATCCCCGGTCGGCGGCCTTGCGGTACCAGATCACGGCACGCGCGTAGCTCCTGGGAACGCCTCGCCCGTAGCGGTGCATGATGGCGAGGTTAAGCTCAGCCGAGGCAATGCCTTTTTCCGAGGCCGCCCGGAACAGCTCCAGCGCCCTGGCATAGTTCTTTTTGACTCCGCGCCCATGAAGCAGGTGATTGCCGTACTCCGCCTGGGCTTCAGCGTGACCCTGGGCGGCCGCTTTCGAGAACCAGTCTGCAGCTTTCTCATGGTCGCGCCCGACCCCGCGCCCGTGCCGGTAGAGCATACCGATCTGGTACTGCGCCCGGGCGTCGCCGCTATCGCCGAGAGGGCGCCATTCGGCAAGCGCCTTGTCGAAATTTCCGGATTTTGCCGCTTCCAGGCCCGCATCGAAATCCTGAGCGACGGCTCCCCACGGAAACAGCAGAAAGAGAGCGGCGGCGGCGGAGCGACCTCGCATTGAATTCTACCCGTCGTCGCGGTTTCTCAGCTTCCGTACCAGTCGGAAAGCGGACAGAACGGCGTAGCCGAACACACCACCGATGGTCGCCATCAGGGCGCCTTCCTCGATTCCGCCTTCGGGAAATCCGAAACCGACATCGATCTTGCCGCTGGTATGGAGGAAGGCAACAGCCATCATGCCTCCCAGTACGGCGAGAATGACGGGCTGACTCGGTATTCGCATAACTGGTTTCCTGCTGTTATCGGGGCAGGGTGGTGTCGCCCATCAGGAACTCATCCACCGCCCGTGCGCATTGGCGGCCTTCGCGAATGGCCCAGACCACCAGAGACTGACCCCGACGCATGTCGCCGGCGGAAAACACCTTGTCGACTGAGGTCCGGTAGTCATCGGTATTTGCAAGCACGTTGCCGCGCCCGTCGAGTTCGACACCGGACTGATCGATCATGCCGGCCTTGCGGGGGCCGAGGAATCCCATCGCCAGCAGGACAAGATCGGCCTTTAGCTGGAACTCGCTGCCTTCGATCTCCTGAAGCTGCATACGCCCTGTGTTGTCCTTGACCCAGTCGACCCGGACGCAGTCCAGCGCCGTCACATGACCGTTGGATTCGACCACCCTGCGGGTCAGCACCGACCAGTCCCGCTCGCAGCCTTCCTCCTGCGAAGAAGATGTGCGGAACTTCAGCGGCCAGTTGGGCCAGGTCAGCGCCTTGTTTTCCTTTTCGGGCGGGCGCGGCAGGATTTCGAGCTGCATGATCGACTCGGCCCCCTGCCGGATGGAGGTGCCGATGCAGTCCGATCCCGTATCGCCGCCGCCGATCACCACGACATGCTTGCCCTTCGCCGAGATGGCTCCATTCGGCGCAGCGATATCCTCGCTGTCGCCCTCGACCCGTTTGTTCTGCTGGGAGAGGAAATCCATCGCATAATGGATGCCTTCGACCTTGCGGTTCTCGACCTCAAGGTCGCGCGGGTTCTCGGCCCCACCGCTCATGACGACGGCGTCGTACCCGGCGAGCAGATCGCTGACCGAGATGTCGACGCCGATCTCCGTATTCGGCCGGAACTCGACGCCCTCGGCGGCCATCTGTTCCATACGCCGGTTGATCAGGCGTTTCTCCATCTTGAACTCGGGAATGCCGTAGCGCAGAAGTCCGCCGATGCGGTCGTTCTTCTCGAACAGCACGACTTCGTGGCCCGCACGGGCAAGCTGCTGTGAGCAGGCGAGACCAGCCGGGCCGGACCCCACCACGGCTACCTTCTTGCCGGTTTTCCGCGGCGCCATGACCGGAACGATCCAGCCTTCGTCCCAGCCGCGATCGACGATCGCGCATTCGATGGTCTTGATGGTGACCGGCGTGTCGTCGATGTTCAGCGTGCAGGACGCCTCGCACGGGGCGGGGCAGATACGACCGGTGAATTCCGGAAAATTGTTGGTCGAATGCAGCGTGGTCAGCGCCGCCTGCCACTGGTCCCGGTACACAAGGTCGTTCCAGTCCGGGATCATGTTGTTGACCGGGCAGCCGTTGTGACAGAACGGAATACCGCAATCCATGCAGCGCGCCGCCTGCTCGTTCATCGCCGTGGCCTCAAGCGGCCGCACGAATTCCTTCCAGGTCCTTCTGCGTTCCTCGACCGGATCGTAACTGCGGTCGTGACGCTCGTACTCCAGAAAGCCAGTCGGCTTCGCCATGATCTACCCCAATACGTCCTGTGTTTTATTCAGCGGCCGACTTGGCGCCCTGTTCCTCGTTCTTCATGTCGAGCAGCGCGCGGCGGTAATCCTTCGGCATGACCTTGATGAATCTGGCCCGCGTTTCTTCCCAGTTCTCAAGAAGCTCGGTTGCGCGTTTGCTGCCTGTGCACAGGCGATGGCGCTCGATCAGGATCCGCAGTCGTTCCGAATCGTAGAGCAGCATGTCGCCCATTCCGGCATCGTCGACGCCGGCGGCGCGCTGTTGGGGGCGGCCCGGTTCCGCCGGATCGGAATCGTTATCCGGTCCGATTCGCTCCAGCTCCACCATCGCCAGGTTACAACTGGTTTCGAACGTGCCGTTCGGGTCGTAGACATAGGCAGCGCCGCCCGACATGCCGGCGGCGAAGTTGCGGCCGGTCTCGCCCAGCACTACTACGACGCCGCCCGTCATGTATTCGCAGCCGTGATCGCCGACGCCTTCGACGACGGTGACCGCGCCGGAATTGCGTACCGCAAAACGTTCGCCCGCCACGCCCTCGAAATAGGCCTCGCCGGCGATCGCGCCGTAAAGGACCGTGTTGCCGATGATGATGTTCTTGGTCGGCTCGCGACCGGCGCCGTCCGGCTGGCGCACGACGATATGACCGCCGGAAAGCCCCTTGCCGACATAATCGTTGGCGTCGCCGGCAAGCTCGAGGCTGACGCCATGAGCGAGGAAGGCGCCGAAACTGCCGCCCGCGGTGCCTTTGAGCCTTATGGAAATCGTATCGGCGGGGAGGCCCGCATGGCCGTAGCGCTTGGCGACTTCGCCCGACAGCATGGCGCCGACCGTCCGGTTGATGTTCTTGATCTCGCCTTCGATGCGGACAGGCTGTTGCGAGTCGAGCGCCGGCTTCGACGCCTCGATCAGATCCATGTCCATCGCCGCTTCGAGATTATGGTTCTGCGTTTCACAGTTATGGACGGCCACGCCGTCATCCGCCGGCGCCTGATAGAGCAGCCGCGACAGATCGATGCCCTTCGCCTTCCAGTGATCGACGGCCTTCGCCATTTCCAGCCGGTCGACCCGGCCGATCATCTCGTCGAACGAGCGGAAACCGAGTTTTGCCATCAATTGCCGCGCTTCTTCCGCGACGAAGAAGAAGTAGTTGATGACGTGCTCCGGCGTGCCCGTGAATTTCTTGCGAAGCTCAGGATTCTGGGTCGCGATACCGACCGGGCAGGTATTGAGATGGCATTTGCGCATCATGATGCAGCCGGAGGCTATCAGCGGTGCGGTGGCGAAGCCGAACTCGTCGGCGCCGATCAGCGCACCGATCACCACATCGCGACCGGTGCGGAAACCGCCATCGACCTGCACGGCGATCCGGCCGCGCAACTTGTTGAGGACCAGCGTCTGCTGGGTTTCTGCCAGGCCGATCTCCCACGGAGAACCCGCATGGGTGACCGATGTCAGCGGGCTCGCGCCCGTTCCGCCTTCGAAACCGGCAATGGTGACATGATCGGCCCGCGCCTTGCTGACGCCCGCCGCGACCGTGCCGACGCCGACCTCGGAAACCAGCTTGACC
Organism: Rhodospirillales bacterium; assembly: GCA_038120295.1. Classification (GTDB taxonomy): domain Bacteria; phylum Pseudomonadota; class Alphaproteobacteria; order MPNO01; family UBA2964; genus JAYOEY01. The sequence continues at coordinate 60,657 of JAYOLL010000015.1, read as the reverse complement.
GAAATGCGCGCCTTCGGATTGGCGTTCTTGAGATCGTGGATGAGTTGCGCCAGGTCCTCGATCGAATAGATGTCGTGATGCGGTGGCGGCGAAATCAGCCCCACACCGGGTGTCGAATGCCGCACCTTGGCGATGTTGCGGTCGACCTTGTGGCCCGGCAGCTGTCCGCCTTCGCCGGGTTTCGCGCCCTGTGCCATCTTGATCTGGATGTCATCGGAGTTGACCAGATATTCGATGGTCACCCCGAACCGGCCCGATGCGACCTGTTTGATCGCGGAACGCATCGAATCGCCGTTCTCCAGCGGTGTGAAGCGGTCTGCTTCCTCGCCGCCTTCGCCGGTGTTGGATTTGCCGCCGATCCGGTTCATCGCGATGGCGAGGTTCGTATGCGCTTCGCGGCTGATCGAGCCGAAACTCATCGCGCCGGTGGCGAAGCGCTTGACGATCTCGCTCGCCGGTTCGACCTCATCAAGCGGAATCGGCGCATCGGCGAATTTGAACTCCATCAGCCCGCGAATGGTCAGATGGCGTTTGCTCTGTTCGTTGATGCTCTTCGCGAATTCCTCGTACCGGTCGACCTGGTTTCCGCGCACCGCGTGTTGCAGGTCGGCGATCGACTGCGGCGTCCAGGCATGGTCTTCGCCGCGCAGCCGGAAAGCGTAATCCCCGCCGACATCCAGCATGTTCTGGTATATCGGGTTGTCGCCCCAGGCATCGCGGTGCCGCCGAACGGATTCCTCGGCGATGCCTGCGATGCTCGTGCCCTCGATGGTGGTCGCCGTGCCGGTGAAATATTTTTCGACGAATTCGCTGGAAAGCCCGACCGCGTCGAAAATCTGCGCGCCGCAATAGGAGTGATAGGTCGAGATGCCCATCTTGGACATGACCTTGAGAATGCCCTTGCCGACCGCCTTGATGTAATTCTTCCGCACCTGTTCGGCGTCAAGGTCGATCGCTTCGCTGCGGCGGATGCTCTCCAGCGTCTCGAAGGCGATATAGGGGTTGACCGCTTCCGCGCCGTAGCCCGCGAGGACGCAGAAATGGTGGACCTGACGGGCCTCGCCGGTTTCCACAACCAGCCCCGTCGAGGTTCGGAGACCGCGCCGGATCAGATGGTGGTGAACGGCTGCTGTGGCCAGCAGGGCCGGGATCGGAATCCGTTCCGCCGACACCAGCCGATCCGACAGGATCAGGATATTGTCGCCATCGATGACGGCATCGGTTGCCTCGCGGCAAATCCGGTCGATCGCAGCTTCCAGCCCGTCGGCGCCTTCCGCAGCCGGCCAGGTCGCATCGAGCGTATGGGTGCGGAACGCCTCTCCCGCACCCGCCACGGAAGATATCGAGCGAATCTTCTCCAGATCGCTGTTGGTCAGGATCGGTTGCGTGACTTCCAGCCTGTAATGGGTGCCTTCTTCATGGCCCAGCAGGTTCGGCCGCGGGCCGATCATCGAAACCAGCGACATCACCAGCTCTTCGCGAATCGGATCGATCGGCGGGTTGGTGACCTGCGCGAAGTTCTGCTTGAAGTAGTTGTAGAGCAGCTTGGGCTTGTCCGAGAGAACGGCGATCGGCGTATCCGTGCCCATCGACCCCACAGGATCGTCCCCCGCCCGGCCCATAGGTTCGAGGAAAACCTGCATGTCTTCCTGCGTATAGCCGAACGACTGCTGAACATTCAGCCAGTCCTCCGGCGCAATCTCCGGCCAGGCGTTTTCGTGCGTAGACGGCTCTTCCAGCTCTTCCAGCTGAAATTGCGTGTCGTCCAGCCAGTCCTGATAGGGATGTTCGGCGGCGAGCTGGTTCTTGATTTCCTCGTCGTCGATGATGCGGCCTTCCTCGAAATCGATCAGCAGCATCTTGCCCGGCTGCAGCCGCCATTTTTCGACGATGTTTTCGTCCGCGACCGGCAGCACGCCGACTTCCGACGCCATGATCAGCCGGTCGTCGTCGGTAATGACATAGCGCGCCGGGCGCAGCCCGTTGCGGTCGAGCGTCGCGCCGATCTGGCGACCGTCGGTGAAGGCGATAGCCGCCGGCCCGTCCCACGGCTCCATCAGCGCGGCATGATATTCGTAGAAAGCCCGCCGGTCGGGGTCCATCAGCTGGTTGCTGGTCCAGGCTTCCGGGATCAGCATCATCATCGCGTGCGCCAGCGAATAGCCGCCGGCGACGAGGATTTCGAGCGCGTTGTCGATGCAGGCTGTGTCCGACTGGCCATGCGGGATCAGCGGCCACATCTTGTCGAGACCCGGGCCGATCAGGCCCGACGACATCGAATGGCGGCGCGCATCCATCCAGTTGACGTTGCCGCGCACAGTGTTGATTTCGCCGTTATGGGCCATCATCCGGTAGGGATGCGCCAGCCGCCAGGACGGGAAGGTGTTGGTCGAAAAGCGCTGATGCACCAGCGCCAGCGCGGATTCGGCCAGCGGGTTCGTCAGGTCGCAATAGAAGGTCTTGACCTGCGGCGACAGCAGCAGCCCCTTATAGACCACCGTCCGGGTCGAAAAGGACGGCATGTATAGCTCTTCAAGCCCGTCCGGGGCCTTGCCTTCTTCGGTCAGTCCGCGCAGCGAATTCAGCGCCTGCTTGCGGATCACCAGCAGCTTGCGCTCGAAAGCGTCCTGATCGCGGATTTTGTCGCCCTGCGTCACGAAGATCTGGCGGATGACCGGCATCGACTCGATGACCTGCTTGCCGAGGCCCGTCAGGTCGGTCGGGACATCGCGCCAGCCGAGGACATTCTGGCCCTCGTTGGCGACGTACCGTTCGATATGGGCGATGGCAAAATCGCGCGCTTCCTCGCTCTGGGGCAGGAAGCACATGCCGACGGCGTAGCCGCCTTCTTCGGGCAGGTCGTGGCCTTCGCTTGCCGCCCAGTCGCGATACAGCCGGTCGGGTATCTGGATCAGGCAGCCGGCGCCGTCGCCCATCAGCGGGTCGGCCCCAACCGCGCCGCGGTGGTCCAGATTGACCAGAATCTCCAGACCCTGATCGATGATATCGTGAGATCTACGGCCCTTGATGTTCGCAACAAAGCCGACGCCGCACGCGTCGTGCTCGTTTCGAGGGTCATACAGGCCTTGTCGCGAAACGGCGAACATAACTATCCGACTCTCCCAGGTCTGCGCCTCTTTGGGCGTCCGGACCGATGGTTGTTATTCGTTCCTTTGTGGCGCAGGCCCGCCCGAAGGGCGTCACCCGTCTAAAAATGCCACAGCCCCCCAGTATACCGCGTCAGGGCCGCGGATACAGAGGATTAAGCAAGAAATATACAGATTCCTCGCCGGGGGCGCTTTTGCGGCCACTTCATAGCAGTTATGATCCGTCCGCAACACCCTCAAATAGCACGGAAATCCATAATGGCAAGCGACCGGAATCCGGTTAAATCCCCTGAAAATCGGGATGAAAATCGGGAAATCGATCCGGTAGTGGTCGAACTCGTACGAAGCGGTGTGATGGCGGTCACAGAGAATATGAAGACCAACCTCACGAGAACCGCCTATAACATCATCATTTACGAGGCGCTGGACTTCACGGTCGGTCTTTTTACCGCGGAAGGCGAGACCATCTCCATCGGTCTGGGCCTGCCGATGTTCATCCGTGGCATGGCGGCGACGCTCAAGGCCAAGCTGGAGCATTTCGGCCCGGACGGGATTGAACCGGGCGACATTCTGGTCACCAACGACGCCTACATCACCGGCAGCCATCTGAACCACATCACGCTCAGCCTGCCGATCTTCCATGACGGGGAAATCGTCGCCTTCGCCTGCTGCATGGCGCACTGGCTCGATATCGGCGGCGCGCTGGGCGGGCTGACCACCGATATCTACTCCGAAGGGCTCCAGGTGCCGATCCTGAAGCTCCACAAGGCGGGCGAGGTCAATCAGGACCTGCTCGAAATCATCAAGATGAACGTCCATATCCCCGACCGGGCGATGGGCGACCTGCGCGCCCAGGTCACGGCGGTAAAGACGGGAGAGACCGGCTTTACTGAACTGCTCGATCGCTACGGCAAGGACGCCGTGCTGGACGCCATCGGCAATATCATGGACCAGTCGGAGGCTGCGGCCCGGGCCCGCACGCTGACCATCCCCGACGGGGTCTACGAGGCCGAATCCTTCATGGACGATGACGGGCTCGATATCGGCAAGCGGATCCCCATCCGCGTCAAGGTGACGGTCGCGGGCGACGAGATGACGGTGGATCTCTCCAACGTCTCCGACCAGGTGCGCGGGTTCTACAATTCCGGCATCACTACCGGCTATGGCTGCGCGCAGGTGGCCTATAAATGCCTGACGTCGCCGACCGATTACCCGGTAAACGACGGCAGCCTGCGCCCGCTCCACGTCATCATCCCGCCCGGCCGTGTAGTCAGCGCGGTGAAGCCCGCGCCGATGCGGGTCTGGATGACCATCCCGATGACGGTGATCGACACCATCTTCAAGGCGCTCGCCCCCGTCATCCCCGACCGGGTGATCGCCGGCCACCACGCCGATCTCGGCATGGCGATGTTCCACGGTATCGACCGGAAGGAAAAGAAGCTGTTCCTCGGCTCCTCCGGCCCGCTCGGCGGCGGCTGGGGCGCGAAGCGGGACGAGGACGGCATGTCGGCCACGGTGTGCCTCAATGACGGCGACACCCATAACACGCCGATCGAGCTGACCGAGAACCGTTTCCCGATGCTGATCCGCAACCATTCCCTGATCCCTGATTCCTGCGGACCGGGCAGGAACCGCGGCGGGCTCGGCATCGAATATACCTGCGAGGCGCTGTCCGACTTCAACCTGACCACGCGCGGCGAACGCGCCCATTGCCGCCCCTGGGGCCTCGAAGGCGGGATGGAGGCCCATGGCAACGAGGTCGGGATCGAACTCGACGGCAAGTGGGAAGAAGACCTCCCCAACGCCAAGGTCTTCGCCGTGAACCTCAAACCCGGCGACGCCTACCGCATGCGCTCCGGCGGCGGCGGCGGGTTCGGCAACCCGTGGGAACGCCCGGTGGAAACCGTCGTCAACGACGTGCGGCAGGGCTACGTATCGGTCGAGGCCGCGTCATCGTATTACGGCGTGGTGATCGACGAGGAAACGATGCGGGCGGATTCAGCGGCGACCGAGAAGGCGCGGGCGGCTTTGTCTTCCGGGGGCGCATAGCTCTCTCCCCGGTCATCCCGGGCGCGACTTTTCTCCAGATCCTCGATTGGGACAGGAAGTCAGGGACCCGGGATCCAGACCATCGCCTGCCTCAAGCATCCACTGGATCCCGGATCAGGTCCGGGATGACAATTGAGACTGGAACGCAGTGAAAGCGCCTCAAAACCCCGGCGCGGCGTCCGGCTTGAGGTTCAGGCTGAGCGACAGCCCGCCGGCGCCGCAGCACGGGCAGGTGGCGGCGATCAGGAATTGCTGGCGCTGTTCCTCGGTGATGTCGGCCTGCTCCAGCAATTCCGCGATCTGTTTCTGAAACGCCAGATGCGCGGCCTGCTCGCCGAACTGGATGCGGTCGTCTGTCATATTGCACGCCTATAGCATGAACCGCTTACGCGGTGTCGCCCCGGCCCACTCCCCCACCCGGCCACCCACGAGAGTATCCTGATGGGTGGCCGGGTGGGGGAGTGGGCCGGACCCCCTTTCATGAAAGAGCCTAGCAGAAATCCCCGCCAATTCCACGAATGCGTTTCATGATCTAAAATTCTGGCGGGTCGAAAAGTTTCCTCTGGAGACGGAACCATGAGCAGCGAACAGGCGGGCCGCCGGGCGGATCCCGTGATCACCGAAATCGTGCGCAGCGGGGTGATCGCGGTGACCGAGGAAATGAAGACCAACCTCATGCGCACCGCCTACAACCACATCATTTACGAGGCGCTGGACTTCACCACCGGGCTGTTCACGGCGAAGGGTGAGACGGTCTCTATCGGGCTCGGCCTGCCGATGTTCATCCGCGGCATGGCGGAAACGCTCAAGGCCAAGATCGAGCATTTCGGTTATGACCGGATCGAGCCGGGCGACATCCTCGTCACCAATGACGGCTATATCACCGGCAGCCACCTCAACCATGTCACGCTGAGCCTGCCGATCTTTCACGAAGGAAAGCTGGTCGCCTTTTCGGTCTGCATGGCGCACTGGCTGACAATCGGCGGCGCGATCGGCGGGGTGACGACCGATATCTATTCCGAAGGGCTGCAGATCCCGATCCTCAAGCTGCAGCGCAAGGGCGAGATCAACCAGGACCTGGTCGATATCATCATGATGAACGTCCACCTGCCGAAACAGGCGATGGGCGATCTGCGGGCGCAGCTCACCGCCGTCAACACGGGCGGCAGGCTGTTTGGCGAGCTCTTGGACCGGTACGGGCAGGACGAGGTGCTGGCCGCCATCGATGCCATCATGGACCAGTCGGAGAAGGCGGCGCGCGAGCGCACGCTGTCGATCCCCGACGGGACCTACAGGGCGGAATCCTACATGGATGACGACGGGGTCGATATCGGCAAGCACATTCCTATCGGGGTGAAGGTACTCGTCGAGGGCGACCGGATGACGGTCGATCTGACCGATGTTTCGCCGCAGGTGCGTGGGTTCTACAATTCCGGCCCGACGACCGGCTACGGCGCGTCGCAGGTCGCCTATAAATGCATCACGTCGCCGACCGACTACCCGATCAACGAGGGCAGCTTCCGCTCGCTCGACGTCATCAACCCGCCGGGCCGCGTGGTCTCCGCCGTCCGCCCCGCGCCGATGCGCAGCTGGATGACCATCCCGATGACGGTGGTGGACACGATTTTCAAGGCGCTGGCTCCCGCCATCCCCGACCGTGTGATCGCCGGCCATTTCGCCGATCTCGGCAATGCTACCCTGTTCGGTTTCCTGCCGGACGAGGGCCGCATGGTGATCACCTCCACCGGCCCCATCGGCGGCGGCTGGGGCGCGAAGATGACGGAAGACGGGGTCAGCGCCACGGTCTGCATCAATGACGGCGACACCCATAACAGCCCGGTCGAGCTGATGGAGGTCAAATACCCCGTGATGTACGAGAATTACGGGCTGATCGCCGATTCCGGCGGGGCCGGGCGACAGCGCGGCGGGCTCGGCATCCGGTCCGACGTGCGGCTGCTCAAGCCGCTTACCGTGTCGACCCGGATCGAGCGCATGAACTGCAAGCCCTGGGGGCTCGAAGGCGGGCTCGACGGTAATGGCAACGAGGTCGAACTCGAAGTTGACGGCGAGGAGCGCAAGGACACCGTCAACGCCAAGGTGTTCACTGCGCGGCTGTCCGGTGGCGACATGGTGCGCATCCGCGCCGGCGGGGGCGGCGGGTTCGGCCCGCCCTGGGAGCGCCCGGCGGCGAAGGTCCGAGAGGATGTTCGGCAGGGCTATGTGTCTCTCGATGCCGCGCGGGACGAGTATGGCGTGGCGCTGGACGCCGAAACGCTGGCGATAATCGAGGACGAAACCGAGCGGCTGCGCGCGCAACTCGCCGCCGCGTAGAAATTTTCGGTCATTCCCGCTAGAACAGGCACGGCTTCGAACGCAGCAAACTTTAGCGCAGGAAAATCAATGCCCGACGGTGACAGTTCAGAGAAATCACGTATCCGGCTCGCCGCCGATATCGGCGGCACCTTCACGGACGTTGCCGCGTTCGACGAGGAAACCGGCTCGCTGCTGCTCGGCAAGGTGCTGTCCACGCCCGACCGGCTGGTCGACGGAATCGAAGGCGGGGTCACGCGCGCCGGTACCGATTTCGCCTCCGCCGGGCTGTTCCTGCATGGCTCGACGGTGGCCATCAACACGATCCTCGAGCGTACCGGCGCGAAGACGGCGCTGATCACCACCGAAGGTTTCCGCGACGTTTACGAGATCGGTCGCATCAACCGGCCCGATTCCTACAATCTGTTCTTCCAGAAGCACGAACCGCTGGTCGAGCGCGCGCTGCGCTTCGAGGCCAAGGAACGCATGCTGGCCTCGGGCGAGATCAGGACGCCTCTGGACGAGGCGCATCTGGCCGAACTCGGCAGGCAAATCGACGATCTGGGGATCGAGGCGGTGGCGATCCTGTTCCTCCACTGCTACCGCAACCCGGATCACGAAATCCGCGCCAGGAAGTTCCTGGAAGAGACCTACCCGAACCTGTTCGTCTCCGCCTCGCACGAGCTGTCGCAGGAATATCGCGAGTTCGAACGGACCTCGACCGTGGTGGCCAACGCCTATATCGGCCCGCGCGTCCGGACCTATATCCAGGGCATCGAGGATCATCTGCGCGATGCCGGGTTCGACGGCTCGTTCCTGGTCGTGCAGTCGACCGGCGGGCTGTACGAGGCCGAGGAAGCGCGCAGCTACTGCATCCGCATGCTGGAATCGGGCCCGGCGGCGGGCGTCATCGGGACGCAGGCGCTGTGCAGCGCGCTGGGGCTCGAAAACGCCATTGCCTTCGACATGGGCGGCACCACCGCCAAGGCCGGCGTGATCTATAAGGGTGAGGCGCTGACCACCGGCACCGCGCTGCTCGGCGGCTACGAGAAGGCGCTGCCGGTGCAGATCGCCATGATGGATATTTTCGAGGTCTCCGCCGGCGGCGGCTCCATCGCGCGGGTCGATGAAAACGGCGCGCTGCGCGTCGGACCGCAGAGCGCAAGCGCTGTGCCCGGCCCGGCCTGCTACGGGCAGGGTGGCGAAAATCCCACCGTGACCGACGCGAACCTGCTGCTCGGCCGGCTTGGCGCCGACCGGTTCCTCGGCGGCGAGATGACGCTGGATGTTGCCGCTGCCGAGAAGGTGATGAAGGACAAGCTCGCCGACCCGCTGGGGATGGAGGTTACGGCCGCAGCAGACGGAATCCTGCGCATCGCGACCACCGCGATGTCCTACGCGGTCAAGGGCGTGACGACGGAGCGCGGGCTCGATGTCGGCGATTTCGCTCTGGTCGCCTACGGCGGCGCAGGGCCGCTGCATGCGTCCGCCGTGGCGCGCGAGCTCGGCATTCGCAAGGTCATCATCCCGCGCGCGCCCGGCGTCTTCTCGGCTTTCGGTATGCTGTTTTCCGATCTGCGCTACGACTATGTCCGCACCTGGTTTACGCCGCTGGACGATGCGCCGTTCGACGAGGTCGAGCGCGTCTACGGCGAGATGGAAAACGAGGGGTGCGCCGCTATCGAGGCGGCGTCGGTATCGCCCGAGGCGGTCACGGTGAAGCGCGCCGCCGACATGCGGTATGTCGGACAGGAACACGCGGTGACGGTCGACCTGCCCACGGAACTGTTTGCCGCCCAGGATCGGGACGCCATCAAAAAGCTGTTCGACGACATGCACGAGCTGCGCTACGGCACGTCCGCTCCGGCGGAGAAGGCGGAAATCGTCAGCCTGCGCTCCACCGTCACGGGTGTCATGAAGAAGCCGCCGCAGGAAACCGTCGCCGCCGGCGATGCGACGCCGTCTGCGGATGCGGCACGCGGCGACCGCCCGGTCTATTTCAACGATGTCGGAGACTTCGTCGATACGCCGACCTTTGCGCGCGATGCGCTGCTGGCCGGAAATGTTATCGACGGGCCGGCCCTGATCGAGGAACATGCGTCGACGACGGTACTCATGCCGGGCGACCGTGTAACGGTGGATCCGTTCGGCGATCTGGTTATCGAGGTCGGCGCCCGCGCGTAGCATTCGGCGGGAAGGCCGGCGGTCCATGCACAGGAAGCGATGCCCGACGATGGACCAGAGGTTGGAACGGGAAGGCGCGCTTCAGGGCTGATGCGCTGGGGCGGCCTTGCGCTGCTGTTCCTCATCAGCGCGGTCGGGGCAGCGATTCTGTTCCGCATCGAAATCGTCGAGGCCGTCGTCCGGCATCAGATCGTCAAGGCCGGTTTCCCCGAGCCTGAATTACGGATCGAACGGCTCGATCTGGACGGGCTGACGGTGACCGGCATTTCCGCCGGCGACCAGGGCTCAGTCGAACGGCTCGATCTCGACTACTCCCTGCAGGGGCTGATGGAGGGTCGGGTCGAGCGGGTAAGGATCGTCGGTCTCGCGGTCGATCTCGACCGTCTGAAAATCCGGAAGACGGACGGCGGCGGCGGCGCTTTCACGCTGGAACGCCTGCCCCGCATCGACATCGAGCGCGCCAGCATTCAATCGGCTGAGGGCAATCTTCGAGGAAACGCCCGCCTCTCTCCTGAAACGCCGGACAGGCTCGGATTGCGCCTCACGGTCATGGCTGAAGAGCCGTTCGGTGCTGCATCCCTGTCGTTCGAGGGCAAGCTTCTGCGGCATATGCCGGACAGCTGGGCCCTGTCCGGCAGGGCAACGGCATCGGCTGACGCGCTCACCTCAGGCGAAACGAGTGTAAAGGGGCTGGCCGCGGATATAGCCGTTTCGGGGACTGTCGCCGGCAAGGATGCCAGCCTCGCGTTTGGCGAGCCGGCCCGCCTTTCGGCGAAGTCGATAGCGTATGGCGGAGAGTTTCTGGCGCACGATCTGGAGGTCTCTCTCGCAGGCCGGTTCTCGATTTCGAGCGGACAGGGTGCGGTGGCCCTGAATGCCGGGAAGCTGATTGCCGCGGGCGCAACCGCCCGCAGCGCCAGCGCGTCGTTGCCGTTCCGGTTCGATATCGACAAACGGCGGATTGCCATCGAACTGGACGAAAGGGCCCGCCTTTCCCTTCTCGGCTTACGGGTTGCGGACGCTGCCTCAGCCGCACGGTTTGAAGTGTCGGTCGACGGTCCGACGGCGCTATCCATACCGCGGGAGGACGCCAGGGCGCGACCGGCCTTCTGGCATGACCTGTCGGTTCAGGTCCAACAGCTGCAGACGGTTGGCGATCCGCCGGTTACCCTTCGTCCCGGCAGGGTCCGGGTCTCTGGAGAAGTTTCTCCTGAACTTTCCTATCGGGGCCAGATCAACCTTCGCAATCCCGGCGTACGGGTCGGCGACCGGGCGTTCGATATCGAACGGTTGCGCATCCGGATGACCACCGGCCCGGGCCTGAGAGTGCCGGAAGCGCACGTCTGGGGCTGGTCGCTGCGCCACACCGGACCCGGTCCGGATATCGGTCCCGTTTCGTTTCGGGGCAAGGTACGGCATTCGCAGAAATTCGTGACGTTCGAGAGCGATATCAGGGCTCTCGGGGTCAGGGACCTGTTGAAGGTATCGGGGTATCGCGACGCAAGGCACGGTAACGTACGGCTCGATCTTCGCGTTCCGGACATCAGGCTGGGCCCCGGCGGGCTGTGGCCGACGACCGAGTTCCCTGCGCTTCGGCCATTTACTGATATTGCCGGAAAAATCGGCGGCGGCGTCAGTCTCGACTGGCAGGGCGGCGTCCTGTCCGGCCGGGGGACGGTCAGAGTCGACGGAGTCGGCGGCAGGCTCGACAAATTCCGAGCCCAGGGTATCGGTGGCACGATCGTTTTCGACAGTCTCTTTCCGCCCTCGACTGACGGGTTCCAGACGCTCCGTGCGGCGCGGATCGATGCCGGCGCCGCGCTGACCGACGCGTCCGTCCGGTTCGCGCTGAACCGGTCGGGGAAGCTGTCGATCGATCCGGCGTCGGCAGCGATTGCCGGCGGGCGCATCGTTTTTTCGGCGTCCGATATGGATGTCGAAACGCAGACCGCGGAGGCAAGTCTCGAGATAGACGGAGTCCAGCTTGGGAAGGTGCCGGGCCTTAAGGCGCTCGACGAGTTCGACGCCTCCGGGCTGGTCGACGGGAAGATTCCGGTCCGGTTCAACGGGACTGAAACGGTCATTTCGGGCGGCACGCTGAAGGCGCGAGAGGGTGGCGTCCTGCGGCTCAAATCAGAGAGCGTCAATCGCGCGCTTGCGGGCGGCGGGCGACAGGTCGGACTGATGCTGAAGGCGCTTGAAAATTTCTCTTACGAGACGCTCAGCGCCAGCATCGACAAGGCGCCCGACGGCAAGGCGGTCGTGCTTTTGCAGACGCTCGGCAATAACCCTGCAGTCGCCGACGGTCGCAAGTTTCAGATCAACGTCAATCTCGACACGAATCTCGACAAGCTGCTGGCAATTGCCGCTGACTGGTACCGGTTGTCAGGCAGGGTGCTGAACGATATCGTCAATCGCGACCGACCCGGAGGAAACCCCTGATATGGCGGCAATTCGATCCATTCTGATGCTGATGTTCATGGCGGGCCTTTCCGGCTGCGCCCCGGAGGTCTCTGTAAAGCCGCCCGAAAAACCCATCACCATTAACCTCAACATCAAGCTCGATGCCGAGGTCAGGGTGAAGCTCGAACAAAGCGCCGATAAGGATATCAGCGCCAATCCCGATATTTTCTGATGTCTCAAACGCTGGTTTCGATCATGCCGACAACCCGGTTCCGTAATGTTTCGTCGCTTTGGCGCCTGGCCTCAGTGCTGTTATTTGCTGCCTGTGTTCTTGTGGCAGCGCCGTCGCAGGGCGCGGCGCAATCGCTCGATGCTGTCCGGGCCTCCGGCGCGGTCGGGGAGGGCGCTGACGGTTTCGCCGTTATACGGGGAAACGCCTCGTCCCAGACCCGGAATCTTGTCGACAAGGTCAACAGCCAGCGCCGCAGGATTTATGCCGACAGGGCGCGGCAGCAAGGGGTTTCAGCCGCTCAGGTCGGCGCGGTCTATGCTGGTCGCATCGCGGCGCAGGCGCCCAAGGGCACCTGGATACAAAGCTCATCGGGTGCGTGGAGCCGGAAATGATTCCGCCCGCGTTCTCGCGGAATTGACTGGACCCGTCCGATTGAATTTCTCGACATCGTCCCCGGCGTCTCGCCCTGGGTGTTTATCGGCCTGACCGCGCTCGCCGGTTTTACGGGCGCGTTCGGCGTGGTCGCAGGGCTTGGCGGTGGGGTCTTGCTGATCGGCGTGATGGCGACGATTTTTCCGCCGGCGGTGCTGATTCCGCTGCATGGGGCGGTGCTGCTCGGCACCAATCTCGGCCGCTCGATCATGATGCGGCGGGAAATCCTGCGCCATCTGCTGCCGGCCTTTATGTCGGGAGCGCTGGTCGGCGCCATCATCGGCGGCAACGTGGTGGTCGAGCTGCCGACCGGTATCATGCAGACGACCCTTGGTGTCTTCATTCTCTATCTCTGCTGGTTCCCGCCGCCGGCTGCGATTGCGTATTCGCCGCGCAAGTTCTTCGCGCTCGGCGCCGGCGGCACGCTGCTCGGTTTCTTCGTCGGGGCCAGCGGGTCGCTATTGGCGCCGTTCGTCGCCGCAGCCTGTCCCGACCGTCAGCAGTTCGTCGCGACGCATGCCTTCCTGATGACGTTCGTGCACGCCCTCAAGATTCTCGTGTTCGGGTTTCTCGGCTTTACGCTGATGCAGTATCTGCCGTTGATCCTGCCGATGATCGCCGTGTCGATCGCCGGTTCCTGGGTCGGGCGGATCGTGCTCCGTCGGATGCCCGAAGCCCTGTTCCGCCGCATCTTCCAGATCGTACTGTCGCTGCTGGCCGTGCGCCTGCTCTGGGCCGGCGCGGAAAACGCGGGGTGGATCAGTTTTTAGCGGCGGACAGCGCGTCGATCTTCGCCTTGACGTCCCGGTGCTGGGGCGTGGCCGGGTCGAGCAGCCCAAGCAACCTGGTGAAGCGCTCGCGAGCGCCCTTCGTGTCGCCGGACGCCGCCATCGCATTGGCGGTGAACCACAGGGCAGGCCCATGGTTGGGCTGGAGCGCCAGCAGACGGTTCGACACCTCCACAAGTTTCGGCGGAACCGAATTGTGGGACTTGATGGACCGTGCGATCGATTCCGCATACTGCGCCAGGAGCTCTGCGTCGCCTGGCTTGAGAGCGACGGCGCGTTCAAAGGCGTCGTACGACTTTTCCGTTTCGCCCAGAACCGAATAGGACCGGGCCAGCCGAAGCCAGCCCTCCAGATTATTCGGGTCGTCCTTCATCTTCTCGGCAAGACCTTCGACCATGCCGCGGATCATCGCCTGCCGGTCCCCGGACGACATCTGCTGCGCCGCCTGCATCTGCTCAGCTGTCGGATTGCCCGGTGCGGGGCCCGGCGCTTGCGCCGGAAGAGGGGGGCTCGTTTTTGCTGTCGAGGCGCCCTTGTTGGCCTGGGCTTTCCGGGCAAGCGCTGCCATCCGTTCGCTGGAAATGCCTGCCTCGCGTGCAAAGTCCGAGATGCGCGCGCCAAGCGTCCGCCGCCATTCCGCGCCCGGCGGGGTTTCCGCTTCCAGTGCCAGCCATTTCCGGATCGCGTCTTCGGTCTTTCCGTCCTGGTAATCGGCGAGACTCTGATAGTAGCGCGCGCGAGGCTCCTTCGGATCGAGCGTCAGGGCTTCCTTCAGGATGACGCGAGCGATGGGAACCACCTTGCCGTCGGCGGCGAACACCACGGTTTCGGCATAGCGAGCGCGCAGAGCGGCGTCCTTCGGGGCCAGCCTCACGACTCGCTGGAAGGCGCCAATGGCCTCGTTGTATCGGCCCGTTGTGGCGAGACTGTTGGCGTAAAGCGACCAGCCGCGAAGATCGTCGGGCCGGGATTCGAGCGCCCTGGCGAGACGCGCGATCAGCTCGGCTTCCGTGGCCTGCTGGCCCGCGCCGCCGGTTGTGGGATGCGTGGCGCGGACTTCCTGTGCGGGGCGGCCGGGCAGGGACGGCGAACCCAGGATGGCGTATATCGCGAGCGCGCAGGCCGGCACGGTGAGTGCAACTGTCAGACCTGAAAACTCCGCAGGGGCGATGCGCCTGGTATCGTTTGCCGCCTGTTCCTGTGCGGCGCTGTCAGCGGCGAGCAGCCTGCGGGATATTTCAGTGCGCGCCGATACCGCCTCTTCCGCCGAGATGGCGCCGCGCTCGATATCGCGCTCCAGCTCGGCCAGCTGATCTCTATAGACCTGGCTGTCATAGGCATCGCGTGACGGGCGAGGACGCCCGGGACGCAAAAGGGGCAGGGCCAGAGCAACACCGGCGGCGAGCGCCAGCGCGCCGATTACGATCCACAGCGTCATTTGCCGTCTTCCGATTTAAGGAGGTCAGCGAGTCGCTGCCGTTCGTCTTCCGTCAGGCCAACGTCATCGTCGGTCGGCGCCTCGCGGTTGCGGAACCAGACCACCAGGCCAGCGATCCCGAGGAGCAGCACAATCACCGGCGCGCCCCAAAGCATCAGGGTCGAGGATTTCACCGGCGGTTTGAGCAGGACGAAATCGCCATAGCGCGAGACCACATAATCGAACACCTGCTTGTCGGTGTCGCCTTTGGTCAGCCGTTCCCGCACGATCACTCGCAGATCGCGCGCGAGGTCGGCGTTGGAATCGTCGATCGACTGGTTCTGGCAGACCAGACAGCGCAGCTCCTTGCCGATTTCCCGCGCCCGCGCCTCAAGCGCGGGGTCCTTGAGGATCTCGTTCGGTTCGACCGCTCCGGCGGGGGCCGCCATCAGAAGGCCAAGCAGGATCACCACCGCGCTTCTCATCCCTTATCCGTCTCCAGCCTCTTGAGCAGGGGATAGATTTTCGTATCCAGGTCCTGCGGCATGATCGGGCCGACATGGCGGTAGCGGACGATGCCCTTTTTGTCGACGACGAACGTCTCGGGGTAGCCATAGACGCCCCAGTCGATGGATGTTCGTCCAGTCCGGTCCGCGCCCAGCGCCTTGAACGGGTTTCCGAGCTCCGCCAGGAACGCGATGGCGGCTTCCGGCCTGTCCTTGTAGTTGACGCCGTAGAGCTTCACCCCTTCGCCGGCAAGCCGCATCAGCAGCGGGTGTTCGAGCCGGCAGGGCGGGCACCAGGACGCCCAGATATTGACCAGCGCGACCTGACCTTTGAAATCGGCGCTCTTAAGACCGGGCCCGTCTCCCTGTATGGGCGGCAGGTCGAGCGCCGGCGCCGGCTTGCCGATCAGCGCGGATGGCAGATCGGAGATGTTCTTGCCGCCGCTGATATCGGACAGCTGCATTGCAAAGACGGCCGCCAGCGCCAGGAAGGCGACGACCGGAATCAGGAAACGGGGCTGGAGCGCCTTCAAATTACGCGCTCTCTGCGGCTGTCGCGGAAGGCGTTGCGGCCGCCCGGCGGGGCGCGCCGACCCGGTGTCGCCGGTCGGTCAGCGATACCAGCCCGCCAATCGCCATGAATACGCAGCCGATCCAGATCCAGGCGACCAGCGGGTTGAAATAGATCCGCGTACTCCACCCGCCTTCCCGCGCCCTTTCGCCCAGCACCGTGTAGAGATCGCCTGCGACCGTGTAATGGATGCCGGCTTCGGTCGTCTGGTTGCGCTCTGCCGGATAGTCCCTTTTTTCGGGATGAAGCACGGTAACGAGTTCGCCGTCGCGCATCACGTTAAAGGTGCCGCGAATGCCGTCCCAGTTTGGGCCCTTTACCGGGGCGGCCCCCTGGAAAATCACTTCATAGGGGCCGACGGCAAGCCGGTCGCCTGCACGCATATGCTGGATATGCTCGTCCTGCCAGGCGGAAGATGCCGTGATGCCGGCGACCGTAAGTCCCAGCGCGCCATGCGCGATCGCGCCGCCCCAAGCGGAACGCGGCAGGCCTGCGGCGCGGCGCAGCGAGTTTGCCAGCGGCCCGCGGAACAGGGCGATCCGCTCGGCGATTTCCACGGCGGAGCCGACCAGCAGCCAGGCCGCGAGCCCGAGGCCGAGCGCCGCCAGAATGTCCTTGAATCCGACAAACAGGGCGACCGCGATCGTGACGATCAGGGCCGCTGCGAAGGCGGCCCACAGGCGGGCCATTACGCCGCGAAGATCGCTGCGTTTCCAGCTCATCATCGCGCCGATCACGCAGGCGATCAGCACCGGAATCATCAGCGGCACGAAAGTCGCATTGAAGAAAGGCGGTCCGACGGAAACCTTGCCGCCGCCGAACGCTTCGAGGATCAGCGGATAAAGCGTTCCCAGCGTTACCACGGCGGCCCCGGTGGTCAGCAGCAGGTTGTTGAACACCAGCGCGCCCTCGCGCGAAATCGGCGCGAACAGGCCTCCGCCCTTGAGCTGGGGCGCGCGGATCGCATAGAGCGTCAGCGACCCGCCGACGACGATCACGATCAGCCCGAGGATAAAGACGCCCCGTTCCGGATCGCTGGCGAAGGCGTGAACCGAGCTGAGGACGCCCGAGCGCACCAGGAAGGTCCCAAGCAGGGAAGTCGAAAAGGCGAGGATGGCGAGCAGGATCGTCCAACTTTTCAGCGCGTCGCGCTTTTCCACCACGATCGCGGAATGCAGCAGGGCGGTGCCGACCAGCCACGGGATAAACGAGGCGTTCTCCACCGGGTCCCAGAACCACCAGCCGCCCCAGCCGAGCTCATAATAGGCCCACCAGCTCCCCATCGCGATGCCGATGGTGAGCGCGCACCAGGCGGCTAGCGTCCATGGCCGGACCCAGCGCGCCCAGGCCGCGTCGACGCGCCCTTCGATCAGCGCGGCGACGGCAAACGAAAACGCCATCGAGAATCCGACATAGCCGAGATAGAGAAACGGCGGGTGAAAGGCGAGGCCTGGATCCTGCAGGATGGGGTTGAGCCCGTTGCCCTCAAGCGGCGCCGGAGACAGCCGTTCGAACGGGTTCGAGGTCCAGATGATGAAGGCAAGAAATCCGGCGCCGATCAGACCCTGAATGCCCAGAACCCTTGCTCGCAGCCCCGGCGGCAGGTTGCCGCCCGATATGGCGACGGCAAGCCCGAACAGCGCCAGGATCAGAACCCACAGCACCATCGAGCCTTCGTGATTGCCCCACACGCCCGAGATCTTGTAGAGCATCGGCTTCAGCGTGTGCGAATTCGTGGCCACATTGACGACCGAGAAATCGGAAACCACGTAGGAATGCATCAGCGCCGCAAAGGAAATCAGCACCAGAACGAACTGCGCCGTGGCAGAGGTTCGCGCCATTTCCATCATGCCCTGGTGATCGCGCGCTGCCCCGACCAGCGGGACCACGCCCTGCGCGCAGGAAACGATGAAGGCGAGAACCAGGGCGAACAGACCGATTTCGGGGATCATTTCTTTTCGTTCCCTTTCCAGTGTCCGGCCTTTTTCAGCGCGTCGGCCACTTCGGGCGGCATGTAGTTCTCGTCATGCTTGGCCAGCACCTCGTCCGCCGTGAAGGTGCCGGATTCCTGAAACTTGCCTTCAGCGACGATCCCCTGTCCTTCTCGGAACAGGTCTGGCAGGACGCCCCTGAAGGATATCTGCACCGTGTTGGCGGTATCGGTCACGGTAAAGACGGTGGTTACCCCATCCTTGCTCTTCTCGACGCTTCCTTCCTTCACGATGCCGCCGACGCGAAGCCGCTGATCGGTGGGCGCTTTCTTCTCCACCAGGTCGGTCGGGCTGTAGAAGAACACAATGCTGTCCTCCAGCGCGGTCAGCACGAGGGCGGCTGCGACGCCGAGCGTCAGCAGCCCCATGGCGATGACGCCCATGCGTCTCTGTTTCCGGTTCACGATGCGCCTCCGCTGCCCCTGGGACCACGTCTGGGCGAGGCTTTTTCGAGCGCCTCGACTTCCCGCTCCATCGTTCGCAATCTTCGCAGGCTTGTGAAGAGAAACCCGCCGAGCAGCCCCAGCGCCAGTCCGTAGACTGGCCAGATGAAGGCGGCATGTCCGCCCATTGCGAAAAATTCCGCCATTTCGCTAAACCTGTGCTTCCCGGCCCGCACCGGGCTCTCCCGCCGCCCGGGCCATCGCCATGCCGCGTGCGCGCCGTGCCAGCATCAGCGATTTCATGCGGATCAGCAGAACTGCGCCGAAATAGAAACCGAAACCCGCCGCCATCAGCATGAGCGGGAGCAGGATCGACGAATGAATGGCCACCTTCGTGACGCCGAGGCTGGGCGGCTGGTGCAGCGTGTTCCACCATTCCACTGAAAACTTGATGATTGGAACGTTGATCGAACCGACCAGCGCCAGGATCGCTGCCGCCTTCTCGCCGCGTGCCGGATCGTCGAACGCGTCCTTTAGCGCAATGAAACCGAGATAGAGGAAGAAAAGGATCAGGACCGATGTCAGGCGCGCATCCCATACCCACCATGTGCCCCACATCGGTTTGCCCCACAGGGATCCGGAGAAAAGGCACAGAAAGGTGAATCCCGCGCCTAGCGGCGCCGCGGCCTGGGCCGACAAATGTGCGAGAGGATGCCGCCAGATCAGCCCCACGGCGCTCGCGACCGCCATCATGATGAATACGCTTTCCGCCATGATCGCGGCCGGCACGTGGATATACATGATCCGAACCGTATCGCCCTGCTGATAGTCCGGCGGCGAGTTGAACAGTCCGAAATACAGCCCTGCCGCGAGCAGCAGCGCGGCTGGCCACGCAAGGAATGGCATCAGCCGGTCGGCGAGTCGGCTGAACCGGGCGGGGTTGGCGTATTGCTGCAGGATCATGTCGTCGTCGGCGCTGATTTCCGGCTATGCAGGACCTAATTTAGGTATCTTCGGCGGTTTTTGAACCCGATACCCGTTATCGTACCGGATGAAACCGGCGGCAGCGGACCTTATTCCGGCAAACCGCCTCTTGCCAGCTCCAAATTTTCGTCATTTTCATTCACTCCAGAGCCTGCCTGAGCGACGCTGCCGCCGCCCAGGGGCAAAGCACGAGCGCTCCCAGTAGCATGCCGCCCATCAGAAGAAGATGCGGGCCGACCGGAAACCCGCCGATCGCCGCCTCTATCGAGGCCGCGCCGAAGATCAATACCGGGATGACAAGCGGCAGCACCAGCAGCGCCAGCAGCACGCCGCCGCGCCGCGCGCCCAGGGTCAACGCCGCGCCGACCGTGCCGATCAGGCTCAGAACCGGGGTGCCTAACGCCATCGATGTCATCAGCGCACCGTAGCCCTGTTCGGGCATGCCGAACATGACCGCGATCACAGGCGCCGCAATAAGCAGCGGCAGACCTGTCGTCAGCCAGTGCGCCGCCGCCTTGGCCAGAACCGTGAGTTCCAGCGGGATCGGGGCGAGCGCCAGCTGCTCGAGACTGCCGTCCTCGTAATCCGGGACGAACAGCCGCTCGAACGACAGCATGGCGGCGAGAAGGGCGGTCACCCACACCGTGCCGGCCGCCATACGGGACAGTATGTTGGGCTCCGGGCCGATGCCGAACGGGAACAGCACTGCGGCAAGGATGAAGAACAGCACGATGACGACGCTGTCGCCCGCCTGTCGCAAGGCGAGGTTGAGTTCACGGCGGACGATCCGGACGAATCCGTTCATGACGCCACCATGTCGAGGTACCGGACGTTTTCGACGGGGAGCGAAACGTTTGTCGCGATAACCGCCATGCCACCCGTCTTGCGGTGGGCCGCGACAGCGTCATTCAGCGCCGCGACGGAAGCCGCGTCGAGGGCGACGGTCGGTTCGTCCATCAACCAGAGCTGCGCCGGGCGGGCCGGCAGGCGCGATAGCGACAGCCGGTGGCGCTGTCCCGCCGACAGGTAGCGCGCCGGCATGTCGGCCAGGTCCGCGAGACCGAAAATTTCGAGCGCCGCCAGAGCGCTCCCCTCGTCGCCGCCGTTGAGAAGCGCCCATCCGACGGCGTTTTCGCGCACCGTCAAAACCGGTTTGACAGCGTCCAGGTGGCCGGCATAAGCGGTTCGTGCGCAATGACGTTCGGGTTCGTCGCGGATCGAACCGTCATCCCAGCCGATTGTGCCGTCCGAACAGCGGGTCAGCCCTGCCATGACGCGCAGCAGGCTGGTCTTGCCCGAACCGTTGCGCCCGGTCAGCACCAGCGCTTCGCCCGGTTCGATGGAAAAATCGAGTCCGTGGAAAACCAGCCGTTCGCCCCTGATACAGGACAGGCCTACACCGAAAAAACGCATGCACCGTCAACAGCTTACCGAATGTGAGGCTGCACCATACCAGAGCGTATGGTGGCGGGCGCGATAATTTTGGGCATTTTGGATAAAAAATCGGCCGTTGGGGGGAACCCAACGGCCGAAGGGAGGCCGGTCCGATTGCCGGACCGGGGAGCGCCCGGGGGGGCGGACGCTCCATGGGGGCTAGGATTAAGAGATTGGCCTGCCAATGTGTCCCGGCAAGGTCTGAATTGTGGCAATTTTGCGATATTTCGCGCGCGTCGATGGTTTCGTTCCGGACCGGGCCGGTCAATCTCCCCTTGAGCGGGGACGCGTCCGGGCGTAATTTCCGCGCGCGTATTACTGCCAAGCAAATGAGAAGAGAAGGAGAAGCGCCGTGACCGTTGTCGGCAAGGATTCCCTCGGCGTGCGCCGCACGCTGACCGTTAATGGCAAGTCTTTCGATTATTTCAGCCTTCCCGCCGCCGTGGAGGCGGGGCTGGGCGATTCCTCGCGGCTGCCCTACTCGATGAAAGTGCTGCTGGAAAACCTGCTGCGCTACGAAGACGGGCGCACGGTGACGGTGGACGACGTTAAGGCCGCGTCGAGCTGGAACGGCAAGCCAGGCAACGACGAAATCGCCTTCCGCCCGGCCCGCGTGTTGCTGCAGGATCTGACCGGCGTGCCCGCCGTGGTCGATCTCGCCGCGATGCGCGAAGCGATGATCAAGATGGGCGGCGACCCGATGAAGATCAATCCTCTCTCGGCGGTGGATCTGGTCATCGATCATTCGGTGATGGTCGATAATTTTGGTACCGAGGCGGCGTTCGAAGAGAATGTGAAGATCGAGTTCGCCCGCAACAAGGAGCGCTACGAGTTCCTGCGCTGGGGCGCCAACTCATTCCAGAATTTCCGCGTGGTCCCGCCTGGCACCGGCATCTGCCACCAGGTGAACCTCGAATATCTGTCGAAGGTGGTCTGGACCGCCGAGGACGGCGGCGCGACGATTGCCTATCCCGATACGCTGGTCGGCACCGACAGCCACACCACGATGGTCAACGGCCTGGCGGCGCTCGGCTGGGGCGTCGGCGGGATCGAGGCGGAGGCCGCGATGCTCGGCCAGCCGATCTCCATGCTGCTGCCCGAGGTTATCGGCTTCAGGCTGACCGGCTCGCTCAGCGAAGGCACCACGGCGACCGACCTGGTGCTGACCGTAACCCAGATGCTGCGCAAGAAGGGCGTGGTCTCGAAGTTCGTCGAATTCTATGGGCCGGGCCTCGATAATCTGAGCCTGCCCGACCGCGCCACCATCGCCAACATGGCGCCCGAATATGGTGCGACCTGCGGGTTCTTCCCGATCGACGACGAGACCCTCCGCTACATGAAGCTCACCGGGCGTGACGACGATGTGGTCGCGCTGGTCGAAGCCTACGCGAAGGAACAGGGCATGTGGCGCGATGCGTCCTCGCCCGATCCCGTCTTCACCGACACGCTGGAGCTCGACATCTCCACCGTCGAGGCCTCGCTCGCCGGCCCGCGCCGGCCGCAGGACCGCGTGCCGCTTTCGGGCGCGCCGGAGACCTTTAAGGAAGCCCTGCCCAGCTGGCAGGGCAGCAAGGGCGAAGCGCCGGTCGAAGGCGCGGACTATTCGCTCAAGGACGGCGATGTCGTGATCGCGGCGATCACGTCCTGCACCAACACGTCCAATCCCTCGGTTCTCGTCGGCGCCGGTCTGCTGGCCCGCAATGCGGTGGCCAGGGGCATGAAGTCCAAGCCCTGGGTCAAGACGTCGCTGGCGCCGGGAAGCCAGGTGGTGACGGATTATCTGGCGGCCGCCGGGCTCGACGACGATCTCGACGCGCTGGGCTTCAACCTGGTGGGTTACGGCTGCACGACCTGCATCGGCAATTCCGGCCCGCTGCCCGATCCGATCGCGGATGCGATCGACGACGGCAACTTGGTGGCCGGTGCGGTGTTGTCCGGCAACCGTAACTTCGAGGGCCGCGTCCATCAGCAGGTCAAGGCGAACTATCTCGCCTCGCCGATGCTGGTGGTAGCCTATGCGCTGGCCGGTTCGCTCAACGTCAACCTGACGACCGACGCGCTGGGCGAGGATTCGGACGGCAACCCGGTCTATCTCAAGGATATCTGGCCGACCAACAAGGAAATCCAGGACGTCATCGCCGAGGCGGTGACGCCCGAGATGTTCCGTGCGCGCTACGACAACGTGTCGGAGGGGCCGGCCGAGTGGAAGAACATGGGCGTGCCGGACGGCAACACCTATGACTGGCAGGAAAGCTCCACCTACGTGAAGTATCCGCCTTTCTTCGAGGGAATGGAGCGCGAGCCTGATGCGGTCCGGAATATCGATGGAGCGCGCGTGCTGTTGTTGCTCGGCGATTCGGTGACCACCGACCACATCTCGCCGGCTGGCGGGATCGCGCGGTCGGCGCCCGCGGGCGAATACCTGCTCGAACGTCAGATCCGGCCGGAGGAGTTCAACTCCTACGGCGCGCGGCGCGGCAATTTCGAGGTCATGACCCGCGGCACCTTCGCCAATATTCGTATCCGCAACGAGATGGTGCCGGGTACCGAAGGCGGCTTCACCAAACACATGCCAAGCGGCGAAGAGATGTCGGTGTACGAGGCGTCGATGAAGTACCAGGCCGACGGCATCCCGCTGGTCGTGTTCGGCGGCAAGGAGTACGGCATGGGTTCTTCGCGCGACTGGGCGGCCAAGGGCCCGTGTCTCCTGGGCATTCGCGCCGCGATCGTCGAGAGCTTCGAACGGATACACCGTTCGAACCTGATCGGGATGGGCGTCATGCCTCTGGAATTCCAGGCCGGCACGACGCGTCAGACCCTGGGCATCGACGGGACGGAGATCGTCGACGTGCTGGGGCTGGAAGACGGCATCACGCCGGGCATGACGGTCAAGGTTCGGATCACCCGCGCCGACGGCTCGTCGGAGGAAATCGATACGAAGTGCCGCATCGATACGCTGGACGAGGTCGAATATTACCGCAATGGCGGCATCCTCCAGTACGTCATCCGCAACATGCTGGACGACGCGGCCTGACCGTTAGGGGCAATCGGGGCTAAACCGCCTGTCACGCTTTGTTGACTGGCGGTTGCCCCCATGGCCGCTTAGGTTCCGGTCATGACTGATACTTGCCGTATGAATTTCCGGGCTATCGCTGCTGCGATTGCTCTGGCTGCGGGTCTGGTTTTCAGCCCTGCCTCTGGCGCTCTGGCAGCCGGCAACAAGATCGTCGTCGAGCTGTTTACCTCGCAGGGCTGCTCGTCCTGCCCGCCCGCCGACCGGTTGCTCGGCGAGCTGGCGATGCGCGACGACGTGCTGCCGCTCTCGTTCCATGTCGATTACTGGGACTATCTCGGCTGGAAGGACCCGTTCTCCAGCGCCGAGTACACGCTGCGCCAGCGCAACTATCGCAGCCGGTTCGGGCTCCGCTATATCTATACGCCGCAGATGGTGGTCGGGGGCGTGCGCGAAGGCGTCGGGTCGCATCGCGGCAAGATGCTACGTACGATTGAAAAGGTCCGCAGCCGTCCCCAGGTGGCGGTTACGGTCGACCATCCCGATAAAAAAACCGCTCTGGTAACAATCGCCGAAGGCAAAAAACCCGCTCGCGACGCTGTCGTCTGGCTGTTCGCCTACGACCGCAAGCATTCGACCGAAATCCGGCGCGGCGAGAACGAGAGCGTTAGCCTGACCAACACCAATGTCGTGCGCGCCATCCGCCGGATCGGCACGTGGAACGGCGCGAAGGCCGAAATCAAGGTGCCGATCGACATGCTCGGTATCGACCAGCAGGACGGCTGCGCCATTGTTGTTCAGGAGGACGGCGTCGGTGCAATTCTAGGCGCGGCGGACTTCCCATTGATGAAGAAGGGAAGCTGACGGGGCGATCTTCGTTCCATCAATGGCATTGCCCGGATCGCACTCCGGGGTGAAAACACGCCCCTTCTCGCCCGCCGGTGGCGGCCGGCATCGCGCATAAAACGCGCCGGCGTCAGGCTGCAAACCCCTTCGACATAATGTCCGACATGCGCCGCACGAAACCGGTGGGGTCGGGCAGGGTCTCGCCTTCGAGAATCCGCGCCTGATCGAGCAGCAGCCACGCGGCGTCTCCCAACTTCGATCCCGCGCCGTCTTCGCCAACCAGTCCGGCCAGCGCCGTCACCAGCGCGTGGTTGGGGTTGATCTCCAGCACGCGCGGGATGGACTCGTCGAGCTGCTGGTTGGCCTTCAGCAGCCGTGCCAGCCTTATATCGATATCGCCCTCGTCCGACACCAGGCAAACCGGGCTGTCGGTCAGCCGATCCGAGACGCGTACGTCCTTGACTGCCTCTCCAAGCTCTAGCTTGACCATCGCAATCAGCGCGTCGACGCCTTCCGGCGTTTCGGGTTGCGCGCCGTCACCTGATTCTTC
This sequence comes from Rhodospirillales bacterium, assembly GCA_038120295.1. Lineage (GTDB taxonomy): Bacteria > Pseudomonadota > Alphaproteobacteria > MPNO01 > UBA2964 > JAYOEY01. Next base: position 35,457 of record JAYOLL010000015.1, on the reverse strand, counting down.
CGAATCCGCATTCTTGCCGATGTTCGACAGGTCCGCGCCGGCGCGGGTTGCCGACTTGAAAGCCTTGCCGTCGAACTCGGCGATGGCAGGCAGCCAGAACTCGTCGACCGGATCCGTCATCAACAGGACTTCCACGCCGCGCGCCCGGAATCCTTCGAGCTGCGGGCTTCTGGCCAGCGTCTCAATCTCGTCGCCGGTGATGTAGTAGATCGCGTCCTGTCCTTCCTTCATGCGTTCGACGTATCCGGCCAGATCGACCAGACCGTCCTCCGTCGAGGAGCGGAACCGCGCGAGACCCAGCAGCGCTTCGCGGTTCTCGAAATCCTCGTACAGTCCTTCCTTGAGCACCGGGCCGAAATTCTCCCAGAAGGTTGCGTACTCGTCCACTGCATTCTCGGCCTTCTTCTTGAGCTCGCCGAGCACGCGCCGGACCAGCGCGGTGCGAATGCGGGTCAGCATCGGGTTGGATTGCAGCATCTCGCGGCTGACATTGAGCGGCAGGTCTTCGGAATCGATCAGTCCGCGCAGGAAACGCAGCCAGCGCGGCGCCAGCTCCTCGCACTTGTCGGTGATGAATACGCGGCGGACATACAGCTTCAGGTGCTGTTCCCGGTCGGGCGTGAAAATATCCATCGGCCGCTGGCTCGGGATATAGAGCAGGCCGGTGTATTCCATGTTGCCTTCGGCGCGCCAGTGCAGCGTCATCCACGGTTCGTCGAACATGCGCCCGACATCTCGGTAGAACTCCGTGTATTGCTCTTCCGTGATGTCCTTCTGCTGGCGTGTCCAGATGGCGGATGCCTTGTTGACCGTTTCCGCCTTGCCGTCTTCCTCTATCTGGATCGGCAGCGAGATATGGTCGGAATAAGTCGAAACGACATGGCGCAGGCGCGGCGTTTCGAGAAACTCCGACGCATCGTCTTTCAGATGCAGCGTGATGGATGTGCCGCGCGACTCTTTCTCCGCTTCGCCGATGGTGAATTCTCCGGCCCCGTCCGATGTCCAGCGCCATGCCTGGTCCTCGCCGGCGCGGCGGCTTGCCACCTCGACCTTGTCAGCGACCATGAAGCAGGAATAGAACCCGACGCCGAACTGGCCGATCAGCGCCATGTCAGACTTGTCGTCGCCGGTCAGCTGTTCGAAGAACGCCGTCGATCCCGATCGCGCGATGGTGCCGAGATCCTCGATCAGCGCCTCGCGGTTCATACCGACACCGTTGTCGGCGACGGTCAGCGTCTTCGCCTCCTTGTCGGCGGAAATCACCACGCGGAATTCGGGATCGTCTTTTGTCAGGCCGGGTTCGGTGATCGCCAGATAGCGCAGCCGGTCGCACGCATCGGAAGCGTTCGAAATCAGCTCGCGCAGGAAAATCTGACGGTCGCTGTAGAGCGAACGCGCGACGATATTCAGAATCTTGCCGACCTCTGTTTCGAATCGAAGCGTTTCTTCGGCCATCGGAATTTTCCTCCTTCCGGAATGCCCCTGGAATATATCAGGCAAGCAAGTGGTTGTGATCGCGTGGGAATATGGTTTCCGTGACGCCGTTTCGCAACCCTTCAGGCTCCATTCGCGGGCGCTTGCAACGCGCTGGCGGAAAGGTAATGCTTTCACCATGGCCGTCCCGGAAAACAGGCCCCGCGTAACCGCTGTTCTGGGCCCGACGAATACCGGCAAGACCTATCTCGCCATCGAGCGGATGCTGGGTCATCGTTCCGGCATGATCGGGTTTCCACTGCGCCTTCTGGCGCAGGAAAACTACGACCGGGTGGTCGGTGCGGTCGGGGCGCGCAACGTCGCCCTGGTGACCGGCGAGGAAAAAATCATCCCGCCTACCGCGCGCTATTTCCTGTGCACGGTGGAATCCATGCCGCTGGGCCGGGATGTCGATTTCCTCGCCATTGACGAAATACAGCTCGCCGCCGACCAGGAACGAGGCCACATCTTCACCGACCGGCTGCTGCATGCGCGTGGCGCGGCGGAGACCATGTTTCTCGGCGCGGAAACCATCCGGCCCGTCATCCAGGCGCTGATCCCCGACGCCGCCTTCATTACGCGCCCGCGGTTTTCGAAACTTTCCTACAGCGGGCCGACAAAGCTCACGCGTCTCAAGAAACGCTCGGCCATCGTCGCGTTTTCCGCCAACGACGTCTATGAGATTGCCGAGCAGGTGCGTCGCACGCGCGGCGGCACTGCGGTGGTGCTCGGAGCGCTCAGCCCGCGCACCCGCAATGCGCAGGTCGAGCTCTACCAGAATGGCGAGGTCGATTACCTGGTCGCGACCGACGCGATCGGGATGGGGCTGAACATGGATATCGGTCATGTCGCCTTCGCCCGGCTGCGCAAGTTCGATGGCGCCCGCAACCGTCCGCTTTCGGGCCAGGAAATCGCCCAGATCGCCGGTCGCGCTGGGCGCCATATGAGCGACGGCACGTTCGGCACGCTGGCCGAGATCGGGTCGATCGATCCGGATATCGTCCAGGCGGTGGAAAACCATCAGTTCGAAGCTCTGCGGACCGTGTGGTGGCGCAACAGCGATCTTGATTTCCGCACAGTCAAATCGTTGCTAAGGAGCCTCAACGCACCGCCGCCGCGCGCCCAGCTCCGGCGCGCGCGCGAGGCCGAGGACCATGCCGCCCTGCGCCATCTGGCGAATGACGATGAAATCGCCGGGCTGGCCGCCGATCCCGAAGGGGTGCGGCAGCTGTGGGAGGTCTGCCAGGTCCCCGATTTTCGAAAGACCATGCCCGACGCGCACCAGCGGCTGCTGGCGCATGTGTTCCGCCAGCTTCGCCGGCTTGACGGCAGGCTGCCAGTAGACTGGGTGGCCAACCAGCTCTCTCGGCTCGACCGGGTCGATGGCGATATTGACACGCTGATGGCGCGTATCGCCCACACGCGGACCTGGACCTACATTTCGCACCGGGCCGACTGGCTCGAGGACTCGGCGCACTGGCAGGAACGGACCCGGGCGATCGAGGACCGGCTGTCCGATGCGCTGCACGAAAAGCTGTCGCAGCGCTTCATCGATCGACGCAATGCGGCGCTGTCCAGGTCGCGCGGCAAGGCCGATCTGGAAGCCGACCTGGATGCAGACGGCAATGTGTTTATCGAAGGCGAGCGGGTCGGGACGCTTGACGGGCTGTGTTTCGTCGCTGCGGACGACGCGACGGGCGAGATGCGCCGCCTTATGGCGGTGGCCGCCCAGCGGGCGCTTCAGAGCGAGATCGGTCGACGGGTGGCTGCGCTGGTCGCTGCGCCGGACGAGGCGTTCGAACTAGACGGGGCCGGCGTGATTTTCTGGAACGGCACGCGGATCGCGGCGCTGGCGAGGGGACGGGACATTCTTCGCCCCGATATCGGCGTCAGACCGGGTGCGCTACTGACGTCCCGCCTGCGCAGCCGGGTCGAGGACCGGTTGAGGCGCTGGTTCGACGAGCATGCCGCTAAACCGCTGGCCGCGCTGGCAAAACTCGGACAGGCAAACCTGTCGTCGCCGGCTCGCGGAATCGCCTTCCAGCTTCGCGAAGGGCTCGGTTCCACATCGCGCGCCACAGCGCGGGCGCAGGTGGCCGCGCTGGAGACCGAGGACCGGCGCGCGCTGCGCCGTGCGGGCGTTCGTCTGGGGCCTGACACGATCTACCTGTCCGCGCTGGTAAAGCCGGCGGCGGCAAGGCTGCGGGCAATATTATGGGCGGTCTGGACCGGTGCAGAGCCGCAGGAGCCGCCGGGGCCCGGTCTGGTGACCGTGCCGCTGGACGAAGCCGTGCCCGACGGTTTCTACGCAGCGATCGGATTTACGCCCTGCGCCGGTCGGGCGATCCGTATAGATATCGCCGACCGGCTGTCGGTGATTCTTAAACAGCAGGCGCAGAACGGTCCGTTCGGACTTACGCCCGAAATGCCCACGTTGCTGGGGCTCGGCAACGATGAAGCCGCCGCTGTCATCGAGGCGCTGGGATACAGGCGTGTCGAGATCGAAGGCGACGGCATCGCGTTCGACGCGAAGCCTGTTCGCCGGTCCCGCAGGAGAAACCGCGGCGGAGCGGACGGTGCGAACGCAAGTTCGCCACCCGGAAATTCAAAACGGACCGGCAGAACCCGGAAGAAACCAGCACCCGTCTCCGCCGATTCCCCTTTCGCAGCGCTCGCCTCTCTGAGGCTGCAATCTTGAGCGATGGCGGAGAGGCCGGGGCTATCCGGCTCGACAAATGGCTGTGGCAGGCGCGCTTTTTCCGCTCGCGCTCGCTGGCGTCGCAGCTCTGCAATGCCGGACGGGTGCGGGTCGACGGGAACAAGGTCGAAAAGGCGCATTTCTCCGTCCGTGTCGGCCAGGTGCTGACTTTTCCGCAGTCCCGCCGCGTTCGTGTGGTAAAGGTGCTGGCGCTCGGAACGCGGCGCGGGCCCGCAGCCGAAGCGCAGATGCTGTTCGAGGACCTGTCCGATCCGGAGCCGGTGCCGGTTGTCGCCGCGGTGCACGGATTTCGGCGGGGGATGAAGGATAAATGGTAGGACTAGTATGCTGAACCGAATTCGAAATCTGCTGGGCGGAGGATCCGCGCCTTCCCAGGAAAGCCCTGAAGACGAGCGTCATCTGGCGGCGGCGGCGCTGCTGGTTGAGGTGGCGACCGTCGATGAGCAGTTCGACGATGACGAGCGGGCCAGGATCAAAGCGTATGTTGCCGAAAGGTTCGATCTCTCCCATGACGACGCCGTAGCGCTTATCGAGGCGGCGGAGCACGAAACCGACGGCAGCGTACAGCTCTATGCATTTACGTCGGCGATCAGCAACGGTTTCAGCTATGACGAGCGTGTGGAACTGATGGAATCGCTGTGGCGGGTCGTGCTTGCCGACGGCCACGTAGATCCCTATGAGGATCAGCTGCTGCGACGAATCGCCGGGCTGATTTATGTCACCGATCGGGATCGGGGGCTCGCGCGCAAGCGGGCGGAAGGGCGCGACTAGCGGGTTGGGCATCCATCCCCCGGCGTCTTCGAAAAAGGCGAGAACGCCATTGCAGAGGGCCGATTGAAATAGTACAGCTTTGTCACGAACAAAGTCGTCCGCCGGACCGGTGCCGGGGGGCGGGGACCAAAAAGCGGAGACAGGAATGACCTACGTCGTCACGGAAAACTGCATCAAATGCAAATTCATGGATTGTGTTGAGGTGTGCCCGGTGGATTGCTTCTACGAGGGCGAAAACATGCTCGTGATCCATCCCGACGAATGCATCGATTGCGGCGTTTGCGAACCGGAATGCCCCGCGGAGGCGATTCAGCCCGATACGGAAGGCGATGTGGCCAAATTCCTCGAAATCAACGCGGAATACGCCGAAAAATGGCCGAACATCACGCGCAAGGGCGATGCGCCGGCCGATGCCGACGACTGGAAGGACAAGGCGAACAAGTTCGACGAGCATTTCAGCCCCAATCCTGCGTCGCGGGACTGAATCCCGAACGGCATGAGCGGATTTTCGCAATCCGCTCAAATATTTCCCGTTTTCAGGGACCTATAGCGAATCGCTACGAAGCGCTGTCTTCTGGCGCCAATTTGTGATATATACCCTGAACCAGTTGGAATTCGGGGGGAATCCAGCTGTTCAGGCTTGGCGGATGGCACAGGATGGGCCGCTGGGGGTAGCTCCTTGGTCGTCTCTCCCTTCGACATGTACGGGTTCAGAGCTAATTTGCCGCCCCGGCCGCGGAAGCCGCAGTGCAATGGATGAGATTGGAAAGCATGGCTGAAAAAGCGAAAACCAAACCCCGCGCGAAGAAGAAAAAGTTCCCCTTCGCAGCCAACGATTACGTGGTTTACCCGACCCATGGGGTCGGCCGGGTGACCGATATCGTGACCGAAGAAGTCGCCGGTTTCGAACTGGAACTGTTCGTAATCAACTTCGCGGCGGAAAAGATGACCCTCCGGGTGCCCGTCGGCAAGGCGGAGGAATCGGGCCTGCGCAAGATTTCGAGCCGCGAAAAGATGCAGACGGCGATTGGCACGCTGCGTGGCAAGGCGCGCGCCAAGCGCACCATGTGGAGCCGCCGCGCCCAGGAATACGAGGCCAAGATCAACAGCGGCGACCCGGTGGCTATCGCCGAGGTGGTGCGCGACCTGCACCGGCCGCCCGATCAGCCCGATCAGTCCTATAGCGAACGTCAGATGTACGAAGCGGCGCTTGGCCGTCTCGCGCTGGAGCTAGCGCTGGTGGAAAAGATCGAGCCCGACGCGGCGACTGAGAAGCTGGAAACGCTGCTGCTGAAAGCAGCCTGACCGGCTATCGGTTTCATGTGTTAGAAAAACGCCGTCCGCTGTTGCGGGCGGCGTTTTTTTATTGAGGAAATTCATGACCGAACGACTGAAGATCATTTCCGGCGGGCAGACAGGCGTCGACAGGGCGGCGCTGGATGCGGCGATCGAGGCCGGTCTGCCGCATGGCGGAACCTGCCCGGTGGGCCGCGCCGCCGAGGACGGTGTCATAGACGACCGGTACGATCTGATCGAAACCGAAAGCGCCGACCCGATTATCCGGACGCGGCTCAATATCGCCGACGCCGATGCGACGCTGATCCTGGCGCAGGGAGACCTTGCAGGCGGAACGCGGCAGGCGGCGGAGTACGTAGAGCATCTCGGTCGCGCCCTGCTGATTGTCGATCCGTTCGCAGACAGTGCAGCGGAAGAGATAGGAGAATGGCTCTCCGGTCGCCGCTGGCGCATCCTGAGCATCGGCGGCCCTCGCGAAAGCGAACATCCGGGGATCTACGAAAAGGCCAGGGGTGTTCTCGGAGAGGTATTCGCGAGACTTCCCTAGTCCAGGATTTCGATCTGTTCCGGATGGGTCGCGTCGATCAGCGGCCCGCGATAGGATTTCAGCCAGCCCCGCACCCGGATTCGCTTTCCTTTCAGCGCAGTGATCGGCGGGCCATTCCGCCAGAAGCGCCGCATCGCCTTCGGTGCGACCGATACGGTGAAATCGGTCTTCCAGTCCTTACCGAAATTCAGATAGGCGCGTCCGCGCACGATAGCGGCGCTAAGAACTTCCCCCTCGACAAGCTGGAACGTATCGATATGGCGTCCCGCATCGTCCGGTGTGCGGATGGCATAGAACGGATGGTTCCAGATACCCCGCTGCGCCGCGCGCGCCTTGCGTTCGGCGTCCAGCATCTCGGCAACCCGGCTGCGATTGTCGGGGAAGCTGTAAACCCGCGCCATGCCGGCTTCCAGCAAGGCGCCCTGGACCCAGACGCCATCATTCGTCGTCAGCTGGGCGAGCAGGCGTCCGTGCCTGTCGATCTTCCTGCCGCCGTACCGCAGGGTGAGCCGTTTCCCCAGCGTCAGGCCGGAAAGCGCCCGTTTAGCCTCGTCGGCCAGCGGCCAGGTGCGGAAATTGCGCCGGCCGAGCGGCAGCTTGGGTGCCTGGATACCGACCAGCCGGACTTGTGTGCCTGTTTCCAGCACAAGCGTGTCGCCATCAACGATTTCCCGCGCCGTTCCGCTCCGGACGGTTTCCGGGTCTTTCGCGGCCTCGCGGGCTGCTGCTGCACCGGTCGCGAACAGCAGCAGCAGGGCCCATCCCGCGATCCGGAAGCCTCCGGTTCTTGCCAAGCTTTTCATCGTCATGTCTCTCCTTTATAGAGGGGCGCTCATGGCTGCAACGAGATACAAGCTTCGCTGCCGCGACGCGCGCGCCGGAGTAGCGGCGACCCGGCCTGTACGGAACTCTTCATGAATCGAGAACAGCTTTTTCCGCCCATTGAGCCGTACGAGAGCGGGCATCTCCCGCTCGACAGCGGTCACATGATGTACTGGGAGCAGTCGGGTAATCCGCGCGGCAAGCCGGTGCTTTTCCTGCATGGCGGTCCCGGCGCCGGGGCGACGCCGGTGCATCGGCGGTTTTTCGATCCGACATTCTGGCGGATCGTGGTCTATGACCAGCGCGGCTCCGGCCGGTCGCGGCCCCAGGGCGGGTTGGAAAACAACACGACGGATCATCTGATCGCCGACATTGAGATGCTGCGGGCTCATCTCGGCATCGATAGCTGGACGGTATTCGGCGGCTCGTGGGGCAGCACGCTGGCGATCGCCTATGGCGAAGCGCATCCCGAGGCCTGCACGGCCTTTGTCATCCGCGGCATCTTCCTCGGACGCCAGCAGGAGCTCGACTGGTTCCTCTACGGCATGAAGACCGTGTTCCCCGAGAGCTGGGAGCGGCTGGTCGAAATACTCGACGAGGACGAACGCAAGGATATTCTCACCGCCTATCATCGCCGCCTGATGAGCGAAGACAGGGCTGTTTACGGGCCGGCAGCAAGGCTGTGGAGCGCCTATGAAGGAGCGTGCTCGACCCTGCTGCCCAGCCCGGAAACCGTTGCGGCCTTCAGCGGCGATCACCTGGCCTACGCGCTGGCGCGGATCGAGGCGCATTACTTCGTGAATGACCTGTTCATGGAAGAAAACCAGCTCCTGCGGGATATCGACCGGATCCGGCATCTGCCCGGCGTGATCGTGCAGGGACGGTACGACATGGTGTGCCCGATCTACACCGCCGATGAGCTTCACCGCGCCTGGCCCGAGGCGGAGTACGTGGTCGTGCCGGACGCCGGCCATTCGGCGATGGAACCCGGCATCCGTTCCGCGCTGATTCGTGCGATGGAACGACTCCGGATCCGGGTCTGAACGCGGCGGGACCGGCGGCATCCGGGGCATCCCGGCCGGGGGGCTCTCTCCGGCAGTTGCGCGAGACGGCGCTATCCTTACAATCCGGTTCGACCCGATTCGAAACGAACAAGGCGCGGTGCAGTCGAATGCGTGAAACGTTCAACGGAAACCCGACACCGCGACGGATTCGTTCGGTCGTCTTCGCCCTCCTTTCAGGAGCGCTCGTTCTTTCCGCCGCATGGCATCCGGCGGCGGCGGGCACAGGCATCTATGACATGTCGGGTCTGATAGACGAGCCTCACCCGTTCGCATCCGATCCCTATGTCAGCCAGCCCCAGCCGTTTTCCCAGCCGGTTCGTCCCGCGCTTCCCGTCCGGCCCGCATCGCCGGCCCGCGTGTCAGCGCCCCAGGCTGCCCAGGCGACCGCGGCGGCGCTGCCGCCCGTGCCGAGGGAAGACCCCTCCTTCCTGACCCTTGCAGGGGGGTATTTCGATATCAACGACAACGAGGGCGCGGGCGAACTCAGGATCGAATGGAAGGGACGCAAGCGTTTCTGGGCGATCAAGCCGATCCTCGGCGTCATGGGCACCACGGACGGCAGCGTTTATGGCTATGGCGGGATCGGCTGGGATCTCTATTTCGGTCGCCGCATCGTCGCCACGCCGTCCTTTGCCGTCGGCGGATACCATGACGGCAACGGCAAGGATCTGGGTTCGGTTATCGAATTCCGCTCGGCGCTGGAACTCGCCTACAGGTTCGACAACGATATGCGGCTCGGGCTGATGTTCTATCACCTGTCGAACGCCGGTATCGACGACAATAATCCCGGGACCGAGGTGCTCAGCCTCGGCCTGTCGGTTCCTCTCCGATAGAATTCGGAAATTCCGTGCCCTTAACCCGCCGCTCATCTTTGCGCGGCACGATGGCGTCATGTCATCGACATGTCCGTTCCGTCTGCTCCTTAACGGGGCCCTGATTGCTTTCCTCGCGCTAACGGGCCTCGCGCTAACGGGCCTCGCGCTGACGGGCCACGCGCAGGCCCAGACAGGGCCGGTCCCTGGAAATCCCTCCAACGCGATCCCTACCCTGGATGAACGCCGGCAGGTCACTCGCGACAGGGCTATTCGCGCGGGCGTCACGCGTTGCCGTGCGGCGGCGCAGCGCGTATCCGCCCTGGCGACCCGGCCCTGCGCCGAGGACGATTTCCTGGATCAGCGCCGCAATCTGTGCCTGCCGCGCAAGAACCGCTATCCCGCCTATCTGCGATTGGATCCCGCTGCCGTCCGCTGCCGGCCGCGCGACGGGTACGAGCAGGGCTCCTGCGCCGGGCCCAAGGGCCGCTACGCCCCCGGTCGCCGTCACGCCCATTCGCCTGTCGCCTCGATCCGCATATACGGCGCCGCGACAGGCCGCGCCGAGGCGGCGCTCAGGCGCTGCGAAGCCAATCTCACCACGTTGCGCAAGGCCGCCGCCCGCCGCCACCAGGTCGCTGCGCAGAACTGCGCCATATCGAAACGGCTGAATCGCCGCGACCTTGTCGCTCTGCACTGCAAATAGACGCGAAAGCATGCTATAGGGCGGTTACGTGCGCCCGTAGCTCAGCAGGATAGAGCACCAGATTCCTAATCTGGGGGTCACAGGTTCGAATCCTGTCGGGCGCACCATCCTTCGAATGGGCGCCCTCTCGTCAGAAAGAAGGGTCGAACTTTGTTCGACCCGGCGCACCATTTCGTTTTCCGCGCCCTATCCACCGCCGTTACCCGTCGCTAAACTCGACGGCAAGCGCACTCATGCATCAGGGAGACAGACATGATCGATCTTTACACATGGAATACCGATAACGGCCACAAGGCGCGGCAGGCGGCGGAGGAATCCGGGCTCGAATTCACGCTACGCCCGGTCAACCTTCAGAAGAAGGAGCAGATGGACCCGGAATACCGCAAGATCAGCCCGGGCCATAAGATCCCCGCCCTGGTCGATGATGACGGGCCGGGCGGTCAGCGCATCTCGCTCTGCGAATCCGGGGCGATCCTCGCCTATCTGGCGACCAAGGCGGGCGGCGCGCTTTACCCGGCCGATCCGATCCAGCGGCTCAAGGTCGATCAGTGGTTCTTCTACGGCACCTCGACCTTCACCCCGCTGGCGCAGCAGTACGGGCTGTTTACCCACCGTTTCCCCGAGGACGTGCCCGCCGCCAAGACGCATTACAAGGCGACGCTCCTCGACATGTTCGAGACCTATGACAAGCATCTGGCCGATAACGAATATCTGGCGGGCGATTATTCGATCGCCGATATCTCCTGCTATCCCGATGTGCACGTACACGGCGCGAAGGGCGTAGGGCTCGACGATTACCCCAACCTCAAGCGCTGGCACGACGCCATCGAGGCCCGTCCCGCCGTACAGCGCGCCTGGGTGCCGATCGAGCCTTGATTCCGTCAGAGGTCTAAGCGCCGACAACGCCTCCTCGTCCTCCTGCCTGCGCGAAGCTGAAGCTTCACTTCGGCGAAGGCAGGAGCATGCGGTTGCAATCCGCGACGATCTCGTCGAGCGGGCGCGCGGCGTCAATCTCACGCCATGCTGGCGGTCCGATGGGAGCGGTCAGCTGCCCTTGCAGAATCTCTTCGGTCGCATCGGACGAATCGTTCTTGCGGGCCCGCACACGGGCGAGCAGCGTCTCCGCGTCGGCGGTGAGGCGGATTCCGGCAAACGGAACGCCTGCTTTCTCCGCGACCGCGGCTGCCGCCTCCCGATGGGCGGGGCGGATGAAGGTCGCGTCGAGGATGACGGCGTGGCCGCCGGCGAGAATGCGCGCGGCGCCGTCGAACAGTTCGCCGTACACCGTCTCGTCGATTTCGCGGGTGTAGCCTTCGGGCCCAAGCCGGTCGAGCGGGTCCGCGCCAAGATGCCGTTTGCGGATCAGGTCGCTGCTCAGCACCGCGGCCCCCGGCGCCGCGCCGAGCGCCGGCGCCAGCCGCGCCGCCACAGTCGATTTTCCGGTGCCTGACAGGCCGCTGACGGCGGCGAGAACCGGCGGGTGCGGATCGAGCGCGGATTGCGCCAGCGCTGCATAGCCGCAACAGTCCCCGTCGTCCCCTGCCATCGCCGATGTGTGCGCCCGGATTCCCGCCCGGAGCGCCAGGAACAGGGGCAGCAGGCAAAGATCGCCGTCGTCGCGCGTGCGATAGAGATAACGGTTGAAGACGGCATTCGCTGCCAGCGCCTGTCCGCGATAGATCAGGTCCATCAGCGGAAACGCCAGGTCGAACAGCACGTCGATATGGCTGATCTCCTCGTTGAACTCGATGGCATCGAACAGCACCGGATGGCCGTCCATGACGCAGATATTTCGAAGATGCATGTCGCCATGACAGTGGCGGACGAACCCGTCCGCACCGCGCCGGTTTATGACGGTCGCGAGTCTCCCGAACGTCTCCCGACAGGCGGTATCGAGCCGGGCGATATCGCCTTCGGGCAGAATTCCGGCGGCCTGCCGGGCGATTTCCTCGCGGTTCTCGTTCAGCACAAAGAGAATGCGGCGGCTCGCCTCGGGATCGATCGTACGTTCGGCGTCGCGGTGAAAGCGGGCGATTGCGTCGCCCATCCCAAGGCATAGCTCGCGCGGCAGCGGGCCCTCTTCGGCGAGGCGACTCAGCAGGAGATCGTCGTCGAACCGGCGCATGCAGACCAGCCAGTCGACGATCTCGCCCTCAGCGTGTTCCGCGACGGATATCGCCCCGTCTGCGTCGAGCCGGACCGGAACCGCTCCGAGATAGATATCGGGCGCGGTGCGGCGGTTTACGGCGACTTCGTTCTCGCAGTATTGGCGTCTCCGGTCGACGGAGCTGTAATCGAGGTAGGAGGTCTTCAGCGCGCGCTTGAGCTTCCAGGCGCGGTCATCCGTCAGAAAAATGACCGAGATATGCGTATCGATCCGGCGCGGCCGGTCGCCGCCAAGACCCTCGCCGGTTGCGAGCCTTTCGATGAGCGTTTCCTGATCCATGGCGCTCTTCGTCCTACTGTTCGGTCCGCAGGCGGCTTTTCTGCACGAACCACACCGCGAGAAGCGGCAGCGCTACGCCGACGACGGTCACCGCGATCAGCAGCCAGCCGAGTTCCGAATAGTCCGCCGGCACCGTCACCTCGCCGGTCGAACGGTCCTTTACTTCGCGTGAGACCGTATAGAGCCGGTTCATGTATCTGGTGCCGAGCGCACTCGCTGACAGGGCAAGGTTTGTGAAGGACGCCATCACGGCGAAGAAGGTCGCTTTCAGGTGCCTCGGCGCGTTGCGCGCGATCCAGGCCAGCATCGGGATCATCGCAATCTGACCCAGAGGCGATTCGAGGGCGGTATCGAGGATCGCAATAAAGCGCGCATCGACAATGCCCGCTGTATGGGCCGCCGTCCATTCGTGCAGCCCGTAATAGAGCCCGATATTGGGCAGCGACAGCACGCCGCCGATCACGGTCAGCAGCACCACGATCCAGGCGATCGACCGGCTGGCCATCAGCGGGCGCAGCACCACCATGCCGATGAGGGCGAGCGCCGACGTGATCAGCGACAGGACCGAAATGAACTGCTGGTCGAACAGCAGCACGTCGATTTCGAACCAGGCCACGCCTGGCCCCGGTAGCGGGACCGCCCGGAACACGAAGACGATTGTTGCGGTGCCGATCAGCGCGCCGCGGAGCGACGGATCGATCTCGCCGAGGAGCCGGCGCAGCAGGAACAGCACGATCCCCATGGAGCCGGCGAAGATAATCTCCTGCGCGAACGGTATGTCGGAGAGTCCCGTCGTCAGGGAAAACGCCACGAACGCGGCGCTGCCGCCCAGAATCCACCAGTTCGGAGCGGTCTTTTCTTCCGGCAGGAAGAGCGCGCGTTCGATGGTGCCCTCGTCGACGCCCTCGGCCCGCATCGCCGCTGCCCGGCGGCGCAGCGTGACGCCGCCAAGGATCACGCCAAGTACCGAAATCGCCGGTATGACCAGCGCCATCATATAGATGTCGGCGTAGATCGCCGCCTTTTCCGTTTCCGCCATCGCGGCGACGCCGTCGAAAGCGATGATATTGACCGCCGCCACAGCGACAGTGCCGCCGATGATGGCGAACCGGCCGAGCGTCTGCATGGTGGTGTGCATCGCCTTGATTGCGTCTTCAGCGAACGGGCGCCCGGCGATATCGACTATCGGCACCGCCTCGACGGTCATGGCATCCGCAACCACGTCCTGCACCACGTAGCCGGTCGGCGAAAGCAGCACCGCGATGACATACCAGGCCGAAGCGGGGGCTATCGCCGTCATGGCGTCGGTATGCGCGATCAGCGCGTACATGATGGAGACGCTGATTGCGATCAGCGCCGCGCCTACCCAGACGAGGATGGCTTTCCAGCGCCAGATCAGATCGACCAGGTGGCCCAGCGGCATCTTGAGCGCCCAGGGAATGCCCGCCCAGAATCCCAGCGCGGCGAGGAACTCGGCGCTGAGCCCCAGATAGTCCTTGACGAAAAACGTCCCGACGATGGCGGTCAGACCCGAGATGCCCGCCGCCATATAGATCATGAGCGGCGGCAGATACGACCAGCGGAACTGACGCGCCAGATCGACGAACACATCCTCGATCCAGCGGTGCACGGGATTACGTCCCGGCGTTTCGGGTGTATCGACCATGGGCTGAGCATAACGCAGGCAGTGCCGATTTGCGCGCTGCCACTGGCTCCCCATCGCCACGATTGCTAAAGTGCCGTCCGCAAAGGAGAAACGCATGGCCGACCTCAATCTGACGATTGGAATCAACGATTACGATCACATCCGCGACCTGCAGACCGGGGCGGTGAAGCCGGTCGGGATCGAACCGACCTTTCTGGTCATGTCGGTGTGGGAAACGTTTCAGCGTTTCTTCCGCGACCAGGAATGGGACGTGTCCGAGATGTCATTTGCCGGCGCGGTACAGGCGATCGACCGGGGCGACGCGCCCTTCGTGCTGATCCCGGTCTTCCCGTCGCGGCTGTTTCGTCATTCCGGCATCTATGTTCGCGCTGGCGGTAAGATTAAGACCGCCGAGGATCTGCGCGGCAGCAAAATCGCCGTTTCGCAGTGGGCGCAGACCGCGACGACCTATATCCGCGGCTGGATGACCGACACGGTCGGCATTCCGCTGACCGAGATCGAGTGGTACCAGCATGCGCCTGACGCGCCGGGCCGGCTGATGGCGACCGCCGAAACCCCGCCCGAGGGTGTGCGCCTGCACGATCTGCCGGGCGGCTCGCTGGCCGATATGGTGGCGGAAGGCGAGATGGATGCGTTCCTGTCCGCCGCGCCGCCGCAGATATTTCTGCAGGGCGATCCCCGCATTGCGCGGCTCTATCCCGACTACGAGCCGGTGGAGCGCGCGTACTTCAAGGAATCCGGCGTGTACCCGATCATGCATGTGATCGGCATCAAGCGGTCCACCTGGGAACGCAACAAGTGGATTGCGCGCAACCTGTTCAACGCGTTCGAGGCGGCCAAGAACAACTCGGTCGAGAGGATGCATGATATGGATGTGTCGCGCATCGGCGTCCCGTGGATCCAGGCGATCACCGAGCGCAACACGGACGAGCTGTTCCCCGACGGCGACTACTGGCCCTATGGCGTGTCGCGAAACAGGGCGACGCTGGACGCGTTCCTGCGCTGGTGTCATGAGCAGGGCATCACGCAGAAACACCTGGCGCCGGAGGACATCTTCGTGAAAGAGGCGCTTGAGCCTTTCTACATGCTGCATGTTTAAGCCTGCACCGGCCCTCTCCCCCACCCGGCCACCCACTAGGATACTGGCGTTGGGTGGCCGGGTGGGGGAGAGGGCCGGTGCGATGCCGCGGAAGCGGCTAACAGAACGGAGTTTAATATGACCCTGGAAGTCGGCTATCTTCTCCCCACGCGGGAACGCATCGTCAAGGATATCCACGAAACCGGCGAAATTCTGGACCTTGCCGATCACGCCGAGGCGGTGGGGATCGACACGGTCTGGATCGGCGATTCGCTGCTCGCCAAGCCGCGCCACGACCCGATCACGCTGATGGCGGCGATCGCGGGCCGGACAAAGCGGGTGAAGATGGGCACGGCGGTGATGCTGCCGATGCTGCGTAATCCGGTGGTGCTGGCGCAGCAGCTCGCGACGCTGGACCAGATCGCCGAGGGCCGCGCGGTTCTTGGGCTCGGTACGGCGCGCGATATCCAGCCGATCCGCGACGAATTCATGGCCGCCGGCGTGCCGTTCGAAAAGCGCATCCGCCGCATGCTTGAGCTGATGGAGCTGTGCCGCGCGCTGTGGACCGGCGAAAAGGTGGACTGGGACGGGCTGTGGAAAGTGAAGGGCGGGCAGCTCGCGCCGCGCCCCTTTACGCCGGGCGGCCCGAAGCTGTGGGGCGGTGGCGGGGTGCCGGCCGCGCTCAACCGCGCCGGCCGCTATTTCGACGGCTGGTTCCCGTCGGGTGCGGGCGGGCCCGCCGAATGGACCGAAGGTTGGAACGGGGTGAAGCAAGCGGCGGTCGAGGCCGGTCGCAACCCGGCCGATATCACCGGCGCGGTCTATACCACCATCGCCGTCCATGACGACCCGGCGAAGGCGAATGCCGAGCTGGACGAGTATCTCGAAGGCTACTACATGCAGCCGGCCGAGCTGATCCGGAAGCAGCAATACTGCTTTGCCGGCAATCTGGAGGAAGTCACCGGCTGGATCGGCGAATTCGTCGAGGGCGGCTGCACGCATTTCTCCGCCCGCTTTACCGGCTCCGAAGACAGGGCGCAGATGGAAACGCTGGTCGCCATGCGGGAGAAGCTGGCGGGGTAGAGGTTGGCTTGGCCTTTCGACTCTGGATCCCGGATCAGGTCCGGGATGACAGTCTTTAAACGAAACAGATTTTCGGAAACGTTCCCACGAACCCGATCGTCACCCCGGCCTTGAGCCGGGGTCCAGACGGTGGTCGATGTAGAACTCAGCCCGCTGATCAATTATCCCTTCGGCGGCGGCATGCCGTCCGGGTCGGTCGCGTGGACGCGGCGCGTCATGAAGGTGCCGAGCCCGGTCGCGCACAGCTCCCCGTCGCCGCGAAACACGTCGCATTTGACGACGATGGCGCGCGATCCCATGCGGATCACGTCGGCGGTGGCGGACATCGTATCGCCGGTCGCAGGCGCCAGATAGTTGACCTTGAGCTCCAGCGTGGCCAGCGGGCGCTTGCGGGTGTCGTAATTGCCGCCGCCCGCAGCCGTGCCCATCGCGACATCGATGACGGAGGCAATCACCCCGCCCTGTACCACGTCGCGCTGGTTCCGCATGTCGTCTGTGATGGCGAGTGAAATCTCGGCGTGGCCGTCCTCCATCGCGTCGTAATTGATGCCGAGCCATTTGCGGAAACCGACGTCGGGCATGGGTGTTTGTCCTTTCCAGTCGGTACCGGCCCTCTCCCCCACCCGGCCCCCCCCCCGCAAAACGCGTTTGGTGGGCGGGGGGGGGAGAGGGGCCGGGCGCGTTGGGTTGTGTATTA
>JAYOLL010000015.1:0-18267 GCA_038120295.1 Rhodospirillales bacterium | reverse complement strand
CCACCCGTGAGGATACTGGCGTTGGGTGGCCGGGAGGGGGAGAGGGCCGGTGCGATTGCGTTAGAGAATTATGCTCGGATTGCGCAAATTCATGTCGCAATCGATCAGATTGACCTGCTTGGCGAGGATTTCCCACCCGTCGCCCTTACGCCGGACGCGGTGGCCGTACCAGCCGGTATAGGTGCGCCTGTCGCCCGCCTGCAGTTCGGTGGTGAGAAAGGTCGAGCGGATCATCGCCTCGTTCTGCCGCCGCCCGCCGAACACGGTGACATTCGAGACCAGCCGCGCGGTGCGCGAGCGGGGCATCTGCGACCAGGCGAAATCGTTTTTCAGGCGGTAGATGCGGTCTTCCAGCCGCCGGCGGTCGTCGAACGATACCGCGATCTCGCGCCGCGGGTCGCCGCCATGCGGCGTTGCCGGGACCCAGTAGATACATTCCGGCGTGTACAGGGTGAGCCATGCATCGAGTCTGTTGATATCGAGGGCTGCCTCATCCAGTAGCCGCGCTTCCCTTTCGATCAAACGACGGCATGAGTCGCGCACTTCCGCATCGGCAATCTCCCGCGCATCCGATTGCCAGCCCGTGAACGCCTCGACCAGGTCCTGATAGAATGCATCGCCGACATAGTAGGAGCTGAGCGACGGGTTTTTCTCCGCGGAATTCGCCATCTCAGACATCCCGCGACACTGCGATGTTCGGCTCGGCCTGCATCAGCGATTTGTAATATTTGTAGGTCTCGCGCAGGAACACCTCGTCGGTCGACGGGCCTGTGATGACGCCGTGTTCGTCTACGCTGAAGCGTTCGTCGAGACCCAGCCCCCGGTGCATGTAGACCCATTCGTCCTCTTCCGCGGCGAGCCCGGCCTGGATCTCCTCGAAATTCATCAGGTCGTCGACTTCTCCGAAATTGGGGAAGCTCTCCTGCGTCCGCATGCGGAGCGCGTTGATGTCGTCTACCGCGCCGTGAAGCTCGTCGTTCTCATCGATCACGGCAGTGCCCCACCAGGTCGTATCGGTCTCGGTCATCGAAACCGGCTGGCAGACCTGCACATGGTTGCCGAGGATATGAAGGTTGGGGAACACGTTGATGTTGACCGGCTCGGACGAGGCGAGGTCGAGCACTGCGTCGGCCTTGTCGCCGAGGCGCGTTCGCAGCGCCTGTTCGTAATGCTCCATACCGGGGTGCGGCCCTTCGATCTCCCACAGCGCGCCGGGGCGATCCTCGATGGTCATCCGCTTGTCCTTGAAGTGATGGCCGTTGCCGAAATATTTGAGATGGATCGGCCCCGTATCGGGGCTGTTCTTGTAGAAAGCCATACCCTTTTCCGGCTCTTTGCCGGAGACCAGCCTGTTCTCCATGGCCAGCAGCGAGCGGTGCGAGAAGATCACGTGATAGCCGTCGCAGCTATTGTCGTAGAGCAGCTTCCAGTTGCCCTTGAATTTCAGCCGGTTGGCGTCGCAGAAGGCGACCTTGCCGCCGGGATGCCGGTCGAGCCATTCGTCGAGCGGCTGACGGACGGGGCCCAGATAGTCTTCCAGCGGCGGCGCATTGAGGTTCAGCGTGCCGAAGATAAACCCCCGATACGAGGCTACACGCGGCACCTGGGCGAGGTTGTATTTCGGGTCCGAGAAATCGCACGAATAGCCTTCCGGCCACGGCACGCCGGACATCTTTCCCGAATTGAAATAGCTCCAGCCGTGATAGGGGCAGGAAAACGACCGCGCCGAGCCTTTCGGCTGGCGGCACACCGTCGCGCCGCGATGGGTGCAGCGGTTATAAAGCGCTCGGAGGACGCCATTGTGATCGCGCACCACGATGATCGGCCTGAGCCCGAGCTTCGACAGCACGTAATCGTCACGTTCGGGGATCTGGCTTTCATGCGCCAGATAGACCCAGACCGCTCCGAAAACCTTGCGCATTTCCTCGCGAAAGATGCCGGGGTCGGTATAGATCGACTGGTGAACCCGGTTTTCATGGATCAGCGCATCCCAGTCGTAGGACGTGGCATCGCGGGTTGCGGATATAGGGGAGTAGGGCGCGTCGTCTGGAGACATCCTGTTGCAAGCTCCTGATAGATCAGAAGAAATCGAAATATTCGTGCTGTTCCCAGGCCGTGACGCCGTTGACGTCCTCACGCTCCGGGTTCGCGTCCAGGTACTGAGTGTAGCGTGAAAGTTCGGATTTTTTGAGGGCGATGAAATAGTCGCGATAGATCGGCCCGAGCGCGTCCTCGTAGAGCTTGCTGCCGCCCAGCGCGACCAGCGCGTCGCCCAGGCTCTTCGGCAGCGGCGGTCGGTCGGACTCATAGGGCTCGTCGTCGGCTGGCCACGGCTCCGCCTGTCGTTCGACCCCGTCCAGCCCGGCGATAATCTGCGACGCGATATAGAGATAAGGGTTGGCGGCAGGCTCGCCGATACGGTTCTCGTAACGGGTCGCCTTGTCTCCGACGCCGCCCAGCAACCGGACCATCACGCCGCGATGGTCATGACTCCATGTGGCGCGGTCCGGCGCCAGGGAGTTCGGCTGGAACCGGCGGTATCCGTTAACGGTCGGCGTTGCGAATATGGATGACGGCGCAGCGTGTTCCAGCAGGCCGGAGAGCCAGCTCATGCCTGTCGGCGACATGTAGGCGGCCTCGTCGTCCGGCGTGCAGAGATTCTCGCCCGTCGCCGGATCGGTCAGCGACTGATGCAGGTGCCAGCCGCTTGCATAGAAGCCGGGGAAGGCGGGCCGGCACATGAAGGTCGCGATATGGCCAAGCCGGCGGCACACCTGCCGGGTCGCGCTCCGGAAAAGAACCATATTGTCGGCGGCGCGCAGCGCGTCCTGCGCCGAGAAGGTGCATTCGATCTGCCCCGGTCCGAATTCGTTTTCGATCGACCGCAGCGGCAGGTCGAGTTCCTCGTAAGCCGACGCCAGCTCCGACAGGACCGGCTGCATCAGATCCATGTTGGATTCGGAATGGTAGGAATAGCCAGGTTCCACCGGCGCAGTGGCGATGGGCGTTCCGCGCATGCCCGGCGTTGCGGTATGCCCGTCGGTCAGGTCAGGATCAGCGATCCGGCGCAAATACCATTCGACTTCCAGCCCGATCTTGAGCGACATGTTCCAGCCGGAAAGGCGGTCGATCTGCCGGCGCAAAACCTGCCGGGCCGAGAAGTGGAACGGCTTGCCGTCGGTAAAGTACTCGTCGCAGATCACCCAGGCGACATCGGGGGCCCAGGGCAGCACCCGGAATGTTTCCGGGTCCGGCACGACGGTCAGGTTGGGCGAGCCGGTCATTTCGTCGAGTTCCATCCCGCCGCCGCGCACGAAGGACCGGAACACCCGCCCGCCCGACGCATCCAGCGTGAAGGTGGCGACGTTTATGACGTAGCCGTTCGTCAGCGACTCGAGAAAGACCGGCACCGACACCATCTTGGCGCGGGCGTGCCCGTGCGTGTCCGCCCAGGCCATGCGGATCAGCCGGACACCCGAATCCGCGATCCAGCGCCTGATTTTCTCTGCTGCCGCTGCCTGTTCGTCGGACCACAAACCGAAACGTTCGATAAATCCCTGACTCATGTGCCTTATCGGTAATTCCCTAACTGCGTGCCGCAGAATAGGGCGTTTCGGCCTGCGTCGCCAACTCCGGCGGACATGGATCTGTCAGCCCCCTCCCAGTCCCTCCCCCGTCTCGGGGGGAGGGGACGCGGTGGCAACGCCTGAAAACTTACCCGAAGAATTATCTCAGGGTCTGTTCATCGCCACGACTCCCTCCCCCGTGCGCGGGGGGAGGGTGTGGAGGGGGGGGTCCGATGCGCAAAATGCCGGCAGGGCTGGCGCGATTTTACCGCAGCGGATATTTCTGTCGGTACCGAAAACAACCGGACTGAAACCGATGGCGAAATTCGTTCTCAAGGTGAACGGCGCGGCGCATGAGGTCGAGGCCGACCCGGCGACGCCGCTGATCTACGTGCTGCGCGGCAAGCTTGGCCTGACCGGGCCCAAGATCGGCTGTGCGAAGGAACAATGCGGCGCCTGCACCGTGCTGGTAGATGGCGAGGCGACGCAGTGCTGTGTCCGCTCGGTGGCCGAGTTCGAAGGCGCGGACATACGCACAATCGAAGGGCTGGCCGAAGACGAGACCGGCAAAGCCGTGCAGGAGGCGTTCGTCGCGCTTAACGCCGCACAGTGCGGCTACTGCACGCCGGGCCTCGTGACGACGGCGACGGCGCTGCTGAAAAGGAACGCCCGACCGGACCGGGCCGAGATAAAGCAGGCGCTCGAAACCAATCTTTGCCGGTGCGGGTCGCACAGCCGCGTGCTGGCGGCGATCGAACGCGCCGCGGGGGGAGGACGCCATGCCGGATAACGCATCGCTGTCGAAGACGCCCGCGCTCGACGACTGGATCAGGCTGGAGGAACAGGGCCGTATCACCGTCGCCAATGGCAAGGTCGATATCGGCCAGCGCATCTCGACCGCCGTCGCCCTGATTGCGGCGGAAGAACTCGACGTCGATCCCGCACGGATCGATGTCGCCGCGCCCGAGACCGGCGCGTCCCCGGATGAGGGCATCACGTCCGGCAGCAATTCGATGGAAGAATCCGGCAACGCCGTGCGCCATGCGGCGGCGACCGCGCGGCGGCATCTGCTGCGGCTTGCCGCCGAGACGCTCGACGTGCAGGAAGACATGCTGGAGGTCGATGACGGGCTCGTGGTCGCGCGCGCCACCAACCGGTCAGTCACCTACTGGGACCTGATGCCGGAAGGCAGTGCGTTCGGCATCGATGTCGACGAAGCGGCGCCGACCAAGCCCGTTGCCTCTTTCCGCTATGTCGGTCATTTCGCCACGGCGCGCGGCATGGAAAGGCTCGCGGGCGGCAGCGCCCGCTTCGTCCACGATATGGTGCTGCCGAATATGCTCCATGCGCGGCCGGTGCGGCCGCCTCACTATCACGCCATTCTGGAAAGCCTCGATGAAACCGTGGTTGAGCGGCTGGAATCCGAGGGCGTGACGATTATCCGCGACGGGACGTACCTTGCCGTCGCCGCGGAAGACGAATACCAGGTTGTCCGCGCGGCGGAGCGTCTGTCCAACGCGGCGCGCTGGGACACGGGCGAAGGTCTGCCCGAGGGCGACATGTTCGAACGGCTGCTGACGGAGCCGCGCCAGAGCCTCCGCGTTGTCGACGGAAAGCCTGTCGACGAGGACGTGCCGCCGCTCGCCGATCCACCGGCCAGTGCCGCCGCGACGCTCGAAGCGCGCTATGACCGGCCCTACCATATGCACGGTTCGGTGGGTCCGTCTGCGGCGATGGCGGTATGCGAGGACGGCAAGCTGACCATCTGGAGCCACAGCCAGGGCATTTACCTGCTGCGCGCGGCGATGGCCGACGGGCTGGAGATGGACCCGGACGATATCCGCATCATCCATACGCCGGGCGCGGGTTGTTACGGGCACAACGGCGCGGACGATGCGGCGACCGATGCGGCGCTGATTGCCCGTGCGATCCCGGGGCGTCCGGTCCTGCTCAAATGGACCCGCGACGACGAACATGCGTGGGAGCCCTACGGTTCAGCCATGTCGATGTCGCTGCGCGCCAGCCTGAACGAGGCGGGCAGGGTAATCGACTGGTCGCAGGAAACCTATAGCGATACGCATATGAACCGGCCGCGCGCCGGGGCCAACCGGGCCGGACCCGGCCGTCTTCTGCCGTTAAACTATCTGGCCGATCCGCTGCCCAAACCGCGCGCCAACCCGAATATGGGCGTGCATGCCGGTATCCACCGCAATCTCGACCCGCTTTACAATTTCCCGCAGCGGCGGCTGGTGAAGAACCTCGTGCGGTCGATGCCGCTCCGCACATCGTCGCTCAGGACGCTCGGCGCCTATGCCAATGTCTTCGCCATCGAATCCTTCATGGACGAGCTGGCGCACGAAGGGGGCATCGATCCGGTCGAATTCCGGCTGTCCCATCTGGAAGATGTGCGGGCGACCGCCGTCCTGCGCGCCGCCGCCGAACGGCTGTTTGCCGGCGATAAACGGGACGGCGTCGGGCGCGGCATCGCCTTCGCCCAGTACAAGAACATCAAGACTTATGCGGCGGTCGGGATCGAGCTCGAAGTCACCGATGAGGCAGAGGTGAAGCTGCTGCGCGCTGTTGCGGCTGCCGATGCCGGTCAGGTGGTCGATCCGGACGGGCTCGCCTCGCAGCTCGAAGGAGGCATCCTGCAGGCCGCTAGCTGGACGCTGTACGAAGCGGTGACGCATGACCGCGACGGCATCACCAGCCGTGACTGGGAAACCTATCCGATCCTGCGGTTCGACAACGTGCCGGAAATCGAAACGATCATCATGGATCGCCCCGACGACAAATTCCTCGGCGCGGGCGAGGCGACGGCCGGCCCCACGGCGGCGGCTATTGCGAACGCCATCTTCGACGCAACCGGCTTGCGGCTCAGGAGACTGCCCTTCACGCCGGATGCGCTACGCCGCGCGGCGATGGAATAGGGGGGCTATTTTCCCGCTTCTGCGGCGATCCGTTCCGCCATCATACGGCGCATCTGGAGCGGCGGCGCATCCGCGTTGATATCGACCAAATGGTCGATGGAAGTCCCGCCGAGATTGCGCTGCTGGGCCTCGATCATGTCGACGTCTTCCATGAAGGTCGCCCTGGCGCCGTCATGGAGCAGCCGTGACATTTCCTCATCGTCGAGCGCGAAGTTTCGTGTGTAGGACCAGTGATAATGGGTCGTGGTCTCGGTTTCCGGCGTGATCAGGTGCATGGACCAGATCGAGATGCCCTGGCTTCGGTTTCCTTCCGGCGCGCCGGTCCCGGCCGCCGCGCAGCCCACATCGAAGGCCAGCGTCGACGGTGCTTTCCATGTGGCGATCTGCCAGCGGTCGACCTTGCCGTTGAAACCCCCGGCGGCGGCGAATAGCGGCGGCGGGTCGAACTCGATCAGCCAGCGCGAGATTTTCACCCCGTCTTCCAGCCGCTCCATCTTGACGGGCACGGTCCCTTCCGCAGGTTCGCCGGCGATGGTGTTGCGGTGGATGTATGTGACGTGGCTGAAATCCAGAAGATTGTCGATCAGCAGCTGGTAATGCCCCTTCATCGGGATGACGCCCTTGACCGACACCCAGCCGGGATCGTCGAGCCATGAATAATCGGGGATATCGCTTTCGTCGGCGCGATCCGGGTCTCCCATCCAGATCCAGATGACATTGTGGCGTTCGCGGACGGGATAGGCCCTGACCGACGCGCCGGGCGGGATCGCCGGCTGGCCGGGGATATGAACGCAGGTGCCTGTTCGGTCGAACCGCAGCCCGTGATAGCCGCAGACGATATGATCGCCGATGCATTCTCCCTTCGACAGGGGGGCTGCGCGGTGACAGCAACAATCCTCCAGTGCGGTCGGCGTGCCGTCTTCCTGCCGGAACAGAACGACCGGTTCGTTCAGGAAGACCCTGCCGACCGGCGTCTGATCCGGCAGGTCATCCGACCAGGAGGCTGCGTACCAGGCGTTTTTCAGAAACATGATGGAATGTTAGCGCGGTCCGACCGTCTTCGCCAACGAACGGGAGGGGTATAGAATTTCCCCATGGCAGAGACACCCGTACAGACAACATCCAGCTCCGTGCCCTGGCGTATCCAGGGTGCGGTGTACGGGTCCGGCCTGTTCGCTAACTCGTCGCTTCAGCTCTACAACGTGATCATACCCCTGTGGGTCGGCCTTCTGACCGAATCGGCGTTCCTGATCGGGGTGGTGCTGGGCGTCCGGCAGGTTCTGCCGATGTTGTTTTCGATCCATGCCGGCGCATTGATGGATCGGCTCGGCGCGCGCCGCGTGACGCTCTGGCTCGCCGGCCTGGCGGTCTGCATTCCGCCGCTTTATCCGCTGCTTCCCTGGATACCGGCTCTGGTCGTTTTGCAGATGCTGGGCGGCTTCGCGGTGATGCTGTGCTGGGTCGGCGTCCAGTCTTTCATCGGTCATGCGATGAAAGGACAGCCCGTCTACGCAGGCCGGCTGACCTTCTCGACCCGGATCGGCGTGTTCGCCGGCCCGCCTCTGGTCGGCGCCTGCTGGGATCTGGCCGGCGCCTGGGGCGCATTCGGGTTCATGACTTTCTGGGCGGCGGGCATGTTCGCCGCGATGCTATGCCTGCCGCCGGGGATAAGCGCGCAGGAGACGAAACCCGGCGCGACCCCGCCAAGGACCGGACTCAGGGGGCTGGTGCCCGACTGGCGCGATTATGCCGCCGCGTTTTCGCTACTCGCCATTCCTGCCGTGGCGCTGGTCATGGGTGTCACGACGATGAGGCATGCGGGCACCGGCATACAGGGCAGTTTCTACGTCTACTATCTCAATGAGATCGGCATCACCGGCACCGCCATCGGCTGGCTGTTCTCGATGATTGGAATTTTCGGCGCGGTCGGTTCGCTCTGCGTCGGGCGGTTCACGCGTGTCATCTCGCAGCGGATGCTGCTGCTTGTTGCGGTGGCGGCTTCGGTGATTCTGGTGTCGATCGTTCCGATGCTGGGAACCTTTTTCACGCTCGCTATCGCTATCAGCCTGCGCGGCATGGCGACCGGGATCGCCCAGTCGATGGAGATTGCGCTCACCTCACAGGGGGTAGGGCCCGCAGCGCAGGGCCGCGGCGCGGCGCTCAGGCTTACTATCGGGCGGATCGCTGCGGTGATCGTTCCCATCATCATGGGCGCGGTGGTGGAATTCGCCGGGCTGGAACTCTCATTCTACCTCCTCGGCGGCATCATCGTCGTGGGAATCCTGGCGATGGCGATCCTGCTGCCGAATGAGAGGAACCCGGGGTAGGGAGAGGGTCGGTGCAGCCAGTTAATTCAGGTAGGTATGCGGCATCCAGAGAGCGATGGCGGGAAAGGCCGCCACCAGCGCCAGCGCGACAAGTTGCAGGATGACGAACGGCACGCTGCCCCGCCAGATCGACTGCACGGCGAGTGCCGGAGGCGCGGCGCCCTTGACGTAGAACAGCGCGAACCCGAAGGGCGGGGTCAGAAAGCTTGTCTGCAGGTTTATGGCCATCAGGATGGCGAACCAGTAGAGCAGGTCTGTGCGCGCGACATGATCGCCGAAATCGAGCCCTTCGAGGATCGGCACAAAGATCGGCAGGACGATCAGCGTGATCTCGATCCAGTCGAAGAAGAAGCCGAGCAGGAAAATAATCAGCATCAGGAGCGCCAGCAGGCCCCAGGGCCCGAGTCCGGTCCCTTCGATGAGCTGATTGACCGCATCGTCGCCGCCCAGCGCGCGAAACACGAGGGAGAACGCCGTTGCGCCGATAAAGATGCCGAACAGCATGCCGCCGGTCAGCGCGCTGCGCTCCGCGACGTCGCGCAGTAGGGCCGGAAAGCCCTGGATCCATTTGCCAATGGCTGCCCGTTCGATCATCGGCGGCAGGAAAAGGCCCAGCGCTATCGCACCAAAGGCGCCGACCCCGGCGGCCTCGGTCGGCGATGCCCAGCCGCCGAGGATCGATCCCAGCACCAGGACGATCAGCGCGGCAGGCGGCAACAGCCCGGCGACGATCAGGCGGGGCAGGGAGTCACCGTCCGCGGCGGCCCGCGGCTTCGGGGCGAGGTCGGGTCGCAACGCCGCGCGGATCGTGACATAGAGCGCGTAGAACCCGGCCAGCATCAGCCCGGGCATGAGCGCCGCAAAAAACAGCGTGCCGACCGACCTGTTCAGCATTTCCGCCATCAGGACCAGCATGATCGAGGGCGGGATCAGGATGCCGAGCGTGCCCGATGCCGCGACTGTGCCGCTGGCGAACCCGTGATCGTAGCGCGCGCGCAGCATGGGAGGCAGCGCGAGCAGCGTGATCATCACGACCGACGCGCCGATGATGCCGGTGGTCGCCGCCATGATGGTGCCCATCAGCGTCACCGCCAGCGCCAGCCCGCCGGGAACGGCGGCGAGCAGACGTTCGAGACAGCGCAGCAGCGCCGCGGCGATGCCCGACCGCTCCAGCATGGTGCCCATGAAGATGAACATCGGCACGGCGATCAGGATCGGATTCTCAGCGATGCCGCCCCAGATGCGCGGTACGACGTTGTAGAACTGCACCAGCGTGAATTCGCCCGCGGCAATGCCGATCCCGGCGAATCCGAGCGCCAGCCCGCCGAGCACGAAGGCGACCGGGAAGCCGCTGAACAGAAAGATCGCGAGACTGGCGAACATCCAGAGCGGAAGTGCTTCCGCGAAACTCATTCGCCATCGCCCCCGTGGCCGGAGAGTCGCGCGATGCAGGCGATGAGCCTCGCGACGCCGGCGAGAAGCAGAAGCGCCAGACCAGCTGGAACCGCCGACTTGACGATCCAGCGATGGCCGAGCCCCGAGCCGGAGGCCGAGGCCTCGTTCTGCGCAAATGATGAAGCCGTAAAATCGGCGCTATACCAGAATACCAGCCCGGCGAAGGGCAGGAGGAACAGGAGAATGCCGGCGATCTCGATCCAGTCGCGCGCCCGTTCACCCAGCCGCTCCCGCACGACATCGATGCGCACATGCGCGCCGACGATATAGGCCCAGCCGAGGCACAGCATGAACAACACGGTATGCAGGTGCCATTCGAGCTCCTGCAGCATCGTAGAGCCGAAATGCGACTGCTGCCATTCGCTGAAGGTGCGCAGGGTTGTCCAGGAAGATTGCGTGAATTCGCGCGTGACGACGTCGAAAATCGTGACGAACACCAGCGCGACGCCGGCCCAGGCGGCGAATTTTCCTGTCGCTACAACGAACCGGTCCAGCCGTTCGACGAGGCGGATCATGGCTTTACAGCATCTTTGACGCAGGCGCAGACACCATTTCAGGGAAGATACCCGATGTCTTTCCAGACACGATATTCCTTGCGGAAGTCGGTGTAGGATTTCCAGACTCTTGCGAAGGTTGCATCGGCAGCAGAATCTTCGGCGGCGACTTCATGCCAGGCTTTCTCGAACGCGGCGAGAATGTCGTCCGGCCAGCGGTGAATTTTCACGCCCTTTTTCTTCAGCTCGTTCAGCGCCTTCACTTGGATCGCTTCGCCCTCGGCAAAGCCTTCGCGGACATTGTCGCCGCAGGCGATACGGAACTGTGCCTGCTGCGTTTGCGACAGCGCGTCCCATTTCTTACGGTTGATCAGAAGTTCCAGCAGCGTCGATTGCTGGTGCCAGCCGGGAAAATAGTAATGCTTGGCGATCTGATGGAACCCGAGATCGAGATCGATGGCCGGCATCGAGTACTCGGTGGCGTCGATCGTGCCGCGTTCCAGCGCCGGATAGATATCGCCGCCGGCCAGCAGCTGGGTCGCGACGCCCATCTTCTGCATCACGCGTCCGCCGAGCCCGAAGAACCGCATCTTGAGGCCCTTGAGGTCGTCGACGGTTTTGATCTCGCGCCGGAACCAGCCAGAAGCTTCAGGGGCGATCATTCCGCAGATAACCGATTTCAGCCCGTGTTTTTTGTATATCCCGTCCATCAGCTGCTCGCCGCCGCCGTGGTAGAACCAGGCGAGATACTCGCCGGCAGATGGGCCGAACGGCACGGACGAGAACAGAACCAGCGCCTTTTCCTTGCCGTACCAGTAGCCGGGCGTGGTCCAGCCCGCATCGATCGCCCCCTTGGCGATGGCGTCGAAATATTCGAGCGGCGGGGCCAGCGCCCTGGGCTCGTAAAACCGCAGCCTGATCTTGCCGCCCGAAATCGCGCGCAGCTTCTTCGGCAGGTTCTTGCCCAGTTGTCCTAGCTGGACCATTCGGCCCGGATAGGCGCTCGCCAGTTTCCAGCGCACGGTGTCTTCCGCCGAGAGCGCCGGTTGCGGTGCGAATGCCGAAACGGATATCGCGGCAGCTAGTGCGAAAGCTGTATGTTTCATGAATGCCTCCCGAATCCAGTATCCTTTGGTTAGCGGGCCGCCTTTGCCCGGTCAATCACGCGTCGCATGCTTTGCGGTACTATGTATCGGTCGTGTTTGCAGTCGCGAACCATCTCCTCATCAGGCGGCGATTTTGACCATTGGCGAGAAGCGAACGTTTGCACCGGCATAAAATTTCTTTATTTTCATACTTGTCCATAGCAATAAGGCCGCGCGTCGCGCGGAGTGAAAGGCATCTGTTATGCGTAAGCATATTTCTGGACTGGTTTTCGGTCTTGCCATGAGCGTCGGCTTCGCCACGCAGGCGACGGTTCTGGATGTTTTCAATTCGAACGACCTGTCGAACGCATTCGGGACAATCGATACGATCGACACGGCGCAGACCGGCGCGCAGCATTACAATTTTTTCAGCGCTTCGGGTCATCCGTCAGGTGTGCCGCTGGGCGATCAGGTCGCTAATATGTGGGTCCATCAGGACACCAATAATCCCGGCCAGTATTCTTTCGGGTTCATTTTTTCACAGGATAATTCCGGCGTTCCGACAAACAACGCGCTGGTCAATTTCCGAATTGTCGGCAGCGATACGGCTGTTTTTATTTCCCAAGGGGATGAGGCGGTGGAAGTCAGCCAGCCAACTGCCGATACGTTTCTTGGTGATTTCACCTATTCGAACAATTCAGACGGGATCATGGTGAGTGGAATCAGCGGTGCCGACTGGACGATCATCATTGATTCCGTAACCTTTGGCGACATTACGTCCTGGAACGCGGCAAGTGGTGACAGCAACCACCTTGCGCTGACCCTGGGCGACGAATACCGGATCACTCTGCAGGACAATGCGCCGTCGACGGCGGCGATTGTGCCGTCGCCCGGTGCGGTCGCGATATTCGGACTGGGCCCGGTTGGTCTCGTTTTCGCGCGTCGCCGCGCGTAAATTTCCATCTTTTCCGAGCTTGGGCCCGCGCAGGTGAAGAGCGGGTATTTTTGCGCACGTATTCACAATGCGTTTCGTCTTCGGCATTCTGTGCGTCCACCCTTATTTTGAGGCCCTGTCGTATGTCCATCATCGTCGATTTCCAGCATCACTACACGCCGAAGGAGCTGGCGGAGAAGAAAGGCGAATCCGGCGCGCTTGGCGCCAGCCTGGACGAGCGCGGCAACCCCGCCTACCTGTTCAATCCGCTGCTGTCCGATCTCGACGCGCATATCCGCATGATGAATTTCGCGGGCATCGACATGGCGGTGCTGTCCTGCGCCGACGGGTACGACAATCCCGACCGGTCGGAATGCGCGTTCATCAACGACAAGATGAAACAGGCGGAAGAAGATTATCCCGGTCGGTTCATTGGGCTCGCCCATCTGCCGGCGCTGGATGCGCCCGAGATGGAGGCGGAGCTAGCGCGCTGCGTCGACGAGCTGGGTTTTCCCGGTGTGGTCATCGGCTCCGAGTTGCAGGACCGGGCGCTCGACGATCCGGCGCTCGACCCGTTCTGGGGAGCGGTGCAGGAGCGCGGGCTCTACGTGTTCGTCCATCCGCTGGCGAAGGTGATCAACTGGAACAGGATGGACGCCGACGATCTGGGCCGCGTCCTCGGCTGGGAATTTTCGCTCTCCGTCGCGGCGCTCCGCATCATGAATGGCGGCGTGCTCGACCGGTTTCCCGACCTGAAAATACAGTTCGCCCATTTCGCCGGCGGGCTGGGGCGATACATGTCGCGCGTGCGGGGCTTCGGCACCCGCACCCAGTGGGGTACCGAGGGCAATGAACGGCACGGGCGCAAGCCGCATAACGAATATGACTGGTACATCAACAACCGGCTGTTTTACGACAATGCCGGCTGGGTCAGCCCGGTCGATACGGCGCGTCAGGGCGTCGAGTGGACCGAGTTCGGTCTCAAGGAAGTGTCGGTGACCCAGGTGGTATTCGCGACCGACTATCCACAGGCGATCCGTACCGACGAGGACTGCAAGGAATATACCGATGCGATCCGTTTCATGGGCGTACTCGGTGAGAAGATACTGCACGGCAACGCCGAAAAGCTGATCCCCGATCTCGCCGAACGCCGTCGGAGATGAGCCGCGCCTTCCCCGACAGCGCCGCCGGATGGTTGCTGACGGCATCGCATCGGGTTGCCGCTCTGCCGTCGTCGATCAGTGTGGCAAATAGAGGGAATTCACGATCAGGAAATAGAGTAAGGAGATTGCAATGGGAAAAAACATAAGGCTGACGGCGTCTGACGGGCATGAGATGGGGGCGTACCTGGCGGAGCCCGAAGGTTCGCCGCGCGGCGCCATCGTGGTGGCGATGGAGATGTACGGCGTGAACGGCTATCTGCGGCAGGTTTGCGACAACTACGCCGAGGATGGCTATGTCGCCATTGCGCCGCAGTTTTTCGACCGCTTCGAGGCTGACGTGAACTTCCCCTACGACAACAGCGCCTACGACCTTGCCAAGAAATATTCCGCCGATGCCGTGCCGCATATCGTTGCGGACGCAGAGGCCGCGCGCGATTACGTAAAAAGCGCCGGCAAGGTCGCTGTCAGCGGCTACTGTTTCGGCGGCACGGTAACCTGGCTGTGCGCCGCGCGGTCGAATTTCGACGCGGCCATCGCCTATTACGGCTCCGACATGTGCGACTACCCCGACGAGCCGGCGCGCTGCCCGACGATCTGTCATGTCGGCGACAGGGATACCGCGGTGCCGCCCGAGGACGTCGCCATGTTCCAGGCGAAGCGGCCCGAGGTTCACTGGCATATCTATCCCGGCGTGCTGCACGGCTTCGATAACTGGACCCGGGATGCGCGTCACGATGCGGCGGCCTCGAAACTCGCCCGCGAACGCACAATGGCGTTCCTTGCGGAACATGTAGGGTGAGGGGCGTCATCGATTCCGGGGGGCGCCCCCATTGCGATAACGGCCCGGACATTCCCGCCCGCCGCCAAAGTTAGAAAAGCGGATATCGGTCGGCGATGCGCGCCAGATCATCAGCCGTGTCGACGTCGAACGTGAGCCCGGGGCGCTCGACAATAGCCGGGTCCACGCCGGCCTTGCGGGCGGCCGCGCAGTGCGCTTCGAAACTGCCCGTTCCGAAAGAAAAACCGGTGAGTTCGGGCGGCGCGAGCAGCAGCGCATTGGTGCCTTCGCCATCCTCGTCAGGCGCGATGGTGATCGCCGGCGGCGTGGCCGCCCGGGCGAGTTCGGCAATGTCTGCCGACGTTACGAAGGCGAGGTCGGCGGGAAGCGCCATCACCGCCGTCGCCAGCCGGCCCGTCGCATGAGCGCGCGCAAGCATCAGCGCTTCGTTCAGCCCGCCGGTTTCCGTCTCCTCGACATAGTCCGCTCCCCGACTTTCCGCGATTACCCTGACCGTTTCGTCCCGGCTGACGACGGCGACGCCGTCTACGCCGCGCGCGGCGCAGGCCGCATCGAGGACGTGCTCGAACATCCGGCGGCATAGCGCCGCGCGCGATTCCGGCGACAGGACGTCTGCGAGGCGCGCCTTGCCGTTCCTGAACGGCTTGACCGGGATGAGGGCAAAGAGGGTCATCGACGCTCGGCAGTCAACATTTGCCGCGCGTGCGCATAACGATGCGTGGTAAGATTTCCTCAGGGATATTGGCGGGAAGCCTTGGCGGTTCCAAGCGTGCCGCTGAAGAAATCGTCCCCGTCCTTGGCTTTCGCCTCCCATTCGTAGGTATGGGAACCACCGGGAGGGCAAGGGCTCTCATATTCGAATGCTCCCCTTTCGATCAACGTCTGACCCTTGTATTCGACCGTTCCGCCGCCGTGATTGTAGCTCAGAACGTCGAGATCGGTCATTGTGAAGCTGATGAACTTGGTCCCCTTGGGAACGTTGGTCAGCTTGAAAGCCGGATTCTTGACCGTGTTCGGCGACCCGGAGGTGCAGAGCGGAATATCTCCCCAATCGAATGCGATGCCGAATTCAGCGGACAATGCCACGGTCGGCAAAAAGCAGATTACGGACGCGGCCATGAGCTGTGATATTCTGTTCAATTTTCCGCCGAGTCGGAAACGCGATGTCATCGCCGAACCTATCAGCAAGCGAGCGGCAAATCAACAATCCGGTCCCGGCCATCGCAGAAACCTGCCGGCCTCGAAACATCCTGCGCAAACGGGTAATGTGTTTTCCAAATGCTCCATACGCCGCGTGTCAGCGGAAGCCCAGAGTTCCCGCGAGTTCCTGAATGAGTACCGCACAGCTATCGCCTTCCGGCGCATCGCCGACCATGGGGGTTGCCTGGATGATCGCCCAGACGACGGCCATGTGCGCGGCGATGACGGCGGCGCGCTATCTCGCGCATGAAGGGTTCGACGGGCCGCAGGCGATGTTCATGCGGGGCTTTTTCGGGCTGGTCTGGCTGTTGCCCTGGTTTCTGCACACGCTCAGGACCGAACCGGAGCTCCTTGCCCCGCCGGAGCTGAAACTGGTTCTGCTTCGCGGGCTGATCGCCGCGGTCGGAGTCCTCGGCTGGTTCATCGCCCTGACCGGGATGAGCGTCAGCGACGTCGTGGCGGTGCAGTTCAGCCATCCGGTCTATGTCGTTATTGGTGCGGCGCTTTTCCTGCGTGAACCGGTCGGCGCCTGGCGCTGGTCCGCCGTAATCATCGGGTTCGTCGGTGTGCTGATCATCATCCGGCCCGGCTATGAGGCCTTCAATCCGCTGATCATCGGCGTTCTTATTTCCGCCCTGTCCAACGCCATCGTGCAGCTGATGACCAAGCATATGGCGCTCCGCGTTTCGGGTGCGGTGCTGATCTTTCACATGAACATCATCATGACGATCCTTGCGTTCGCTCTTTCCTGGCAGAGCTGGGTGTGGCCCGAATGGCGGCACATGCCGGCAGTGCTGGCAGTCGGGCTGTTCGGCGTGCTGGCGCATATCTTTCTTGCCCGCGCGATGCGCCATTCGGACGCAAGCTTCCTCGGGCCGATCGATTTTCTGCGCCTGCCCATCGCGTCGGCCTTCGGCTGGGTGCTGTTCGGCGAATATTCCGATCTGGAGACCTGGATCGGCGCCGGCATCATCTTTATCGCCGTGCTGGTGATCACGCGGCGCGAGGCGCTGGCGGAGAAACGTAGGAACGGTCCTCAGGCTTGATTTTTAGGGGGCAATGACGGACTCTGCCGACCACTTAATCAAACTCGATGGAGACACATGTGGCGCAGGAATACCTCTTTATCTCGGCCGACAATCACCTCGACACGCACTGGTGTCCAAAGAACCTGTGGCAGGACCGTCTGCCGCAGAAATTCAAGGAAATCGGGCCGAAGGTGATTGAGGGCGAAAACGGCTCGCAATGGACCTGGGAAGGCAAGCTGTGGGACAAGTCCGCCGACGGGTCGAACTCGGCGCAGTTCCTCAAACCCTTCCGCGATCATGGCGTCGATCTGCCCGACGGGGCGCTGCCGCCCGCCGACCCGAAAATCCTGCTCGATCATATGGATCAGTCGAAAGTCTGGTCGAGCGTGGTGTTTGCGAGCGTGCGCAAATGGAACGTTTCGGATCCTGAGCTTCTGTTCGCCGTCTACCGCGCGTTTAACGATTACGCGATGGAGATGAATACGCTCGATCCTGATCGTATCTTCATCCTGCCGGCGCTGCCGACCAAATATCCCGAAGAATGCGTCCGCGAGCTGGACAGAATGATCAAGGCAGGCGCCAAGGCGGTCGAATTTCCGCCTTTCGATGTGGCGAAGCCGGTCTATGACGAAGTCTGGGAACCGGTCTGGAAGATGGCCAGCGACGCGAAGGTACCGCTTTGCATCCATATCGGCGGCGCGGCGGATGCGCCCTTGCCGCCTTACCATCGCGGCGCGCAGATCGCCTTTCTCGCGACCGCGCCCTTCAATTTGTGCAATACATTCGCCCAGCTCGTCTTCTGCGGCGCGTTCGAGCGGAATCCCGACCTCAAGGTCCTGTTCTCGGAATGCCGGATCGGATGGGTGCCGTTTGCCGTCGAATGGTGCGACCGCCAGGTGGAAGAACGCGCGCCGGATCCGTCCGCGCCGCTGTCGATGCGGCCCAGCGAATACGCCAAGCGCAACTGCGCCTTTACGTTCGAGGAAGACTATGTCGGCTGCGAGATGATGAAGCTCGACTGGTGCAATCTCGGCGATCTGGCGATGTGGGGGTCCGATTATCCGCATCCGCAGGGTACCTGGCCCGATGTGTCGATCCCCATCGACAAGATGTTCGAAGGCGTCGATCCCGCGGTCAAGCAGCGTGTCGTCTGGGATCACGCGGCGGAGATGTTCCGCATCAACGGGCCGAGCTGATATAATCGCACCTGCCCTCTCCCCCACCCGGCCACCCACAAGAGTATCCTGATGGGTGGCCGGGTGGGGGAGAGGGCAGGTGCCGAGACC
>JAYOLL010000014.1:0-79071 GCA_038120295.1 Rhodospirillales bacterium | reverse complement strand
AAGATCGTGTCCCAGGGGGTCAACGCGCTGCGCGATCCCAATCGCGCTTTCCTCGTCATCACGCATTACCAGAGGCTGTTAAGCCATATTGTGCCCGATCGGATCAGCGTTCTGGCGCAGGGCCGCATTGTGACGACCGGCGGCAAGGATCTCGCGCTTGCGCTGGAAGAGAAAGGCTACGCTGCGGTGGGCCTTAAGGATGAGGCTGCGGCGTAAGATCATGGCGGAAGCTCTGAAACAGGTAGTCACGCCGGCTGTGGAGCGCGAGCTAAAGCGGTTTGAGGCAGCGCGTGGGTCGCTTCCAGGCGCATCGCAGGCTTGGGTAGAACAGTTCCGCACGAACGCGGTCGAACATTTTGCTCGAACGGGCTTTCCGACCACGCGGATCGAGAGCTGGAAATACACCGATCTGCGGCACGTCTTCCGGAACGAGTTTTCCGGTGCGCCGGGGAACATCGAAGATTTCGATACTCCGTCTTTGTTGCCCGAAGGCGACGGACCTGTTGTTACGTTCGTTGATGGCGTGTTTTCCCAGTCGCTGTCCAGTATTGGAAAGCTCGCGGATGGCGTCCGCGTTCTGCCGCTTTCGCAGGCGCTGGACGCCGGGGACAGGGGACTTGAGGAGACACTCGGAACCGTCGCAGCCCTCGACTCGCCGACGCTTGCCGGTTTGAACGCCGCCATGATGCAGGATGGCGCTTACATCGATGTTTCTGACGAAGTCGAGCTGGCCGCTCCGGTTCGAATTGTCTGCCTGACCAGCAACGGATTTTGCGGCGCGGCACATCTGCGGCATGTCATCAGGCTGGGGAGAAATGCCCGGGCGACTGTGTTGCAAGCCTACTTTGGGACTGACGGCGCGATCGGCCTGAGCAATACCGTGACGGAATGCCGGGTTGAGGACGGTGCCGCCCTGAATTTAATCAAACGACAGGAAGAGGATATCGGCGCCTGGCACATGGGTCTGGTCGCCGCAGAAGTCGGTCGCGATGCCTCTTTCGATGCCTTTACCCTGTCAAGCGGCGGGCGAACGGCGCGCAATGAAATCCGGGTTACGCTCGCCGGGGAAGGCGCCAATGCGAGACTTAACGGCCTCGCCCTCGGGCGCGGCCGGCAGCATTGCGACAATACAACGGATATCCTCCACGCGGTTCCGCAGGGAACCAGCGGACAGCTATACAAATCCGTCGTCGACGACAGCGCGCGGAGCGTATTTCTGGGACGTATCGAGGTCGCCCCGGATGCACAGAAGACCGATGCCCGCCAGATGAACCGGAGCCTCCTGCTATCCCCCTCCGCTCAGGCGGACAGCAAGCCAGAATTGATCATCCATGCCGATGACGTGAAATGCGCGCATGGCGCGACAGTTGGGGACCTCGACGAAGAAGCGATGTTCTACCTTCGAAGCCGGGGCGTTTCCCGCCGAGAGGCAAGGGGACTTCTGGTCCAGGCTTTCGCCGGAGAAACCCTGGAGAACGTTGAGGACGAAACGATTATGAAATGGCTGGAGGACGGGCTGCTCCGGTGGCTGGAACAGTCAGACGAAAAGGAACTGGCGGCATGACGGCAGCGACCGACATCCGGGACGCCGGTTCAGGCGTCGTCTTCGACATTGAACGCATTCGCGCCGATTTTCCTATCCTGTCGGAGACGGTCTACGGAAAACCACTGGTCTATCTCGACAGCGCCGCTAGCGCCCAGAAACCGCGCCAGGTTATCGACGCGATTTCGCACGTATACGAAACCGAATACGCCAACGTCCATCGCGGCGTCCATTTCATGAGCCAGAAGGCGACGGACGCCATGGAGCAGGCGCGAGAGAAAATCCGCGCCTTCATCAATGCGCGTGACGTGCGCGAGGTAATTTTCGTCCGTGGCGCTACCGAGGGCATCAATCTCGTTGCATCGAGCTGGGGACGCAAGAATCTGAGGGAAGGGGACGAGATCATCGTTTCCGAAATCGAGCACCATTCGAATATTGTTCCGTGGCAGATCATCGGCGAACAGACGGGGGCCACGCTGAAGGCGGTACCTGTCGACGACAGCGGTGCGCTGATCCTCGACGATTATGAAAAGCTTTTTTCGGACCGGACCAGAATGGTGGCGATGACGCATGTCTCCAATGCGCTGGGCACCGTCACGCCGATCAAGCGGATAATCGATATCGCTCATGAGAAGGGTGTACCGGTCCTGGTCGACGGCTGTCAGGCTGCGCCGCACGTGGCCATAGACATGCAGGCGCTCGACGCTGATTTCTATGTCTTTTCCGGCCACAAGATTTACGGCCCGAGCGGGATCGGCGTGCTGTACGGCAAGGCGGAACTGCTGGAAGCGATGCCGCCTTACCAGGGCGGCGGCGAGATGATCGACACCGTCACGTTCAAAAAATCCACTTGGGCAGACCTGCCCTTCAAGTTCGAGGCCGGCACTCCGAATATTGCCGATGCCATCGCCCTTGGCGCGGCGGTGGATTACCTGAACGACATTGGCTTCGATGCCATCACGGCCTATGAGCAGGAGTTACTGGACTATGCCACTGAACGGCTCTCCGCCATTAACACCATCCGCCTGATCGGGACTGCGCCCGAAAAGGCTGGGATCGTTTCCTTCCTGCTCGGCGACGTGCATCCCCACGATGTCGGCACCATCCTCGACCGGGAGGGAATTGCGGTGCGCACCGGGCATCACTGCGCGCAGCCGGTGATGGAACGTTACGACGTGGCTGCGACAGTGCGGGCGTCATTCGGTCTTTACAACACGCCGGGAGACGTCGATGCGCTGGTCGCGTCGCTCGGTCGCGTACAGGAGATATTCGGGTCATGAGCGACGGCGGTCTTGCCGACCTTTATCAGGAAGTCATTCTCGAACACAGTCGCCATCCGCGGAATTTCGGACCGGCGGATGATGCGAATCGGAGCGCACGCGGCAACAACCCGCTCTGCGGCGACCGGGTGACAATCCATCTGAAACTCGACGGCGATGTCATCGAAGACGCCAGGTTCGAAGCGCGCGGCTGCGCCATTTCGCTCGCGTCCGCGTCGATGATGACGGAAATGGTCAAGGGAAAGACCGAAGAAGAGGTGCGGGACCTTTTCGAGCGGTTTCATGCTCTTGTTACCGGGAAAACAGAAGCAGAAGAAATGGGTGGGCTGGAAGTGCTGGCCGGCGTTAAGGATTTTCCGACCCGCATCAAGTGCGCGACGCTGCCCTGGCACGCAATGTCCGCGGCGCTTGAGGGCTCCGACGACGATGTGAAGACCGAGTAGTGGAGCAAGGTCCGGGCAATGTTCTGGAGAAAGAAGGAATCGAAACCGGCCATGCCGGAAACAGGGGAACCAGTTGCGATGCAATCCGAGGAATCGGCGGCGAAAGCCGTGACACAGACACCACCCGAAACCACTGAAGCGTCCCATTCAATCGAATACGCTCAGCTTGAGGGCAAGGTGATAGAGGCGATTTCGACCGTTTTCGACCCCGAAATTCCGGTCAATATCTATGAGTTGGGACTGATCTACGACATCGATATCGACGGTATGTCGGATGTGAAGATCAAGATGACGTTGACCTCACCGGCCTGTCCCGTTGCGGGGTCGCTGCCCGGCGATGTGCAGCGCGTTGTGGAGGACCTCGAGAACGTTCGCGCCGTCGACGTCGATCTGGTCTGGGAGCCTCCCTGGACTCCTGACCGGATGAGCGAAGCGGCAAAACTCGAACTCGGGTTCATGTAGGAGTACCGTGATGGCGACACAGACATCAGGCAGGGAACGTCCCGATCCGCTCAGCGTTACGGGTGCTGCAGCGGCGCAGCTCAGAAAACTCATCGAGATGCATGATCCCGATGCGGCCGGCATCCGACTCGGCGTTCGAGAGGGCGGCTGCAACGGCATGACCTATTCGATGGATTTCGCCAAAGAGCGCGACCCAATGGACGAAGCGATGGAAATCGACGGCGTGACGCTGCTGATCGATCCGATGTCGGTGATTTATCTGGTCGGAACAGAGATGGATTACGTTCAGGAAAAACTCGGCTCGAACTTCGTCTTCCGGAACCCCAACGAAACCGGCCGGTGCGGCTGCGGCGAATCCTTCAGCGTCTGACGAAAGACCAGTAACCCGAATGCCCAAAGTCTATGCGATTGACGGCGTCACGCCTGTCGTCGATCCCTCCGCCTTTATCCACCCGGCCGCGACGCTGATCGGCGATGTCGTAGTCGGTGCGAACTGTTATGTCGGTCCAGGAGCAAGCCTGCGTGGCGATATGGGCCAGATCGTCATGAAACCGGGCAGCAACATGCAGGACAATTGTATCGCCCATACGTTCGCAGGCGGCGAAACGGTTCTTGAAGAAAGTGCCAATGTAGGTCATGGCGCAATTCTCCATGGCTGCCATGTGGGGCGATGCACGCTGATCGGTATGAACGCGGTCCTGATGGACGGCGCCGTGATCGGCGATTTTTCGTTCGTTGCCGCGCTTGCGTTCGTCAAGGCCGGTTTCGAGGTGCCGCCAAAAACGATTGCCGCCGGTATTCCCGCGAAGGTTCTACGCGACCTCAACGATGAAGAGATTCAGTGGAAGCATGACGGCGACCAGGACTATCAGGGAATCATACGCCGCAGCCACAAAAGTCTCGAACACGTCGAAGCCTTAACAGATGTATCGTCCGTCACTGGACCGCGGATCGATGCGCCGGGCATCCCGCCACTATACAAAACGCGAAACAAGGACGGGTAGGAAGGCTTAGGAGAACGCTTTAAACCCGATCAGGGTGAAAGTGTCCTTGATCCCGGAAAGCGTCTGGATCTTTTCGTTTACGAACCGGCCGATATCGGCATCATCGCCAAGATAGCATTTCATCAGCAAATCGTATTCGCCGGATATCGAATGCACTTCGGATATCTGTTCGACGTCGAGCACGGCGGTGTCCGCAACCTCATACGCCTTGCCAAGTTCGCATTTCGTGAAGACGAAAATTGTCTGCATGCCCGTTCGCCTGTCAGCCTATTTCTTGCCGGCCGATCTTAGCATGAAGGCAGGGACGTGGTCACCCATTCCGACGACAGCATCGTCCTTGGCCCGATTGTCCCGATTGTCCCGATTGTCCTGTTTATCTTCCGGCTGACGACTGTTCTCGCCCCGGTTCTCACGAGCTGGCCGCTTCGGCCGTTTCTTGCCCGGTTCCGCAGAGGTCGGTTTCTCTTCTTCCGCTACGGTCTCCGGTTTGCTTTCCGCCCTGGGTTTATCGCGTCCGCGAGGCGGCCTTTTCTTCCGAATCCGACCGACACGCCTGTCGTCACTGTCATCCAGCGAGGCCTCTTCAATTCCATCGATCTCGAATCGTTGGATCTCCCTGCCGATAAACCTCTCGACGGCGGCGACGAATTTGCCGTCCTCAGGCATTGCGAGTGTAAAGGCACGCCCGCTACGCCCGGCCCGACCGGTCCGCC
Organism: Rhodospirillales bacterium; assembly: GCA_038120295.1. Lineage (GTDB taxonomy): Bacteria > Pseudomonadota > Alphaproteobacteria > MPNO01 > UBA2964 > JAYOEY01. Next base: position 73,626 of record JAYOLL010000014.1, on the reverse strand, counting down.
CGATACGGTGGACATAATCCTCGGCATGCATCGGAACATCGAAATTAAACACATGCGACACAGTCGGCAGGTCCAGCCCGCGAGCAGCGACGTCGCTCGCCACAAGCAGCTGAAACTCGCCGGCGCGGAATTTGTCGAGCGTCTCCAGCCTGGCGGGCTGCGACATATCGCCATGCAGCATCGCGACACTGTATTTGTGACGCCGCAGGGAACGTTCGAGCGTGTCCACGTCGCGCTTGCGATTGCAGAAAATAATAGCGTTGACGATTTCTTCGCGGTCGACGAGTTTTCGTAGCGCGTCCCGCTTGACGAAGTCGCGACCGTCAATGACCGACAGGTAATGTTCGACCGTCTCCGCTGCCGATATATCGGGCGAAATCGTAATTTCCCGCGGATTCATCAAAAACTTGTCGGCGATCGACCGGATCTCGGGCGGCATGGTCGCAGAGAAGAACAGGGTCTGGCGTATGGTGGGCATCAGGCTGACGATGCGTTCGACGTCGGGAATGAATCCCATGTCCATCATCCTGTCAGCCTCGTCGATCACGAGGATCTTGATATCGGTGAGCAGAATGCCGCCGCGCTCGAAATGGTCAAGCAGACGTCCGGGGGTCGCGATCAGAACATCGACGCCGCGGTCCAGTTTTGAGTTCTGGTCCTCAAAGGAAACGCCGCCGATCAGCAGCGCCATCGAAAGCTTGTGATACTTGCCGTAGGTCTTGAAGTTCTCTGCGATCTGGGTAGCGAGTTCGCGGGTCGGTGTCAGGATCAGCGACCGCGGCATACGGGCCCGCGCGCGCCCCGACGCCAGGATCTCGATCATGGGCAGGGTGAAAGAGGCAGTCTTGCCGGTCCCTGTCTGCGCGCAGCCGAGAACGTCGCGCCCCATCAGCACGACGGGAATGGCCTGTTCCTGTATGGGCGTGGGGGTTTCGTAGCCGGCCTCGTCGACCGCCTTCAGGACTTCCGGGCCGAGCCCGAGGTCGTCAAAACTCATTGGAAATGAAGTATCACACTCTGTCGCGCATTGTGCGCTGTCAAAACTCGCGCTCTATGTGGGCCTTTTCGCCAGATAAGTCAAACTGTTAGTCTTGAAATCGTCGCTGTTTCGACCGACGATACCCCGAAAGGGACTGAAATCATGCCAAAACTGCTTACTCAGGAACAGATCGACCAGTTCAGGGAACAGGGATACGTATCCCCGGTCCGCATCATGTCGGAACAGGAAGCGGCGCTTGTCCGCCAGAAGGTCGAGGCGTTTGAAAGCGCGCAGGGCAGGGGGCTATACGGGCTCCAGGTCACCAAATGCGCGCTTCTGTTTCCATGGATCTACGACATCGTCAGTCGCGAGAACCTGCTGGATGCCGTCGAAGACCTGATCGGCGAAGATATCCTGATGTATCAGAACGGCGCGTGGTTCAAGGAGCCCTCATCGGATGCCTACGTAAGCTGGCATCAGGACTCGACCTATTACGGGATCGATCCGCTGGACATGATTACCTGCTGGATCGCCCTTTCGGACGCCAGTGAGGAGAGCGGCTGCATGCAGGTGATCGAAGGATCCCAGAAGCTCGGACAGCTACCCGTCGAATATACCGAGCTTACGCCCGACAATCTGCTCGCCAGCGGACAGAACACGATTCTCGAAAAGGAAACAGCGTCGATCGCGACCATGCCGCTCAGGCCGGGCGAAATGTCGATCCACCATGTCTGCACGGTTCACAGTTCGCTTCCCAACCGGGGTAACGATCGGCGCATGGGGTTCAGTGTGGCGTATATGGGCCCCCATGTCGCGCAGACCACTGAACTCAAGGCAACGGCGATGCTGATGCGGGGAAAGGACTCGTTTGGCCTTTACGAGCCGGAAATCCCGCCGGTGGCAGCCGACGACCCCGGTACGATCGAGAGACATGAAAGAGCCGTAACGCTTTATCGGGACAAGGCGAAAGAGGCGGGAAACCAGACCGCCTGGCGGCTCAACAAGAAACCCGCAGCCTAGGTGCGTCGATGCCGAAAATTCTGACGCCCGAACAGGTAGAACAGTATCATCGCGACGGGTTTGTCTCGCCGGTCCGGGTAATGTCCGAAGAAGAGGCGGTCGAACTGCGTCGTAAGCTGGAAGAGTTCGAAGCGACGCAGGGGGGCAGTCTTCAGGGAACGCAGCGGACCAAGGCCTGCCTGAGATTACCGTTTGTATATGACATCGTGTCGAACGCAAACGTTCTCGACGCCATTGAGGACCTGACCGGACCTGACATCCTGATGTACCAGAATGGCGCCTGGATCAAGGAGCCCGAACTGGGCACCTATGTCAGCTGGCATCAGGACATATCCTATTTCGGGATGGATCCACCCGATCTTGTCACTGCCTGGGTCGCATTGTCGCCCGCGGACATGGATAGCGGCTGTATACAGGTCCTACCGGGAAGCCAGAAACTCGGGATGCTGCCGGTCGAATATACCGAGGTGAACCCGACCAATATGCTGGCGAGCGGCCAGCGAGTGGTTCACGACGTCGATGAATCCCAGGCCGTGCCGATGCCGTTACGGCCTGGCGAAATGTCGTTACACCACGTCTGCCTGATCCATAGCTCGCTGCCCAATCACAGCCCAGACCGCCGGATCGGTTTCTCAGTGGCCTGCATGGCGCCGCATATCCGCCAGACAACGAAAGCCAAGGCGACCGCCATGCTGCTGCGCGGCGAGGACCGGTACGGAAATTACGTTCTGGACGAGAAACCGGCCACGGCGATCGATGACCCCGAATCGATTGCACGGCACGAAAAGGCAGTATCGCTCTATCGAACCAAGGTTGAGGAATGCGGCAACTCCAACGCGTGGCGTCTGGGCTGAGAGACCCGCGACGCACCCTTCGAAGCGAATCCATCAGGGTACCCGTCTTTCAGGGTACTCTGGGACCGGTGTTGTCGTTTTCGTAATCGTAATCGGAAACCATGTATCGCGTCGCAGCCTTAACCAGCTCCGAAAACTTCGGATCGTCGACAGAGGATACGTCCCCGACATAACCCTCTGTCGCCGATTTGACGGAATCGCCCTGGCAGAATGCGACTGAGATATTGACCCAGCGGCTTCGCGGGACAGTGGCCAGCGAACCGGGTTCCGTGCAGGCATCGTAAACGGAAATGCCTTTTCTCAGATCGAACGCCACGACGACCCGGTAGGGTCTGACGGTACGGTCGGAATGGGCAGCGACGAATTCCGCGGGCAATTCCCGGTTTTCGTGTTTCATGAGACCCCGAACCCTGTCGTCGAATCGGGCCTTTTCCATACCGAACGGATTTCCGACCACGACTGTCACGATCGCGCCGTTGCGAACGGCATTGGAAAGATCGCCTTTGAAATAACTGCCTCTGGGGCCGGGGTCGTCCTGAATGACGACCGAATTGGAACACGCGGTCGTCGTCAGGGCCATGACCGTGGAGATGATACAGAGTATCCGCATGATTACCGTTTCCGCAGCTGCAGTCTGCACGTCTAAAATGGGAACGGCTGGGCGGGATTTCAACGCAGGCTCGATGGCCGTTTCAGAGATCGAGGTTGTCGATAGCGGACTGAGCGTTCTTCTGAATAAAGGCCAGGCGGCGTTCGGGTTTCCGTCCCATCAGATCGTCGACGAGAACAGCGGTTCTCTTTGCATCTCCGGCTGCCTGGGCCGCGTCCGGAAGTGTGACGCGAAGCAGGGTTCGCCCCGCCGGGTCCATGGCCGTTTCCTTGAGCTGTGCGGCCGGCATCTCCCCAAGGCCCTTGAAGCGGCTTATTTCGATCCGCCCGCGCCCGGTAAAGTTCTGCTCGATCAGGCTGTCCCGATGCGCATCGTTCATTGCGTACATCGTGAGGGTGCCCTGCGAAATCCGATACAAGGGAGGAAGGGCCAGAAAGAGATGTCCGTTTTCAATAAGTTCCGGCATTTCCTTAAAGAAAAACGTCATTAGCAACGCAGCGATATGAGCGCCGTCAACATCGGCATCCGTCATGATGATGACGCGCTCGTAGCGCAGCTTTTCATCGTCGTATGACGAACCGATACCGCAGCCGAGCGCCTGGATAAGGTCGCTGAGTTCCTGGTTCGCGCGCATCTTCTCGGACGTCGCGCTGGCGACATTCAGGATTTTTCCGCGCAACGGCAGAACCGCCTGCGTATTCCGGTTACGAGCCTGTTTGGCGGAACCGCCCGCGGAATCTCCCTCTACGAGAAATATCTCCGTACCGTCCGCATTGCCGGACGAACAATCGGCCAGTTTTCCCGGGAGCCGTAGTTTGCGGGTCGCGGTCTTGCGTGCTGTCTCGCGTGCCTGGCGGCGCTTCAGACGCTCCTCGGCACGCTCAACGACATGCTCGAGCAGCGTCTTTGCCGCATCCGGGTTGCCGGTCAGGAAATGATCGAAATGATCCTTTATCGAATTCTCTACATTGCGCGCGACACCGGCGGTGACCAGTTTTTCCTTCGTCTGGCCCTGGAATTCGGGGTCGGGAACGAAAACCGACAGAACCGCCCACGCACCGCTGACAACGTCGTCCGGGGTGATAACGGAGGCGCGCTTGTTGCCAATCAATTCGCCATAGGCCTTGAGCCCCTTCGACAGGGCGGTCCGGAACCCGGCTTCGTGGGTTCCGCCTTCCGGCGTCGGAACGGTGTTGCAGTAGGAACTCATCCCGCCTTCATTGTCGACGGGCCAGGAAATAGCCCATTCGACGCGGCCCCCCTTGCCATTGAGCTTCGCGTCGCCGGCAAACGGGGCAGGGATGACAGTGTCCCGATTCTCCAACTGGCTCGCGAGAAAGTCGCTAAGCCCGCCCGGAAAATGGAGCGTTGCCTTATCGGGTATATCGTCTTTATCGCCGATCAGGGCCGGATCGCAGGCCCAGCGGATCTGAACGCCGCGATAAAGATAGGCCTTGGACCGCGCCATACGGTACAGCATGGCAGGGCGGAAGCGTGAGGCAGCGCCGAATATTTCCGGGTCGGGATGAAAGGCGACGGAAGTTCCCCGCCGGTTCTTGGCGGAACCCGCCTTCTTCAGCTTGCTCGTCGGGAGACCTTTCTCGTAGGTCTGCACCCAGAGCGTCTGGTCGCGCGCGATCTCTACCGTGAGCCGGTCGGAAAGTGCATTCACGACCGAGATGCCGACACCGTGCAGCCCGCCGGACGTGTCGTAGGACTTGTTCGAAAATTTGCCGCCCGAATGAAGCGTCGTCATGACAACTTCAAGCGCGGACTTGGGTTTGAATTTGGGGTGAGGATCGACCGGGATACCCCGTCCGTTATCCCGGATCGTCACCGTACCATCGGCATCGAGGCTGAAATCGATCCAGCTCGCATGCCCGGCCACGGCTTCGTCCATGGAGTTGTCGAGGATTTCGGCGGCGAGATGATGCATCGCCCGCTCGTCGCTTCCGCCGATATACATCGCGGGTCGGCGACGGACAGGCTCCAGCCCTTCGAGGACTTCGATGTCCTCCGCAGAATAGGAATTCTCCTGATCTCCCAGACGTTTCGCATTCGCCGCCATGGCAATTTACCTGTCCCCGAATGTCAGATGCCATTTCTGACAATATGCTGTAGACAGGTTATATTCAACCACATCACATAGCGGGATGCAGGCGATTTTGTCGCAGATACGGTAGAACACAGCAATGACCGATTCTCTATCCCCGCCCAGTATCGACGCGGCGATCCGAATGATTGCAATGCCGGCGGACACCAATCCCAGCGGCGATATTTTCGGCGGCTGGCTGATGTCGATGATGGATATGGCAGGCGGGAATATCGCCTATCGGCGCGCCGGAGGCCGGGTTGCGACGGTGGCCGTGGACAAGATCGAGTTTCATCGGCCGGTCGCTGTAGGCGATGTCGTGTCCTGTTTCGGCGAAGTCGTCCGGGTAGGAAATACGTCTCTCACCGTCGCGGTCTCTGCCTGGGTGCAGGCCCGGCAGGGCGGAGAGGAGGTCAAGGTGACGGAAGGCTTGTTTACGTTCGTTGCGCTCGATCGCAAAGGGGATCCGAGACCGGTGGATATGCCCTGAGAAACTTCCGATCCGGGATCGCCGGGCACCTGGTACTGGCAATGCTTCCGAGTCCGAAGTGCAAAGAAAAACCCCCGGCAGTCGCCGGGGGTTTCCTTTTCGGTTCCGGAAAAATCCGATCCGGAAAGATCAGACGCTGTAGTACATCGAGAACTCGACCGGATGCGGCGTGTGCTCGTAATTGTAGACCTCTTCCCATTTGAGGTTGAGATACCCGTCGATCTGGTCGTCGGAGAACACGTCTCCCCGTTTCAGGAAGTCGCGATCGGCATCGAGCGCATTCAGCGCCTGGCGCAGCGAGTGACAGACCGTCGGCACGTCCTTCAGCTCTTCCGGCGGCAGGTCGTAGAGGTTCTTGTCCATCGGGTCGCCCGGATGGATCTTGTTCTCGATGCCGTCGAGGCCGGCCATCAGCATCGCCGTGAAGGCAAGGTACGGATTCGCCGTCGGGTCCGGGAAACGAACCTCGACACGCTTGCCGCTGGCGCTGTTCGCAAACGGAATACGGCAGCTGGCCGACCGGTTGCGGGCGGAGTAGGCGAGGAGCACCGGCGCCTCGAAGCCCGGAATCAGCCGCTTGTAGCTGTTTGTGGACGGGTTGGTGAAGGCGTTGAGGGCCTTGGCGTGCTTGATGATGCCGCCGATATAGTGGAGGCACATTTCAGAAAGGTCGGCGTATCCCGATCCGGCGAAGAGCGGCTTGCCGCCTTTCCACAACGACTGATGGACATGCATGCCCGAGCCGTTGTCGCCCATGATCGGCTTCGGCATGAAGGTCGCCGTCTTGCCGTACAGGTGCGCGACGTTGTGGACGCAGTATTTGTAGATCTGGACCTTGTCGGCCTGGTTCAGAAGACTGTCTACCTTCGTACCCAGTTCGTTCTGGCTCGGCGCGACCTCATGGTGATGCTTTTCGACAGTGACGCCCATGGTCGCCATCTGGGTCAGCATCTCGGCCCGCATGTCGCCCATCGAGTCGACCGGCGCGACCGGAAAGTAGCCGCCCTTGCTCGCCGGTCGATGCCCGATATTCCCGCCATCGATTTCGGCGCCGGAATTGTACGGTCCTTCTTCCTCGTTGACCGAGTAGAAGGTGTTGTTCATCGAAACGTTGAAGCGGACATCGTCGAAGATAAAGAACTCGAGCTCCGGTCCGAAAAAGGCCGTGTCGGCGATGCCGGACTGGTTGATATAGGCCTCCGCCCGACGCGCCGTCGAACGCGGGTCGCGTTCATAGGGCTGTCCTGTGGTCGGATCGAGAATATCGCAGAACAGGATGAGATGAGGCTGGGCCGCGAAGGGGTCCATCACCGCCGAAGCGGGGTCCGGCATCAGGGTCATGTCTGATTCGTTGATATCCTTCCAGCCGGCGATTGATGAGCCGTCGAACATGATTCCGTCTTCGAAGACGCCTTCATCGACGGTATCGACGGCCTGGGCAGTGTGCTGCCATTTACCGCGCGGATCAGTGAAACGGAAATCGACGTATTTGACGTCGTGTTCCTTGACCATGTCGAAATATTTTTTGGTATCGCTCATCTGAACAGTCGTGCTCCTTGTGTGTTGTTAATCTTCTGGTTGTTAGATTGAAATCGCGGAAAATCAGATCGCTTCCGATCCTTTCTCCCCCGTTCGGATACGGATGGCCTCATCGATCGTCGACACGAAGATTTTGCCGTCGCCGATCCGGCCGGTATTGGCCGCTTGCTGGATGGCTTCGACCGAACGTTCGAGCATGTTGTCGTCCGTGACGACCTCAATTTTTACCTTTGGCAGGAAATCGACGACGTATTCCGCCCCGCGATAAAGCTCGGTGTGTCCTTTTTGCCGCCCGAAGCCTTTGGCCTCTATGACGGTAAGCCCCATCACGCCGACTTCGTGAAGTGCTTCCTTCACTTCGTCGAGTTTGAAGGGTTTAATGATCGCTTCAATTTTTTTCATGGGTTCCACCGGACCGATTTGATTAACGACGTTTCTGTCGGTCATTGAATGCATAAAGCGTGCCAAGACAGAAATTAAGTTAATTTATTGATAATAAATGGTATTTTGGAATTCCGGCAAATTCCACGGTCTCAGGCAATGCTCTCTAAACAGGCATCTTGCCTAATTTTTAAGCATGTAAAAGCTCGCCAAGAAGGGTTCTTCGCAAATCGCAGCCGGCGTGGTAGGTCAGATTCGCAACAGAGCGGACTGAACCAGATGAAACCAGCCAACTCGATTCTGTCCTCATACGGAACCACGATTTTCGAAACGATGTCGCGGCTCGCACAGGAACACAATGCCGTGAATTTGGGGCAGGGCTTCCCCGACGGAAATGGCCCGGCGGATGTGGTCGATGCCGCGACAGGCTATCTCCGTAACGGACTCAACCAGTATCCGCCTATGGCAGGCCTGCCGGCGCTGAGACAGGCGGTTGCAAACAGCAACAGACGGTTTTACGGGCTGGATGTCGACTGGCAGAGCGAGGTCGCCGTGACGTCCGGCGCGACCGAGGCTCTGGCATCCAGCCTGTTTGCGATGATCGAGCCAGGAGACGAGGTGGTCCTCATCGAACCGCTCTACGACTCCTATTTGCCGATAGTCCGGAGGGCGGGCGGTGTGCCGAAACTTGTCCGGCTCGAACCGCCTGACTGGAGGCTTCCGGAAGAAAGCCTCGCGGCAGCGTTTTCCGAGCGAACCAAGCTGATCCTTCTCAACACGCCGATGAATCCCTGTTCCAAGGTCTTCAGCAGGGAAGAGCTTTCGGTTATTGCGGACCTGGTGCTTCGCTACGATGCCTATGCGCTTTGCGACGAGGTATACGAGCACCTGGTGTTCGATGGCGCTTCACATGTTCCGCTCATGAGCCTGCCTGGTATGCGCGATCGGTGTATCCGGATCGGGTCCGCGGGAAAGACTTTCTCTCTGACCGGCTGGAAAGTAGGCTACGTGACCGCCTGTCCCGCGCTCCTCCAGCCGATCCTCAAGGCGCATCAGTTCCTGACCTTCACGACGCCCCCGAACCTGCAGGCCGCCGTAGCTTACGGCCTCGAAAAAGCGGATGAGTATTTCACCGGACTGGCCGCCGATCTTCAGGCGAGGCGAGACCACCTGAGCGACGGGTTACGGGATATCGGGTTCAAAGTACTCGATTGCCAGGGCAGCTATTTTATCACCACCGATTTCCGTCCTCTCGGCTTTAACGGCACCGATGAGGAATTCTGTCGCCATATCACCACCGAAGCGCGGGTGGCCGCGGTTCCTGTCAGTGCTTTCTATGAAAGCGGCGATATCGCCCATTTTGCGCGCTTCTGCTTTTGCAAGGAGATCGCTTCCCTTGACGAGGCGCTGAACCGCTTACAAAAGCACTTCGGAAAATAGTAGGCGAGGGCAGACGAGAAGAGTTGACGCCTTCCGGTCGCGCGTCTAAAGAAACCGTCCGGAAATTACGGCAGAATGCCGCATCCCGATGGCGAGCGTAGCTCAGTTGGTTAGAGCACCGGATTGTGATTCCGGGGGTCGTGGGTTCAAGTCCCATCGCTCGCCCCATTCCCCCAAGACCTGACTTTCAAAATGAGACGATCGGCGGATCCGAAACCTGATGCGCGGTCACGCCGAAGCGCGCACCGTTCGATAAATGATATCCAGGAGTTCTTCCGGAACGAAGGGTTTGGAGGCGTATTCGTTTATGCCGGCTGAGAGATATTTCTCACGGTCTCCTCTCATCGCGTTGGCAGTGAGCGCTATGATCGGGATGGTGGATTTGTCGCCGGACAGCGTCCGTATTGCACGGGTCGCTTCGATGCCATCCATCACGGGCATATGAATATCCATCAGGATAATGTCGTACGGGGCGTTCTCTACCGATTGAACGGCTTCAGCACCGTTGGAAACTACATCGACGATATGTCCTTCTTCTTCGAGGGTGGCCGTGGCGACCAGCTGATTGACCTGATTGTCTTCGGCAAGAAGAACGCGAAGATTTCGTTTCGAAGGGGCGACCGAAGACCCAATCGGTGAAACTGTTTTCTCATCGGTGTATTTGTGGGCGACAGGGCAGGGGAGCCTGAACCAGAAACGGGAGCCATATCCTTCGGAGCTTTCGACCCTGATTTCCCCGCCCATCATCCCGATCAGTTCCTTGCAGATCGCGAGTCCGAGACCGCTGCCGCCATAGGTCCTTGTCGTTGACGCGTCCGCCTGAACGAATCTCTCGAAGATTGTGGCCGTCTTTTCCTGGCTGATGCCGATACCCGTGTCGTCGATTTCGACATAGAGCCCAACCTTGCCGTCAGTCAAAGGCGTCTGCTTCAAACGAACGGTTACCTTGCCCATATCCGTGAATTTCAGGGCGTTGTGAACGAGGTTCGTCAGAACCTGTTTGAGGCGACCGGTGTCGGCGATGAGTGGAACCGAAGGAGCCGACGGCAGCATTGTCAGCAGCTCGACCCCCTTCCTCTCCGCTTCGGGACGGAACAGGCTTACGACATCCTCAAGGAGGTCGGATGGGATGAAATCGGATTCAGTCAGTTCGACGTGACTCGCTTCGATTTTCGACAGGTCGAGAAGATTATTCAGAAGCCCGAGCAGGACCTCGCCGGAGCTCTTGATTTTTTCCACGTAGTTTTCCTGCTTGTCAGACAGGTCGGTCCGTAGAAGCAGATTTGCCATTCCGAGAACACCGTTCATCGGAGTACGGATTTCATGGCTCATGGTTGCAAGAAATTCCGATTTTGCCTGGTTGGCGGCTTCAGCCGCTTCTTTTGCATGGGTCAGTTCGGTGGCATTCGCCTGCAGTTGTCTGGTCAGTTCCCGGTCGGTCACGTCGGTCCAGCTCAGGAAATACCCAAGCTGCTCGATCTCGTGACCTTTGATGACGATACTCCGTCCTTCTTCTCTCAGGAGGAGCGAGAAGGGCAGGCGCGAATGCAGAGCCTTGCCAATGTCGCAGAAGACGGTCGCCGTCTTGTGCACGCCGAACGTATTTCGTTCGACCGCATGCGCTACAACATCCTCAAATAATGTGCCTTCCTGGCAAAGATGGGCGGGCAGGCCCAGCATCTCATGGAACGCTCTGTTATGTCCGCTGATTGAATTGTCTTCAGCGATCAGAACAATGCCCTGGTCGGCATTGTCGAGGATTACTTCCAGCAGACGGGATTTCTCTTCAATTTCGAGCTCCCGGCATTTCAGATCCGTAATGTCCGCATAAATGCTGGCGATCCCTCCATCCCTGGTTTTATGTTCCTCGACCAGCATCCATTTCGAATTGGTGCTACGCGTTTCAAAGCGACCCTGGGGATTTCGGTGACTGTCCACCCGCCTCCGCACCCATTCGGCCAAGGAGAGGCTTCCGATTAACGGATGCGGATCTATCTCGGCTCTTCGGCGGATCAGCTCTTCGAAGGTTTTCCCGATAGATATTTCTTCCTTTGGAAGCGGGGCGAGGTCCTGACGATAGCGTTCGTTGAACACCACGAGCCTGTCATCGGCATCAAACAGCGCGAACCCCTGATCAATGTTCTCCACTGCATCGAACAGTTGGGATTCAGCGAGCTCTTTCGCTTCCGCTTCCCTGAGAATTTTCTGATTTAACGCCCTCATCTCATCTGACATGAGGGCAAAGGCATGCTGGGTACGGTTTATTTGTGAATCGAATTCGTCATAAGCGCTTTCGACGAGCTGGAGCAAAGCGTCGATGTCTAGCTGGCCATCGACGTTTTTGCTGGCTCGTTTGAGCTGGCGGGCAAGGAGCTTGTGCATACCGGATCAGGCCGGCAATCAGTTCTCGGAAATGACGGTAACGGTCATGGTCTGGTTGTGCAGTTCGCACATACCGGACTTTGCATGGGGCGAAATTTCGCCGTAAGAGTAAAAACCAAGCTGCGCAATATTGTCGCCAAGGATATCCTTGATCGCTTCGGCTTCCTCTCCGGCTCTCTGTCCCAGAAGCAGTTTCCGTCCGATACAGCTGACGAGGATCGCAACGCCGTTATTGCCGTTGACTGCCTGCTTGGCGCTGCCCGCGGCAGAAGCCGCCCCGTCGATAAGACGGCCGAAATTGCCCTGCATCAACTGGGCGAGGTAACCCTCAGGAACATTGCCAGCGAATATCAGGCTCTGTGCGTCTTCATCGATGCCAACGATTGTACGAACGACGTCGCTATCAGGGTTTTCCGGTGGCCAGACACGCAGGGGATACAGCAGGGCGCTTCCTGGCAGTTCGTTTGCTTCAGGGCCCAGATATCGCTTGTATAGCTCAAGGGCAGGTTCTCCATCGAGTTCATAGAGCACGTTTCCGGACGACTTCGTAATCGCGCGGTTAGGACCAAACTCATCCCAGCCTCCGACACTGCCATGCCCCATCACAAAGCTGTCGCCATAGAAACCGAGCGCACCGATAATTCCCGACGACGGACGATCGTCAATACCGACCAGCGTTTCGCCAAACCGGTCACCGTCGCCCGCAAGCCCGCCGGTAAGGGGGATGTCCCTGCCGATAATCTCGGTGATACCACGCACGAGGTCGCTTCCATTTACATCCGTGCCGTCGGACAGGACAAAAACCGAGCCCAGGTTGTCGGCCATGAGTTGCTGTCCGAGATCGCGTCCGCATTCGAATATGCCCGCGTAGTCGCGGAGATTGGCCGAGACCAGCTGAATGTCCGTGTTCTCGAACTCAATCGCCGTGGCGACTATGCTGCCGTCGAGCGCTTCATCCGCAAGAATCTCGCCGCCAGTGCTACATCCAAGGAGATGTGCTTCGGGATACATTGCTTTGAGCTCTGCATGGCAATCGTTCTCTGCCATGACGATCCGGTCGCCAAAATAAATTACAAGCTGCGGAGACAGACCGTTTGAGCATCCGTCCGTTCTGGTCCAGTTATCTGGTCCACGCCGCTCGTATTGCGCTGCAAGCATCCTTTGTTTCCCTGCTCTTTAAGAAAATCGAAAGAAAGGGTTAACGGGAAAGGATTAACGAATTGCTAAATTTGATTGGCCTGTGCGGTAAGGGAGGGCAGGGCGCAACGCACGCCGGATCGGAACGCGGATCGGAACGGTGCGCCCTGACAGTTCGCCATCCCAGCGAAGAAGGCGATGCGATTAGAGGGTAGAATTCAACACGTCACGATACGGGGCGGAGTTCGAATGAACCCGGGTAACAGTATCAGTCGAAAAAAAAGGGACCGGGCCTATGCACCCGATCCCTTTTCGAATTGGCTCCCCGGGCCGGACTCGAACCAGCGACAAGGCGGTTAACAGCCGCCTGCTCTACCAACTGAGCTACCGGGGATCAGCGATCCCGAACGCTTTCGCGTCAGCGAGCGGGGTATATAACATAAGCGTTGCTCAAAATGCCAACCCCTAGAATGATAATATGAGAAGAAATGGTTTCGGTTAATGGCAGCGGGAAAATCTGGAATGCCGACAGGAATCAAAGAACTCCCGGAAACTGCAAGGGCGGAGATCGACAATCTACCGGTTGAGAGGGCAAGAGCCCTGTTCGGCAATGACCACGCCATGTTCGTCGATCTGAGGGATGTCCGGGAACTGAACAGGGAAGGCAGGATACCCGAAGCATTTCACGCCCCGCGTGGAATGCTGGAATTCTGGATCGATCCGGAGAGCCCCTATCACAAGGACATTTTCGGGCAGGACAGGCATTTCGTATTTTTTTGCGCGTCTGGTTGGCGTTCTGCCCTGGCGGCAAAAACGGCTCAGGATTTGGGCCTGGACCGCGTCTCACATATTGAAGGGGGATTTGCGGCCTGGAGGGAAGCCGGCGCTCCGGTAGAGAAAACCGAAGGCTGATCTGAGGGTTTTGACACGGTTTCGCTACGATGATTAGCTTTACCGGAAGAAAAAGGAGACGATTCACGTGGATAGTTTACAGCAGGCTTCCGAAGCCTCCGCTGCGCGCGCAACCGCCAGCGGATACTCTCTCGAGGTGGCGACGGAAATTACGGACATTTGCGCCAACGCCGGTATTTCGCTTGTAGCCAGCCTTCCGGACGACTGGATCGCCCAGACCATTGCGCGATTCGAACAGGACGAGCGCTTTACCCATGTGCCCGTTAACCGGGAAGAATCGGCGATCGGCCTGTGTTCGGGCGCCTTTCTTTCCGGCACCGGTGCCGTGGCGCTAATGGGGGCATCCGGCCTGATGACCGTGGTCTATGCGCTGACCAAGATAAACTACACATACGAAATTCCCGTCTTCATCATGATTACGCAGCGCGGCACGTTCGACGACGGTGCGAAATTTCATGTCTCGAACGGGCTTTATCTCGACGATGTCATGGACTCGATCAACCTGCCCTATACCGTCATCGAGAGCCGCGACCGGCTGCCCATGATCGCCGAGGCCTATCACCATTCGCGCAAGATCAGCCGGCCGACCGTGGCGGTCCTGCCGAAGAAGCTCTTGCAGGGCAAGGTATAGGAGGGGGCCATGAACTATCGCGAATGTCTGGCCTATATCGCAGGCCGCTGGACGGATGAACTCATTGTGACGTCGGCGGGGACGTCCTCGGAAATCTGGCATGACGAAACGCACGACACAGAACGTGTGTTCTATCTGGAAGCATCCATGAGCCTCTCCAGCATGTTCGCTGCAGGAATCGCTCATGGCGTGCCCGACACGAATGTCTGGGTAATAAGCGGCGACGGGGCGTTCTGTATGAACCCGGGCATGCTCATGGTCGAACGTCAGATGGATCTGCCGAACCTTAAGCATTTCATGATCTCGAATCGGGTTTACGGCTCGACCTCCAACGTTCCCTTGCCCGGACGCGCCGACAACGATTACGCCGCCATCGCCAGGGGGTGCGGGGTTCAACGTGTTTATTCCTTCGGCTCGATGAATGAGTTGACGGCGAGGTTCGAGGAGGCGGTCATGGAACCCGGCTACACCTTCATCCATCTGGAAGTGGAGCCGATGACCGAACGGCCGGCATCGCCGCCGATGGATGGGCCCGAGGTGAAGTTCCGGTTCGGCCGCTTTATCGAGCGTGAAACCGGAAAACAGGTATTTTCGGCACCGCCCTAGGTGACAACAACCATGGCCATTCGCTTTGACGATATCGGCGACCGACTGCGGGCCATTCGCATGGGCTCCGGACTGAGCGCCGATCAGGTCGCCAAAAAAATCGGGATATCACGCGCCGCGCTCTATCGATACGAAAAGGGCGAAGTCGCGAAGATCGATACTCTGGACCGAATGGCTAACCTCCTCGGCGTGTCGGTTCCCACTCTGCTAGGAGTCGGGGTTGAATATATTTCTTCCGCGGTTTCCTTTTTCGAACGGATGCGCCAGATCGAGGAAACGGCGGAACACATCATCGTTCTGTTCGGGCCGGTATCCTATCTGTTGACGTCGGACCGGTACGACGACGCGCTCGAAGCGGTTTTGACCGAGGCAGTTTCGGATGATCTGCCGGATCGCGACCGTGCGCGCGCCGAAATAACCGAGATCATGGAAATACTCCGCGCCCGAAAGTCGCATTTCCGAGAGCGCCAGCCCAGCGTGGCGTGTCTGATCTCATGGCTGGAGCTGCAGAGATTTCTGTCGAACGGTCTGGTGGGGCGTCCCGATCTTGACCGAAAAACCGTTAAAGAACGAAGGAGACTGGCTTTCGATGAAATCGAAAGTATCGCCACCCTGATGGATGAGGAACCGATCGGCGTCCAGATCGGTATTGTCCGGGATACGCTGCCACAATCGAGTTTTCAGATTTTTCGTCAACCGGACAGGGAGGTACTCGCGGTCAGCCCGTTCAGACTCGGCGAACGTCCCAATTTACGAATCGGCGTCGGCATGATTACGTCCGCGCCTGAAGCGCTTGAGCTTCACGAAGAGACGGCTGAAGCGCTCTGGCGGCGCGCTATCAAGGGGCCGGAGGCGGCGAGGCTGGCTCGGGAAGCCCTCGAAAAATACGCCGGCTGATCCGGCGTTTCGGTTTACGGATTACCGGGCCTCCTCACGGAATGCTTGCGGTGCGAATCAATTTTGTGCATGATTCCAAGGGCATGGGTGCTCGGCAGGCCCTGGGAGTTTAGTAAATGTCATTGCAGCCGACCGCCGGCGCGGTCGATTTGACGGTCGAAGGCCCGACCGAAAAAGAGCGATTCCCGATCGCGGATACGCTCTGCTCGGTGGTCTCTAACGATGCCGTCAACGACCGCTACCGGCATCTCGTCCTCGCCGCTCCGGACTCGGCATTGACGGCGCACGCCGGTCAGTTCTTTCATCTGCTCTGCCCGCAGGCAGGAGAAAACAGGCCATACCTTCGTCGCCCGATGAGTGTCTACCGGGTCGATCCGGCGCGCGAACGGGTTGAGTTTCTGTACAAACCTGTCGGCTCGGGAACCCGGGCAATGGCGACGCTCCGCCCTGGGGACGGGTTCAAGATTCTCGGTCCTTTAGGGAACGGCTTCAACCTCAATCCCGAATGGCGGCGGATACTGGTTCTCGGCCGCGGCGTCGGTCTGGCAACGCTCGCGCCGCTGGCCGAAGCCGCCGCTGCGTTAGGGATAGGAATCACAGTCGTTCTCAGTGTGGAACGCCTCGAATACCTGATGTCGGTTGAGCTGTTTGAAGCAGTCGGCGCGCGGGTCATCCCCGTTACGGACGAGGACGGCGGGAGCGCTGTGGACAAGGTCGAGGCCCTGGTACGGGATGAATGCCAGGCCGGCGGGGTCGACGCGTTCTTTACCTGCGGTTCGAATCGCTTGATTCAGCTGCTGAAGAAGCTGGGGAGCGAACTCGGAATTCCGGGCGAGGTTGCTCTCGAGCAGCAGATGGCGTGCGGGATCGGCATGTGTTTCTGCTGCGTCCGTTCATTTGAGGTCGAGAAGAAAGTCGTGCACCGGCGTGTCTGTTGTGAAGGCCCGGTCTTCGATCTTCAGGAAACCCTGTCATGGTGAATCTGGGCGTCAGGATCGGCGACATCCAGCTGGCCAATCCGGTGATGCCGGCGTCGGGGACTTTTGCGCCGGAACTCGGGCAGGTGATCGATTTGAACCGGCTCGGCGCGCTAGTAACCAAATCGATCACCCGGGATTTCAGGAGCGGCAATCCGACGCCACGCGTGGCAGAGGCGGGCCCCGGGATGCTCAATTCCATCGGCATTCCAAGCAAGGGAATCGATCATTTTCTAAATGAGGTCGTACCGGCCTATCGCCGCTACTCGCCGCCTTTGGTTGCGAGCATATCTGCGGATACGCCGGAATCGTTTGCCGGACTTTGCCGCGATCTCAGCATCAGGGCGATCGATGCCTTCGAGGTGAATATTTCCTGCCCGAACCTGAAGGCCGATGGAAAAGCCTTCGCGATGCATCCCGATCTGACGCTTGAGGTCATGCAGGAGATGCGGGCAGCGACGCGGAAGCCTCTCTGGGCCAAACTCACTCCCAATGTCGGAAATATCGTCGACATCGCGAAGGCGGCGGAAGAGGGCGGCGCCGATGCGCTTGTCATCGCGAACGCCATTCTCTCCATGACCATAAACACCGAAACGCTCCGCCCGACTCTCGGAAGTGTTATGGGCGGCTATTCCGGTCCGCCCGTCAAACCCATCATTTTACGGATGGTTTACCATTGCGCCAGGGAAGTCTCGATCCCGATAATCGGCGTCGGCGGAATCGAAACGACCGATGACGCCGTTCAATACCTCGCCGCCGGCGCCTCAGCCATACAGGTGGGCACCACGAATTTCGTCCAGCCGGGCGCCATGATCGAAATCGTCGAGGGTCTTGAGGCCTGGTGCGCGACGCACGGAATCCGGGATGTAAACGATCTCGTCGGCGCCGTCCGGGACGAAGGTCAGGATACCGACATTCTGGAGGCTGTCCGATGAACACAAGGGTTCGCGATTTTCCTTCGACGCGGAAATTCGACAGCGACGACCGCAAGGCGCTTGTTGAAAAAATCTTCGACGACCTGGCGGAACTGGGCCGGGACGGTCCCGGGATCAGCCGTCCTACCTACGGGGAGGGCGAGACTCAGGCGATGGAATATTGCGCTGCCCTGGCGCGGGAAGAGGGGCTGACGGCGGAGTACGATGCAGCCGCCAATCTGGTCATTGAACTCCCGGGCAAAGATCCGGATGCCCCCTGCATCGTATGCGGTTCGCACCTCGATTCCGTTCCTCAGGGCGGAAACTTCGATGGCGCGGCCGGGGTTGTCGCCGGGCTCCTCGCGGTCATCAGGATGAAGCGAGCGAATATTCTGCCCGAACGGACCATCCGGGTGATGGCTCTGCGCGGGGAGGAGAGCGCCTGGTTCGGGCTATGTTATCTCGGGTCCAGCGCCCTGTTCGGCGAGCTGGCCGACGGCGACCTGGACAGGCCGCATCGGTCGCAAAGGAAAAGGCTCCGCGACTTCATGACTGAATGCGGCGCAGACATGGAGCGTATTTCAAACGGCGAAAAATTGCTGCGCGACGACGAAATCGGCGCCTATCTGGAACTGCATATCGAGCAGGGGCCGGTGATGATCGCGCGCAACTGGCCGGTCGGGATCGTTACCGGGCTGAGGGGGAACATCCGCCACTCAGAGATTCGGTGTTTAGGAGAGGCCGGGCATGCCGGCGCCGTGCCGCGATGGATGCGGCACGACGCCGTGCTCGCGACGGCGAGCCTGCTCGGGCGGCTCGACGAACACTGGCGGGTATTGCAGGAAAGGGGACTCGATCTGGTCCTGACGACGGGAATGCTGTCGACGAACCAGGAGGACCATGCCATGTCGCGCATTCCCGGCGAATGCACATTCAGCCTGGAGACAAGAAGCCAGTCGATCGAGACACTGGAGACATTTTACCAGCTCATTCGTAGCGAAACGGATGCCGTCGAGCGCGAACGCGGTGTAAAGTTCGAATTCGACCGGCGCTCCCTTACCCTCCCGGCCCTGATGAACCAGACATGGATCGACCACCTGCTCGAGACCTGCCGGGAGCTCTCTCTGCCTGCCGAAACCCTGCCGAGTGGCGCGGGGCACGACGCGGCTGTATTTGCCAATGCGGGCATACCGTCGGCCATGATCTTCGTTCGGAACGAGAACGGGTCGCATAACCCGAACGAGGCGATGGAGATCGACGATTTCCTCCACGGCGCAGATGTGCTTTATCAGGCCATCCTGAACCCACCACTGTGACGTTTCGTGGCCGACCGCATCGACAGCCTGACAATCCCGAGGCCTGACGACTGGCATCTGCATCTGCGCGACGGCGCCATGATGCGCGCTGTCCTGCCTTACAGCGCGGCACAGTTCGGCCGGGCCATCATCATGCCGAACCTGACGCCGCCGGTGACGACTGTGGAAGACGCCGTAGCCTATCGAAGCAGGATTCTGGATGCTCTTCCCCCGGGCGTCTCATTCGAACCCTTGATGACCTGTTATCTGACAGATGAGACGGATCCGGACGAAGTCGCTCGGGGCTTTGAGGATAAGGTCTTTCAGGCAGTCAAGCTTTACCCTGCGCGCGCGACCACAAACTCGGAGTTCGGGGTCTCAGCCTGGGGGAACGTTCGCCCTGTTCTCGCCAGAATGGAAAAGATCGGCATGCCGCTACTCGTGCACGGAGAGGAAGCGGATCCGGAAATAGACATTTTCGACCGGGAAGCCATGTTTATCGACCATGTGCTGTCCTGGATGACGCGGGATTATCCGGCTCTTCGAATCGTTCTGGAACACATCACGACGCAGGACGGCGCTGATTTCGTCGCCGCGTCGGGAAGCAATATCGGAGCTACGATTACGCCTCATCACCTCATGCTGAACCGGAACGATCTGCTGGCAGGCGGGATCCGCCCCCATCACTATTGCCTGCCGGTAGTGAAACGCGAACGTCACCGCCAGGCCCTCCGGAATGCGGTCGCTTCCGGGAATAAGTCGTTCTTTCTAGGAACGGATTCCGCGCCGCATCCCGTCGGGGACAAGGAGACCGATTGCGGCTGCGCCGGCATCTTCAATGCGCCGGCCGCGCTGGAAGTCTACGCCATGGCGTTCGATGAAATCGGCGCGCTCGATAAATTTGAGCGGTTTGCGTCCCGCAACGGACCTGCCTTCTACGGACTTCCGGTTTCCGACGAATCTGTCACGCTCTCGCGCGAACCTCAGCCTGTGCCCGATACGCTAGGCGTCGAAGGCAGCGTTGAGGTACGCCCGTTTTATGCCGGAACGCAGATCCCGTGGAAACTGTCGGCGAAACTGTCGGCGCGCTGATCGGGCCGCATTGTTTCCAGCCGAACCAGCCGATATAACAAACCGAATATCCGGACCCGGGAACTTCCCGGGTTTGCGGCAATACTGGACCCTATGACGAAGCGGAGATGACGATATGGCTGTAGGCGGCGGATTTACGGACAAGGCTCTTATTGCCGAACTGACAGCCAAGATGCTGATCGAGGTGGAAGCCGTCCACTTCAACTCCGAAAAACCATTCATCTTCACCTCCGGCTGGGCCAGCCCGGTCTATATCGATTGCCGGAAACTGATCTCCTATCCCCGGTTGCGTCAGACCATCATCGATTTCGGCGCATCGATCATTCTGCGCGATGCCGGGTTCGAGCAGTTCGATACCGTTGCCGGCGGCGAGACCGCAGGTATTCCGTTCGCCGCCTGGATGGCGGACCGGCTGATGCTGCCGATGCAGTACGTACGGAAACAGCCCAAGGGTTTCGGACGCGACGCGCAGATCGAAGGCGATCTCAAAGAAGGCGAGCGCGTTCTTCTGGTCGAAGACCTGACGACGGACGGTCGAAGCAAAATCAACTTCTGCCAGGCGCTTCGCTCAGCAGGCGCCGTCGTGGAGCATGTCTTCGTCGTTTTCCACTACGACATTTTCCCGGAGACCAAGACCGTAATGTCGGAGATGGGCGTGTCGCTTCATGCGCTGGCAACCTGGTGGGATGTGCTGAAGGTCGCACAGGCCGGAGGTCATTTCGAAACCGGTACGATGGACGAAGTCGAAAAGTTCCTACGCGATCCCGCAGGCTGGTCAGTCGCCCATGGCGGCGTCGGCACCGCGCCAAGCTGAGTTCAGGCTCGCAATCAGGGCCAACATGAAAATCGCCCGTGTCGAAGCGATCCCGCTGACTGTCCCGGTCAGCTTTGCATCGCTTGGCATCGACAGGGAAGAGCCTGCCGATCTGACCCTCGTTTCGGTTGAAACGGATGCGGGACATACGGGATACGGCATTTCCGCCATTTCGCATCCGGCACCGGTCGCTTCGGCAGTAAACGATGTGCTGGCGCCGGCGATTCTGGGGCTCGACGCCTTGCGTCACGAACGGGTCTGGCACGTCATGAGCTGGACCGCGACTCCCTGGGGGCAGAGCGGTTACGCCTCTCACGCCATCAGCGCCATCGACCTCGCGCTTTGGGACATCAAGGGGCAGGCGATGGGTATGCCTGTCTGGAAGCTGATCGGCGGCGCGCGAGAAACAGTGCCGGTACATGCGACCTGCGGGTTTTCCTTCCTGGACGACGATCAACTCGTCGAAGCCGTATGCCGCGTCCGGGATATGGGCTTTGCCGGCGTGAAGCTTCAGGTGGGGCGACCGGGGCTGGACGAGAGCCGCCCGGCCCCGCCCGTAGACGAAATCGTTCGGCGCGACGCCGTCAGGGTCGGCCGGGTAAGAGAGGCGCTCGGCACCGAGGCCGAAATTGCCGTGGATGCAGGGGTGCGTCTGGATCTTCCGAATGCACGAAAGCTGTGCCGCCTGATCGAGCCCCACGATATCGCGTTTTTCGAGGAACCCATTCTCCAGAACGATATCCCGCTGCTCACACAGCTGAGGCGGGAAACAATAATCCCGCTATCGGCGGGCCAGAACGAAGGTCTCGCCTCCAGGTTTCGCGACATGCTGACGGGAGGCGCCGTCGATATCGTACAGCCCAACGTCATTATCACCGGTGGGCTCACGCAATGCCTCCGGATCGCCGGTATGGCTGCGGCCTATAACACCCCGGTCTCGAATGGCGGCGGCGCGCCACATTACAACATGCATCTTCAGGCCGGGGTTCAAAACGGCACCGCGGTCGAATGGCAGTTCAGCAACGCGGTCGCTTGCCAGGCGATATTTCCGGATGCTGCGACTCCCGCAGGCGGAGAACTGGAAATGCCCGATATTCCAGGCTTTGGCTTGATGCCCGATACAGATGCGGTGCGCGACTATGTCTGGCGCGGGTCGTAACAACTGCCGCCAGTATCAGAACAGTCTTTGAATCTCGGAGAATTGGAGGCCCGGGCCGGATTCGAACCGGCGTGCAAGGATTTGCAGTCCTCTGGATAGCCACTCTCCCACCGGGCCACGGGCGACTTCTTATGCCTTTCGAGGGCGCCCGGTCAAGCAGTCGACGGAATAGTTTGTGAAGGAACGTGTCCCAATATAAATTCCGCGGTGCGGTCGAAGGATTGAAACCGGCCAGGCGCTGTAGGAGAAGAGGGGGAAGTATGGTGGATCTCGCGGATGCCCGCCGGAACATGGTCGATTGCCAGCTCAGAACGAACCGAATAACCGACCCGGCCGTGATTGAGGCCTTCGAGACCGTTCCCCGAGAAGAATTCGTCGACGACAGGCACAGAAGCGTGGCTTATGCGGATGAAGATCTTCCTCTCGGCAATGGCCGTTACCTGATGGAGCCGATGGTATTCGCCCGGCTTGTCCAGGCCCTGGAAATTTCGGAAAACGACATCGTTCTCGATATCGGCGCCGGCACCGGTTATTCCGCAGCCATTCTCGCACGGCTCTCGGCGACGGTCGTTGCAATTGAGAGCGATTCAAGCCTTTCAGACAGGGCGAACAAAACGCTCACCGATATCGCCGTCGACAACGCCGTCGTGATTGAGGCGCCACTCGCGGAAGGCTACCCGGGACAAGGTCCCTACGGGGTGATATGCATCGAAGGATCCGTATCCGATATTCCGGACAACATCCTGGACCAACTGGCCGAAGGAGGGCGCCTTGCAGCGGTTGTAGACAAGGGAACCGGGCCCGGCTGCGCCATGCTGTTTCTGAAGAAGGACGGATTGATTTCGAAGCGAACGCTGTTTGATGCAAATATCCCGGGGTTGCCTGAGTTCAAAAACCAACCGGGGTTCGTTTTTTAGCGCTTTGCGGCGTAGGCCGGGAAAGGGTCCTGAAATGGGACAAATGAAATTGCGTAATTCTCGATCAGCGGTAATTTTCCTGTCATTCGTTTCGATCGCGCTTGGCGGCATTTCACTGAATGCCGGCGCGGAAACATTCGAGGAAGCTCTCGGAAAAGCGTATCTCTCCAACCCCACCTTGCGCGCCGCCCGCGCACAGCTCAGGGCGACGGACGAGCGCGTTCCGCAGGCGTTGAGCGGCTGGAGGCCTACTGTCGAACTCAGCTACGATTACGGAAAGTCCAACAATTTCTCCAATACGCCCAATTCGGCGACACGGTCACAGAACCGGACACCCAAGAACGGGGCTCTCACCGTCGAACAGAATCTATTCCAGGGTTTCCAGACCGAAACCGATACGAAGGTCGCCGAAGCCGATGTTTTAGCGCAGCGTGCACGGCTGTCTTCGACCGAACAGAACGTCCTTCGGGATGCAGCGACCGCCTATATGGACGTCGTCAGGGATGAGGCGGTCCTCAACCTGAATCTCAACAACGAACGGGTTCTCGCGCGGCAGCTACAGGCTACACGCGACCGGTTCGAGGTCGGAGAAGTTACCCGAACTGATGTCGCCCAGGCCGAGGCGCGTCTTTCCAGCGCCAAAGCCGAAACGATCCAGGCCGACGGCGCCCTCGTTCGTTCCCGGGCCCGTTACCGCCAGATCATCGGAGACGCGCCGGGCACCCTTAAGGCGCCGCCTTTGCTCAGCGACCTGCCGTTGTCCGAAGACGATGCAATCAATCGGGCGCGGGACAGCAGCCCCGATGTTATCGCTGCCCGGTTTGACGAACAGTCAGCGCGGCTTTCCATAAAATCCTCGGAAGCGGAACTCTATCCAACGCTCGATCTTGTCGGCGAGCTTAACCGGCGCGATCAGGCAGCCTCGCCCGAAAGCCGGACGGAAGAAGCCAGTATTACCGCTCAGGTGACTGTTCCGCTCTATCAGGCGGGCGCTGTCAGTTCCCGAATTCGTGAGGCAAAGCAGGTTTGGAATCAACGCCGTCGCGAGCTTGATGTCGCGAATCTTGCGGTGACCCGCGGCGCCACCGATGCCTGGAAGAATCTGGAGACGGCACGGGCCCAGATCAGGGCATTCACCGCTGCCGTTCGCGCCGGACAGATCGCGCTTGAAGGGGTCCGACAGGAAGCACAGGTTGGTTCCCGAACCGTGCTCGACGTGCTGGATGCCGAACAGGAACTCCTCGACGCCCGGGTGAGTCTCGTTCGTGCCGAGCGCGATGCGCTCGTTGCCAGCGTTGACCTGAGACAGGCAGTCGGCTCCCTTCTGGCGAAAGAACTCAAACTTCCAACCGAGCTTTACGACCCGGAGGACAATTATCGGGCGGTGAGAAACAAATGGTTCGGATTTGAGGTAAAGGAAGAATAACGCGCTGTCGGACCACAAGTATTTCCGTTATCCTTTTGTTTACCAAATTATTATCATAGTGAAAGCGCTGTAACTCGGAATACAGATACCGATTACGGATGCAAACGCGGATACCGGCGGTATGAACGACCCAAAGCCCCAGCAGGAACCGTCGATGGAAGAAATCCTTGCTTCCATCCGGAAAATCATTGCCGAAGACGAAAAACCGGCGCCGGAAGATCAGGAAATTGAGGAGCAGACTGAGGAGTCCCCGGATGATGTCCTCGACCTGACCGAAGTCATTGAGGAACAGGAAGAGCCTGCTGCCGAGATGGCGGCGGTGGAAGAGCAGGAGAAGGCTCTGGAGGACGACGCTGACCCCGCTGCGGATGTTCAGGAATCCCAGGAGCCGGGGGAGGATGCGGAACCGGACGAGACCGATCCCATGTCGAGCGACGATGAACCGGTCAGCGAACAGGTCAGCGAGGAAATCGATGAACCTGTCGGTGAGGTCATCGATTTCGAGGCTCCGGTCGACAGGTCCGATGAAGAAGTTGCGCTTGAATTTCGGGACGAAGGTCAGGAATCCGCAGAGATAGAAGTTGAAACCCCTGCAGACCTGACGGAGGAAGCTGCCTTGCCCGTGGATGAACCGGCGCCGGCTGAAAGCGGAAGCAGCCTGATCGGTGAGCCGGCACGTGCCGCTGCTACGGGTTCACTTGCCAGCCTCGTCCATGCCGTAGATCAGGCGAAGGGTGGAGCCGCACTCGGCGATGCCAACCGAACCATTGAAGACCTCGTAAAAGAGGTCATGCGACCAATGATTCGGGAATGGCTGGATGAAAATCTCCCGGGTATTGTCGACCGGCTTGTGCGGCGCGAAGTCGAACGTCTGTCCCGGACGGCCGAAGGCGACGACTGACCGGCAGAGCAACCGGAGCCCCGTTTCCTTACAGCGTGGGACTTGACGCTAGGCCTCAGGCCCGTTTTAAAACCGTTCCGCCGGCCCATCAGCCGGCTTTTCGTTATTGGGCGCGAGCAGAAACGTGACGTTAGAAAAGAACTATAACCCTGCAGATATAGAAACCCGCCATTACAGGGAGTGGGAAGAGAGCGGGGCGTTCGGTTGCGGGCTGACCCGCGACCCCGGCGGTGAGCCGACCGGAGATCCGTACACTATCGTGATCCCGCCCCCCAATGTCACCGGCAGCCTCCATATGGGACATGCCCTCAATAACACGCTGCAGGATATTCTTATCCGCTATAACCGGATGAAGGGCCGCGACGCGCTGTGGCAGCCCGGCTGCGATCATGCCGGCATAGCGACGCAGATGGTTGTTGAAAGGCAGCTTGCGGAACAGGGGATCGAAATCGATCGGGGCCTGCCGCCGTCCAAAGACGGAAACACGCTGATCGACCGCGATACCTTTATCGACAAGGTCTGGGAGTGGAAGGAAGAGTCCGGCGGCACCATCACCGGGCAACTAAGACGCCTCGGCGCATCCTGCGACTGGCAGCGCGAGCGGTTCACGATGGACGAGGGGCTTTCCCGCGCCGTCCGCAAGGTATTCGTGGAACTCTATCGCGAAGGACTTATTTACCGTGACAAGCGCCTGGTGAACTGGGACCCCAAGCTGCATACCGCGATCTCCGATCTCGAGGTCGAGCAAAGGGAAACCATCGGGTCCATGTGGTACTTCAGATACCCGATTGAAGGTGCTGAAAACAAATACATTACAGTCGGCACGACCCGACCGGAAACAATGCTCGGCGATACCGCGGTTGCGGTCCACCCGGACGATGAGCGCTATACAGATCTGGTGGGCAGGAATGTGATTCTGCCGCTAGCCAACCGTCCGATTCCGATTGTCGCCGACGAGTACAGCGATCCTGAAAAGGGTAGCGGGGCCGTCAAAATCACGCCGGCGCACGATTTCAACGATTTCGAGGTAGGCCGGCGTCACGACCTGCCGATGATCAGCATCTTCGATGAATCGGGCTTCCTGAATGACAACGCCCCCGAAGATTTTCAGGGGCTGGACCGCTTTGTCGCACGGGACAGGGTCGTCGAGGCGATGGACGCGCTGGGGCTTCTGGAGAAGATCGAAGACAATCCCATGACGGTGCCCTACGGCGATCGGTCGGGAGTAGTGATCGAACCTCACCTGACCGATCAGTGGTATGTCGATGCAGGAACGCTTGCCAAGCCGGCCATTCGGGCTGTTGAAGAAGGCACCACGAAATTCGTCCCGAGACACTGGGAAAACACCTATTTCGAATGGATGCGGAATATCCAGCCCTGGTGCATTTCCCGTCAGATCTGGTGGGGACATCAGGTTCCGGCCTGGTACGGGCCGGATGGCGAAGTCTTTGTCGCTGAAAGCGCAGAAGAGGCAGCAGCGGCAGCCGCAGCGCATTACGGGGCAAACACCGAACTGAAACGCGACTCCGATGTTCTCGACACCTGGTTTTCGTCTGCGCTCTGGCCGTTCTCGACTTTGGGCTGGCCGGACGAGACTCCCGAAGTAGAGCGATATTACCAGACCGACGTTCTGGTCACCGGGTTCGACATCATTTTCTTCTGGGTGGCCCGGATGATGATGATGGGGCTCCACTTCATGAAGGAAGTCCCGTTCCATACGGTTTACATCCACGCGCTCGTGCGCGACGAGCACGGGCAGAAGATGTCCAAGAGCAAGGGCAACGTGCTGGATCCGCTCGATCTGATCAAGGAATACAGTGCTGATTCGCTGCGCTTTACGCTGACGGCCATGGCGGCGCAGGGCAGGGACATCAAACTCTCGACAGGGCGTATCGAGGGGTATCGCAACTTCATCACCAAGATCTGGAATGCCGCGCGCTATGCGGAAATGAACGAATGCCGGCCCGATCCGGATTTCGATCCGGCTGGCTGCAAGTTGACGGTAAACCGCTGGATCGTCGGCGCGGCGGCCGATGCGGAGGCTGCCGTATCGTCAGCGCTTGAAGATTACCGCTTCAACGATGCTGCGAATGCGGTCTATCAGTTCGCCTGGCACAGTTTCTGCGACTGGTATCTGGAATTCACCAAGCCGATCCTGAACGGTGACGACGAGGTGGCGAAAGCGGAGACCCGCGCGGCGACGGGCTGGGCCCTGGACCAGATACTCCTGCTTCTTCATCCCATATCGCCGTTTGTGACCGAGGAACTGTGGGAAGAGCTTGCGCCTGAAGGCGGACGCGACGGTGCGCTGATAAACGCAGAATGGCCGACTATTCCAGAGGTGGAAGAGACCGGCACAGCATCCGAGGAAATGCGCTGGGTAATTCGCCTGATTTCGGAGATCCGGGCCGTCCGGGCCGAAATGAACGTCCCTGCCGGTTCGAAGATTCCGTTGCGGGTGCAGGGGGCGAGCGACACAACGTCGGACAGGCTGGCGTGTCATCGGGAATTGATTCTGAGACTCGCCAGGATCGATTCGATCGAACCGGTGGAGGGCGCCCCGCCCAAAGGCGCGGTTCAGGCGGTTCTCGACGAAGCCACATTCTTCCTGCAGGTAGGCGACGTTATCGACATTACGCAGGAAAAGGATCGCCTCGCGCGCGAGATTGAAAAGATCGGCGGTGAGATCGGCAAGCTGGAAAAGAAACTCGGCAATGAAAAATTCGTTAGCCGGGCGCCAAAGGACGTCGTTCAGGAAAACAGGGAACGGCTGGCTGAATTCAACCTCTCGCGAGACAAGCTGAACGAAGCGCTCGAGCGGTTGGCGGCTCTCTGATCTCGTTGGGGAGAATTAACCAGGGAGTCGGATCGGTCAGGTAACTGCTTTGCCCTCAGCCGGTTCCCTGCCGGTGAACCGTTCGATCACGACGCAGGCGGTGAGATCGCCCGTCACGTTCACAACGGTGCGGAGCATATCCAGGATCCGGTCCACGCCGAGGATAATGGCGATGCCCGTCGGGGGAACACCGACGGTTCCTAATATCGTGGCGAGAATGACGATCCCGACTCCAGGCGTACCGGGGGACCCGATAGCCGCTCCGGTTGCCATGACAATCAGGAGCAACATTCCCGATAGCCCGATCTCTACGCCGAAAACCTGGGCTAGAAAAAGCGTTGCAACGCCCTGATAGACGGCCGTTCCCCCCATATTGATGGTTGTCCCAAGGGGAATTACGAAACGCGCAACGAAGGGTTTTACATTCAGGGTTGTTTCCGCGGTAGACAGAGTAAGCGGCATCACCGCAGCCGAACTCGACGTTGAGAAGGCGAGGAGTAGGACTTCACGGATTTCCGACAGGAACCGACGGGGCGACCGGCGACCGATTCCAACCGCAAGCAATGTGTAGAGAAGAAACAGAATGGCCAGAGCGGCGGCAACGGCCAGAACGTAGACCCCGGTGCCGATCAGGGTCGTCAGCCCGACCCGGGCCGTTATCTGTGCCAGCAATCCGAAGACAGCGAAGGGCGCGAACCGCAGGACCCATTTCACGATGATCATACAGGCTGCCTGGAGCGAGGCCAGAAGATCGAGAAGGGGCTTGCTCTGATCGGTCGGCATCATAAGCAGGGCAATCCCGAAGATCGTCGCCGTGATGACGATCTGCAGCATGTTGCCACTGACAAAGGTCGTCAGGGGATCCTTGGGAAACAGGTTGACGATCACGCCGGGAAGGTCGGCGACTCCGGGTACGGCTGTATTGTTGCCGACCGCGCCGGGCGGGGAACCGGACTGGAGGGCGTTCTGCATAGACATGCCGTCGATAAAGGAACCGGGTTGAATGGCGAGCGCGACTCCGATCCCGATCAGCACAGCAACCACTGTAGTGGCGACGAAAAATGCGACTGTTATTCCACCGAGCCTGCCGATGTTATCGCTACCCTGACCTGCACAAATTCCCCGAATCACCGAGGCGACGATGAGGGGGACGACGACGAACTGGATCGACACGAGAAACAATTGTCCGGGCAGGGCGACCCAGTTTCCGATCAGGGCCGCGGTCTTCGGGGAGACGATCTGGCTTGTCGGACCGATCAGAATGCCAAGCCCAATGCCCAGGGCCATGCCGATCAGCACCTGAAGCCAGAGCCGTTCCCGCAATAGCTCGCGGGTCTGGTCTTTGAGCAATATCAACGAGCGCGCCAGCGGCATCGATCTTTCCGGCATATGGGCATCATGAGGCGTGCGAATGCATGCCTCATTCAGACATGGCGATCGCGTGTCCGTTTACAAGCCAGCAATCAGGATCCACAGGATCAATAGCGGCGCCACGATCCCGCACATCCAGCGCCAGACCGGCGCCCAGCTGGGCGCGTCCCCGTGTTCGCCGCCGAGTTCCTCGCCTGCCTTGGGCCAGAATGCCCAGCCGACGAAGAGTGAAATCCCGATCGCGCCGACTGGCAGAAGAATGCCTGTCGAGATGAACTCCATCAGGTCAAAGACGGTCTTGCCGAAGATCAGAAACTCCTTGCCAGCGCCGAATGACAAAGCCGCCGGAATACCGAGAAGGAACATAATCCCGCCGAACAGAATAACCATCGGCTTGCGGCCGCAATTGAATTCATCTGTTACGTGGGCGACCACAACCTCGAGCAGCGACATCGCCGAGGTCATTGCAGCGAGCGAAAGCATGACGAAGAACAGCACGCCGAACACGTAGCCGCCAGGCATCTGCGCGAAAACGGCGGGAAGCGTTACGAATGTCAGGCCGGGTCCCTGACCGGGATCCATGCCGAAGGCAAAGACCGCCGGCATAATGGCGAGGCCGGACAGGAGAGCGACGCCTGTGTCGAGCCCGACCACCCAGGTCGCGTCACCGGCTAGTTTTTCCGTTTTCGCGATATATGAACCGTAGGTGATCATCACCCCCATGCCGACGCTGATCGAAAAGAACGCCTGCGAAAGCGCCGCATGAATGGAATCGAGCGTCAGTTTTGAAAAATCGGGCGTGATGTAAAAGGCGATTCCCTTCTCGGCGCCGGGAAGGGTTACCGCGCGAATGACGAGAATGACGAGAATGACAAGCAGGGCCGGCATCAGGATGCGCGCGTAGCGTTCTATCCCGCCCTGAACGCCCCCGAGTACGATCAGCGCCGTTACACCGATAAATAGCGCGTGATAGCCGACAGTAGCCCAGCCATCTGCGATAAAGCCGCCGAAGGCCGCTGAATCCACGGATGCCCCGACGACGGTTTTCCAGACATAGGCGAAAGTCCATCCGCCCACCACGCTGTAGAACGGCAAAATAAAGAAGGCGGTGAGGACGCCGATATAGCCGACGATCGGCCAGAGCCCGCCCTTCAGGACCCGAAACGCGCCCGCGGGACTTCGGTGGGCGGCGCGTCCGATTGCCTGTTCGGCAAGGAGTACGCTGAATCCAACAGTGAAAATGATGGCGAGATAAATCAGGATGAAGGCCGCGCCGCCGTTCTCTCCGGCCACGTAAGGAAAACGCCAGATATTCCCCAGCCCCACCGCCGATCCTGCGGCGGCGACTACAAAACCCGTCCGGCTTTTCCAGCCCGCTCTCTGTTCTGCCATTTCACTCCCCGTCATTTCTCGCCGCGAGTGTCTTTCGCCTCGCTCGGTTTCGCGGCTATTGTCCCGTAGGATAGCAAAAAAGGGGCATGCCATGACGATTCGCATCGGAACCAGCGAAAAGGGCGGGACATTCAACCGCCAGGGAGAGGCGCTCGCCGCCGTTCTGAGGCCCGCGCACGAAGTCGATATCTACACGGTCGAAGGATCGAGCGTCGGCAGCGCCTTCATGCTGCATGAAGATCGGCTCGATTTCGGTTTTTCTGCGTCCAACTGGGTCGGGCGCGCGCGACGAGGCGATGAGCCGTTCAAAGAGCCTATCGCGATCCGTATGGCGGCGCCGGCCAATGTCGGACCGATGTTCTTCGTCGTCCGGGCTGACAGCGATCTTCACACTATCGACGATATGAAAGGCCGGCGTGTCTCGGTAAACATTCTCGAAAGCGGGATGTACCAGCACACAAGGACGATCTTCGGGATTCTCGGGATCTCCTTCGATTCGTTTGAGCCCGTACACATGGGGTTCGAAGAAGGCGCAGAAGCGCTGATCGACGGACGGATAGACGCCCAGTGGCAATGCCCGATCCCGAACCCCGTGATGACGGATCTTGCCAACCGGTGTGATATACGGGTTCTCGATTACGGTCCGGGGCAACTCGACCGTGTGATCCAGCAGGCGGGATTCTATCGCCGGGCGGTCATGAAGGCAGGATGTCTGCGGGGCGTTGCTCAGGATTCCGAGCAGGTCGGGGTTCTTAACGTCATTACGACTCACGAGCGCGTACCGGAGGAAACCGTTCGGTCCGTCATCGGCTGCATGGTGAAAAATGCCGAAGTGCTCGGCAGGGCCGAGGAGCTGTACGCTGGGCTGGCGGAGCTGTTCGACGAAATGAAACGGGACGGGGTGCAGGGCTTCGAACCGGACGGGGTTCCGTTTCATCCCGGCGCCGTCGCCGCCTATCGCGACGCTGGGTTACTCGCCTGATTTTGAGGATTTCAAATCCTGTCTAGGCAGGGAAGGGCGGTGGCACTATGTTGCCGCCGCGTCAGAGCAGATATCCGATTAGAGGGAGAAGACCGATGGCTAATGCGCCGCGGCCGGGAAAAGGACCGGCGAAGCAGGCAGCAAAGAAGACCGCGAAGAAGGCGACCGCCAGAAACGCCGCGGCCAAACGTACGCCTCGCAAGTACAAGTTCGACAAGGCGAACCTGCCGAGCCGCCATGTCACCGTCGGCCCCGAACGCGCGCCGCACCGGTCCTATCTCTATGCGATGGGGCTGACCGAAGAAGAGATCAATCAGCCGCTGGTTGGCGTGGCGACCTGCTGGAACGAGGCTGCGCCCTGCAATATCGCGCTCTCCCGTCAGGCCCAGGCAGCCAAGAAAGGCGTTGCAGAAGCCGGCGGCACGCCGCGGGAATTCACCACCATCACTGTGACCGATGGGATCGCGATGGGGCACGAAGGGATGAAATCGTCGCTGGTTTCGCGCGAAATCATCGCCGATTCCGTCGAGCTCACCATGCGCGGCCATTGCTACGATGCGCTTGTCGGACTTGCCGGATGCGACAAGTCGCTTCCAGGCATGATGATGGCCATGGTGCGGCTCAACGTGCCGAGTGTGTTCATCTATGGGGGCACAATCCTGCCCGGCCGGTTTGAGGACCGCGACGTGACAGTCGTCGACGTATTTGAAGGCGTCGGCATGCATGCTGCCGGACGGATGTCGGATGCCTCCCTGAAGCAACTGGAATCGGTTGCCTGCCCATGCGAAGGATCGTGCGGCGGGCAGTTCACCGCCAACACCATGGCCTGCGTTTCGGAAGCAATGGGGCTTGCGGTACCGGGGTCTGCCGGTGCCCCTGCCTCGTTCGTGTCACGCGACAAGGTTGTCGAGGAAAGCGGCCGGGCGGTTATGAAAGCGCTGTCGCTGGGTATCCGCCCGCGCGATGTCGTGACGAAGAAATCGCTGATCAATGCGGCGAAGGTCGTGGCGGCGACCGGCGGGTCGACCAACGCGGCGCTGCACCTTCCGGCCATCGCTCACGAGGCTGGTATCAAGTTCACCCTGCAGGACGTCGCCAAGATCTTTAAAAAAACGCCCTATATCGCGGACCTGATGCCCGGCGGAAAATACACCGCTACTGACATGCACAGAATCGGCGGGGTTCAGGTCGTCATCAAGGAAATGCTGGATGCCGGTCTGCTCGACGGCGATTGTCTGACGGTTACCGGGAAGACCCTTGCCGAAAACCACAAATCGATCAAATTCCCGGAGACGCAAGATGTCGTCTATCGCGTTAAGGACGCCATAACGCCGACCGGCGGCGTTGTCGGGCTGGAGGGTTCGCTGGCCCCAGACGGCGCTATCGTGAAGGTAGCGGGTATGAAGAACCTGACCTTCGAGGGAAAGGCCAAGGTCTTCGATTGCGAAGAAGAGGCTTTTGCCGCTGTCGTCGATGGCAAGATCGTCGAAGGCGATGTGATTGTCATCCGCTACGAAGGTCCCCAGGGCGGTCCAGGCATGCGCGAGATGCTGTCGACAACGGCGGCGCTCTACGGGCTAGGCCTTGGCGAAAAGGTCGCCCTGATCACTGACGGCCGTTTCTCGGGAGGAACACGCGGGTTCTGCATTGGCCATGTCGGTCCGGAAGCCGCGGTTGGCGGTCCGATAGCTTTGGTGAAGAACGGCGATACGATTTCCATCGATGCCAACAAGGGCAAGCTCGACCTTAAGGTACCCAAAAAGGAACTGGCTGCTCGCCGGAAAAAGTGGAAACCCCGCAAAACCGATTTCCGGTCCGGCGCGCTCTGGCGCTATGCCCAGACAGTGGGGCCTGCTTCAACCGGTGCGGTGGTGCATCCCGGCGGCCGCGCTGAAAAACGCGCCTATGCCGATATATAGCTGTTCGCCTGGAGAGGGTTAACGGCCGATCGGTCGCCCGTTAACCCTTTAACCTTTCGGTAATCTTTACAGTTTCGATGCACTCCCGTACGGAGCAGCCCTTAAGTAATTGATTTTCCATATATTAACCCTTTTGGCACGCTAGTTGCGTGTTATCCCTTCCGGGGAAAAACCGGCTTCTCTCGATAAAGTGGGGGAGAAGTATCAGGAAACGTTAACAGGGTTGGATGATGGACAGGGCAATAGAGCGCGCAGACCGCGTGCAAGGAAAACATGACCGCGGTCGCAATGAAGGTATGGCGACCGGGCTCAATGACTTTCTGGATCGATTGAGTACCGAGGACAGGGACAGCCTCCTGGGCATTCTCCGCATGTCCAATACATACCTGGCAGAGGATATGGACGACGTTCTTGCAATCCTCAGCGACCTGAACGAGGACAATTGACGGGTCGCTACCCGGCCTTGTTCAGTTCGCGAATAAAATTCCGAATGCGCGCGGCATTCGCGCCTGCATCGCTGCGCCCGACGCGGGAAATCGACCGGATATCCAGCAGAGCGCTGTTGGGTCCGTCCGCGCGTACCCGGATCACGATGTCGTCCTTGAAACCGAACCAGAAGGTCGTATCGGTGGCTTCGATCCGTCCTGCATTGGGGTCCTCCGCCAGAATCTCCCAGCCCGATCCTCGAACGATCTCAAGGGCCCGCTGAAACACCGCCTCCCGCGACTCGGCGCGTTTCTGCGTCACAATGTCGGGATAGGATTTCTTCTGCAGATCGGCAATTTTTTTACCGCCGTATTCCGTGGAGTTTGCAGCATTCGCCGCCTGCCTGATTGGCAAGGCCGCGATAAAGGCTGGAGGATTCTCCGTATCGGTCGTGACGTCGTGGATGACCGGAAGAAACCGGACCTTCTTGAGTTCCGTCGAAGGTACACCATAGGCGAGAACACCCGCGATCAGACCGATCGCTCCGAGAAGAACGCCTCTTCGACCCGGACGTGTCGCCAGAAAACAGCCCACCAATGCAATCGCCGCACCGCCAAGACCGGTCCATGCTGCAACGCGGAGGATGGAGAAGCCGGTGCGATAGGGCCAAAAATCGGCCCGGTAGCCGAGCCCGGCCGACATCGCAGCCACGAGAGCCCCGATACCGAGCGCAAACCCGAGCAGGGCGATACGGGAATATCGAATTTCTTTCATTTCAAATCATGTACGGCAAAATCAGTCGAACACCGTTTCGATATAGTGATCGGAATCGACGACCGCCTCGATCACTGTCGGGCCGTCCGTTGTCAGAGCCCTTTTTACGGCCTGAACGAGACTCCGCCGGGATCGCACTCCCTTCGCCGGGACACCGAAATAATGAGAAGGCGGCGCCTTGTATTCTTCTTGCTGAAGTTCGGTCCCGTAAATTCCATACTGCCGCCGCATCTGTTTGACGCGGATTAGCCCCAGCCAGCGGTCGTCGAGAACCACCACAGGGAGCGTGATACCAAGGCGCTTTGCGGTGGCCAGTTCGCCGCAGGTCATCTGAAAGCAGCCATCGCCGATCAGGCACACGACATCCTTTTCCGGTTCGGCCAGCTTGGCCGCGATCGCTGCAGGCAGGCCGAACCCCATGGACGACCAGCCATTCGTGATAAGAAATCTCTTGGGCCCCGGCGCGCGCCACTGGCTCGCAATCTGATGCGTATGCGCCCCGACATCGAAAGCGAGTATTCCGTCTTCGGGCAATGCAGCCCGCACGGCATCGATGGCCTGATGAGCAGTAAATTTCTCGTTCACCGGACGCAGAAGTTTCTCAAAGCTTCGCCGATGTTCGTTCAGCTCTTTCTTGCGCCAACCGTGTCGGGAGCCGTCGAGCAGGAGAAACTCGGCGAGCGCGGCATCGAGATCGCCGATCACCTCAAGCTGAAGTCGAACGCTGTCCGCGACATCCGCGGATTCGATATCGATCTGCAACAGCGGCACATCGCCGATCCAGGCCTCGTACTCCACCTCGATCGTGTCATAGCCAAGGCCAACGATCAGGTCCGCGCTGCGCAACAATCCGCGCTGGTGCTGGCGGCAACCGCGTTCGATGCACCCCAGGGCCAGCGGGTGATCGTCGTCGATCAGCCCCTTTGCCATCGTCGTGGTCATGAACGGCAGATTGTGATGCTCGACGAAGCGCCGCAGCAGATCCTTTTCCATCATCCGCATGGCGCTGGAGCCCAGGATCGCGATCGGCCTCTCGCTGCCGGCTATCATGGTCGAAGCCCGCTTGATGAGATCGCGTGGCGCCGGAAATACCGGCTCGACGGTCCCGAAATCCGAGATTTCCTCCGTCGCAGGCGCCAGCGCAACATCCTCCGGAAGGTCGAGATGAACAGGCCCCCGCGGTTCCGACATGGCGATCCGGATGGCGTCGGCAAGCGGCCCCGCCACATTGCCTTCGCGCAAAGGAAAGCTTGCCTTGGTGATTGGCGCGAACAGCGCATGGTGGTCGATATACATCTGAATACGCCGGCCGAGCTGGTCAGTATTCAGATTGCAGGTAATCGCAATCATCGGAGAGCGATCCAGCCAGGCATTGCCAACCCCGGTGCTCAGGTTGGTCGCACCGGGTCCGAGCGTTGCGATACAGAAGCCGGGCCGGTCGGTTTGCCGTCCCATGACGTCGGCGGCGAAACCGGCGGAACCTTCATGCGCTGTCAGGACAAACTCGATCCCGCCTGTTCGCATGGCCTCCATAACCGGCAGTACATTGCCGCTGGGAATTCCGAATCCGTGCGTGATCCCCGCCTTGCGAAGCGTTGCCACAATCAGTTCTGCATTATTCATTGTCGGCTCTTTATTGCATTGATGACGTAGGACACGACGAGGCAGACCAGCGTCCCGACAACGACAAAGACGAAGACGTTGGCGGCGAGGA
This sequence comes from Rhodospirillales bacterium, assembly GCA_038120295.1. Taxonomy (GTDB): domain Bacteria; phylum Pseudomonadota; class Alphaproteobacteria; order MPNO01; family UBA2964; genus JAYOEY01. The sequence continues at coordinate 36,747 of JAYOLL010000014.1, read as the reverse complement.
CTCTCCAGTCGGTAATCCCGTGTCTGATATAGGCGATCGATGCCCATATCAGGCCGAACAGAAGCGCGCCGGTAGCATAACGAAGCATTTCAGGCCTCTTGAAGGTTGCACCACACAGGCGTGTGGTCCGAGGGTTTTTCCTTGCCGCGCGGTTTCCGGTCGATGCCCGATTCCATGAGCCGGTCGGCAGCTTGCGGCGACAGCAGCAAATGATCGATCAGCAGGCCGAAGCCTTTTTGCCACGCCCCTCCGGTGTAATCCCAGTAGCTGTACTGTCCGGCTTCCGGATGTAGCGCGCGAAAGGCGTTGGTAAGGCCGAGATTCGTCAGGGCGCGGAACCGGTTGCGGGATTCCGGACGGCACAGCGCATCGTCGGCCCAGCCGGCCGGATCGTAAACATCGTCATCCGTCACGCAGACATTGTAATCGCCGCCCAGCACGAAAGCCTCGTCGAGCTCAATCAGCTCTCTCGCGTGAGAAAGAAGCCGATCCATCCATGCAATTTTGTAATCGAACTTTTCACCCGGGGCAGGATTGCCGTTCGGCAGATAAATCGAGGCGACCCGGACGCCGCCTGTAACGGCTTCGATATATCTGGCCTGCTCGTCGCTGTCGTCTCCGGGCAGGCCGCGCGAGATGTCTTCGATGGGAAACTTCGACAGGATGGCAACACCGTTATAGGTTTTCTGGCCATGCGTCGCGATGTTGTAACCGAGATCTTCAATTTCGCCGGCGGGAAAACTCTCGTCGACGACCTTGAGCTCCTGAAGCAGCGCCACGTCGGGTTTTGCTTCCGATAGCCAGTCGAGCACGCGGGGAAGGCGCGCGCGGATCGAATTGACGTTCCAGGTGGCGATAAGTGTCATGGCAGCCTTAACGGGTCGGACTGCCGACGTTCTAACGCAGAATCGGGAATTCAGCCAATCGAGAAGGAAACGCCGCACCCGCAGGTCGACGCAGCGTTCGGATTCTGGAGCGTAAAGTAGGATCCGATCAGTTCCTCGGCAAAGTGCAGCTCGCTCCCGACAATCAGGTCCCAGCTCATCGTATCGATCAGGACCTGAACGCCGTCCCGCTCAATAATCCGGTCGTCGTCCTCCGGGCCGTCGTCGAAGGAGAATTCATACTGAAATCCGGAACAGCCGCCGCCATTAACGGCGATTCGCAGGTTCTTTCCAGCGAATTCGCCCTCGGCGGTCAGTTCACGCACCCGCCTGACTGCGCTGTCGCTGATGGTGACGGTATTTTCGGTTTCGGCCATTTTTGTCAGAAATCCGGTGGTTTGGCGATCTGTTCGACGCTTTCGCGTTATCTAAGTAGCCCGGTGGAAGAGGTCAACGCTACATCGAATCCGCTGTCCGTTGTATCGCGGGAATTCCGTGAAAAGCGTATTTGCCTGAACAGGCACGGAAGACTAGTTTTCCGGCATGACAGCAGACGGTTTTACACGCGGCGTGGACGGGCATCCGGCGCTCGCGCCCTACGCAACCCATCCATCGGCGAGCCGCGGGCGGCTGGTCGCCGAGCCGGAAAGCGCCACACGCACGGTGTTTCAGCGCGACAGGGACCGCATTATTCATTCCGGCGCGTTTCGGCGTCTGAAATACAAGACCCAGGTCTTCGTCTATCATCAGGGCGATCATTTCAGGACAAGACTGACCCATACGCTTGAGGTCGCACAGATCGCCCGATCGCTTGCACGCTATCTTCAGGCCGACGAGGATCTCGCCGAGGCGCTGGCGCTGGCGCACGATCTTGGGCATCCGCCGTTCGGTCATTCCGGCGAGGATGCGCTCCACGAGGTGATGACGCCCTATGGCGGTTTCGATCACAACGGGCAGGGGATCAGAATCGTAACAGCGCTGGAAGCGCGCTATGCGGGTTTCGACGGTCTCAACCTGACATGGGAGACTCTCGAGGGGCTCGCCAAGCATAACGGTCCGCTCATTCCCGGTCCCGGCAGAACGGAAGGGCTCCCCTGGGCTCTGGTCGAGTATGCGCGCCACCAGGACCTGGAACTCCATACGCAGCCGGGGATCGAAGCCCAGATAGCGGCGCTGTCCGACGACATCGCCTATAATACTCATGATGTGGACGACGGCCTCAGGGCAGGGCTGTTCACGGTCGAGGACCTGGCCGATCAACCGCTTGTCGGCCCGCTGATCAGCGAGGTCGCACGCCAGCATCCCGGGCTGGAGCAGTCCCGTCTTATCCACGAGACCACCCGCCGGATGATCGACCGGATGGTCAACGATCTCCTGGAGGAGACTTCAGGGCGTCTGACGGACGCCGCACCGGTCAGCGCAGGGGATATACGAGCGCTTTCCAGCCCCGTCGTCGCCATGTCGCGCTCCTTGGAAAAAGCGAACAAGGGGCTTAAGAAGTTTCTGTTCGAGCGGATGTACCGGCACTTCGAGGTAAACCGGCGTACCAGCAAGGGAAAAAGGGTCGTCAGGGAACTGTTTGAACTGTTACATGAGGATCCGGGCTGTCTCCCGACAAACTGGCGCGAAGAAGCTTCCGGGCTGGACGAAACCGCCCGCGCCCGCGTCGTTTGCGACTATATTGCCGGCATGACTGACCGATATGCCCTTGATGAGCATCGACGCCTTTTTGATCTGTATGATTAATGAATATTTTCAATTACTTCTACGATATTATTAAATCTGAAATTCAGGCATTGGCCGAGCAGGGCGTGCTTCCCGAAGGGCTCGATCTGTCACGAATCTCGGTGGAACCGCCGCGTGACGAGGAACACGGCGACCTGAGCACCAACGCTGCCATGGTGCTCGCAAAACCGGCTGGATTAAAGCCACGCAATCTCGGTGAAGCCCTTGCTGCACGACTCCATACTCATCCGGACCTGGCCAGTGCCGAGGTCGCCGGGCCCGGCTTCGTGAATCTGCGCCTGTCGGTCGGCTTCCTTCACGACCGGATCCGCGAAATCCTCGATCGGGGAACTGCCTACGGCGACAGCGCGATCGGCGACCAAAAACCGGTGAATGTCGAGTATGTCTCCGCCAACCCCACCGGACCGATGCATGTCGGTCACGGAAGGGGGGCTGTCATCGGCGATGCGCTTGCTTCGCTGCTGGAGAAGGCAGGCTTCAGGATCAGCCGGGAATACTACATCAACGATGCGGGCGCTCAGGTCGACGTTCTGGCGCGATCCGCCTATCTCCGCTACCGGGAAGCGCTTGGGGAGGAGATCGGGGAGGTTCCCGACGGGCTTTATCCCGGCGACTATCTCAGGGAGGTCGGGCAAGCGCTTGCCAGGCGGGATGGCGATAAGTGGCTCAACGCCGGCGAACCCGACTGGCTGCCGGAATTCCGGAGTTTTTCGATCAAAGCGATGATGGATCTGATCCGGTCGGATCTGGAGGCGCTCGGCGTTGAACACGCGGTCTTCACATCCGAAAAATCGCTGGCGGACGCCGGCGCGATCCAGCAGGTCGTCGACGAACTTCAGTCGCGAGACCTGGTCTATGTCGGGACGCTGGAACCGCCAAAGGGCACACCGCCCCCGGAGGACTGGGAGGCCCGTCCCCAGCTTCTGTTCCGGGCGACCGAATTTGGCGACGATGTCGACCGGCCGCTTCAGAAATCGGATGAAAGCTGGACGTATTTCGCCTCCGATATCGCCTATCACCGCGACAAGTTCCAGCGCGGTTTCGCAACGATGGTCGATGTCTGGGGCGCCGATCACAAGGGATATGTAAAACGGCTTCAGGCAGCCGTTGACGCGGTCACCGAAGGGCAGGGGACGCTCGACGTTCGTCTTAGCAATCTTGTCAACCTGATGGACGACGGAGAGCCGGTGAAGATGTCCAAACGCGCCGGGTCGTTCGTTACCCTGCGCGAAGTCATCGACGAGGTCGGGCGCGATGTTGTCCGCTTTATCATGCTGACCCGAAACAACGAGGCTCTGCTCGATTTCGACCTGAAGAAGGTTACCGAGCAAAGCAGGGACAACCCCGTATTCTATGTTCAGTATGCCCACGCCAGGATCTGCTCGGTATTGCGCAATGCTGCCGAAGCGTTTCCCGAGTTGAAGCTGGACGATGAATCATTGAAAAACGCCGATATGTCGGTTCTCGCTGACGAAAGCGAAATGGCGATGGTGAGGCAGCTGGCGGCATGGCCACGAACCGTGGAAAGCGCCGCGATTGCCTATGAACCGCACCGGATCGCTTTCTATCTAATGGAACTCGCGGCGGCGTTTCATGCATTCTGGAACCGGGGCAACGATCGCGAAAATCTTCGTTTTATCGTTCCGGAGAACGCGCAACTGACCAAGGCGCGCATTGCGCTGGCCCGGGCCGTCGCCCTTGTGATCGCATCGGGCCTGTCCGTAATAGGCGTTCAACCCGTCGAGGAGATGCGCTAATGGCCGATCAGCTTGACGTTGACGCAAGGGACCGCCCGATCGCCAGCAAAACCGAAGGAAGCGGAAACTGGGGCCGACGTATTCTGACATTGCTGATCGCTCTTGCCGCGCTCGGCGGGTTCGCGGTTGTCGTCGTCTATTCGTACGATCGGGGAACCCAGACAGCCAAAGACAAGATCGCGCCGATCGTGAAAGCGCAGGAAGGCCCGACGCGCATTCGCCCCGAAAAGCCCGGCGGCATGGCCATTCCGCATCAGGACAAGGAAATCTACGACCGGCTTGGCGGAAAACCGGACGCCAACAAGGTAGAAAAGCTCCTTCCACCGCCGGAACCTGTGGCGCCGAAACCACCGCCACTTCCTGCATCGGCGTCTGAAATCAAGACGGGGCAGGGGGAGTCCCCTATGTCTCCAGCAACTTCGCCAACCGCCAGCGCAGATGACGCAACCGGAAAACCGATTCCGCTGACGCCGCGTAAAACGCCTGCAGCGCCTCCGCCAACCAAAATCGCAGAGCCACCGCCGGTCCCGTCCGTCCCGAAACCCGTGACGGAAACCCGTCCTCCACCGCCTCCGGAACCGAAGCAGGCGACGACGCCCGCTCGCCCCCGTCCCGTCGCGGCTCCGCCACAGACCGTCAGCGGATGGAAAATCCAGATTGCATCGCTCCGGTCGGAGGCGGGCGGAAGATCGGCCTGGGACAGCCTCCGGCGCAAACACACCGATCTTTTCGGTGGCCTGACCATGAACCTCGAACGGGTCGAAATAAGGGGCAAAGGCACGTATTTCCGCCTCCAGGCCGGACCGCTGAAGGATTCTGCGAGCGCCCGTTCTCTTTGCGCCAAAGCGAATGCCCGCAAGGTAGGGTGTCTCGTTGTCCGTCCCTGACCGAAGACCGCCCCGAGCCATTATCTTCGGGTGCGCCGGGCTGGTGCTGGAAGAAGAAGAACGCGATTTTTTCCGGTCGGTCGACCCGTTCGGATTTATTCTGTTTGCCCGAAACTGCGAGACTCCCGATCAGGTCGCCTGTCTTGTAGAGGACCTTCGAGCGGCTGTGCAACGCCGCGACGCGCCGGTGCTGATCGATCAGGAGGGCGGACGTGTCGCCCGCTTGCGGGCGCCGCACTGGCGGCACCCGCCAGCACAGGGAAGAATCGCCGAGCTGGCCCGAAACTCGAGAGAGAAGGCGACGCGCGCCGCATTTCTCAATGCTCGTCTGATCGGCAGGGAGCTTGCCGCACTCGGTATTACGATCGACTGTCTGCCGGTCCTCGATATTCCTGCTGCCGATGCTCACGATATTATCGGCGACCGGGCGCTGGGACGCGACCCCGAAACCGTCTCCGTTCTGGGACGGGCGATCTGCGAAGGGCTGCTTTCCGAAGGAATTCTGCCTGTCATAAAGCATCTGCCCGGACACGGCCGAGCGAAAGTTGACAGTCACAAGGAGCTTCCCGTGGTAGACGCCCCGCTTGAAGAGTTACGCAGAACGGATTTCGAACCGTTTCGGGCGCTGCAGGACCAGCCGTGGGCCATGACTGCACACGTCGTTTACAGCGCGATCGACCCGGCGCGCCCGGCAACCGTATCCGGGACCGTTATCGAGAAAGTTATGCGTTCGGAAATCGGTTTCGGAGGGGTCCTTCTTTCCGATGATATCGGCATGGAAGCGCTTGTCGGGAATTATGCGGAAAGGGCCTCTGCCTGCCTGTCGGCCGGGTGCGACCTCACACTTCACTGCTCCGGTAATCTCGACGAAATGAAAGAGGCCGCAGACGGTGTGTCGCCCATGACGCCCGATGCAGAGGGCAGGGCGCAATACGCCGAAGCGATGCGTCTGGATGGCAACGCCTCGGAAAAACCGGAATTCGATGACATGCTCCGGGAGTTCGATGCCCTGATGATGGAGACGCGCGAAAGCGATGCCTGAAATTCTCGATCAGCTGTCCGTCTGGTTTCTGCCTGTCCTGATTGCAATCACGTTTCACGAGGCGGCTCATGGCTATGTCGCCTGGCGTCTTGGAGACGACACGGCAAAAGTCGAGGGACGAGTCACGTTTTTGCCATGGAAACATATCGACCTCTTCGGAACGGTCGTCCTGCCTGCGATCCTGCTCCTGACGCGGGCGCCGTTCCTGTTCGGCTGGGCCAAGCCCGTCCCCGTCGATTTCATGAATTTGCGACGTCCGAAGCAGGACATGATCTGGGTTGCCGCCGCCGGACCGGGTATCAATCTGGCGCTGGCCGCTGTCTCGGCGCTGCTCCTTCACGTCGTCCCGATGCTTCCCGTTGAATCCGAAGCCTGGGCAGCCCGCAACCTGATCAATTCGGTTCTGATCAACCTGGCTCTCGCCGCCTTCAACATGCTTCCGCTCCCGCCACTGGACGGGGGCCGGGTGGCCGTCGGACTATTGCCATCGCCGCTTGCATATCAACTCGCCCGTCTGGAACGAATCGGTCTTTTAATAGTAATCTTGCTACTGTTCGTCGTGCCATGGGCAGGCCAGTATATCGGGCTGAAAATCGATATCCTCGGCTGGCTGGTTCAGGGGCCGGTCAATGCCCTTTATGGGTTTATCATGACAGTCTTCGGCCCCCATTGAAGCCGACACAGACGATCGAAACCTGCAGGGTAGCGACCGAACGCATGACGACAGAAACGGATCCCTTCGAAACCGAAACGCCGCAGCGGAATGACGGCGATCTGGTTGTCGATCTCGAAGGCTACGAAGGTCCGATCGATGTTCTTCTGGCGTTGGCGCGTCAGCAGAAGGTCGACCTCCTGCACATCTCCATCCTGGCGCTGGCGGAGCAGTATCTGGCCTTTATCGACGAAGCCCGCCGGTTACGACTCGAAATCGCCGCCGATTACCTCGTTATGGCGGCGTGGCTGGCCTATCTCAAATCCCGCCTTCTTCTGCCGGCGGAAGAAGAAGACGAGGATCCATCGGGCCCGGAAATGGCCGAAGCACTGGCATTTCAGCTCCGTCGCCTGGAATCGATGCGAACAGCCGGTGAAAACATCCTGCAGCTTCCCCGGCTCGGGAGGGATGTGTTTTCCCGCGGCAAACCCGAAGGCGTCAAAATCCGGCGTATCCCGGTATACGAGCTGTCGCTCTACGAACTTCTCAAGGCGTATGGCGATCAGCAGAAACGTCACCAGAGCGGCCCTCTGGAGATTACGGCGAGCGAGATATATTCCGTCGACGATGCGCTGGAGCGGCTCGAGGCCATCCTTGGCCGCTTACCCGACTGGAAGACGCTCGAAGCGTTTCTGCCGGACGGCATCCGAGGAACCGGTTTCGTGCGGAAGTCTGCGCTTGCCTCGACATTTGCCGCAAGCCTCGAACTTGCCAAATCGGGAAGGCTTGAGTTACGCCAGGCGGGCGTTTTCGGCCCGATTTATCTGCGCTCACGCGCGCAGAACGATAACCAGAAACTTTCCGGTCATCAGGTGGAGTAGGGTGCCATGGACGGGTTGATAACGCCTCGCGAGGTCGTCGAGGACGAACAGGATCAGGAAACAGGTCAAGAAACAACAATGGAACAGCCTGAGAAACAGCCTGCGGATCAGACGTTGCGGTTGCTCGAAGCGCTTCTCTTCGCCGCACCGGAACCGGTAACCGAAGCCTGGCTCTCCGAACGGCTGCCCGACGGCGTCGACCTGGCGGACCTGATCGTGCGCCTTGGCGAGGAATATCGCGACAGGGGCGTCAATCTTATCAAGGCGGGCGGACGCTGGGCGTTCCGGACGGCGCCCGACCTTGCCGACGCGCTTGAAATCGAAATCACCGTTTCGCGGAAGCCCTCCCGTGCGGCTGTCGAGACCCTGGCGATCATTGCCTATCACCAGCCGGTCACCCGGGGAGAAATCGAGGAAATCCGGGGTGTCGCCCTGAGCAAGGGAACGCTTGATACGCTGCTCGAAATCGGCTGGATCCGGCCGGTCGGAAGGAGGCGCACACCCGGTCGTCCGGTAACCTGGGGGACCAGCCAGGAATTTCTCGACCATTTCAGCCTGGGCGAGATCGGCGATCTTCCAGGACTCGACGAACTCAAGGCGGCCGGACTGCTCGATTCCAGGTCGACCCGCACGATCTTCGGCGAACTCTCGACCATGAAGGGAGACGACGAGCAGGCCCCGGACGGACCGGAGGATTCTGCGACAGATGACGACGTCCCGGAATCGGCAGAACCGCTTCACGAAGAAGACGAAAACGAACCGCCCGAAGCTTTCTGATTTTTCTCATCCGGTTGCACTGAATCAGTCGCTTCCGGGCGATTTGAAGCGTATTCTGTTTGCATGTGCGCTGACATTGTTCACGATCATTCCGCCGAAGCTATTCGGGAACGCCTCGAAGACACCAACGAGGCAAGCTATCTGCGCGACTGGATTTATGGCGGCATCGACGGCGCCGTCACGACATTCGCCATTGTTTCCGGCGTTATCGGCGCGGATCTTTCCATCAAGATCATCCTGATTCTTGGCGCGGCCAACATCGTAGCCGACGGGTTCTCGATGGCGGCCAGCAACTATACCGGTACCAAGGCGGAGAACGAGGAATTCGACCGCATCCGGGCCCATGAAGATCGACAGATCGACCGGGATCCGCTGGGGGAGATCAGGGAAATTCGCGAAATCTACCGGGCCAAGGGGTTCGAAGGGAAAGATCTCGAGCGAGCCGTCTCGATCATAACCTCCGACCGGAAACTATGGGTCGATACCATGATGACGGAGGAGTACGGCCTGCCCATGCAGGAGCGTTCCTCGATCAAGGCGGCCATCGGGACCTTCATCGCCTTCCTGCTTTGCGGCCTTGTACCGCTGTTTCCTTATCTCATTCTCCAGGCGCCCGATACGCGGATGCTTGCGAACATCCTGTGCATCTCTCTCACTGGATTAACGTTCTTCGTTATCGGATCGATCAAGGCCAGATGGTCGCTGATATCCTGGTGGCGTTCGGGCGTCGAAACGCTGGCAATCGGCCTCGGCGCTGCCGGAATAGCCTATGGTATTGGATACCTGTTGAAGGGCCTGATTTAGCGCTCTGCGGAAGAAATTTTCTTGATAGCGCACGCGCCTGCTGATTAATTACGGCAACGGCAGGAGATACGCCGGTTTTTTAGGTCGCGATTAGCCGCCGTTGGCGGCAGGAAAGGGCAGGACAATGTTCACAGGTGGCTGGGAATGGATACTGATCATTGTCGTCGCCCTTGTACTGTTTGGCGGTGGCGGAAAAATCCCGCGTCTCATGGGAGATTTCGCGAAAGGCATTACCTCTTTCAAAAAAGGCCTGAAGGAAGGTGCCGTTTCCGACGAAAGCAGTGACAAGGCGACAATCGATGCCACCGCGAAAGCCGAAGTTGCCGATGCGGCCAAAAAGGACGAGCCCGCCAAGACCTGATCGTTTCCGTTCCGCGACAGGTACGGGTCGAAGAAAGCTTTTTTAAAGACAGGAACGCGCCATGTTCGACATCGGCGGTTGGGAATTCCTGATCATCGTGATCGTTGCGATCGTCGTGGTAGGGCCCAGGGAATTGCCTGGTCTGGTCCGTACGGTTTCTGGCTGGATCCGCCAGGCGCGCGGCCTTGCGCAGGAGTTTCGTAGCGGCTTGGACGACCTCGCACATGAGGTGGAACTCGAGAAAATCGGAGATGATGTCTCGAGAAGTATCGGCTTGAAAGACGAAGTCGGCACGATCCGCAACGAAATCGAACAGTCGATAGACCCTCACGGGGAAATTTCAGACGCCTTTACCGAAGACAGGCATCTTCTCGAAGACAACCCGCTAGATTCCGACGAAGAGTTCGACCTGGACGACGATTCCGAGTTCGATTACCCGGACGGTGAAACAGAAATCTTACCTGAGATAGATAGTTCTTCTGACTCCTCTCCAAAGGAAGCCGCTGAAAGCGGAAAGAGCGGTCCGGAACAGACAGCCCGTCAGAAGCCGGCCGAGGTTAAAGAAACCTGACGATGGCGACCCCCGCAGAAGACGAGAAGAAAATGCCTCTGCTCGACCACCTGGTCGAGTTGCGGACCCGTCTGATCTATTCACTGGCGGCGTTTTTCGCCTGCTTCATCGCCTCGTTCTATTTTGCCGAGGAAATATTCACGTTTCTCGTTGCGCCGCTCGCCGAGCAAATGGATCGCGAAAACGCGCGCATGATCTATACCGCTCTGCACGAAGCGTTTTTTACCTATCTCAAGGTCGCGTTTTTCACGGCGGCCTTTATATCGTTTCCCCTCGTGTCGGCCCAGATATGGCTGTTCGTTGCGCCAGGGCTGTATAAGCACGAAAGAAGGGCGTTCCTCCCATTTCTGATCGCAACCCCGGTGCTCTTCTTCGCGGGCGGCGCGCTTGTCTACTATTTCATTTTCCCGCTTGCCTGGGACTTTTTCCTGAATTTTCAGAGTGTCGGCGGTCCGGATTCCCTGCCCATAGAGGTCGAACCAAAAGTCGATCAGTACATGTCGCTGGTCATGCAGTTGATCTTCGCGTTCGGGATCGGTTTCGAACTGCCTGTCTGTCTGATCCTGCTTGCCCGGGTCGGGATCGTCACATCCGCGGGGCTGGCCGCCAAACGGCGTTACGCGATTGTCGGCGTGTTCCTTTTCGCCGCCGTTCTGACCCCGCCCGATGTCATCAGCCAGATCGGGCTCGCCCTGCCAATTCTGGTTCTTTACGAGGTTTCGATTATCGGCGCCCGAATGATCGAGAAGAAACGGGCAGAAAAGGAAGCCGGCGAAACGGAGCCTGCATAGCGCCGCTTGCTGATTCTGGACGCAGAGTCGTTCAATCCCGTATAACGCCGCGGACCTTGGGGAGAAATTTATGCACGATATCCGCTGGATACGCGACAATGCAGACGTCTTCGACAAGGCGCTGACGACGCGTGGCGCCGACGCCCTGTCGGGATCGCTCATTGCCCTCGACAGCAGGCGCAGGGCTGTAACGACGGAACTGCAGAACGCGCAGAAACGGCGTAACGAGGCCTCAAAACAGATCGGTGCGGCGAAATCCAGGGGAGAGGACGCGGAATTACTGATCCAGGAAGTGGCCGATATCAAGGACCGGATGCAGGTTCTTGAAGACGAGGAACGGACTCTGAATGAAGAGTTGAACGAGTCTCTGTCCGGGATACCCAACCTGCCGCTGGAGGATGTCCCCGTGGGCGAGAACGAGGATGCCAATGTAGAAGTGCGCCGCGTAGGCGCCCCGCCAGTCTTCGATTTCGAACCGAAGGATCATGTGGAAATTGGCGAGACCCTTGGCGGGATCAGCTTCGACAAGGCCTCGAAACTCTCCGGGTCGCGCTTCGTTGTGCTGTCAGGTCAGATCGCCAGGCTGGAACGCGCGCTTGGCGCCTTCATGCTCGACCTGCATACCGCCGAGTTCGGATACACCGAAATTTCACCCCCGATACTGGTCCGTTCGGAAGCGCTTTTCGGCACGGGCCAGTTGCCGAAATTCGCGGAGGACCTGTTCCGGACTGAGAACGATTTCTGGCTCATTCCGACCGCGGAGGTACCGCTTACCAATCTATCGGGCGGCGATATTATCGACGAGGTTCAGCTTCCGATCCGGCTCACCGCCCTGACGCCCTGTTTTCGCTCCGAAGCCGGCGCTGCGGGGCGCGATACCCGTGGAATGCTGAGACAGCATCAATTCAACAAGGTCGAACTGGTCAGTCTTGTCCATCCGGATCAGTCAGAGGATGAGCATCAAAGAATGACCGGCGCTGCCGAGGAAGTCCTGAAAAGACTCGGCCTGGCCTACAGGGTCATGGTTCTGTCGACCGGCGATATGGGATTCTCCGCCCGCAAGACCTACGACCTCGAAGTCTGGCTGCCGGGCCAGAATACTTACCGGGAAATTTCCTCCTGCTCGAACTGCGGCGATTTTCAGGCTCGCCGCATGCGCACCCGGTTCCGTCCGGAAGGCGGGAAGGGAACCGAGTTCATCCACACGCTCAACGGGTCCGGTGTCGCTCTCGGCCGATGCCTGATTGCCGTGCTGGAGAACTATCAGCAGGCGGACAGGAGTGTCGTCGTACCCGAGGCGCTGCGTCCCTATATGGACGGTCGGGACCGGCTGACGCCCGAATGACGCTCGAGTCCCGAAAGATCAGACTGATCATGGAGCTCCGCCAGCAGGGCATCACGGATAACGGCGCCCTCTCAGCTATCGAGCGCGTACCCCGGGAAACTTTCGTACCACCGTCCTTCCACGACCAGGCGTACGAAAATCAGGCTCTCCCCATCGGACATGGCCAGACAATCAGCCAGCCATCGGTGGTCGGATATATGACCCAGGCGCTGACGCTGGAACCACGTTCCAAAGTGCTGGAGATAGGCACCGGATGCGGCTACCAGGCTGCCGTACTGTCAAGAATCTGCCGCAGAATCTACACAATCGAACGCTATCGAGAGCTCATGCGCGCCGCCGAAGAACGGTTCAGATCGCTTCGGATCAACAACGTCGTTACCCGTTGGGGCGATGGCATGAAAGGCTGGCCCGAACAGGCGCCCTTCGACCGGATGATCCTCACTGCCGGTACCGCGGAAGTGCCAGGCGTTCTGTTCGATCAGATGGCGGATACGGCCATTCTGATCGCACCTGTGGGAAGAAGTTCCGGAGAGCAGACCCTGAGGCGCTGGCGTCGTACAGATGGGGGGGCCTGGTCGGAAGAGGAGCTCTGGCCGGTGAGGTTCGTTCCCTTGCTTGAAGGAACGGTCGATGCCGGTTGATTTCCGTAGGGCCGCCGTTCTTTTTCTCGTCGCCCTGTTTCTTGGCGCCTGCGCCCGGATCGATCACAGGCCCGAGGTGGTCCAGGGAGAACCCTCGAAATCGTCCTCCTCCAGAACCGCTGACCAGCCGGAAGTTCTCGAAGACCCCGGGCCCGGCCGCATTCGGGTCCGAAAAGGCGACTCGCTCTACCTGATTGCGCGCCGAAACGGCGTCTCCTTGCGGAACCTGATCGAAGCCAACGGAATCGCAGCCCCTTATGTGATCTTCCCGAATCAAATTCTGAAGGTTCCAGGAAAGAGCGTTCATATCGTTCAGAAAAACGATTCGATCTATTCAATCGCCCAGCGCTTCGATGTCGATATGGCCGAGCTGATCCGGGTCAACCGGATACCGCCCCCTTATCGGATAGACGAAGGACAGAGACTGGTGCTGCCGGTAAAGAGCTCGACGACCGGGATAGCCGCAGCCAGGAGGCCGGAACCGCAACCTGTAAGCAGCCCTTCGCCCGCCGCACGTGCGGCTCTTCCCAGGCCGGATCCCGAAATCGCCCGGCAACCGCCACGCCCGCCGCCTAGAAAAACGGAACCGGTAAGAATCGGCGAGCCACCTGAACGGAGCAGCGGCAAATTCCTCTGGCCTGTGCGTGGAAGAGTGATTATCGGCTTTGGTCCGCGCGAAGGCGGATTCCACAATGACGGGATCAATATCGCCGCTAATAGGGGCACGCCGGTTCGGGCGGCGGAAAACGGCATCGTCGTCTATTCCGGCAATCAGCTTCAGGGATTCGGAAACATGGTGCTTTTGCGCCATTCGGATGGCTGGATGACTGCCTATGCCCATAACGAACGGCTGCTCGTTCGGCGGGGTGAGCGCGTCCGCCGCGGTGCGATCATCGCTCGGGTCGGCAGTACCGGAAATGTAGGGCAACCGCAGTTGCATTTCGAATTGCGCCGTGGCGATCGTGCGGTCGACCCGCGTCAGTATCTGGTTCGTTTGGCGGACCTGGGCGAAATCCGAACTTTCGCGGCTTTAGCCCGCTAATCGAGCGATTTTCCGAGTCTGCCCGCCAGATCCTGGATATACTGCCAGGCGACGCGACCGGATCTGGCTCCTCTGGTCATAGACCATTCAACGGCCTCGGCATGCAGCGTTTCGCGATCGATATCGAGCCCGAACCGGTCCGCGTAGCCGTCGATCATGGCGAAGAAGACATCCTGACTGCAGCTGTGGAAACCGAGCCAGAGACCGAACCGGTCTGAAAGGGACACCTTTTCTTCCACCGATTCCGCCGGGTTGATCGCCGTAGACCGTTCATTCTCGATCATGTCGCGGGGCATCAGGTGGCGGCGGTTGGATGTCGCATAGAAGACGACATTGCCGGGCCTTCCCTCGATGCCGCCCTCCAGCAGCGCCTTAAGCGATTTATAGGCCGCATCTTCTCCGTCGAACGACAGATCGTCGCAGAAAATGATGAAACGGTTTTCCGACGCTGATCTTAAAAGCGGCAGGAGGCGGGACAGGCTGGCGATATCCTCACGATGCACCTCGATCAGAACCAGCGACGGGTGGTCCACCCCGATCGCGCCGTGCGCGGCCTTGATCAGCGAGCTCTTGCCCATGCCGCGCGCGCCCCAGAGGAGGGCGTTGTTCGCCGGCAACCCTTCAGCAAACCGGCGTGTATTCTCGATCAGAATATCCTGTGCCTGATCGATCCCCTTGAGGAGAGAGAGCTCGACCCGATTGACGTGAGATACGGGCTCAAGGTGACCGTCTTCAGGCATCCAGACGAAGGCCTTCGCGCTATCGAACGCCGGTTCCGGCGGCGCCGGTGGATAGAGTCGTTCGAGAGCATCGGCAATCCGGCGGAGGAGGGGGGCAAGCTGGGAATCGGACATGGCGTATCTTTCGGAACTGGCGCGACCCTAATGTCTGGGAGCGTGAACGGTCAACGGGGATATATCGGCCTAAGTACCTTAAATCGTTTGGACTGCGGCTCTTGCATGTGGGCATGAGACGGTTATAGTCCCGCAGCTTTTGCGCCAAACCTTATAGGAGTACAGGATGTTTATTTCCCCTGCCTACGCACAGGGAGCCGGCGGCGGGATGGGCGGTCTGGAATCGCTCCTGCCCCTGGTCCTGATTTTCGTTGTTTTCTATTTCCTTCTGATCAGGCCGCAACAGAAGAAACAGAAGGAACACAAGGCCATGCTTGAAGCGCTCCGGCGGGGCGACCGGATTCTGACCAGCGGCGGGATCATGGGCACAATTACCAAAGTGCAGAGCGAAAACGAGCTGATCGTCGAAATTGCCGAAGGCATAAAGGTCCGCGTCGCGCGGGGAATGGTCGCGGATGTCATGTCCAAGACAGAAGGACGCGAAGCCGCCAACGACGACAATAGCGACGACACGGAAGACGGCGAGGAAGAAAAAACGGGCAACGACAAGAAATAGCCCAATATATCCGGTTTCCACGCGTAACCCGTAACGGCAGGCAGCATGGTCTATATCGCCCGTTGGAAGATAATTCTGGTTCTGGTCATCTGCGTTCTTGGCCTGGCTTACGCCGCGCCCAACGTGGTGGATAAAGCCTCCCTGACCTCGGTTCCCAACCCCTTTCCCAACCGCCAGATGAATTTGGGCCTCGACCTGAGGGGTGGGGCGCATCTGCTTATCCAGGCCGACCTGAAGGAAGCGATAACCGAAAGCATGAACAGCCTGCAGCAGGGCATCCGCAGCGCTTTGCGTGGCGCCAGGGTCCAGTATCGGGGGCTGGGCAATATCCCTGACGGCGTGGCCGTTACCGTTCTCAAGGAAGAGGATAACGAAAAGGCGAGAGAAGTCCTTCGCCCTCTTGCCGATGGCATGACGCTGGACCGGGACGGTCAGCGTTTCACGCTGATCATGACCGAGGAGAGCATCCGTGACCGTCGGACAGCCCTGCTGGAGCAGGCGATCACGATCCTCAACAGGCGCGTAAACGAACTTGGCCTTACCCAGCCGACGATCCAGCGGCAGGGGGCGGACCGGATCCTGGTTCAGGCGCCGGGAGCGGACCCCAAGAGCCTGAAGGAAATTATCGGCAAAACCGCTAAAATGACCTTCCACCTGCTGGAGCCGGAAGTCACGACGCTCAACCCGAACCAGCGTCCGCGGCCCGGCACCATGATCCTGAAGGAACTCCAGGAAGAAAGCAGCGCCCCTTCCGCTCCGCCGACCTACTATCTCGTCAAGAAACGGGTCGAGGTCAGCGGAGAAAACCTGGTCGATTCCCAGCCGACGGTGGAGCAGGGACAGCCGGTCGTCAGCTTCCGTTTCGATCCTGTCGGAGCCCGCCGGTTCGGCAATGTAACGAAGCGACACGTCAACCGCCCGTTTGCCATCGTTCTCGACAACGAGGTGATTTCCGCACCGGTGATCCGGGAACCGATTCTGGGCGGCAACGGGATCATCAGCGGCAATTTCACGACCGAGTCAGCCAACCGGCTTGCCTTGCTGCTGCGCAGCGGCGCGTTGCCGGTTCCTTTGACCATTATCGAGGAGCGGTCGGTCGGCCCAAGTCTCGGCAAGGACTCAATTCAGGCCGGCAAGATCGCAAGTATTGTCGCACTTGTTGCCGTCATTATCTTTATGGTGATGGCTTACGGCGGATTCGGCATGATGGCGAATGTCGCTCTTGCCTTTAATCTCATCCTGATCGCCGCAGTGCTTTCGGTTCTCCAGGCGACGCTGACGCTGCCGGGGATCGCCGGTATCGTGCTGACCATCGGCATGGCGGTCGATGCAAACGTGCTGATTTTCGAACGTATACGGGAAGAAGCACGTGCAGGGCGAACGCCGCTTTCCGCGGTGGATACGGGCTATCAGCGCGCCTTTACGACCATCATCGATGCAAATCTGACGACTTTTATTGCGGCGCTGCTGCTGTACATGTTCGGATCGGGGCCGGTGAGAGGTTTTGCCGTGACCCTGGCGATTGGGCTCATGACCTCCATGTTCTCGGCAATCATGCTGACCCGGGTCATGGTCGTGACCTGGCTGCGCAAGCGGCGACCTGACGTTTTGCCAATTTAGGGACGATCGGACATGAAACTCATCTCTTTCGTACCCGTTGGCACAAAAATCCGGTTTCTGCAGTACCGCAAGGCCGCGATCATTGCATCGCTGGTTTTGTGTATTGCGTCGATTGGGCTTTACGCCACAAAGGGCCTCAATTACGGCATCGACTTCCGGGGCGGCATTCTGCTGGAAATCCGGACCCAGGGACCGGCCGACCACCAGCAGATGCGGCAACAGATTAGAGAACTGGATCTCGGCAATTTCGAAATTCAGGGCTTCGGCGAGCCGACCGACGTCCTGATCCGGATCGAAACGCAGCCCGGCGGCGCGCCGGGACAGCAAAAAGCGATCGAGGCTGTCCGTAAAGCCCTTGGCGAAAACATTGATTATCGACGCCAGGAATTTGTCGGACCAACAGTGTCCGGTGAACTGGTACAAGCCGGCATCATGGCGGTCCTGCTCGCCCTCGTCGCGATGCTTGTCTATATCTGGTTCCGGTTTGAGTGGCAGTTCGGCGTAGGCGCGGTGGTGGCTCTGACGCACGATGTTCTCATGACGATCGGCATGTTTTCCGTCGTCGGACTGGAATTCAACCTGACAACCGTTGCCGCGATCCTGACCATTGCGGGCTATTCGATCAACGATACCGTGGTCGTCTACGACCGGGTGCGGGAGAACCTCCGAAAATACAAGGTCATGAAGCTCGAGGAAGTCCTCGACCTGAGCCTGAACGACACCCTGTCCCGTACATTGCTGACCAGTGTCACGACCATGATCGCCCTCCTGATCCTCTATATCTGGGGAGGCGAGGTGATCAAGGGATTCGCCTTCGCGATGATCTGGGGCGTTCTGGTCGGGACCTACTCCTCGATCTTCATCGCCGCGCCGCTGCTCATCCAGATGAACCTGCGGGCGCAGGACGTTGCGCTCGATGAGGACGACGCGGCAACCGCTTCCTGATCGATGGTCGATATAACCCCGTTGCTGCCCGCCGACCGGCAGCTCATTCAGGGCTACGGGGAAGGGATCTTCAGGATCGCCGGTATAGAGTACGCCCATCCAGTATTCGTGCGAGAAACGGAAACCCGGCCCTGGAACATTCACTCAGTCGATGACATACAGCTTCCTGAGGAACTCGTGAGCGAGTCCGGGGTCAGGGTCCTGCTGATTGGTACGGGCGACAGCATTGCTCCCATACCCGCCGAGATACGCACCTCTCTGAAACAGGCGGGTATTGGCGTGGAGATTATGGATACCGGCGCAGCGTGCCGAACGTTCAACGTTCTCCTCTCGGAGGAACGGTCGGTCGCGGCCCTGCTCATTCCTCCCGGCCAGGCGGCAGCCTGAGCATCAGGGAGATTGCCGCGCCTGTCAGCATTGCAGCCGCGCCAAGCAGAAAAACCGGCATGTAACTCCCTGTCATCGCGAAGACCGCGACGAACAGATACCCGGCCACAGCCTGAATCACCGTCGCAGCCAGCGCCGAAAGACGCCAAACCGGCGCCATCCTTTCTGGCCCAAGAAGCTGGTGAATTCGTCCAGACAGAAGCGCCGTTACCCCTGGCTGGGCGCCGACGACCAACGACGAAAAGACGAGTATCCAGGACACAGGAAAAAGAACCGGAAGTCCGACACCCAGCCCGAGAGAAGCAAAGGCCAGCGCCAATCCGGCCCGAAACCCGATCCGGTCTGCCAGCCAGCCCCACAGGAAGGTACCGACAATGGCGCCGAGTCCGAAAAGGACCCAGTGAAAGCCGCCGAATCCAATATCGCGTTCCAGCCCACGGACCAGAAAATCCACCCAGTAGATGGAGTGCGGAATCATACCGAGGGAGAACATCGTCCGCGCTGCGACGAATCCGAGAACCAGAGAACTCCACTCAACCTTGATGATCGCGGCTTTCTCGCCGGGTTGCGTCACCGTATCGGCCGGTGCCCAGCCCCAGATAGCGATCAAAGCCGCTGCGCCGCCCAGGATCGCAATTCCCACCCAGGCATACATCAGACCAGACTTCAGCAACCAGGGTATAAGGGTTCCCGCGCAAAGAATCCCGACACCCACCCCGCAGAAAACGAGAGCGTTGGCGACACCGAGGCGATCCGGCGGCGCTGCCCGGGTCACAATCGCCACCGCATAGATCATCATCACGCCGATACAGGCCCCGACAAGCGCACGGCAGAAAGCCAGCCAGAAAAACCCCAGGGGGAGGGCGCTGCCCAGAAGGCTCAGAAAGGCCAGAACGAGACAGAGGCGGACCGAGGCTGTCTCTCCGAAGCGCTTGCGTATCAGGGGGGCGGCCAGAGCGCCGATCAGGTAGCCGGCGAAATTCGATGCGCCGACGGACCCGGCTTCGGCGGCAGTGAGCGTACCGCTTTCGATCAGCGCCGGTATGAGCGGCGAATAGGAAAAGCGACCGAGCCCCATCCCGACCAGCAAGGTCGCAGATCCTGCGAGCGACAGACGCAGCCACGTCGGCATGATTATCCTTTGGGGCTAATTACGATGAAGTTATGCTAACCGGGCATCTTTGGATGGGAAAGCGAACCGACCAGGAGACAGAAATGGCCGAAACCGCAGCTGCGACCAGAACGAAACCGGCAATCAACAGCCGTTTTATATCGCACGGCACCCTCGGATCGTACGATCTGGACAGGAGCCGTAAATTCTACGAGGACTTCCTTGGGCTGGAGGTCGTTCAGACCAGCAAGATCTCGCTGATGATCCGGCTTGGCGGTAATCATGTCTATGCGGTGGTAAAGACCGCGAAGAAACCCGTTATGGACCGGCTTTTTCATAACGGAATCGATGTCGATACGCCCGAAGAAGTCGATGAAGCCTATCGGACGGTCCTCGACTCCGCCGAGGAATGGGGGCTTCATGACTGGGACGAGCCCAAGGAGCAGCACGGCACCTACAGCTTCAAGTTCTGGGACATGGACGAGAACTGCTGGGAAATCCTGTCCAATCCCGCAAACGGTTACACTTGGATATTCGATCAGGGGGACCTCGAAGGGAAAGGGCACTTCGAGCGAGGGTTCTACAGGACCCGGCCAGACGGAAAATAAAACCCTCGGAAACAGGGCGAAAAAAAACGGGGGGCAAAGGCCCCCCGTTTCATTTTGCGGTCTTGCGGATCAGAAGATGTTCTGTGCCGCGACCATGCAGTAGAGCATGGGTATCGAAAGCATCGTATTGGTCCGCGAGAACAGCATCGCCGTCCTGCCTGCTGCCGCCTTGTCGCCTTCCGCACCGTCGATGCCGAGAGCGATCTTCTGGTTCGGCCAGATGATGAACCAGACATTGAACCACATGATCGTGCCGTGCCAGATGCCGCTGCCGATCGGTGAATGCGTGGCGTCAGGGTCGGTAAGGCCGATGGTAATGGCGTCGACGATGTACCCGTTCAGCCATGCGAGAATAAGGCCTGTCACGAGGGTCGACATCGCCCCCCAGCGGAACCAGAACAGCGCTGCCGGAGCGATAACCCCGGTGACCGCCGGTTTCTGTTCGTCGGGAATCTTGGGCATGTTCGGGATTTGGACAAAATTGAAGTACCAGAGAATGCCGATCCACATCACACCCGATACGACGTGCAGCCAGCGGAAGATAAACGCCCACCAGCCCGTATCCATTGCGAGACCCGCGTTGTGCCAGCCCATCAGGATCAGCGCCACGACAACAACCAGAATGAAACCGGTCGTGACCGTTCTGCCTAGATTAGAAAGTATCGCTGCCATTTTTTTGCACCCCTGTCAGTTGAAGAAAAACCCCTTAACGAGGCTTGTTACATTTTTTAAGACACTAAGTTATTTCAATTATTTCGAATCTTAAAGACCTAACGGGACTTATTGCGCCCGATATCAATCTTCGTTTTCCTTCGATCTGGAAGTCGCCGCAAGCGCCTGGCGCGCCGCAGTAAATCCGGAGGTGATGCTACCTTCAATCGTTGCCGGGAGCCCGGTCGCTGTCCAGTCACCGGCAAGAAAAAGGTTCTTCAGATCCGTCCGGGTGCGCGGACGCTGCGCAACGGCCGAAGGAGTCTGTGCGATCGTCGCTCTTTTTTCCTTGATAACGCGCCAGGGCGGCAAACGGCCCATATGAAGGCTTAGGGTGCGCGTAATCTCATCCCAGATGTGATTGGCCAGTTCGAAATTCGGGCGGTCGACATGATCCGTCGCGCTGCTGATTGTCACAGAAAGTATATTGCCCCGCACGAACAGCCACTGCGCATCGCATCCAATCAGTCCCAGGAACGGCAATCCACCGGGCAGTTCTATCGGCCGGTCGAGCTTGAAATGGAGATTGACGATTGGTCGCGCTTCAAGCGGAGGATTGGCATCCGGCCAGATCTCCGCGCATGTGTCAGGGGGAACGGCGAGCACAACGGCATCCTCACTGCCCACCCGGAGCAACCCTTCCTGAAACCGAAGGGCCAGAACGGAGTCATCCTGCCAGCGAAGCCCGCGCATGCGTGCCTGAAACCGGACAACCGCGTCTCTTTCTTCCAGATACTTTATCGCCGGATCAACGAGAGCGGCCGATATGTCTTTGCTAAACACCACCGGGCGGCAGGCGGCTTCCCCTTTTAAAAAGGAAAGCGACAGGGCCTTCCAGAGCAGCGCCGCCGACGCTTCCCGAGCGTCGGTGTTCAGAATGGCCTGGGAAAGCGGTTGCCAGAACCCTTCCATCAACGGATCGTCCTCCCCCACACAATCCGCGACCGTGTCGTTAAGCCCTGCCCGTTTGAGACGCAGTGCCTTCAGATAGTCCCGCGGAGAACTGCCGGGCACCCGCCGTCCCGGATCGAGGAGCCACAGTGGCAGCCAGGGCGATCCCGGCTTCAGCATCCATTCCGCGCCGGTCCGCGCATCGCGGAAAGGAAACGCAGCCGGACGGATTTCGGTAACCCTGTCCTGGCTTCCGATCCTTTCAAGATAGCTTTTCGTGTTCCGGTTCGCCCCCAGCAGGAGATGGCTGCCATTGTCGATCATGCAGCCGAGCCCTTCGTCGAGAAAGGAACGGCATCGCCCGCCGGCCCTCGGCGCTGCTTCATAGACCGCGACCGTTCGTCCGGTGCCGGCGCAGCGCACCGCGCAGGCGAGGCCCGACATTCCCGCACCGACTACGTGAATGGTGCTCATCGCCTTCGTCTCCATCCACGACACAGGCCTGTCAGAACCGCCCGCCCTTTCTCCAGCCCTGTCAGTTCCACCCTGACCGCAAGCGGATCGTGGCGACGCAGTTTTCTAGACAGAAGTTCCGCAATGGCGACGATGACAGCGGTTTCGAGCCGAAGCCCGCGATTGCGGATCAGGGGCGGCGCGCTGCGAGCCAGAAGGATCAACTCATCGGTTCGATCGAGAATCGCATCCAGCGTCGCCCGAAGTTCCGGACTTGCGGATGGAGCGTCGAGCGCGACAACGTCTGTTCCGTTCGCCTTCAGCATGTCTTCAGGCAGGTAGACCCGGTCAAGTTCGCGATAGTCGTCGCGGCAGTCCTGAAGGTGGTTCAAAATCTGCAATGCGATGCAAAGCGCATCGGTTCCCTTCTTCGGGGTGTCGTCCTCGCCGTGCAGATCGACCAGATAACGCCCCACGGGGGCGGCCGAATAAAGGCAGTAATTGATCAGTTCGGACCAGTTCCGATAGCGGCTTTTGGTCACATCCATCATGAAGGCCTGGAGCAGGTGCTGCGCGTGCAGAATCGAAATTCCCGTCTCCTCAGCGCTTTCCCGGTGGTTCCAGGCGGCCTCCGTCACAGCATCGCGGCCTCCGTTACCCTGTAACGCTTCATCCATTGCTTTCAGCAGGGATGTTTTCTCCTCGGGAGACAGGTCCGGAGCATCCGCGACATCGTCGCCGGCGCGGACGCACAGGTAAAACAGATGAACGTGGGGCCTCAGCGCGACAGGGATCAGCCGGCTCGCGACGGGAAAATTCTCGTCGTTGCTTGTTTTGGTCGGTGTGGCTAGCTCTCTCGGAGCGTTACCGCTCTTGCCGCTGTGCATCGGCCTGTACAGTCCGCCGCATTATGGTTAATTCGGTCAATCCGGCGAAAGTATATGCCAAAGCCCGGTTAAGGGGACCTTAGCCTTTGAACGAAACCTACACTCCGGAGAAAGCGCCGGCCCCCGGTAATTCCGGCGTTTCAGGCGATAGTTTCGAATATTGCGCGGAACAGGTCCGGCTATACGATTCGGATCGGTACTTTTCGAGCCTGTTCGCGCCGCCCGGGCAGATAAAGGCGCTTATCGCTCTTTACGCCTTCAATCTGGAGATTGCCAAAACACGGGAAACCGTGTCCGAACCGATGCTTGGCCATATAAGACTCCAGTGGTGGCGGGATGCGCTCGATGGAATTTACCGCGGCACGCCGAGGCAGCATACGGTCGTTCTCGCGCTTGGCGAAGTCCTGAAAGACGGACATGTCCCGCGCTGTCTTCTCGACGAAATGATCGACGGTCGAGAGAGAGACCTGGAAGACGAGCCGATGGCCTCACTGGAACAACTCGCCGCGTATTGCGCGGCGACGTCGGGAGCCCTGACATGTGCGGCCCTTGCGGTCGCCGGGTCCGGCGAAGGCCTGTTTACGGCAGGCCGGGAAGCGGGAACCGCCTATGCGATGACGGGCCTCATACGGGCAGCGCCTTATCTTGCGTCGGCGGGAAGAAGTGTTCTGCCCGGGATTCCGGCAGCAGAGGTCGTGCCTGGCTCACAGCCGGTCAGGGATGCGATCAGGGATATGGCGGGTCATGTAGAGGATAGCCTCGTAAAGCTTGGCTCCGGTCTGGATGGGTTATCCCGGGAAGAACGGCCGGCTGTACTTCCGTTTGCGACCTGCCGGGCGGATGTCGCCAGCGCCGGAAAAGCCGGATTCGACCCGTTTGCTTTCAGGGAACGTCCAAGGATCACCCGGCATGCAAGAATGATGTGGGCCCTAATGACCGGAAAATTCTAGGCCACGTCCCGGCTCGGCGCCTTCTCCAGCCAGACCGTAATATCGTCCAGCGCACGGGCGCTGTACGCCGCCTTGCGTTCTTTCTTGCGGGTCCGTTCGGCAAGCGGCGGAAACAGCCCGAAATTGACGTTCATGGGTTGAAACGTCTCTTCCTCGGCGCCGCCGGTGACGTGGGCCAGGAGCGCGCCCATCGCTGTCGTGACAGGTGGTGGGGTCCCTTCGAGGCCATCCGCTTCGGCAACGGCGAAACGTCCGGCCATCAACCCCATCGCTGCACTCTCCACATACCCCTCGCAGCCGGTAATTTGGCCCGCAAAACGGATACGGGGCTCGGACTTCAGGCGCAGGACGTTATCCAGCAGGCGAGGAGAGTTCAGGAAGGTGTTCCTGTGCAACCCGCCGAGACGGGCGAACTCCGCGTTCTCCAGCCCGGGAATCATGCGGAACACTCGGGTCTGCTCGCCATGCCGCAGCTTCGTCTGAAACCCGACGATGTTGAAAAGCGTGCCCAGCGCATTGTCCTGGCGAAGCTGAACCACGGCGAAGGGCTTGACCGTCGGCTGGTGCGGGTTGCTCAGCCCGACGGGCTTCATCGGACCATAGGCCAGTGTCCGACGCCCCCGCGACGCCATAACCTCGATCGGCAAACAGCCCTCGAAATAGGGCGTATCCTTTTCCCACTCCTTGAACGCCATGGCATCGCCTTCGAGCAGGGCGTCGAGAAAAGCGTCGTACTGCTCCTCGGTCATCGGGCAGTTGATATAGTCCGACCCGTCTCCCTTGTCGTAGCGCGACTGGAACCAGGCGATGTCCATGTTCACCGACTCGCGATGAACGATCGGAGCGATCGCATCGAAGAACGCCAGAGACTCCTCGCCCGTCTTCTCGCGGATTGCCTCGGCAAGGGCAGGGGAGGTCAACGGGCCCGTCGCAATGATGACGCTCGCCCAGTCCGGCGGCGGAAGCCCGGCAATCTCCTCTCTTTCAATTTTGACGAGCGGGTGCTCTTCAAGAGCCTGCTGGACGCCCTGCGAGAATCCGTCGCGGTCAACCGCCAACGCGCCGCCCGCCGGAACGCGATGCGCATCGGCGCATCGCAGGATGAGCGAGCCGCAGCGGCGCATTTCTTCATGCAGCAGCCCGATAGCGCTTCGCTGCGAGTCGTCTGAACGCAAGGAATTCGAGCAGACCAGCTCAGCCAGGCCATCAGTCTGGTGGGCATCGGTCTTGCGGTAGGGCCGCATCTCATGCAGCACGACAGGAACACCGGCCTGCGCGACCTGCCAGGCGGCTTCCGCGCCGGCGAGGCCGCCGCCAATAACGTGAATAGGGTAGGTCATACGGTCAGAATATCGTCTAACCGTTCTTCCATTGCCAGCTTCTTGGTCGCTCCGAGTCGTCGACGATCCTGTTGCGCATCGTCCCGATGCCTTCGAGTTCGGACTCAAGAATGTCACCGTCCTGAAGGAACCAGTTCTCGCCTTCGACCTTGTGACCGCTGGCAACGCCCGACGGCGTACCGGTCAAAATCACGTCGCCGATATCGAGCGTCATCTGCGACAGGTAGGAAATCAGCTGGGGAATATTCCAGATCATGTTGCCCGTGGTGCTGTTCTGACGGCTTTCGCCGTTTACGCGTGTCCTGAGCGGCATATCCATCGGATCAGCGATTTCATCGGCGGTGACGAAGCAGGGTCCCATCGGCGCAAACGTGTCGAACATCTTGCCGAGAAGCTGGTTCCCTTCCTTGCGCTCGATCCGGGCCACGTCGCGCGCCGATATATCGTTGACGATGGTGTAGCCCGCGATCACCTCGTAGGCGCGGTCCTCCGGCACGTCCTTGCAGCGTGTACCGATTACCAGCGAGAGTTCGGTTTCATAATCGAGCATCTTCGTCATGTGCGGTTTGACGATATTGTCATTCGGCCCGCAAATACACGAATTGGCCTTGATCCAGGCGGACGGTACGGTCGGACCTTCGGTGATCTCATGCCCGCGCATTTCCGCCATATGCTCGCTGTAATTCCGTCCGACGGCGATCATCTTCGGCGGTCGGATCGGCGCCTCCAGCGAAACAGTGTCGAGAGCCGAGATCAGATCGCCCGCATCGCCGGCAGCCAGATAGTCCGCCGCTTCCGCGAGAGCCGCCCGGCCTTCTTCGCCGCTCCGCAACCAGCCCGCTACATCGTCAGGGAACAGCCGCGCTCCACTACCCGACCCGGTCTTACGGTCGTACGCGGCAGCCAGATCGCCGACCGACTTGCCGCCATTGCACAGAAGCCCCAGACGCGCGTCGTTTCCGTCGGCGCGATAACGCACGAGTTTCATAGTTTTCCTCCCGGTTCATCGACTTTCAGGCGAGATTAACCTTCGTTCCGCCCATGGTCATCCTTCGGTTATTGGTCTAGCATTTCTCCGTTACAAACAGGCAAAACAATCAATGTGAGTCCTTAAACGGACAATTAGGCATGGCAACGAGGAGGCAAACATCATGAAGCTATCAGGAACGGTAAGAGCTGGCGCCGGCGCGCTCGCGCTGGCTGTCGCGTTCGGACAACCGGCCGCCGCGGACGAAGTGGCGGATTTCTACAAGGACAAAACGCTGGTCATTTTTAACGGCCTCAGCGCCGGCGGGGCTTACTGGACCTACGCCCGCACGCTCGCCGTCAATATCGGCCGCCACATCCCTGGCAACCCGACCGTCATCATGAAGACCAGATCCGGTGGCGTCAGCCGGGTGCTCGCCAACTGGCTCTATAACGTAGCGCCCAAGGACGGGCTGGTATTCGGCGGCATCCACGAGCGGATGGGGCTGGAGCCTGAAGTCTATCCCAAGGGCACAAAGTTCGACGGACGCAAATTCAACTGGATCGGCAGTATCGCCAAGCAGAAAAGCGTCTGCTTCACATGGCATGCATCCAAGATCAAGACCATCAAGGACGCCATCACCAACAAGGTTCTGGTCGGATCCAGCGGCAGCTCCGCCACCGCGTCAGTCATGCCCCGCCTGCTGAACACCATGGTCGGCACAAAGTTCGAGATCGTGCGCGGCTACGAGATGGGCGAAGCCTTCCTGTCGATGGAACGCGGCGAAGTCGAGGGCATCTGCGGGTACGGCTGGGCCAGCCTCAAGACCCAGAAGCCAGACTGGATCCGCGACAAGAAGCTCAACTTCATCGTCCAGTTCTCGAAGACGGCGCATCCCGACATCCCCGATGTACCTGTCATGATCGATCAGGTCACCAGCGAAGATGACAGAAAGACGCTGGAGATCCTGTTCGGCACCCAGGACATGGGCCGGCCATACGCTGCGCCTCCGGGCGTGCCGCAAGCCCGGGTTGCAGCGCTGCGGCGCGCTTTCGATGCGACCATGAAGGATCCGAAATTCCTTGCCGACGCAAAGAAGTCGCTGCTTGAAGTCGACCCGATTTCCGGCAAAGAGATTCAGGAGCTCATAACAAAGCTCTATGACTATCCGAAAGAGCTCGACCAGCGGGTCGCCAGTTTCCGCAAGCCCAACAAGGCGTTCGACAAGAAGCGCAAGATCAATTGGGTCTCGGTCGATACCGAAATCGGCGAGCTCGTTCGCAATGGCTTCAAGTTCAAGGCCGGAAACGAAACGCACAAGGTCCGCGTTCATAACAAGAATACGGCGGTCACCATTACCGGCAAGAAGGCCAAGGGCAAGCAGCTCAAGGTCGGCATGAAGTGCGCGGTTACCTATTCGGGCAACCAGGGCATCGCCAAGTCGGTGGCCTGCGAGTAATCGACAGCAGATCTCGGCCGTGGCGCAAGGACGCGTCGCGGCCGTTTCTTTTTCAGCAGGGAGTTTGAACATGGCATCGGTCAAGGAACGTACCGGGGTCGGACAGCGTCCCGACGGCGAGAAACAGAGCGTTGAACAGTTCGGCACCTTCCGGGCCGCCGAGGAAAAGGCGCCGGGCACCTATGCGGAAAACCCGATCGTCAAGCCAATGATCCTGTCGCACGGGACGCTTGGCGTGATCGACCTGGTGGAATCTAAGAAATTCTATACCGAATTCCTGGGGCTCGATTGCGTACGCCACCAGGAACGCGGTCTCAACTTGCGGATCGGCGGCTACTGGGGCGTTGTGTGTCTTGAGATCGGCGAGGGCGTACAGTCGACCAAGGTCTACAATCACTGGGGCCTCGACGTGGCGACGCCGGAAGAGGTCGATGCAGCCTACGAGGCAGCGCTCGAACATCAGGAGAAGTACGGCATCCGCAGGGTCAACAAGCCCCGTCCGCAGCATGGCGGCGATTACGCTTTCAAGCTGCAGGACCGCGACGGGAATTGGTGGGAAATCCAATACATCGTCGAGCCGATGAAGTACGACAAGCGGTTTGCGCGCGGAGACATCGTTCCGACTTAGAGAGCCTTCGACCGCAGGAATTTATTGCGACTGTCATCCCGGCCTCGAATTTCCACCAAATCTTCGATTTGGCATGGAAAGTCAGTGAGCCGGGATCCAGAAATGTCTCTGGCTTCCAACATCGACTGGATCCCAGATCAAGTCCGGGATGACAACTATGCCTGACCGTTCGGCCTACGCATCCGGCGGGATCAGCCTGCTCCAGTCCCAGCTGCGCGGTCCGTCGGGTTCGTCGACGATCGTATTGCGCATGATCCCGATACCGTCGATTTCCGATTCCAGCACGTCGCCGTCCTGCAGGAACCAGTTCTCGCCCTCGACCCTGTGCCCGTTCGCGACGCCGGACGGCGTGCCTGTCATCACCACGTCGCCTGTTTCAAGCGTCATCTGCGAAACATAGGTCAGGAATTCAGGGATCGACCAGATCATGTCGCCGGTCGAGCCATCCTGACGGATCTCGCCGTTGACCCGGGTTTTGATCGACAAATTATGCGGATCCGCGATGGCGTCCGCGGTGACGAAGCACGGCCCCATCGGCCCGAAAGTGTCGAACATCTTGCCCAGCAGCCGGTTGCCTTCGTCGCGCTCGATGAAATTGACGTCGCGGGCCGTGATGTCCTGCATGATCGTGTATCCGGCGACGACATCCCACGCGTCCGCTTCCAGTACGTTCTTGCAGCGCTTACCGATCACGACGCAGAGTTCGGTCTCGTAATCCAGCTTGTGGGTCATGTAGGGTTTCACGACCGGGTCATTGGGGCCGCAGATCGTGTTGTTCGCCTTGACCCAGGCCGCAGGCACCTTAGGCCGCTCGGAAATGGTCTTTCCCGCCATCTCCTCCTTGTGCTCGTTGTAGTTCCGCCCGACCGCGATGATCTTGTGCGGCGCGATGGGGGCGTGCAAATGGACTGCATCCAGGGCAACGAACAGGCCATCGTCATTCGAGCCGCCCAGATAATCGGCAGCCTCGGACAGGGCAGGGCGGGCGGCATCGCCATTTGCAAGCCACGCAGCCACATCGCCCGGAAACATCCGCACCGCATCCGCTTCGTTTTTCATCGCGGAATAGGCTGCCTGCAGATCGCCCAGCCGTTTGCCGTCTTCCGTCAGCAACCCGAGCCGAGGCGTTACGTCTGGCGAGCCGTTCGGCGTATATCGATAGATCTTCATGACTCCGTCTCCCTGTCTTTCGCGAATGGTATCCCGCGGACGCGCTATGGTCATCCTCCCGGCGGCGCGATAGGATTCGTCAAAATGGAGGGAGGTCGACATGGCGACATTCAGGGAACGCACGAAAATCGGGCAACGCCCCGAAGGCGCGGCGAGGCAAAGCGCGGCACAGTTCGGCAGTTTTGCAGCGGCGGAGAAGCTGGCGCCCGGCACCTATGCCGAGAACCCGGTCGTGAAGCCGATGATCCTGTCGCACGGCACGCTGGGCGTGATCGACATCCATGAATCCAAGCGGTTCTATACCGAATTTCTCGGCCTCCACTGCGTGCGCCACTCACCGACGACGCTGAATGTGCGAATGGGCGGCTACTGGAGCATCGTCTGTCTCGAGATCGGCGAACAGACCCAGCCGACCCGCACCTATCATCACTGGGGAATCGACGTCGCCACCCCTGAAGAGGTCGACGAGGCCTACGAGGCGGCGCTGCGCGACAAGGAAAAGTACGGCATCCGCCGCATTAACAAGCCCCGCCCGCAGCACACCGGCGGCGATTACGCCTTCATGCTGCAGGACCGCGACGGCAACTGGTGGGAAATCCAGTACATCGTCGAGCCGATGAAATACGACAAACGGTTCGCGCGGGGGGATATCGAGGAGGTGTGATCCGCGGCATCGCTCCCATCCAATCCGGGCTCATTCACATAGGCCGTCGTGGTCGCGCTTGACGCGACCATCCACGTTTTTCTTTTTTCGGATTGTCCTAGAAAAAAACACGTGGATCCTCGCAACAAGTGCGAGGATGACGAATTGGATTGTCAGGCCCGTTTCCGTTTCCGCCGCTTGGCCCCGGCGTTTAGAACCGGCAACAGATACTGGCCCGTATAGCTCTCCGGCGTGTCAGCCACATCCTCGGGCGTGCCGACCGCGACGATGCGTCCGCCCTTATCGCCGCCTTCGGGGCCGAGATCGACGATCCAGTCCGCGGTCTTGATGACCTCCAGATTGTGTTCGATCACCAGCACCGTGTTGCCCTGATCGACAAGCGCGTGGAGGACTTCAAGCAGCTTCTTCACATCCTCGAAATGGAGGCCGGTGGTGGGTTCATCGAGGATGTAGAGCGTCTTCCCGGTCGAGCGCCTTGCGAGTTCCTTCGACAGTTTCACGCGCTGCGCCTCGCCGCCCGAGAGGGTGGTGGCAGGCTGGCCGATATGGATGTAGCCAAGCCCGACGCATTGCAGCATTTCCAGCCTGTCGCGGATCGACGGCACTGCCTTGAAGAAATCGACGCCCTCATCGACCGTCATATCGAGAACATCGGCTATCGACTTGTTTCTGAACTCGATCTCCAGCGTCTCGCGGTTATAGCGGCGCCCCTTGCAGACATCGCACTGTACATAGACGTCGGGCAGGAAATGCATCTCGATCTTGATCACCCCGTCGCCCTGACACGCCTCGCAACGCCCGCCCTTGACGTTGAACGAGAAGCGACCCGGCTTGTAGCCGCGCGCCTTCGCCTCGGGCAGGCCGGAAAACCAGTCACGGATGGGCGTAAAGGCGCCGGTATAGGTGGCCGGGTTGGAGCGCGGCGTGCGCCCGATAGGCGACTGGTCGATATCGACAACCTTGTCGAGGAATTCGAGACCTTCTATCGAGCCATGTTCGCCCGGCAGGGCGCGCGCGCCGTGCAGCCTTCGCGCGATGGCGCGGTAGAGCGTATCGATCACCAGAGTCGACTTGCCGGAGCCCGAAACGCCGGTGACGCAGGTAAGCGCGCCGAGCGGAAATGATGCGTCGACATTCCGGAGATTATTCGACGCCGCATTCTTCACGGTAAGAGCCTGTTTCTTCCTGCCGGGGCGCCGTTCCGTCGGCACGTCGATCTTACGAATACCCGACAGATACTGCGCGGTCAGGCTTTCGGGGCATTTCATGACCTCCTCCGGCGGGCCGCCGGCGATCAGCCTGCCGCCGTGGATGCCCGCGCCGGGGCCGAGATCAACCAGCCAGTCAGCGGTCCGCATGGCATCTTCGTCATGCTCCACCACGATCACGGTATTGCCGAGATCGCGCAGCCTCTTGAGCGTTTCCAGCAGGCGGGCATTGTCGCGCTGATGCAGCCCGATGGAGGGCTCGTCCAGCACGTACAACACGCCGGTCAGACCCGAGCCGATCTGCGAAGCGAGCCGGATGCGCTGGCTTTCGCCGCCCGACAGCGTGCCGGAGGAGCGCGAAAGCGTCAGGTATTCGAGCCCGACATCGACCAGGAAACCGAGCCGTTCGTTGATTTCCTTGAGGATCCGTTCGGCAATCTGTTTCTGGGTCCTGTTCAGCGATTTGTTGAGCTTGCCGAACCAGTCATACGCCTGGGCGATGGAGAACTCGGTGACCTCGCTGATATGCAGCCCGTCGAGCTTGACCGCGAGCGCTTCAGGCCTGAGGCGCATGCCGCCGCAGGTCTCGCAGGCGCTGGTGCTCTGGTAGCGGCTGAGCTCCTCATGGACCCAGGAGGAATCCGTCTCGCGGTAACGCCGCTGCATGTTGGGGATGACGCCCTCGAACGGCCGCTCGATGGTGTAGCTGCGGTCGTCGTCCGAATAGGTCATCTTGATTTCGGCATCGCCTGAACCGAACAGGATCGTATCGCGAACCTGCTTCGACAGCTCTTCGAACGGTGTGTGGGTCGACACCTTGAAATGCCTCGCCAGAGAATCCAGCGTCTGGCCGTAATAGGGCGAGGACGAGCCCGCCCACGGCGCAATGGCGCCCTTGGACAGCGGCTTCGTCGGGTCGGGCACCACCAGGTCGACGTCGAAAAACATCTGCGTGCCGAGCCCGTCGCAGGACGGGCAGGCGCCGGCAGGGTTGTTGAAGGAAAACAGACGCGGTTCGATCTCGTCGATGGTGAACCCGGAAACGGGGCAGGCGAACTTGGCGGAAAAAATCGTGCGTTCGCCGGTATCGGCGTTCTCGGCGATGGCAAGACCATCGGCGAGACCGAGCGCGGTTTCCAGCGAGTCCGCAAGCCGGTTGCCCATGTCGTCGCGCACCACCAGCCGGTCCACCACCACCTCGATATCGTGCTTGTAGTTTTTGTGAAGCTTGGGCGCGTCCTCGATCTCGTAATGTTCGCCGTCGATCTTGACCCGCTGGAAGCCCTTCTTCTGGAGGTCCGCCAGTTCGCGCCGGTATTCGCCCTTGCGGCCGCGTACGATGGGAGCCAGCAGGAACAGCCGCGTACCATCCTCCATCTCGTGGATGCGGTCGACCATCTGCGACACGGTCTGGCTTTCGATGGGAAGGCCGGTAGCGGGGGAGTAGGGGATGCCGGCCCGGGCGAACAGGAGCCGCAGATAGTCGTAGATCTCCGTCACCGTGCCGACGGTCGAGCGCGGGTTGCGGGAGGTCGTTTTCTGCTCGATGGAAATCGCCGGCGACAGCCCCTCGATGGAATCCATGTCGGGTTTCTGCATCATTTCGAGGAACTGGCGCGCATAGGCCGACAGGCTCTCGACATAGCGGCGCTGGCCCTCGGCATAGATCGTGTCGAAGGCAAGCGAGGACTTGCCCGACCCCGATACGCCCGTCATCACCACCAGAGCGTCGCGCGGCAGGGTGACGTCAATATTCTTCAGATTATGTTCGCGCGCACCGCGAACGACGATTTTGTCGGTCATATATTTCGGTCAGTTCGCGAGATCGTCCAGCTTGAACAGCCGGGCGGCGTTGCGCCAAAGGATGTTTTCGCGCTCTTCCTCGGTGCAGTCGGCATCGTCAAGCACCTTGAGGCGCATCTCGTAGAGCGGCGCGGGCTCGCGGACGCAGGACCAGGTGGCCGACCAGTCGGAGCCGAACATGATCCGTTCCGAGCCCAGCAGGTCGAGCGCCTGACGCAGGTGATCCGCGTTGGTGCCCACAACGTCGAAATAGACGTTTTCGTTCCGCATGGCGACCGCGATGCAGGGTTCGAAATAGGTGATCATCGAGCGGCCCATCTTTGTCAGGATGATCGGTACGTCCGGATAGCGCAGCGCCACCTCATCCGCCCAGATCGGGTTCCCGTAATAGAGCCCTCCCGGAAACTGCGTCCAGCCGGTAGGAAACTGGACCGGCACCTTGTAGCGGTCGACCGCATCCATCATGGGGACCAGGTCCTTCGCGATCTTTTCCGGATCGACCTCCGCCGTCATGGCGCGAACGAAAATCTCCCCCAGCCCGATCATGCCGAGATCCTCGATACAGTGCGAGACCTCGTCTCCCGCCGCGTCCCGGATCGGGGACGGGTCCTCGACATACTCGTAGGCCGCTTCCTGATCGTGTCCGATCCGCATCAGCCCGTATAGCCGATCGGGATGGCGTCTAACCGACTCCGCGACCTGATCGTTGGTGACCGCGCCGGGACGCGCCTGCACGAACGCCCTGTCGATGCCGAACTCGTCCATGTCGGCGATCAGCTGATCAGAATTGTCGATCGGGTCCTCATTGAGCGTCCGGTCGTAAAGATCGGGACAGCGCGTACGAAAGCTGACCAGGTCCTTTGTGTTGCGGATATGCTGACGCGCTTCCGTCAGGGCGGGGTAGCTCCAGACATGAATATGGGTATCGATGATCATGCGGTTGTTCCCGTTCAGACGATGGGACCGAGATAGACTTCGCCGGCGTAATCGTCCGACATCGCCTCGATGCTTTCCGGCCACTTGCCCGGTTCTGCTACTTTGCGCCGCAATTCGGCCGGGCGAGGCGTTCCGTCCCAGCCAACCTGCTCCATATAGGCATAGAGCTGGATCGCGTGCCCGGCCGGGTCGGTAACGAACGCGGTGTAGTCCATACCGGGGAACAGTTCTCGCGGCAGGTATTTCACCGTCGCGCCTTCCGATTCCAGCCACGCCACCGCGTCCTTCAACTGCCGGTACGAACCGAGCCGGAAGCCGAACGAGAAGCAGGAGCTGTCCTGCCGAACGTCGAACTGCGAGCGCAGCGCTTCGGGATAAAGCGCAAGGGAGTGATGCTCCGTATTGGCGCGCAGGAAGACACAGCGATGGCCTTCGTACTCGATTTCCTCT
Source organism: Rhodospirillales bacterium (assembly GCA_038120295.1). GTDB lineage: Bacteria > Pseudomonadota > Alphaproteobacteria > MPNO01 > UBA2964 > JAYOEY01. Next base: position 1,968 of record JAYOLL010000014.1, on the reverse strand, counting down.
GTCACCGAGAGACCGAACAACCCCACATAGTAGTCGAGCTCGGCATCCATATCCTTCACCCAGAGCCGGGCGGGGCCGACCTTGGTTATCTTGAACGGGCGCGGCGCCATGATGCCGGCAAGCTCATACTTGAAGGGTCGCTTTTCGACGATGCGGGAACCAGACAAAAGGTCGGTTTTCTGCTCTTCCGCATCCCCGATTTCCTGGTACTCGGATATCTGCGGCAGTTCGGGCCGCTCGCGGAACCCGCGGTGATAGAGGCCGCGCGGCTTGGCCCGCAGGTTCCAGCCTATCTGCTCCATCCCGTAATAGATTTCATTGATATGGCCTTCGGGATCGAACGGGTAGGAATGCCAGTTCGAACCGGGCATATCGCGCCCGATGCGGTTGATCTTGCTGCCTATCTCGACGAACCAGTCGAGCGCATCGCGGATTTCCTGCAGCGACCCTGCCTGCCAGCTCATCTGATTCACGAACATGTCGTCGCGATCCGGCTTACGACCGACGGCATCGATCGCTTCCTGGGGAAACAGCACGAAGGAATGATGATCCGTTCCGTGATTGAGGAAATATCCTTTTGTGTGGGTCAGCCCTTCGAGTTTCGACGGGTCCGGCGCAACCGTTGGAAAATTCAGTACATCGACCAGCCTTAATCCCAGCAGATCTGAATAGAATTCCAGCCCGTCATCCGCGCTCGGCATGTTGAAACCGAAATGCCCGAGCCTCAAAATCCTGAACGGCCGGTTCATCACCACACCGCCGACGTCGAATTCTGTCCGTGTGTCCGTCACGCGCTGGTCCATATCCCGTCTCCTGCGATCGTCGCTATGGCGTGAGTATACCAATTCCACCGTTGTCAGCATCCGCCGATCCGCCGATTATGCGCTCCGCCGGAAATAATTTGGACGCCATTCGAAAATAGCGGGGGACAAGATGCGGATTGCATTCCTGGACGATTATCAGAACATAGCATCGGGCGCAGCCGACTGGGCATCGCTCGGCGACGAACACGAGGTGGTTTCCTTCACTGACCATCTCAGCGAAGAAAACGATATCGTCGAACGCCTGAAGGATTTCGAGATCATCTGCGCCATGCGCGAGCGGACGCCGTTCAGGGAATCGCTGATCTCGAAGCTTCCCAAACTAAAGCTTCTGGTATCGTCCGGCATGCGCAATCTCGGCATCGACACGGCCTTTGCGCGGGAACAGGGAGTCGTCGTCTGCGGCACGCCCAGCGTAGGCCGTCCGACCGCAGATCTCGCCTGGGGGCTGATTATCGGGCTGGCACGCCAGATCGTGCGCGAGGACCGTAATGTCAGGGCAGGGGACTGGCAGCAGACTGTCGGCGTTAGCCTGGAGGGACGCACCCTCGGCATTGCCGGTCTTGGAAATCTCGGAGGCCGCATGGCGACAATCGCCAAAGCGTTCGACATGAATGTCATCGCCTGGAGTCAGAACCTGACCCAGGAACGCTGCGAAGAGCTCGGCGTCGAAAAAGTCTCCCTCGACGACCTGATGAAGCGCTCCGACTTCCTGACCGCACACCTGATCTTGTCGGACCGGACGCGTGGCGTCATCGGGGCCGACCAGCTCGCTCTGATGAAACCGACCGCCTTTATCGTCAATACCTCGCGCGGGCCGATTATCGACGAGGACGCGCTGGTCGCGACGCTGGAAGCCGGTAAGATCGCCGGGGCCGGGATCGACGTATTCTCGGTCGAGCCGCTGCCCGCCGATCATGCCTTCCGGAGGCTGGAGAACACCATCGTGACCCCGCATCTGGGCTATGTTTCGGATACCAACTACGAGGCCTATTTCAACGGCTATCTGGAAGCCGTGAGGGCCTTTCTCGCCGGCGAGCCGAAGAACTTTCTGGGAGGATATTGAGGGGCGTTCTGAAGGAGAGGCGACCCAAAATTTTTGGGGCTGAAGTAGCTAAGGGCCTAATTGAGGTTCTATCTTTGCTAC
>JAYOLL010000013.1:63090-91533 GCA_038120295.1 Rhodospirillales bacterium | reverse complement strand
ATCGATGCCGGATCGATGAAGAAACCCGTATGAATTCTCATCAAGACGGCCCGCCGCCTGCCCGGCTGCCGCATTGGCCTGCAGGAAGCTGCCCAGCGTCTGCATCATGCTGGCAGCGCTTTCGCGGTCGAGTCTGGCCCTCAACGCCTGCAAATTCTCGGTATGCACCATCGTCAGTTCGAGCCGCTCGCCGCGCCGGGAGGCTTCTTCGATATGACGGCTCGCAATTAGCGCAAACGCGTCTTTCTCCGGCAGGCCGCTTTCTCTGTCGCGCGGCGCTGCGGCGTAGAGATCGTCGGTCGTCGGCGACCCGGAGAGCCTGAGCGCGAAGAAGTAGCGGCCGGACATATCCGGCAGGTGATAACCCGTCAGAGACAGCGCGACAGTCGGACCGTCATCTCCATTGAGGCGAACCGGAACCGGTTCGATACGCGCGCCGAGCGGCATCGAGGCCATAAGTTCCTGAATGAGACTACGGCTCGATTCCACAAGCGGGTGTTCGAAAGAGGAACCGATCAGCGCCTCGGGCGGTCGACCGAGGAGCGACTGGGTCGCTCCGGCGCTAAACGCAACCTTTCCATCAGCGTCAACCTCGAGCAAAAGATCCGCAGCGCAGAAGGCGAGCGCGACGAACCGGTCGCGATCCCGTTTGAGCGAGTCGACGTAATCCGGCGTAGCCGCGTTATCTTCGGAAATCGGCTTGAAAATAGTCATCCAGGATCGTCCGCAGGCGGAATGTTCGACGCGGCAAGGTAGGGCAAAGGATTTAACGAATCCTTGTCCGCAAACCGTCCTTTTCCGTTGAAACAGGGCCTTCGGCGGTCCAGATTGCCTCCATGGACAAGGATTCTCTTATAGCCGTATCCGGCGACGGTCTGGACCAGGTCGATTGCTGGATATTCGATCTCGACAATACGCTCTACCCGGTGACCCAGACGCTGCTGGAGCATATCGACCGGCATATGGGCGCCTTCGTTGCACGCTTTCTCGGCGTCGACGCCGAGGAAGCGCGGCGGATCCAGAAGCTGTATTTCCGCCAGTACGGGCTGACGCTGCGCGGGCTGATGCTGCATCACAATCTCGATCCGGCGCGCTATTTCGAGGAAATGACGCCGATGGACCTGAACGAGGTCGTCCCCAATCCGGACCTCGCGGACTCCATCGCTCGCCTGCCTGGCCGCCGGCTCATCTACACCAACTCATCGGTGCGCCATTCGAGCCTCGTACTCGACAGGCTGGGGATGAATGATCTTTTCGAGGCGATCTACGACATAGAGGCCGCCAACTGGGTTCCCAAGCCTGCCATCGAGAGCTACCGGCTGATGTGCGACCGGTACGATATCGACCCGGCGCGTGCCGTCATGATCGACGATATCGCCCGAAACCTGGAGCCGGCAGCCGCCCTCGGCATGAAGACGGTCTGGATAAAAACCGGTGCGGAATGGGCGCGAGACGTTCAGCCCGAGCCGCATATCGACCAGGTCATCGGCGACATCGGAGGCTGGGTCGATGCGGTCAGCAGCCGGCTTTCGGATAGTTGACAGGGTGGGGCCGGCAATTATTGTGCGGTCGCGCCCGATTGCCGGGATTTGATCAGAAACGGGGAACAGAATGACCGCCAGCGATTTGCAAAAGACACTCGACGACGCCTGGGAGGCCCGCGACGGGGTGTCGCCCGCGACCACCGGCGCCGTGCGCGACGCCATCGAAGCCGCGCTCGACGGGCTAGATTCCGGCGAATACCGCGTCGCCGAAAAATCGGGCGATGGCTGGGTCGTCAATCAGTGGCTGAAGAAAGCCGTACTGCTGTCCTTCCGGCTTTACGACAACGCCCCGATGCCGGGCGGCCCAACCGACCCGAACCGCGGCGCGACGCCCTGGTACGACAAGGTCGCGCCAAAATTCGCCGGCTGGGACGATGCGCGTTTCCGCGAGGCCGGTTTCCGCGCAGTGCCCAACTGCACGGTGCGGCGCGGATCCTATATCGCGCCCGGCGTGGTGCTGATGCCGAGCTTCGTCAATATCGGAGCCTATGTGGATTCCGGCACCATGGTCGATACCTGGGCGACCATCGGGTCCTGCGCCCAGATCGGCAAGAACTGTCATATTTCCGGCGGGGCCGGCATCGGCGGCGTGCTGGAACCCTTGCAGGCCGACCCGGTAATCATCGGCGACAACTGCTTCATCGGCGCGCGATCCGAAGTCGCGGAAGGCGTGATTGTCGAGGACGGCGCGGTGCTATCGATGGGCGTGTTCCTGGGCGGCTCGACCAAGATCGTCGACCGTGCCACCGGCGAGATCCATTACGGGCGGGTGCCCGCCTATTCGGTCGTGGTGCCGGGCACGATGCCGGGCAACAAGCTGCCCGACGGCACGCCAGGACCCAACCTCTACTGCGCCGTCATCGTGAAACAGGTCGACGAACGGACCCGGTCGCGCACGTCGATCAACGAATTGTTGCGCGATTGAGCGCGTCCATCGACGCGCTGGAGCTCGCCCAGGCGCTGATCCGCTGCCCGAGCGTCACGCCTGCCGACGAGGGCGCGCTAGATACGCTGCAGACGGCGCTCGAAAGCCTGGGGTTTTGCTGTACCCGCCTGCCCTTCTCGGAAAACGGTACGCCTGACGTCGATAACCTGTATGCCCGGCTCGGCACGGGCGCACCCAATCTCTGCTTTGCGGGACACACCGATGTGGTGCCGGTCGGCGATGCCGCCGGATGGACGGTCGACCCGTTCGGGGCCGAGATCATCGACGGCGTCCTCTACGGTCGCGGCGCGACAGACATGAAGGGATCGATCGCCTGTTTCGTCGAAGCGGCATCGCGGTTCCTGGCAGCGCGCGGCCCCGATTTCGGCGGCTCGATCAGCCTGCTGATCACCGGCGACGAGGAGGGCCCGTCGATCAACGGCACCCGCAAGGTTCTGGGCTGGATGGAGGAAAACGGCGAAAAGCTGGATTCCTGCATCGTCGGCGAACCGACCAATCCGCAGGCTCTGGGCGACATGGTCAAGATCGGCCGCCGGGGATCGCTGTCGGGCTTTCTCACCCTGTATGGCACGCAGGGCCATACCGCCTATCCGCATCTCGCCGACAATCCGCTGCCGCGTCTGGTGGCCATGCTGGACGCTATCGTCAATGACGAGCTCGACAGCGGCACGGACCATTTCCAGCCGTCGAACCTTCAGCTCACCACGGTCGATGTAGGCAATACGGCGACCAACATCATTCCCGGCAGCGCGCGGGCGACCTTCAACATCCGGTTCAACGATCTGCACACCACCGAGTCGCTGATCGAACGGCTGGAAGCGCATTTCAACCGTATCGGCGGCGATTACGAGATCGAATACCAGCGGACCGGCGACGCCTTCCTGACGCCGCCGGGTCCGTTAAGCGATCTGCTGTCCGCCGCTATTCTGGATGCCACCGGGAAGACCGCCGATCTCAGCACCACAGGCGGGACATCGGATGCGCGCTTCATCAAGGATTACTGTGCGGTCGCCGAGTTCGGGCTGATCAGTCAGACCATGCACAAGACCGACGAGCGGGTCGCACTGTCCGATCTGGCCAAGCTGACCGATATATACGCATCAGTGCTAGACGGGTATTTCGGCGCATGATCGGCGGCCAGGAGGTCAGCCGGTACCTGTTCGGCGCGTGGCTTCTGGCGAAATACGACCGCAATGGCGCCTATCTGTTCGACAACACACCGGAGGCGTTCTGGCGCTCCTTCTGGGCCGCCTTTGTCGTGTTTCCCGCCTTCGCGATTCTGCTCCTGCTGCGGAGCGCGCATGTGGAAATCAATGTCAGCCCGTTCTGGGCTTTCTTCATCCAGGCGACTGCCTACGCGATGGGGTGGGTGGCTTTCCCCTACATCGTATTTCACGTCCTCCGCCTGTTCGATGCCGGAGAGAATTTCTGCCGTTATATCGCGGCTTATAACTGGGCGCGGGTTCTGGAGATTACGCTCATGCTCGGCGTAACGGCGCTCGTCGCCGGCGGCATCGTTCCAAGGGAACTGGGCAACATTCTGACAATCATCGCAATCGTCGCCATTCTCGCCTACGAAGGGTTTGTCGCCCACGCCGCCCTGGAAGTACCCGCAGCCGGCGCGGTGGGCCTCGTCTTTCTCGATCTTCTTCTCAGCCTGACGATTCAGGGATGGAGCGACCGGCTGCTGGCGGGTCAGCCCGTGATCGGCGGATAAACGACCTCTGTCAGGTAAAGCCCCTCGGGCGGCGCCGTCGGGCCGGCGGCGGCGCGGTCATGCGCCGCAAGCGCTGCGCCGACATCTTCGACCGACCATTTGCCTTCGCCGACCAGCTTGAGCGTACCCGCGATATTGCGTACCTGGTGATGCAGGAAGGACAACGCCCGGACATTCAGGTGAATTTCCTCGCCAACCCGACCGACCGACAGCGATGTCAGCGTCTTCACCGGGCTTTTCGCCTGGCAGATGCTGGCGCGAAACGACGTGAAATCGTGTTTCCCGACGAGCGCCTGGCCGGCGGCATGCATGGCGTCGGCGTCCAGCGACCGGTTTACGTGCCAGGCGCGCCCCGCCTCCAGCGTCGGCGGCGGGCGGCGGTCGAGAAAGCGGTAGAGGTAGGCGCGCTCGACCGCGGAAAAGCGGGCGTGAAAATCTTCGCTGACGGCCCGGGCCTCAATCACCGCAATGGGTTGCGGGCGGAGATGCGCGTTCAGGGCGTCACGCACCGTGTCGGCATCGGTTGGCTTTTCGAGGTCGATATGTGCGACCTGGCCCAGCGCATGAACGCCTGCATCGGTCCGGCCCGCCCCCTGGACGATGGCAGTTTCGCCGCAGAACGAACGAATCGCCTCCTCCAGCGCCTGCTGGATCGACGGTCCGTTATCCTGCCGCTGCCAGCCGACATAGTTGCCGCCGTCATATTCGACCGTCAGCCGGTAGCGGGTCACGAATTCGTCCCGGGGAGCACTGTCCCAACCGGCAGGTCGTAGCCGCGGAGGAACGCATCGGCGTCCGCCGCCGCCTTGCCCGGCCGCTGAAGACGCAGCAGGCGAAGCGCACCCTTGCCGCAGGCAATAGTCGGCTCGCTATCCAGAACAGTTCCGGGCGCTGCTCCGTCGTTTTTCTCGGCTGCTTCGGCGGTCAATACGCGTATCCAGACATTGCCCCGCCCGTCCGAATGGGCGAATCGCGTCCCGGGCCAGGGGTGGAACGCCCGCACACGACGCGCCAGAACGTCCGCATCCTGCGACCAGTCGATATTGCCCTGCTCGCGCGTGACCTTCTTCGCGTAGGTCGCGCCTTCCTCGGACTGGGGCATCGCGACGATCTCTCCCGACGCCAGCTTTGCCAGCACGTCGACGATCATGTCGGCGCCGAGCGCAGCCAGCGAATCGTGCAGATCGCCGACAGTCGCATCGTCGGCAATCGGTGTGGGCTGCATGGCGAAAACCGGGCCCGTATCGAGCCCTTCGTCCATCTGCATGATGGAAACGCCAGTCTCCGCATCGCCTGCCTCGATCGCCCGGTGGATCGGCGCCGCGCCGCGCCAGCGCGGCAGCAGCGACATGTGGATGTTCAGACATCCCAGACGGGGTGCGGAAAGAACCGGTGCAGGCAGAATCAGCCCGTAGGCGATCACCACGGCCGCATCTGCCTCAAGCGCGGCAAAATCCGCCTGGACGGCAGGGTCCCTGAGAGATTCGGGATGGCGAACGTCGAGTCCCCGTTTTTCCGCGAAGGCCTGTACCGGCGAGGGCGTCACGCGGTGACCGCGTCCGGCGGGCCGCGGCGGCTGGGTATAGACGCAGGCAATGTCGTGGCCAGCATCGAGCAAAGCCGCCAGCGGCGGCACCGCGATCTCCGGCGTTCCCATGAAGACAAGTCTCAGGCGGGCCATGAGAGGGTCTGCCCGGTCAGACGCTGGCGGTCGCTTTGGCCCGCTTCAGCTTGGTCATCTTGCGCACGATTATGTTGCGCTTGAGCGACGACAGGTGATCGACGAACAGAACGCCGTCGAGGTGATCCATTTCATGCTGGACGCAGACCGACAGCAGCCCTTCGGCGTCGATCTCCCGGATTTCGTTGTCCTGGTCGAGGTAGCGGACGCGTACGGTCGCAGGTCGTTCGACCTCTGCATAATGTTCGGGAAAGGACAGGCAACCTTCCTCGCGCAGGACGATGTCCTCTGACGCTTCGATAATCTCGGGATTCGCCATCCTGAGCGGTTCGCGCTCTTCGCCCGTGGGGTCGGACACATCGACCACGATGACTCTCTTGTGCACGCCCACCTGAGGCGCCGCGAGTCCCACGCCCGGCGCCGCGTACATCGTTTCCAGCATGTCGTCCATAAGCTGACGCAGATGAGAGTCCACCTTCTCTACCGGCAGGCATTTCCGCTTGAGAACCGGATCGGGCGCTTTGATGATCGGGCGAATGGCCATTCCGCGTTGCGTATCCTGTGATGCGTTGCGACGCCAAGTAGGTATTGCGGCATCTTCGCCACGTCAAGCGTTCGGCCCGCTAACCGGCCCGGTCCCGGACGATTCGGGGCAGGCATGATAGGATTTTTTCCGGTTTCACGTGCCTTCATGGACATAACGCATGGAAACGACTCTTCTGATCCTGATTGCTGTTGTCGCCGCCGCTGCGGGCGCGGGGCTGGCGTTTTTCCTGGCGCAGCGCAATGGCGGCACCGATGCCGAGCTGGCAGGCCGGCTGAGCCAGATGGCTGAAAGCACGGCGGCGCAACAGGCGCAGCTCGCCGAGCGGATGCAGGCACAGGAACGGGCCATCACGAAGATGCTCGAGGAACGGTTGGGCGATCTCGGTAAAAAGGTCGGTGATTCCCTGCAACTGAGTTCGACGAAGACCGGCGAGACCATGGCGAAGCTTCAGGAACGGCTCGCCGTCATCGATGCGGCGCAAAAGAAGATCACCGACCTCTCGACACAGGTCGTAGGGCTGCAGGACATTTTGTCGAACAAGCAGGCGCGCGGCGCATTCGGAGAAGTTCAGCTGCAGGACCTCGTAAAGGCGGCGCTGCCGCCGTCGGCCTACGGGTTTCAGGCCACCCTCGGCAACGGACGCCGGGCCGACTGCCTGATTAAATTGCCCAACCCACCGGGTCCGATCGTGATCGACGCCAAGTTCCCGCTGGAAGGCTATCGTCAGCTCGTCGATGCAACGGATGAGACCCGGGAGACCGCGCGCAAGCGCTTCGCCGCCGACGTGCTGACCCATGTGAAGCATATTGCGGAGCGCTATATCGTGCCGGGCGAAACGGCGGAATCGGCGTTGATGTTCATGCCGTCGGAAGCCGTCTATGCCGAGCTCCACGCCAACCTGTCCCACATTGTGGATCAGTCCTACGGCTATCGCGTCTGGATCGTGTCGCCGACCACGCTGATGGCGACGCTGAATACCGTGAGGGCCGTCCTGAAGGACGTCCATATGCGCGAACAGGCAGGTCTCATCCAGAAGGAAGTGCTGACCATGATGGAAGATATCGGCCGTTTGGATCAGCGCGTGGAAAATCTGGAAAAACATTTCTCGCAGGCGGAAAAGGATCTGCGCGAAATCCGTACCTCCGCCGGCAAGATTACCCGCCGCGGCGAACGGATCGGCGAGCTGGAGTTCGGCGAGGCCGGGCCAGAAGAAGCGCTCGCCGCCCCGCCCGAACGGCTTCACCGCGTCGGCCAATAGGCTTACCCATGCAGGCGCTGGGAGGCATCGTCGTTATCCTGCTCATCGCCTGGGCCATCAGCGAAAACCGCCGCGCCGCCCCGGTCCGCCTTATCTGCGTCGGCATGGCACTGCACATTGCTCTGGCGCTGCTTCTGCTGAAAATCCCGGCGGTGCGAGAGTCTTTTCTGGCGGCAAACGCTCTGGTCGACGCGCTGCAGGCTGCGACGCGCGCCGGCACGTCCGTGGTGCTGGGCTATCTCGGCGGCGGCAGCCTGCCGTTCGAGATCAAACCGGGGACAAGCAGCTTCGTCCTCGCCTTTCAGGCGCTGCCGCTGGTCCTCATCATCAGCGCTTTGTCGGCGCTGCTTTATCACTGGCGGGTCCTGCCGCTGGTGGTACGGGGATTCGCCTGGTGCCTGCGGCGGACGCTCGGGCTCGGCGGTACCGCAGGCGTCAGCGTCGCCGCCAACGTGTTTGTCGGCATGGTTGAGGCGCCGCTGCTGGTGAAACCTTACCTGGCGAAGGCGAGCCGCAGCGACCTGTTCCTGATCATGACCGCCGGCATGGCCACCATCGCTGGGACCGTGCTGGTTCTGTACGCGACCTTTCTGAAAGACGCGGTGCCGGGCGCGATCGGCCATTTGCTGGCAGCCTCCGTGCTGAACGCCATCGCCGCCATCGTGATCGCCCGCATCATGGTTCCGCAGGACGAGAACGTCCCGCCGACAGCCGCAGAGCTGGGCAAGCTCTATGAAAATTCGATGGATGCGATCACCCGCGGTACAATCGACGGGCTGACGCTGCTGCTCAATATCGGCGCAATGCTGATCGTCCTCATCGGCCTGGTCGCGCTGGTCAATATGATCCTGGGCGCAATCGGCGGCGACGCGCTGACGCTGCAGGCGATTCTCGGCTACGCGCTGGCCCCGCTCGCCTGGCTGATCGGCATCCCCTGGGCGGAGGCCGGAACCGCCGGCGCGCTGATGGGCACCAAGATCGTACTCAACGAGCTGATCGCCTATCTGAATCTTTCCGGTCTGGAACCCGGGACGCTGTCGGATCACAGCCGGCTGATCATGACCTATGCGCTGTGCGGCTTCGCCAATTTCGGCAGCCTCGGCATCATGCTCGGCGGGCTCGGGGCCATGGCCCCCGACCGACGCAGCGAGCTCGCCGGTCTCGGCCTCAAGACCATCGTCAGCGGTGCGCTCGCCACCTGGCTGACGGCGGCGGTAGCTGGACTCGTTCTGTAAATAGCGCCGCATTCGCGGCGGCCATTGAACATTATGGAGGACTGGTCCGGGCAAGACCTCGGTTACAGCGCCCGGCGTTCCTTGAGCGCCGCCGACAGGGTGCCATCGTCGAGATAGTCGAGTTCGCCGCCGACCGGGACACCGTGGGCGAGGCCTGAGATCTTTACGTTCGCGTCCATCAGCCGGTCGGCGACGTAATGCGCAGTAGTCTGGCCTTCTACCGTGGCAGATGTTGCAAGGATAACTTCGGTCACCTCGTCCGACCGAGCGCGTTCCACCAGGCCGGCGATGGACAGATCTTCGGGTCCCTTGCCGTCGAGCGCCGACAGGACGCCGCCCAAAACGTGATAGCGGCCGCCATACACCATCGCGCGCTCCAGCGCCCAGAGATCGGCTACATCCTCCACCACACAGATCAGCGACGCATCGCGACGGGAATCGGCGCAGACAGGACACGGATCGGTGACATCGACATTGCCGCAGGTCGAACAGGTCTTCATCGCCTCAGCGGCGGATTGCAGAGCCTGCGCCAGCGGCAGCATCAGGCTTTCGCGACGCTTGACGAGAAACAGCACGACGCGACGCGCCGACCGCGGCCCCAGACCCGGCAGGCGCGCAAACGCCTGCACCAGCCGGTCGATCTCACCGCCCGCCATGGATTCAGACTCTCAAAACGGCATCTGGAAACCGGGTGGCAGGTTCAGCCCACCGGTCAGCTTGGACATTTCTTCCTGCAATCGTTCATCGAGCTTGCGCTTCGCGTCGCTGAACGCGGCCACGATCAGGTCCTCGACGACCTCGGCGTCGTCCGAGTTGAACAGGCTGGGATCGATCTTCACCTTACGCAGATCGCCCTTGCCGCTAACGGTCACCGAAACCATACCGGCGCCCGACGAACCATCGATTTCGATCTCGGCAAGCTTTTCCTGCATTTCCTGCATTTTGGCCTGCATTTCCTGAGCCTGCTTCATCATCTGGCCGAGATTTTTCATAATCCGTTCTCTTCTTCCTCTTCATCATCGTCCGGCGCCGGCGGCAACTCGTCCAGGGTCGGCTCTTCGCGTTCCACTACGGCTTCTACGGTCGCTCCGGGAAACAGAGAGAGCGCCTCCTGCACCAGGGGATGACCGATCGCTTCGCCACGGCGTACTTCTGCCGCTGCGCGGCGCTGATTGCCAAGCGTCTCCGCGCCAGGCTCATCGCTCAGGCTGACCAGCCAGTTTTCGCCGGTCCATTCATTCAGCAGCCGGATCACGCGGTTGGCCAGATCGCCCGGCGCATCGTCTTGCGCGCGAAGCTCGATATGGCCGGGCTGAAACCCGACCAGATGGACGCGGTTGACCAGATGGGCATGCAACAGCGCCTCGCGCTTTTCGTCGAACAGCGCCACTACCTCCTCGAAGCTTCCCGGCATCGGCAGCCCGGCCGGCGACGGTTCGGCGAGCGCAGCCTGGGGCATCGTATCGGGCGCGGTCTCGGGTGCGGTCTCGGGTGCGGGCGGTTCATCGGGACGCAGGGCCGGAGCAGCCCCACCACCTGTCATGGCGGTCGCACCGCCATTGCCGGAAGGTCGTGCGGGCGCAGAAGCCGGTGCGCCGCCTGCAGGCGTGACCGATTCAGCGGCGCCGCTCGTCAGCTTCCGGATGACATCGACGGGCGGCGGCATATCCGCCATGTAGGCAAGCCGGATCAACACCATCTCAGCCGCCTGGCCGGCGGACGGCGCCATGCGCACTTCGCCCAGCCCCTTGACCAGAAGCTGCCACGTCCGGCCCAGGACCGGCATGCTGAGCTTTTCGGCGAGCGCGCTGCCGCGCTCTGCATCCATCTGCGACACGCCGGCCGCCTGCGCCGCCGCGGGCGACAGTTTCAGCCGGCTCAGCCAGTGCGTGAGCTGTAACAGGTCTACGAGCACCTGGGCCGGATCGGCGCCGGAATTATGCATGTCGGCGAACGCATCAAGAGCTTCCGACGCCTTTCCGCCCATAGCCGCCTCGAACAGGTCGTACAGCTTTCCGCCATCGACCAGGCCCAGCATGTCGCGAACGATCTCTTCCCCGACGCCCTCCGCGCTGTCCGCACCGCCGGCATGGGCGATGGCCTGGTCCAGCAGGGACAGCCCATCGCGCACAGACCCATCGGCGGCACGGGCAACGAGACCGATGGCGCCTTCTGAAATCGCAATCCCTTCCTGTTCGGCGATGGAGGCGAAATGCGCGCTGAGCACCGGGATATCAACCCGGCGCAGATCGAAGCGCTGGCAGCGCGACAGCACCGTCACCGGTACGCGGCGGGTTTCGGTCGTGGCGAACAGGAATTTCACATGCTCGGGCGGTTCTTCCAGCGTCTTGAGCAACGCGTTGAACGCGTTCTTCGACAGCATGTGGACTTCGTCGATAATGTAGATCTTGTAACGCGCATTCACCGGCCGGTAGCGCACCCCGTCGATCAGCTCCCGGATATCGTCGACGCCGGTGCGGCTTGCCGCATCCATCTCGATCACATCGACATGGCGGTCTTCGGTGATCGCTACGCAATGTTCGCAAACGCCGCAGGGGTCCGCCGTCGGCCCGCCGTTTCCATCCTCGCCGATGCAGTTCAGAGCCCGCGCGATAATCCGCGCAGTCGACGTCTTTCCGACCCCGCGTACGCCGGTCAGGATAAAGGCGTGCGGCAGGCGGTCGGCGGCGATGGCATTGGTGAGGGTCCGCACCATCGCGTCCTGACCGATCAGCTCGGCGAAGGTGCGGGGACGGTATTTGCGCGCAAGGACGCGGTATGGCTGTTCCGACTGATTTTCGTCCATGTGCGCCCGGTGACATTGGCCGGTGTAAGGTGGGAGGCTGGACAGGCGACCCGGGAGAATCTCGTTACGGCTGCTTCCTTCCGGACCTGACCGGGTTGGCGAGTGTCCCGTCCACCGCCAACCTCCCAAATCGACTATATCAGGATTCTGCGGCGACACCCAAGGCCGCTTCGTTGTTTACCCACCAGATTGCGTGAATTCCGGCGCTGTGCGAACTTGAGGGCATGAGAGAACCGAATTTCTTCGGCGAATCCGGGCTCGACCGGATGTCCGAGCGCCGTGCCGACGAGTCCTGGCTGGCCGACCTGCGCAATGCGCCGGAAGCGCTGTATGTCCCGGTGTGGCGCACGCGAAGCTTCGTTGACCGGCAGAATGCGGAAACGCCGGTCCCGGTCCATCTCGACGCGGCAACGATCTCGGAACTGGCGGAGGACGGGGCGGAATTCATCTTCCTCGGCTATCGCGAGGGCGTCCCCTATTTCTCGGTCGACCTGTCGCATCTGGACGAACCGGAAGCGCACCCGCATCTTGCGAATCGCGGCGAATTCGCGGACATCAGGGATGTCAGCCTTTTCATGCCACGCCAGGACGGCGCGATGCTGGCCTATGCGCGCGCCATTGCACACTGGCACCGTACCCACCGGTTCTGCGGCCGATGCGGGAGCCCGACCGAAGCGCAGAACGCCGGCCATGTCCGACGCTGCGTCAATCCGGATTGCGGCGCAGAGCATTTCCCCCGCACCGATCCCGCCGTCATCATGCTGATCCATCGCGGCGACCGGGTCATCCTCGGCCGCAAGAAAGGCTGGCCGGAAGGGCGCTATTCCATCCTCGCCGGCTTCGTTGAGCCAGGCGAGACCCTTGAAGGCGCCGTCATCCGCGAAGTCATGGAAGAGGTCGGCGTACCGGTATCCAACGTCCGCTACCATTCGTCGCAACCCTGGCCGTTCCCTGCCAACCTGATGCTGGGCTATTTCGCCGAGGCGCAGAGCGAGACGCTGAATGTGTGCGACGACGAGCTGGAACACGCACGCTGGTTCACCCGCGACGAGCTGATGGAAGAAGCGCTGGAATTCCGCCGGCAGCCGACCGCTGTCTCGATCGCCCGGCGCATGCTGTCGGAATGGGTGACGGGCGAGGAGCCCTAGCCGTTCACCTTTCGAAACGGATCCGCAGGATAGGTGCCGAGGATTCTCACCTCGTGCGAGAAAAAGGCGAGTTCCTCCAGCGCGAGCTTCAGGCCCGGGTCGTCGGGGTGGCCGTCGACATCGGCATAGAACTGCGTCGCGTTGAAGGTCGCCCCCACCATGTAGCTTTCCAGCTTGGTCATGTTGACGCCGTTGGTCGCGAACCCGCCCAGCGCCTTGTAGAGCGCGGCCGGGACGTTACGAACCCTGAAGACGAAGCTGGTAACCAGCGGCCCGGAACCGCGCTTCTGACGGACCGGTTTTTTCGCCAGCACCACGAAGCGCGTCGTGTTGTGATCGGCGTCTTCTATGTTCGAACGCAAAACCTTGAGGCCATAGATTTCCCCGGCGAGCGAAGACGCGATCGCCGCTTCGGTCCGGTCGCCTTTCTCTGCCAGTTCCATCGCCGCGCCCGCGGTGTCGGCGTGGACAACGGCCCGAAGACCGAGCCGGTTGGTCATGACGCTGCATTGCGCGAGCGCATGCACATGGCTGCGCACGACCTTTATGGATTTGAGGGTCGCCCCCTCCGGCGCCAGCAGGCAATGATTCACCTTGAGGAAATATTCGCGAACGATGAAGAGACCGGACCCGGGCAAGAGCCGATGGATATCCGCAACCCTGCCCGCAATCGAATTCTCGATCGGCGTCATCGCGTATCGGGCGCGGCCCTCCGCCACGGCAGCGAACATCGCCTCAAACGTCATACAGGGAAGCGCGTGCATGTCGGGATACGCTTCCCGGCAGGCGAGATGCGAATACGCCCCAGGAAGGCCCTGAAAGGCGATGGTGTTGGTCGGCCGGTCGAATTTCGCCATTGTTCGGAACAGTATCGGTTTGACGGAGATCGGGTGCGTTACCCGGTGCCAGCCCTAGCCGCAATATGTGCGCGGGCGCGTTCGAGATCGGCGGGAGTATCGACGCCGTCCGGTACCGTGTCAACGAGGGCCAGATCGATCCGCATGCCGGCCTCGAGCGCGCGAAGCTGTTCGAGGCGTTCGCGACGTTCGAGAACGCCTTCGGGCAGCGCGACAAACCGTTCGAGCGCCGAGCGGCGCCAGGCGTAAATCCCGATATGGTGATAGAGCGGCCCATCGCCGGCGGGCACGGCGTTGCGGCTGAAATAAAGCGCGCGGCCACAGCTTGCATCGGGCGCGAGGGACACAACAGCCTTGACCACGTTGGGGTCGGTTCGCTCCCGTTCCTCGACGATCGCCGCACCCAGCGTCGCAACGTCGACGTCCGCATGTTCAAGCGGCTCCAGCGCCGCCGCGATCACCGCCGGCTCGATAGTCGGCAAATCGCCCTGCAGATTGATGACAGCGTCATGACGGGCGCCAGCGTCGCAGGCGCGCAACGCCTCATACACGCGATCCGACCCGCTGGGGTGGCTGGGGTCGGTCATGACGGCTTCGCCGCCGACGGACTCTATGGCATCTGCGATCGCACGGTCGGCGCAGGCGACGATGACCCGGCCCAGATCCGCTTCCACGGCGCGCCGCCACACATGCACGATCATCGGTTCGCCGCAGATATCGGCAAGCGGCTTGTCGGGCAGCCGCGTCGATGCCAGCCTGGCTGGTATCACGGTAATCGGAGTGGAGATCGCAGACATTTAACCGCAAGCCTTTGAATATCGTGGTTCTGTTTAGCGTTTGGCCGCATGACCCCGCAAGCAGGCAAATTTCTTGCTGAAGGGTCATGTTTCATTGCACTGCCACCATCCCGGATATTAAACTCCGCCTGAACGGAATCGCAGACGATCGCCAAACCCAGGTATCCATTTATGTCGGGCACGCTTTTGAACAGAATTGTCGGCGCCTTCTGCATTGCCGGTATTCTGGCGTTTGTCGTCAGTATTCTTGGCGATCAGCTGGTACAGCCGGGAAAGCACACGCCTGCCGGAACCGTTAAAGCAGGCCCTGCCGTCGCGCCGCAGAAGAAGCCGGAAGAACAAAAGCTGGATCCGATCGGCCCGCTTCTGGCATCGGCCAAGCTGGACGCTGGGAAACGGCAGGCCAACAAATGCACCGCCTGCCATACGCTGGCCAAAGGCGACGACGCCAAAAAGCTGGGCCCGCCGCTCTGGAATATCGTCGGGCGCAAGGCCGGAAAGCTGGAAGATTACAGCTTCTCGAAGGCGATGGAGAAAATGACCGGCGCGTGGGATTACGAGACGCTGAACGCCTTCATCTACAAGCCCAAGCGCTACGTGCGCGGTACCAAGATGGGATTCGCGGGCATCAGCAAGCCGCAGGACCGGGCGGATCTGATCGCCTACCTGCGTACATTGAGCGACCAGCTCGCGCCCCTGCCCTGAAGCGGACACCCCGATCTTCCGAACCCGTCCGTTAACCGGGCGTTAACGTCATGCGTTTTATCGTCGTATTCGGTAATGCGGCGGGGAATCGCAATGGACGGGCTCTCAATCGGCGCGGAAGCTTCCGGGCGTAACCCAACGCCTGTGGACCGACGGGTCATCGGGCGAGCGATCGCAGAATGGGAACGACTCCGAACGGAACGCGACCTTCCGTCCTACGAGATGTGCGCGGCAGGACTGGAGCCGCTGTTTCAATCGGGGCTCGCCCTTGTTGAAATAACGGAAGATCCGGACCAGGACCGAATCCGGTTCTGCGGGCAGGACCTTGTCGATGCGCTGGGCCGCAACCCAACCGGCTTCCCTATCGTCGACTTCATGCCATCAGCGGCGGAACGGGGCCTCCGGCTATGGCGCGTCGCCGTGGAATCGGGAAAACCTGCCGCCGACATAGGCGAATTCGTCAATGCGAACGGGGTCGATGTCCTTTATCGCTGTGTCTTTCTTCCGCTGTCGGATAACGGTGTAGATGTCACCCATATCGGAGCGGTGTTCAGCTACCGGATGGCGCTTTAACGGATCGCATCTGAGGGCTTTTCTTCGCGCCCGTTAAGGGCCAGACTCCGGCTCATGACGAAAGTCTGCCCCGAAGAGTTCATCGAGTTTGCAAATGCCCTGGCTGACGCTGCGCGACCGGTGATCCGCCGCCATTTCCGCACGCCGATCGCCGTAGATACAAAATCCGACGAAAGCCCGGTAACTATCGCGGACCGCGACGCGGAGACAGCCATGCGGTCGCTGATCGCCGCAACCTATCCTGATCACGGCATCTTCGGGGAGGAACACGGCCGATCAAATTCGGACGCGCAATATACATGGGTGCTGGACCCGATTGACGGCACCAAGGCCTTTATCACCGGACGCCCAATTTTCGGCACATTGGTGGCGCTTGTTCGCGACGGCATCCCCATTCTTGGGGTGATCGACCAGGCGATCCTGGATGAACGGTGGGTAGGAGCAACCGGTCATGTCACGACCTTCAACAACGCTGTCGTCGAAACCAGGCGCTGCAGCAGTTTGGCAAAGGCCATAATGAACTCGACGTCGCCAGATATGTTCGACGCTGCAGAGAAATCCGCTTTCGCGGCGCTCTCGAAGGCGGCGGGCACAACGATCTACGGGGGCGATTGCTACGGGTATGCGCTGGTAGCGTCAGGGTTCGTCGACATCGTCGTCGAGTCCGACCTGAAGCCATACGATTTCTGTGCGCTGGTTCCCGTGATCGAGGGCGCCGGCGGGAGCGTTACGGACTGGAACGGCGAACCGCTCACGATCGACTCGGCGGGCGATGTGCTCGCGCTCGGCGACGCGTCCATGCTCCCGGCGGCAATGTCCGCGCTCTCGGCAGGATCCGAATAGGGGCCCGCCGCATGAGGTTTTTATCGGTATCCGCCGCGCTCCTGGCAATTTCTGTTGCTGGCGGCGCACCTGCACAATCCGGCCCCCAAACGACTCCGGGGCCCCGTCACGCCATGACGCTCGACGCCAAGCCTAAATACGGGCCGGGTTTCAGCCATCTCGATTTCGTCAACCCGAACGCCCCCAAGGGTGGCTCCGTTCGGCTTTACACAATCGGCTCTTTCGACAGTTTCAACCCGTTCATCATCAAGGGAGACTCAGCCACCGGGATCGGCAACCTGTTCGAGACCCTGATGCTGTCCACGCCCGACGATTCGCTTACCGAATACGGCTGGATCGCGAAATCGGTAGAGGTCGCCGAAGATCTGTCCTGGGTCATATACAACCTGCGGCCGGAGGCGCGGTTTCACGACGGTTCGCCGATCACGGCGGAAGACGTCGTTTTCAGTCTCGAAACGCTGCGCGACAAGGGCCAGCCCTTCTACCGGTTCTACTACGCCAATGTCGCGAAGGCCGAGGTGCTGACACCGCACCGGGTAAAATTCACCTTCAGCGGGCCGCCCAATCGCGAGCTGCCGCAGATCGTCGGACAGATCGCCGTGCTGTCGAAGAAATGGTGGAGCAGCCGCGATTTCTCCAAAACGTCGCTGGAACCGCCGATGGGCAGCGGCCCCTACCGCGTGAAGGACTTCGAACCGGGCCGCTATGTCACCTATGAGCGGGTCTCGGACTGGTGGGCCGCCGATCTGCCGATCATGAAAGGCCGCTTCAATTTCGACGAGGTGCGTTACGATTACTACCGCGATCAGGTCGTCGCGCTCGAAGCGTTCAAGGCCGGCCGCTACGATTTCCGCCTCGAAAGCTCGTCGAAGGACTGGGCGAACCAGTATAATTTTCCGGCACGGCGCGAAGGCAGGGTAAAAATCCTTGAACGCGCGCATTCCCGACCTTCCGGCATGCAGGCCTTTGCCTTCAACCTGAGGCGCGAAAAATTTGCAAACCGGGACGTTCGGCTGGCGATCGCCCACGCGTTCGATTTCGAATGGTCGAACAAGCGCCTGTTCTACGGACAGTACACGCGCACCACGAGCTATTTCGAAAATTCCGACCTCGCGTCGCGCGATCTGCCGGATGCTGCCGAGCTGAGGATTCTGGAACCGCTGCGCGGCAGGCTTCCGGAAGAGGTTTTCACGAAAACCTACCAGCCGCCGAAGACAGACGGGTCTGGCAATATCCGGCGCAACCTGCGGTCCGCCCAGCGCCTGCTGAAAAAGGCAGGCTGGCGCATTGTCGACAACCGGCTGGTCGACAAGGCCGGAAAGCCGTTCGAAATCGAATTCCTGCTGGTCAGCCCTGCCTTCGAACGGGTCGTCATTCCCTTTGTCCAAAACCTGAAACGGCTGGGCATCGAAGGCCGGGTGCGGACCGTCGATTCCTCGCAATACCAGACCAGGCTGCGCAGCTTCGATTACGACATGATCGTCACCACCTTCGGCCAGTCCCGCTCGCCCGGCAACGAGCAGCGCGATTTCTGGAGCGCCGCATCCGCCGACCGCGAGGGCGGGCGCAACCTGATCGGAATCAGGGATCCGGCGATCGATAGCCTGGTCGAAAAGATCGTCGCTGCCCGGACCCGCACCGACCTGATCACTGCGACGCGGGCGCTGGACCGCGTTCTGCTGTGGAATCATTTCGTCATCCCGCAATGGCATATCCGATCCTACCGGCTGGCCTGGTGGGACAAGTTCGGCATCCCGGACAGGAAACCGCCCTATGGCGTCGGCTTCTGGTCATGGTGGGTGGATCCGGCGAAGGAAAAAAGGCTGACAGACGGCGCCTCCCGTTAGTGTCAAACCGGCCTTAATTGGCAACGGGAATATCGTTGCAACCCGGGAACGTCCCAGCCGATACTCCCGGGTGCGCTTTGTGCTTCGAAAAGCGGGAACGTGCGTCCCAAGGGTGGAAAGCAGGAACCGGATGAGTCGTGCAACCAGCCGGATATGGCGGAAATACGGGGTTTTTTTCTCAGCCTTCCTCTACGCCGTTTTTCTTGCCGTTCCTGCCGGCGCGCAGAGGGGACCGGCAACGCCAGAGGAAACAGTCGGGTGGATCGAAGACGTCGTGATCACCCCGGGCGACCTTGAAGTCAGGGCGAAGCTCGACACCGGGGCCCGGACCTCCTCGATCAACGCCCGTCATTACGAAACTTTCGACAGGGACGGAAAGAAATGGGTGCGGTTTTCGGTAACAAACCGGGAAGGGATCACCCATTCGTTTGAGCGTGAAATCATTCGCATCGGCCGAATCAAAAGGATCAAGGGCAAAAGCCAGGAACGGCCCGTGATCATGCTGGGCATCTGCATCGGAAACATATTTCGCGAGACACAGGTCAACCTGGTTGACCGGGACGGTTTCAACTACCAGATGCTTATAGGCCGCCGCTACATGGCGAAACATCTAGCCGTCAATCCCGGCCGCACCCTCACGACCAGACCGAACTGCAAGGAAAAGGCATCGTAATGCCATGAGCAAGAAGCACCTTTATGTCCTGACGGGCATCCTTGCGGGCGTGGCGGCGCTGGTTTTTCTCTACAAGCTGTTCATACTTGAATTTCCGATCACGCCCGGCGAGCGGACGGAAACCTGGCGGGTGGAAGCGCGTATTCTGGTTCAGGCTACGGGCGGCGCCGGCAAGGTCACGCTCAATATTCCGCAGACGGCAGGAAATTTCACCGTTATCAGCCAGAACTTCGTCACCGGCGGCTGGGGCCTGACGACGGCAACCGAAGGCCACAACCGCCAGGCCACCTATTCGATCAACCGGGCGGAAGGCGAGCACGCGCTCTATTACCGTGCCGTCGTCCATCGCGCCAAGACCGTTCGCGCGCCCCCGGGTGCGCGCGCCGAAGAGCCCGAAATTCCCGAGAAAACGACTTACGTCGATGCTGAACTGTCGGCCGCGCGAACCATCGTGCGCGCGGCGACCCGCGAAGCCGCCGACAACCAGACCCTGATCCGGCTTGTCATGAAGCAGCTCAACACGCCGCAGCCCGAAGGCCCGGCTGAATTCCTGCTCAAGAACAACAAGGGCTCCCGCGGTATTGCCGAGGTCGGCGCAGAACTGTTGAAAATCGGTGGGCTGCCGGCCCGGGCGGTTCACGGGCTGGCCCTCAAGCCCGACCGTCGAAACGCACGGTTCGAGCACTGGATCGAATATTATTCGGACGGTGCCTGGCGGCCTTACGACCCCAAAACCGACAGATTCGAAACGCCGGCGGATTCCATGCCGTGGTGGTACGGGCGGACCCGCCTCGTCCATACGCTCGGCACAGGAAAAACCGAAACCATCATTTCAGTGCGGGAAGCCTTCGAGTTCACGCTCCGCACCGCCCTCACCCAGGCGCGAAATGTGGAAAAAAATCTCGTGGAATTTTCGGTATTCGGACTGCCTTTGCAGACACAGGCGGTTTATCAGCTTCTGCTTACCGTCCCGGTCGGCATCCTGCTGCTCGTAATCCTGCGCAACGTCATCGGCATGAAAACCTTCGGCACGTTCATGCCGGTCCTGATCGCGCTCGCCTTCCGGCAGACCGAGCTGGTCTGGGGAATCGTCCTGTTCGGCATTGTTCTGTCTATCGGCATCGGCGTCCGGTTCTACCTTGAGCGATTGAAACTGCTGCTCGTGCCACGGCTTGCCTCCGTAGTGATCGTCGTCGTCGTCATCATGGCGTTCCTCAGCATCGTCAGCCACAAGCTGGGATTCGACCGCGGCCTGTCTGTGGCGCTGTTCCCGATCGTCATCCTTGCCATGACCATTGAGCGCATGACGATCGTCTGGGACGAACGCGGGCCGCAGGAGGCCTTCAAGCAGGCCTTCGGCAGCCTGATTGTCTCAATTCTTTGCTATCTGGCGATGAATTTGCCGCTGGTTCAGCACCTTGTATTCGTGTTCCCGGAAACATTTCTGGTGGTCCTGGCGGGTACGCTCCTTCTCGGTCGCTATTCGGGCTACCGGCTGCTCGAACTGCCCCGCTTCCGCGTCCTCGGCGGAGGTCGATGATGTTCGATTTCGGGCTATGGAAACGGCTGCGCGACAACGGCGTGCTGGGGCTCAACGACCGCAACGCCAATTTCGTTCTGGTCCACAACCAGCGCCGTAACTATCCGCTGGTGGACGACAAGGTCCTGACCAAGGAGCTGGCGCTGAAAGCCGGTGCCGCGGTCCCCGATCTGTTCGGTCTGATCGAAATCCAGAAACAGGTTGCAACCTTCCCGGACATCGTCCGCGACAAGGAGAACTTCGTGGTCAAGCCGGCCGAGGGCAGCCAGGGCGAAGGCATCATCGTCGTAAAGGGAAGGTCGGGCGACATGTACCGCACGGCCGGCGGTTCCCTGATCGACGAAAACCAAATGGCGTTTCACCTGTCGAATATCCTGTCGGGCGTCTACAGCCTGGGCGGGCAGCCGGACAAGGCGATCATCGAATACTGCGTCGAGTTCGATCCGGTCTTCGAAGCGCTGACCTTTCGCGGCGTGCCGGACATCCGGATCATCGTATTCCTCGGCGTTCCCGTCATGGCCATGGTCCGTCTGCCGACCCGCCAGTCCGACGGCAAGGCGAACCTCCATCAGGGCGCCATCGGCGCCGGCATCGATATGGCGACGGGCGTCACGCTGACGGCCGTTAAAGGCAATTCGGTGGTGGACACCCATCCGGACACCCTGAACAAGGTATCGGGCACGCAGATCCCGAACTGGCCGGTTCTGCTGGATATGGCGGCTCGTTCGTTTGAGATGACCAATCTGGGTTATCAGGGGATCGATATCGTGCTCGACCGGGATCGCGGGCCACTGATCCTCGAACTGAACGCCCGGCCGGGACTCAACATCCAGATAGCCAACCGGGCCGGGCTGCGGCACCGTCTCGAGGCGGTGGAGAGAAACCGGAACGCGCTCAGGGCGGTCGGGGATCGTGTGGCCTTTACCATAGAGAATTTCGGCGCTCGGGAGGCACAGGCGGCATGATACGGGCGGCGGCACTGACGGTATTCTGCGTTTCGCTGTCGGTCATGGCGACGGCACCGACCAATGCGCAGCCGAAAGCGGCGAGCGCGCGGCTCGTCATCGGATCCGGCGGCGTGGGCGGCGTATATTATGCCGCTGGCCGCGAGCTTTGCCGACTGGTCAACCGACAAACGAAAAAAATAAGGTTGCGCTGTTCGCTGGAAGCCACGCCAGGCTCGCTCTATAATCTGCGGTCATTGCGCACGGGAGAGCTGGATGTAGCGCTGGCGCAGTCCGACTGGCAGTACCACGCCTGGAAGGGTTCCAACCGATTTGCGCAAGCGGGGCCCGACGGCAAACTACGCAGCGCGTTTTCGTTACACCGGGAAACATTCACCGTGATCGCCGGGCCGGATTCCGGAGTGAAGACATTAGCGGACCTCAGCGGAAAACGGGTCAATATCGGCCCAAGGGGATCGGGGCACAGAGCCACCGCCCGCTTCGTCTTCCGCCGATTGAAATGGAACGACCGGAGCTTCGCCGCCCTGACGGCTTTCGGCACCGCCAAGCAGACGTCGGCGCTGTGTGACCGCAAGATCGACGCTCTGGTATTGCTGGTGGGACACCCCAACCATGTCGTCTCCGAAGCGTTGAAGAACTGTCGGGCCAGAATCACCCCTCTTTCGGAATCGCTCACCACCGGGATAGCAGACGATACCCCCTACTACGATCCAGCGCCGATCAGGGGCCGCGATTACGGTCTGAAAGAATCGGATATCTGGAGCTTCGGAACGACAACCACGGTCTCGATATCCGAAGAGCTGCTTCCGGAAACGGTCTATAATTTCACGCGGGCGGTGTTCGAGCAGGTGAAGTCTCTGCGCCGCGCGCATCCCGCGCTTTCCGGCCTGACACAGAAGAACATGGCGACTCAGGGCATGACGGCTCCGCTTCACGAGGGCGCGATCCGGTACTTCAAAGAGAAAAAACTGCGATGACCCGGATTCCGCTTCTTCCGGTCGTCGTCGCGTCGCTGCTTGTTTTCGCGCCCTCCGTCGCACAGGAGCCGATAAAATCGCACGGCCTGTCGGCATTCGGCGACCTCAGATACACAGCGGATTTCCGACATTTCGACTATGTGAACCCCGACGCGCCGAAGCGCGGCACGATCCGGCTGCCAGGCATCGACTCGTTCGACAGCCTGAACGATTTCATCCTCAAGGGAACGCAGCCGCAGGGCATCGGGCTGCTGCATGCGACCCTGATGGAGAAATCGGGCGACGAAGCGGATTCCCGGTACGGTTACATCGCCGAGTCGGTGGAAATGCCGGCCGACAGGAGCTGGATCGTCTTCAACCTGCGTCCCGAAGCGCGCTTCACCGACGGATCCCCCCTGACGGCGGACGATGTGGTCTTCACCTATGACGCGCTGATCAGGGACGGGCATCCAAGCTATCGCATCGTGCTGAGCGATGTCGAAAAAGTCGAAGCGCTGACGCCGCACCGCGTTCGCTTTACGTTCAAAAAGGCAGGCAGCCGGGATCTGCCTCTGCAGGTCGCGGGCCTGCCGGTCCTTTCCAAAGCCTACTACGCGAAGGTGCCGTTCAACCGGACCACCATGAAACCGCCAGTGGGCGCCGGACCGTACCGGGTTGCGAAAATCGACCCCGGTCGCAGCATCACCTACGAGCTCAAGAAGAACTACTGGGCGAAAGACCTGCCGGTCATGCGGGGGCGGTTCAATTTCCAGCGCGTCGTGGTCGATTATTTCCGCGACCGCAACGTCGCGTTCGAGGCGTTCTTTGCCGGCGCATACGATTTCCGCGAGGAATTCACCTCGCGGAACTGGGCGACGCAGTATGACGGCAAGCCGCCGATCGAGAAGGGCTTTGTGGTGCGCGAAACGCTGCGGGACGAGACCCCGTCGGGCGTACAGGCGTTTTTCTTCAACACACGACGGGCGAAATTCGCCGACCGGCGCGTGCGCAAAGCGCTCGACCTCGCCTTCGATTTCGAGTGGACCAACAAAACCCTGTTCTACGGCCTCTACAAGCGCACCAACTCGATGTTCGCCAACAGCGAACTCGCCGCCGCGCAGCCGCCGGGACCGGAAGAGCTGAAACTGCTGGAGCCGCTGCGTGGCAAGGTGCCTGACGAAGTCTTCACAACACCCTATACCTCGCCTGCCACCGACGGCAGCGGCCGCAACCGCCCCAATTTGCGGCGCGCCATGAAACTGCTGCTGGAGGCTGGGTACCGCATTCAGGAGAATCGCCTGGTCGATGCCGACGGCAATCCCTTTTCCATCGAATTTCTGCTGTTCGAGGCTTCCTTCAAGCGCATCATCAACCCCTATGTACGCAATCTGACCCGCATTGGCGTGAGCGCGACGATCCGCATCGTCGATGTCGCGAACTTCCAGAACCGGATGCGCAGCTACGATTTCGACGTGGTGGTCAATCGCTACGTCCAGCCGCTGACGCCGGGGCTGGAGCAGCAGGCCTATTTCGGCTCCAAATTCGCCGATGTGCCGGGGCAGCGCAACCTGGCGGGTGTCCGCGACCCGGCGGTGGACTATCTGATCGACAAAACGATCAACGCGAGCTCGCGTGCTTCCTTGGTCTCGGCTGTGCGCTCGCTCGACCGCGTCCTGATGTGGAATCATTACGTGGTCCCGCAATGGTACAAGGGCGCCCACAACATTGCCTACTGGAACAGGTTCGACCGACCGAAGACCAAGCCGCGATACGATCTGGGCATGCTCGATACCTGGTGGTTCAATCCGAAGAAAGCCGCAATGATCGAAAACGGTGTTGCCCCCCCGGCACCCAGAAAGTCTAAATAGGACGCATCATGCTCGCCTACGTCATCCGCCGCCTGTTGCTGATTGTGCCGACCCTGATCGGCATCATGGTGATCAATTTCGCCATCATCCAGTTTGCCCCGGGCGGCCCGATCGAACAGATCATCGCGCAGCTCACCGGCACCGATGTCGGCGCGACCTCACGTATTGGGGGCGGCGGCGGCACTGAGGCAGGCGCGAGCGCGCGACAGAGCATGCAGGCCACCTCGGGCGCAGCCGGCGCATCGAACAACCTCTATCGGGGCGCACAGGGACTCGACCCGGAATTCATCAAGCATCTGGAAAAACAGTTTGGCTTCGACAAGCCGCTGCACGAGCGCTTCCTGCTGATGATGGGCAACTATATCCGGTTCGATTTCGGCGATAGCTATTTCCGGGACGAAACCGTGGTCGATCTGGTGCTGTCGAAAATGCCGGTCTCGATCTCGCTGGGGCTGTGGACGACGCTGCTTGTCTATCTGATCTCGATTCCGCTGGGCATCCGGAAGGCCGTGAATGACGGTAGCAAGTTCGACATCTGGACCAGCGGCGTCATCATCGTCGGCAACGCGATTCCCGGATTTCTGTTCGCGGTCC
Source organism: Rhodospirillales bacterium (assembly GCA_038120295.1). GTDB lineage: Bacteria > Pseudomonadota > Alphaproteobacteria > MPNO01 > UBA2964 > JAYOEY01. Next base: position 66,433 of record JAYOLL010000013.1, on the reverse strand, counting down.
TGCTGATCGTCCTGTTTGCGGGCGGTTCCTACCTGGACTGGTTCCCGCTGCGAGGGCTGGTATCCGAGAACTTGGACCAGCTGAGCTGGCCGATGAAGATCGCCGATTATTTCTGGCACCTGACGCTGCCAATCGTCGCCATGGTTATCGGCGGGTTCGCGTCCCTTACTTTCCTCACCAAGAATTCATTCCTCGACCAGATCAACCAGCAATACGTGCTGACGGCGAAGGCCAAGGGCCTGTCCGAAAACCGGGTGCTGTACGGACACGTTTTCCGCAACGCGATGCTGATCGTTATCGCCGGTTTCCCGGGCGCGTTCGTCGGCATCCTATTCACCGGCGCGCTGCTGATCGAGATTATCTTCTCGCTCGACGGGCTGGGATTGCTGGGCTTCGAGGCCACGATCAAGCGCGACTATCCGATTATGTTCGCATCCCTGTTTTTCTTCACCCTTCTGGGGCTGGTGCTGAAGATTATCGGCGACCTGACATACATGCTGGTCGATCCGCGCATCGATTTCGAGGCGCGCAATGTCTGACGCCGCCTCAGCAGCGAGTACTGCCCCTGAGATACGCCGCTGGTGCGGCATGCGGATATCGCCGCTGACGGAACGCCGGCTGCGCAGTTTCCGCGCCAACAGGCGCGGCTACTGGTCGTTCTGGATTTTCCTGGTGCTGTTCGTCGGCAGCCTGTTTGCGGAGTTTATCGCCAACGACAAGCCTATCCTGGTTGGGTACAAGGGCGGCTATTACATGCCGATCTTCAAGACTTACCCGGAGACGGTGTTCGGCGGCGACTTCCTGACAGAAGCGGAATATCGCGAGCGCGACGTACAGGAGCTGATCGAAAAGGGCGACGGCTGGATCCTGTGGCCGCCGATCCGTTACAGCTACGCCACCGTCAACTTTAACCTCAAGGTTCCGGCGCCGAGCCCGCCGTCACCGGATAATCTGCTGGGCACCGACGATCAGGCGCGCGACGTGCTGGCACGCGTGATCTACGGGTTCCGGATATCAGTGCTGTTCGGGCTGACGCTCACTATCCTGTCGTCTGTCCTCGGTATTGCGGCCGGCGCAGTGCAGGGATATTTCGGCGGCTGGACCGATCTGCTGTTCCAGCGTTTCATCGAAATCTGGTCGGGCCTGCCGCGGCTGTTCCTGCTCATTATTCTTGCCAGCGTCTTTACGCCCAATTTCTGGATGCTGCTGGGTCTGCTGCTGCTGTTCGAATGGATGTCGCTCGAAGGCGTGGTGCGCGCGGAGTTTCTTAGAACGCGCAATTTCGATTACGTACGCGCGGCCCGCTCTCTCGGCGTCGGCAATGTGACCATCATGTGGCGGCACATTCTGCCCAACGCGATGACAGCGGCGCTTACCTACCTGCCGTTCGTTCTCATCGGCTCGATCACCGCGCTCACCTCGCTCGATTTTCTCGGGTTCGGCCTGCCGCCTGGGTCGCCGTCGCTCGGCGAATTGCTGGCGCAGGGCAAGGCCAACCTGCAGGCTCCCTGGCTCGGCATCACCGCCTTCCTGGTACTGGCGATCATGCTTAGCCTGCTGGTGTTCATCGGCGAGGCGATACGCGACGCCTTCGATCCCCGCAAGACGCTGACGTCATGAACGAGCCATCCAACAGCGAACTCCTGCGCGTCGAGAACCTGTCGGTTTCGTTCGGCCATGGCGACCGGGAATCGAAAGCCGTTCGCAATATCAGCTTTACCATCGGTAAGGGAGAAACCGTCGCGCTGGTCGGCGAGAGCGGATCGGGCAAGTCGGTTACGGCACTGTCCGCCATGCAGCTTCTCCCCTACCCGCTGGCGCATCATCCCACCGGTTCCATCCGGTTCAAGGACGAGGAAATCGTCGGCGCCGACCCCGCGACGCTGCACAGGATGCGAGGCGACCGCATCGGCATGATCTTTCAGGAGCCGATGACGTCACTGAACCCGCTCCACACGATCCAGAAGCAGATCGCCGAAGTACTTGCCATCCACAGCAAGATCGATACAGCGCAGGCGCGGGAGCGCGTACTGGAGCTGCTACACCAGGTCGGGTTGCGCGAAGCGGAAAGCAGGCTGACCGCCTATCCGCACCAGCTTTCGGGCGGACAGCGGCAGCGCGTCATGATTGCGATGGCGCTGGCCAACGACCCCGAGCTTCTGATCGCAGATGAGCCCACGACGGCGCTGGATGTCACTATCCAGGCGCAGATTCTGGCGTTGCTCAGGGACCTCCAGGTCCAGCGCGGCATGTCCATGCTGCTGATCACCCACGATCTCGGTATCGTCCGAAAGGTCGCCGACCGCGTGTGCGTGATGACAGGCGGCGAAATCGTCGAGCAGGGCGAAACGAAGCAGATTTTTGAGGCGCCGCAGCACGAGTACACGAAGCATCTTCTGGCTGCCGAACCGAAAGGTCGGCCGCTGGAGACCCCGCCGGACACGCCGGTGGTGGTGGAATGCGACGATCTGAAAATCTGGTTCCCGATCAAAAAGGGCGTTCTGAGACGCACCGTGGGGCACGTCAAGGCGGTCGATGGCGTTACGGTGCAGATCCGCGAAGGCCGGACCGTGGGCGTCGTGGGTGAAAGCGGTTCAGGCAAAACAACGCTTGCGCTCGGCCTTCTGCGCCTGCAGACCAGCGAAGGCCCCATCGTATTCCTCGGCAAGCGCATCGACGGGCTGAGCTGGAAAGAGCTGCGGCCTATGCGGCACGACATGCAGATCGTGTTCCAGGACCCGTACGGATCGCTCAGCCCGCGCCTGTCGGTCGGAGAAATCATTGGCGAGGGGCTGCTTGTCCACCGGCCGGAAATGACCTACGAGGAACGCCGCGCGCTGGTGTCTGAGACGCTGCGCGAGGTCGATCTCGACCCGGCGACGCAGGACCGCTACCCGCACGAGTTTTCCGGCGGCCAGCGCCAGCGCATCTCCATCGCACGCGTGATGGTGCTGAAACCGAAACTGGTGGTGCTGGACGAACCCACCTCAGCGCTCGACATGTCCGTCCAGGCGCAGATCGTCGATCTGCTGCGCGACCTGCAGGCGACGCATGACCTTGCCTACATGTTCATCAGCCACGACCTCAAGGTCGTCCGCGCACTCGCCGACGAGGTGATCGTGATGCGCAACGGGCGCGTCGTGGAGCAAGGCCGGGCGGCGGATATCTTCGATGCGCCGAAGGAGGAATACACCCGGGCCCTGATCAAGGCCGCTTTCGATATCGAGGCGGTCGAAAGCGACGTGATCGGGACATAGTGTTTTAGCCGCTCTCGCGGCTTCGAACCGGCCCACTCCCCCCCCCCGCCCCCCCAACGGGTAAAGACCGGGGGGGGCGGGGGGGG
>JAYOLL010000013.1:20779-63080 GCA_038120295.1 Rhodospirillales bacterium | reverse complement strand
CGTCCACCCATCAGGATACTCACGTGGGTGGCCGGGTGGGGGAGTGGGCCGGTGCCGTTCAGGCTTCCTTGGAAGCCTGAGAAATCAAATCCGCAAATTCGCTCAGATAGACCGAGCCCTTTACGGTCCGCTCGACCAGGACATTGCGCCGGTCCGACATATCGCGCAGCCGGCGGATATAACCGAGGTCGCCGAGCCGGTCGAGCGCCCGCGACACTGCAGGTTTGGAGATCGCGAGCGTCGCCGACAGGCCTTTGACGCTATGCGGCCCGTCGGTCACGTAAACATGCAGCAGAATCGTCATCTGCCGGGTGGAGAGGTCGGGATCGTCTCGCCGGATAAACTCGGCGAGTACGGCGTGCCACCGCCCCAGCGCCGCCCGAAAGTCAGGACCGGCCACGCCGGCTTTTCCCGAACCGCTTCTCGATGACGGCGTAAAGCGCTCTCAGACCCTGCGTTTCGCCGCCGATCGGCCGGCCGGGCCGCATCCGGGCGTTCCACGCCATGATGTCGAAATGCACCCAGGGCGTGGAATCGCTGACGAATTCCTGGAGATAGAGCGCTGCCGTGATCGCACCGCCATGCCCGCCCTCGGACACGTTGTTGATGTCGGCGACCGTCGAATCCAGCATCCGCCGGTAGGGCCGGTGCAGCGGCATTCGCCAGACCGGGTCGCGCACCGGTCCCGCAGCGGCGTCGATATCCGCGGCCAAAGTGTCGTCGTTGCAGAAATAGGCGGCGATTTCCTGACCCACGGCGACGCGGGCCGCCCCGGTCAGGGTAGAAAAATCGGCGAGCAGCGCCGGCGATTCGCGGTCGGCCTCGGCCAGCGCGTCGCACATGACAAGCCTTCCCTCGGCGTCCGTGTTACCGATTTCGACCGTGATGCCCTTGCGGGTCGTGATGACGTCGGACGGCCGATAGGCATTACCCGAAACCGAATTTTCCACCGCCGATACCAGCACACGGAGGCGCACGTCGAGCCCCGCATCCATGATCATATGCGCAAGCCCCAGCACGTGGGCGCCGCCACCCATATCCTTTTTCATCCGGAGCATGCCGGACGCGCTCTTGAGGTCGAGACCGCCAGTGTCGAAGCAGACGCCCTTGCCCACCAGAGTGACCCTGGGTGCATCTCGGCGGCCCCAGGTCAGATCGATCAGCCGCGGCGCCCGGGTTGAAGCCCGCCCCACCGCGTGAATCGTTGGGTAGTTGTTTTTGAGCAACGCGTCGCCGACCGTTACCGCAAGCTTCGCCTTGTGCTGCCGCGCGAGCTTGCGGGCTGCAGCGGCAAGCTCCGCCGGCCCCATATCTTCGGGCGGCGTGTTGATCAGGTCGCGCACCAGCGCCGTCGCGTCCGCCATGCGCCGTGCTGCGCCGCGATCGCATTTTGCCGGCCAGACCAGCACGGGCATCTCCCCGGCAGGCTTTTTTTCGCCCGTCTTGTAACGGTCGAACCGGTAACCGCCGATAGCCCAGCCGGTCGCCGCAGCCGTCGCGCCATCCCTGTCCATCCGCGCGTCGATTTCATAGCGCCCTGACGGCAATTGCGCGGGAAGCCCGGCGTAATCCCAGAGTCCCTGATGATTATCGACCCCCAGCAGAACGCGGGAGAGCGTACCCTCGCCATCGGATACGAAGCTGACCTGACCGGCCAGCGCCCTGAATCCGCTGGATGCGACCCAGCGCTGAATCCGGGCAGGCTCTCCCTTCAGCCAGGCGTCGAAGACTTCAGTCTCGACCGGTGTAATCGGAATTGTGTTCTTGTCCGCACGGGCGGCGAAACGATAACTCACGGAGCGACACTCCCAGTTGTTCAGGGAGAGAATGGCCCGTTATGAAGGCTCTGAAAAGAGAAAGAAACGACGGCGGTAATGATGTCAGGCATCGCCGATCCGGGGCTCGCCTTCCCTGTGCGGACCGAAAGCCTTGTCGAGAATCCGCGTCGAATCGGTCGCGCGATCTATGCATTGCGACAGCATGCCGAGAATCTCGATATTGTTGTTCAGAACCGCGCGGGCCTCGGTACGGCCGTCGCCGACGATCTTCTGCGTCCGCCGGATCATGTCGTTCTGGATTTCCGCCAGGATATCCTCGAGTTTCCACCCGTCGGGGTTTTCGTCGGATACCAGAAAAGTCGTTTTATCAGCCATCGGGTGACCTCCGCAGGGGCGTAACCCGGGAACGGGCACGCGGTTACGCGCCCATTAAGAAATAAAACCGATAAAAACGCGTTAACGACGCCCGGCTTAGCCCATCGCGTCGTTCAGGGTCGACACGATGTTTTCCATGTCGTGCGCGCCGTTGACGCGGCTGCCGATGGCGATATGAGGGCTCATCACGACGTTCTTGTATTTGAGGAACGGGTCGTCCGGATCTCCCGGCTCCTTGTAATGAACGTCCATCCCGACTCCGCCGAGAATGCCCGCATCGAGCGCCGCCAGCAGCGGTTCCTTCTGGATGATATCGGCGCGGGCGATGTTGACGATGATCGGCTTCTTTGCAGCGCGCTCAAGCTGCTCGGCGCCGATCAGGCCCTTGGTGGATTCGTTGAGCGGCACGTGGATCGAGATGAAATCCGACTGCTCGAACAGCTCGTTCAGCGACACGTATGAGGCCTTGAACTCCGCCTCAAGCGACGCATCCAGCTGGTTGCGCTGGTTGTAGATCACATTCATGCCGAACGCATTGGCCCAGTTCGCGACATAACGCCCTACCGAGCCCAGACCGACAATGCCGAGCGTGGAGCCGAACATGTTCTTGACCCCGTTGATGCGGGCCCAGTTGGAGTTTGCCGTGTGCTTGCGGTTATAGACCCGCGCCGGCCATCCCTCGGCCTGAAGCTGCTCGATGGTCAGCAGCTTGTTTGTCTCGACGATCTTCTTGGCGAGCGACATCATCAGGCCGAAAGCATGTTCGCCGACCGCGACATTGACCTGGCGGTGAAACGGCAGCGCCGGAATGCCGCGCGCGGCGCAGGCCGCCTCGTCAATATTGCGCATGTCCGTGCGGAAATTCTGGACCAACTTCAGGTTCGGCGCAGCCGCGAGTTCCTCCTCGCCGACGACGAGTTCCTCGACGACGACGGCATCGGCCTCCGCGATCTTGGCGCGAAAATCGTCCTGATCCTCGGCCAGCAGCACCGTCGACGGCGCGATCTTCGGATATTTCTTCCGAATATCGACGCACCAGTCGGGAAATTCCGGCATGTCCACCGAATAATAGTCTGCGAAGGCTTCAACGCGTTCCTGCTCGCAGTCAGGGTCGAGAATGACCTGGAGCGCGCGGAGGATGTGATCGTTCTGAACGACTAGGGTGGGCATGATAATCGGACTCGCCTGATGATGTCGGTTGGTATGGGCGGGGCACTCTATCTGCGCTGTGTGTCCCGTACAAGGCGGCGCTTCCGCGATTCGTGCCTTGCCAGCAGAACGGAGGCGCCGAAGATGACGAAGCCGCCGCCCCACACCCAGATATCGGGCAGTTCGGAGAACGCAATCCAGCCGATCAGGGCGGCGAACGGCAGGCGGGCGAAATCGAACGGCAGAACAGCGGTGGCGTCGGCGGACGCGAAGGACCTGCCGAGAAAGCGCTGGTTGCAGGTTGCGAAGAACCCGATCGCGATTAACAGACCGAGCTGGTAGAGCGTCGGCGTCTTCCAGACCCAGAGTGCGGGCCCAAGCATCACGGGCGTCACCCAGAGCATCAGGTAGAACACGGCGGTATCGGGATGATCGGTCCGCGTCGCGTATTTGACCGTCGCGTTGCTGGCAGCATTGGCCACCGCCGCGATCAGTACAAGGACTGCGCCGATATTCACCTCGTCGAAGCCGGGGCGAAGAATGATCAACACGCCGCAAAAACCGGCGATCAGCGCCATACCGCGCGCGCTGGAATAACGCTCGCCGAGAAACAGGATAGCCATCGCGGTCAGAAACAGCGGCGAGGTGAAGACCAGTGCCTGCGAGTCGGAGACCGGGATCAGGGCCGCGCCGGGAAAATAGGTCAATACGAACACCAGCCCGGTAAAGCCGCGAAAGGCGTAGATCTTGTGGTTGGGCGTCATCCAGATCGCCCGACCGGTCCGGAACGCGAAAGGCAGGATCAGGATAAGGTTCACCAGAACCCGCATAAACCCGATCTGGAAGGGGTGAATGTCCACCGCCACCTCGCGGATCAGCGTCGTCATCAGCGTAAAGCTGAGCGCCGCCGATACCATCCATACTCCGCCGCGAAGGGCGGGCGGCAGGCTCGAAAAACGTTCTGAAATCGTCAATGAACGCGCCGGTCAGACGGATACCGACGTCGCATCGTAGGTAAACAGCCAGTCGTATCGCTCGCGCACCCGGTCGGGCTGCCATTCCTCGTCGACATAGCGTTCGGCGACCGCCGGGTCGGCGAGTTGCGAATTATGAAACCGGTCGGCATTTTCGTTGGAGCCCCGGATACAGCGCGCCGTCCGGTCCAGCCGCGCGGCCTCGTACCGGGCCAGCGCGGTCTGCGGATCGTCGGGCCAGGCTTGGAGACAGCGCGCCAGCACCATCCCGTCCTCGATCGCCATGACCGCGCCCTGCGCCAGCATCGGCACCATCGCATGGCACGCATCGCCCAGCAGCGTCACACGACCGATGGTCCATTGCGCCATGGGCTCGCGCCGCATCAGCGCCCATTTGAAGGGAATTTCGATATGGCGAAAGGTCTCCCGGATCGCCGGATGCCAGCCTTCGAAATCGGCGAGACATTCCTCGTGCGTGCCCTGCGCGGTCCAGCTTTCGACCTGCCAGTCATCCTTTTCCAGAATGCCGACGATGTTGAGCATGTCGCCGTGGCGGACGAAGTAGTGCACAACATGGCCGCCCGGGCCGACCCAGTTCACACCGACGGGACGCGTCATTTCGTCGGGCAGCTTTTCCTTGTCGATCACGCCGCGCCAGGCGATCAGGCCGGAAAAGGTGCGCTCATCGGCGCCGAAAATCGACTGCCGGATATTGGAGTGAACCCCGTCGGCGCCAACCAGAACGTCGCCGGAAACGGTTTCTCCTCCGTCAAGCAGGAGCCGGACTCCATTCCCGTCCTGCTCGCACCCGGCGCAGGGCGCACCCAGGTGGATTGCGTCGGGCTTGATCGCGCAAACCGCATCGGCCAGCGCCAGATGCAGGTCGCCGCGATGGAACATCAGATAGGGATAGCCGTATCTCTCGACCGATTCCGCGCCCAGATCGAACAGCTTCCATGCCTGGCCGGTGTTCCAGATTCGGATTTCCTTTCCGTCGGGCTGCCACGCGATACGGTCGATCGCCTCTCCCATGCCGAGATGGTAGAGCACCCGCGTCCCGTTGGCCGACATCTGGAACCCTGCCCCGATCTCGGTCAGTTCCGGCGCCTGTTCGTAAAGGTCGACGTCGATACCGGCTTTGAGCATCGCAAGAGCGGCGGTCAGCCCGCCGATTCCGGCGCCCGCGATCAGAACATGAGGTGTAGCCATCGGAATACGCCGATCAGAGGTCCATACATCCGGCGCGACGGCAGAAATATTCCCAGGCGCGGATCTGGCCGACACTGCCTACAGTTCCCCGGCCGGCAAGGTGCGAGTCGATCTCCTCATCGGTCAGGTACATGACATCGTCTCCCATGCCGAGAGCGGACGTCAGGATGCGCGCGTTGGTCTGGCAATAAATCGCCGCGAACACCGTGGAATAGATCGATTCCGTTCCCGCGCTGAACCCGTGACCGCGCATCAGCACGACGATGTTCGACCCCAGCGCCCGCGCCATGTCGCGTCCCTGCTCCATGTTGGTCACCAGCAGGTCACCGCCGTCAAAACTGCCCCGAATATCCCACCAGGAGGCTTCCCGCCCCATCCGCGCGCCGACATGATAGACCGGCCGCAGCGGCTTCTTCGTGATGCCGAAGGCGATGACTTCTTCGGCATGGCTATGGATCACCGAGTTGATTTCGGGTCGTTCCGCCATCACCGCGGCATGGATAAATCTTTCCAGATAGGGCTGCGGGCCGTCGGGATCGACCGGCTCGCCATCAAGCGTGAACTCGAGAATGTCGTCCGGTTCGACCAGTTCCGGCGAACGCGAACGCGCCAGCAGGAACTTTTCCGGATCGTCCGGGTGACGGACGCTGATATGGCCATAGGCGTCGACCACGCCTTCATGGGCAAGAATCCGGTTGGCGCGGACAAGTTCAAGCCGCGCGTCGTCGAGAGCGCTCATCTGGTTCCAGTTCCTTTCAGCTCGTCTGTATCCCTGAGGGGCCACGGAATTTCAAATTTTTCCGGAATCTATCACAACTCCCCCGCACAGCCTATTGGGGCGGCCATTAGCGCGGCCTGCGAGGCAACGGAACGCCGCCCCTGCTCCGTTTCCAATCCGGGATACCGGTGCCATAATTCTTCCCGACCGAAACGGGAGACCGCCGATGTTCGCCAAGATCAACCACGTTGCGATCATTTCCGATCAGTACGCCATGGTGAGCAGGTTTTACGAAGTACTGTTCAATCTCAAAACATCGCCCAAAGCAAATCAGATGAGCGCCATCACGGTCGGCGACGGATATGTCGGTCTGAATATCAACCCGCGCAAGCCGGGCCGCGCGGGCGGGCTCGATCATTTCGGGGTAGAGGTCGAGGACACCGAGACCGTATTCGAGCGGATGAGCCGGAAATATCCCGAGATTAACTGGCTTAAACGGCCAAGCAACCGCCCGTTCGCCGGGATCACCACGCACGATCCGGACGGTAATATCTTCGATCTGTCGCAGGCCGATATGGAGAACCGGACAGACCTTTATGTCGAGGATGCGTGGGAGCAGGAACGCGGGATCACGCATTACGCGGTTCGCACGCTGCATCCCGAAAAATGCGCCGAGTTCTATTGCGACGTGCTTGGCCTGCAGATGGCCAACCGGGAAGAAGGCGACGAGAATTTCTACGTCACCGACGGGCGGATGACGGTCGTCCTGATGCCGTGGGACATTACGATGTACGCCGGAGCAGGGATTGCTCGGCCGGGCCCGGATCATATCGCTTTCAAGGTCGAAAGCCTGGATGGGTTCAAGACCGATTACAAGACGATGACCGAACGCAACCTGACCCTGACGCCGCCGCCCGTCGGCGTTGGCCCGGAAGGCAAGGCGCGGCTGGACCTGTTCGATCGCTCGACGCCCTACGCCGCGCACTACCTCGCGGATCTCGAGAACAACATGCTGGCGGTTAGCGAGCAGGAGCCCGCGCAGGCCGAAAAAAAAGCAGCCCGACCGGCAGGGTGACGGCGGCAACCAGCAGGAACCCTGTCTCGTAGCTGCCGGTCAGCCCGACGATTGCGCCGACGATGCCGGGAAAGATCACCATGCCGCCATAAGCGAACACCACGGCGACGCCGGTAACGTCGCCGGCCCCGCCCGGCGGCGCATTGCGCGCCACTTCGGCCAGCATAACGCCCTGGAATCCGATGACCGTCACGCCGAACGCGACACTGAGGGCAATGATCGCTTCCTTCGACCAGTCGCCGTCGATTAGCGCTACCGCCGCACCGGCCACGGCCATCGAAACGCCCAGCAGGGCGAGCACGAGCCGGGTAGACAGAAAACGACTCGCCACCCAGCCCCACACTATGCGACCGACAAACCCGGCGCCCTGCCCGCAGGCAAAGGCGAACCCGGCGAAGACCAGATCGAACCCCAGACCCGCTGTCAGAAACACCACGAAGAACGTACCGAACGTAATCTGCAACCCTGTGAAGACGCAGTGCGCGATCGCCAGCTCGCGCAGCACGGGATGACGCATGGCGAAACGAAAGCTGTCCAGCATCGCACCCAGCGTGAGCCGCCTTGTGGGATCGCGGTCGTCGTCGAGCGTCGCGCGCAGGGGCTGGATCGTCAGCGCGAAAACGAAGTAGATCGTCCCGGCAATCAGCAGCGCACCCTGCCAGTCGACCAGCCCGAGCCAGTAGGGGAAAAGCGTCCCCGCGAATATCCCCCCGAGCGGCACGCCGGTCTGCTTGATCGAAAAAATCAGCGGCGCGAGACCCGGTGGAGACAGCCGGGCAAGAATATGCGAACTCGCCGGGGTCGACGGGCCGATTCCGATCCCGACGATCAGAACGCCGAGCAGGATGGAGGCGATAGAACCGGTGGCGCCGATCCACAGCCCCACCGCGCAGAAGATCAGGGAAAGCTGCGCCACCCTGAGCGGACCGATCTTCCGGATCACGCTGCCGGAACCGACCGCCGACACCATCCCGATCCCGTAGGTCAGCGCCGCCAGACCGCCGATATAGCCGGGGTTAAGGTCAAAGACCTTCACCACGACCGGTCCCAGCAGGGGGATCGCCAGCGGCGCCATGGTGGCAAAGGCCTGCTGGATCAGCATGGTGACGACGGAAAGAACGACGAGTTTCATTGACTATGTATGAGAATGCGAAAAAAGCGGGCAGACACCCATACCAATTCCCGATTGCTCGCTCAAACGGCGAGACCGCTGTAAAGGAATGAGGTGATTTGGCACGTCGGCCTTATGTGATACCGTTTGAAGCCTAATGAATGAAACCGTTGAATACGGGAATTTTCGAGCAGGGAGAAAGAGACCATGAAATTTCAGTTTAGAACATTTGCCCTTACCCTTCTGGCAACCGCTGTCGCCGCAGGCGCTCCGGCCCAGGCGGACGAGATCGCTGATTTCTACAAGGACAAGAAGATCACCGCCATTTCGGGCGGCGGCGCAGGCGGCGGCTTTTCTTTTGCTGCGCGGCTGCTTGGACGCCACATTGAAAAATACATTCCGGGCGATCCGACCTGGGTGGTGACCGCCATGCCCGGCGCCGGCGGCGCGCGGTCGGTAAAGTATATCGTCAATGCGGCCGCACAGGACGGTACGGTCGTCGGCGTGGTGCTGCCACCGTCGATCATATCGCCGATGCTGCGTTCGGGTGTCGGCTACGATTCCACCAAGCTGCGCTGGATCGGCTCGATCACCCCGATGGCGTCGGTCCTGTCGGTCTGGCACGATTCTCCAGCCAAGACCATCAAGCAGCTCAAAACCACCGAGATCACCACGGCTACGTCGAGCAAGCTGTCGAGCGGTTATCTGTTTCCCGCCTGGATCAACCACGTGCAGGGTACGAAATGGAAAATCATTTCGGGCTATCGCGGGGGCGACAGGCAGAACAACGCAATGCAGAAGGGCGAGGTCAACGGCCGCAGCTCGTTCTATGCCAGCTACAAGACCACCAAGCCGCACTGGCTTCGCGACAAGAAGATCGTCCATGTCGTCTATATGGGTCCGCGCGAGAAGGAGCTGGACGATACAGGCGTGCCTCATGCCGAAGACCTGATGAAAACGTACGAGCAGAAGCAGGTGCTTAATTTCCTGCAGACCGGCGGCAAGGTCGGCCACGGGTTCTTCGTCTCGCCGAGCGTACCGATGGCGCGCGTCGAGGCGCTGCGGGCAGCGTTCGACAAGGCCGTCGCCGACCCGGCTTTCCTGGCCGAGGCCAAGAAGCGCAACCAGGTCGTAAACCCGGTGAAGGGCGCCGCGCTCGACAGGATCGTGGCGGACGGGCTGAGCACCGACAAGGAAGTCGTCGCTCGGTTCAAGAAGGCGATCAAGCTCGGCAAGGGCGAGGCCCCCAAGAAGAAATAGCGGGAGGCACTATGCCGGAAGGCGTTTCGGAACCGGTAAACACGAAGGCGGATACGGAGACGTTCCGCCTTCGCACCTTTGTAGCCGGGCTCGACAAGGAAGAGCTCGACACCGTCGACGATCCGGTCGACCTGGCCGACCTGACAGCGCATATGGACGGCAATGCCAAGGCCGTCCTGTTCCGGCAGGCCGGGCCGGAACAGGCGGAGATCGTCGGAAACCTGGCGGCCAGCCGGTCGCGCCTTGCGCATGCCTTCGGCGTCCGCGAACCCGACCTGCTGCAGGAGATCATGAAGCGGCTGCGCACGCCGCAGGGAACCGTCGAGGTTCCGTCCGAAGAGGCGCCGATCCACGATATTGTCTGGACCGGGGACGACGCCGACTTCCTGAAACTGCCGGTCCCGTTTCAGCATGGCAGGGACGGCGGCCCGTATCTGTCCTCGACCCTCGACTTTACCTTCAACGCCGATGCGAATCTGACCAATGTCGGCTGCCGCCGGATGATGATCCGGGGCCGTCGTGAGGCCGGCGTCGACCTCAATGCGCCGAGCGACTGCAAAGCGATTTACGAAGCCGCAGTGCGCCGCGGCGAAACCCTTCCGATCAGCTTCGCGCTCGGTTCGCACCCGATCGATCATGTCGCCGCGACCATGCGCTTGCCGGTGGACGAAACGGGACTCATCGCCAATCTGCGCGGCGCAACCCTGCCGCTGGTCAAATGCATCACCAACGACCTGCTGGTACCGGCGGACGCCGAAATCGTGCTTGAGGGCTATCTCGACGAGCGCGGCCATGTTGAGGACGAAGGCCCGTTCGGCGAGTTCGCCGGCTATTACGGCGTCATGAAGAAGAATCCGGTGTTCCACCTGACCGCGATCACCATGCGGCGCGACGCCCTGTTCCAGACATCGACCATTTCGGGACCCAGGATCGACCGCACCGATACGGCCGTTCTCAACACGTTAAAGAGCGAATCCGTGGTCTGGAACGCATTGCAGACGGCGATCCGCGAGCCGGTTGCGGTAAATGCGACCGCCGCGGGCGCAGGCATGTTCAATTTGCGGATTTCCATGCGGGCGCGGGTCCCCGGCGAAGCGCGCAACGCCATCGCCGCGGCAATGGGCTGTCTCGCCAACGTCAAGAACGTGTTCGTGGTCGACGACGATATCGACATTTTCGACGACGCCCAGATGGAATGGGCGATGGCAACACGTTTCCAGCCGGACCGCGACCTTGTCATTCAGGGCGGCATGCGTACCCTGCCGCTCGACCCGTCGCTATACGGTGCGCGAACGGGCGCCAAGGCCGGATTCGACCTGACCATCGCCGCCGACCGCCGCCAGGCGATCGAATTCACGGTGCCCGCGCCGCCGACAGTCGAGGGCGAGAGGTTCACCAGCGTAAGGGCCGCACTGGAAGACGGAGCAAAATCGTTTGAAAACCTGATGGCCGCCCTGGGCACCCGGGACGGACGCGACATTGTGCCGGCGCTGGAAGAACTTCGAAACGAGGGCGTTCTGACGCGGCTCAGGGAAGGCGAGTACGCGCTCAGATCGAACAACGCCGTCTAGCTTCCCATGACGGATGACGCCAGTAGCCGGTTTCTGGAGTCAATCGAACCTTTTGACGATTTCCGCGAGGTCTCGTCGTCGGACAATTATCGCCCCTTGCCGGATGGATGGCTCGTGGGCGCCGCCGATATCGTGGATTCGACCGGTGCGCTCGCCGCCGGCCGGTACAAGGCGGTAAACACGGTCGGCGCCAGCGTCATCTCGGCGGTGATGAACCTGGACCGTACCGCACAGTTTCCGTTCGCTTTCGGAGGCGACGGCGCCTCCTTCGCCATCCCGGGAGACTGGCAGGACAGAGTAACGGCTGCGCTTTCCGCCTGCCGCACATGGGCCTCCGAACAAACCGGCCTGTCGCTTCGCGCAGCGCTTGTCCCGATCGCCGACATCCGCACCGCGGGTCAGGACGTGCGGGTCGCCCGCTATTCGCCTTCGCCGCACGTCGCCTACGCCATGTTCGATAGAGGCGGAATCGCCTGGGCCGACGCGCGGATGAAGGAAGGCGCGTACGACATACCGCCATCGGCGTCGGGAACGTACCCCGACCTGTCCGGCCTCTCCTGCCGCTGGAAACCCATAGAGTCCCGTCGCGGCGAAATCCTCTCTCTGCTGGTGTCGCGCCGGCAAGGGTATCCGGCAGGTCGATACAGCACTCTCATGCACGAGTTGCACGACCTTCTGGCGAGCGAAACCGGCGGGGGAAGTCCGTTGACCGACGACGGGCCGCGCTATGACTGGCCGCCGCGCGGGCTGGAACTGGAGACGCGCGCCTCCGCCGGCGGCAAATCGCGCTTTTTTCGATACCTGCCCATCCTGTTTGAACAGCTCATCCCGGTCGTGCTCGAAATGGTCGGGTCCCGGCTAAAAAATTTCGACCCGGTTCATTACCGTAGGATCACTGCCATGAACTCCGACTTCCGGAAATTCGACGACGGGCTGAAGATGACCATCGACTGTTCGCCCGAAACCAGCCGGAAGATCGAAGCGCGCCTGGCGCAGGCGCACGACGATGGCATCGCCGATTACGGGCTGCACCGCCAGGACAGCGCGCTGATGACCTGCATCGTCCCATCGCCGCTGAGCGACGATCACATCCACTTCATCGACGGCGCCGGCGGCGGTTACGCCCTGGCCGCCGCGATGCTCAAGGAGATGGCCGCCAGAAAGTAATCCATCAGGCTAGAGGGTAATATCGGCGCGCGGTACGGCATCCGGTTCCTTGGCAATATTCGGTGCGCACAGAAACAGCCTGTTTTCGACAATGCCATGCACCTTTACCAGCCCTGCTTTTATGGCCTCGCCGCGCTGTTTCGACAGCGCCAGCAATTTCTCGTCCTCAACGCGTAGTTCGGGCAGCGCCACAGAAGAAGGGTTTCCGGCCTGCGGCGCCGTTGAAGCCGGATTGGACTTAAGCGCTTTTGCGCGGGCTGCTTTCGCCTTGGGCGTCAGTTCCTGCAGCATGGAGGCGCGGTCGCGCGCGGTCGCGACGCCGCAGATATTGAATTTGACCTCGGGGCGCGCCTTCATCATCTGCGCAATGTTCCGTAAAAACCGGCTCGCCTCGGGCGACAGGGCCGACGATCCGGGAGCAAAACCGACCGGTTTCAGCCCGAGCCGATCCGGCATGCCAGCGTCCGAAATAGCCGTAATGACGCCACCGAGCGGGAAGGTCAGAGACAGGGTCGCAACCACAGCCTTCTTCATGGCGCCTGCGAGCGCCTGATTGACCGCGTCGCTGAAATCGAATTTCGGATCGGCGACATCCCCGCTGACCGGCAAATCCAGCCGAATGACATCCTTCGAATCGCGCAGCAGCGACAGCGCGGTTTCCAGCGGCAGCGCAGCCGCCGCCTTTTTGTCCTTCTCGGTTTTGCCGGGCTCGACCTTCAGACGCGCAACGGTCAGTCTGTTGTTGCCGGCGAGTTTTCCATCCCGGATCGCAACGCCGACATCGGCATCCAGACGGCCGCGCACAACGTCGTAACCGAGAAAACTACGGGCATAGCCGCGAATGGCCGGCAGCTCGAACCCGGTGATCTTTCCATCGACCTGGAGGTTCAGCCGCTCGGCGAAGGGCCGGATACTGCCCCTGGCTGAGAACGCGCCGAATTTTCCGATCTTCGACGTCAGTTCGATATTGCCGGGACTTTCAGGTTTGGCGCTGTCGAGACCCGTCATCCTCAGCGACAGATCGTCCAGCACGATCTGCGCTGTCGGTTCGGACGCCCGATCGATGAACGTTAGGCGACTGTTCTTCGACAGACGCCATTCGCCCAGTCGGAAAGTTACGGCAGGCAGGCTTGAAGCCTGGGCCGGCTCGCCGGAATCCAGCTTCGCCAGAAGCGCCAGCAGGGATCCGGCAAGCCGAAACCGGCCCTCGGGATCGCGCACGAGCGCAATATCGAAACCGTCGACCTCGACGCTCGCGGCGGTGAAGCGTGAGGCGCCATCGAACCAGATCTCCGACACGGTCATCCCGTCGAGCTTTACCGGTGACCGGGTGGGGGTCGCCTTCGGGCCGGGTTTGTCCGGCAGTCCGGCGCCGAGCGATTCAATTCCTCCGAGCGCAATCCGGTTGGCTGTCCACTTCCCGTCGCCGTGGACATTCATGCCGCTAACCGTGAACGACTCTGCAGCAAGCACACGAACTTTGGGATCTAAGGAGTCGATCCGGATTCCGCTGATTGTAAGGTCGCCGCGGTGTTTCAAAGCGTCGGGTGCAGCGAGGTCGACGCTGACGGACCCCGACCAGCCGAGCGACCTGTAGGCCGCTTCCAGTCCCGCTTCCGCCATCGATGCCGCGATGGCGGCCGAGTCGAACTTGCCTGCAGCACTCACCACCGAACGGTCATTTGCGAATCTGGTCGAAACGGTTCCGTCCCAGGCGGTGCGACCGCCGGAGAGGGTCAGTTCGGGCGAAACGACGCTGAGTCGTTCCAGCGCGATCGTCACGTTCGCGTCAGCATCACTGGTTCCATCTTCGCCGATCCTGCCTTCAGCGGTAACGTTCGAGATATCCGCCCCGTGCAGTTCGACACGCGTCCCGGCATCGGCGCTAACCATGGCCGAACCCTGTTGCAGGCTACCCGAAATCGCATAACGCGCGCCTTCTCCGTCGGCAATTGTGACATCGCCTGAACCGTTCCAGCGAAAATCCGCAAGCGCGACACGCCCGCCCTGCGTGGGGAGAACCGCCTCCTTCGCCGTCGCGTCGACTGCAAGCCTGACCGTGACGGTCTTTTCAACCGCCTTCACGCTGGCGTCCAGATTGTTCAGAACGATACCGGACAGTCGCGCGCTATCGACGATTTCGTGCGAGTCGGCCTCGATTTTTCCCTTCAGGGCAACCGCAAGGCCGCGCGTATCGTCGGCGGTCAGGTCGACAGCAAGGCCGGCGTGCAGCCTGCCGGTTGCGGTCGCGGGCCGGGCAGGCGCCGCAAGCCGGGCGGCGCGCGAGAGATCGATGCCGGAAATTTCGATTCTGCCGGTATAAGCAATTTCTTTCGAGAAAAGACGGAGTGCGCCGCTCACCTCCGCCCGCCCGCCGGCCAGCGACGCGGCGACCGACATGGTGGCGGGCCGTTCCGGCGTCCATTGCAGAAGAGAGGCGATGTCAGCGCGGGCGATCCTTACCGTTTCAGAGCGGTCGGGGTCGTGAATGCGAAGGTCGACATTCCGCAATGCTGCCTGTTCGAATCCGACTAGCCACTTCTCGCCGGAGTCTGCGCTTTCCGACTCAGCGGTCCCGGTCTCGAATCCGGCCACTGTGAATTTCTCGCCTTTGCGAATTACATCGAGCCCTGCGTTTTCGAGACGCAGACGGCGCACGAGGACACGCCTGTCCCGCAATGCGCCGATATCGATGCTGGCGAACAGCCAGCCTATTTTTACGTCATGCCCACCGGAAGCGCCCCGCCCCGTGACGGAGACATCTTCGAGAACGATAACGCCGGAAAACGGGTTCAGGCGCAGATCGCCGATTGAGGCCGTCCGCCGACCGTTATCCTCAAGATAGCGGACGGCGAGCGACCTGATAGCATCCGGCGTGAACGCAACCGCAAGCCCACCGACGGCAACGATCAGAAGCAGCGCAACCAGCCAGCGGCGGCCTCTATTCCTAGGGCGCACGACAATGTTATCGGACAACCAGACCTCCGGCGGTTCGACCGGCTCTGAACTCCCAGACGCGTCTCTTTTGGGCGCGTCCTTCAGCGTCGTCCGGACTATCGATTATGCCGCCGATATCGTGACCGCATTGTGGCAAATCAAGAGATTGCCTTGTCTGCCGTCAGAGATGATCCTCCAGCCAGTCCATCAGCATGGGCACCTGGTGGACCCAGCAGTCGTGGGAACAGTGCACGTTGCCGCCTTCTTTGGGATCGTCGAAAATATGCAGCGTTTTGTCCTCGGCGCCGATTTCCGCGAACAGCTTCTTCGCCCCTTCGACATCCATCAGCCGGTCATCGGACCCATGAGTCATGATGGTCGGGACCTTGATGTTCTGGGCGATGCCTTCCATCGTGAAAGCGGCCAGCTTTTCAATGGCTTCCTCATGCGTGACCCCGCCCAGCAGCCGCTGACAGGTCGGCTGCAGGTGCTCGTAGAACAGGTACAGATCGTCGAGTACCGAATAGCAGCCGCTCCATGAAATCAGGCACTTGATGCGGTCCTCGAAGGCGGCGACACGCGGTGCGTAGTAGCCGGCCATCGAAATCCCCATCAGCCCGACCCGGTCGGGATCGATCTCGGGCCGCGAGAACAGGTAATCGAAGCACGCCTTGCCGGGCACCTCGTAATCGGGCCGCGTCGGGATGTTCTTGAGATACATCGACGAGCCTCGGCCGGGCGTGTCGACGAGCAGCATGGCGTAGCCACGTTCGCACATCTCGCGCCCCGAAAAATATATCTCCTCGGCGAAGGCGTCGGCGCCGCCGATAAAGAACACCGCCGGCCATTTCTCGGTCTTCGGATTGCGGGGGTGGCAGAAATACCCGTCATAGGTCTCGTCGCCGCACTTGACCTCAATGACTTCGATCGGCGGATCGTTCAGCGCCGCGCCGGCCCGGAAATTTTCCTGGCTCTTGGCGAACAGGGCCGCCTTTTCGTCATTGCGGTCGATCCGCAGGAATACGTCGGCCATGCGCCAGTAATTATTGGCGGCGTAAAAATACTGCATGGCGGTGCGGTTCTTTCCCGCCGCCAGCGCCTTTTTCGCCCGCGCCTCGGTATCTTCCGCCTTGTCCTTCCAGGCTTTTTCCCAGGCCGGATGGTCGCCCGGCTCGACATCGCGAAGCGTGCGCGCGATCTCGAACACATCGCCGCCGCCCATCTGGGATTCGGCGACGGTCCGCAGCGTCTGCGAGCCCATCCCCTCGGTCGGAAAGAAAAAATCGATCATCGGATGCATCCTTTTTTGAGGCCGGTTCGCCCTGTTTTATCCCGGAAAGGAAAGAGCGTCGAGGCAGAGCACCGGAAAGTTTCCCACGCCGATTGAGCGTAATTTCCGGAAATAATCTTGCCGCAATCGATTGAAAGATGGCCGGTCCGGCGCCGGGTTGCCGAATCCTGATGACAGGCGAAATTTCCGGTCATACGCTTCTTCCCGACGATGCGGAAAGCCGCACGATCTTCGACATAACCGAAACTTTTTCAAAGGGAGGTCCCATGGTTGCCTTTACGATCAACGGCAAACCCGCCTCGGTCGAGGCGGAGCCCGATACGCCCCTTCTGTGGGTGATCCGCGAACATTTGAAGATGACCGGCACCAAGTACGGCTGCGGCGCGGGACTGTGCGGCGCCTGCACGGTCCATGTGGACGGCAAGGCGGTGCGCTCGTGCCAGACGGCCGTTTCCGAGGTCGGCGGCAAGCAGATCAAGACGATCGAGGGCCTGTCCCCGGACTCGTCACACGCGCTTCAGAAAGCCTGGATCGCCGAGCAAGTGCCCCAGTGCGGCTACTGCCAGTCGGGTCAGATCATGAAGGCCGCCGAACTGCTCGCCTCCAACAGAAACCCGACGCGCGACGAGATCGTCCGCCATATGGACGGGAATATCTGTCGCTGTGGTACCTATACGCGGATCGTTGCCGCGATCCAGCGCGCCGTGAAGGAGGGCTGATCCGATGACAATTCTCGAGAAAAAAGGAATTCGAGTTTCGCGGCGCGGTTTTCTCGCCGGCACCGGCGGGCTGACATTCGCGGTCGCGTTAGGATCGAAAGGCCTGTCACTGATTTCGGAAGCCGCCGCCAAAGGCGCCGCGCACGAGGTTGGCGCCTGGGTGCGCATTACCCCCGACAATCTGATAACCATCCTGACGCCTGCGGCCGAAATGGGTCAGGGTTCCATGACCGGTGTGCCGATTGCGCTCGCAGAGGAACTCGACGCCGACTGGGACAGAGTCACGCTGGAAATGGCGCCCGCCGAACCCGATACATACGGTTACAAACGGGGCAAACGCAGCTTCATGCTGATCGTCGGCAGCCGGGCGGTGATGCTCTACTTCAATCAGATGCGCACCGTCGGCGCCCAGGTCCGCAAGGTCCTGCTGCAGGCTGCCGCGCAGAAATGGGGCGTGCCAGCATCCGAACTGACGACCGAACCGAGCGTCGTGGTGCACAAGGCGTCGGGACGTCGCATGACCTATGGCGAGATTGCCGGCTTCGCCAGGGTACCGGCCACGATGCCGTCCGTCACGAAAGCGGAACTCAAGAAGCCGTCGCAGTTCCGGCTGATCGGCAAATCGGTCCAGCGGCGCGACATACCGGAGAAGGTCGATGGATCCGGCATGTACGCCATCGACGTTCATGTGCCGGGCATGGTCTATGCCTCGACCGTACACGGCCCGGTGCAGGGCGCGAAACCCGGCAGCTGGAACGATACGGAAGTCAAGGCGCTCAAGGGCGTGAGCGATATCGTTGCGCTCGACAATGGCGTCGCTGTCGTCGCCGATACGTTCGAACATGTCATCGCGGCGCGTAACGCGCTCAAGGTGAATTGGAAGAGCGGCGCGAAGGCGGAAGGCTACGATTCGGAGCCAGTCCTCGAAAAGACCTATATGGAAGTCGCCGGAGACAAGTCGGCGAAAACCAAGACGGTCAAGCGCAAGGGCGACCCAGATGCCGCTTTCTCCGGTGCGGCGAAGACCTACAAGGCGGATTTCCGGAGCGATTACGCCTATCACGCCCAGATGGAGCCGCTGAACGCGGTCGCCCGTTTCAATTCGGCCGACCAGCTTGAAGTCTGGGAGGGTACGCAGGGCCCCGGCATTTCCCGTGCGGGAATCGCCCGGGCGATGGGCCTCAAAACGGACCAGGTCATTCATCACCAGATGTATCTGGGCGGCGGTTTCGGCCGACGGTCGATTACCGACTATACGATCGAAGCGGCGCGGGTCGCGCGTACGATCGGAAAGCCGGTGAAGATGATCTGGACCCGGGAGGAAGACCTCAACTTCGCCATGCTCCGGCCGCAGACGCTGCAATGCCTCGAAGCCGCACTGGACAAGGACGGCAAGGTCTCGGGCTGGCGTCACTGCGTGGTCGGCGACGGCGGCAACCTGACCTATGGCGGGATCAAGCTGGATTCGTATTACGGGATTCCCAATCAGGACATCCACCAGCGCGGCCCGTCGCACGGCATCCGGCTCAAACACTGGCGAGCGGTGGCCCATCCCTTCAACCTGTTCGCCATTGAGAGCCTCATCGACGAGATGGCGGAGAAGGAAGGTCAGGACCCCATCGCGTTCCGCCGCCAGCGGCTCGCGCTGACACCCAAGGCGAAGGCGACGTTCGACATGGTCGAGAAAATGTCGGACTGGAGCCGCAAACGGCCTGCAGGGCGGGCGCTGGGTTTCTCGGTCTCCGAACGCTCCGGCTCGGTCGGTGCCGGAGTGGTCGAGATATCGCTCGACCGCAACACCGGCAAGATCCGCGTCCACAAGGTGTGGGCGGCGATCCATGGCGGCACAGTAGTGCAGCCGGAGATGGCGCGGCGCAACATTGAGAGCGGCGTTATCTGGGGCATATCCAGCGTGCTCAAGGAACGCGCGACGGTGAAGGGCGGCTCTGTGGAACAGTCCAACTTCCATGATTACGAGCTGCTGCGCATGTCGGAAGCGCCGGAGAGCATCGACGTCGAATTCGTCGAAAGCAACGCGAAGCCCACCGGGCTCGGCGAAATCGGCAATCCGTTCCTGACGGCTGCAATCGCCAACGCCTTCCACGCGCTGACCGGTAAACGGCTCTATCACATGCCGTTCACGCCGGAACGCGTACTGGCGGCTCTGAAAGCCTAGGATCCATTATCTCTGGAACAAGAAAGGCCGCGGGTTCGCCCGCGGCCTTTTCTCATGGGCAGGCCCGGCTTCAGGTACCCGGTTCAGGATCGATCCTGAGAGCCGTGAACACCCGGTTATGCATGTTGTAGGCGCCGACGATGATCGACAGCTCGACGATGGTCTTGTCGTCGTAATGCTCGCGCAGCGGGTCGTAGATCTCGTCCGGCACCTTGACCTGTTTCGTCATGGCATCGGCATAGGCCAGCGCGGCGCGTTCGGCGTCGGAGAACAGGTCGGACGGCTGCCAGTCGGCCAGCGCGTCGCATTCCGCCATGGTCATGCCCTCGGCCTCGGCCAGCTTGGGGACGTGCTGGCCGAGTACATAGGGCACGTCGTTGACATAGGCGATGCGGATGATGACGATCTCGCGCAGCCGCCCGGATACGCCGTTCCCCCAGCGCACCGCGTTCATGTAGTCGTACCAGGCCTCGGCCATTTCGGGGCTGTTGAGCAATATCCGGTAGACATTGATCAGCTCCCCGATCCGGCCGGCGCGCAGCTTGTCGCACAGCTCGGTCAGTTCGGGCTTCTGAACGTCGTCGATCAGGGGAACGCGGGCCATGGGTTTTACTCTCCTTACTCGATGCCTACTCTGCTTTCTTGCGCTTGAAGTGGCCGAGACCGGGCCGGTAGGTCTTCTCGTCGAGGAACTGGCGCATGCCTTCGTTACGCCCGTCCTCGCGATCGTTCCATTTGAGCGCGTCCGACTTGGCGTTGAGGTAATCGGCCGCTTCCGGCTCGTTCATGAAGCGTACGGCGCGGATCGCTTCCTTGGTGTAGCGCACCGCCGCCGGGCTCTTCTGCTGAAGCAGTTTCGCCAGCTTGACGGTTTCGGCCTTGAGCTTCGCTTTCGGCACCGACTTGTTGACCATGCCGATTTCGACCGCACGCTTGCCATCAAACGGCTCGCCCGTGATGCCGTAATAGAGCGCGTTGCGCAGGCTCATCACCTGGGTGACGTTCCAGCTCACAATGCCGCCGGGCAGGATGCCCCAGTTGACCTCCGACAGGCCGAATGTGGCGTCGTTGGCCGCGATGGCGAAATCGCAGGCGCTGACCTGGGTAAATGCGCCGCCGAAGCAGAACCCGTTGACCATCGCGATGGTCGGCTTCGGGAACCGCGACAGCTTCTGCCAGCGCCACTGGTTCGACGCCATCCGCGCCTTGTGCCGCGCCGCCGGATCGTCATTGGTGCCGCGGAAATACAGCCGGATGTCCTGGCCGGCGCTGAACGCCTTGCCGGCGCCGGTCAGGACCAGTACTTCGGTCACCGGATCGATGGCGAGATAGTCGAGCGCGTCGCTCATATCCATGTGGAGCTGCGGGCTCATCGCGTTGCGCTTCTCGGGGCGGTTCATGATCAGGAAGGTGATGCCGCCCTGACGCTCGATCTTGCAGGTCTCGAACACCGGGTCCTTCGGCGCGGCCCTGCGCGGCGCGCGCTTCGCTGCTGCTTTCTTCGCGGTTTTCTTTGCTGCTTTCTTTGCTGGTGCCCGTGCCATTCTGGCCTCCCTTGTCTGATAGTTGATGCTGCCCCGGCCCACTCCCCCACCCGGCCACCCACCAGGATACTCGCGTTGGGTGCCTCGGGAGGGGGAGTGGGCCGGTGCGATGCCGCGTCAGTGGCTTTGATTAATCCAACCTGTTTATGCCTCGACCAAAAACCTGTCAAATTGACGGGGTTCAAGACCGCTCCTAAAATTTCGGAAATCTTGACTCGAATGGAGGCTTCCATGTGCGCCGAACCCGTAATCCGCAGACTTCATGAAATCGCACCGATGACCGACGAAGAGTGGCAGGCGCGCGTCGAGCTCGCCGCCTGTTACCGGCTGGTCGCTCATTTCGACATGGACGATCTGTTCGCCACCCATATCTCGGTGCGCGCGCCCGGAGCGCACGAGCATTTCCTGCTCAACCCCTACGGCATGCATTTCAGCGAAATCACTGCATCGAGCCTGGTGAAGGTCGATCTCGACGGCAATATCGTTTCCGACACCGACCATGTCATTAACCCGGCGGGCTTCGTGATCCATTCGGCGATCCACGCGGCGCGGCCCGACGCCAAATGCGTGCTGCATACCCACACCGTCGCCGGCATGGCGATCTCGTCGATGGAAGAAGGGCTGCAGCCCTGGTTCCAGAAGGCGACCCGCTATCACAAGCGGACCGCCTATCACGATTTCGAGGGCAAGGCGCAGGACCTCGACGAGCGTGAACGCCTCGTGCGCGATCTCGGCGACAGGAACTATCTTGTGCTGCGCAATCACGGGCTGCTGGTCTGCGCCGGCACCATCGCGACCGCCTTCAAGGAAATGTATGCGATGGAAAAGGCCTGCAAGACGCAGCTCGCCATCATGCAGGCGGGCGGGAAGATCATAAAACTGTCGGACAACCTGCTCGAACACACGGCGCAGCAGTTCGAACGCGACGCGGTGGTGACGAAGGAACGTCCCTCTGGCTGGGACTCGCTGCTGCAGATGCTCGACCGGGTGAATCCGGGTTACGACAGCTGAGTGCTCGGTAGACCCCCCCCTCCCTTTCCTTCCCCCGCAAACGGGGGAGGGAAAGGGAGGGGGTTAACCCCTCAACAGACTGATTTCTTCTGCTGACCCGCTGGGCCAGTTCCGGCTAACGCATAGGTCCTCTCCGCCGGTCGCATCCCGTTTTTCCCGGCCAGTCTTGCGTACAGCCAGCCCAGATCGCCCTCTTCCCGTCGCCGGGCCGCAAACACCCGCTCCGGAGCTGCCGGAACCGCCCTGCCGCCCTTTTGCGTCGCGATGCGGAACTGGAATACGTAGTTGGGCGTCATCCCCATGCGGAGATCGGCGATCCGGATGTCGTCGCCCTTCCGTTCGACCCTGTAGAAGCCCTTGCTGAAAGCAGCCACGCGGTCGAACAGCGCAATCCCATCAGGACAGGCGAGACCGGCGGGGCGTCTGACATGGCGATAGACCGGCACGGCGGACGTATCGCCGAACACGGTCGGATAGGCGTTGTAGTAGCTGTCCCGATCGACCGCGGTGACCTTCCACAGGATCGAATTGAAAGGCGTCGGGGTCACGAGTACCGGCGCGGCATCGCCATACAGCAGCGCCGCCTTGCCGCGCACAATCTCCTGCGCCGCCAGCGTCCAGCCGAGATAGGCGGTAGAGAGGGCCAGCGAAACGGCAACGCAACGGCCATAGCGCTGCGACCATCCGCCGGTACAGAACGCCCAGATCATCGCCACCAGCAGCGGGACCGTATAGAGCGGGTCGATAATGAATATGGAGCCTATGCTGACGGGCTCGGTCCAGAACGGCCAGAATATCCGGGTGCCGTAGATCGTCATCGCATCGAGCAGCGCATGGGTGGCGAGACACAGATAGACCCCGGCCCACACCAGCACGCGGCGGTCGCGCAGCTCTCGAAACATCAGCCGGATCGCCTCGCCGAGGATCGGCGTTACCGCGGCATGGACGAACAGCGAGTGGCTTGGACCCCGATGCAGGGTGAAGGAATCGACCGGGTTCTCGTAAGGGAAATAGACGTCGAGATCCGGCAGCGTGCCGAGCACGCCGCCGACCAGCGCCGCCTTACGCGGCCCGATGGCGCGCCCCAGAACCGCGGCGCCGACGCCGGCGCCGAGCGCGAATTGGGTTACGGAGTCCATAGGCCGGTCAGTCCTTTAACCCTTCAGTCCGTTAATCTTTCAGTCCGCCTGCCCGTCCCCGGTCGGCTCCCGCCTGCCCTTGAGCTTCTCTCCGGTTTCGAAATAGCGGCCTGTCACCGCCTTTTCCGCTTCGTCGGCATTCTCCGCCGTCCAGGCGCTCAAGGGATAGCCGTGCCACGGCGCCTGGAGGTCGAGCGGCGGCAGGCCGAGCCGTTCCCAGCGCGCTTTGGCATCGACCATGAAATCCTCGCGCGGCAGCGAGACCGGCAGATAGGGATGTTCGCGGCAGGCATTGATCAGGATCGAGGATGAGCCCTCCCCATCCGGATAGAGCATCTGCCGCCGGTCGTCGCTCGGCGCGATGGACGGGTCAAGCCGCGGCACCTTGCCGCGGATGATCTCGGCGTCGCGGTGCGGCTGCATCGAATAGGACAGCGCCCACAATATGGCGTCCATCGAGTTCGGATCGACGTCCGAATCCACCGCGATGAAGAGCTTACCGAGCGATGCGTCGAACGCCGCCGCCGCCCGGAGCGCCTGCCAGGGCTGGCCGAGTTCGGGCCGATCGAGCTGAATCACGAACATCATGTTGCAGCTCGCCATCTCGTGACAGGCGACCTGGGTGACCGACGGGATGTTGCAGGCGTTGCGCAGATGGTTGGTATAGATGCCGTCGAATGCCGCCTTGCGCATCACCGTGCTTTCCGACGGCGGGAACTCGCTGACGATGCCCTGATAGACCGGCTGTTTGCGGTGGGTGATGGCCTTCACTTCCAGCACCTTCTCCATCTTGCGCGGGCCGAGATAGCCGCTCGCCTCGCCGAACGGCGCTTCGGGCTCGAGGAAATCGGTCGGGATAATACCTTCGATCACGATTTCGGCGTTGGCCGGCACCATGACGTCGACGGTCTCCGCCTGCACAACCGGGATCGGCGCGTCGTTGAGCGCGCCGGCGACGCCGTACTCGTCCACCCCGTAAGGCACCTTGCTGGCCGCGGCCAGCAGCAGCGACGGCGGGCCGCCGAGAAACACGGCAACCTCCAGCGGTTTCCCCATACGCCGCGCCTTTTCCCACTGGATCGCGAGATGCTGGGTCGACACGTCGGTTGCGCAGCCGATCCTGTCAGGCGCCTTGATCATGCCGCGATAGATGCCGAGATTGTAGGCCCCGGTCTCGGGGTCGCGCGTCACCCACACGCCGGCCGTCACGAACGGCGCGGGATCGAACCCGGGCGTCGAGATCAGATGGGGGAAGATATCCACCCCGTCTCCGATATCGCCGGTTATCACGACTTCTTTCACCGGCGCCTCGGCGCGGTCCACCGGTTCGGGTTTCAGATGATTGCCCTGGATGCTGGCCCATTTCGCGCCGATCCCGTCCGGCCCGACGCCCATCGCCGCGCCGTAAATCGTGCACGACGAGCCCAGCGAGCCCAGCGCGACCGAGCCGTCGTATTTTTTGCCGCGCGCGTCCGTTACGTTCCTGAACCAGAACGCCTTGCGGTCTTCTTCGGCCAGCCCGCGGAACTGCAGGCGGACCAGCGGCACCAGCTCGGTGTCCTTGCTCACCTCTTCATCGATGACATGCAGCAGGTCGCGTGCGGCTAGCGCGTCGAGATAATCGCGGAGATCGGTATAGCTCATTGAAATTCCCTGTCTGAATTCAGGGTGCAATCTATCGCGCTGACGGTGACGGGAAAAGCATGCGCGCCTAAGCTAAGTATCGTTTTAAGCTGCACCGGCCCGCTCCCCCCACCCGGCCACCCACGCGAGTATCCTGATGGGTGGCCGGGTGGGGGAGCGGGCCCCGTAATTCTCAATGGGCGATGCCGCGTAAGCGGATCATAAACATCAGGGAGGAAACCGATGGCAGATAGCTGGACAACACTGAAGGAATGGCCGGAACTGATTCTGGAGCGGATGGAGGATGCCGGGGTGGCGCGGATCACGCTCAACCGGCCGGAGAAGCGCAACGCGCTTAATGCACCGCTGGTCGCTGCTTTCTTCGAGTCGCTCGATATCGTGCGCGAGGACAAGGATCTGAAATGCGTGATCACGCGCGGCGCGGGCATCAACTATTCGTCCGGTCTCGACCTGCATTTCCTGAAGGACGCCAATTCAGGTCTGCTCGACTGGGACCGGCCGACACCGACCATCCAGCTTGCCGAGGCGCTGCGCGGCTTTCCGCGGATCATGATCGCCCAGGTCCACGGCTACTGTTTCGGCGGCGCCCTCGGCATCATGAACTGCCATGATCTGGTGTTCGCCGCGGAAGACGCGCAGCTCGGCATGCCGGAAATTTTGCGCGGCAGTTTCGGCCAGCTGGTGACCAGCACGCTGGTGCACGGCGCGATTCCGCTCAAGAAGGTCACGCTGATGCAGCTGGTCGGCGACAATATTTCGGGCGCGGAGGCCGACCAATGGGGCGTCGTCTCGAAAGCGGTTCCGGTCGAAGAACTGGAAGATACGGTCAACGCAGCGGCGCGCGGCATCGCCAGCCGGCATCTCGCGTCGCTCGAGCATTCCAAGATCACCGTGCAGATGGGCCGCGACCTGTCGCTCAGCCAGGCGATCCAGCTCGACCAGCTGGTGGGCTCCCGCCTGCGACGCGCGATGGATCCGCTGGGCGATGTCGAGGGGTATCTGAAATCGCAGAAGGGCGGGCCCAACCCGACCTATAAGAGGCCGGATACGGAGTAGAAGCCCGACCTCAAAAAGATCGCCGGGACAAGCCCGGCGATGACGCTTTCTGTTTATGACGTCATGCCCGGACTTGTTCCGGGCATCTTGTGCCGGCCCGCACCCCCTACTTCAGGTAATTCGCCAGCCGCGGGAAGACGTGCTTCACGTTTTCCGAGAACACAGCCGCTTTCGCCGCGGCATCCAGGTTGGGCGTTCCGTCGATATAACGCTTGGTGTCGTCGTAATTGAACCCGGTCTCGGGATCGACGCCGCGCACCGCGCCGACCATCTCAGACGCGAACAGGATGTTCTTGGTCGGGATGACCTTGGTCATGCAGTCGATGCCCGGCTGGTGATAGACGCAGGTATCGAAGAACACGTTGTTCAGCAGATGCTCGTCGAGGGTCGGCTTGCCCATGTCCTGCGCCAGCCCGCGATAGCGGCCCCAGTGGAACGGCACCGCGCCGCCGCCATGTGGGATGATGAATTTCAGCGTCGGGAAATCCTTGAACAGATCGCCGAGGATGAGCTGCATGAAGACGGTCGTATCGCCGGCGATGTAATGCGCGCCGGTATGGTGGAAGTTAGGGTTGCAGGAGCCTGAAACGTGCAGCATGCCGGGCACGTCGAGCTCGCACATCTTCTCCCACAGCGGATACCACCACTTGTCGGTGATGGGCGGGTCGGTCCACATCGCGCCCGACGGATCGGGGTTCACATTGACCCCGATAAAGCCCATCTCGTTGACGCAGCGCTCCAGCTCGGGGATCGCCTTTTTGGGTTCGACGCCGGGATATTGCGGCAGCTGGCAGACCGGCACGAACCGGTCGGGATACATGTCGCACACCCGGCGCACCATGTTGTTGCAGATTTCGGCCCAGTAATAGCCGGTCTGCTCGGTGCCGAGATGGTGGCCCATCCCGACGGCGCGGGGCGAAAAGATCGTCATGTCGGTGCCGCGCTCGATCTGCAGAGCGATCTGCGCCGGCTCGATCTTCTCGCGGATCTGATCGTCGGTGATGTTCAGATCGGCGCGCGACGGCAGGAAGGACGGATCCTTTTCGACCCCTTCGAGCTGTTCGCGGCGATAGGCCGTCAGCGCATCCGGTTCGGTCGTGTAATGGCCGTGGCAATCGATAATCATGACTGGTCTTTCCTCACCTGTTTCAGTCTGAATTCCTGTGTGACGGCAGGGTAGAGGCTAGGCGCTTTACAGTGCAAGAGCAGCCGTCCAGATATTGGCAAAATAGCCGGGTCAGCCGTACCGTTTCCGCAGACAGGGAGGAGCCGCCATGGCTTAAAACCTGAAATACTATCTCGTCTCGACCAGCGGGCTGCGCGTGCTGACGGACCCGCTGTCCATTCTGACCGACTGGATTACGCCGGGTAAAAAACTCAGGCGCCGGTGCTCCGGTAACCCAGCGCGTCCGTCTGGTGCACGATCGTTTCCGGCGGCTGTTTGCGCGCGGTGGGAGAATTGAGCCACAGGCGCAGCAGGTGCCTCCTGCGTTCCCGTTCCGGCCAGTCCTCGTAATGGGTGCGGCCGTGCAGGATGAGGTGGTTGTTAAGGAACTGCATATCGCCCGGCTGTAACGCCATGTCGAGATAGACGCCCGGACGGGCCGCCACCTCGGCGACGAACTTCACGGCCTCTGCTTCGGTTTCCGACAGCTCGACCCCGGCGCGCTCCACCGACCGGTCTATGGGGGACGGGTTGAAGTGGCACGACACCGCGTCGCCATGATCGACGAAAATCGGAACGCGGTGGTCGGTGAGCTGCGAATCGTCAGCCCGGTCGCCGCGCAGCACGTGGAAGAAGTAACCGCGATAGAGCGGTTCCAGAAATTCCGGATGCTCTTCCAGAATGATGTTATGCACCGCCATCGAACTCGCGATGCGGCTTTCGCCGCCCAATTTGGCGTGCTGGAACATCAGCAGCGCGACCACGTCGTTGTTGAGGTCGGTATGCATGCGCAGGGAGCCGCCGAGCTCGTAATTGCGCATGTGGCGGATTTCGCTGCCTGGGCCGCTGCGGTCGATCACATGACCCAGCCGGTCGCCCTTGCGGCTCTGCGCCATGCCGGTACCGAGATACGCGCCGATGCCCCAGAAAATGGCCGCCAGCGTTTCCTCGTCGTAGCGGTCGGCCTCCAGACCGCGCAGCAGGATGAAGCCGCGCCCATGCTGCAGTTCGTCGTCCAGCGTGCGGATTTCCGCACCCAGCGTCGGCAGCGGGAAGTCAGCCGCGGTCACGTCGTAGAGCGCAGGAACCGCGGTCGGGATGTTTCGCACCGCCGCATCGAGCTCTTCCAGATGCGCCGGCGACAGGCGAAAGATCCAGTCGTCGCGCATCTGGTAATCCGGCCCGAGCCAGACATGCGGCCCGGTCTGAGGGCGGCGCGCCACCGAAGCGATCAGCCGCCGTAAAAGACGTTGTCGCCCAGATCGCGCATATGCAGCACGGCGTCGTCGGGACGGCCTTCGATCTCAGCGCCGTGGACGTCGATGGCCTCGCCGATGACGATGTGGTGATCGCCGCGCTCGACGATCTCGGCCAGCTTGAACTCGACGCAGGCCGGGGCGCTTTCCAGAACCGGCGATCCGGTGGAGCCGTCGCGATAGGCCTCGCCGCTCAGCTTGCCGTCCTCGACCTCGACCGGTTTGAAGAAGGCAAAGGCTGCGCCCTGCTGACCCTTGCCGAGCATGTTGAGCGCGAAGCTGCCGGATGCCTTGAGCGCCGCCAGAGCGCCCGAATCGGCCTTCACGCCGACCACCACGAGCGGCGGATCGAACGAGGTCTGGGTCGCCCAGTTGACCGTCGCAGCCGAAATATTGCCGTCGCCGTCTTTTGCGGTCAGCACGTAAATTCCGTAAGGAATCATCCGCAAGGCCGCTTTCTTCCTGTCCGCATCCATTGTTCCGTCTCCCGTTTTTCAGTGAGTTTGAAGGTTCGCGCGAAAGATAGAGGAGGACCCGGAATTCGGCAATATTGGGGACGGCAGATTGCGAAGCGAAGCTTTGACGAATGCCTTTCCTGGTCCTACCATTATTTCCAGTCAGATTTTTCCCGACATATGGAGGCCCCGATGGCCCGATACCACCTGATCAGCTCCTTCACGTGACCGTGGGTGCAGCGCGCCGTGATTGCCATGCGCGCAAAAAACGTCGACTTCGAAGTTACTTACG
Organism: Rhodospirillales bacterium; assembly: GCA_038120295.1. Taxonomy (GTDB): domain Bacteria; phylum Pseudomonadota; class Alphaproteobacteria; order MPNO01; family UBA2964; genus JAYOEY01. The sequence goes on along the minus strand of JAYOLL010000013.1, from coordinate 34,008 downwards.
TCAATCTGCAGGACAAGCCCGACTGGTTCCTTGAGATCTCACCGCACGGCAAGGTTCCCGTGCTCAAGGTGGATGACGAGATCCTGTTCGAATCCAACGCCATCGCCGAGTTCCTCGACGAAACGGTGCCGCCGCGGCTGCATCCGGAAGACCCGATCGCCCGCGCCCGCAACAGGGCATGGACCGACTATGTGCCGGATTTCGTCAAGGCGCTGAACGCCATCGGCTACGCAACGACCCAGGAAGCGCTGGACGAAGGGATCGCCAACGCGCCGAAAGCAATCGCACGGGTGGAAGGCGCTCTCGCCAGTCGAGGCAATGACGGGCCGTATTTCAATGGCGACAGGCTGTCGCTGGTAGATGCCGCGTACGGGCCGATGCTGCAGCGGTTCCTTCTGGTCGAAGAACATCTGCAGACGGGGATCCTGAACGACTTCCCGCTTGTGAAGGCCTGGGCGGGTGCGCTGCTCTCGAACGAGCTCGTGACCGGCGCGGTCGCCGACAATTTTGCGGAAGAGTTCGTCAAGAACCATCTGCGCCGCAAAACCGTCGCTGGATCGAAAATGGAAGCAAGGGGCATGGCCGCCGAATAGGGTTATCCTCCTTTAGGAATATCGCTCCGGCCCGCTTCCCGCCGAGGGGAGCGGGCCGGTTTCGTCTAAAAGAACAAAATATATGGACCTGTCGTTTCTCTCCGTTCCCGGCGCCGATGCGCTGACCATCGCACTTCTGGCCCTGGCGTCGTTCTGCACCGCCTGCATGGGCATGCTGACCGGCGCGGGGGGCGGGCCGATCCTGCTGGCGCTGATGGCGCTCGTCCTGCCGCCGTCCGTACTCCTGCCTGTTCATACTGTGGTGCAGCTCGGCGTCAGCGTGACGCGCATCGTGCTGCTGCGCAGCTTCATCATGTGGACGACGCTTCTGCCCTTCGTAATAGGCGGCGCGATCGGCGCGGCGGCGGGAGCGCCGATCTTCGTCAGCCTGCCGGGACCGGTGCTGCTCGCCTTTATCGGCGCGTTCGTGCTGCTGGTCGCCTGGGTGCCGAGCTTCGGCATGATAGGACCGGAGAAAGGGCGCTTCACCTTCGTCGGATTCATCGCCACCTTCCTCGGCATGTTCGTCAGCTCGACCGGGCTGCTGATCGCGCCGTTCGTCGCCCATATCGCGCCGGAGCGGCGCAATTACGCCGCCACCGTCGCCGTGCTCGGCATGTCGATGCATATCATCAAGCTGACCGCGTTCGGTTTCATGGGGTTCGCCATCGGCGCCTATCTGCCGCTGATGATCGCCATGGTGGCGACCGCGTTTCTCGGCAATTTTGTCGGACGCCACATCCTGTCGCGCATGCCGGAACAGTTCTTCCGGATATTCCTGAAGGCGCTGCTGACGCTTCTCGCGCTTCGCCTGCTCTGGGTCTCGGCACGGGATCTGGGACTGTTCTAAAGGGGTCGTGCTTCGATGAGATGCGGAACGCCGCTAATCGCCGCCCTGTTCTTTATGCTCCCCGGGGGCGCGTTCGCCGACAGCTCCTCTCCGTTGCTTGCAGCCTATTACGACCGGCAGATGGCGATCGTCGAGGGCGGAACATACGCCTGGCAGGGACGCGCAAGGCCGCAAAGGATCGATGTCGATGCTTCGCAGGTCGGTGTAGGGCGCGATGTCTATTATGCGCTGAATAAAAGGGGACACTTGCTGGCCTGGCGGCATCTGACAGTTCGCCCGACTCCCCTGATGCGCGGCGTCACTGATTTCGCCGCTGGAAGCAGCGCTGTGCTGGCGATCACGAAAGACGGCGTACTATGGCGGATCGACCCGCTGTCGAAAGCCCGGAAGAAAATCGCCGGGAATGTAGCGCAGGCCGCCGTCGGGGACGGCGCGAACTATTACATCACAAAAACCGGCGCCCTGTTCGTCCGGGGCAAGTCTCATCGCGGCCAGTATGGAAACGGACGCCTGACCGCGACAAAGGATTTCATTCAGACGGCATCGGCAGTAGTGCGGGTTTCGGCCCATACGGGCCATGCAATCCTGCTGACCAAGGACGGGAACGTGCTGGGCACGGGCGGCAACATATACGGTCCTGTCGGCCGGCACGGGCTGGGCGACAAGGCCGTACGCTGGAGTCCGCTCATGGCGAACGCGAAAGCGGTCGCCACCGGTTCCCTGCACACGCTCGCGATCAGGCAGGATAACGGACTCTTCGCCTGGGGCGACGGGTACGGAACCGAGCCGAAGCTGGTCATGAGCGATGTCGTCGCCGTCGCCGCGGGGTCCTCCAGGACCATCGCGCTGCGCCGCGACGGCACGCTCTGGCAGTGGGAAAGAGGTGCGAATCCGGAACGCCTCCGGCTGAGATAGCCCGTCCCTGTGCATCGATGCGGCCAGCGAGTAGAATTCGCCTGCGCAGCCGGCCCGTCCGGCATTCACCATAACCGGGATTCCCGATGGCTGAGATGGCCGGGTTCGCCACCATCACGCGAACCCTCAAGATCGCGAACTATCGCAATTACACAGCCGGCAATTTCGCCTCGCAGCTGGGCATGTGGGTGCAGCGGATCGCCATCGGCTGGCTGACCTGGGAACTGACCAAGGATCCGAAATGGCTGGGCATCATGGCCTTTGCCGACTTCTTTCCGAACATCATCCTTGCCCCGCTGGCGGGCGCGCTGGCCGACCGGATGGACAGGCTGCGGGCGCTTCGCATTTACATGACCATATCGGGCACGATTTCCGCCATCATCGCCTACCTGACGATAACCGACCTGATCACTGTCCATTCCCTGCTGGTGCTGGTCCTGATCAACGGCACGATCATGTCGTTCGGCTTCCCGGTCCGGCTCTCGCTGATCTATGCGCTGGTCGGACGAGAATCGCTGACATCCGCGGTGGGCGTCAACGCGCTGGCATTCAATATCGCCCGTATTACGGGGCCGGGCGTCGCCGGGCTGATGATCGAGTTTCTCGGCATCGGCATCGCAGTCTGTTTCACCGTCATCGCCGATTTCGTCTTCGTCTTCTCGCTCTATTTCGTCAAGATGGTGTCGGAGATCGAGAAGAAACAAAGCCGTCCGGCGCGCGAAATACCGGCGGAGATCATGGAAGGGTTTCGCTACGCGCGAAACCATCCCGGGATCGGCCCGCTGCTGTTCATCCTGGTCACTACATCGATCCTCGGCCGTCCGTTCATCGACATGTTTCCGGCCTTTTCAGACGACATCTTCGGCCTCAAGGCCGACGGTCTCGCCTGGCTGACCTCAATGCTGGGCGTCGGCGCGCTGATCGGCAGCGTGGTGATGGCCAAACGCGAAGGCGTTGAAGGTCTGACGCGGATCCTTATTTCGGCCATCATAATCATTGCCCTCGCCGTCATCGCCTTTACCGCGACGGATATTTTCTGGTTCGCCCTGCTCTGCACCGTGGTCGCCGGCTACGCCGTGACGCTGATCGGCGTATCGGAACAGACGCTGCTGCAGAACTCGGTCGACAACGCGATGCGCGGTCGCGTGCTCAGCCTCTATACCCTGATCGCCCGCGGCTGCCCGTCGATCGGCGCGCTGATGATGGGGTATCTGGCGTCCTATTTCGGGTTGCAGCTCTCGGTCGCGGGCGGCGCCGCGATCTGCCTGGCTCTATGGATCTGGGCCCGCGTGCGGCAGGACCGGCTCGCCGGACATCTGGAAACCGCGACGGACAAAGACAGATAGCGATCGCGTTACGGCGCCCACAAGTTCCGCTCGCGCCACGGCGCGGGCACGACGAGCCGACCGGCAAGCGGCTCCCGGTCTGAAACCAGGTCCAGCGATTGCCAGGCCCCGTCCCATTCCGGCGGAAGATCGAAAGGCGGCGTCACATCGTTCTCGGCAGCGAACCCGAAACGGGAATAGTAAAGCGGGTCGCCAAGGACGAAGACACGGACGGCGCCGGTTTTCTTCAGCCGGCTGAAGCCGTCATGCACCAGCGCACCGCCAACGCCCTGTTTCTGCCGGCCGACAGCGACCGCCAGCGGTCCCAGCAGAGAGACAGGGTCACTGCAACCTTCGACGCCGCAGGTCGTGAAAAGAACGTGGCCGGCGAGCGCATCGCCGACATACCCGAACAGCGAAAGAATCCCGGTCTCTTCGGCCAGCAGAAGCCGCACCAGAGGGATCAGGTCTTCGTCGGGGAAAACCTCGGCGTAGAAGGCTTCGATGACGGCCTGATCCGGGATCTTGTCGTCCCGGATTTCAAGCCCGTCCATGCTGCGGCCTAGTCCACCGGCAGGATCGCGGTGGCGTCTTCCGGCACCTGCGCTTCGAACGCGGCAAGCAGGAGCGCGGTGCAACAATACTGACCCATCAGCATCACCAGGTCGACGAGGATCTCCTCGCCGAACGCATCCAGCGCCTTGGCGAACAGCTCGGTGCTGACATGCTTGTCCTGGATCAGCTCGCGCCCGAAATCGATCAGGATTTTCTCCTTCTCGGGCAGCCCGTCCGTGCTCTTGCGGTACTTGATGACGTCGATGGTTTCCTGCGACAGGCCGACGCGCAGCCCTTCCGGTTCGTGCTGGCACCATTCAAACTGGCTGTCCATCTCGCGCGCGGCGATAAGGATGGCGCATTCGCGGATCGGTTTTTCGTATTTCGCATGATGCCGCAGATAGGTGCCGAGCGGCTGGCTAAACTCGACGAGGTTCGGGCTGTGCAGCTTGATCCCTCCCGGCCCCTGGAGACCCGCCAGCGAATCGCCGCCGGGACTGGCATGATTGTCGAACACGCGCAGCGCTTCGCCGGAAAGTTTCTCCCGCTTGACGAACGGCAGCCGGCAACCGGATTCAGGGTGGATGTCGGTGAGATCGGGTTTCTTGACCATCTGGGTTTTTCCTCTGATGAGTGACTGAAGCACAGTTAAGTCCGGGCGATACCGGGAATCAACCCGGCGGCGCCTTCCGCAAAATCGACCTCCCGGTCGAGAAGGATCGATACCGGGCGCACGTTATAGGCGGGCCCGTTGAAGGGCTCTTCCGGTTCCTTTCCGTCGGCGAGATCCTTCGCCATACCGAGAATGCGCTTGCGCCATTCTATCACCGCAACATCCGAGGTGCCGAGATGCTCCAGCGTCCGGTCGCAGATCGGCCCCATGCTTTCCTGGATGCCAGCATCCTGGTTGGGCACGCCCGCAATCCCGGTAAAGCTCTTCGTCCGCTGATCTTCGCGGTCGATCTTGTAGTCGTTGTCGCGGTTGAGCAGCGGCCGGTAATTCTCGTCCATCGGTCCCCAGCGCCCGTTCGCGCCGGCGGTAAGCTCGTATTCCTCTTTCGTGAAGGCGCGGTGCGGGTGGACGCCGAATGACCAGGTCCAGGTGTTCTCATCGTCGATCGGCACCAAGGCATGGCCGCCATAGGGCTCGTGGGCCGTGTCGGCGCCCGCCATCTGCGGCGGGATCATGGTGTAGAACGGCATCAGCGCCTGGGTGATGCGCCAGTAGTAGGAATCCGCCTCGCCATCGCGCCGCGCACCGATCATCATGCCGTAATCGGTGTCGCGCACGTCGAAGACGGGGTGCCGGTCGGTGCGATTGTAGTTGTCGCGCGGCCGCCCGAAATTGCCTTCTCCCGCATCGTCGAGATTGGCATGCAGCAGCGAAATATGGCTGGAATCGACGCCGCCCTCATAGGCCTGGGCCCAGTTGCATTCCTGCAGCCGTTTGGTCGCCCCGACCCGGTCGTCGGGCAGACAGGACCATTCGAATGCGGGCAATTCTGGCGCTCGATCATTCGGCCCCATATAGATCCAGACCACGCCGCCACGAACGACCGTTTGGTAGGATTTGATCGTCACCTTGTCGCGGAAATTGCTGCCCGGCGGTTCCGACGGCAGGTCGACGCAGTTGCCGTCGACGTCGAATTTCCAGCCGTGATAGACGCAGCGCAGCCCGCATTCTTCGTTGCGGCCGAAATACATTTGCGCCGTGCGGTGCGGGCAGTAGGCGTCGAGAATACCGACGCGGCCTTCGGTATCGCGGAACGCCACGAGGTCCTCGCCCAGCAGACGAAGCCGTACCGGCGGCCCGTCAGGCTTGGCGATCTCCCTCTCCAGCAGGGCGGGAAACCAGAAACGCCGCAACAGGTTGCCCATCGGCGTGCCGGGGCCGACGCGGACCAGAAGCTCATTATCTTCGCGCGACAGCATTTACGCCCACACCGCGAAAGCCATGCCGCAGCCCGTGCCGGCAGCCGAGCGGTAACACGGCACGTATTCCTGCCATTGCGTCGTCAGGTTTTGCGCCGCACCGGCAACCGCGATCCAGTTGCGGATTTCCGAACTGCCGGAGTTGAGCTTTGCCGCGGGGATCGATTTCAGCGTTTCCCCGTCGCCCGATTTGCAGGCCTCCAGCACAAGCCGGTCGAGATCCTCGTCGACCGTGAAATGGCTGAGCCCGCCTGACCCCAGTATGCCGACGCGCGCATCCTCGTCCCAGGCGTCGACCGCCGCCGCGATAGCCTCGCCCAGCGCATAGCAGCGCGCCGGCGTCGGCTGGTTGGGCGGAAAATAGGTGTTGAGCACCACGGGGAGGACCGGTACCGAGTCGTCCCCCATCAGGCGGCGGTGGACATAGCCGAACGCGTGGCCCTCGCCGTGATCGCGCGGCAGTTTCGTCGCATGGCTGATATCGAACCCGTCCTCGATCAGGCTTTCGATCAGGTGACGCCCGAGCAGCGCGGCGACGGGATATTCGCGAACGCCGTCTTCCTCGTGATATTGCGCGCGGGCGCGCTTCCACCAGTCGGGTGCATCGTCGGGGAGCTGGAGAATGTTGTTCCAGATCGTCTCGCCCCAGTAGATCAGGACCGCCGGCATGTTGTCTTCGAAGAACTGTTCCTTCTGATCGTCGCCGACGACGATCAGCGCATCGAGCTCGGCCTGCTCAATGGTATCGCGCAACCGGGCAGTGGCCTCCCGGCACTTTTCGACCCGCGCCTGAACCACATCCGGCGCAATCAGTTCGGCGAGACCCGGATCGGCCTTCGACAGCAGTTCTTCGTAGGTGACGGGCCGGCCTTCCCTGTCGGTCAGGGTCCGCTTCCAGTCGGTCTTTCCCTGATCGATCTCGGCGTGGCGAATGTGATCTTCCGCCGCGCTGTTAAGCATCGGGCTGTGCGAGGTACCAACCGCAAGGACGATATCGGCCATGATTTACGAGGGCCCTTTACGGCTGCGCCGCGACATTCGCGCCGAGCGCAGGGAAGGCCCCCACCTCTCCCCAACCCTCACCGCCCCCAAGGGCAGAGAGGGAGTATTGCGCGATATCGCTACGGCGTCCCCCTCCGCCCCATGGGGGGGAGGGGACAGGGGAGGTGGGTCGCTGATCACGCCCTCATCGGCCTTTCAGAGCCCCAGTCCGCCGTCGTCCTCAACCGCCGTTCGCCTCAACCTCGCGCATGAACTCGGCAAACACCTTCGTGATCTCGGGCTCGTGGGGCGCCCATTCCTCCCACGGAATCAGGGGGCGGTCCTCGTCCTCGACCGGCAACTTGTGGATGCGGCTGCCGGCGATGCGGTCACGGCAATCCTCGGCGCTTTTCGACGCGTGGGTGTTGTCGTTGCCGGGAATGATGATGGCCGGCACCTTGATGGTGGCGAGTTGTTCGTCGGTAATGTTCATGACCGGCAGGTGCCCGCCGGCGAGGAACAGCTCAAGCAGCTTCTCCATGTGAGCGATATAATCGTTCACATCCATCGCCTTCAGCTTCGCATCGTTGGCGGCGTTCTCGGCGATGCGTTCCTGGTATTCGGGCGTCGCCATGATCGCCTCCATCCCGCCTTCCCTGGCGATGCGGATGAACTGGCCGTAATAGTTTTCCGGCAGGCGTTTCGCCGCGAACGCGCCACCGGTGACGCGCAGCAGCAGCAGCGCGCGGGTGTATTCCGGATGGTGGATGCAGAACAGCATCGCAGTCCGCGCCCCCGCCGACGAGCCGCCGATAAAGGCGGGTTTCTCGCCCAGCTGGTCGAGCAGGATGGCGAGATCGTCGGCCCAGGTGACCTCCTCGGTCTCCTCCGACGCGATCAGTATGTCGGACGCGCCGGTATTGCGCCGGTCGTGCAACAGCACGCGAAACCCTTCCGCCGCGATCTTCTGCGCCAGCGGAATGAACTCCTTATAACCCCGCCGGCCGCCGGTAATCAGCGTCGCCAGCGGACCGCTGTCGCCGATGATTTCGTAATTGATGTTGAGCCCGCGTATCTGCGCCGTCGCCATGATTTTTCTCCCCAATCCGGAATGTGCGCCATTATGCGCCCGGACCGGCGGCGGGACAAATGGGGAGGAAACTCTCTAAAACCGGAGAGGATAGTGTCGGTGAGCCCAACCCGGGCAAGATTTCTACCAAGCATTATAGGGAAGAAACTTTCCGCTCATTCGGACTTCGATACGATCACCCTTAGGGTTGGGGACCTTGTCGACAAACATTTCGAAGTCGATGGCGCTCATAATGCCGTCGCCACCCTTTTCCTGGATCAGTTCCTTGAGCGTTTCACCATACACCCCAACGATTTCGTAAAGCCGGTAGATGCAGGGGTCGGTGGGCACAGTCTGATCGAACAGTTTGGTCGGAAATTCAGCCAGTACGGCGCCGGCGTCCTGTGGCAGGCCAAGAAAACGGACCAGAATATCCGCCTTTTCCCGAGGCATGGAATTCATGCCAAGACAAGCAGAGGTGGTAAACACTTCCGACATTCCAATTTCTTCGGCAATGCTCTCCCAGCTAATTCCGGCAGCCTTCTTCTTTTCCATAATCATCTGTGTGACATCTGCTTTTTTCATTGTCAGTCTCTCATTCGCTGTGGGTTTGAGATTTAATCGCCGTTAACGACCAGTCGATGCCGGGGGCTCTGCCCCGGATCCGGCGCGTCCGTCTGATCACTGCTTTTCCGGCCTGGCCGAACCGTCGCCGGGAACTGAAGGAGACCGTCGGCGACGCGCTCGCCCGCGAGTTCGGCGGATCGCCGGGTCAGGAACGCAACGAGGTGATTACGAATCCTGTAATACGCTTCGTCATGGATGATTTCCGCCCGGTTCCTTGGGCGATCAATATCGACAACCACGCTTTCAGCGACTCGCGCAAACGGGCCATTAGTCATAAGCAATATCCGATCCGCCAGCAGGATTGCTTCGTCTACATCATGGGTAATCATGAAGATGGTCTGCTCGGTGGCCGACCAGACGCGGATCAGTTCATCCTGGATGCTGCCACGTGTAAGCGCATCAAGCGCGCCAAAGGGTTCATCGAGCAACAAAAGCTGAGGCTGGATGGCGAATGCTCGCGCGATCGATACGCGCTGACGCATACCGCCTGATAATTGCGATGGTTTTCGGAGCTCCGCGCCATCCGTGATCCCCACCATATTCAGATATTTCTGCGAATGGCTGAGAATTTGCTCGCGGGTCCAGTCGGGGTGCCGCGCCCGTACGCCGAAGATCACGTTTTTCAGCGCCGACAGCCAGGGCAGAAGCGAATAATTCTGGAACACCACGCCACGATCAAGCGATGGGCCTGAAACCTGTTTGCCATCCATTGTCACGCTGCCTTCGCTCCCATCGTCGAGACCGGACAGAATGTTCATGATCGTGGATTTACCGCAGCCTGAATGACCGATGATGCAGACAAATTCTCCTTTCTGAATATTGAAATTTGCATGCTCGAAAACCGTGACCGGCTCATCCGATCCGGGTTGGGGAAAGCGCCTGGCGAGTTCACGTATCTCAATAAAGGGCTGGCTCATGGTATCGACCTATTCCTGATACCTGACTGCGGTCTGTACTTTTGCAAAGGCGGCATCGAGCAGCATGCCGACGACACCGATGACAATGATCGAGAAGATTACGCTCGTAAGATCGAGATTGTTCCATTCGTTCCAGACGTAGTAGCCAATGCCCGTGCCGCCAACGAGCATCTCCGCCGCCACGATCACCAGCCAGGCGATGCCGATTGAGATTCTCATGCCTGTCAGAATAGTCGGCGCCGCTGCGGGAAGAATGACCTGAAAGGCTGTTCGCATTACGCCGAGTTCATGCGTGCGTGCAACATTCACCCAGTCCGTGCGCACACCCGCAACGCCGAAAGCGGTATTGATGAGCATGGGCCAGATCGAGCAGATGAAGATTACGAATATGGCGGACGCCTGGCTGTCCTTGATGACGAACAGCGCCAGCGGCATCCACGCAAGTGGCGATATTGGTCTCAGGACCTGAATAAAGGGATCCAGCGCGCGATACATGAGCGGCGACATGCCGATCAGGAATCCAATGGGAATGGCAATCAAAGCCGCCAGAAAATATCCCGAGAGAACACGGTAGAGGGAATATCCGATCTGAATGCCGATTCCTTTGTCGTTAGGCCCTTTATCGTAGAAGGGGTTCGATAGCTCCTCCCATGCCTTGACGATTATTTCCGATGGCGGCGGTACGGCAGCCTGCTTGGCGCCTCCCCCGGTCAGCAATTCGTATTCGGTTTGTTGTCCTGTGGCTTTCGCGTTGGGCTGCGCCAGTTCCCAGGCGCCCAGCACCAGACAGAGAATGCAAATGCTTAGGATAAATGCGCGTGTTTTCAATGACGCAGCCATCGCGTCAGGTCCGCTTGATGGCAAAGCTGTCGACATAGGCTTCCGGCTTCGCCGGATCGAATGTCTTGCCCATGATCGTGTGGTTTCTGTAAGTGGTGTCGGGGGGCGTCAGACCGAGATCCTTCATCACCTTGCCGCAATCGGCGGTGAGATAAACTTCTTCGGCGATTTTCTTGTAATCAATGTCGCCTTTCACATAACCCCAGCGTTTCATCTGGGTAAGAATCCAGACCCCCATCGAATGCCAGGGGAACGGATCGAAATCTATTCGGTCAGGCACATTCTTGACGTTGCCAAGACCGTCGGCGTATCGCCCGGTCATGACCTGTTCGATCACCGGAACCGGCTGGTTGAGGTAGTTCTTTGGCGCAATCGCCCTCGAGATTTTCTTTCGATTCTCTTGCTTACTTGCGTACTGGGTCGCGTCAACAAGCGCCTTTAGAAGGTTTCCATAGGTATTCGGCAGTTTGGTTGCGAATTCCTGCGAACAGGCAAACGCGCAACAGGGATGGCCCTGCCAGATTTCCTTGGTCAGGATGTGGATGAAGCCAATCTTTTCCCATACGGCCCGCTGGTTGAACGGATCGGGAGAGAGGTAACCGTCGAGATTCCCGGCCCGGAGATTCGCGACCATCTCGGGCGGAGGTACAACCCGGATCTGGATGTCCTTATCCGGATCGAGACCAGCCTCAGCAACGTAATAACGCAGCAGGAAGTTATGCATCGAGAATTCGAAGGGAACGCCGAACTTGAAACCCTTCCACATCTTGGGGTCGTTCTTATCCTTGTGGTCGTTATGCAGGACGATGGCCTGGCCGTTGATATTTTCGACAGCAGGCATCAGGAAGGGTTTCGCGGTCGACCCGGCGCCCATCGTTATCGCAAGAGGCATCGGCGTGAGCATGTGCGAGGCGTCGTACTCTCCGTTTAGGGACTTGTCCCTAGCAACCGCCCAGCCGGCCGTTTTGATCACATCGACGTCGAGACCGTATTTCTCATAAAAACCCAGCGGCTTTGCCATGATGATGGGCGTCGCACAGGTGATGGGCACAAACCCGACCTTGAGCTTCGTCTTTTCCGGTTTGCCCAGCTTGTCGAGAATGGCCGCCTTGGCTTCCTTCATCGGAAACGCCGAAGCGACGGCGGCGGAAAGCGCCGCGCCGCCTAGCAGCGTCGCAAACGACCGACGAGAAAGCTCGTTGTGACCGAAAACAGAACGCACAACGGCGCTTTCCACGACCTGCTCGAGCATTTCGTCGCCAGTCTGTTCAACAGTCTCATCAACCGGGTCGTACGACGCCTCCAGGCCAGTGCCGCCGCAAGCGCTACAGGAGCAATCTGCGCCATGACGAAGATCGCTTTCGCCGCTGTAAGGGTCCTGTAAGCTCTTGATAGTCATGTCTCGCTCCCATTGCTGTCAGATCAAATGACCCGCGAAATAAATAATGCTTTAAGGAGTGCAAGATGCATGCCAGTTGGCTGTTGCTAATTTATGTTTGAAAATCAACAGCCTATGGATTCAAGACGAAATTTAAAAAATTACGATTTTTTATAATTTATGATTTTTCATAACCATATTATCATATTTCATAATTTTATCCGGTTGCCGGGGGATCGGCCCAAGGAGAAATTGCAATGTCGCAGGACCGGATAGACAGTGGAGTGACCAGGGATCCAACGACAGGTATTCTGTCGGAGGCCTTTTGCAACAATGCTGAGCCGCAATTGCTATTGTTGCCGGAGAAAAACGCAATTTTGAGGGCCAGCAAAACGGCCGAGCGGTTTTTCAGCCGGATCGGCGTCGCGCTGTCCGGAAAATCGATCTCCGACATTTACGGGCACGCCATCGCGCCGCTGCATGTCGCCACTCAGGAAGCAATGGAACGCGGCCATGCATATACACGGGACATTGTCCTGGCGGATGCAAAACAGAATGCGCTGGACCTGGAACACCTGCTAACGGCATTCAGGGTCGATGGCGTCCTATACGTTGTTATTACAATCATCGACCTGCCGAAATTGCGGCGGCGAAATTTAGGCGGCGAAATCAATAATCTGTACCGCCAGGGCCTGGTTGAATGGCGGAAGGCCGAGAGCTTCCTTAGAGAAGTGGAACGACGTCATCAGCTAATTCTGCATGCGGCGGGCGAAGGCATTTTCGGTGTAGACGACCAGGGGCTGACGACCTTCGTAAATCCGGCGGTGGAAAACATGCTCGGCTGGCGGGCAGAGGAACTGATCGGTCAAAACATGCACCAGACAGTGCATCACAAGAACATGGATGGTTCTCCCTATCCGGTAGAGGACTGTCCCATATACAACGCCTTCAAACAGCGTACGGTGAAAACCGTCGACGACGAGGTGTTCTGGCGTAAGGACGGTCGTCCCATTCGGGTTGAATACACATCGACCCCCATCATCGACGATAATGATATATCGGTCGGCGCGGTTATCGTGTTTCGAGACATTTCGGAGCGAAAGAATAATGAACAAAGGCTACGCAATGCTCTGACTGAGAACGCGGCCCTGCGGGAACGTCTTGAAAAGGAAAACGAGTATCTGCAGGAGGAAATCCTTACTCAGTCGAACCATTCGGAGATCCTTGGCCAGTCCGACGCCACGAAC
>JAYOLL010000013.1:9036-20679 GCA_038120295.1 Rhodospirillales bacterium | reverse complement strand
ACGAACCTCGATTTACGCGATGAAGTCGCCGCCCATCGTTTTCGGGAAGACCTCTATTTCAGGCTAAACGTATTTCCCATTCATTGCGCTCCGTTGCGGGAACGTCGCGGCGACATCCCACTGCTTGCGCAACATTTCCTGCGCCAGAGCTGTTTCCAGCTGAATATCACGGAGCCGACAATGACACGCGCCAACAGCGAAGCCCTTTCCGAATACGACTGGCCGGGAAATGCCCGCGAGCTGCAGAACGTCATGGAGCGCGCAGCAATTCTCGCTCGCAATGGCCGAATGCAGATCGATCTACCGCGATTACCGCGTGAGTCAAAACGGACAACGGATAGAAAGCCTTCGCCTGCATCTGTGGGCTGGGAACGCGACGACGTTATGACGGCTCAGCAAATTCGGCAGATAGAAGTCCAGAATATAAAAAGAGCGTTGAGCGTAGCGGGAGGGCGGGTCTCGGGAAAAAACGGAGCAGCGGAGTTGTTAGGGGTCAAACCGACAACGTTATATTCTCAAATCAGAAAACTGCGACTCGAATCCGAAGTCTGATCAGAATTCCGCAAAAAACCGGAGCAACTGGCCAACAACCGTCGCGCACGCGCAGCCATGGATCAATACATATCCAGTGTCGCGATCAGCGGGCGCAGGTCCTCGGCGTCCTTCATGCCCCACCAGGCGGCGAGCGCTGAATCGCAGCGAGCCTTGCCGTAGAACGGCTCCGCCATCGCGCGGAACTTGGCCTCGATGTCCTCGTCCTGCATCGGGTTGTTGGGATCGCCCTTGGGATCGAAAATTTCCGATTTGTGGGTCGTGCCGTCCTTGAGCGTGATCGTCAGGCGGAAGCCCATCCGGTCGGGCATGATGGCCTCCATGTCGTCGGCCACCTCGACCGTGATTTTGTTCATGACCGGACGCAGCGCCGGGTCGAGCACCATTTCGGGCGTAAACGACTTCACCGTGATCGTGCCGTCGACCAGCGTGCGGGCGAGGATATAGGGCAGGCTGTGATCGGCGGTCTCGCGCGTCTGCGGGTCCCATTTCTCGGGCTCGCTGCCGATCTCGTACTTGGTAAATTTGTTGACGTCGCAATGGATGGTTTCGATCTCATCCAGCGGCGCGCGGTCACGCAGCTCCTGCGCCGCCCACACGACCGGCTGGCCGTTGGTCTCGATGGGCCAGTATTTGAGCAGCACCACCGGCGTGAAATAGTCGCCGCCTTCGGTCGGGAAGGCATCGAGATCGAACGGCCCGATCACCTTCTGGAAAAGACCGTCGCGCCCCTCGAAGATGCTCAGCGGGCCGGTCATGCCCTCGGACGCCAGCAGGGCCGCGAACAGCCCGTTCTTCGCGGCATAGGGAGTCGCCACGTTTTTCCACGGCGTGAGCTCGCCGGAGCGCGTCACGCGCAGCGGCACGCTGGACGCACCGATGATGCCGACGGCGTTGGCGATCTGCTCGAAGGTCAGGCCCAGCATATTGCCGATCCCTGCCGCCGTCGCGATGCCGATATTGAACCCCTGGTCCCAGCCGTTGCGGCTGAGCTGCCCTGCGTCGCTCAGCCGGGCGAAGATTTCGTAGGACACGACCATGGCAGTGAGGAACCGCGCCCCGCTGATCTGCTGCGCGCCCGACAGCGCCAGATGCGCGCCGAGACAGTCGCTCGGATGGCCGCCGGGATAGCGGTCGTTGAAATCGAAATTGCGAATCATGCAGCTGTTGACGAAGGCCGCCGACTCCGCGGGCAGTAGCCGGTCCTCGAACAGCAGCCGCCCCGCCACCTTGCCGGGCGACTGCCCGTTCGACAGACGCCGGCCGATCTCGGCCGGTTCGCAATCGTGGGCGCCGACCGCGCAGCCCAGCGCATCGATCAGATGCTGCACGCCGACCCGAATTGCCTCGCCGGACAGGTCCTCCGGTTTCAGCGACGCGGCGAACGAGGCGATCTGGCTGGTGAGCTTGTCCATATGGGGTCCTAAAGACAGGAAGCGGAAAGAATGGCGGAAGAGAGTGGGAGTCGAACCCACCAGACACGTTTAACGTCCCTCACCGGGTTTGAAGCCCGGGCGCAGCACCGGCTCACGAATCCCTTCCGTATGGGTAACAATAATCTTCATCTCCGGGCAATCAAGCGGCGCCCGCTTCCACCTCGCCATATAGTTCCGCGGCCGGCTTTACGATAATCCGGTCGTTGCCGCTGCGTTTCGTCATGCCGGCGCGGTCGAGCGTTTCCAGCAGTTCGATGGTCAGGTTGCGGCCGATGCCGGACGCGTTGCGGTATTCGGCGGCGGTGAAGGTGCCGGCGTCCGAGTCTGCCGCGCACTGCTCCGCGATCTCGGCCAGCTTGAGCATTTCGTCCCGCAGGATGAATCGGTTCTTCGCCACCTGCACCACGAACCCGATGGCAGCGGCGCGGCGCAGGAGGGCGTTGAGCGGAGCGACCTTGAGGTTCATCTCCCCCGCCATCTCGTGCACCGAGGGCGGGCGCGCGCCGCCGTCTTGCAGGATCTTCTTCGCGCGCTCCCAAATCTTGCGGTCGGCGCCGGGCATGCCGGGCACGTGATCGGCCAGGCTGATCTGCATGTTGGCGGTGGCGACCTTCCCCCCATTCGACAAGGTCGCGATCAGCGCCGAGAAGATTGCGGGCGACGGGCGCGCCTCCAGCCGCTGCCGCAGCGCGTTCTCCGCCGGGCCGAGCTCACCGGGCTTGTCCCTGTGCCAGTCGGCGAGCGCGGCGAGCGTCGCCTCTTTCAGCGCCTGCCAGAATGTGCGGGAGACGCCGCGCGCTTCTTCTCCACGGCCGAGCCGGACCATGTCGGCGGTCTCCGCGATTTCGTCCATCGCCGCATCGTCAAGATTGCGCGCCCGCGCGAAAGCAGCCAGGTCGACGCCATCTGTGGCGTTCTCCAGCAGAGCGGTCATCGCCTCCGCCGGATCGTCGAGTTCCAGCAGGGCGAGCGTTTCCAGCCGTGCAGGGCGGGCCCGGCCGCGCGCCTGCGCCCACGGGTCGAGCACGCGCCCGCCCGCCAGGGTACGCGTGGCTGACTGATCGCGCAGGATCAGCCGGTCGTCGCGCAACAGGTTGGTCGGCCGGTCGAGCACAAGCTGCACCAGCGCACTTTCCCCCGGCTCGATCTGCCGCGCGCCAAGGACCGCGACGCGGGCGGCGATATCGGCCGCGCCGACATGCAGATGCAGCGGGGTCCAGTGGCGCAGCGGTTTCTTTTCCGTCCGCAGCAGCCTTATGCGCGCATCGAACCGTTGCGTCGGCGCGTGCGCCCGCTCCGCCACGAGCCAGTCGCCGCGATGAACCGCGTCGCGGTCGAGACCGGTGGCGGCGATATTGACCGCGCAGCGCTGCCCCACCATGCCGGAAACAGCCTCCCGGTTCTGGGCGTGCAACCCGCGCACCCGGACGCGCCTGCCGGACGGCGACAGCACGAGCTGATCCTCGGGGGCGACCTGACCGGAGAACACGGTGCCGGTCACGACAAGCCCGCTGCCCGGCACGATGAAACGGCGGTCGATGGCGAGCCGGAACGCGCCCTCGGGCTTGCGATCCGCCATGCGTCGCGCGACGTCCGCCAGATGGGCGCGGATTTCCGCAATGCCGTCTCCCTTGATGGCGGAAGCGGCGAACACCGGCGCGCCGGCGAGGAAGGTTTCGTCGAGCAGAATTTCCAGCAGTTCCTCGACCTCGGCGACGCGCTCCGGCTCAACCCGATCGGTCTTGGTGATGACCACCGCGCCTTCCCTGATGCCCAGCAGGTCGAGGATAGCGAGATGCTCCTCGGTCTGCGGCATCGGCCCGTCATCGGCGGCGACGATGAGGAGCGCGTAATCGATGCCGGTGACGCCCGCCAGCATGTTGCGCACGAAGCGTTCGTGTCCCGGCACGTCGACGAAGCCGAGCACTTCCTCGCCCGACCCGCCCTCTTCTCCGTCGTCGCCCTCCAGCGCCCGGTAGGCATAGCCGAGGTCGATGGAAATGCCGCGGTTCTTCTCTTCCGGAAGCCGGTCGGTATCGACGCCGGTCAGCGCCTTCACCAGCACCGTCTTGCCGTGATCGATATGACCCGAGGTGGCGACGATCATGTGCGTTTGCCGGGCGAAAGATCGAGCTGCCCAAGCTGGACGATAAAGGCTTCCTCGTCGGCGGCTTCGAGGCAGCGGCAGTCGAGCCAGAACGCATCGTCCTGAATGCGCCCGATCACCGGCACGGGCAGCGCGCGGAAGGCCGCCGCCATGCGCTTGAGAACCGAGCCGGCGCCCCGCTTCGCCGTCGGCCGCAGCACCGCCGCCGCGCTGTCGATCCGTTCCTCCGGCAACGACCCGCTGCCGATCTGGCTCTGGCAGGGCTCGCAGGAGATTTGGGCGGCATCCCCCACAGCGGCCTGCAGCGACGGGAGCAAACGCTCGACCGTGGCCTCGATATCGGCCCGGTCCCGCGCCAGCAGCCGCAGCGTCGGCACGCGCTCAACCAGCCGGTCGGGATCGCGGTAGAGGCCCAGCACGGTCGAGAGCGCGGCGATGGTCATCTTGTCGCAGCGCATGGCGCGCTTGAGCGGGTTTTTCTTTATCCGCGCCACTAGGTCGCCGCGCCCGACGATCACGCCCGCCTGCGGCCCGCCCAGCAGCTTGTCGCCGCTGAACGTCACGATGTCGGCGCCGGCGGCGAGCGTTTCCTGCGCGGTCGGCTCATGCGGCAGACCAAAGCGCGACAGGTCGGTCAGTGTGCCGCTGCCGAGATCGACAACGAAAGGGATCCCGTTGTCATGGGCGAGACTGGCGAGATCCTTTTCGGGAACGACGGCGGTGAATCCGCGAACCTCGTAATTGCTGGTATGCACCTTCATGATCAGACCGGTGCGCGGCCCGATGGCGGCCTCGTAATCGCGCAGATGAGTGCGGTTGGTTGTGCCGACCTCCACCAGCTTCGCCCCGGCGCGGGCCATGATGTCGGGAATGCGGAACGCACCACCGATCTCGATCAGCTCGCCGCGCGAGACGATCACCTCTTTCCGCAGCGCCAGCGCATTGAGCACCAGCAGCACCGCGGCGGCGTTGTTGTTTACTACAGTCGCGCCCTCCGCGCCGGTCAGCGCGCCAACCTGTTCATCGAGATGCACATCGCGGTCACCCCGCCGCCCGGATGGAATGTCGTATTCGAGATTGCTCGCCCCGCGCGCGACGGAGGCCACGGCCTCAATCGCTTCGGGCGGCAGGGGAGCGCGGCCCAGGTTGGTATGCAGCACCGTGCCGGTAAGGTTGAAGACGGGCCGCAGCGACGGCGCGCTGAGCGCTTCCAGCGCGGCGGCGACACGTGCGGCGACGTCTGCTATTTCCGTGGAACCGTCGCCGCCGGCTGCAATCGCCCGGCGCAGCGCCGCAACGTCTTCGCGCACCGCATCGGTCACCGCCTGGCGGCCGTAGGCATCGATCAGCGCCGACGCCTCTTCAGTGCGCAGCACGGCGTCGACCGACGGCAGCCTGCTCTGCCGAGCGCTACCGGCCATCCTGTCCCCCTTGCGGAACGAAAATCGGTTGATGTTCAGGAACGGCCCGTCTGCATGCCTCCAGGGGCAGGGTGCGCAGGGCGGACAAGGACAGGGAGACGCAGAAAATATTCATTCGGGGTGTCACGGAATTTGTTCGGTCGCCCGGACCGAATACGGAAAGACGGTCATGGGCAGGGACCGTTCGATAAAGCGAACGACGGCAGCTTCGGTTCCAGGCCCCACTCAGGGAACCTCTCGCCGAATCTCAAGCCACCCTTGAAATGTTCGTGTCTGGGATCCATCCCTGTCCGCGTGCCTTCATAAACCCGGAGAGGGTAGAAAGAACGTCATTTGCGGGCAACGCCAAATATGCGACCTTTGTGCGGAGGCGACACCGATGTCGGGTGCCGCCCTTTTGACTGGGAGTATTGCATGGCTGACAAGCTCGACATGGGAGATGCCTTTCCGACTTTCACCGTCAACCTGGCTGGCGGCGGAACGGCGACCGTCCCGGATTTTTCCGATGCGAAGTACAACATCGTCCTGTTTTACCGGGGCCACTGGTGACCCTACTGCCGCCGGCAGTTGGCCGGCTTCGCCAGTGAGAAGGAAGCGCTGGATGCGCTGGGGGCGAAAGTCATCGCCATCAGCACCGACAGCGAGGAAGACGCGACAACCGTCGCCGCGGACCTGAATTTCCCCGTCGCCTATGGCGGCACAAGGGAGCTTGGGGAGACCGTCGGCGCATGGTGGGGCGAGAATCACGGCGGCTGCATCCAGCCGTCGGAGTTCATCGTCAACGCGGACGGCAAGGTGGGGTCCTCGACCTACAGTTCGGCCCCGATCGGCCGTGTCGACGCGGCCGACGTCGTCAAGCTGATTGCCTTTCGTGAAAAGCAGGCCCAGAAGGGCTGAGCAAGGTACTATGAACGAAACGGCCGGCGCCCTGCACCGGGGGCCGGCCTTTTTTTGCTGAGCCGGAATAGTCGGTCGCCGGGAAATAACCATTGTTGCCGTTGAACAGGGTGGTTGAATCAGCGAGATCGGTGTTTTATGCACCCATCGACGCAGTTGCGATTGATTTTCGACCGAGAACAGGCATAAACAGCCGGGAATTCGGGGCTACAACGAACCTTCCCGAAACCCGGACCAAAAGGAGCGCGGCAAGAGAATGACCGACTATAAATCCGACATCGAGATCGCCCAGGCGGCGACCATGCGCCCGGTGCTCGATATCGCGAAAGAGCGGTACGACATCGCGCCGGAACATCTCGACCCGCACGGGCATTTCAAGGCCAAGCTGTCGCTCGATTATCTGGCTCAGCTGCCGGAAAAATCCGATTCCAAGCTCATTCTGGTCACGGCCATGACGCCGACCACCGCCGGCGAAGGCAAAACGACGACGACGGTCGGGCTCGGCGACGGGCTCAACCGGATCGGCAAGCACGCGACCATCTGCCTGCGCGAGCCGTCGCTCGGCCCCTGCTTCGGCATGAAGGGCGGCGCCGCCGGCGGCGGATACGCCCAGGTCCTGCCGATGGAGGAAATCAACCTGCATTTCACCGGCGATTTTCACGCCATCGGCGCGGCCAACAATCTGCTGGCCGCACTGATCGACAACCACATCTACTGGAACCAGGAACCGCATCTCGACGAGCGCCGGATTTCCTGGCGCCGCGTCGTCGACATGAACGACCGGGCGCTGCGATCCATCGTCAATTCGCTTGGCGGTGTCGCCAACGGCTTCCCGCGCGAGGACGGGTTCGATATCACGGTCGCATCCGAGGTTATGGCGATCTTCTGCCTGGCGGAAAGCGTGACCGACCTGCAGGAGCGGCTGGGCAACATCATCGTCGGCTACACGCGTACGCGCGAGCCGGTCTATGCCCGCGATCTCAAGGCGGAAGGGCCGATGACGGCGCTGCTCAAGGATGCGCTCAAGCCCAACCTGGTCCAGACGCTCGAAGGCAACCCCGCCTTCATCCATGGCGGGCCGTTCGCCAATATCGCGCATGGCTGCAATTCGGTGATCGCCACCAAGGCGGCGCTAAAGCTTTCGGACTATGTCGTAACGGAGGCCGGTTTCGGCGCCGATCTGGGCGCGGAAAAATTCTTCGACATCAAGTGCCGTAAGGCAGGCCTCACGCCGAATGCCGCCGTGGTGGTCGCCACTGTCCGGGCGCTCAAGATGCATGGGGGCGTCGCCAAGGACGATTTGGGCAAGGAGAATCTCGACGCGCTGGCTAAGGGACTCGACAATCTGGGACGTCATGTTTCGAACGTGAAGGGATACGGCATCCCCGCTGTGGTCGCGATCAACCGGTTCGTCACCGACACCGATGCGGAGATCGCGCTTATCCGCGAGCGCTGCGGCGCGCTGGGGGCCGATGCCATCGAGTGCACGCACTGGTCTGATGGCGGCGCCGGTACGGAGGAGCTTGCACACAAGGTCGTAGAGCTCGCAGAGAGCGGCGACGCGCCGGGTTTCGCGCCGCTCTACCCGGACGACATGGCGCTGTGGGACAAGGTCAAGACCATTGCCCAGAAGATCTATCACGCCGAGGACATCATCGCCGACAAGCGGGTGCGCGACCAGTTCCGCAACCTGGAGACGCTCGGCGTCGGTCACTACCCGATCTGCGTCGCCAAAACGCAGTACAGCTTCTCGACGGACGCCAACCTCAAGAACGCGCCGACCGGCCATGTCGTGCCGATCCGCGAAGTGCGCCTTTCGAACGGAGCCGAGTTCGTGGTGGTGATCTGCGGCGAGATCATGACGATGCCCGGCCTGCCTAGAGTGCCGGCGGCGCACAACATCAAGGTCGACGCGAACGGCCAGATTTCCGGCCTGTTTTAGGGTCGTTCCCGGTCGGGATCCAAAAGCCGATTGTCTTTCCGCTGTGGGAAGGGTTTCGAGCGCAGTCATGACGTCACGGCGCACGGGGACCGGGGACCGGTGAAGTTTCGATATTCCGTTCCTTTCGGCATATGATGGGCAGGTGACAAAAGACCGTTCCTGAACCACCGGGACAGACCTGATCCATGCTCGATAGTGCGACGCCGCTTCAACCCGTAGACGACCCCGCCCTCTGGACAAAGGAACAGATGGCGGCGACGCCAGACTGGCTGCACGTCCTCGACGCGGCGGAAATTGACGAGCTGGACCGACTCGTCGCGAGGCTGGATGGCGAGTGCGCCGATATTCTCGACATCACCAGCCCACGCGCAGTTTTCGAGAGGCTTGCGCCGATGCTGGCCGAAATCCGCAACCAGCTGCTGGACGGGTGCGGCGTTGCTGTCATCCGCGGCATTCCCTTGGAGCGCTATGATCGACGACAGGCCGCCATCGCGTTCTGGTGCCTCGGCCTGCATATCGGCGTTCCGGTGTCGCAGAACGCGCAGGGCCATCTGCTGGGGCATGTCACCGACCTTGGGGACACATCGTTCGACAACCCGCAGAACAGAGGCTACCAGACGCACGACGCGCTGCCTTTTCATTCCGACTTTACCGATGTCGTCGGGCTGCTCTGCCTGCACCCCGCCAAGGCGGGTGGCGAAAGCCTGGTTACCAGCTCGATCGCCATTCACAATGAAATGCTCCGGCGCGCCCCTCATCTGGTCGAGGTTCTGACTGAACAGATCTATCGCGATCGACGCGGCGAAATTCCTGCGGGCAAGGACCCCTGGTATCAGCGGCCTGTTTTCACCTATCACGAAGGCCGGCTCACAACCTGCTGGACGCGCGGCTATATCATGTCGGCGCGCCGCTTCGAAGAGTTGCCGCCGATGTCGGATACCCTGATCGAGGCGCTCGACCTGTTTGAAGAGCTGGCGTATGAACTGGCCTTCTCGATGGATTTCCGGCAGGGCGACGTCCAGCTGCTTCATAATCATGTGGTGGTGCATTCACGCACCCGATACGAGGACTGGCCAGAGCCCGAGCGAGCCCGACATTTGCTGCGGCTCTGGCTTGCGACGCCGGGCGGGCGGCCCCTGCCCGACTGTTATGCCGAGCTGTACGGAGACCTCAAACCCGGAGACCGGCCGGCGGG
Organism: Rhodospirillales bacterium; assembly: GCA_038120295.1. Classification (GTDB taxonomy): domain Bacteria; phylum Pseudomonadota; class Alphaproteobacteria; order MPNO01; family UBA2964; genus JAYOEY01. The sequence goes on along the minus strand of JAYOLL010000013.1, from coordinate 11,129 downwards.
TGGCATCACAATCCCGGGCACCAGGCTGAAAGCGCCGCTCGACGCCATATAACAGGCAGCGGGTAAGGCGCCCGGTCGAAAGCCAATACGCCCCGTTACGCTCACGGGCGATGACAGACGACGGAATGTTTGCCGGGAAGGGTCCCGAAGATTTCGAGATCCTGAGCATCTTCCTCACCGAGGGTTAGTTTGCTAGCATCGCGTCAGCGTACAGACCTGTCTGCAGAGCATTCAGGCGATACCAGGGAGAGAACCGATGGACGGAGCCAGCGTTAACACGGATTATCGCGCAATCACGGTGACACCTTATAGCCCGGCAGTGGGCGCGGTTATCGGCAATATCGATCTGACCCGTCCTCTATCAGATCTCGAACTGGCGGAGCTCAAGCGGGCCTTTACAGACCATCTGGTCCTGTTCTTTCGCGACCAGAAAATCAGTTTCGAAGATCATGCGCGGCTCGCCGAATATTTCGGCACCATCGGACAGCACGCCGGCAAGAAAACCAACAGCCAGACCACCGAAGACCCGCGCGTGCGCAAGTTCCACGCCGACGGGAAGACGCCGCGCGTCTCGGGCAATGTCTGGCATACCGATCAGTCCTGCGCCCCGATCCCGCCGATGGCCAGCATCCTCTACCTGCATACGATTCCGTCCAATGGCGGCGGCGACACCGGTTTCGCCAGCATGTATGCCGCTTACGATGCGCTGTCTGACCGGATGAAGACCTATCTCGAAGGGCTGACAGCGATCCATGACGGGGTGCCGGTTTTCGGCGCGGGCACGCCCGAAGCGGTTCATCCCGTAATCGCGCGCCATCCTGAAAGCGGCCGCAAGCTGTTGTTCGTCAACAGTTCCTTCACCGTGCGCATTTGCGATGTCGAGAAGGAAGAAAGCGACGCCATCCTGAAATACCTGTTCGATCACTGCATGCGGCCGGAATGGACGACCCGGTTCCGCTGGGAACCGCACTCAATCGCCTTCTGGGATAACCGGTGCGCTCAACATCGCGCGATCGCGGACTATCTGCCAGATCCGCGGTCGGGCTTCAGGGTACAGATCGAAGGAACCGCCCCGCCGATGCCGGCCTGACGGGTGCCAGAACCGTAGACAGGCCAGAACCGTAAACAGGCCAGACAAGGCCCGCCTGCTTTAGCGCCCCGGCGATATGACGATGCAGTTCTGGTTGCGGGCAATCAGTTGCTGGCAGAAGCGGGTCGCCGCCGAGCGAATTTGAAAAGGCCCGGTCCGCAGACGGTAAAAAACGCCGCGGCCGTTCAGATCGGCCCGCGCAGGGGCGATTTGCATTTCGGAAAGAACCGCCTGGTGAAGGCGGTTGAGCCTGCCGGCTTCCCTGGAAGCCCGCTGTTCGGAGCGGAATGCACCCAGCTGGACAAGGAACCCTGTCGACACCGAGGCCTTGGCGCTCGACGGGATACTCCCTGAAGCCGGTGTGGCGACGGGAGCGGCGGCAACGAAAGAAGGTTGCGGCGACCCAGCCTGGCCGGATCCCTCTAACCGGCGAATGAGCTGCAGATTGTTCCGTGCCCGGACATCCCCCCCTTCGGCGGCTTTCTGCCACCATTTTACGGCTTCGACGGAATTTTGCGGGACGCCTTCGCCACGATAATACATGACCGCAAGATTATTCTGCGCCTTCGCATTTCCCTGTTCGGCCGCCTGGCGGAACCATTTCAGCGCCGCAGCAGGGTCCTGCGGCACCCCGTCGCCCTTGTGATAGGAAAGCCCGAGATTGTACTGCGCGCGTTGGTGACCCTGCTCGGCAGCCATCCGGAACCAGGCAGCCGCTTCCGCCCGGTCCTTGATGATGCCGTGACCGCGGTGATACATCAGTCCGAGATTGTTCTGGGCCTCGGCGTCACCCTTTGCTGCCAGCGGCCACAGTATCTTCAGGGCCGCGGCGTAGTCGCCCCGCTTATAGGCCTCGTTCCCGGCCACCAAATCCTGCGCGACCACCGGCCATGCAATCGTTAGCACCAGGATCAGAGCTGAAAGTATTCTACAAACCATACACGCAAACGCCCTGATTGGCCCACACGCCGGACTGCGACGCATTTTACCTGCAACCGACATC
>JAYOLL010000013.1:0-8936 GCA_038120295.1 Rhodospirillales bacterium | reverse complement strand
TTTACCTGCAACCGACATCCCGACGCCGAGGACTGGCGTCGTCAACGCCAAATAAATGCCGATGGACCTCAGATATTCGATCCCCAGTGATAAACACAGTTCTTCCTCTAAATTCAAGAAAAAACAGCATAACTTTCTTAACCATTTGGACGCTTTTTGTTCCATTGTCTGCGATTCCGGATCTAATCTGTCGGTGTTCATGAAGTCGTTTTTCAGCACAGGGGTCGCCAGTTCTTGACTGGTTACGTCTATTTACTGGGTTGCCACGACCGGCGTGGGATCAGGACTTATGTTGGCTGGACAGTCGATCTTGACCGTCGGCTGCAACAGCATAATTCGGGAACGGGCGCGCGCTCGACAAGAGGCCGCGTATGGTCGCTACTCTACGCTGAACGTTATCCTTCGCGACGGGCAGCCATGAGCCGCGAATGGCATCTGAAACGCGATCGCAAGTTTCGCCAGCGTCTGGCGCAAGACTATTTCGGTGACATAACGCCCTGATCGATCGGATTGCCGCCGGTCTTGAGGAAAAACACGCAGCCACCTTCGGACCACGGCCTGTGTTCGCTGCCGACAGGGCTGCGAATCCAGGTCCCGGTGCCGTAAGTTCCAAACTCGTCCTGCATCTCGCCCTCCAGCATCAGTACTTCTTCGCCGAAAAGATGAGGATGATGCGGTACACCGCCGCCGGGCGCAAAACGGATCAGGCTTGTACGGCCATCATACCCTTCCTGCGCATAAAGCGGCATCTCGGCGACCTCTCCGTTGCGCCGGTCCCGCCATTCGAGGGCGTTCGTGTTCCGCTGCTGCCGGGGCCGATCCGCGCCTGCATACTGGCGCAGCTTTACGAACAATGTGCATCCCTCCCGTGAGAAAGGCGCGTGACGAAAGCCTTCGGGATTCAGGATATGCGTGCCCGCCGGATAATCGCCCGTCTCATCGGAAAAAATCCCATCGAGGACGAAGATTTCTTCACCTTCGGGGTGTCCGTGCTCCGGAAACGCGCTCCCTGCGTCATAGCGGACGATGGAGGTCACCACCCCAGCCTCCGCGGTTCCGTCGAGATACAGCCTTTTTCGCCAGACCGTGGGGCTAGGGCTGGGCGCCCATTCCATCGCGTCGGTCTCGATCACGACACGTTGCGACAAATCGGCATTCAGTACCTGCAGATCGGCCATTAAGCGAACTCCTGTCATCCGTACGGGGTTACGACATCCACCTGTCGAGCAGGGCCAGGACCGCGACGCCGACAGCCCCGAAGGCGGCGACGAAGCGGATATTCGGTCCGTACGCAACCTTTTCGACGGGTACAGCATACATCGCGCTGGCGACGGCGACCGAAACAGCGGACAGTCCGGTCATCGACGTAAACGTCCAGCCCAGCAAAACCGACATCATCAGGAGCAACGGCTCGATCCCGAAATCGATCGTGCTGAACAGAACCAGCATCACTGTCGCGGTCACGAACTGGTGCACGCCGGCGAAGGCCAGCACGGTCATCACACCAGCCGACATGGCGAACAACGCCCAGGCCGGCGGCCCGATCCCGGCGAGCCAGCGGTCTAAGCCGCTGGCGGCAAGCGCTACGGCGAGTACCTGGCCGAGCGCCATGGCCGCGGTCAAAAGGCAGATCTCGCTCTTTACCGCCGTCATCCCGGTCGCGGCAGCCGAAACGGCGCCCCTGACGCGCCCGCCGCCCTGAAGCGCCAGCGCAGCAACGCACAGTACCGGCACGCCGAGAACAAGACATTGCAGGGTGCCGAAAGGCGTTGCCGCATTGAGGGCGAGAACCACGGCGGCAGCCAGCGTAACCGGCGGCACCACAGGGGCGAACGCCGACAGGGCCCGGCCCAGACCCGCCATACCGACCGCCCGCGTGTACATGAGATGCGCCAGAACAAGCCCCAGCGCGTTGAGGCAAAGCCCAAGCAGCAGGACCTGCCAGAGCGGCACCTGAGGCAGATGCTCGTAGGAAACCGCCATCGCGATCCAAAAGGGCGACCACAGGCAGGCGAGACACATCCCGCGCTGGCAGGCCTCCGCCGCGGCGAGCCGGGTTTCGAACGGCGCATCGCGGCCGACGATGGGCGCGAATACGGCCATGACGCCGACGATCAGGACGGAGCCGAGAATGCTCGAGCCAACCAGCAACCCGCTATTGCGCTCGTCGTCGGCGAGCCGTTCGACCAGATGCCGGGACCGCACAATCTCCGGCCTAAGATCGGCGGTCGCCCGCAGCAGCGAAAGCGTACCGAAGAACGCAGCGAAGATGACCGATTTCTCGACGCCGAACCAGAAGGCCGGCCAAGCATCGAGAAAGTGGGCCAGGCCGCCGCCGATCCCGGCGAGGATCACGGAAAGGACCTGCATCTGCCGACGCACGCCCGGAAAGACGGTCGCGATATAGACGATCAGCAATACGCCGCTCGCGGCGGCGAGCAAGGGATCCTGCCAGAAAATGCGAACCAGAGCCGTCAGCCACAGCGCAAGAATCAGCAGCCCGGCGACAGGCAGACGAGACTTCGATGCCATAGAGAATTCCCGAAGAGACTTCCCGGAAAACAGTCGGAAAGCATGGTGTTTACCGCATAAACCCGCGATTGCGAAATCGCGGGCGCCGCGTCACGGGCTGAGAACGGACGCGTAAAGCAGAAAACCCATCAGAAAAACCAGGTAGCACGCAAGCGCGCCGCCGACAACGAACGCCAGGTTGGCGACGGTGCAGATCGGATGGAGCGCCCGTTCCGAAGCGAGCCGTCGGGGCGCCCGCCGTTCGGGACCTGCCTTCAGACAGAGGAAGAACCGCCAGCACAGAAGGGGCAGCGAAAACCGGATATCGACGGGTGAAGCAGGCCCGGGCTGACCCGATACGACATTGTCGTAGAGGCCGCCGCCCCGAGGCTGCATTCCATCTGTAGCGATCGCAGTTTCGTCGGCCATGAGAACCCCTCCCATCTTGCGCGACCCAAAGCATCGCGAAAGAATTTGTAGGAACGGTTAATGCGCGCAGAAAACGGCGTGTGCGGATGCAGTCTTTACGCCTTGGCCCCTGCGAAGGCCCTGCGCGGGGCGTCGGGGTCCAGCGGCCAGCGGGGCCGCGGCGCAAAGTCCAGACCATCGGTCAGCCCCAGCCTCAGCCGTTCCAGTCCGGCCCAGGCAATCATCGCACCGTTATCGGTGCAAAGCTTCTGCGCCGGCGCGACAAAGCGCATGCCGGTTTCCTCGCAGAGCGTTTCGAGCGCCGCACGAAGCGCGCTGTTGGCGGCGACCCCGCCGCCCACGACCAGCACGCCCTTCTCACGAATTCTCGCGCCGCATGACTCCTGAAACATCTCGATGGCGTTTCGCGTCCGGTCGATCAACGCTTCCGACGCCGCAGCCTGAAAGGAGGCGCAAAGATCGGCGAGATCGCGTTCGCCGGGTCCAGCCGCGCCTAACCCTTCGACCGCGTGGCGGACGGCGGTCTTGAGTCCGGAAAAGGAAAAATCGCATCCGGGACGCCCTTTCATGGGCCGGGGAAGCGCGAAGCGGTTTCTGTCTCCCTCGCGCGCCAGCCGTTCCACGGCGGGGCCGCCGGGATAGTCGAGTCCCATCATCTTGGCGGACTTGTCGAACGCCTCTCCGACCGCGTCGTCGATGGTTGTGCCGAGCCGGCGAAATTTCCCGATATTCTCGGCGATCAGAAGCTGGGTGTGCCCGCCCGAAACCAGCAGCACGAGATACGGGAACTCCAGCCCGCCAGTCTTTTGCGCCGTCATCGGGGCTGCTATCGAGGCAGTCATCCGGGCGGTCAGCGCATGCGCCTCAAGATGGTTGACCGCGATGAACGGGATGTTGCGCGCCGCAGCGATCGCCTTGGCCGTCATGACGCCGACGATGACGCCGCCAATCAGCCCGGGGCCGCCGGTCGCAGCCACGGCATCTATTTCATCGAAACCGGTTCCGGCGCGGCGCATCGCCTCTGCGACGATCGCATCGACCGTTTCCAGATGCGCGCGCGCCGCAATCTCGGGCACGATGCCGCCGAACGGAGCGTGATCGTCATATTGCGAGCGCACCACCTCTCCGAGAATCGCACCCGTATCGTCGACCACGGCCGCCGCGGTCTCGTCGCAGCTTGTTTCGATGCCCAGTACTTTAAGTGAATCGCCCATGGCCGGACTCTATAGGCCGATCCTCTAAGAACACGCCAGCCCTTTTCCTTTGCGCGTCGGCGCGCTAGAGACTGGTTATGAATCGACCTCTCCGCATCGCTACCCGCGGCAGCCCGCTCGCCCTCGCCCAGGCGCATGAAGTCAGGGACCGGCTGCGCGCCGCGCATCCCGTCCTCGAAGACGACGACGCCGTCGAAATTACCACCTACCGAACGACGGGCGACAGGATCCAGACCCGAACGCTCGGCGACATCGGCGGCAAGGGCCTGTTCACCAAGGAGATTGAGGAAGCCCTGCTGGACGGCAGCGCAGATCTGGCCGTCCACTCGATGAAGGACATGCCGACCGAACTGCCGGACGGGCTGATTATCGAAGCGCTGCTGCCGCGGGAGGACCCGCGCGATGCGCTGATTTCCCTGTCGGCCAGAACCATTGCGGAGCTTCCCATGGGCGCGCGAATCGGCACCGCGTCGCTGCGCCGCCAGGCGATCCTGCTGAGCGTCCGGCCGGATTTCCGGGTCGAAGCGCTGCGCGGCAATGTCGGCACGAGGCTCGGCAGGATCGAACAGGGGGATTTCGATGCAACGCTGCTGGCCGTCGCCGGGCTCAACCGGCTCGGTCTCACGGAGGCGCCGATGACGCCGATCGATCCCGACGACATGCTGCCCGCCACCTGCCAGGGCGCCATCGGAATCGAGTGCCGCGCGGACGATGCCGAGACGCGGGAACTGGTTGCGGCGCTTAACGACCCTGCGACTTCGGTCTGCATTGCCGCCGAGCGCGCCTTCCTCGCCGCGCTCGACGGTTCCTGCCGGACGCCTATCGCCGGTCTCGCCACAATTGCCGGTGAGCGCGTGTCGCTGCGCGGGCTGATCGTCAGGCCGGACGGATCCGAAACCCATGCGGCCCAGGACGATGCGCCGACGGGCGACGCCGCTTTACTTGGCCGCACGCTGGGCGAGACACTGAAGTCCCGCGCCGGTGACGGCTTTCTCGGCTGATGCGGGTCCTGGTCACCCGTCACCGGAGCGCCACCGAACGGCTCGAATCGATACTGCGGGAACGGGGATTCGAGACCCTCACCGCACCGCTGCTGGAGATCGTCGACACAGGGGCTCCTGTCGACCTTGCCGGCGTGCAGGCAGTGCTGGCCAGCAGCGCAAACGGCATCGAGGCCCTGGCCCGTGCCGTCGCCGACCGGGACATTCCCATCCTTACAGTTGGCGATGCCACCGCGGCTGCGGCGCGGCAGGCAGGATTCGAAACCGTGGAGAGCGCTGGCGGAGATTCCGACGCCCTGGTGCGGCTTGCCAGATTACGGTGCGAACCCGGCGCGGGACGGCTGCTGCATGTTGCCGGCGATCATGTTGCCGGAAATCTGAAAGAGTCTCTCGAAAAGGCAGGTTTCGACTTTTTCGCCATAACGCTCTACGAAGCGCACACGCCCGACGCGCTGGATACGCCCATCGTCGAAACTGTCGCCAGCGGGAAAATCGACGCAGTGCTGTTTTATTCTCCCCGGACCGCAGCAAGTTTTGTTAGTTTGATCGAACAATCGGGCGTATCGGAGCGATGCAGCGAGATCACGGCTGTCTGCCTGTCGCAGGCAGTCGCGCAGGCCGCTGCCGGGCTCGTCTGGCATGACGTCAGGGTCGCGCACGCGCCCAACGGCGACGCCATGCTCGATGCGCTAGATTCGTTGCGGGAAAACTGAGAGTCGGACGACCAGTGAACGATATCGACAAGGATAAGCCGGCATCTACCGAGGGAAAGACCCCGGAGGGTGAGGCACAGGTTGCGAAATCCACCGCCGCAGACAAGGCGGATGGCCCCGCGCCCCGGAAATCGTCTATTCCAGAATCGGCCACCGCGACCGAAACCCCTCCTGAAAAACCCGGGAGATCGGGCAAGCTCGTCTGGTTCCTCGTTCTGATTCTTCTGCTGGGCAGCGGCTATATCGCCTGGCCGGTGTGGAGCCCTGCCCTGCCGGAAGGCCTGCGGGCGACGCTTGCTCCTGTCATGGAATTCGGCCGGAGTTTCACCGGCGAAAAGGAAGCGGCGCTCGAGAAACGGCTCATCCGGCTTGAGAGGTTCGTGGCCGATTACGGCGCCGTCTCGGATTCTGCGCGCGTTGCAGAATCGAAGCGGGTCGCAGAAGCGATCAGAACGCAGGAAATCCGGATCACCAAACTCGAACGGGCATTCTCCGATTACGGTTCGGCAGCGGATGTCGCGCGGATCACCGAAGCGAAAAAATTCGATAGCGACATCAGGAAGCTTCAGGAACAGATCCTGGCGTCGCGAGAGATCTCAGCCCTCGTCGCCCGGCTCGAAAAGCTCGAAGGACGCATCGGAGCAACAGCGACTGCTGCGCCGGCGCATGCTGCGAGCCCGATGCCCGATACAACCGGACAGACCGAGGCCCTGATCGCCGCGAACCGTCAGGCGGCGGAAAGAATCAGAGCGCTCGAAGCAGGCAATTCGGACCTTCGATCACGGCTTGAAGCGCTGGACACGCGGCTGGCAGCGGCAGAAAGCAGACCAGCCCCGACAGCGACCGGGCCGGGTACGAATAATGCGCTGCTTCTTTCGGTCGGTCAGCTTCGCGAAGCCGTGAGGGGCACCGCCTCTTACCGCCGGGCATACGACTCCGTGGCCGCACTGGCGAAAGACGATGCGGAACTGGCGAAACCGCTTGCCGCGCTCGCCGCGCATAGCGACAAGGGCGTCGCTGACATCCTGGCCCTGAGGCGGCTGTTCGCCGAGACCGCCGATGCCGTGGTGCGATCGTCTCTCGCAAGCGGCGGCGACGGCTGGATAGACCAGACCCTCGACCGGCTGGCGTCGATGGTATCGATCCGCCGGGTGGGCGAGGACGCGGCGACAAAGGATGACGTGCAGGGCCTCGTCGCCCGGGCCGAAATCCAGCTCAAGGCCGGCGACGTCGCCGGCGCAGTCAAAACGCTGGAAACACTCAAGGGCAAACCGGCGGAGGCCGCTGCTGCCTGGCTTGACCCTGCCCGGGCGCGGCTCGCCGTCGACGGCGCGGTGGATACGCTGATGCAGGCGGCGCTGGTCCGTATCAGGTCATGATACGGCTCCTTCTCTTTGTCCTGATCGCGGCCGCAGCGGTCATGGGAGCGGTCTGGCTGGCCGACCGGCCCGGCGACTTTTCGGTCGACTGGCTCGGCTGGCATGTCTCAATGCCGATCCCGATGTTGCTGCTCGCGATATCGCTCGTCGTCATCGTCGGCGCCCTGCTGTACCGGGCGTGGCGCTGGATGACCGCTGTGCCGGGCGAGATCGTCAGCTGGCGGCGCGAATCGAAACGCGAAAAGGGTTACCGGGCACTCACCCAGGGAATGGTCGCTGTGGCCGCCGGCGACCCGGGCGAAGCGCAGAAACAGGCAAGGCGCGCCGATGTGCTCCTCAACGAACCGCCTCTGACCATGCTGCTGTCGGCACAGGCAGCACAGCTCAACGGCGACGAGGATGCGGCGAAGCGTTATTTCACGGCGATGCTGGAACGCCCTGAAACGGCTTTCCTCGGCCTGCGCGGGCTCCTGATGCAGGCCCAGCGCGAAGGCGACGACACCGAAGCCCTGCGGCTCGCCGCACGGGCGAAGGCGCTGCAGCCTAAAACGCCATGGGTTCTGAAGACCCTGTTAGAGCTCCAGCTCAAACAGGGCCCATGGCGACAGGCGCAGGCAGCGCTCAACGATGCGGTCAAGGGAAAGGCGCTCGACGCGGCCGACGCCGCGCGCCTTCGCACCGCCGTCCAGTTGGGCTGCAGCGTCGAGGCAGAGGAGCAGGGCGACCGCAACGGCGCGCTCGATTTCGCAAAGAAGGCGCATGCCGACGCGCCGGCCAACATCGCCGCGACGGTCCGCTATGCGACCCTGCTGGCGGCTGCGGGCAAGACCGGCGCGATGGAACGGCTGGCGCGCGACGCCTGGATTCGTACGCCGCACCCCGATCTGGTGCGCCTCTACCGCGCCGCCGGAAAAGAGAAACGGCCAGTCGACACCGTAAAGCGGGTAGAGAAGCTGATCGCCGGCAACCAGAGCCATATTGAGTCGCAGATCGCACTGGCGCGCGCCTATCTCGATGCGGGCATCTGGGGTGCGGCGCGGACCCATCTGGAGGCTGCCTGCGGCGACGATCCGCCGGCGCGTGTGTGCCGCATGATGGCGGAGCTTGAGGAATCGGAAATGCCCGAAGCGGACGGCTCGCATGGCGGCGATGCGGAAGCAGCGCGCCGCTGGCTGATGCGTGCCAGCGTGGCGTCGCCCGACCCGGCCTGGGTCTGTTCCGAATGCGGCGCGGAAGCCGCCGAATGGTCGCCCCGCTGCCCGAACTGCGCAGCGCCGGGGACGCTCGACTGGCGGGTCCGCACCCGGACGCCGGCCCAGGCGGAACCTGCTATGCTCGCCACGCCGAAAACCCCGGAAACCGGGGCCGGAAATCTGCCCGCGCCCGTCCTTGTCGGTGTAAATGACAGCACTGCTGACGATAAAGACGGAGCCGACAGCCCGCCCATGCTGCCGCCGGCGCTCTCAAAGGGCGAGAACCGTTGACGGCGGGCAACGCGGCGGAGTAAGTAGCGCGTTAACCGGAACGGCGTACCATGCCGTCCCGACGCCCGATGGGCCGCCTTAGCTCAGTTGGTAGAGCATCGCATTCGTAATGCGGGGGTCGCGTGTTCGAGTCACGCAGGCGGCACCATTTTCGGGAACCCCTGGAAAATCGGGGGAAAATCGGGGGAAAATCGGGGGAAAATCG
>JAYOLL010000012.1:60528-97091 GCA_038120295.1 Rhodospirillales bacterium | reverse complement strand
CGCCAGTGGCCGAAACTCTAATCAGGAATGGCACAGAACTTGGGGGCTAGACACATGCCACCTCCGTTAACTTGTTATATTTCAGTCACTTATGAATTTATTAACTTGAGTAAAATCCAATGATGTAAAGAATTTCGACGCGAAAACTGGTTAATGTCGAAACCGGAGTCGCATTTCGGTACCGGCATGGATTTTATTGGGATTTTATTGGGATTTTACTCAAATTATTTTCGTTGAGCCGTTTTACTCGTCGAGCCGGGGCAGCTTGCCGCCGGAAAAGAACATTTCGATCCGGTTGCCCTTTGTAATCGGAAGCAGCAGATGGGACGGATAATCATGACTGTGATGGACCGTGACCGTCGAGGCTGTGGGGCGCAGCAGATGACCGCGCGAGGTGCGCTCGTTGAAGCTTGTCACCTTTTCCAGGTCAGAGGATGAAATTTTGAGCTTCAACCGCTGGCCGTCGGTCAATAGAATGCCATAGGGCCGGATCTGCATGCTGAATTCGTAGACTTCGCCGGGTGTCAGCTTCTCCCGTCCGGAATGCTCGTGCACCGGCTTCCAGGGCCTGGATTTCGCCTCGTCGAGCTTACGCTGCGACCCGCGCAGCCAGCCACGCGTCAGCATGGACTCTGTCCCATCGGGCTCGACCAGCCACAGGCTGGCGAACCACAACACCTCCGTGTCGGTCGTGGAGCCGTAGAAATTGAGCACGATTGGCCCGCAGATTTCGGTGTTTTCGAAGACCGGCGGTGTGATGAAACTGACCGAGCCGCGCTCGTAGGGCGAATCGGGATAGCGCGACGCTTCGTCGTCAGGCCAGAATTCGTGCTCCGACAGGATGCCGTCCTTGTGCAGATAGAACGGCGTCCAGCGGGTGCCGGGCACGGGCCAGGCTTCGGCTTCCTTCCACTCGCCGGATCCGACAATAAAGAGATTGACCGGAGCCTCATCCATCAGCCCCGTATCGTTGTCCTTGAGCCAGTGATCGAACCAGCGGAGCGATTCATAAGCGTACTGATAGACCGGCCGGTCGAGATAGCAGGGCGGTCCCATGACGAATTTTTTCGACCCGTTCCAGTTTTCGAAGGCGCGCACATCGCCCGGCATATGAAAACCGAACATGCCCCAGTCGGCTCCGAAATAGGCGGGAATCTGGTCCTGCTGGGCAAAATCGGGGGCGCGCTCCCGGTAGTACTCATCGTCGAACCGGTGCATCAGAATTTCGAGCACCAGCGGATTGCGGTCGCGCTCCGGATTGTCGAGCACCCCGGCGAGAAACGGGATCGCCATGATCTCGGGATCGTTTCGCAGTTCTTCGAGCGCGTCGGTGTAGGCATTGTCGCCCATCTCGGCCCGCAGATCCTTGTCGATCCTGAACCCGCCACCGCGATGCTGCGTCCAGGCCTGGAAGAAGCCGTAGGAGAATATGCCGCCATGATAGAACAGGTCGCGATAGCCGTCGGTCCAGCCATAGGGCGCGAAGATGCATTTGAGCGACGGCGGCTTGAGCGCTGCGACGCGCTTCTGAACGACCGAGAAATAGGACACACCGAACATGCCGACATTGCCGTCGCACCAGGGCTGCTTCGCCAGCCATTCGATGGCTTCGTAGAGGTCCTGGATCGTCCGGCGATCGGGGTTTCGGTTGGCGAATATTCCATCGGACGCCCAGGTGCCGCGGATGTTCATGATGACGAAGACGTATCCGCGGCGCGTATAGAAATTGAAATCGCCGGATTCGATAAAGGCGCGGTCGAATCCCATCGCCTTCGGCATCATCGGCATCGACTGCGCGGCTTTCTCGTAGGGCGAAGCGGTCAGGATGACGGGGAACTTGCCGGGGCCATCCGGTCGGAAGATGTCGCAGTCCAGCGCAATGCCGTCGTCCACCGGCACGCGAACGTCACGCTCCTCGATGACGCCGAATTCGCGGGGCGACGTGGTCCAGTCGGTAGAAAACATACAGCCCTCCCTGTTTGCTGCGCCTGCGCGCAGCGTTTTTCATTTTCATGTTCTTTATGTCGACCGCGAGGATATTCCTCCAACGGGGAAGCGTCACTACAGGGTCGATGAAATTCGTTCCCTCTATCCGTCGCGCAGCAATCGGGATAGAACGTCGCGCCATGACGACATTCGAACTTCCCGATCCACAAGACATTCTGGACCTGACAATGGAGGACGGCGCGGTGATCCGCGTCCGCCGGCACGGCAACCCTGACGGTCCGCGCATCGTTCTGGCCCACGGCAACGGTTTCGCCATCGATGCCTATTTTCCGTTCTGGCGCCACCTGACCGACCGGTTCGACCTCGCCATATACGACCAGCGCAATCACGGCTGGAACCCGCGGCACGACGATGTTTCGCATCACGATGTGCCGTTTTTCGTACGCGACATGAACCGCGTGTTCGACGGTATTCGGGACTCCTTCGGCGAGAAGCCGACCGCCGGCATATTTCATTCGATTTCGGGCGTGACGTCAGTCTGGCACGCTTACGAGTTCGGTTTCCGATGGGACGCGCTGGTTCTGTTCGACCCGCCATTGGTAACGTCTCCCGGACATCGCTACCACGAGGTAGCGCGCGATTTCGAGCTGACGCTGTCCGGCTGGTCGAAGGACCGGCCGGAACGGTTCGCAAGTCCCGACGACCTCGCCGCGCAATTCCGGTCGTCGAAAAGCCTCGCCCGCTGGATTGAGGGCTCGCACGAGCTGATGGCACGATCGATCCTGCGCGAAGACAAGGAAGCCGGAGACGAAGCCGGACACTGGTCGCTTTGTTGCCCGCCGGCAGGCGAAAGCCAGGTCTACGCCACGAACTCCGCGCTCGATCTCTGCCCGCGTCTCGGCGACCTGAAAGGACCGTTCAAGATTATCGCCAGCGACCCCGACGACCCGCACGCCCGCGCACCGGGCCTCGTCAACCGCGCACTGCACGAGGAATTCGGGCACCCATACGAGGCCGTGCCCGGTACCACGCACATGCTACAGCTGGAAGCGCCCGAAGAAGCCGCGCGGATTGCAGCGGCGTTTCTGGATGAGGCCGGGTTGGGGCGCTAATCCCCGTTTAGCTCCGCCGACATCGCGATCGGATCGTGCGCGACGTATAGCCCGAGCGCTTCAAGCGTTTCGGCATTTATCGCGCCGGTAGCCTCAAGACCTTCGCGCATCTGAAAATCGCGGATCGCGTTTCGAGTGTTGCGCCCCGATATGCCGTCTGCGACGAGAGACGCGCCGCGCGCATTGAGTGCCTCCTGAATCTCGAGCGTCGTCGGCATCACCAGCCCGCCGGCGTGTTTCGCATAGGCCTCCGCCATCTTCACATCGTAGCGGTTGGCGGCATAACCCGGCCCGTTATAGCCACGGGCAAAATCCGCCCACCTCTTGTCTCGCAACTCGTCGTCGAGACGGTTGCCAAGCACGAAACCGGCGAACCCGTCGAGATGCGCACCTTCCGACTCGCAATGCGCCGAGACGAAACTCTCGACATCGTCGAAACCCGCTACGCGATGATTGGCACCGAGAACCTGAAACATGCCCCAGCTCGCCGACTTCAGCGCGGCGTCCCGGTGGAGATCGATCGCTTCGGCTAACCGGTCGTATTCCCCCGCACCGCCGGTATAGTTACGAACCCATTTCGGGGTCGAGATATGCGGATGGGAGTCGTCGTATTCGCCGCCGATCAGCTTGTGGAACCAGCGCGACTCGAACAGGATTTTCGGCCTTTTGTCATTCAGGAAACCGGTTCGACCGCCGGACTCTACTTCCGCCACTGCCCGAACAGCAGCCACCTCGCATTGCAGCCTGAGCGCCACGCGTTCGAAATCGGCATCTCCAAGTCTCCTGCCAGCGCCGGAAAATTCCATGACCCTTCCCCCTTACCGCCCTCGATTGCCGATCGCTCGCACCTGCGATGATGATGAGATGGCAGTTGGCGACACGCAACCCTGAATGGAAAGAAACAGACCCGCGACCATCCTGCCTAAACTTGCCGCGTTTCCTTAAAACGGGCACCCTTGCCCGGAAAAGAGAATATGGAAAGGCTTCGGGGGAAGGGCCAATGCAGACAGGTTCGATTGCAGTCGGCGTGGCAATGGCGCTGATATGGATGTCCTGGGCGCCGCCAGCCCGAGCGACGCAGTGCGGCGGCCCGGAAGATCCGGTCATCAAGGCCGCTGTGGATGGCCACGACACAAAGGAATTTCACATCGTTGCAGACTGGGCGCTTGCAAAGGCCATCAGGCGGCGCTGCCCCCAGGGAAGGCTGGAACTGAGTATCACGCTGGGACAGACCGTTCACGTCTGGATGCGGTCGGCTGGAAACGACAAGGCGTTCGAACGACTCATTAGGGACAAGCGGCTCCCCTTTCGGCATATCTGGAAATACAAGGTCGGCAGCCGCTGGAGCATCAAGGACAGGATCAAGGTCACCGGCGACAACGTCTCCGACAACGACATCAAGGGTCTGAAACTGGAGGCAGAAAATCGCGGCTTCTTCGACTGGCGCACGTACAGCAACAAGGCGAAGCTGAGGAAGGGACTCTGGCGCGTGGATATCAGGGACAGACTCGGCGACCATGTGCCCTGCTCGGGAACGGGCGCTCCCTGCGAAATCGAATTCGAAATCAGATAGAGACCGGTTCGTATGTCGGAAATTTCCGGAGATGAAGCCAACGCCGGCGAGAGTGAAGACAGGCTGCTGGAACGGAACCTGGCATCCGCAAGACTCCTGATTGCCTATCTCGCCCACAATCACAGGGAAGCCCCGGCCGAACTCGTCAGCCGGGTCATCGAGGCCTGCCGCACGCCGCGGGACGACTGGGATGCGGCGCGCGAAGCACAGTTCTGGCTCGACCTGAACACCCTGTCGACGCTGGTACAACCGGCGACGATCGAAACCATTGAGGTCAATTCAGAAATTGCCGACTCGGTTGGCGCAGGCGTGCCGGAGAAACGCGCCCGCTGCCAGTGGATCGCCCGGCGCTATTCGCTGATCGGGCTGGCGACCATCATCACCGTCCTGCTGTTCCAGATATACTGGATTGTCGGGTCGAACATCCTGAAACGCGCCGTGGAAGCGACGACAACGCAGCAGACTCTCCAAAAAAAGAAAAACACTCTGATCAACCGGATCAAGACCCTGGACGCCAGGATCGCGCGGCAGACGACACTGGCGCCGAACGGCGCCAAAGACGCGGACGTAATCCTGCTTTCCAGCGAATTCGACACTCTGACCGAAGTCGAAAGGCCCAACCTGGACAACGAAATCGACAATGCGGAGATCAGCGTCCGCGCACTTTATGAATCACTTAAATGGAGCACATTGGGGATCCCACGAATGCTGCTGCGTGGCGAGGGAGAGCAGATCTATGTCGAATCTCAACGCATCCTGAACGCCGCCGTCGTCGAATATGTGCTGCCCCTTCTGCTCGGGCTGCTCGGCGCGATCGTCTTCGTCCTGCGCGAGATTTCGCGCGAAATCCGGGCCAAGATATTTCTGCCCAACCACACGGAGAGCTATCGTATCCGGCTTTACCTCGGCATGATCGCCGGACTGACCTTCGCCTGGCTGTTTTCCTGGATAATCCCCGCTGGCAGTGAAAGCGGGCTCGGCGCGGCATCGCCGCTCGCCATCGCCTTTATGGTGGGCTACAGCGTCGAGATTCTTTTCTCGGCGCTCGACCGGATAATCGGCTCGATGACCAAGAAGAAGGAGACCGAAAAGACCGATCCGACAGTCACATCGGTCTGAATAAATTAATCAGGGAGAGATCATGGCCGACGCACCGAATTTTCTGCTTTTCATCAACGACCAGCACCGCGCCGACCATCTCGGCTGCTACGGCAACGAGATCGTGCAGACGCCGAATATCGACGGGATCGCAGCGCGCGGCACACGGTTCGACCGGTTCTATGTCGCCTGTCCGATCTGCATGCCCAACCGCGGCACGCTTATGACGGGACGGATGCCCTCGCTCCACGGAGTGCGGCAGAACGGGATCCCGCTGTCGCGCCAGGCGGTGACCTTTACGGAGCTGCTGCGCGCCGCCGGTTACCGCAACGCCCTGATCGGCAAGAGCCACCTGCAAAGCATCAGCGCCAACCCGATCGAAGTCGGCCTGCCGCAGCCCGACCCGGATAAGGTCCAGCCGCCCGAAGCGCTTGCCGAAGCGCGCCGGAACCAGTGGCTCGACGGGCGCTACGATCAGGAATTGCCGCCGACCTGGAAGGGCGAGGCGGGCTTCGAACCGGAATTGCCGTTTTACGGTTTCGATGAGATTGCACTCGCCATCGGCCATGGCGACAAGGTCACCGGCCATTACAGCCGGTGGCTCGCCGAACGGCACTCAGACCCTGACAGCCTGCGCGGACCCGACAACGCGCTCCCGGCGAACCGGGAGATCGCATCGCCGCAGGCCTGGCGCACCCGCATTCCGGAAGAGCTGTATCCAACGACTTTCGTCGCCGAGAAAACCGTCGAGTTCATCGAGAGACAGGCGAAATCGGGCGATGGGAAGCCGTTCTTCTTACAGTGCTCCTTCCCCGATCCGCACCACCCTTTCACCGCTCCGGGGCGTTATTTCGACATGTACGACCCCGCCGATGTGCCGACGCCTGAAGCTTTCCATCACCCGAAAGAGAAGCTGCCGCCGCAGCTCGCCGAGATTCACCGGGAACGCGACGAGGGACGTGCGCAAAAAGGCGGCCAGCGCGCCTTTGCCTGCACAGAAGAAGAGGCGCGCCACGCCATCGCGCTCAATTACGGCGGCATCACCATGATCGACGACGCGATCGGTCGGGTGCTAAAATCGCTCGAAGAAAGCGGGCTTGCCGACAACACGGTGGTCATCTTCACCACCGATCACGGCGACTTCATGGGCGACCACCAGCTCATGCTGAAGGCTGCGCTGCACTATCAGGGCCTGATCCGCGTGCCCTGCATCTGGTCCGACCCGGCCGACGCAGGCCGCCCCGATTCAACCGACGCCTATGCCGGCACGCTCGATATCGCCAACTCGGTGCTGGAGCGCGCAGGAATCGCCGGCTTCAACGGCATGCAGGGCAAATCGCTGCCCGCCATGGCGGCGGCGGGCGAAGGGCATGACGGGATGATCGTCGAGGAAGACCAGCGCCGCGGCTATATGGGATTCGAGCCCAATTTCCGCGCCCGTACCCTGGTAGCCGACAACTGGCGCATCACGATGTATTCGCAGGCCGACTGGGGCGAGCTCTACGATCTGACCAGCGATCCGAACGAGTTCGAAAACCTTTGGGACGATCCGGCGCATGCCGGAAAGCGGATGGAGATGACGGAACGACTCGCCCGCCGCATGATCGACCTCGCCGATGGCAGCCCGCTGGCGACGGGGCACGGGCCTTAGGCCCTCAAATACTCGTCACCGCCGGGCTTTTCCCGGCGGTCTCCAGAAAGCGAGTACAATTGTCGAAACGAGCTTCGCCGGATTTTCCGAGCCTGCTTGCCAGCAAAACAGGTCGGAGCAGTTGCTTGAGATCGCCGGGACAAGCCCGGCGATGACAGCCAAATGAGAGCTATATATCTGGAAATCTGGTTCCCTAATCCTCCACCATCACGTCGGCCGCGGTCAGGTGCTCGACCGTCTCGCCGGTGGCGCTGAACGTCCGCGTGACGCGGTCGGTCGAGTAGATCCACAGGATCCGCATCGGCCCCGTGCCCGTGTTGGTGAAGCGGTGCGGAATGTCAGCCGGCACGTAGGTCGTGTCGTACTGGGATAGCTGCGTCACCACCCCGCCGATTTCGCATTCTCCCGCGCCTTCGAGCAGCGTGACCTGCTCGTCGCAATTATGGCTGTGCATCGGCGCGCCTTCGCCCGGCGGGAACACGGTCATGCCGGTGGTGAAGCGCGCATTCGGCACCTTGTGATGCACAACCAGCGGCGTGGTGGCGATGCCGCCGCCGCGATTGATCGTCGCGATATCGTCTGCCTTGAGAATCGTGCTCTCTTCCATGTCACTTCTCCTGATTCTCCGACGACACGCGCCGGACATTGAGAAACCGCGCGCCGACCTTGGCCTTTACCCAGGGCTCGGTCGTCGCGCTGAAATTCGCGTAGTGATCGCTCGCCAGGTGAGTCTGGAAAGCGGCCTCGTCCTTGTAGATCTCATAAAGAAAAAACCGCGACGGATCGTTGGGATCGACGGAAACATCGAACCGTTCGCAGTCCGGCTCGTTATTGACCGAGTTCTCCGCCTGCCGCGTGACGGCGGCACGGAAATCGTCCTCGTGGCCGGGCTCTATATCGAATGTCACGGTAACGACATACATCGGCGCTCTCCCCAGATTCTGATCCTCTCTACATCACGCAGCGGTTTTGCGACAGGGTTGCGGCGTGGTAATTTCCCGTCGACCCAGCTGAGGAGGACTACTCATGACCGGCAACAGACTGCCTGCCTTTCAGAAATTCATCGACGATTGCCGCGCGATCTGGGCGGAAGCTCCCGACGACGAAACGCGCATGAAGCGCGCGCACGAAATCATGGAACGCGACCTGCTGCCGGACGCTGACCTGCTGGCCCATTCAAAGGACTGGCCATCGACCGAGGGACGCAAGAACCTGCTGCTCTATACCGATCCGGATTACGGCTTCGTCATCAATGCGGTGGTGCGGGTGCCCGGCCGCACCGGCAGCGTTCACGATCACGCTGACGGCTGGGTTCTGTACGGGCTGCTCGACGGCACCGAAACGCTGGAGCGGTTCGATATGATTGAAGACCGCCGCAAGGAAGGGTACGCAAAAGTGGAACTGACCAGCGCGAACGCCGGACAGGCCGGCAAGGCCGATCTTGTCGCGCCCTACGACATTCACGCCGAGCAGGGCAGCGACATTCGTTCGGTCGCGGTTATTCTGCGCTCGCGCGTTCTCGTCGGTCAGGTCCTGCAGGGCCGCTACAATCGGGAGACCGGTGAGTATTTCGAAGGGTCGGGTCCCGAACAGATACCGTTCGAGCTGAACGCAGCGTAAAAGAAAAGCCGCGTTCGCGACAAACACGGCACCGCCCCTCTCCCCCACCCGGCCACCCACCAGGATACTGGCTCATGAATTCATTAGGGGTGGCCGGGTGGGGGAGAGGGCCGGTGCCGAAACATTAAAGGACAACCCATGCCCCCCATCTGGATCACCGAAAAAGATGTCACCGACATGGTGTCGCTGCCCGAAGCCATCGACGCGCTGACCCGTATCCTGCCGCTGGAAGCCGACGGCCAGGCGCAAAATATGCCGAAGGGCGTGCTGATGGTGGCGGAAAACGACGCCATGCATGTGCTCGGCGCGTCGGTCGCGGGAGAGGGCATCTGCGGCTTCAAGAACTGGATCAATGTCAGCGGCAAGTCGGAAACCATCGTCGAGCTGTTTTCAATGGAGGACGGCGCGCAGCTTGCCGTGATCGAGGCGACGGCGCTGGGCCAGATGCGCACCGCGGCGATGACCGGCGTCGGCACCCGGCTTCTCGCGCCCGAGGGCGCGGATACGATGGGGATTGTCGGTTCCGGGAAACAGGCGCTGCCGCAGGTCGCGGCCTGTCACGCGGTCAGACCGCTGAAGAAGCTGCATGTGTTCAGCCGCACGCCGGAAAACCGCAACCGGTTTGCAGACGCAGTCCGCGCCGAGTTCGATTTCGAGGTCGTCGCCTGCGACACGCTGGAAGAGACGGTGTGCGACATGCCGATCGTCACGGTCGTCACCAACTCGACCACCGCCTTCATCGAACCGGATATGCTGGCGAAGGGATCGCATTTCAACGCGATGGGCGCGATCACCCCGACCCGCCGGGAATTCGAGATTTCGGTATTCGACCGGGTCGACGCGATGACGGTCGACAACGTCCAGACCATCCGCAACATGTCGGCCGAATTCCGCGACTATTTCGGCGACGACGAGGCCGGCTGGGCGCGGGTGAAGCCGATATCGGAGCTGATCCGCGACAACGTCACACGCCCGGCGGATGCCGACCTGACCTTGTTCAAGACGATGGGGATGGGGCTGTCGGACCTGGCGCTGGCCTGCGACATCTACAAGCGCGCCCGCGCCGATGGCCGCGGCCACACGCTGCCTGAACGGATCAAGACTCCGCCCCGGCTGCAGTAAGAGGCTGCAACAGGCGGCTGCAGCAAAAGGTGTGAACCCTCAAAAAGATGCCCGGGTCAAGGCCCGGGCATGACGAATAGAATTTGCCGTCATCGCCGGGCGCGGCCCGGCGATCTTTATCAGTGAAAAGCGCTGCCCCCTACTCTTCCTCGACCTTCTCGATCACCACGTCCTCGACCGGCACGTCGCCGTAGGGGCCCTTCTGGCCGGTGGCGACGGCCTCGATCTTGCGGACCACGTCCATCCCGTCGGTGACCTTGCCGAACACCGCGTAGCCCCAGCCGCGAGCGCTCTTGTCGGTATGATTCAGAAAATGGTTGTCGGCGGTGTTGATGAAGAATTGCGCCGACGCCGAATGCGGATCCGAAGTGCGCGCCATGGCCAGCGTCCCCGGCTCGTTGCGGAGCCCGTTATCGGCTTCGTTCTCGACCGGATCGTTGGTGTCTTTCTGGCTCATGCCGGGCTCGAAACCACCACCCTGGATCATGAAACCGGAGATCACCCGGTGAAAGATCGTGTTGGAATAGTGGCCGGCTTTCACGTAGGCCTTGAAGTTGGCGACCGTCTTGGGCGCTTCCTTTTCAAACAGCTCTACGCTGATCGTCCCCATGTTCGTTGTGATTTTCACCTTGCTTCTCCCATCGGCGGCGTTAGCCCCCATTGTGCCAAAAAGAAGGGCGATGGCAAATACGGTGCTGAGAACGCTGCGGATCATGACGAAACGGAACTCCTTCCATACTCATTTCAGTTGGGATTCTGGCGGGCTCAGGGACGCGCCCCGGCCGCCTCGAGAATTTTCGCAATAGCCTGATAACCGCGCGAGCGCGCCAGCGCAAGCGGGCTCGTCCCATCGCCATCGGCAAGGTTCACATCGGCGCCGGCGGCAACCAGCGCGCGGACGCATTCAAGGTGCCGCGCCCCCCCATCGCCCAGGACGATGGCTTCGATCAGCGCCGTCCAGGCGAGGTTATTGACGTGATCGAGCGGCGCCTTCGCAGCGATCAGCGCCTTCACCACCTCGACATGGCCAAGATGGGCCGCCGCAATCAGGGCCGTGCCGTCATAGGGGCTGGTGATCTGGCCGGCATTGCCGCCGGACGCGATGGCGAGCTTGAGCATCGGCAAATCGTTGGCCACCGCAGCGATGGTCATCAGGTCGTAGGCCTGCGAATCGCGCGCATCAATATCGGCGCCCGCCGCCAGCAGCGCCTTGGCCGCTGCCACGTCTCGGCGATAACCCGCCACCATCAGCGGCGTCCGACCGTGGGCGTCGCGCATATCGATCTTTGCGCCCTTCCTGATCTGGGACTGAAGGCGCGTGATATCGCCCGCAGCCGCTGCCGCAAGCAGGCCGGTATACCCGGAGATCTCCGATTCCGACGGCGCGGTCTGGGCGCTAGCGGGCCGGGCCAGCAACGCGACCGCGAAAAGCATGCATGAAAGAAATCTGATCATAATGACAAAACCATAACGGTTGGGCGGTTCCATGGACAGCAGGGGGTTCGCCCCGTAAGGTCTATGGTCGATATTCCGGGCATAATATGTCGAAAATGAGGACGCCATGCTGCTGCACGATATCGCCGATTACGCGGTCGCCGAACGCACGCGCGACATTCCCGAAGAGGCCATCCGCTGGGCCAAGCGGGCCGTCATCGACTGGTGTGCGACAACTGCTCCCGGCGCGATTATCCAGCCGGCCACGGGTCTGGTGCAGGCGCTTGGCGAGGATGTCGGCCACGGGCCTGCGCGACTGTTCCCGTCGGGTGGAAAGGCGACCGTTCGAACCGCGGCCACAATCAATGCCGCCGCGTCTCACACGGTGGAGTTCGACGACATTTTCCGCGACGCGATCTATCACCCGTCAACGCCGGTCGTCTCCACCGCGCTGGCCGTCGCCGAAGGCGAAAATCTGTCTGGCGAAGCGTTCCTGCGCGCGGTGATCGTCGGCTACGAGGTCTCGACCCGCATCGCGGTGGTGCTGGGACGCGCGCATTACAAGTACTGGCACAACACTGCGACCATCGGCTCGTTCGGCGCGGCCATCGCAGCGGCGACGGCGCTCAAGCTGGACCGGGACCAGATTGCCCATGCGATGGCGCTGGTCGGCACCATGGCGGCGGGTCTGCAGCAGGCTTTCCGGTCGGATTCCGACACCAAGCCCATGCATGGCGCGCACGCCGCAGATACCGGCGTGATGTGCGCCATGTCGGCGAAGTACGGAATCCGCGGCGTGATGGACATGCTCGACGGCGAGGTCGGCGTCGGCGCCGCGATGAGCGAGAACTGCGACTGGTCGCAGGCCACCGACGGGCTCGGCGAGCGATACAACATCACCGTGATGACGACCAAGAATCACGGCTGTTGCGGCCATACCTTCGCCGCTATCGACGCAGCGCTCGCCATCAAGGAACAGTATGGGGTGACCGCCGACGACATCGAGTCCGTCGACATTCGCGGCTACTCATCGACGTACGAGATTTGCAGCGGGCACGATCACAGCACCCCCTATGACGGCCGGTTCAGCGTGCCATACCTGGTCGCAACCGCCTTCACCCACGGCACGGTGCGGCTCGACGCCTTTACCCAGGAACGGCTGACGCATCCCGAGACCTGTGCGCTGTCGCCGAAGGTCGCGGTCCATCTGGATGAGGAGATCGACAAGAACTTCCCGCAACAACGCGCCGCCCATATTACGGTGAAGACGAAGGACGGCCGCGTGCTCGAGCATTTCCAGCATGCGCGCAAGGGCGACCCGGAGCTGCCGCTGTCGGACGACGAAATCTCGACCAAGTTCACCGAACTCGCCGCGCCGGTCATGGGCAGCGCAAGTGCATCCGCCCTGCTCGACGCCTGCTGGTCACTGGAAACGCTCGACTCGATCCGGGCCTTGCCGTTCTCGATGGAAACCGCGTCGCAGGCGGCGGAGTAACGCACCGATGGACTTTACCTTTACCGAAGAACAGCAGCTTTTCGAGGATTCGGTCCGCGCCTTCGCCGAGCGGCACCTGGCGGACGGCGCCCTGCGACGCGCCCATACCGACGAGTACCCGTGGGACGTCGCGAAGCTGATGGCGGAACAGGGTCTGCTCGGCATCACTATCCCGGAGGACGCCGGCGGCCAGGGCGGTACGCTGATGGATGCGGTGATCGCGATTCAGGCCATCGCCAGCGTGTGTCCGCGCAGCGCCGACGTGATCCAGGCCGGCAATTTCGGACCGATCCGGGTGCTTGCGGAATACGGAACGGATGAGCAGAAGGAACGGCTGCTGAAACCGATGCTGGCAGGCGAAAAGGTGATCGCGGTGGCGATGACCGAACCCGAGGCTGGCTCGGCGGCGACCGACCTGAAAACCGCGGCGACCGCCGATGGCGACGGCTACCGAATCAACGGCACCAAGGTATTCACCACGCATGGGCGCTACGCCGACGTACTGCTCGCCTATGTCCGCTACGGGCCGGGGCTCAACGGTATCGGCTCTGTGCTGATCGAGCGCGGCTCCGACGGGTTCACCACCGGCGAGCCGACCGGCTTCCTGTCTGGCGAGGAATGGACCCAGCTCTATTTCGACGACGTCTATGTCGGGCGCGAAAACGTGCTGCTGGAGGAAGGCGGGTTCCGCAAACAGATCGCCGGCTTCAATGTCGAGCGCATCGGTAATGCCAGCCGTGCGCTGTCGCTCGGCCGCTACGCGTTCGAGACCGCGCGCCAGCACGTCATGACGCGCGAACAGTTCGGACGGCCGCTCTACGAATTCCAGGGCATCCAGTGGAAGTTCGCCGACATGAAAATCCTGCTCGATTCGGCGCAGCTGCTGCTCTACCGCGCGGCGACCAGCGCGGATAAGGGCTTCCCGTCGGCGCAGGAAACCTCGATCGCCAAGATCGCCTGCAACCAGAACGGCTTCCAGGTCGCGCACGAAGCGATGCAGGCTATGGGCGGCGCCGGATACAGCCAGGACAGCCTTGTCGAATACTGCTTCCGCCGAACGCGCGGCTGGATGATCGCCGGCGGTTCGCCCGAGATGATGAAGAACCGCATCGCCGAGGACGTATTCGAACGTCGGTTCTCGCAACGCCCCCCGCGTCCGCCAAAACCGGAAGCCTGAGTCTCGACAATGAAGAAGTCGTTAGCCCGGGTATTGTTCAGCCCGCGATCTGTCGCTCTTGTGGGCGCGTCGGGTGACGAAAGAAAAAATACCGCCCGGCCGCAGCGCTATCTGACGAAGCACGGCTATAAGGGCCGTATCCTGCCGATCAATCCGGGGCGTGCCGAAATCATGGGGCTGCCGGCATACAAATCCGTAGCCGCCGCGCCCGGCCCGGTTGACCATGCCTTCATCATGACCCCGGCGGCGACCGTGCCGGATATCCTGAAGGATTGCGCCAGGGCCGGGGTAAAGGTCGCTAGCATCTTTTCCGACGGGTTCGCCGAAACGGGAGAGGAAGGCCGCCGCATTCAGGAGAAGATGGTGCGCGACGCCCGCAAGGCCGGGATGCGCCTCGTCGGGCCGAACTCGATGGGCGTGATCGATGTGGTGGGCGGCGCGGCGATCACCGTCAACGCGGTGCTCGAAATGCCGGAGCTGATCAAGGGCACGCTCGGCGTCGTATCGCAGAGCGGCACCATGTTGGGCGCGCTGATCTCGCGCGGTGCGGCGCGGGGCGTCGGGTTCTCACGCATGGTCTCCATCGGCAACGAGGCGGATTTCACGGTGGGCGAAGTCGCCGACGCGCTGGTCGACGATGCCGACACCGAAGCGATCCTGCTGTTCCTCGAATCAGTGCGCGATCCCTCCTCGCTCGCCGCCATGGCGCGACGGGCGCACAAGGCCGGCAAACCCGTCATCGCCTACAAGCTGGGGAGGTCTGACGCCGGGCGCGAGCTTGCCGTTTCGCATTCGGGCGCGATTGCGGGCGACGACAAAGCCACCAGCGCCTTCTTCCGCGACTGCGGTATATTGCGGGTCGACCTGCTGGAAACACTGCTGGAAATCGCGCCGCTGGCGAAACGCCGTCCTAAAGGACCTGGCCGCCGCGTCGCAGTACTAACCACCACCGGCGGCGGCGCAGCCACCACGGTGGACCGGATGGGGCTCGCCGGGATCGAGCTTGTGAGCGCGCCGAAGCAGCTGCGCGACAAGGTCGCGCCGGCGGGCATCGCGCTGAGCGACGGGCCGATCATCGATCTGACCATGGCCGGCACGCGGCGCGATATCTATCAGCCGTCGCTCGAAATGCTGCTGCGCTCGAAGGACAATGACGCAGTGGTCGCGGTCGTGGGCTCTTCGGCGCAGTTTCATGCCAGCATCGCGGTGGAGCCTATCGCCGCGGCGGCGAAGAAATGCGACAAGCCGATCGCCGCCTTCCTGGTGCCCAATGCCGAGGAATCGCTGCGACTGCTGACCGAGGCCGGGATCGCCGCCTTCCGCACACCCGAAGCCTGCGCCGATGCGATGCGCGCCTGCCTGGAATGGACGCCGCCTGCCTCCGCGCCGCCGAAGCCGCGCGGCAAGCGCCTGGAAAAGGCAACTGCGGCGTTGAAAAAGGTCGCGCGGGCCGCAAAAGGAAACGTCCTCGACGAAGCCTCCGCCGGGTCGGTGTTCGGTGCACTGGGGATCGAACAGGCCGGATCGGCGATGCTGGAGCCCGGCACTATCGGCTCCCCCATCGGATACCCGGTCGTCGCCAAGATCGTGTCCGCCGATATTCCGCACAAGACCGAGGCGGGCGGCGTGACGCTCGATATCTGGGACGAGGTCGCCCTTGCCGAAGCCGCCGCGCTGATGACGCAGCGCGCCACCGAGGCCCACCCGAAAGCGAAGATCGACGGCGTCATGGTGCAGAAGCTGGAAAGCGGGCTCGCCGAAGTGCTGATCGGCTATCGCAGGACGGCGGAAGCCGGGCCGATCGTCACGCTGGCGCCGGGCGGCGTGCTGGCGGAACTCTACCGCGATGCGGCGGTGCGCCTCGCTCCGGTCTCTGTCGCAACCGCGCGCGAGATGATCGAGGAAGTTACCGGCCTCGCCCCGATCCGCGGCTATCGCGGCATGCCGAAAGGCGATCTGGATGCGCTCGCGAAAGCCATCGCCGCGCTGTCCGAACTGGCTCGCCTGCCGGTTAGCGCGCCGCAGATCGCCGAAGCCGAAATCAACCCGCTCATCGTTCGTCCGGACGGCGACGGCGTCGTGGCGGTCGACGGGCTGATCGTCCTGACCTGAGGGCTAAATCCGCGCGCCGTCAGATTCGACGCCCATCAGCGCGGCGCCGGCATGTTCGAAATTGACCGGCTGGGCCTGGGCCTGCTGGCATACCGCGTTGATGTCGCGCAGGCGCTTTTCGAACGGGTTTTTCTCGAAGATCGCACCGGAACCCGCCGCCTGGTAGGCCCAGTTCACCGCGTTGCGCGCCTGGTGCATGGCGTTCGTCGACGCGATGCGGAGCCGTGCGCGGTCGGCGATTGACCATTCCTCGAACGGAAGCCCCGCGCCGAACAGCGCGTTGACGCGTTCATGCAGGTAGGCCCGCCCCGAACCCCAGGCCGCTTCAGCAGCGGAAAACTCGCGCTGCACCGCCGTGCTTTCGCGCAGGACGACAGGCGTATGGCTCGCCTTCTTGGTTTCCGCCAGCTCGATAAAAGCATCCAGCACCGGACGCGCCACGCCAAGCGCAAGGCTGGAAAACGCCATGCCGTAATAGGTGGTTAGCGGAATGCGGTAGAGCTCCGCCTCGCAGCGCCGGTAATGCTTCGAATCCCGGATGAAGGTGAATTCCTCCGGCACGAAGAAATCGTCGACCTCGAACCCGTTCGATCCCGTACCGCGCAGCCCGATCACCTGCCAGACGTCGTTTACCTGGACGTCCTTCTTGCGGATCAGCATGTTGCGGGATTCCGGCTTTCCGTCCTCGTCCAGACGGCGCTCGCCGTCCTCATTGAAGACCGGCAGGTTGGGGCCGACCCAGGTCGCGCGCATCAGCCCGCTGGCGAACTGCCACTTGCCGGTCACGCGGTATCCGCCATCGACGGCCACCGCACGCATCGGCCCGGCGGGCGGCCCCCAGGCGAGCACGCCGTCCGGCGTATCCCAGATTTCTCGCGCGATCTCCGGATCGACAAAAGCCGAAGAGCGGGCGCAGCCAAGTCCCTGCCCCATGCACCACGCGGTGCTGGCATCCACATTGGCGACGGCTTCGACCGCCTGGATGATCTGGGAGACCGGCGCTTCATGCCCTCCAGCCGCGCGCGGTACGCTCAGCCGGAACAACCCGGCCTCGTGCATCGCTGCCATTACGCTGGGCGCGACCATGCGGTCGGCTTCTGTCTGCGCCGCGCCGGCTTCGATTATCGGCGCGACTTCCCGCACACGGGCGACCCAATCGATGCCGGGGGCGATGTCGGGGGCGATGTCGTTTGGGGTATCGATTACTGTATCTGGCATCAGGCGGCGGCCTCCCTTTTCCGTTACGACGATTCTATCACAACAGTCTGGAGAAAAGGAAAACGGCAGCCGCGTTTTATCCTCCCTCCGGCAAGCAGGGGGGACCGGAGGGAATAAACTGACGAGAGGGTGTCGGACCTACCCCAGCGGCCCGAGGAACGGCTCACCACCGAACGTATCCGGCTGCGGCTCGACCGCTTCCGGCCATTCGCCTGCGGCGTGCGCGCGCCGCTCCGACGGGCGGGGCTGCCCGTCCCAGCCGATCTGTTCCATGTAGTAGTAGAGCTGGAGCGCGTGCCCGTCCGGGTCGAGCGCGAAGGCGCTGTAATCGATGCCGGGGAACAGCTCGGGCGGCAGGTGCCTGATCTCGACCCCGTTTTCCTGAAGGAACGACATAGCATTGCGCAACTGGTCGTAGCCGCCGACCTGCAGCCCGAACGCCATGCAGGCGCTGTGTTCGCTCAGCCCCAGCTCGGCGCGCAGCGCTTTCGGATAGAGCGCCATCGAATGATGCTCGGTGTTGACCCGGAGGAAGACGCAGCGATGGCCCTCATAGGTGACTTCCTCGGTCACCCGCATGCCCATCCGGTCGCGGTAGAAAGAGAGCGCCGCCTCGACATCGTCGACGAACAGCCGCACCGGCCCGATGCGGACGATCTTGAACGGGCGCGGCAGCAGGATGCCGCCGACATCGTATTTGGGTTCCAGATCGACAATGTCGCGCGTGCCGCTCGTCAGGTCCGCGCCTTCGGCCAGCGCTGCCTGCACCTCGTCATATTCGGACATCTGCGGCAGGTCGGGCGTCTGCTGGAAGCCGCGCTGGCGGAATACCGCCGGCTTGGAATACCCGTCCCAGCCGATCTGTTCGATGCCGTAATAGAGCTCGTTTATGTTGTCGTCCGGGTCGAACGGGTAGACATGCCAGTTCGATCCCGGCGTGTCGCGCCCGGACCGGCGGATCGGGTTGTCGAGATTGCGCAGCCATTCCTCGGCGCCGGTCACCTCTCGCAGGCTGCCCACCTGCCAGGTGATCTGGTTGATGGTGACGTCCTCACGGCCCGACCGGCCGCCGAGTTCGTCGAGCACCCTCTTGGGGAACAGCACGAAGGAATGATGGTCGGAGCCGTGGCGCATGAAATAGCCGATGCCGGACCCGAGCGTCTTCCGGACTTCCTCGTCCTTTACGCGGGGGCCGAAATCAATAGGATCGGAAATGCTGAACCCGAGCAGGTCGCGATAGAATTTCAGGCAGGTCTCCACATCCTTCACATTGAACCCGAAATGGCCGAGCCGCCTGATCTTGAACGGCCGGTCGAGCCACACGCCTGAAACGTTGAATTTCTTGGCTGCGCTGCCTTCCATGGTGCCTCTCCGTAAATATCGCTTCGCAATTGCCCGACCCAGAATACCCCAAAAACGACCGGAGCAGCAGCCGCCCTGCTCGTGAAGGCGGACACTGGGGCGCTTGTTACGTCACCACGCCGACATCCTGCCCAGATCGCTGGGCTGCCCCTCATTTTCATGATGGCCGGGCAATCACCCCGTCTTCATCATCCCTTCCGTCTCGCCTCGTCGCGGGTGATGAAGAGTGCGCTACCGACGATGATGACGCCGCCGGCGACGGTCCAGAGATCGATGGCCTCGCCGAACAGGAAATAGCCGAACAGCCCGGCATAGATCAGCCGGACATATTCCATCGGGCCGATGGCGTTGGCCTCGCCCACCGAGAAGGCGCGTACCCAGCAGATCATCCCCAGCGTGGTAAGGAAGCCGACCAGCGCCAGCAGCAGCCAGTCGATTCCTGTCGGCATGCGCCACTCGTACAGGGCAGGGATCAGCAGCAGCCCGATACCGCCGACATGGTAGTAGAACAGGATCCGATTGGGCGGCTCGGTCGAGGACATCAGCCTTATGATCACGTTGGCGACGGCGAAGCTCATCGCCGCGCCGACGGCGACCAGCATCACCGGGTCGAACGAGCCCGCGCCGGGTCGCATCATCACGACGACTCCCGCGAATCCCACCGCGGTCGCCGTCCAGCGCCTCGCGCTGACCAGCTCGTGCAGGACGATCGTCGCGACCAGCGTGGTGAAGAGCGGCTTCGAGAACATCAGCGCCGTGGCGTCGGCGAGCTTGAGTTCGATCACCGAGATAAAAAAGCCGAGCTGCGCCAGGGTGGCCAGCGCGAGCCGCACGACATGGAGCCCGGCCCGTCTGGTCTTGAGCCCGTCGAGCCCCATCCCCCAGAATACCGGCGCCAGCATCGCGAACCCGACAATGTAGCGGATCAGGCTGAGCTGGTACGGATGATAGGCATTGCCCAGTGTCTTGACCGCGATGTCGGTCAGCGAAAACAGGATCGTGCCGAGCGAAATCAGCGCGATGCCGCGCAGATTGCCGGACAACGCGAACCAGCGATCGGTCACCCGGCGAATGGGGGCGGACTTGTTCAAGCGTTTTTCCTCTGGAAACGGGGGCGGATGGCTTCCCGTGAATTATAGGATGCGACAGGACAAGATGCGAAAGGTCTAGGCATCCCGTTCCTCGGAATCAGAAACCGCCCCCTGCACGCCCCGCGGGGCCCCGCCCGCT
This sequence comes from Rhodospirillales bacterium, assembly GCA_038120295.1. Taxonomy (GTDB): domain Bacteria; phylum Pseudomonadota; class Alphaproteobacteria; order MPNO01; family UBA2964; genus JAYOEY01. The sequence continues at coordinate 76,940 of JAYOLL010000012.1, read as the reverse complement.
GATTTCGTCATCGACAACATGCGGCCCATCACCAGTTGTGATTCCGAGGCAATTTAGGCACAATATTCGCGGGAAAGTTGGAACAAAGGCTGAAATCAAAAAGGGTAGCCTCCGGGAGGGTTGCGTGATGAACTAGTGCCAGTCTGAAGTTTCGGAAAGCGGACGAGGCCAGCAATTGCCGCGCTTCGTTCAGGCAGCCTTCGTTATTGGTGTCTGTATCGTCTCCTGGGCGCTGCTGATCGGCCTTTTCAGCCTCGTTTACTGACCCCCGCCCGGGCCGCCGATCTCCGGCGCACGGTCGAGCAGACCGGCCGCCATTTCGAACGCGTGCGAAACCCGCAATACCGTCGCCTCGTCCCAGTGCCTGCCGGCAATCTGAGCCCCGATGGGCATGCCGTCGTCGCCGAACCCTGCCCGTACCACATGGCACGGATGGCCGGTCAAGTTGAACGGGATGGGGATGGTCGGCACATCGATGAAGGGGAACGGTTCGCTATCGTCGAACGGCGGGGTGGGCGTCAGCGTCCCGGTCGTTATCACGACGTCGCAGTCCTCCAGGACAGCGTTCATCTCCGCCAGCAGTTCGCCCCGCCGGCGCTGCGCCTGGATGTAATCGACGGCGCGAAACAGACCGCCCAGCATCAGCCGGTTGCGCGCCAGCTTGCCGTAGGTCTCCCACTGGGTCTGCAGCCGTTCCTCGTGGATCGCATAGGCCTCGGCCGGCACCAGCACCCGCCCTACCGCATGCCAGTCGATCAGCGGCGAGACCGATACTTCCGTCACCTTCGCTCCGAGGCCGGACAGTGTCTGGCCGACCCCATCTATGGCCCGAACGATATCGAGCGGTGAGGCGAAATCGTCCGTGTAAAAATGGCGGATCACGCCGATCTTCAGACCCGCCACGCCATCTTCGATGCCTGCCACATAATCCGGCACCGGGACCTTTCCGCTTCCCGGGTCGCGCGGGTCATAACCCGCAATCGCCTGCAGCATGAGCGCGCAATCGTGCGTCGTCCACGCCATCGGCCCGACGCAGTCGAACGAGTAGGTCAGCGGCATGTCGCCAAAACCGCTGACCCGCCCGATAGTCGGCTTCATCCCGGCAATGCCGTTGAACGCGGCCGGCAGGCGGATCGAACCGCCCGCATCGGTGCCGAGCGCACCGAGACACAGCCCGGCGGCGACCGCTGCACCCGAACCGGATGAAGAGCCGCCGGTAATACGCGCGAAATTCCACGGATTCATCGCCGGTGGAAAGGGCGGCAGGTAGGAAGGACGCCCACCGAAGGTAAATTCGTAGGTGTTCAGCTGGCCCAGCAGCACCGCGCCGGCTTCCTTCAGCTTCACGATGGCGGTGGCGTCCTCGTCTGCCTCGAAATCGATCATCACGCGCGAATTCGAGGTGGTCTTCTGGCCCTTCCAGTAAAACACGTCCTTGAGCGCCAGCGGAATGCCGTGCAGCGGGCCGCGGTCCATGCCGGCGGCGAGTTCTTCATCCGCCTTCCTCGCCGCCGCCCGAGCCTCATCCGCCAGAACGACGTGATAGGCATGGATATCGGAATCGTACCGTGCAATGCGATCAAGACATGTCTCGGTTAGCGCGGCGGAGGTCAGCGCGCCGGACCGGATATCGGCGGCGGCCTCGGCGATGGAGGGCAGAAACGCGCTCATGGCGCATCCTCGTCAGGCGCTTCCGGCAGGTAATGCGGCAGGGTCCGGACTTCCCAGCTCCGTCCCGGTACACGCGTCCGGGCGGCCAGTTCCATCAGCGTCGTATAGGCCTTACGCAGTTCGGCCTTTTCGTCGTCCTGCACCGGCACGCCGGACGCCTCGATTATCGCCTCGAACATCCTGTCTTGCGCACTCATGGGTTTCTCCCGGTAGTGAACGTCCATTCAAAAGCCTAACGTGTCAGCCAGAGCGCTGTCCAATTAAGTCAAAGAGCCGATTCTTCGCCGAATCCGCGTCGATTCGCTTGCACAGGGGTGCAGAGTCGTGGAAAACAGGGCGGCAAATTGAATTATCCGGAAAGTTGACCGAAACCCGCCCCGCGGAACCGCGCGAGACCCGAGAATCATGCCCAAACGCGACGACATTTCTTCCATCCTGATCATCGGCGCGGGACCGATCGTGATCGGCCAGGCGTGCGAATTCGACTATTCCGGCACGCAGGCCTGCAAGGCGTTGCGCGAAGAAGGCTACCGGATCATCCTGGTCAATTCCAACCCGGCGACCATCATGACCGATCCGGGCATGGCGGACGCGACCTATATCGAGCCGATCACACCCGAATTCGTCGCACGCGTGATCGAGCGCGAGCGCCCCGACGTGCTGCTGCCGACCATGGGCGGCCAGACCGGGCTCAACACCGCACTGGCGCTGGCCGAGGACGGCACGCTCGATAAATACGGGGTGGAGCTGATCGGCGCCTCGATGGGCGCTATCAAAAAGGCCGAGGACCGCGACCTGTTCAAGGACGCAATGAAGAAAATCGGCCTCGAATGCCCGCGCGGCACAGTCGTACTCAACATGGACCAGGCCTGGGACGCGCTGGAACAGGTCGGGCTGCCCGCCATCGTCAGACCGTCCTTTACGCTCGCCGGCACGGGCGGCGGGGTCGCCTATAATCGCGACGAGTTCCGCGCCATCGCCGAGCACGGTTTCGATGCGTCGCCCACCAGCTCGGTGCTGATCGAGGAATCGGTGCTGGGATGGAAAGAGTACGAGATGGAAGTGGTCCGCGACCATGCGGATAACTGCATCATCATCTGCTCGATCGAGAACGTCGACCCGATGGGCGTCCATACCGGAGATTCGGTGACGGTCGCCCCGGCGCTGACGCTGACCGACAAGGAATACCAGATCATGCGCGACGCCTCGCTGGCTGTGCTGCGCGAGATCGGCGTCGATACCGGCGGGTCGAACGTGCAGTTCGCCATCGATCCGAAGACCGGCCGCATGGTTGTGATCGAGATGAACCCGCGCGTCTCGCGCTCGTCAGCGCTGGCGTCCAAGGCCACCGGCTTCCCCATCGCAAAGGTCGCCGCACTGCTGGCCGTCGGCTATACGCTGGACGAACTGACCAACGACATCACCGGCGTAACGCCGGCCTCGTTCGAGCCCACCATCGATTACGTCGTCACCAAGATCCCGCGCTTCACCTTCGAGAAATTCCCCGGCGCCGAGCCGCTGCTGACCACCTCCATGAAGTCGGTCGGCGAGGCAATGGCGGTGGGACGCAATTTCGCGGAATCGATGCAGAAGGCGCTTCGCTCGATGGAGACCGGGCTATGCGGGCTGAACGAGATCGAATTTCCGGGCGGCGACGGCGAAGACGCCGTGCGCACCGCGCTGGCGACCCCGGCCCCCGACCGTATCCTGACTATCGCGCAGGCATTCCGTCACGGGCTGTCGCGGGAAGAAATCGCCTCGATCACGAAATACGATCCGTGGTTCCTCGAACAGATCGAAATGCTGGTCGAGACCGAAGCTGCAATCCGCAGGGACGGACTCCCGGCAAGCGGCGAAGAGATGCAGCGCATCAAGTCGCTGGGTTTTTCCGACGAACGTATCGGACAGCTGACAGGACAAAGCGCGTTAGCGGTCGCCGAGGCGCGGCGCGCGCTCGGCATCCGCCCGGTCTACAAACGCATCGACACCTGCGCCGCCGAGATCCCGTCGATCACCCCTTATATGTATTCCGCCTATGAGGGCGACGGCCTGTCGCCGCCCGAATGCGAAGCCGACCCGAGCGAGCGGCGCAAGGCGATCATCCTCGGCGGCGGCCCCAACCGGATCGGCCAGGGGATCGAGTTCGATTACTGCTGTGTGCACGCGGTCTACGCGCTGCGAGAAGCGGGGATCGAGGCGATCATGATCAACTGCAACCCGGAAACAGTCTCGACCGATTACGACACGTCCGACCGGCTCTATTTTGAGCCGCTGACCGCCGAGGACGTGATAGAGATCGCAGAGCTGGAGGCGAGCAAGGGCGAGCTGATGGGCGTGATCCTGCAGTTCGGCGGGCAGACGCCGCTGAAACTGGCCTCTGCCCTGGAAGAGGCCGGCATCCCCGTGCTGGGCACCTCGCCCGACGCCATCGATCTGGCCGAGGACCGCGAACGGTTTCAGCAGCTTATTCAGTCGCTCGAACTGCTGCAGCCGCAGAACGGCATCGCGACCAGCCGCGAGCAGGCTTTCGAGATATCCGCACAGATCGGGTTCCCGCTGGTTATCCGGCCGTCCTATGTGCTGGGCGGGCGCGGCATGGAGATCGTCCATAGCGAAGGCGCGCTCCGACGCTATATCGACGAGGCGGTCCGCGTGTCAGGCGACAATCCGGTACTGATCGACTCATACCTTCGCGACGCCATCGAAGTCGACGTGGACGCGCTGTGCGACCGGGACGGCAACGTGCATGTCGCCGGCATCATGGAGCATATCGAGGAGGCCGGGATCCATTCGGGCGATTCCGCCTGTTCGCTTCCTCCCTATTCGCTTCCCGCCGGAATCACGGAAGAAATAGGTCGACAGACCGAAGCGCTGGCGCGTGCGCTCAACGTCGTCGGGCTGATGAACGTGCAGTACGCCGTGAAAGACGGGGAGGTCTATATCATCGAGGTCAACCCGCGCGGCAGCCGGACCGTACCATTCGTCGCCAAGGCCACCGGCATGCCTATCGCCAAGGTGGCGGCGCGCGTGATGGCCGGCGAAACGCTGGCGCAGGTGATCGCCGCCTACGACATAAAACCGCGCGCGCGGCACATTGCGGTCAAGGAGGCTGTCTTCCCGTTTACCCGGTTCGCGGGCGTCGATGCACTGCTGGGACCTGAAATGAAATCGACCGGCGAGGTGATGGGCATCGACGTGGATTTTGCGCGCGCGTTCGCCAAGGCCCAGATCGGCGCCGGGCAAACCCTGCCGAAATCGGGGACGGCCTTCATTTCGGTGCGCAATTCGGACAAACCGGCAATCGTGCCGCTTGCCAGGACGCTTTCCGGAATGGGCTTCACGATTCTGGCTACCAGCGGAACGGCCGATGCTCTGTCGGCGGAAGGCATTGCTGCAGAGCGGGTCAACAAGGTGATGGAAGGAAGGCCGCATATCGTCGATGCGATGAAGGACGGCGAGGTCGACCTCGTCATCAATACGTCCGCAGGCGCAGCCGAAATCAGCGACAGCCGATCTCTGCGCCAGACGGCCGTGATGAACCGGATTCCCTACTACACCACGGTCGCGGGCGCGCGGGCTACGGTCAGCGCTATTGAAGCGCTCCGTACCGAAACCCTTGAAGTTGCGCCACTACAGTCTTACTTTGACGGTTCGTTTTAATCGAACCCCCGATTTCGGCGCCCAATCCGGACGGGGGGCAGAACCTGTCTTCGGGAAAGGGGCACGGACGCCAGATGAGCAAGTTTCCTATGACTCTCGACGGATTCAACCGTCTGGAAACGGAGCTGAAACGTCTCAAGACGGAGGAAAGGCCTGCCATCATCAAGGCTATCGCCACCGCGCGCGAACATGGCGACCTTTCGGAAAACGCGGAATATCACGCAGCCAAGGAACGACAGTCCTTCATCGAGGGCCGCGTCAACGAGATTGAGGACAAGATCAGCAACGCCGAGATCATCGATCCGTCGAAGCTGTCAGGAAAAACGATCAAGTTTGGCGCCACCGTAACCGTAGCCGATGAAGACACGGATGAAGAATCCACCTATCAGATCGTCGGCGAGCACGAGGCCGATATCAACCAAGGCCTGCTTTCGATCACGTCGCCTTTATCGCGAGCTCTGATTGGCAAGACGGTCGGCGATTCCGTCGAAGTCGTCGCCCCCAAGGGCAGCAAGGCCTATGAAATCCTGAAGGTGGTGTTCAAGTAGACACTGCCGGGTTCCGGCCCGTTCTGGACTACCCCGCCGTCGTATCCGTATCGATCGGTACGCCGGGGCGCGTCACCGCGCTACGGATGGCCAGGGAGGATTTTACGACGCTGACGTTGGGCGCAGGCGTCAGCTTGCTGGTGAGAAATTTCTGATAGCTGTCCCAGTCGGTGGCGACGATCTTGAGCAGAAAATCGGTTTCGCCGGCCAGCATGTGGCATTCGCGGACCTCGGGCAGGCTGTCCATCAGCTGTTCGAAAGCGACCAGGTCGTTTTCGGCCTGACTGCTCAGCCCGACATGGGCGAACACGGTCACGCCGAAACCCAGCTGCTGGGGGTCGATATCGGCGTGATAGCCCCTGATGCAGCCGGTTTCCTCCAGCGCGCGCACCCGTCGCAGGCAGGGCGGCGGCGAAATGCCGGCGCGCTGGGCCAGGTCGACATTGGTCATGCGGCCGTTATCCTGCAGATCGCGCAGGATTTTAAAATCGATGCGGTCCAGTTTGACGCGCGCCATGACGGAAGGCCCTCCCCGTTTTGACCCTCAAAGCAATTATATTATAAGAATACGAAACAATATTTCAACGGACGGAAAAACGCACGAATGACGGTCTGCTGGATCGTGACCGACGGCAAGGCGGGGATGGAAAGCCAGTGCCTCGGGCTTGCCGAAGCGCTCGGACTCGATCCTGTGATCAAGCGAATCCGGCCCCGCTTTCCGTGGTCCACCCTGCCGCCGCAATGCTGGATTGCGCCATTGAGCGCAATCTCGGATGCTGGCGACCCGCTGGCTCCGCCCTGGCCGGATCTGCTAATCGCCACCGGACGGGCGACCGTCGCGCCGGCGGCGGCGATCAAACGGGCGAACCCGGCGACCGTCGCGGTCCAGATACAGAATCCGACAATCGACCCAGCCCGATTCGACCTGGTCGTTACCCCGTCGCACGACCGGCTGATCGGACCAAACGTTATTCAGACGATGGGCGCGCTGCACCGGGTGACCCCGGGAAGACTGGAAGAAGCCACAAATGAATTCCGCGACAGATACGCCGCCCTGCCCCGTCCCCTGACCGGCGTGCTGATCGGCGGCGCCAACCGGCAGTATCGGATGAGCGGCGCCACGGCATCCCGGCTTGGAAATCTTATGGCCGACGCGGCACGCGCTACCGGAGGCGGATTGGCGATCACGCCGTCGCGGCGTACCGGCGACGATAACCTCAGCGCCATTCTGGCGCCGCTCGCCGGTCTGCCCGTCGATGTCTGGGACGGGACGGGCGACAACCCCTATTTCGGCATCCTTGCGCTGGCCGATGCGCTGGTCGTCACCAGCGATTCCGTGAATATGGTGACGGAGGCCTGCGCCACGGGAAAACCGGTCTACATCTTCGATCTCAACGGTGGCTCCGCCAAGTTCGGCCGGTTCCACACGGCATTTCGGGAAGCGGGAATGACGCGTCCGTTCGAGGGTCGGACGGACAGCTGGATCTACACCCCGCCCGACGACATGACCCGTGCGACGGAGGCTGTGCGAAAGCTGCTGGAGACGAGACGTTAACCCCCGAGTCGACTTAGGCGATTGAAAAATCGGGTATCGGACACTAAGACTGTTCTGTGTCAGTCATTGCCGCCCAGCCTCTGGAATCCCGCATGTCCCGTATCGATCTCGACGGATTCAGCCGGACCGCGCTCGAACGCGATCCGTATGACTATCTGATTGTTCCGGGCTTCGTTAAACGGGACGCGATCTCGGAGATTTCCGCTGATTATCCGACGATCGACAGGCCCGGCAGCTTCCCGCTCGACGGGTTGAAAACCGGACAGGCGTTCGATGCGCTGGTCGAAGAGCTCGAAGGGCCGGAGGTCCGCGATGCCTTCGCCGCCAAGTTCGGAATCGATCTTTCCGGGCGGCCGACTACCATCACCGTGCGCGGTCGCTGCCAGGCAAAGGACGGACGCATCCATACCGACACAGAGTCGAAGATCATCACCGTCCTGGTCTATATGAACGACAGCTGGGACGGCGAAGGCGGACGGCTCCGCGTACTGCGATCGGGAAGCGACCTGGAGGATTACGCCGCCGAAGTGCCGCCGGAAGCAGGTACACTGCTTGCCTTCCGGCGCAGCGAAAAATCGTGGCACGGACATGAGCCGTTCGTCGGCGAACGCCGCGTCCTTCAGCTTAACTGGGTAACGGACGAAGGCGTGGTACGGCGCGAGCATCGTCGGCACAGGCTGTCCGCATGGTTCAAAAAACTGTCGGGGACCGCCTGATGCCGCTGACTATCGAGACCTTCAGCAACGTCAAGGGCGGCAATGCGTTCTACAAGGCGATCAGCCATCCGCTGGCGGCGCGGCGTATGGCGGCGCTGATCGATCGGCTGGCGGCCGCGGACGCCGTGGCGGTCTATGACCCGCTGGGGCTGTTTTCGGGAATGGCCGAATTCTACGACCTGTCGAGGGTCGATTTCTCCGACGGCTACGTACAGGACATCGAAACCATTGGAAAATCGCTGGCGGGCCAGCCCGCGCAGCCGGTGACCGAACTGCCATCGAGCAATGCCAAGCTGCTGCTGGTCGCTGCGTTCGATTCGGACCGGATCGTCGATCACATCCGGCATCTGCTCCCTGATTCGATGGATGTCGCCACGTTTGACGAGGTGCGGATCGATGCGAACTGGCTGACCGATGACCGGGCCTACCTGGACCCGATCAATTTTGCCACGAATTTCGTCTATTTCCGCGATTCAGCCGGCATGCATACGCGACTCGCCACCGCCAATTACTGGTCGCGCTATGGCGCGGGAGAAATCGTTCTTCACGCAATTTTGTTCGGCGAGGACGGAACAGAGCTGGCGGAATGGGACGAGAGGATCGAAACCGCTGACGCCGCAATCCGAATCGACAGCGGCGACATCAGGGCACGGTTCGGCTTGGGCGATTTCACCGGGCAGCTGTTCCTGCATGCCAGCGGCATCCGCGGGCACGATGTCGTCAAATACGCGCTGGATGTCTGGTCCGAAGACGGGATCGCACTGTCCTGTACGCATGACGCCAACGCCTGGCCGTCCGATTGCTATGCCGGCCTGCCGGCCCCGAAAGACGGCGAGGATGTGGTGCTCTGGATCCAGAATTCGCACCCCGAACCGATCCCGGCCGGTGAAATCGGGCTCAACCTCATGGGCCGCAGCGAAATCGCGCTGCTCGATGAGGAAATTCCCGGCTATGCGACCCGCGCTCTGTCGGTCGCCGAACTGCTGCCCGGCGCACGCTGGCCCGAACAGGTGGAAATCCAGGCCGGCAAACATTTCGTGCGGCCGCGCTACGAGGTCACGGAAGGCAACAGGCGACGTATCGCGCATGCCAATGTCGAGCGAGCCGACCTGAAGCCCGATCCCGGTATTGCCGATCTCGGCAACCTGATGGGCAAGGGTTTCATCCTGCCGGCGCCGGTCCTGCCGCCGGACCGCTGGCGCTCGATCGCGCTGCCGACACCGATGTCGACGACGCAGGCCAAACTGCCGATCGCGGCGCTGCTGATCGACCCGTCAGGGCGCGAGCGCGCCCGTCACGATTTCGGCCGGCTGCCGCGGGATCACGCCGAAGCGCTGGATATGGGTGCGCTGGCCAACGACGGGGCAATTCTCGAAGACGGGTACGGACATATCGAACTGGTCTACGATTTCTCCAAGGGCGGAGAGGCGGACGGCTGGCTACATGCGCTGTTCCGCTACGAGGACCGGGCGTCGGGCCACGCCGCTGAGACCAGCTTCGGCGCGCATGTCTTCAACACCGTGCTGACCTGGCGCAACGAACCGCAGAGCTATGCAGGCCGCGCACCCGGCCTGTCGACCCGGCTGTTCCTTCGGCTCGGCGACGCGCCGCTCGATACGCTATGCCACCTTATCTATCCGGCGTCGACGCCGTGGCATGACACGTCCGATACATGGCTTTATCTAACCCGCGCCGACGGCGAAACGGTCGCGGAACGGAAACTGGAGATCGCCTGCGGCGGGTCCCGCCTTTGGCGGTACGAAGAGATTTTCGAGGCGAGCGAGCGCAAAGTAGCCGGCGATGGCGCCTATGTCATCATCCGCGACACCACCTGCCGCCTGTTCGGCTATCATGGACTCCTGGGCGCGAACGGGACGTTCAGCCTGGACCACATGTTCGGGTTCTAACGGCCATCGAGGTCATTCTTCCGGCTCTATCGTGAACATCAGCGGGTAGCCTTCCCGCCTGCCCAGTTCGGTCGCCTCGGTTGCCTTGGTTTCGGCGATCTCGCGGGTGAAACGGCGACCACGCACGTTCCCTTGCCGTGCGCCGTCAGCATGACGTTCAGCGCCTCTTCCTCGTTCATCCGGAATACGACGCTCAGCACGGCGACGACAAATTCACGTGGGGTGTAGTCGTCGTTCAGCAGGATGACCTTATAGAGCCGCGGTCTCTTTGCCCTGGGCCGCGTCTTCGTTCTGGGCGTTGTGTCGATCTCGCTCATGCGCCCTCCTTGCGCATTGCGCATCCGGCCACAGAGTTTGTATGGATACTGTGCCATGCCGGGAGATATTCTGTCCAGAGTCACGCCGATTCTTCGAGACGCCGCCTTCGTTCCGAAGACGGCTCCTCAGGATGAGGAAGGCAGAAAACATCCTCAAGCCGAGGAGCCCGCGCAGGCGGGCGTCTCGAAGCATCGGGACAACTCGACAAGACGGTATGAGACCCTATATTCGACGCACAGGCACACTTTCAGAGGATTTCATTTTCGCCATGGCCGATACGTTCCACGCCCCCGTTCTGATCATCGGTTCCGGCCCCGCCGGATACACTGCGGCGATCTATACCGCGCGCGCCAGCCTTTCGCCGATGCTGGTGACGGGCATGGAACCGGGCGGCCAGATGACGATTACGACCGATGTCGAGAACTATCCCGGTTTCGCCGATGTAATCCAGGGCCCCTGGCTAATGGAGCAGATGCAGAAACAGGCCGAGCATGTCGGCACGGCGATGCATAACGACCTGATCGTCGACGTCGATTTCACGTCGCGGCCCTTCCGCTGCACCGGCGACTCCGGCACGGTCTACACCGCCGATTCGGTTGTGATTGCGACCGGCGCCCAGGCGCGCTGGCTGGGCCTCCCGACCGAAGAGAAATTCAAGGGGTTCGGGGTCTCGGCCTGCGCCACCTGCGACGGTTTCTTCTATCGCGGCAAGGAAGTCGCCGTGGTGGGCGGCGGGAACACGGCGGTCGAGGAAGCGCTGTACCTGACCAATCATGCGACGAAGGTGACGCTGATCCACCGGCGCGATGCGTTGCGCTCGGAAAAAATCCTGCAGGACCGGCTGTTCGCCCACGAAAAGATCGAGGTGGTCTGGGACAGCGTCGTCGAGGAGGTAGTGGGCGACGAGGACCCGCTCGGAGTCACCGGCATCAGAATTCGCAACCTCAAGACCGATTCCGTAACCGACATGGCGCTGGACGGGCTGTTTATCGCCATCGGGCACGATCCGGCGACGAAGCTGTTTCGCGGCCATGTCGATATCGACGACGAGGGCTATATCCTGACGGCGGCGGATTCGACCGCGACCAGCGTGCCGGGCGTGTTCGCCGCGGGCGATGTACAGGACCGCACCTACCGGCAGGCGGTCACGGCGGCAGGAACCGGCTGCATGGCAGCGCTCGAAGCCGAAAAGTTCGTTGCCGGACACGCGGCGCCGGCTGCGGCGGCGGAATAAGGCGGAGAGGCGGCAAGCCCCCCTCCCAACCTCCCCCCAGAAAACGGGGGGAGGAGTAGTACCGCCGCTTAAGATTCCTCCCCCGAGGAGCGGGGGAGGGTCAGGGAGGGGGTAGGGCCTGTAGGCCGGCAGCGATTTCTGGCAGGATGACGTCATGGACTGGGACAAGCTGCGCATCTTTCACGCCGTCGCCGAAGCGGGCAGCTTTACCCATGCCGGCGATCGGCTGAACCTGACCCAGTCGTCCGTCAGCCGGCAGATCGGCGCGCTTGAGGCCGATATCGGAGTCCCGCTGTTTCACCGGCATGCCAGGGGTCTGAATCTGACCGAGGCCGGCGAAACGCTGTACGAGGCGGCTCAGGATATCGCGCGGCGACTGTCGCGCGCCGAAGCGGCTGTCACCGACACGATGGAACGGCCACGCGGCCAGCTGCGTATCACCACGACGGTGGCATTCGGATCCATGTGGCTGACCGAGCGGCTCAAGGATTTCGTCGAGATGTATCCCGAAATCGACGTCTCGCTGATCGTCCGCGAGGACGAGCTAAACCTGTCCATGCGACAGGCCGATGTCGCCATCCGACTGTCGCCCCCGCAGCAGGCCGATCTTATCCAGCGCCATCTGTTCGACCTGCATCATGGCGCGTTCGCGGCGCCGGATTACCTGGAACGGTACGGCATGCCGCACTCAATCGCCGATCTGGATAACCACCGCCTGGTCGCCTACGACGAGACCTACCACCATTCCTTCACCGATCTGAACTGGATGCTGCGCGAAGGGCGGGAGCCGAACGATCCGCGCCGGCCGGTGCTGCAGGTCAACAATCTGTACGGCATCTACCGGGCAGTGGCATCCGGGCTCGGAATCGCAGCGCTGCCGGACTACATGACAGGTCTCACCAGTGGACTGATTCCGGTCCTGCCGGAGCATGAAGGGCCGGTCCACCGCGCCTTTTTCGTCTATCCGGAAGAAATGCGGCACTCGCGGCGGGTGGCTGTGTTCCGCGAGTTTTTGCTTCGCAGAATAAATGAGAGCCGTAGATAGGCCCCGGAAACTCCAGTAATTTACTGATATAATTGAACAATTTTACCGATATGCAATTTTTGCATATCTGGGTTGCTCAGTTTCCAGTGGCTTACCAGAAACAGTCAGCCTATATAACAATCATCGGGCGGCGGTCAGAAGTGCCCCGCGCAAAGGATCGCCGATTAGAGTTTTAGTAGAGTATTGAAAGAAAGTTTCTACTTTCAGGAGTTTCCGGCCCCTCCCATGCCGGTATGAGTTCCGGGCGTAATACCCGGAAATGGGTCTTCGGATCCAACGTCTTCTAGACGTGAAGCCTCCCTGTAAAACTTAGCCCGGTACTTCGGTACCGGGCTTTTTTCTTGTCCGGGTCTGGGACGTTTTTACGAGGTCTGCTTATGGCCAAAACCGGAATCTCCGGAAATAACGGCAGGTCCTTGCCTTTTCCGGCCGACGGCAAGCATCCTCGCCTGTCCAAGAAGGTCTACGCCGCCGAACTGCGGTCGCTTCAGTATCTGATGCGGTCGATCTCGATCAGCTATTTCAAACGCAACCTGACCGGCATTGTTGTGATCGAAGGCTCGGACACTGCCGGCAAGGGCGGGGCGATCCGTCGCATGACGGCGGAACTCGACCCACGCCTCTACGATGTCTGGCCGATCGGCCCGCCAACTGCGGAAGAATCGCGGCATCATTATCTTTGGAGATTCTGGCAGCGCCTGCCGGAGGCGGGGCTTATCGGCATCTTCGACCGGTCGTGGTACGGGCGCGTTCTCGTCGAAAGGGTCGACGGGCTGACGACAGAAGCCAACTGGCGGCGCGCCTATGACGAAATCAACAGGTTCGAAGAAACGCTGATCGACGCAGGCACACGGATCGTCAAGATTTACCTGCATGTCAGCGCCGAAGAGCAAAAATCACGCCTGGCGGAGCGTGTAAGAGATTCGCACAAACGCTGGAAAATCTCGGCAGCCGATTTCCGAAGCCACCTGAAACGCGAAGCCTATCTCGAGGCCGCCGCCGAGATTCTGGCGCGAACCTCGACCGATGCGGCGCCCTGGAGCGTGATAGCCGCCGACAGCAAGCGTTATGCGCGGATCGCGGTGCTGAAGACCGTCACCCAAGCGTTCGCGCGCGATGTCGACCTGTCGCCGCCCGAACTCGATGCGGAAACCCTGCGTATGGCCCGCGAAGTGCTGGGCGAGGGGTAAACGGGTTTCTCCAGCTGCGGCCGCGAGCCCGGCGGTGACGGCTACGAATGGCGCTTCCGAAGTAAGGAGACGCTGGGCCGACCCTGACTGACCACACGTGGTCAACTTCGGCTCGATGACGGTTTCATGAGAAGACAAGTGCCGATTGCAGGGGAAATCCTCTAATCTCTGTGATGTTCATCACGCCACGATTCTTCTCCCGCTCCAATATTCAACTGTATTGAGGCTCACACGAACTGCCCACTCTCCCCTTTGGGCATCTCGTTATATTGCGGCGGTTCAACGAACGGATCGCCGCTTTCTTTTCAGAAGTCTACCTCCCGATCCCAGACGGCCTGGAAACGACAGAAGTGTGCGAGTCGTCACATCGTCCCAGCCCTGGGCATCCTATATTGAAGTTGTATTGAGGTCAGACGGGCTCTCCGTTTTCCCCGCGGACATCCCGTCAAACTTCGGCGGTCTGACAACGCAGACCGCCGTTTTATTTCTCAGGAACCGGACAGTCTGTAACGCAAGCCGCTGTTTTTGGTTTTGCCCACTCCGCACTTTGGAGTCATGCTTGCCGTAGTCGTTTCAGGCAGGAAGAACGCGATGGCATACAAAACAATTTCGGTCACCCCGGCGACGCCCAATATCGGCGCTTATATCGAGAACATCGATCTTACGCAGGAACTGTCGCCGGATACGGTGGAAGATCTGCGCGAGGCTCTGATGCAGCATCTGGTGCTGTTCTTCCGCAACCAGGAACTGACCCATGCGACACAGCAGGCGCTGGGCGAGCATTTCGGCAAGCTGCATGTCAGCGTCGGCGGCGACGGCACCAACTCGAAGCAGCTCGACGATTACCCCGCCGTTCGGGCGCTGCATTTCAACGAGAACTCCACCTCGGTGTCGGGCAACGAAATCTGGCACACCGATCAATCCTGCATGGAAACCCCGCCAATGGGGACCATTCTCTATATCCATACCGTGCCGCCCGCAGGCGGCGGCGACACCATGTTCGCCAGCATGTACGCCGCGTACGACGCGCTGTCGGACGCCATGAAGCGTTATCTTGAGGGCATGACCGCCCTGCATGACGGCGCCGGCGCGTTCGCCCGGACGGCAAACAACAACCTGCCGGTCACGGAACAGCCGATCGTCGCCAAACATCCGGTGACGGGGAAAAAGCTGCTGTTCGTCAATCCGATCTTCGTCACGCAAATTTGCGGGGTCTCGAAGGACGAGAGCGACGCGGTCCTGAATTACCTTTACCGGCACTGCGAACATCCGAATTTTCAGGTGCGTTTCCGCTGGGAGCCCCATTCGGTGGCGTTCTGGGACAATCGCTGCACCCACCACCGCGCACTATGGGATTACTACCCGCATACGCGCTCGGGCTACCGCATCCAGATCGAGGGCACCGACAGGGTCATACCGGCCTGAAGACGATGACCGGACGAGACCTCTATTTCATTTCGGGGTCACCGCCCTGCTGGAGCGTCATGCTGGCGCTGGAGGTCAAGAGGCTCGATTTCCATCCACACCGTCTGGACAATTCCAAAAGCGAGCAGAAAAGCCCGGAATATCTGAAAATTAACCCCCGCGGCCAGGTGCCCGTGTTCGTCGAGGATGGAACGACGGTCTCCGAGACGCTCGCCATTCTCGCCTATCTCGACGCGGCATATCCCGAACCGCAGCTGTTCGGAACCGGCCCTCTGGAAACCGCGCGTATCTGGCAAATCGTCTGTGAATGCGACGGCAATCTGCGCAAACCCGTGGGCGAAATTTCGCGACCTTTGTTTCGCGGCAAGGCTCAGGAGTTCGCGGGAGCGATTGCCGATGCCGGCAGCAAGGTACGCGCGGAACTGAGCGCACTCGATTCAGGCCTGTCATCGACTCCGTGGCTCGCCGGCGCGGCCTTGAGTGCAGCCGACCTCGTCGTTTATCCAGTGATAATGCAGCTTATGCGCGCCACCGGGCGTGAAGAAGCGAAGCCGCTGGAGCTGGGCCTGCACCCGCTCAAAGAACACTTTTCCAACCTGGCGGTCTGGGCGGAACGCGTCGAGGCTTTACGGGGCTACGACAACGCCTACCCGCCGCACTGGAAATAACACGGACGTACCTTGGCGGCTTACGCCACCGAGCGCGCCTCCACCGGCGACTCGAACCCGTAGAGCTGCGACGTTCCCGCCCAAAGGATCTTCGATTTGGCCTCATCGGACAGGTCGGACCGGTTGAGCACATATTTCGCCGAATCCGGCTTCCGGTGCGAATGCGGAATGTCGCTGGCATAGACCCAGCAATCGGTGCCGTATTTTTCCACCATGTAGGGCAGCAGGTCGTCGTCGACCTCGAACCCGATATAGATGCGCCCGGCCTCGATATATTCCTTCGGCGTCATCTTCGGCAGGCCGCGATCGATTATCGCCTGGTGTTCGCTACGAAGCGCGTCGCGCTCGATCCGCTCGCGGATGTTGTCGATGGTGAAATCCATCACCTCGACCGCGAAATCGACCCAGGTGCAGCCGGTTTCGAGGAACGACACCTTCATATTCGGATAACGGTCTAGAATGCCGCTCGAACAGA
>JAYOLL010000012.1:0-60518 GCA_038120295.1 Rhodospirillales bacterium | reverse complement strand
CCACGCATCAAGGGCGCCGGTGCCAGGATGGACGTTGACCGGCATATCGATATCGTTGGCGCAGGCCCAGATCGGTTCGAAATCGGGATGATCCAGCCCCTTCGCGCCGTAATCGCCAAGCACCATCACGCCGACCGAGCCCATATCCTTGGTGCGGATCATTTCGCGCACGGCTTGGGCGGGGTCGAACGCATCGATCACGGTGACCCATTTGAGCCGGTCGGGGGCCTGGTCCGAGATATCGGCAACCCAGTTGTTGTAGGCCCGTGTCAGCGCCTGATTGAGCGCCGGATCCGTCGCCACCGGCCATTGCAGGAACAGGGTCGGATAGTTGACCGAGAGCCAGGTGTCCTCGGCATCCATCACGGCGAGACGGTCCTTTGCGGAATGAAACTCACCCGATTCATGCGGGCCGCGCCACTTGGCAATCTTGACTTATTCGGTGGAAACCACTCCGTTCCTGGACGACGGCGAGCCGCCGATCCGCAGTTCATCGCCGTCGATCAGCCATTTGTAATCGTGCTCGAACTCGCCGGTCTCGAAAACGGTCGGCCGGCGGTCCCGGAAGGCCGGTTCCAGATATTCGTCGGAAAACGTGCCTTCCCATTCCTCGACATGCCCGTCGCCATCGTAAGCGTTGATCGGGTTGCTGATCGTATCCATCGTATTGCCTTCCCTGTTTATTCATTTGCAAAATCGTACCCGCGCAAGGGGCATTTGGAAAGCTGGCGGCAATGACGGCGTCATGCTGGTAGGATCACGCCTCTATCCGCCCGGCGCTCGTGCACCGGCTGTTTCGCGAACGGGAAGGACCGATGAACGCACCGGGAGCCGCCGCCGACAGACATGTGCCAATTGCCGGCATGCTGTGGATGCTGGCCGCTACGGTGTTCTTTTCTCTTTCCTTCACCCTGGTGAAAGGTCTGCAGGACGCCGGGCTGACGGTTTTTCAGGCGATCCTGTTCCGTCAGCTGCTGGGCACGACCATTGTTCTGCCGGTTATGCTGGGAAGCGACATCGCGACCCTGAAAACAGCCATTCCGTTCCAGCATGCCAAGCGGGCGACGCTGGGATTCCTGGGCATGTGCACCGGCTATTATTCCCTGGTCCTGATCAATGTAGGCGATTCGGTGGCGCTTCAGTTCACCCTGCCGATCTTTACGATGATCGCCGCGGTTCTGATCCTGGGCGAAAAAATCCTGTCCCACCGGCTGATCGCCACACTGATCGGATTTGCCGGCGTCCTGATAATCGTCCGGCCGGGATTCGCGGAACTCAACCTAGGGATAATGATGGCGCTCTCCTCGGCGGCTTTCCACGCCGTGTCGGACACCTATGCACGCTATCTCTCCCGATACGACAAGGTCCCGACGATCATGGGATTCAATTTCCTGTTCACGATCCCGCTCGCGGCCATCCCCGCCGTGATTTACTGGGAACCAGTCTCGCTGGATATCTGGCCGCTGCTGCTGGCGTTCGGCATGGCCGGCATCAGCGCGCAGTACTGCCTGACCCGGTCCTTCAGCCTCGCCGAAGCGAGCCTCGTCTCGCCGATCCTGTTCTTCCGCCTGCCCATCGTCGCCGTCATCTCCTGGTACGCGTTCGACCAGCTGACCGAAATCTG
Organism: Rhodospirillales bacterium; assembly: GCA_038120295.1. GTDB lineage: Bacteria > Pseudomonadota > Alphaproteobacteria > MPNO01 > UBA2964 > JAYOEY01. Next base: position 58,894 of record JAYOLL010000012.1, on the reverse strand, counting down.
GACGTGGGTCGGAGCCGGCGTAATCGCCATCGCAACGACCTGGATGGCCCGGGTCGAGGTCAGGAAGGGGTAGGCTCAGTCGGCGGACTCAGTGCGAGCCCTGATGACGCTGAGGCTTATTCGGCTTCAAGCGGGGTCTGAAACACTGTCTTTTCGTCCACCACGCCAGCCAGCGCCTGGGCGACATCTTCCTGCAGCGGGCGCCGGCCGGTACGCAGCCAGAGGCGCAGCAAATGCCGCTTGCGGTCGTCCTCGTCCCAGTCCTCGTAATCGGTGCGGGCGTGCAGAACGACATGATTGACCACGAAGGAAATATCGCCGGGTTCGAAATCGATGCCGACAGAAACCTCCGCCGCGACAGACATGAACATATCGATCGCTTCCTTCTGAGCGTCGGTCAGCTTCGGCACGTCAGGCAGTTCCTGAGCCTTGAACACCGGCGCGCTCGGCCCGCGGGTCGAGAGAAATCCGTCCTGTACCGAGAAAATCGGCTCGCGTACCCAGTCGCGCTGCGGCTGATCGGGCGGAATCTCGCCCTTGCGCAGCCGGTAGAACCGCCAGGTCAGCTCCTTCGCGAGGTCGGGCCGGCGCTTGAGCATCTCGTTATAGAGCGTCACCGAACTGGCGATCCGGTGTTCGCCGCCCGATTTGGCGTTGTTGAGACAGCACAGCGACAGAATGTCGGCCCGGTCAGTGTGGAACATCAGCGCATCGCGCGACATATAGCCGCGCCCGGTCTTGTAGCTGCCGCCGATATCCTTCACATGGCCGAGCAGGTGCCCTTTGGTGTTCTGCGACTTGGCGGTCCCCATATAGGTTCCAATGCCCCAGAATGCAGCCGCCATCTGCAGCCGGGTGCGGCCTTCCGTCGGCAGACCGCGGATCAGCCCGAACCCGCGCCCCATCATCAGCTCTTCGGCGAAATCGTCGAGCACCGGTCCAAGGTTAGGGAGCGGGAAGTCTTCTTTGGTAATGTCCTTGAGGTCCATCCCACGCGCTTCCACCGAAGCGACCGCGTCATGGAGCTCTCCGATCTCTGAGTCCGAAAGACGGTACATCCATCTTTCCCGGTCAGAAAAATCAGCCGGATACCAGCCGGCCGGGTCGACCACCGGCTTCAACAGCTCGGCAGGCTCGCGATAACGGCTCGAGGGTTCGTACGGGTTGGCGATTGCCTGAATTGTATCGGGCATGGGAACATTCCTCGCAACTGGCAGATTACCCGCAAGAATACGCCCTGCCGACGGCCTGTCACAAGAGCGTCACGCAGATCGACGCACTATGGCGGAAAGATGCCCCGGAACAAGTCCGGGCATGACGAACTGAATAAAGCATGTCATCGCCGGGCTTGTCCCGGCGATCTTCTACGGTCTGGCGCCCCGATCAGTGAAACAGATCTTCGTCCTTGATGTTCCTGTAGAGACCGGCGACCTGGTCGGCATAGCCGTTATAGAGCAGGGTGGGCACGCGCTTTCCGGTGCCGATCACCTCTTCGCTGGCCTGACTCCAGCGCGCGTGATCGACTTCCGGGTTCACATTGGCCCAGAAGCCGTACTCGTTGCCGGCGACCTTCATCCAGAAGCTCTTGGGACGCTTGTCGGTAAAAGTGAAACGAACCAGCGACTTGATGGATTTGAACCCGTACTTCCAGGGCACGACAAGCCGCAGCGGCGCGCCGTTCTGCTTCGGCATGGGCTTGCCGTATAGCCCGGCACCGATAAACGCGAGCTCGTTCGTCGCTTCTTCCATCGTTAGCCCTTCGAGATAGGGCCACGGATACCAGCTCTGTTTCAGCCCGGGTGCCATCGACCTGTCACTGAAGGTTTCCATCGCCACGTATTTCGCACCGGATGTCGGTTTCGCGAATTTTACCAGTTCGGCCATGGGGAAGCCGGACCACGGCACCGCCATAGACCATGCTTCTACGCAGCGAAAACGATACAGGCGCTCTTCCAGCGGCATTTTCTTCAGAAGGTCGTCGATGCCGATTTCGATCTTTTTTTCGACCATGCCGTCAATAACGACGTTCCAGGGCCGAATCCTGAGCTCCTGCGCCGCCTTCGAAATCTGCTTGTGCGAGCCGAATTCGTAGAAATTGTTGTAGGTCGTCGCCGCCTTTTCGTCCGTGATGTCGCGGTCGAGCCGGTATCGCAGATTTCTCTGCACCGGGTAGAGCGACGCGGATGGATCGCCTGCCGCCGCCAGGGCCGACCCGGACGGCAATCCTAGCCCGGCCGCGGCCCCGGCAGCGAGAACCGGTCCGGCCGCCAGTGTTTTCACCAGCCTGCGGCGGTCGAGAAAGACGCTTTCAGGCGTCGCCTGAGATTCCGGCATCTCCCAGCTGCGTTTAACGCGGGTCAGCATTCGCCTGCCTCCTGTTCGTTCGGTCGATGTACAGCATATGGGCGTAGAACGATGCGGCGCAACACGCCTCACCATACTGTGAACGGCATGAAGAACGGCCTGTACGACCTGGGCCAGGCAGGTTCGAGACTACGAAGCTTCCGGCACCGCTTCCCTATGCTGCGCGACCACGTCGTCAGCCTGCTTTCCGGTCAGCTCCTGCAGATGGTCGAACACGGCCTGGAAGGTAGCCACGCCCTGGGTCAGGGATCGCAGCTCGATGATCAGGTCATCGATCTCAGACTGCGGCATCATCGCCTGCACCTGGTCCCAGCCGGACCAGCCCTCCTTGGCGTCGAATCCCAGAATTTGGCCACGCCTGCCGCTGATCAGCCCGTGCACCTTGTTGGTGTGATCCGACGGCACGTCAATCGTCACCTGCAGGATGGGCTCCAGCAGCACCGGGCTGCATTTCGGAAGCCCTTCCTTCATGGCCTCGCGCGCCGCCAGCTTGAAAGACATCTCGTTGCTGTCGACCGCATGAAACTGGCCGTCGGTCAGGGTCACCGACACATCGACCACCGGGAATCCGAGTGGACCCTGATCCATGAACTCCCTGGCACCAGCCTCCACCGCGGGGATGTACTGTTTCGGTACGGCGCCGCCGACAACCGTATCGGCGAATTCGAATCCGCAACCGCGCGGCAGGGGCTTTATGTCGACATGAACGTCGCCGAACATCCCGTGGCCGCCGCTCTGCCGCTTGAACCGCGCATGCTGGGATACGGGCTTTCGGATGGTTTCCTTATAGGGCACCCGGGGCCGCGCCGTCGTTGCGGCGACGTTATATTTGTTCTTCAGCTTCTCGACCGCGAGCTTCAGGTGAATCTCCCCCTGCCCAAGCAGCAGCAGCTGATGCATATCGGTGTCCTGCCGATAGGAAACCGATGGGTCTTCCTCATTGAGGCGCTGCAGCGCGCCGGTCAACTTGACCTCATCGGCCCGGTTCTCGGCCTCAATCGCAAACGAATAGACCGGCCGTATCGGCTCCGGCCAGTCGGCCAGCCGGTCGGGCCGGTTGCCGGACGGAGTCAACGCGTCTCCGGTATGCACGTCTTCCATCCGACCGAGAGCCACGACATCGCCGAGCGTCGCGTTCGACAGCTTAGTCTGGTTGCCGCCCATCAGACGCGACAGCCCGCCGACCCGGTGCCCGTTAAGCGTTTCGCCCTCTCCGATTTCGCCGCGCCAGACTCGTGCGATCGACAGTTTACCGGCCTGTGCGGCATGAACTGTCTTGAACACCTGGACAACGGCCTCTCCATCCATATCGAGGCCCAGCCGTTCCGCGGTCGCGTCTGGGTCAGGCGTTTCGTGGCGCAGCGCCTTCAGCAGCCGTCTGACGCCATGATCGTGCTCGGCAGCGCCGACGAACACGGGGACGATCAACCCTTCGCGCAAATCCTTAGTAAGCTGCTGATAGACCTCGTCGGTCGCAGGGATCGCATCCTCGAGGATCTGTTCCATCAGATCGTCATCGAAATCGGCGAGCGATTCCAGCATGACCTGCCGGGCAAGTTCCTCGTCGTCCGACATATCGTCCGGAATGGAAATCAGGGCGGATGCCTCGCCCGGCTTGTATTCGTAGGCACGCTCGCTCACCAGGTCGACATAACCGGTCGGCGCATCGCCGCCGCCGATGGGAATCTGCCGCAGTACCAGCGGACGGCCCGAAACGGCCTGCAGCGCATCCAGCACCCCTTCAACCGGCTGAGTGGCATGGTCCATCTTGTTGATGAACACCATATGCGGAATTGAATTAGCCTGCAGGTAACGGAAGATCGGCGTCAACGCGACAGCCTTTTCCGCCTGCGGTTCGCAGACAACAACAGCGACATCGCAGGCATTCAGAGCATTGTAGGCTTCCTGCGCCAGCTCGATCGAACCTGGGCAATCAACAAACGCCCATTCGTCGCCGAGAAACTCGGTATGCGCGACAGAAATCTCCGTGCTCATCTGCCGCTCGCGCGCTTCCGGCACGGAATCGCCAACCGAATTGCCTTCCTTGACGCTGCCCTTGCGAGGAACTGCACCGGTCGCAAAAAGCAACGACTCCATGAGAGTGGTCTTACCGCTGAGATAGGACCCGACGAAAGCAGCGCATCGAACGCCGGTTGAGAGTGCTCCAGCCATATTTGCCTCCCTGTTGCCAGGCCCCGGTGCAAGAGCCGCGCGGAACGCCGTTTCTTGATCTTAGGAAGTATGTTTCCAGCAGCCCATTGCGGATGCAAGGGCGAATTGGCCGGTCCGGGCGCGCCTGTCAGCCGAACAGAAGCGTCAGCGGCGGACTTCGCAGGCGATCTGCCAGTCGACCGCGCCGGACTGCGCGCGCCGGTCATAGCTGACGCGGGATCCTTTGAGCTTTGCCTTCGCCGCCTCAATCAGGCCGTCGCGGACCTCTTTGGGCAGATCCTCGAGCGTGAGTTCGACAGTGACGGGCCTCCGGGCAGCAGCCTTTTTCGGGGCAGCCTTTCCGGATGCCGGTTTACGACGGGCAGGCTTCCCGGTGCTTTCCGGCTTCTTGTCTTCCTTGCCCCAGATCGAATCCCAGCCGCTCCGATAGGCCGGCGTCTTCACGTTGCTGAAGAAACCGTAATGGACGGCGGACGACCCGCCCGCCGACGCCGCCCCGGACGATGCCTTTTCGGCAGGCGCGCTGCTGTCGGAGGCGCTGCTGCTGTCTGTCGTGGCAGCGGTTGAGGACTCTGTCTTGGACGAGGTGGATTTCTTGGCTGTTTTATCGGCCATCGGACATTTCCAGTTTCGGTTGGGCTGTTAGTCGGACAGACTCGCGCAGAAGCGCTGGATACGGTTGCAGGATTCCTCGAGCGCCTCGTTGGAGGTCGCGTAGGAAATCCGGAAATGCGGCTCAAGACCGAACGCCGCACCCTGCACGACCGCCACGCCCTCAGCTTCAAGCAGACGCGTCACGAAATCGGTGTCGTTCTCAATCCTGTGCCCATCCGGCGTCGTCTTGCCGATCACTCCTTCGCAGCTCGGATAGACATAGAACGCACCTTCCGGCGTGCGGCAGTTCAGGCCACTGGCCTGGTTGAGCATGGAAACGACCAGATCGCGCCTTTCCTTGAAGGCGGCGACCCAGCCCGGCAGGTAATCCATCGGCCCTGTCAGCGCCGCTACCGCTGCCGCCTGGCTGATAGAGCAGGTATGGGTGGTCGACTGCGACTGCACATTGTTCATCGCCCGGATCAGATCCGCCGGACCGGCGCCGTAGCCGACCCGCCATCCGGTCATCGAAAAAACCTTGGAATGACCGTTGAGCGTCAGCGTACGCTCGTAGAGCCTCGGCTCAAGCTGGGCTGGCGTGTTGAATTCGAAACCGTCATAGACGATATGTTCGTACATATCGTCAGTCATCACCCAGACATGCGGGTGCCGCACCAGAACGTCCGTCAGCTCCTTGAGCTCGGCCGCGCTGTAGGCCGCGCCGCTCGGGTTGCTGGGCGAATTCAGCATGACCCATTTGCTCTTCGGCGTGATGGCTTTTTCAAGCTGTTCGGCGGTAATTTTGAAAGCATTGGCTTCGAGGCCGGGTACGAAAACCGGCGTACCTTCGGCCAGCGCAACCATGTCCGGGTAGGACACCCAGTATGGCGTCGGGATGATAACCTCGTCGCCGGGATCGAGCGTCGCCATGAAGGCATTGAAAATCACCTGCTTGCCGCCGCACCCGACGGTGATCTGCTCAGGCGCGTAGTCGAGCCCGTTATCGCGCTTGAACTTGTCGGAAATAGCCTTGCGCAGCGCCAGGGTGCCGGGAACCGGTGTGTATTTGGTGTCGCCCGCCTTCAGCGCATCGATCGCCGCCTGCTTGATGTGATCCGGCGTATCGAAATCGGGCTCGCCCGCACCCAGGCTGATGATGTTCTTTCCCTCGGCCTTGAGTTCAGCGACCTTTCCGGTCAGGGCATTGGTCGCGGACGGCTTGATGCGCCCCAGTCGGGCAGCGATGATCGACATGGTTCGGTTCCGGTCATGATGCGAATTGACGGGCGCAAACTACTGCCGCCGCGTTTCCGCTTCAATCCCAAATGCGCGTCCTAAATACCGCTTTCCCGAATGAAAACAGCCGATGCCGTGCGCCAGAACTGTTCGGCGAGGCTTTCCCTGGATGCTTCGATGCTGGCCACGCCGCGGACAACCTGTCGCCGGGGCAATGCCGCGTTTCCGGGATCCAGCTTGATACGGTAGATGGATCCCTCGGCGACCAGCCGTCCTTCCCCATCACGACGGGTAGCGACCGCGCCACCGTAATCCGACGAAAGATAGGGCTCCGCGAGACGCTCTGTATTGACCTCGTCGACCGCTGTCACGGTCAGCGGAATCGGCGGGACGTCCAGATCGTCGGCATAGAACAGAGCCGGCGCCCCCTTCCTGATGCGATGTAGCACATCGTCGCCGACCATGCCCTGAATGGTCGCCTTTTCGTCGGCAACCAGCGTCAGAAGCGGCTGACCGCGCGGCAGCCAGTCGCCGGTGCGCAAATTCTCGCCGAGATCCATCGCCCAGCCCGCAATCGGCGCCGTTACCACCAGCCGGGAAATCCTCGCCTGCAGGGCGCGAAGCTGACTTTCGGCGCGCGCCAGCCTGCCGGCGATTTCCTGGTTCCGGTCCAGTACCTCGGCGGAAAAACCCTGATTGGACAACTGCCAGCGGATCAGTTCGACCTCGCGTGCGGTCTGGGCCAGCTGGTGATTGAGGTCCGGCGATTCGAACCTTGCCAGGACTGCGTCCTTTTCGATCCGGTCGCCGGCGCGAACGGTGAACTCCACCAGCTTCGCCGGTTCCGGCGCGAATGCGGTAACCCTCTCGGCTGCCGCGAGGGTCGCGGGGGCTTCCACCGTCGTGCGCCAGGGTATGAAAAACAGCGCGACGAGCAGCCCCAGGACGGAAAACGTAATGACCGTGTTTCGGTTCAAACCGACCTCCTCGCGTTGCTGGTACCAGACCTTCAGCTCGTTGAATATCGGCCGAATGATAAAAAACACGATTTCTACGATGAACAGGATGACGCCCAGCGCCTTGAAAAACAGGTAATAGACAAGGAAGGCGATGCCGAGAAACAGGAAGAAACGGTAGATCCAGGTGCAATAGGCATAGCCGATCATGAACAGCCCGCGCCGCCACGATACTTCTTCAGGCGTCGGGTGTCCGAACCCGAACAGGATTTCGCGCATACGCCAGCGCGCCAGGGCAAAGGCGCGATCCTGCAGGTTCTCAATTTCCGCGATATCGCTCATCAGGAAATATCCGTCGAACCGCATGAACGGGTTGAGATTGATCAGGAGCGTCAGGACCCAGGTCGTGGTCGCGAGAACGAAGGCCGCGCTCTGGACCGGTCCATCGGGCAGAAAGCTCCAGGCAAAGGTCGCCAGTACCGCCAGCATGAGTTCGACCCGCATGCCGGCGGCGCCGATCATCAGCCGGCAATATCGGTTTCCGCAACGGCCGTGACAAGGGCCGGCTCCCCGTCGCGCATGGCGAGGCCGTTCAGGTGGCAACGATCCTCGGCAGCAAGCCGAGAAATAAAAGGGGGCTTCCAGACCGGTCTGAAGCTGAACTCCGCGCTCGCCGTCGACAGGCAACTGAAAAGCGTGTTGACGAACACAGGGCGGCCGTCGCCACCCATCGCAACGTCGTGAATATCCAGATCGCCCGTGGTGTACCCGACCTGTGGAATATAGTTGCGGTCGTACCCGTCATTCGTCTCGCCGGCATGCAGCGCGTTCTCGAAACGCCAGAGCTGGAAGAGCGACGACATCCACATCGTCTGGCCATCGCTCCACAGCCCCATGCAGCGATTGAAAGTGCGTTCGAAAATCGATAGCTCGCCTTCGGACCCGACGCCCAGCAGAAACAGCTTGCCGACCTGGTAGGTCGTAAACGCAAGACTCACATTCTGTTCCGCCATCCAGTGAATGAATTGCCGTGAATCGACGAATTCCAGCCGGGGTTCCGGCTGAACGCGGCCCCCGGCTGTGTCCTCCTGTCCCTGATGCATACCGTCGGTCATGATATTTCTCCGTCGGGGTCTCCCGGCAGCGTATCCGAGGCAAAGAGAAAGGCCCCGGCGGCATCGCCGAGGCCTTCCGGAATTTGGTGGGCGCACAAGGACTCGAACCTTGGACCCGCTGATTAAGAGTCAGCTGCTCTACCAACTGAGCTATGCGCCCTCACGCGCCGCAAGGCGGCGTCACGCCGCCGGATGTTCGCTCGTATCGCAAATCGCCGAGACGACCAGAAATCCGGGAGCCCGGTTAGATAGCAAAGGCGGGGTGTCTTGTCACCCCGGAACTGCGCGATCAGCGCTCGGTCTCACCCCGTCGATTGAGAAGAATATCGCGATGCACATAGGCGCATAGCACGAATCCGAAACCGATCATCAGCGACAGCATCGCCGTCCCGCCATAGGACAGCAGCGGCAGCGGCACGCCGACAACCGGCACCAGCCCCATGACCATGGCGATGTTGATGAACACGTAGAAAAAAAACGTCCCGGTGATACCGATCGCAACCAGTCTGCCGAACTGGTTGCGAGTCCTGAGCGCGATAGCAAAGCCGTAAATGATGACAAGGATGTAAATGCCCAGCAGCGTCAGCCCGCCCGCCATGCCGAACTCCTCCGCCAGCATGGTGAAAATGAAATCGGTCTGCTTTTCTGGCAGAAAATTGAGATGCCCCTGGGTGCCGCCGAGAAAACCCTTACCGAACACACCGCCGGATCCAAGCGCGATCTTGGACTGCATTATGTGATACCCCGCCCCCAGCGGATCGCTTTCAGGATCGAGAAACGTCATGATGCGCCGCTTCTGATAGCCGTGAAGCTGGGACCAGGCGAGAGGCAGCGCGGCCAGCACGACGCCGGTCACGACCGCGAACTTCCAGGCGCGAACTCCGGCCATAAACAGGATCACACCAGCGGTCAGCGCCAGCATGATGGCGGTGCCCAGGTCGGGCTGCCGAACGACGAGGCCGACCGGCGCGGCGATCAGCAGCACGGGCATCAGCAGAAAGGATGGCCGCGCGATCTCCTCCAGGGTCGCCCCGTGAAAATAGCGCGCAAGCGCCAGAACCAGGGCGATCTTCATAACTTCCGATGGCTGAAGCTGGATCACGCCGAGATTGATCCAGCGCTGCGCGCCCATCCCCACCACGCCCATCGCCTCGACCGCGATCAGCAGCGTGAGCGCGAGCAGATAGAACGCATAGGCGTAGCGCATCCAGAAACGGATATCCGTGACGGCGACCGACAGCATCAGCACCAGCCCGATACCGAAGCGGATCAACTGGCGGGATGCCCAGGGATCCCACTGTGCCCCCGCCGCCGAATACAGCATCGCGGCGCCGATCCCCGCCAGCAGGGCAAGAAGAAGAACCAGACCCCAGTTGAGCTGCCACAGCTTCTGGCCGAGCGTCAGCTGCTCCGGATCGGCGCTACGCAGCCTCATGCTTTTTCCTCTTTCGAGGGGGGCGCGAAGGTTGTCGCAATACCGCGGGCGGACGGGTCGCGGCGCAGCGTTTCATGAAGGATGTCGCGGGCGATTGGCGCCGCCACGGCCGACCCGCCGCCGCCATGCTCGACCACGACCGCAATCGCGTAGCGCGGTTCCTCGACCGGGGCATAAGCCACAAACAGGGCATGGTCCCGGTCCTTCCAGGGACGCTCCCTGTTCTTCAGAACCCGCGTCTCCCTCTCCGCCTTCGAAATGCGATTGACCTGAGCCGTGCCGGTCTTGCCAGCCATCTCCATGCCGGCCTCCGCTATGCGGGCGCTAAACGCCGTACCGCGTTCGCTGTTGGTCACCGCATTCATTCCGTCAAGTACGACGCGGAGATGCGCCGGATCGACCTTGATCGCTTCGCCCGCCGCCGGCTCGTTGGGTGACGCCTCGCCGTTTCTCATCGTCGCGTGCAGCAAATGCGGCTTCACGACTTTCGCCGTCGCCATTCGAGCGGTCATGACGGCGAGCTGCAGCGGCGTGGTCAGGATAAAACCCTGGCCGATGCCGGCGACGAGCGTTTCGCCTCCCTGCCACGCCACGCCGGTTCTCTTCTTCTTCCACGCTGCGGTGGGCATAAGCCCGCTCCGTTCACCGGGCAGATCGATGCCGGTTTTCTCGCCCAGCCCGAAACGGCTCGCCATGTCGGCGATGGCGTCGATGCCGACGCGCTTGGAAATTTCGTAGAAGTAGGTATCGCAGCTCTGCTGCAGCGCGGCATTCATATCCATCCAGCCATGGCCGTGCTTTTTCCAGCAATGGAACCGCGCATTGCCCAGCTCGACATGACCGCGGCAGAACACCTTCTTATCGGGGTCGATGACGCCCTTTTCGAGAGCCGCCAGCGCGACGATCATCTTGAAAGTGGAGCCCGGCGCGTAACGTCCGGAAATCGCCTTATTGCTGAGCTGGGAATAGGGGTCAGTCGATATCTGCTTCCACTGGTCGCGGGTCAGGCCGACATTAAAGATATTGGGATCGAAGCCGGGTACAGAGGCAAGCGCGATGATCGCGCCTGTACGCGCGTCGAGCACGACAGCTGAAGCCGACAGCTTGTCGCGCAGCTTCTCGAAGGCAAGGTTCTGGATTTCGAGGTCGATGGTCAGCAGAATATCCTCGCCCGTCTGTCCCTCCTGCCGCGACAGTTCGCGTATCACGCGGCCGAGCGCATTGACTTCGAGCTGGGAATTTCCGGCCTTTCCGCGAAGGCGTATATCATGGATACGTTCGATGCCGGATTTGCCGATCCGGAAACCGGGAAGCTCCAGCAGCGGGTCGCCGGTCAGCTCCTTTTCCGATACGGCAGCGACGTAGCCCAGGAGATGGGACGCGTCGGCGCCGAGCGGATATTCCCGGCTCTGCCCCACGTCAATCTCGATACCCGGTAGATCGGGCGCGTTGACCTCGATCCGGGAAACTTCAGACCAGTCGAGGTTCTCCCGCACCGTGACGGGCACAAAACGCCGATAGCGGCGGATGTCCCGCAATACCCTCTTGCGATCGTAGTCATCGATCGAAATCAGTTTTCCCAGAGCGTCCAGAGTCGCGTCGACATCGTCAGTCCGCTCCGCGACGAGGAGAACCCGGTAGTTTTCACGGTTGACCGCAAGCGGTACCCCGAACCGGTCCAGAATACGACCGCGCGGCGGCGGCAGCAGACGTACATTGATCCTGTTTTCCTCGGCGAGCAGGCGGTAGCGGCTCGATTCCAGCACCTGGAGCTGGTACATCCGTCCCGCCAGCAGCCCGAACAGGGCAAGCTGTCCTCCGCCCAGCAGCAGCGCCCGCCGCGAGAAAACCTTGTAGCGTGCTGAGTCTTCCCGATACACGATCCCGACCGCGGTCAGTTCTGCGGCAAGAGTTTCTGGTGCGTCCAGGAAAACAGCCACACCAGAAACGGAAACAGCGCGATGGTCATCGCGGCCCTGACCAGAACGAGCCGGGGATCGAGAAAATCCAGATGATAGATTGCGGTAATCAGCCATTCGGCGAACGCAGCGGATAGCCCGACAACCACAAAACCGAACCACAGGACCATGAAGGATTTTCCCCGGAATACGCGGTTCTGGGAAACGGCGAATGTCCGCACCAGAACAAGGATGGCGGCGTTCAGACCGGGAGGCGTGCCGATCAAAATGTCCTGCAGCAGCCCGATCAGGAATACCGTGATCGGCGAAAGCGCGTCGGACCGGAACACGGCCCAGTAAAAAACCGCCATCAGGACGAAATTCGGCGCGACGGCACCGAACGCCGGCAACGAATAGGGTATGGTCGAAAAAAGCACCAGCAGAATCCCGAGCGCCGCGGGAATCAGGTTCCGCGCCAGCGCATCAAGCTGCTGGGAAAGAGTCGGGCTCACGGCGCGGTTGGCGCGCGGCGGGCCGTTCGTGGCGTCTGTATCGGCTCCACACGCGGAAAATCGACGAGCCGGACGAATTCCAGCCGGTCGAGCTGAGCAAACGGTTCGACTCTCGGGGTGCCGCTGCTATCGATCACTACCCGACCGACCGACAGCCCCGGCGGAAACACGCCTCCATGCCCGGACGTAACGATCCTGTCGCCAGTATGAACCGAAGCATTCGCGGGCAGAAACGAAAGCCTGGGCAACCGGCTGTTATCGCCGGCCAGGATCGCCCGCTCGCGGCTGGATTCGACCAGCACGGGAACCCTCGAGTTGATATCCGTGATCAGCAGGATGCGCGCCGAACGATGGCCAGCCTGCGCCACGCGGCCGGCGAGACCGGCGCCAGTAATGGCAGCCTGCCCCTTTGCAACGCCGACAGATGCTCCCGCATTGACAATTGCTGAACGCACGAACACGCCACCGGAATCGCCAACCACGCGGGCGGTCACGAAACGCGCTTCGGCAGGCGGGCTGTAAGCCAGCAGCGACTGGAGGACCTCATTCTGCGCGGCCAGGTGTCGGGCCGATTCCTGCCATCCGAGCAGACGCTGGTTCTCCCGCGCCAGCCTGACGTTTTCATCCCGCAGATAGGCCAGTTCGCGCGCTGTCTCCACCCCTTCGCGAACCGTTGCGGCCGGTCTGGACAGCATATCCATCATCGGGGCGAAGACATCGACGACGACAACGGAGACCCGTTCGACGATGGCATTGTCCGTACGACCGAGCACCATCAGGGCGGCACCCCCCATCACGAGAAACAGAAATGCAAAACGGTGAAGCCGACCCAGAATGCCGACTGTCTGCCGCGATGCCCTTGTGCCGTTTCTTGCCGCCACGTCGTTTCCGCTTTCGTCAGAATGTCCTCAGACGACCCACCGCTCAGTCCTCGTCGCTCAGAACCTTTTTGAGCGTCTTGAATTCCTCAAGGCAGTGACCGGTGCCAAGCGCCACGCAGGACAGCGGCTCATCGGCGATCGAAACCGGCAGGCCGGTCGCATGACGCAATACCAGATCCAGGTTCCCGAGCAGCGAACCGCCGCCGGTCAGAACGATTCCCTTGTCGACGATATCCGCCGCCAGTTCTGGCGCGGTGTGTTCAAGCGCTACCTTTACAGCCTCGATGATCGCGCCGACAGGCTCGGCCAGGCTTTCGGCGATCTGACGTTCCGACAGCAGGATCTCTTTGGGCACGCCGTTCATCAGGTCGCGACCGCGGATTTCCATGGTCGCGCCCTCCCCATCATTGGGAACGCTGGCCGAGCCGATTTCCTTCTTGATGCGTTCGGCGCTGCTCTCGCCGACAAGAAGGTTATGGTTGCGGCGAATGTAGAAGGCAATCGCCTCATCCATCTTGTCGCCGCCGACGCGAACGCTTCGGGAATAGACCAGACCGCCGAGCGACAGCACCGCCACCTCGGTGGTGCCGCCGCCGACATCGACAACCATCGAACCTGTGGGCTCAGTCACCGGAAGACCGGCGCCGATCGCCGCCGCCATCGGCTCCTCAATGATGAACACCCGGCGCGCACCAGCGCTTTCCGTGGACTGGCGGATGGCGCGACGCTCGACCGCCGTCGACCCGGACGGTACCGCGACAATGATCTGCGGACTGGCATAGGTCCGACGGTTATGCACCTTGAGAATAAAGTGCTTGATCATTTCCTCGGCGACTTCGAAATCGGCGATGACGCCGTCGCGGAGCGGGCGGATAGCTGTAATATTGCCCGGCGTTCTGCCGAGCATCATCTTCGCTTCGTCACCGACCGCCAGGACCTGCTTCTTGCCCTTAGTTTCCGATATGGCGACAACCGATGGTTCGTTGAGAACGATACCGCGCCCCTTGACATAAACAAGCGTGTTCGCCGTCCCAAGGTCGATCGCCATATCGGCGGAAAGCATACCAAGAAGCCGTGAAAACATGACCGTTTACTTCCTCACTTAACTCAAACTCGTTGCACGCGGACACTGCATCAGGACCGCGCCTGCCTCAGGCCGACAGCGCGCCCGGCGCCGTCCTTTCCCGTTTGACCATCAGCTTGTTCAGGGCGTTGACGTAGGCGCGCGCCGACGCAACCAGCGTATCCGTGTCAGCGCCCTGCCCCATCACCGTCTTGCCGTCCTCGCCCAGACGGACTGTGACGCCGGCCTGGGCATCCGTTCCCTCGGTCACCGCATTCACCTGGTAAAGCTGGAGCGTCGCCGTATGCGGCACCAGTTCGCGGATGGCGTTAAAGGTCGCGTCAACAGGCCCGTCGCCGGTAGAGGTGACTGTCCGGATTTCACCGTCGACCATCAGTTCGAGCTCCGCTGTCTGAGGGCCTTTGGAGCCGCAAACCACGCGGAGACCTTCGAACTGAATGGCATCGTTGCCGCGCAGTACCTCGTCATCGACCAGCGCGACGATGTCCTCGTCATAGACATCCTTCTTCTTGTCGGCGAGATCCTTGAACCGGCGGAACGCCTCATTGACGGCGTTGTCGCCCAGCTCGTAGCCCAGCTCTTTCAGCTTCACGCGGAACGCGTGGCGGCCGCTATGCTTGCCCATCACCAGCTTGGACTGGCGCAGCCCGACCGATTCTGGCGTCATAATCTCGTAGGTCTGAGCGTGCTTCAGCATGCCGTCCTGGTGAATCCCGGATTCATGCGCGAACGCGTTGGCCCCGACGATCGCCTTGTTGGGTTGCACAACGAAACCGGTGATCGTCGAAATCAGCCGCGAGGCGCGGGTGATGAATTCGGAGTTAATGCCGGTCGTGAAGGGCAGCATGTCATGGCGCGTCCTCAGCGCCATCACGATTTCTTCCAGAGCCGCGTTGCCGGCGCGTTCGCCTAGCCCGTTGATTGTGCACTCCACCTGGCGCGCGCCGTTGGCGACACCGGCCAGCGAGTTGGCCACGGCGAGCCCCAGGTCGTTATGACAATGGGTCGAGAAAATCGCCTTGTCGGCGTTCGGCACCCGCTCGAGCAACATCGCGATCAGCGATCCGAATTCCTCGGGCACCGCGTAACCGACCGTATCGGGAATATTGATCGTCGTCGCACCGGCTTCGATGGCGGCCTCTACCGTACGGCACAGGAAATCGTGCTCGGTCCGCGAACCGTCCTCCGGCGACCACTCGACGTCGTCCGTGAAGTTGCGCGCGAACGATACGCTGTCGGTCACCGCCGCATGGACTTCGTCCGGCTCCATCTGCAGCTTGTATTTCATATGCAGCGGAGACGTCGAAATGAAGGTGTGGATGCGTTTCCGTTCGGCTGGCTTCAGCGCCTCGCCGGCGCGTTCGATATCGCCGCGCGCGGACCGCGCCAGACCGCAAACCGTCGAGTCCCTGACGACTTTCGCGATTTCGTTGACAGCCTGGAAATCGCCGTTGGACGCAATCGGAAACCCTGCCTCGATCACGTCGACGCCCATCTCTTCGAGCAGTTCGGCGATCTGCAGCTTTTCTTCCAGATTCATGGATGCGCCCGGCGACTGTTCGCCATCGCGCAAGGTTGTATCGAATATGATGACCCGGTTCGGGTCTTTGCTGGCGTTCATGACTCAGCTCCTCTTCCAATAGGGATTAGCGACGTTCATTACACGGTTCCCCTGAACGGCCAGCCGGCTGGCTTATCCGTTCAGGGGCCGCTAAGTCGCAGTCCCCGCAGGAACGCAAGCGCCGACAACAGGGCGCGGAAAGCCACGGAATGCAGGTACATTCCGGCCATTCCGGTTCCCGTAATATCGTGTCGTGCCGTCATCGTTCCCTGGTGCCTGCTGAGTAGGGCGCCGACCATCGAAAAGCCCTCTCAAACGGTTCATTACCGAACCGACCGAATGAAGACTCTCAACAGTTTTATGCTAACTCTCTATTCCTAATCCCTTATTAACGTTAATTGCAACGTTTTTTCGGACGGTTAACGGATTACCGGCATCAATTGCCATCAACTGCGGAAAGTGGTCTTCCTCTTCTGGCTCTGTGCGGGCTCAATTCACGCTATCGAGTTCTCCAGACCATCGACAGAGGGTAACATGGTGTCAGACTTAAGAATTGGAAGAACCGCCATGCCTTCAGGAATCTGCGTCTCCTCCGCCGCCGCGTTACTGGCGATCGCCCTCACAGGAGCCTTCTCCGCGAGTGCGCTGGCCGAAGACTGCGAAGCCGACCCTAATCAGGCCCTGTCCGTGGCGGGCGGATGCCTTGCAATCGAAAGTCACGTTTCACGACCGGGAGGACCGCTTGTCGTCTTCATTCACGGAGATTCGGGTATTTCGAGGCGATATACCGGCCAGCTGGACCGCATTCGGGACAGCGGTATAAACCTCGTCGTTCTGGCGCGTCCCGGCTTCAGAACGCGCGATGGACGCATGAGTACGGGCCCTGACTCAGACACCTACGACAATTATACGCCTGCGGTGATCGACAGCCTCGGCAGCGCGCTGCGCCAACTCCGGAAATTCCACAACGCCAGCCGTCTGGTGCTATTCGGACATTCCGGCGGCGCGATGATTTCCGGCATTCTCATGGGGCGCGCCCCCGGAGTCGCCGAAGCGGCGGTGCTCGTCGCATGGGCCTGCAACACCCCGAAATGGCGCGCATGGCGAGAGCTGTCAGCCGGCAAGAGCGGAAACTGGCCCAACAGCCTCTCGGCCCACGACTATCTCGACCAATACCCGGCTTCGTCTCGCATCTATGCGCTGACAGGGGACGTAGACGACAATACGAAACCGTCATTCGCTCGCGCATGCGTCGAGGCGCTAAGAGCGCGCAACATCAAGGCCACGCTCGAAATCGTCGAACGATCCGGGCATAACCGCGTCATGCGGTCGGAAAAAGTACTTGAAGCGATCCGCGCCGCCGTCAAACCGTAAACCGGGCGCTGCCGTCAGTTCTTTGACTTGTCGACCAGCCGGTTCTCGGCGATCCACGGCATCATGGCGCGCAGACGTTCGCCTACCTCTTCCACCTGGTGTTCAGCCTCGCGACGGCGCGTCGCCTTGAAGCTGGCCTGTCCGGCGGCGTTTTCAAGCACCCAGTCCCTGGTAAATCTGCCGGACTGAATATCGTCGAGAACTTCCTTCATGCGCGCCTTGACCGACTCGTCGATCAGACGCGGCCCGGTAATGTAATCGCCGTATTCCGCCGTGTTCGAGATCGAGTAGCGCATGTTCGCGATGCCGCCCTCATAGATCAGGTCGACAATCAGCTTTACCTCGTGCAGGCATTCGAAATAGGCCATCTCCGGCGCGTAACCGGATTCGACCAGCGTCTCGAACCCGGCCTTGATCAGCGAGGTCAGCCCGCCGCACAGCACCGCCTGCTCGCCGAACAGATCGGTTTCGCATTCCTCGCGGAAGGTGGTCTCGATGATACCGGCGCGGCCGCCGCCGATGGCCGACGCATAGGAAAGCCCAATATCGAGCGCATTGCCCGACGCGTCCTGATCGACCGCGATCAGACAGGGAACGCCGGCGCCCCGCTGGTACTCGGACCGCACGGTATGGCCAGGCCCCTTGGGCGCAATCATGAAGACGTCGAGATCGCTCCGCGCCTCGATCAGCTTGAAATGGATGTTGAGCCCGTGTGCAAAGGCAAGCGCCGAGCCCTGTCGCAGGTTATCGCGCAGATCGTCTTCGTAAAGAGCGGCCTGCAGCTCGTCAGGCACCAGAATCATGGTGACATCGGCCCATTGCGCGGCTTCCGCCGGCGTCATGACCTTGAGCCCGGCGGCTTCCGCCTTGGCGATGCTGGACGAACCTTCGCGCAGCGCGACCACGACTTCCTTGACGCCGCTCTCGCTCAGATTGATGGCATGGGCATGGCCCTGGCTGCCGTATCCGACGATAGCGACCTTCCTGGATTTAATCAGGTTAACGTCTGCATCCCGGTCGTAATAAACACGCATGATTTCGATTCCTCGTTTCTCTGTAATCTCAAGTCGATTTCTGCACCGGTAATAAACCGGTGGACATTACGGGTTGGGGTAGCGGCTCAATGTCCGCCAGCCCAAAAAAGCGTGGCACGGTTTAAATCCCCTTCGCCCCGCGTGCAATAGCAACCACGCCAGTGCGGGAAATCTCGACCAGCCCGAGCGGTTTCATCAGCTCTACAAACGCGTCGATCTTGTCCGTCGCGCCGGAAATTTCGAATACGAACGAGTTCGAGGTCGAGTCTATGGCGTTGGCGCGGAAGATATCGGCGATCCGGAGAGCCTCGACGCGCTTGTCGCCGCTACCGCGCACCTTCACCAGCGCCAGCTCGCGCTCGACGCTCGGGCCTTCGACTGTCAGGTCCGTGATGCGGTGCACCGGCACCAGCCGGTCGAGTTGCGCCTTGATCTGCTCGATGATCTGCGGCGTTCCGGAGGTCACGATCGAAATACGCGAGACCCCGTTTTCGCGATCCACCTCGGCAACGGTCAGGCTTTCGATGTTGTAGCCGCGGCCGGAAAACAGGCCGATAACGCGCGCCAGAACGCCGACCTCGTTATCGACCAGCACCGCCATCGTGTGCCGTTCGCTGGTATCCACCCCTGTTTCTCCTTGCTGAGTTGTCCCTGGAGATCAGACCAGGACCATGCCTTCGACGGACGTTTCCCGTTCCTTTTCATCCTCAGGCCCGAGAATCATCTCATTATGCGGCGCACCCGACGGTATCATCGGGAAGCAGTTCTCCTCCTGGTCGACAGCGATATCGCAGATCGTAAAGCGGTCGTTGGACAGCATTTCCTTGATCACGCCATCGACATCGTCGGGCTTCGTCGCCCGCAGACCCGCGGCGCCGTAAGATTCCGCCAGCTTGACGAAATCCGGGAGCGACGCGGTGTAGCTCTCCGAGTAACGACCGCCATAGAGCAGTTCCTGCCATTGTCGCACCATGCCCATATACTGGTTGTTCAGAATGAACACCTTTACGGGCAGCCGGTACTGAACTGCGGTCGACATTTCCTGAATATTCATCAGGAACGAGGCCTCGCCGGCCACGTCGATGACCGTCGCCTTGGGATGCGCCACCTGCACGCCGATCGCAGCGGGAAAACCGTAACCCATGGTTCCCAGCCCGCCGGACGTCATCCAGCGGTTGGGTTCGTCGAACCGGTAGAACTGCGCGGCCCACATCTGGTGCTGACCGACTTCGGTCGTGATGTAGGTGTCGGTCCCCTTCGTAAGTTCGTATAGCCGTTCCAGCGCGTATTGCGGCTTGATCAGCTTCTTCGACGGCACGTAACGCAGGCAGTCGCGCTTGCGCCATTTCTCGATCTGCGTCCACCAGGCCTTTTGCGCCTTGGGGTCGCGTTTCGCCTTGATCTCCTTCCACACCGCGATCATGTCGGCGAGCACGCTGGCGCAATCGCCGACGATGGGGACATCGACCACCACGTTCTTGTTGATCGAGCTGGGATCGATATCGACGTGGATCTTTTTCGACCCCGGAGAGAACTCGGACAGCAGCCCCGTCACCCGGTCGTCGAACCGCGCGCCGATATTCACCATCACATCGCAGTCGTGCATCGCGAGGTTGGATTCGTACGTCCCATGCATCCCGACCATGCCGAGAAACTGGCGGTCGTTCGCGGGATAGGCGCCGAGCCCCATCAGGGTGAGCGTGATCGGATCGCCGGTCATACGGACGAATTCGGTCAGCAGCTTGTGCGCCCGAGTCCCGGAATTTATTACCCCGCCGCCGCAATAAAATAGTGGCTTCTTAGCCTTGGCGATCAGCTCCACAGCTTCGCGGATGAGGGCCTTGTCGCCCTTGATGCGCGGCCGGTAGGTCTTGTGTTTGGCCTGGGTGATCTTGATGGGCTCGTACGCCGCCTCCTCGATCAGCACGTCCTTGGGCAGGTCGACCACCACCGGCCCCGGTCGCCCGGCCTTCGCGACATACATCGCTTCGTTCATGACGCGCGCCAGATCGTTCACGTCCTTTACGAGATAGTTGTGCTTCGTGCAGGGACGCGTAATGCCGGTCGTATCGGCCTCCTGAAACGCATCGTTGCCGATCAGATGGGTGGGCACCTGGCCGGTCATGCACAGGACCGGGATGCTGTCCATCAGCGCATCGGTCAGGCCGGTCACCGCGTTGGTCGCGCCTGGACCGGAGGTCACCAGCACCACGCCAAGCTTGCCGGTCGATCGCGCATAGCCTTCGGCCATGTGGACCGCGCCGCCTTCCTGACGCACCAGCACGTGCTTGAGGCGGTTCTGTTTGAAGATAGCGTCGTAGATCGGCAGCACCGCGCCGCCGGGATAACCGAAGACGGTGTCGACGCCAGCATCCAGCAGACACTGAATAATGATGTCGGATCCTGAAAGTTTTCGTTTCGCCATGATCCCGATTCCGTTCCCGGATGCGTCGTGGAGAACTCCGCCGCCGCACGCCAACCCGTTACTGTTCACCCATGGAGAAAGGCGACCCCGTCAGACGGAATCCCTCAATCAATCCGTTTTGTCAGACGCCGAACCGAGGAGTCGATCTGAATTCTTCGCTCTAGGCGGCCTCTACGCCTGAAGAGCGCGCAACCTAATGGGTCAAACACGCGGGGTCAACACGAATTCACTAATTATTGGAAAGATATTTATATCATTATTTTCCAAATATTGCTTTTCAAGCAAAATATCCGAAACAAACTGATGACGGAACCAGGTACACTGCCTTTTGACATATCGCCGCGTCGCCTGCGAGGCCGAACGCGTCGCCTCGTCCCGATCAATCTCGCCCCGAACGAACCGGATGAGATCGGGAACGCCAAGCGCCTTCATCGCCGGCAGAGCGGGGTCGAGCCCACGGTCGGCGAGCGCGGCAACTTCCCGGATCGCGCCGGTCTCCATCATGGTTTCAAACCTGGCTTCGACGGCGCGATAAAGCTCTTCGCGCGGCGGCAGCAGCAGGATGCGCAGAAACCGGAAGCCGTTATTCGCGGCGGGATCGCTTCCCGACTGCCAGGCGTGGAGTCCGCGCCCGGTCGCTTCCAGCAGTTCGAGCGCGCGGCAGATGCGCTGCCGGTCTCCGCGCGCCAGCATCGCCGCACTATCGAGATCGCGGCTGGCCAGCTCTTCATACAGGGCGTCGCTGCCCTCCGTTTTCATACGCCCGCGTATGGCGTCGCGGACGGCCCCGGGAATGGACGGCATACGCGCGAGACCCGTCATCAACGCCCGCAGATAAAGTCCTGTACCGCCCGTGACGACTGGCAGCTTGCCGTCCGCGTGCAGTCGGCGGATTTCCGTTACTGCGCGGTCGCACCACGCCCCGGCGGAACAGGCCACTGCAGGATCCAGACAGGAGTAAAGCCGGTGAGGCGCCCGAACCTGCATCGCGGCGTCCGGCGCCGCGCTCAACACCTCAAGTCCGCGATAGACCTGCATCGAATCGGCGTTGACTACCGCGCCGTTGAACTTCTCGGCGATGTCGGCAGCCAGCGAAGACTTCCCGCTCGCCGTGGGCCCGGCGACAACGATGACAGGCTGCTCGGCAGTCTCAGGCGGGTTCATATCCCCACAGGTCGCGCGCGATATCGACTACGAGCCCGATCTTCGCAGCCTGCTGTTCGAGGGTAATCGGGTTACCCACATCGATGCTCGCGAAGCCGCATTGCGGCGAAATACAAAGCCTGTCCCTGTCGATGAACTTTGCGGCCTCATCGATTCGCCGGCGAATTTCGTCGCCGTCCTCGACAGCCGACGCTTTGGTCGACACCAGCCCCAGGATAACGGTTTTGTCGTCGGGCACCTCGGCCAGCGGTTCGAACCCGCCCGCGCGCGGCGAATCGAATTCGAGAAAATAGAACCTGATCTCTAGTTTACGGAAAAGCTCGGCGGCGACATCGTCATAACCCGCTTCCGCCTGCCACGACCCCGCCTTGTTTCCCCGGCAGAGATGGATGCCCAGACTGAGATCTTTCGGCGTCCGGCGCACAATCTCGTTGATCACATCGGTATAGGTGCCGAGCAGGTCTTCCCAGTCATCGCCGCGACGCTCGAGCCCCTCCCTGATTTTCGGGTCGCCGAGCTTGGCGATGGACGTCTCGTCGAGCTGGATATAGCGGCAGCCTGCTTCGTACAGCGCGCCGATTTCCTTCTCATAGGCGACGACCAGATCGTTCCAGAAATCATCGAGATCGGGATAGACCTCCGGGCTGATATTGTCGCGCCCGGAGCGGAAATGGATATAGCAGGGTCCGGGGAGGGTAATCTTCGGCACACCGTTGCCGGCAAGCCCGGCAATAAAATTAAAATTGTCGACATTGACCGGGCCGGGCCATGTCAGCCTGCCGACCACCAGCGGCACGCGGCCCTCGGTGACCCGACCGGACGTATCGCTATAGGTCCAGTTGCGGTCGACGGTGCTGCCGATCTTCACCCCGTCGAACACGTCTACGGTAAAGCTGTCCGAATAGGCGTGCCGGCGATACTCGCCGTCCGTAATGGAGGAAAGGCCGAGCGAACGCTGCATTTCGACGACCTGCTGGATTGCCAGGTCTTCGGCCTGTCTCAGAGCCGCATCATCGATCTTGCCAGATTCGTGATCGCTGCGCGCCGCCAGAAGCGACGCAGGCCTGAGAAACGAACCGATATGTTCCGCCCGAAAGGGCGGATTGACGGGGGCAGCCATGTCCTGGTCTCCTGAACCTCAATCCTTACCAATGTGAGTTTATCACGTGCCTGACAGGAGGGCATCCGGCATCGCCCGATCGGCGCTTGTCACGGCGCGACAGCGTCTTCATAAAGGCCGGCATGCAACTGGTTCTGACACTCATTGCCGGCGGCGAAGGCGGCCTGACGGAAGACACACCGGGCCGCGTCGCCGACATCGCCGAAAATCTGACCGACTCGAAGGCCAGCGCCCCGGACTGGCTAGCTCCGGGCATTGCCTGCGATATCGGCCTGGAGGGAGATGATCTCTACGGCCTGCGGCAATCCCTGCACGTCGAATTGAGGCAAGAACGATTCGATTCTGTCCTCCAGCCGGCCGAAGGCCGCCGCAAGGCCCTGCTTCTTGCCGACATGGATTCGACCATTGTGACATCGGAGACGCTCGACGAGCTTGCCGACTATGCGGGAATCAAGGACCGGATCGCGGCTATCACAGAACGCGCCATGCGGGGAGAGATCGATTTCCAGGGCGCGCTGCGCGAGCGCGTCTCGATGCTGAAAGGGCTGTCCGCCGATGCGCTGGACCGCACCCTCTCGGGGATCGAACTGACACCGGGGGCGCAGACGCTGGTGCAGACCATGCGAGCGAACGGCGCCTATACCGCGCTGGTATCCGGCGGCTTCCGCTTTTTCACCTCGCGCATTGCGGAACGGTGCGGATTTCACGAAGACCGCGCCAACGATCTCATTGTAGAGGACGGTGTCCTCACCGGCGCGGTCGCAGAGCCGATCCTCGACAAGGATTCGAAACTGGCGTCGTTAAAGGAAATTTCCAGCGCCCGCTCCATCCCGCTGTCGCTGTCGATGGCGACGGGCGACGGGGCCAATGATCTGCCGATGATCGAAGCCGCAGGCCTCGGCGTCGCGTTCCGGGCGAAACCCGCCGTGGAGGAAGCTGCGCCGGCCGCGATCCGCTACGGCGACCTGACCGCTCTTCTCTACTTACAGGGCTATCGGCGCACCGAATTCGTTACCGGCTGAAGCCGAAAAAAAAGAACGCCGCCGCCCGGCCGTAGCGAGGGCAGCGGCGTTTTTCTGCCCCGATCAGCCTTCGGATTTCTTGAGCGACAGCGCGACGAAGCGGGCATTGCCATCCCGTTCGAACAGGAACAGCAGGCTTTTCATTTTCGAATTCACCGCCTTGTCGACCTTGCTGCTGACCTGCGCAGGCGATTCCACAGCCTCCTGATCCGCACCGACCTTGCGCACGATATCGCCGGGGCGCACCCCCTTCTCGGATGCCGGACTGTCTCCCGACACCGATGTGACGACCACGCCGTCGATATCCTCGCCAATCTTGAACCGGGCGCGCAGCTTGTCGTCGAGGCTGGCGAGCTTAAGCCCGAGCGCGTCAATTGTGGTCCGGGACGAGGACTTCTCGGGCGCTTCCTTCGTCATCGACGCCAGGACTTTCGGATCCTCGGGAAACTCGCCCAGCTTGATACGGACCTTCTTCTCCTTGCCCTGACGCCACACGACGACATCTACATCCTTGCCGACCGGCGTCTCCGCGACGATGCGGGGCAGCGCCCGCATTTCCTTGATATCGACGCCGTTGAATTTGAGAATGACGTCGCCGACCTTGATGTCGGAACCTTCCGCCGGG
Source organism: Rhodospirillales bacterium (assembly GCA_038120295.1). Taxonomy (GTDB): domain Bacteria; phylum Pseudomonadota; class Alphaproteobacteria; order MPNO01; family UBA2964; genus JAYOEY01. Next base: position 34,322 of record JAYOLL010000012.1, on the reverse strand, counting down.
CCGCCTTCGGTCAGGTTGGCGACAAGCGCGCCCCGCGCCTTGCCGAGTTCCAGGCTTTCGGCGAGCTCGTCGGTAACCGTCTGGATATTGACACCGAGCCAGCCGCGGCGCGCCCGGCCGTATTCCTTGATCTGGTCGATGATCTGCCGCGCCTGATTGGACGGTATGGCGAAGCCGATGCCGACGCTGCCGCCGGACGGCGAATAGATAGCCGTATTGATGCCGATCACCTCACCCTTGAGGTTGAACATCGGACCGCCGGAATTGCCCTTGTTGATGGCGGCATCGGTCTGGATGAAGTTGTCGTAAGGGCCCGAGTTGATATTGCGCGCCCGCGCCGAGATGATCCCTGCCGTGACGGTGCCGCCAAGGGCGAACGGGTTGCCGATCGCAACGACCCAGTCGCCCACCCGTGCGGCCTTCGAGTCGCCGAATTTTACCGCCGGCAGCCTTTTATCCGTTTCGACCTTGAGGACCGCCAGATCGGTCTTGGCGTCGCGACCGATCAGTTCGGCCTTGATCCGGGTCTTGTCCTGCAGAATTACGTAGATCTCATCGGCGCCGTCGATCACATGGTTGTTGGTGACGATGAGTCCCGCGCTGTCGATAATAAAGCCCGACCCGAGCGACTGAGCGCGCCTCGGAGGATTTTGGCCCTGATCGTGACGGTCGAAGAACTCCTTGAAGAATTCCTCGAATGGGGAGCCAGGCGGAAGCTGCGGGCGTTCCTGCGGTGATGGATTCGAACGCCGCTTAACCGTCTGGCTGGTGGAAATATTCACCACTGACGGCAGCAGCTTTTCGGCAAGATCAGCAAAGCTGTCCGGCGCGCCACGGCCAAAGGCAGTGCCGGCGCCCAGCAGAATGGAGATTGCCGCAAGCAACGCGGCTGTGCGCAGTAAAAATCCATGCGCAAAAAGACCGGGATTAACAGCGACCGCCCGTGAGGTTGAAGCGGGAACCGGGAATTTAGACCATCCGTTCATTTTTTCTCCTTTACCAGGCCCTCGGCGAAATGCGATGGCCCTGTCCTACCTGATTTTCAAAGACCCATGCATTGGAGCACGGCAATGTGTTGGCGGGTATATAGGAAGCAAATATGGATTTTTTTAGGCATTTGGAAGCGATCCCGACAAATCGCACATCGTTCGCGGACTTCGACTGACACGCACCCAGGACTGACACGCACCTAGCCGCGAACCAGCCAGACCACAACCACGCCAATAACAGCGGATAACAGCCCGGCTGACCGGAGCGACGAGGCCGGCACGTCGACCATACGCACCAGCATGCGCTTCATGCCGTCGGGAAACAAAGCGTAGAGGACGCCCTCAATAACGAGAATCAGGGCGAACGCAATCGCGAGCAGCTTCAGCATTCCATGCCGTAGCCGCCGCGCGGCTTACTTGCTCTTGTCGACCGGGTCGCGTCCCTGCTGATCGCGGAAGAACCTGAAAAACTCGCTGTCGGGCGACAGCACCATCGTCGTGCCGTCCCCCAGCGCTTCGCCGTAGGCTTCCATCGACCGGTAGAACGCGAAGAATTTCGGATCCTTGCCGAACGCGGCATTCAGGATGTTCGTTCTTTCGCCTTCGCCTTCGCCTCGCAGGATCTGCGCCTGCCGCTGCGCTTCGGCGATTATCACAGTGCGGTCGCGATCGGCCTCGGCCTGGATGCGCGCCTTGATCTCGGCACCCTCGGCGCGAAGCTGGGCCGCCTGCGCGACACGCTGCGAGCGCATCCTGTTATAGACCGACTGGCTGGTGGTCTGCGGCAGGTCGGTACGGCCGATACGCACGTCCACGACCTCGATACCGAAATCGGGCGCCTGCTGTTTCAGCCGCTGGGTGATACGGTTCATGATGTCGTCGCGACGCTCCGACAGCATATCGCCCAGCAGCGACCGGCCGACCTCCGCGCGGACCGCGGCGTTGAGCTGGCCGCCGAACACCTGGTCGAAGTTGGCCTGGGTAAGGGCCTTCCGCTTGAACTCGATCGGGTCCTTGATGCGGTAGCGCACGAACGCATCGACATTGACGCGTTTCTGGTCCGCGAGGATGACTTCCTGCGCAGGCGGGTCGAGATCGAGAATGCGTTTCTCGAAGAATTCGACGCTCTGCGTCACGGGAACCTTGAACTTGAGGCCGGGTTCGTTCTCGGTCCGGACGTAGCGGCCAAACTGGAGCACGATGGCCTGTTCCTTCTGGTGAACGACGAAGACGCCGTCAAACGCGACGATGCCCCCGATCAGGACGACGATGCCGGTAATAACCAGAATAAGCCTGTTCATATCAGCGTCCTCCAGGTGTGGCGTTGCCACTGCGGGTCGCGGTCGGCGGCGCATCGCCGGTGCGCTTTTGCAGTTCGTTCAGCGGCAGGTACGGCACAACGCCCGAACCGCCTGCGCTCTTGTCGATGATGATCTTGTTGGCATTGCGCAACACGTCCTGCATCCGCTCCAGATAGAGCCGCTTGGTGGTGACGTCGACGCCGCCCTTATAGGCCTCGTAGACCGACAGGAACCGCTTGGCCTCACCGTCCGCTTCCTTGATGAGCCGTTCGCGGTAGGCTGTCGCCTCCTGGATCATCCGCTGCGCTTCACCCTTGGCCTTCGGCACGATGTCGTTGCTGTAGGCTTCGGCCTCGTTCTGCTGTCGTTCCTTGTCCTGCCGGGCGCGCTGCACATCGTTGAACGCATCGATCACCGGCTGCGGCGGATCGACCTTCTGCATCTTCACCTCGCTGACGAAGATGCCGGCCCCGTAGGAGTCGAGGATAGTCTGGAGCAGGGTCTTGGTCCTGTCTTCCACACGCTGACGTTCCTTCGCGAGGGCGTCTTCCAGAGACGTCTGACCGACAACTTCGCGAATCGCACTTTCCGCCGCCAGCTTTGCAGTCGCTTCGGGCTCGCGAATCTTGAACAGAAAATCGTGGAGATTCTTGATGCGGTACTGAACCACGAAGTCGATATCGATGATGTTCTGATCGCCAGTCACCATCAGGCTCTCTTCCGACACGTCGCGGACAGTCGCGTTATGGCCGACTCCCCCGACGCTCCGGAACCCGATGCTGAGCGTGTTTGTCTTGTCGACATTGCGTCGCTCGACGGAACCGATCGGAGTCGGGAACCAGAAATGCAGTCCAGGACCTGTTGGCGTCTCATTCGCCTTGCCGAACAGCAGTTCGACGCCCTGTTCGCCGGGCTCGACCCGATAGACGCCGCTGAACAGCCACATACCGAACAGAACGAGGGCGATCAGGACTATTCCCTTTGCGCCGAGTCCGCCGGGCATCATACCCTTGAACCGTTCCTGCCCTTTTCTCAGCAACTCGTCGAAATCGGGCGGCTGGGGTCCGCCCCGTCCGCCGCTTCCGCCACCGGTCGGGCCGCTGCCCCAGGGGCCGCCGCCCCCGCCACCACTTCCGCCTTGCTGTTGCCACGGCATGATTGCGCACCTGTTTCCATTATACACCGGGCCGGACCTTGCCGCCGGACCTGTGGGGTATATATGGTAGTGCGCCTGACAACGCAATGAGTCACCCGGAATTCAGTTCGGGCTTTTTCCGCATTTACGAAAGATTTCAATAGATTATGGCAGGACCGACCGAAGAACAGATCCTCGACGCGCTTGGAGATGTAATCGTCCAGGACGAAGGCACCGACGTCGTCAGCCTGGGCATGGTCTCAGGCGTCGTCATTCGCAACGGCAATGTCGGCTTCGCGCTCGAAATTGATCCCGAGCGGGCCGACGTGATGGAAATCGTCCGCAAGGACGCCGAAAAGGCCGTTCAGGAAATCGACGGCGTGCTTTCAGTCACGGCCGTGCTGACGGCGGAGCGCGAGGCCCCGCCCCAACAGACACAGCAAGCCCAACCGCCTCGGCAGTCCCCGGGACAATCGCCGCCCGGCGCTCATCCGGGCGGACACGCAGGGGGCCAGGCGCAACCGCCGGCCAAGTTGCTGGAACAGGTCGGCGCCGTCATAGCGGTCGCCTCCGGCAAGGGCGGCGTCGGCAAATCGACGACCGCGGTCAATCTGGCTCTGGCCTTCGCGCAGCGGGGGCTGGTCACCGGCATTCTGGATGCCGACATATACGGCCCGTCCCTGCCGATGCTGCTCGGCATCACCGACAAACCGCAATCGCCGGACGGCAAGACGCTGCTTCCCATCGAACGGTTCGGCCTTCAGTGCATGTCGATCGGATTCATGGTGGAAGCGGATTCGCCGATGATCTGGCGCGGCCCGATGGTAATGGGCGCTCTGGAACAGATGATGCGCGACGTACAGTGGGGCAATCTCGACGTGCTGGTGGTTGATATGCCGCCGGGTACGGGCGATGCACAGCTCACCATGGCGCAACGCGTGGCGCTCGCGGGCGCGGTGATCGTCTCCACCCCGCAGGACCTCGCGCTGCTGGATGCACGGAAGGGGCTCAACATGTTCCACAAGGTCGAGGTGCCGGTATACGGCATCGTCGAGAACATGAGCTATTTCGTCTGCCCGAACTGCGGCGAGCGGTCCGACATCTTCGCCCATGGCGGGGCACGGAAAGCGGCCGAGGCGATGGGCGTCGATTTCCTCGGCGAGGTGCCTCTGGAGATGGCGATCCGCGAAGCCGCCGATTCCGGCATGCCCGTCGTCGCCGCCGATCCTGACGGCCCGCACGCCGCCGCCTACCGGAAAATCGCCGACGCGCTGATCCCCAAACTCAAAGCCGGCGCGGGCGCCGGTCCCGAAATCATCATCCAGTGACGATCAATGACTGAAGCCGCCATCCGTTTCCGCAAGGAAATGGAATTCGATTACGGCGTCGCCCATGAGGTTACGCCGATGGTTCGCCGCATCGTCGCCCGAAACCCGAGCGGCTTCACCTTTCACGGCACCAACACCTTTATCGTCGGGCACGGGAAGGTGGCGGTGATCGATCCCGGCCCGATGCTGGAAGAGCATGTCGGGGCGCTGGCCGCGGCGCTGAAAGGCGAAACGGTGGAGCGCATCGTCGTTACCCATACCCATAACGATCATTCTCCAGGGGCCGCGCCCCTGCGGGACCTGGTCGACGGCGAAATCATGGGCGCGATCCCGAAACCGATAGACCCGGGCGCGCGCACCCAGGAATCGATCCAGTACGATTTCGCACCCGACACCGAAATCCATGACGGCGACCTGATCGAGGGCGACGGCTGGACGCTGGAAGCGGTCCACACGCCGGGCCATATGTCGAACCATATGTGCTTCGCGCTGAAGGAGGAGAACATCCTGTTCACAGGCGATCACATCATGGGCTGGAATACGACGGTGGTCTCGCCGCCCGACGGCAACATGAAGGAATATTTCAACAGCCTGGAAGTATGCCTGGCGCGTACCGAAACCATGTTCGTCCCGGCGCACGGGCCGGAAATCGAGGACCCGTTCCCGTTCACCCGCGCCTATCGCAGCCACCGCCGCATTCGCGAAGGCCAGATCGCCGATTGTCTCGACAAGGGCCTCCGTACCGTGCCGGAGATCGTCGGGCGGCTATACAGGCACCTTCCGGCAAAGATGCATGGAGCCGCCTCGCGCTCCGTCGTCGCCCATCTGGAGCATATGGTCGAAACTAACCGTGCGCAGTGCGACGGCGCGGTGGACGAGACCGGTGTTTATTTTCGGAGTTGAATTAGGTCTGTGCCAGCCCTCTCCCCCACCCGACCACCCATCAGGATACTCTCGTGGGTGGCCGGGTGGGGGAGAGGGCTGGTGCGATGCCGCGCTAGCGGCAAACAGTCACGAGTCGCTTTCGAACGGCACCTTCCAGCTTGAGGCGACGTGTTCCGGGCCGGTCACGTCGATGACGACGCCGTTGGGATCGCGGTACTTGCGCTCGAAATCGGCGCCCGCCCCCACATTCTTGATCTGACCGAAATATTCGCCGCCGGCTCCTTCCACCGAACCGGCCGCTTCGGGTACGTCGTCGACCATGAAGCCCATATGGTGCAGCCCGACATAGTCGTTGCCGCGCTCATCGGGCGCGTTGTTGTTCTTGTTCAGGTCCAGAATCGCAAGCGACACAACGCCGTCCGACATCATTACGGCGACATTTGATTCGCGCACCCGCTGCATACCGAAGGCTTCCTCGTAGAATTTGGCGGTTTCCTGCAGGTCCTTCGCGGCGATGGCGATATGTCTCAGCTTGGGCATCTTTTTTTCTCCCTCGATTAATCGGTTACGCGACGTGCTTGCCGGCCTGCCAGCCGGTATCGGCGAGCGTTTCCTCGGCGAACTCGACAGGTTCGTCCTCGAGCGCGGTCGCCATGGTGTCATTCCAGCGGTTCAAATATCCGAAATAGGAGATCACGCTCATGATCTCGACGATCTGGAATTCGGTGAAATGCCTGCGCAGTTCGGCAAAATCCTCCTCCGTCGTCATGTTCGGCACCTGGGCCGCAGCCTGGGCAAACCGCAATGCCGCGCGTTCGGCATCCGTGAACAGGTCGCTGGTCTCGAACGCCCACATGGCGACAATCTTTTCGTCCTCCACGCCGGCCCGGCTGGAATTGCTGGCGGTATGCGCGGCGCAGTACATGCAGCCGGCGCTCTGCGAGGCCATGTTGCCGATCAGGCTCTTGAGCTGGGGGGAGATCGAGCCCTCCTCCTGCTTGAAGATGGCTTTTCCGAGCCCGACGAAAGCGCGCAGAAGGTCCGGCTTGTAAGCCATGACGAGCTGCGAGTTGGGAATGAACCCCATCCGTTCGATCACTGGATCGAACACATCCATCAGGTCGGGAATCTGGTCGGTCGACAGAGGCTTTACGCGGCTCATGGCGCTTCTCCTTCGGTATATCCCTGTAAAGGAAGGATAGTAGCGAACGGCGCGCGCCGCCAGTGCGGCCAGACGTTCGGCGCCGAAGCGGTCAGGGATGGATTTCGATCGGCGTGCCGACGTTGACCATCTTCCAGATTTCGTCGATTTCCTCGTTGGTCACGGCGATGCAGCCTTGGGTCCAGTCAATCGACGGATGGCCTACGCGCGCCGCGGACACCTTGTTGGGGAGGCCGTGGATCATGATCCTGTCGCCGGGGTCGACGCCTGCCGCCTCGGCGCGCGCGCGGTCCTCCGCGTTGGGATAGGAAATACGGATCGCCTTGTGGAACGCGGAATCGAGCAGCTTGAAATCGAGCGTGTACTCGCCTTCCGGCGTACGTGAATCGCCCTGCTTCCGCTTGTGCCCCCTCGGGTAGCGTCCCAGCGCGACATCGTAGACCCTGAGCACGAAATCGCCGGCCATCAGCACCAGCTTGCGCTCGGATTTCAGCACGACGACACGATCGACCTTGAAGGGCGTCAGCATGGCCTGCTGGCTGTCGCGCGCGCCGGCGGGCGATGCGCCCGTCAGCAGCGCGCCAACGACCGAGAATGCGACGATCAATCCGACGAGCGCTTTTTTCATTGCCCCCAAACCGATTGCCCGGAATCGAAAAAGGTTCGGCAATCCGAAAATCGGGGTAAATTGTTAACAGATCGTGGGGGCCCAGAAAAGTACGGGGAAAAGTACGGGGAAAGAATACGTTCAGAGTCCCCCGCGCCGGATAGTCGTTACCCGGCGCGGACGCTCTTCTATTTTACCGTTACACAGGTAATTTCGGACAGGTTGCTGACCTTGTGGGATACGCTGCCCATGAACAGCCCCTTGAGGTCGCCGAAGCCGCGGCTGCCCATGACGATCATGTCACACCCGTTGCGTTCGGCCGCCTCGATGATCGCATCGGCAGGGCGACCGCCGACGATCTGCACCGAAATCGTCTCGACGCCCTTGCCGGAAACCAGCTCCCTGGCGCCGGCTGTTATCAGCTGCCCGATCTTCATGAGCAGGCTCTGCGGGACGAGGGTCATGACCGGCACCGTATCGCCGCCATAGGCCACCGCCTCCAGGGGCAGATCGACCAGTTCCCTGATCTCTGCCTTTACGTCGTCATCCGCGCCATAGGTCTCGGCGACAGCCTGAAGCTGGTCGATAGACGCGTCCGACATCAGGACATGCAGAATGGTGACTTCGGCGTCGTATTTCGCCGCAATATCGCCGGCAAGCTCGCAAGCCTTGGCTGCGTGATCCGACCCGTCCGTCGGCACGATAATCCTGGTAATCATGTCGTCCCCTTTCGATGGATTTTCGTCAGGAGGCGACGGGCCCGTCCCTCATCACATATGTGTGAACGGCGCGCGGATATCACAAGGGAAAATTGGCGAAAACCGGCCGGGCAGGCATTTTATTTCCGGTCAGGAAGATTTGCGTTCCAGCGTTACGAAACTGTAACCGCACGGGTCCTTCTCGCCAGCCTCGTGTTTTTCGCGCGCCGTCTCACCCCAGTCTTCGGCGCTGATGTCCGGGAGCACCGTATCGCCCTCGGCATCCATATGAACTTCGGTGAGATGTATCCGGTCGGCTTCGGGCAGGAACAGGCGATAGATGCCGGCGCCCCCGATTACCATGATCTCGTCCGCGCTCAGATCGGCTGCGGCCTTCCCGGCAAGCGCCCTCGCCTCCGCCGCATCGTGCGCCACCAAGGCGCCGTCTGCTGAAAATTCCGGATCGCGCGTCAGGACGATGCTGATCCGTCCGGGCAATGGGCGACCGATGGAGTCCCAGGTCTTCCGCCCCATGATCATCGGCTTGCCCATGGTTAGCGCCCTGAAATGCTTCAGGTCGGCCGGAAGCCGCCAGGGAAGATCGTTATCCCGCCCGATGACGCCATTATCGGCGACCGCGACGATGATACTCAGGAACATTTCAGAGCCGCTCGCGCGGCATCGCCCTTTGGACGATCTGGGCCCACTCCCCCACCCGGCCCCCCAGCAGGATACTCTCGCCAAAGTCGTTCGGGGTGGCCGGGTGGGGGAGTGGGCTGGCGCCGCTCGACATTACACGGCCACCGCTGCGGCGATATGCGGGTGCGGGTTGTAGTTTTCGAGGACGAAATCCTCGTACCGGAAGGCAAACAGATCGTCGACCTTCGGATTGATCAGCATCTCCGGCAGCGGCCTGGGATCGCGCGATAACTGTTCGCGCGCCTGATCCATATGGTTCGAATAGAGATGCGCGTCGCCGAACGTATGGACGAAATCGCCGGGGCGCAGCCCGGTCACCTGCGCCATCATCATGGTCAGCAGCGCATAGGACGCAATGTTGAACGGTACGCCGAGGAAGATGTCTGCGCTCCGCTGGTAGAGCTGGCAGGACAGCGCGCCGTCCGCGACATAAAACTGGAACAGGCAGTGACAGGGCGGCAGCGCCATGTTGTCGACATCGGCCACGTTCCAGGCGCTGACGATATGGCGCCGCGACGACGGGTTGGTCCTGATCTGTTCCACCAGCTGGGCGATCTGGTCGATATGGCGCCCGTCCGGCGTCGGCCAGGACCGCCACTGCGCGCCGTAGACCGGGCCGAGCTCACCGTTCTCGTCGGCCCATTCGTCCCAGATCCGGACGCCGTTCTCCTTCAGATAGGCGATATTGGTGCTGCCCTGCAGGAACCAGAGCAGCTCATGGATGATCGATTTCAGATGCAGCTTCTTGGTGGTGACCAGCGGGAATCCGACCGAAAGGTCGAACCGCATCTGGTGGCCGAAGATGCTGCGCGTCCCGGTGCCGGTACGGTCCTCCTTGACCGCGCCGTTCTCCATCACATGGCGCATCAGGTCGAGATATTGCTGCATCCGGCGGTCCCGTCTTCTGGACGATATACTTTAAATTAGGACCGAATCGCCCTATATTGGAAGTGTCGGGCAACCGACTATGGCGATAAACGGCCTGTGCAATAAGCGATGCGGACCCGGGGGCGGTACCCGGCGCCTCCACCAATCTTCCTCTCCCTGGCGACACCGCGCCCCGGGGAGGATTTGCGGGGGCGAAACAGGATCGACGCGCGTCTAAAGACAGGTTTTTTGCTCGGCATGGTACCGCCGTTATCGGGCCGATCTACAGATGCAAACGATAACTTTGCACATGAGGGTAATGCTCTAGCAGCATAATCTTCGGGGTCCGGGGGGCACCTAGCAACAGAAGCCCCCCACTAACCCGGACCCGTTTCATCCCGGGCTTCATCCCAGGGAACCGCGCCGTTAGCGCCCCACTGGCACAAGGCGGCCAAACCCTCTAAAACGGTTTCATGTCAGAAGACCTGATCGAATATCCCAAGCTTGTCGAGAACGCGATGCGGAGCGTCGTGCGCAATGCGCTGCTGCACGTCGCGGAGACCGGGCTGCCCGGGCAGCATCATTTCTACATCACTTTCCGTACGCAGGATGACGGCGTTTCCATCGCCGACAGCATCGCCGCGCAGTACCCCGAAGAGATGACCGTCGTCCTCGAACACCAGTTCTGGGATCTCGAAATCACCGACGAATATTTCGCGGTCACGCTGAGCTTCGGCGGCAGGCGCGAGAGGCTGGTTATTCCGTTCGCGGCAATGACCTCCTTCGTCGACCCGTCCGTCAAGTTCGGGCTGCAGTTCGGCGGCGAAGAGGGGTCGCAGGACGGCGGCGAAAACGGAGAGCGCCCGCAGGATTTCGCGGACGGCGAAGACACCCTGCGGGAACAGCAGGACGACGCGCCGCCGGACTCCGGGGCGGCTGAAACCGACATACCGGAAGACGATACCGGCACGGTCGTCGCGCTCGACAGTTTCCGCAAAAAATAGGCGCCGCCCGCGCGGACCGCCGCTTTCGACACGCAAGAGACAACCGACAGCAGAAGGCTCCTTGATCATGGCCGAACTCCCGTTTCACGAACTGTTTCCGCTCGGCGAGGACACGACGACCGAGTATCGACCGGTCACGACCGACCATGTCGGGATCGAGAAATTCCGCGGCGAAGACGTGCTGGTGATCGAAAGCGAAGGCATTACGAAACTCACCGCCCAGGGGTTCCACGACATCGCGCATTTCCTGCGGCCCGGCCATCTGAAGCAGCTCGCCTCGATCCTCGACGACAGGGACGCGTCGCCCAACGACCATTTCGTCGCCTGGGACCTGCTGAAGAACGCCAACATCGCCGCCGGCGGCGTGCTGCCGATGTGCCAGGATACCGGCACCGCAATTATCATGGGCAAGAAGGGCCAGCGCGTCTGGACCGATGGCGGCGACGAGGCCGCTATCTCGGCGGGCGTGCGCCAGACATACCTGAAGGACAATCTGCGCTATTCCCAGCTCGCGCCGCTCTCGATGTACGAGGAGAAAAACACCGGCGATAACCTGCCGGCGCAGATCGACCTCTATTCGACCGACGGCGAGAGCTACAAGTTCGTGTTCATCGCCAAGGGCGGCGGCTCGGCTAATAAATCGTATCTGTACCAGCAGACGCCGTCGGCGCTGTCACCCGACCGGCTGCCTCCTTTCCTCGAAGACCAGATCCGCATGCTGGGCACCGCCGCCTGTCCGCCCTACCATCTCGCCATCGTCATCGGCGGCACCTCGGCGGAGATGAACCTCAAGACCGTCAAGCTCGCCAGCATCCGCTATCTCGACAATTTGCCGACCCAGGGCAACGAGTACGGCCAGGCATTCCGCGACCTGGAGATGGAGCAGGCGATTCTCGCCACCACGCGAGAGATGGGGATCGGCGCGCAGTTCGGCGGCAAGTATTTCTGCCACGACGTCCGGGTCGTCCGCCTGCCGCGGCACGGCGCGTCGCTGCCGATCGGCATCGGCGTCTCCTGCTCCGCCGACCGGCAGGCCTACGGCAAGATCACCCGCGACGGCATTTTCCTCGAACGGCTGGAAACCAACCCCGCGCAGTACATGCCGGACATTCCCGAAGGATCGCTCGGCGGCGAGGTGGTCAGCATCGACCTGACGCAGTCGATGGACGACATGCGCAAGACACTGTCGCAATACCCGGTCAAGACGAGGCTGTCGCTGACCGGCCCGATGATCGTCGCCCGCGACCTGGTGCATCTGAAAGTCTCCGAACGGCTCGCCAGGGGCGAGGCCATGCCGGAATATTTCCGCAACCATCCGATCTATTACGCCGGGCCGGCCAAAACGCCGACCGGGTTCGCCTCCGGCTCGTTCGGCCCCACCACGGCTGGCCGGATGGATTCCTACGTCGCCGATTTCCAGGCGAAGGGCGGCAGCCACATCATGCTGGCCAAGGGCAACCGGTCGCAGCAGGTGACGGATGCCTGCAAGCAGCATGGCGGCTTCTATCTCGGCTCCATCGGCGGTCCGGCGGCGCGGCTCGCACAGGACTGCATCCGCAAGGTCGAATGCATCGATTATGAGGAGTTCGGCATGGAAGCCGTATGGCGCATCGAGGTCGAGGACTTCCCCGCCTTCGTCGTGGTCGACGACAAGGGCAACGATTTCTTCTCCGACGTCATGCGCCCGCGGGGATAGGCTCGCGATGCCCAGGGATTTCGATATCGCACCGAGCCCCACGACGGCGGCGGAGCGGCTCCTTGCGCTGGCGGATTTCATGGACGATCTCGACGCCGGCCTGCTGGACATGCGCACCGTGCATCACAGCTGCGGCACCGTGCATTGCGCCTGGGGCTGGGGCGAACAGATCGGACTGTTTCCGCGCGCCGACAAGAGCGACGACGAAAGCGACAACGACGCCGTCTGGACCCGGGAGATGGAAACAGCGGAAGAAGGCCGCAGCGAAATTCTCGGCCTCGACCGGGGTCAGTTCCGGCACTGTTTCGGGCTCGGCTATCAGTTCCGCACCCTGGGCCGCCCCTATACGCCGCAGGACGTCGCACGGCATTTGCGGGAAACGGCAGCGGAGCTCTCCTCGTCCAGCGAGACGGACATTGCAAGCGCCGAAACGGTCTTTTCTTCTGTGTGAATTTTCCCACTCTCGGTTTGCCGCTGGCCACCAGTACCGCTAGTGTGTGCCGACTGAACATTGGAGACCGGCACTATGGACTGGCGAATCGAACGGCAAGGCAACAACGTGGTGGGACTGCCCACAGGGTCGGTCGATCACGAGTCCTCCGGGCTGTTCTTCGACCACCTGTCCGCCGCGATCGACGAGGTCGCCGAAGCGGGCGGAGACCTTGTTATCGATTTCACCGATGTCGCTTTCATGTCGAGCGTGGGGCTGCGGGCGCTGACCCGGGCGCAAAAGATCGGCAAGGAAAAATCGGTTGCCATTTCGATGGCGTGCCTCAACGAAACGATGACCGAAATTTTTCAGATCACCCGTTTCGACCGGCTGTTCAAGGTTCATGACAGCGTCGACGCGGCGCTGTCGGCTTAAGGGGCTCACGGAGACACCATGCTTGTACGTTTCTGGGGCACGAGGGGATCGCTGCCGACACCACTCCGCGCGGAAGCCGTTCGCGAGAAAATCATCCAGGCGGGCCTGAAGGCGAATGGCCGCTCTTTCGACAGCGAAGACGAGGCCGCGCGTTTCGTCGACGAGGAAATGAATTTCGCCGAGCGCGGAACCTATGGCGGCGACAGTTCCTGCGTCGAGATCGAAGGCGCGGGCGATGAGTTCATCGTCTGCGATATGGGCTCCGGCCTGCGGCGCCTTGGCATCGACTCGTTCCGCCGCATGGGAGAAGGCAAGCCCAAGGTCTTCAATTTTTTCATGTCGCACTTGCACTGGGACCACATCATGGGGTTCCCGTTTTTCGGGCCGGCCTTCGTGCCCGGGGTGACGATCAACGTGTATGGCGGCCACGAAGAGATGGAAACCGCCCTGCGTCGCCAGTAGGAACAGATCTCCTTTCCGGTACCGTTCGACGCGCTCAATGCGACCTTTAACTTTCATACCCTGAAACCCGGCGAGACCTATGACATCACCGGCTGCAAGGTCCAGCTCATCGACCAGTTCCACGACAACGATTCCTACGGCTACCGGTTCGAGAGCGGCGGAAAGGTCGCGGTTTACAGCACCGATTCGGAACACAAGCAGGACCACGAGGTCGAGGACATCGCCTTCGTACAGTTCTTCCGCAACGCCGACGTCGTCATCTTCGACACGATGTACACGCTCGCCGACGCCGTAACGATGAAGGAGGACTGGGGCCATTCGAGCAATGTGGCCGCGGTCGATCTGTGCCACCGGGCGGGCGCGCGGCGACTCGCGATGTTTCATCACGAGCCGGTCAACGACGACGCGACAATGCTGGGCATCCTCAACGAGACGATCCGTTACGAAGAGCTGATGCGGCCGGATAAGCCGCTGGAGGTGCTGTGCGCCTATGACGGACCCGAACTCGAGCTCTGAAATCCAGGACGACACAACGAACATCCCGGACCGGAAAAGCGCCGGCCGGGTCAGGCTGGCGGGACTCGCGGCAGCAGCGCTGGCGCTGGCTCTTACATCGGTCTGGGACAGCGAATCGCTGCGCGAGAGCGTGTTCGACCGGTTCCAGTCTCACGCGCCGCGCGCTATCGATAAACATCACGCGCGGATCGTCAGGATCGATAACGAAAGCCTTAAGAAACACGGCCAGTGGCCATGGCCGCGCCACCTGCTGGCCGAACTGACGCAAGGCATTCACGCGCGCGGCGCGCTGGCGATCGGGTTCGACATGATTTTCGTGGAGCCGGACCGGCACGCGCCGGAAAATCTAAGCAAGGCCTACCCGGGACTTCCGGATCACGTGCATGAGGCGATTGCCGGCCACGATCACCCCGATACTATTTTCGAAAAAACGATCTCTCGCCTGCCGGTGGTTCTCGCCCGCTCCGGCCATCACGATGAGGACATCGACCACGAACGTCACCCGAAAAACATCCCGATAGAGGCCGGGTTCAAGGGGCATCCGCCGCCCGATGGGCTTCCGTCTTTCGGAAACGTACGAACCAATCTGCCGAAACTCGATGCGGCCGCTGCTGGCCATGCCGTGCTGCACGGATCGCCCGATAAAGACGGCGTCGTCCGGCGGGTACCGCTTCTGGTGAAAATCGGCGGGCGGCCGACCCCGACACTGGCGCTGGAAACGCTACGGGTCGCCGCCAATGCGGACGATTACCATCTTGAAACCGAAGGCGACCGGCTGGTTGCGATTACCTTGGGGAGGCAGCGTATCCCGACCGATCCGGACGGCGCGGTCCGCCTGCATTTTTCGGAAACACAGCCCGAGACCAACTATACGGTGTCGGCTGCCGCGATTCTCGACGGCAGTGCCCCGAAAGCCGCGTTCAGGGGAAGCGTCGTTTTCGTCGGCGCGACCGCGACCGGGCTGCCGGACATTGTTGCGACGCCGACAGCGGGCGAGGTTTTCGGCGTCGAACTGCACGCCCAGCTGGTAGACATCATCCTGTCGGGCAAATGGCTGCAGCGCCATCACCATGCGCACTATATGGAGGCGGCGGTCGCCATATTGCTTGGCCTGCTCGCAATCGTCGTTCTGCCGCTGCTAAGACCGATTTACGTCATTGTCGCGGGCGGGCTGGGCGTGATTGCCCTGATGGCCGGCAGTTTTGCGATCTTTCTCGCCCACGGCATGCTGTTCGACCCGCTCGCGCCCTCGATGGTTGGCGGTGCCACGGTGCTGTCGATGGCTTGCATGATGTTTCTGGAAGCGGACAGGCGGCGTCGCGAATTGCGGGATGCCCTGGTGGAGGAACGCGTGGTGTCTGCGAAGATCGCAGGCGAGATGGAGGCCGCCCGGGAGATCCAGATGGGGATGCTGCCGGGACCCGAAGCGCTTGCGGCACTGCCGCCGCAGGTTGATCTGATGGCTGTTCTGGAACCGGCCCAGAGCATCGGCGGAGACCTGTACGATGCCTTCCTCGTAGAAGGCGACAGGCTGTTCTTCATGATCGGCGACGTCACCGGCAAGGGGGTTCCTGCGTCGCTATTCATGGCGCTGTCGAAGGCTCTGACGCGGAGCGCGGTGCTGCGCGGGGCCGATGAGTTCGAAAATGCCGTCCTGACCGCAAATCTTGAAATCTCTCGCGAGAACACCGCCGACATGTTCGTCACCGGCATCCTGGGCCTGATCGACCTCAATAGCGGAGAGATGGCGCTGGTAAACGCCGGTCATGACGATCCGGTTATCCTGCGCGCGAACGAACCGCCGGAACAGCTTCGGCTGGAAGGCGGACCGCTGCTCTGCGTGATGGACGATTTTCCCTACCCGGTAGAGGCTGCGACCCTCGTGCCTGGCGATATCATGGTCTTGACGACAGACGGCGTAACGGAAGCCCGCGATCCGGAGGGCAATCTCTTCGGACACGACAGGTTGATGGAGACGCTGGCAGGAATAGACCTGCCGGAGACGGCGGACGTTACCGTCTCAGCGGTCGTCACTTCCGTGCGGTCGTTCGAGGACGGCGGCGCCGCGTCGGACGACCTGACTGTCATGGCCGTCCGGTATGTCGGCGAAACGCAGACTTCCTAACGAACGAGAATTTCCACCCTGCGGTTGCGTGCATTACGCACGCCGTCCGCTGTTGGAATCAGAAGCTCTCGTTCGCCCCGACCGGCGGCACGCACCAGAGACGGATCGAGACCGCGCTCAACGAGAAGCTTTGCGATCAGTTTCGCCCGCTGGAGCGACAGCCGGTCATTGGCGCTTGACGAGCCCAGCGTCGAGGTATGACCGACAATCTGAACGTCAGCGCCCGGCCGCGATTTCACCTCGGCAAACAGGTCGCCGATCTCGGATTGCGACTTCACGGTCAGGCTCGTCGTGCCTTCGCGGAAATAGAAAATGAATCTGCGCGGCGCGGTCGGCAGCGCCCGGATCAGGGCGCCGTGCTCGCGTTCGACCGTCGCGGCGTCGGTACGACTCTGATCGATGGCATCCGTCCCGATGGTCGCTTCTGTATAGGCCTTGTCGATAACCGCCCGCGCCTGCCCGGTCTGGCTCAGGACCGCGACAGCGCCGGACGGAACGCCGTCCTCGCCGGGAAGCAACAGGACACGGTCCGAAGAACAGGCTGAAACTGCCAGCAGAGCGAGGACCGACAGGAAAATTCTGTGCATCATTTTGCGACCTTCACGATGAAGCGGGTACCGCGGACGCCGAGGATCGATTCAGGCGTAAACAGTTTCATGGAATCGGGCTTTTCCTTTGCGATCTGCCCGGAAACGACCGCCAGAGATCCCCATTCGACACGGGATTCGAACGCACCGCGATGAGTCGTCGAATCGAAATCGAATTTTTCGAGCGACACCCGGCTGTCGGGACCCGCCGAAAACCGGGTGTTGTCGATAAAGGTCACGCTCAGCCGTCCGTTCGCGCCAGTGACCAGCACGTCCTTCTGCTCCAGCGTCACACCGGGCTTTGCGTCAACGCGCTTCCCTTCCCGTTCGATATGCGCGTCGCCGGACACCTTCTTGACCAGCGCGATCTCGGAAAACGCGGTCGCGGGTAGACAGGCGACGAGCAGGAAGATGACAATGGATCTTATCGACATGACGTTTCTCCCGGACAGTACGCCAAAGCATAACAACCATGCCTGACGACAGTGACCCTCAAATATCGGAAATTTCCCGGTTTCCGGCGAACGGATCCGTCAAAGCCGATGAATCTGCGCTGAAAGCGGTTGTTGACGCGGCCGCCGCCTTCGGAACGACCGCGATCGCGCGGGAAGAATGCCGCCGCCGGTTTCTGATCGTGGTCGAGGAAATCGTCACGAATATCGTCCGCCATGGCGATGCATCTTCCGGCAGCGAGATCGGCTGGCGGTTTACTGAAAACGGAGGGACGGTAAGGGCGTATTTCGAGGATTCCGGCGTCGCGTTCGATCCGAGGGACGCCTCGCCCCCTCCCCGAACTACGCAAGAGCCTGTCGAAGGCGGTCAGGGTCTGCCGATTATCCAGGCCTGGTGCCGGGTCGTCGATTACCGCCGCACAGACGGTCGCAATTGCCTCACGCTGGAGATGAAACCGGTCTGAGTCCGTCGGAGGACGGCGTGTTTTGCCGGAGGCGCGGCGATTGAGTATGATCCATCCGGGCCGAGCGCCTTCGCCATCCCGGCGGGGCGTATTTCTTGAGGCGCTTCCGCAGACATGCAACGCGATTACCGGAACGTTTTCGTCCTTGGGACGTGCCAGATGCTGTTCGGCACCGGGCGTGGCCTTTTTATGGTGACGTCTCCTGCCGTAGGGCTCGCCATCGCGCCCCATCTGGCCCTGGTAACCATACCCACAGCGCTGATCATTATCGGCAATGCGCTGGCCGCCATGCCGGCCTCCATGTTCATGCGCCGTGTCGGACGCAGGACAGGTTTCCTGTGCGGTACAGTGTTAGCAGCGATCAGCGGCGGGCTTTGCACCTCCGCCGTTATTCTGGAGAATTTCTGGCTGCTCTCAGCCGGTGGGCTGACTTTCGGGCTGTTCGCTGGATTCGCCCAGCATTATCGCTTCGCGGTCGCCGACGCGACATCAACGGAGTTCCGCGCCAAGGCGATCTCTCTGGTTCTGGCGAGCGGCGTGTTTTCCGGCCTGCTCGGTCCAAACCTCGCCAACTGGGGCAAGGACCTGATCGCCAACCACCTTTATGCCGGCGCCTTCCTGTTCATGATCGTTGTCGCCCTTCTGGCTGCCATCGTGCTGATGTTTCTCGCCATCCCCAACCTGACGCCGGCGCAGCGCGACGGGCCGCAGCGGCCCCTGACCGAAATCATGAAACAGCCGGTTTTCATCGCCGCCGCCGTGTCCGCGACGGTCGCCCAGGCCGTCATGAACTTTCTGATGACCTCGACCCCGGTGGCCATGATCGCCGAATGCGGCCACAGCTTCGGGTCGGTCGCGACGGTCATTTCCTGGCATTCGGTCGCCATGTTCGCACCCGGCTTCATAACCGGGTCTCTTATCAACCGCTTCGGCGAGATTCCATTGATCGCCATCGGGCTGGTGCTTGATGCCGTCTGTATCGGGATCGCCCTGTCGGGAGTCGAGGTCGCTGATTTCTGGCTGTCGATGTTCCTGCTCGGAATCGGCTGGAATTTCACCTTCACCGCCGCCACCAGCCTGATGACCAAGGCCTATACGCCTGCCGAACGCGCCAAGACACAGGGCATGATGAACCAGATCATCTACACGGTCGTCGCAGTAGGCGCGCTCTCGTCAGGCGCTCTGGTTCACTTCTTCGGATGGGCCTGGGTCAATATCGGCGCCCTGCCCTTTATCGTCGTCGCGGCGCTCGTAACCGTCTGGTACGCCTCGGCAAGCCGTCGTGACGCGGCCGCTTGACCGGACACGCCCCAATTCTGTGAATATAATTTCATCGTGATTCAGATCACATATGTATCCGCGCGCGGCGGATACTTTGGAAACCGTAACGAGGCAACAGCTGCACGAAACAGGTTTCCAATCTCATGCGTCCCGTCAGGATCATCAACGCCGTAACAATCGCCGCCGCGGCGATATTTTCGACCGGCGCCAACGCCCTGACGATTACATGGGACACCAGCGGCGCCTGTGCTTCCGGCTATGCGTGCGACAACAGCGAAAGAAGCTTTCTGGGCAGCGACGGTTCGACCGTGGTCACCGCGAAAGCTTTCTCAATCTCGAAAACGTCCGGCGCAACCATCCGTTCCGCCAGCCTTCGCCAGGACAGCGGCGGCCTTGGCGTCAGGAAGGGCCGCGGCGACAGCCACACGGTCGACAATAGCGGCAATAACGATTTCATCGCCTTTTATTTCAGCGAATCCGTCGAGACGAACGCAGTGCAGCTTACCAGCTACGGCGATACGGATATCTCTGTCTGGATGGGCACGGTGCAGGCCGGCGTCCCGAGCTTCTCTAACGAAGATCTGAGCGATCTGGATTTCAACTATGGGGCCCGGATCGACAACGAGGGCGGGGAACAGGACCGGACGGCCCAGTTCGGCGCCGACGCGGAGTTCGGCAACCTGCTGGTCGTGGCAGCCCTGGTCCCTGGCAACAGCCTTGCGGATTTCTTCAAGATCAAGTCGTTATATGCCGAGGCGCCGGCGGCGGGCCCCTTGCTTGTTACCGAACAGGACGAGGGTCCGCCTTCGGACGTATCGACTCCCTCGACGATGCTGGTATTCGCCCCTGCCCTTTTCGGCATGGCCGCCTGGCGCCGGCGCCGGATGCAAAAGCAGGGGCCGAAAACCAGATAACAGTCAGGATTCGTCCACCCCGTCTTTCGTCTTCCCGTCTATCGGCTTCCTGTCTTCTTCCACGGTCCGCCGCGGCGCATGCGTGTCGGGACCGTGCCGGTCTCCTTCACGGTCGAGCCAGCGCAGCGCCTTACGGCCGGCGAACATGACGCTCACACAGACAATAATGGCGAGCAGAACGAGGATCATGGCTGCGATTGTAATGGCGGCCTCCTTTGCCTGGACGCTGTGACGATGACATGGCAACTGCCTCTGGCCAACGGGCAACCGTCTAAAAAATTTCAGGACATCATCGATATTTCAGCGTGAATGACCTATATTGGGGGCATGTACAAGGATCTGTCCCTTCTGCCGCGCGAAGCAATCCGGCTTGCAGCCCTCGGCACTCTTGCCTCAGGACCGATGAGCTATGCGGAGCTCGCCTCCGAAGTTCGGCAGTTCACAGGCCGTCTGACCGGCCCCTCGCCGGAGCTTATGGGCGCTTCGATCGAACTGCTGCGTTACGAAGGGCTGGCCCAGGCGCAGGATGGGAACGAGGAAAGCGCACCGGAAACGGTGCTGCAGATCACTGAGGACGGTCACACCGAGCTGCTCGAACTGCTGAGCGCGCCGGTACGCCCGCCCTCGACCGATACGGGCCGGTTGATCCTCGCTCTCAAGTTCCGGTTTCTTCATCTGCTCGGCGCCGATGCGCGCAGCGACCAGATCGCCATGATGATCGAAGCCTGCGAGAGCGAACTTGCCCGGTTAACCGATCTGCGCGCACGTCATGCAGACGATCCCGGGCATCTCGTCGACTGGCTCGATTTCGAGATCGGCCAGGCCGAAGACAGGCTCGACTGGCTGCGCGGATTTACGGGATAGGCGCCCGGTCTCCACGAATTCCAATTTTCCGCGGCGGCAGGTTCTTGGCCGCCCCGTGCAGCGTTAGACGCAATCGGTAACTCGGCTATACTCCGCACATGATCCGTCTCAGCGTTCTCGACCAGTCACCGATCCGTTCCGGCATGACGCCCGCCGGCGCCATTGGCGAAACCCTTAAACTGGCCGAACTGACCGACCGGCTGGGCTATCACCGTTACTGGGTGGCAGAGCATCACTCGAGCAATAGCCACGCCGGCACTGCGCCGGAAATCCTGATCGGCCACATCGCCAGCCGGACCGAGCAGATCCGCGTCGGCTCAGGCGGCGTCATGCTGACCCATTACAGCCCTCTCAAAGTGGCCGAAACCTTTCGCATGCTCGAAGCCATCCATCCGGGCCGGATTGACCTGGGGCTTGGGCGGGCGCCGGGCAGCGACCAGCTGACCGACGCGGCGCTCAGAGCCGGTCCGGGCGCGGTAGGCGCCGAACAGTACCCTTCTCAGGTGCGCGACCTGATGGGGTATCTGGCCGGATCGCTACCGGACGAGCACCCGTTCAAACGGGTCAGGGCGCAACCGTCCGGCGAAACGCTGCCCGACATATGGCTGCTGGGATCTTCGGACCAGTCGGCGATGGTCGCCGCCTATTTCGGCACGCCTTTTTCCTACGCCCATTTCATCACCGCGGAAGCAGGACCGCAGATCGCCGCGCTCTACCGCGAACAGTACCAGCCGTCCGAGCACTGGCCCGAACCTAACCTCAATATCGGCGTGTTCGCCATCGCCGCCGACACGGAGGAAGAGGCGGAAGCGCTGATGAAATGCCGCGACCTCGCCTCGGTCCGCCAGCGCACCGGGCGCACCGCACCGGTGCCGACCATCGAGGAAGCAGCCGGTTACGAGTATTCGCCTCAGGAAGAAGCTATCCGCCGCTACAACCGGCAACGCTGCATCTGGGGAACCGCGGAACAGGTGCGAGACGGGCTCATCGATCTCTCGAAAACCTACGAAGCCGAAGAGCTGGTGCTGCTCACCATCTGCCCGACCTTCGAGGCGCGTTGCCGCTCCTACGAGCTGCTGGCGGAAGCGTTCGACCTGTCGCCATCGGAAAACAGGGCGAGAGCGGCGGTCTAGCCCTTATAGGGCTGGTACAGCCAAAAGAAGAAGTTCGCGCTAGCGAATCCGGGTTTCGGGCACCAGATGCAACGGGCTCGCCGGGACAGTTTTGCCGTAGCGGTCTGCGAGCACCGGAACAAGCTGTTTGGCGACCTCTTCCAGATCGCGGTCTTCCAGCTCGTGCACGGCTTCTGCCTGCCAAAGGCAATGACCGTCGACCCGGCTGTTGAGCAATGCCGTCACCCTGACCTGGTTCACCGCGAGAGAGGACGGGCCGCGTGTCCTGCCGCCGACCAGGCTGTCGCGGCTGCTCGACCAGACATTGCCGCGCAAATTGACATCGCCCTGTTCTCCGGCATCGCGGTCGGCCTGACCGATACGCAGCTCAAACAGATCGCCGCGTTTCGAGCCCTGCCGGTACTCCCGCACCGGCTGGATATCGAGCGTCATGGTCAAGGGTGCGCCCGCCTGAAGCCGAACGTTCTGGCGGCTGAGCGCGGCGACAAAGGCGTCCTTGATACGCAGATTGACATCCGAATTGTCCAGCACCAGCACATCGACCTGCTGGTTGGCGGGTATCGTCCCGCACAGGCGCGCAACCGCGTATCCCCGGGCTTCGTCCCCGGAACCGCCGGTCGGCTGCGCAACGACTGATGTCGAAACGAGAAGTGCGGCTGCAAGAAAGGCTGTCAGGACAATTTTCATCGCAATTCCCCCCTTTGCCCGAAAACTATGCGCCCGGAACCGGGCAATCTCAACAGGCGTATCAATATCCGACAGCAGGACGCTGCAAACCGATCCTTAACGCGCCGATAGTAGAGTTGGGCGACAGGACGACACTCAGGACGGAGAGTTTCACCATGGCGACCGCGAAGGTCGACATCGCGTCTTTCAAGGAAACGCTGAAGCACGGCAATACACGGGCCCGCGCGGAACTGGCGTCAAGTGCGGCAACACCGCCTGAGATCCTCTGTTTCCTGACCGAGGATGGCGAAGCGGAGGTCCGGCGCGCTGTCGCCGACAATCCCAACACACCGGCCACCGCGCAAGCCGCGCTGTCACGTGATCCCGATATCTCGGTCCGCGTGGCGCTGGCGCGCACCATGGTCGGCGACGGGCTCGACGAGTCGGCCCGCCAGACGCTCTGGCGGACCGGTTTCACCATTCTGGAAACCCTGATGCGGGACCAGGTGGTGCGCGTCCGGAACGCGCTCGCCTCAGGGCTGGCGTCGAAAAAGGAAGCGCCGCACCCGGTTGTGCTTCATCTCGCCCGGGACAAGGCGGAAAAAGTCGCCACGCCAATCCTGTCGAATTCTCCTGTACTGACCGACAGCGACATGATCGATTACTTGCGCGACGGCGCTCCGGACTGGGCACAGACCGCGATGGCCGGGCGGACGGAAGTCTCGGGCGATCTTGGGGCTGGCCTGACGGACGTTGCAGGACCGATAGCGCTCGCAACCCTCGCCGGGAACGGAGGGGCCTTTCTGACGGAGTCTGTTCTGGAAGAACTGGCGGCCAGGGCCGAAACCGAATCGGGCCTGCAGGAGCCCCTGGCCGGTCGCAACCGCCTGCCCGGTTCTATCCTCGTCCGGCTAGCGCGTTTCGTCGCTTCCCCCCTGCTGTCGCGTCTTTGCGGCCGGACGGATATCGATCGCGAAACCGCCAGACGCATGAACCGGGCCATCGAAACCAGAATCGATATGCCGGACGTCCGGGCTGTTCCAGGCGCAACGGCGATCGACAACCCTGTATCTCCGGCCTCCCCGGGAAACGACAATGAAAGCTCGGTCGCGCGGGCCTCCAACCTGTTCCGGGAGGGGAAACTGACCGACGATGCCATCGCGCTGGCGCTCGACTCTAACCGGCGAGACTTTGTCATCGCCGCGCTCGCACTAAGGGCCGGCATGCCCGAAGACCGGGCGCGACGCATGGCGGATGCCGGCAGCGCCCGGACCATGGTGGCTCTTTCATGGAAGGCCGGGCTGAGCGCCCGGTTCGCGCTGGACCTGCAGCGCTCCCTTGCCCGCATTCCGCATACGAAAGTAATCAACGCCCGGAACGGCCTGGACTATGCGCTGACGCCCGCGGAGATGACGGAACAACTTGCCCTGTTCGCATAGGCGGCAACCGCATTCCTCAAACCAACCCGCGGATCGTTCCTAAAGTGAAACGACCCCGCCTGCCTCCGTCGATCTCGCCATCGCCTCTACGGCGGCGACACCGGCGATGGCGTTCTCGCGGGAGATAGGGTAGGTCTCGCCGTTCCGGATAGAGCGGGCGAAACTTTCGGTCTGTTCTGTCAGCGGATCGGTTTCGGGAAGTTCAATTATTTCCGTAGGCCCCTTCGCCGGGGTGAACTCGATCTGGCGCGCGCCGCGGAATTCCAGCGACCCTTCGGTGCCGAAGAAATGGAGCCGCGTAAAGGCCGGCGTAACGCCGATAGCCGTCAGCAGACCGCTGACCCCGCCATCGAGCACGAGCCGCACGGTCGAGGTATCGGACACGCTGAAATCCATCACCTGTTTGCGCCCATGCGCTTCCAGCTCCGTCACCGGCCCGATCAGCTCGATCATCATGTAGAGGATGTGATCGGCGAGCGCGCCGGGCGGCGCGATGGCCCTGTCGGTCTTCCAGAACCCGTCCTTCATCGAGAGATAGCGCGCGGCGCAGTAAGCGCCCTCGACATGGACAATCTGGCCCAGCGCACCCGATTTCACCCGTTTTCGGAACTCGTCCGCCGCCGGCAGGAAACAGCGCTCATACGACACCGCCAGCGTCACGCCGTTCCTGTCGGCGATCTCGAAAAGGGATTCCGCATCCGCCTTCGTCACCGACAGCGGCTTGATCACCTGTACATGCTTGCCGGCATTGAGCGCGGCAGTCGCCTGCGAGACGTGGTCGTGCGCCGGCGAACAGATAACGACGCCGTCGATATCGGGGTCGTTAATCACCGCACCGATATCGCTGCCTAGAGCGACCCCCTTCTCGTCGGCAAATTCCTGCGCGTTGGCCGGCGTGCGCGTCGCCGCGGATTTGAACGTTACGACATCGCTTGTCCCCTGCACCGACGACACGATCTTTTTGCCCCACGCGCCAAGCCCGACGATTCCCATGGTGAACATGGTGATCTCCCTAAAAATACCGTTTCCGGTTCAGCGGCACCGGAGAAACCGGTCATCCGATAATAGCCGCCAGAACGCTCCCCCTTTGCGGGTTCTTCTTCGTAACCTAAACTTGTCTCATCAAAACGCAATTCCACGCCAGATCAGGGCAAAATCAGGACAACTCAGGGAGAAAACGGATGGCCACGAAATCGGGATCGCAGGTAATCGCAATCGAGGAACATTATCTCGACACTGACGTTGACGAGAAGGTGAACAAGCGTGCGGGCGGCGGCGAGCATACCCGCAACCGTCTGCTCGACATGACCGATGTCCGCATCAAGGAGATGGACGCGGCGGGTATCGATATCCAGGTCCTGTCGCACTGCCCGCCGGGCGCACAGGCCTTCGACCCGGACGAGGCGGCGGAACGCTCGAAAGGCGTGAACGACCGGCTGAAGGCGGTGATCGACAGCCATCCCGACCGTTTCGGCGGGTTCGCCTCTCTGCCGCTCAAAGCACCGGAAGTGGCCGCCGACGAGCTGGAGCGCTGCGTTAAGGACCTCGGATTCAAGGGCGGCATGATTCATGGCCTGACCGACGGCAAGTTCGCCGATCACCGCGACCACTGGCCGGTCTTCGAACGCGCCCAGGCGCTGGACATGCCGATCTATCTCCACCCGGGCCGGCCGCATTCCGACGTGATCGCCGCCTATTACGAAGACTATGTCGAGAAATATCCCGGCATCCTGTCCGCCGCCTGGGGCTTCACGGTCGAAACCGCCACCGCCTGCGTACGCATGGTGATGTCGGGCGTGTTCGACGAGTATCCCAATCTCAAGATCATTGTCGGCCATATGGGCGAAGGGCTGCCCTTCCTGCTGTGGCGCATCAATCATTCGCTGGAGAATCCGATGCGCCAGGACGGGCATTCGCTCGCGTTCCGCGAGATTTTCCGCAAGCATTTCTGGATCACCACCAGCGGCAATTTCTCGGACTCCGCGCTGCTCTGTACTGCAATGGAGATGGGAACCGACCGGATCATGTTCTCGGTCGACTGGCCCTATGTCGAGAATGCGCCGGGCACCGAATGGATGGAAACCATCCCGCTCGGCACCGAAGACCGGGAAAAAATCCTCAACGGCAATGTCAAGAAACTGCTAAAGATGTGATCAGAGTGGCTCGAGTTCATCCGTCATCACCGGGCTTGTCCCGGTGATCTCCCGACGATTTTAGCTCGTTGGCAAAAGATGCCCGGGACACGCCCGGGCATGACGAGATTGAACGAGTGACCGTCGGCCTCTTCCCGACATAGGCGCTCACAGAACCAGCTTCATCCCGGTGTGCGTCGCCTCGAACCCAAGCCGTTCGTAGAACCGGTGCGCGCCGTCGCGGCGCAGATCGGTGGTGAGCTGCACCAGGACGCAGCCGCGCGTGCGGCAGTGCTCGATTGCCCAATCGAAGAACGCCGCGCCGTGGCCTCGCCCTCGTAAATTTGCAGCGATGCGGACGCCTTCGATCTGGCCACGCCAGGCCCCTTTGCGCGTCAGACCGGGGATGAAGGTCAGCTGCAGGCAGCCGATTATCGCGCCATCGAGTTCGGCTACCGCCATAACCTGGTTCGGGTCGTTATCGAGAGTCTCGAAAGCCCTGATATAGCCGTCATCGAGCGGTAGCGACGCGTCGTCGCGTGTTGCTCCAATGGCATCATCGGCGAGAAGCGCAACGATGCTTTCGAGATCGGCCCGCCTTGCGGCGCGAAAGACGGGCGCGTCCACTCTCAGGCTTGCGCGGAAAGAAACGCCCTTAGCTCCGCCGTGAATTCATCGGGGCTATCGATGGTCGACAGATGCCCCGCGTCGGGGATGATTTTGATTTCCGACCCCGCGATCCCGTCCCGGATGAACTCGGATTCCGCCATGGGCGTCGCATCGTCCGAATCGCCGATCACGACCAGCGTGGGCGCTTTAACCGCAGCGCGGTCGTCGCTGGCGTCATAGGTGAAGATCGCCCGCACCGTATCGACATAGGCCTTCGGCGGGCATTTGGAGATTTCCTCAGCCAGCTCATCGAGCTTTTCGATCGGCGTGCTCGGCATGAGCCGGTCGCCGGCATACTGGCTTCCGAATTCCAGCATCGAGAGATAGGCGACCGCTTCTTGGGTAGCGTAAATCCGGTCTTCGGCGCCGGGCCTCACCCGGGCGAAGGAATCCGCCAGCACCATCGACAGGGCGAGATCGGGCCAGCGCCTGTTCATGTTGAGCGCGATCGGTCCGCCCATCGACAGCCCGACGATGTGGCATTTTTCAATGCCCAGATGATCCAGCACCGCCTTGTGATCGGCAGCAACGTCCTCGACCGTGAAGGTCCCTTTATAGGAGCTCGCGCCATGCCCGCGGCAATCGACTGCGATACAGCGAAAATCCGATTTCAGCGCCGCGATCTGGTCGCGATAGAGATAGCTGTTGGTGCCGAGCGAATGGATGAACAGGACAGGCGGGCCGTCCCCTTCGTCAATATAGAAGATGGTCTCGCCGTTGGTTTCGAGCGTCGGCATTTTTGATCGATCCCCTTTCTGTTTGCTGCGCCGGCCTCTCAGGCCGCGTCCGCCATGATCAGTTCGGTGCCCATCGTCGTGCAGCGACGCAACAGGCGCGTTTCGGACGCCGGGAAGTCGGTGCGCGCGTGGCACGAACAGTAATTGTCCCACATGATCAGATCGCCCCGGGTCCAGACATGCTCCATGATGTTGTCGGGGGCTTCCGATATTTCATAAATCGCGGCGAGCGTATCGTCGCTTTCTTCCTTTTCCATGCCTTCGATCCGCGCCGTCATCAGCCGGTTTACGTAAAGCGCGGTGCGGCCGGTCTCCGGATGCCGGATGAAGATCGGCTGCCAGCGGTGGTGAATGCCGGTTAGGTCGCCATCGACATCGACCGTTCTAGTCTGATCGTAATCGTAGACCTGGATCGCGCGCTTTCCGGCGAGCGACTGTTTCAGATGCGCCGGCAACAGGTCGTAGGCCCGGTACATGTTGCTGAACCTGGTGTTGCCGCCCGTACTCGGCAGCTGCAACGCATGCAGATAGGTGCCTTTATGCGGCTTCGGCATGTAGCACATGTCGTGATGGAAAAACATTTCCCCATCGGGCAGCGAGGCGGCGTAGTTGCCTTCCTCGTCCTTGATATTGCCGACCATCATGATGCTGGGGTTGAAGTCTGCGCCTTCAGGTCGGCGCTCCTCCGACCGCGACCGCACGCCAAGCTCGCCGAAATTGGCAGCGAAGGCGAGTTGCTCATCCATCGTCAGATCCTGCCCGGGATAAAGCAGCACGATGTGTTCGTGCCAGGCATCAATCAGCGCCTGTTTCGTCAGTCCGTCGAGCGGTTGGGAGAGATCGATCCCTGTCACACGGGCGCCGAGCGCCGCGTCGAGCTTTTCGATCTTGAGATCGGATGCCAGCGATGTCGCCATGAACCTGTCCTCAGCTTGCCGGTTTGTCATTCAATGCCATGATTGCGGCATTATAGGCGTTGTTGGGCGACAACACCAAGATCGAGGCGAAAATGATCCCACCGGAGAGCAACAGGGATAGCGACAGGCTGAAGGACATCGCCTTCTCGCTCCGATCGCTGGTCGCTGAACAGCCGGACGACCCCGAACTCGCTCAGGAAGCGCTCGATTTCCTTGCACTTGTCGCCGGGCTGAAACCGGTCTTCGTTGCCGGGCGGGGTTCCGGTGTCGATGGGGGCTGGCAGGCGGCTATCGGCGCCATGGCAACAGCGGCGGGGTTCGTCGTCCGGCAAGGTCCCTTATGGGACGCAACGCCGTGGCAAATAAACGCCCGAAACATCCGGGTTCCGGACTGGTACCGCAACCATTGCCGCACCGAACTGTCGGGGCATCGGGCGATCTATGTCTGCCGCCGCGGCCCCGACGCGGACGACATCGACAGGATCAATGCGGCGGAGGGAAAACTGACCATAGCCGAAGAGACCCGGCTGCTGGGCTATCCCGACTGCTGCGTCGCCGCCCATTACGACCGCGCGCTGCGCTATCACCGGGCGACCCTGTCAATGCTGCGACGCCATGCCGGCGGCGATGAAAGCCGGATGCTGAAACTGCTCGAAGGTCATGCCAACATGGCGCCCGCGACGGAGGAGGAAATCGACGACCTGGACGCCGCCTTCGACATCCGACCGGCGCCGTTCGGGAGCTGGAACCTGTGTACGCGGTGCGCGGGGAACGCCGATAGTCCGTCGGCGGCGCTTTCGGCGCGCTATCTGGACCTTGCCGGGAAAACGGAACTTGTGCCCCTGCTGACAGGCTAGTTCCGCGCCAGCGCCATGTTGGCGGCGGTCAGCACGCGAAGCCCGTCTTCGTCGACATAATCGGCCAGCGTCCGGCTGACCTGTTCGATCACGTCCTTCAGCCCGCCCTCGTCGAGCTGCTCGAGCGCGTGGCGCGCGGACGGGCCGCCGGCGGCGAGCGCCTCGACGAATTTGTCAGGCGAGGCGAACCGGGATTCCAGGGTCTTCCGGACGACCGAGATATCGCCGAATCCGGCCTCCTGAAGCGTATCGCCAAACGCCATCGGGTCACCGAAGGAATAGGGAACCTGAATGCCGGACGGATCGACATCGTGCGATTCCAGCGCCTTCGCCACCGCGCCGTGCGCCGGGCAAAGATCGAGCGAACAGTAAACGGACAATGCCAATCGGCCGCGGGGGGCAAGGACCCGCCTGATTTCCGCCAGCGCCTTCGGCCTGTCGGGCAGAAACTGAAGCACCTGGTTGCCAACGACGACATCGAACGAACCGTCCTCATGAGCCAGGTTCTCGACATTGTCGAGTCCCCACTCAACCGCGGCGGCATCGTCCAGATTGCGTGCGCAGGCAATCATCCCTTCGTTGATGTCGGTGGCGACGACCCGACCGCTGTCGCCGACCATCTCCGCCGCATAGCGCGCAGCCGCACCGGTGCCGCAGCCGATATCGAGCACCCGCTCGCCCGCTGACACGCCGGCATGGTCGACCAGCGCCCGCGACCACGGCCCGAAGATGGTCGGAACAAGAAGGTGCTCGAACGCTTCCGCGGCGGATGTATCGACAGCATTCATGAACAGGCCCTTTCCCTCTCGCTCGCAGTCCGGTGCGGCGGACGAAAACTAGGATCAATGCGGCGAGTTCGCAACGGAAACGCCCGCCTGCAGGATGCAGACGGGCGTTTGATCGTCGTCAGGTACAAGCCCGTTCAGGCAGCCTTCTTCTTTGCCTTGCTTCTGGGTTTCGCATTCAACAGACCGGCGCGTTCGAGCACGCCGTCGAGGCGTTTTTCGAGCTCCTTGCTTGCCGGCATCATCGGCAGGCGATGCTCGTTCTTCGGCATGATCCCGAGCCGTTTCATCATGTATTTCATCGGCTGGGGGTTGGTGTCGTAAAAAACCGCCTGATTGATCTCGAACAGCTCGTAATGGATCTTCTGGGCCTGCTTCATCTTGCCTTCCCAGATCAGCTCACACATCTTCGCGAGCCGCTTCGGCATCAGATTGCCGACCGCGTTCATCAGACCGCAGGCGCCAACCGTCATCATCGGATAGGAGAGATCCTCCAGCCCGACAAAGATACGGAAATCCATGCCGAAATGATCGAGGCAGGTGGTGACGAAGCCGAGATCGTCGACCGCGTGCTTCATCCCGACGAAATGCGGATTGGCCTTGCCGATCTGATCCAGCGTATCGAGCGTCACCGACACCGCTGCCCGGCCCGGGATGTGATAGATCATCCATGGCTTCCGCGTCTGCTTGGCGACCTCGTTGTAGTAGGCGACGAGACCGCGCTGCGACGGGCGGATGTAGTACGGCGTCACGATCAAAAGCGCATCGGCGCCGGCCTTGTCGGCATGGGCCGTCAACGCTTCCGTCTCCGCCAGGCTCTGCGAGCCCGTCGCGGCGACGATCGGCACCTTGCCGGCTGCCGCCTCGATCGCGACATCCACGGTGCGGTTGCGTTCCTCGACGGTCAGGGTCGAGGGCTCCGACGTGGTGCCATTGACGAGGATGCCATGCGAGCCGTTCTTGACCTGGAACTCGACCAGCCCGGCATAGGCGTCGTAATCGACCGCGCCGTTCCTGAACGGCGTGATCAGCGGCGGGATGGACCCTTTCAGAAAATCCTTCGGCAAACGCATCATGGGATCAGCTCGCCACCTTGTCGCGGTTGGTATCGAACCCGGTTTCTGCGCCGAGAACGCTCCACGGTTTCTTCAGGTCCTCCTGCCACAGCAGGGATTCCATGATGATGTTGAGCGGCTGGTCCTGAATGGTCAACTCATACACAGGTTCCGTCCCGGTAGAGGCATGGTTATGCACGCCCCAGCCCGGCGCCGTCAGCAGCAGGTCGCCCGATTCCCAGTGATAGATCTTGCCTTCGACCGTCGACCTTCCCTCGCCGCCGAAGATATAATTCATCGCGGCAGAGACATGCCGGTGCGGCTTGTCGACGATCCCGGGCGGGCGGATGGTGATGGTGGCGAAGAAGTTCGGCGTGGTGCCGTTGGTGCGGCCCGTCATCGGGTTCCACAGCAGGTACAGCCGGCGGCCGACATAATCCGCGCCAAGGGCTGTCAGCTTGTCGAGTTCCTTCTTCACCTTCTTCCACGGCCAGTGCAGCGCCTTGGATTCGACGCTTTCGGGCGCGATGAGAATCTCGTAGGGCATCAGCCAGGCGCCCTCGTCGGTCAGCTGGAAGGTGCCGTAAGGGCTCTTGCGCCTTGGATCGTCCTCGGCGACCTCGCCGTCCTTGGGTTCTTCCTCGACCACCCTCACATCAGCGGGCGGATCTTCCTCGACAATGTGGACGTTCATCTTCTCCAGCAGCGGGGCATTGGTGTAGGTCAGCCGCGCCTGCACCTCGTCCGTGTCGTTGACATGGATGTAGGTCTGCATCGAGGGAAAATTGAACAGGTCGTACTGCTCGAACTCGATCTTCTGACCGCCGACAACGGAATGACCGCCGCCCTTGATGCAGAAATTGACCTGCGTCGAGTTGTGTCGGATTGGCGCGGTCTGCTCGCCAGGGTTCAGCACTTCGAGAATCGGGCGAATTCCCGGCGCGAGACCGAGCCCGACGCCCAGCTTGTGCGAATCCGGATGGACGATCCAGCTCTGACGACGACCGTTTGCGGGCCTCTCCAGTTCGGATAGGCGCTCGATTTCCGCCTCGAAATCGACGCGCTTGATGATCGCGGGTTCCCACAGCTCCGGCGCGGGCTCTACGGCCCCCGACTTATCGAGAAAAATGCCTTTCTGTTCCGACATGGCTCGTCTCCTGTGTCGTTGATATTCGATGCCGACCCGGTTTCAACCGGTCAGCAGGAAGGACAAATTTAATAGTTAGATAACTTAGTATCGGGGTCCTGCCCGGGTCAATGCAGATAACCCTGTTCAACAAGGTTCTATGCCGACCTGTCCTGGTTTAGCATCGGCGCTGGATCGGAAAGGAACGGGAGAGGACACATGGCGACCGTGACCGGCACCCGCCGCAAATCGTGCCCCACAACCGCTATTGAGATACGCCGGCTGGGCGCGAATCTTGGGGCGGAAATTTCAGGCATCGACCTCAGCCGTCCATTGCCCCGCGACACGCTGAAACAGCTTAAGGAAGCGATGGTTGAGCATGAGGTGCTCGTGTTCCGCAACCAGCCGCTCAGCCAGCAGCAATATATCGACTTCGTTGGCAGATTCGGCGAACTCACGATCCACCCGTTCGCCACCGCCCTGCCCGATCATCCTGAGCTGATCGTGCTCGACAATGACGGCAAGCGGCCGCCGCTTTCCACCGATCAGTGGCACTCCGACGAAATGTTCCGCGACGCCCCGCCCTGGATCACTGCGCTGCGCTGCACCATCGTGCCGGAGATCGGCGGCGACACCTGTTTCGCCAGCATGACGGCGGCCTATGAAGGGCTCCACCCTTCGATGCAGCGGTTTTACGAGTCGCTATACGCAATCAACGATTTCAAGGTATTCCGCGTCCTCTACTCAGGCACGCATGAAGGCCGGCAACGGCTGGTCGATCTGGAAAAGCGCTTTCCCAATTTGATCCACCCGGTCGTTCGCATCCACCCGAAAGACAAATCGAAGAAAGCGATTTACGCGAGCCCGCAAACCACCAAGGCGATCGCCGACGTGCGCGATTTCGATAGCGAGCACATTTTACATATGCTCTACCAGCTTCCCGAAACGCCGGAATACCAGCTGCGCGTCAAATGGGAGCCCGATATGATCGTGCTGTGGGACAATGTTTCGACCCAGCATTATGCGCCGCGCGACTATCTGCCCTACCGCCGCCGTATGGAACGACTGACGGTCAAAGGATGGCGTCCTCGTGACTTTGATGGGAAGGTCAAGCCGCGCGCACAAAAAATGAATGTGCGGGGCACGGATTCGGACGCACGGACAGGCCAGCATCGCGGCGGGCTGGAGCGCCCGTCGAACACCATTTTTCGAGACTGAACAGACGGAGAACCCCCACATGGACAAGGTAAAGCTGGTACAGCCCGACATGGCTGATCCTGAAATCGCCGAGATATTCGAAGACATCCGACGCACCAAGGGACCGAATTTTCTGACTCCCACCTGGGGTTTCTTCGGGCTGGACAAAGAACTCATCAAAGGGTGGTGGATTCTGACCAAACGGCTTCAGATGACGCCGGGATCGCTGCCCAAGCCGTTGCTGAACGCGATCTCGCTGGTCTGCGCGGCGGAGGTCGACTGCCCGCGCTGCATCAACAACCACCAGACCCACCTGATCGAGCATTTCGACATGACGACGGACGACGTGATGGACTGCCTTGATTTCGAAAATTGCGAGACGCTCGATCCGATGTGGCGTGACGTTCTGCGCTTCGCCCGAAAGGTCGCCTTCAACGAGGGGACGACCGACGAGGATTTCGAGAGGCTCCGCGGCCACGGAATCGACGACGTCGGCATCTGCGAGATCGTCTCGATGGCTATGCTGGAATCGGGCATGGCGCGCCACGCGGTCGGCGTCGCCCCGTTCGAGAACGGCGACGACTGGCCCAAGGACAATCTGCCCTCCGCCTTCTACGGGGAAAACGTCAACCGCTGACGGCGGTCAGGGTGCCCTGGCGGCGATGATCTCGATCTCGATTTTCATCTCGGGCATCGACAGCGCCGTGA
>JAYOLL010000011.1:54004-102074 GCA_038120295.1 Rhodospirillales bacterium | reverse complement strand
TGTGTGTGTGTGTGTGTGTGTGTGTGTGTGTGTGTGTGTGTGTGTGTGTGTCACTCGCACTATGCACCACAGCCCCCCCCCCCCCCGCCCCGGGCGGGGGGGGGGGGGGGGGGGGGCGCGCCTCCCCACCAGAACCCATTGGACATATGCGGGCGCGCGGATCAAAATCCCCGCAAATCGAAACAGGTTATCCGGAGGCTTCCATGGACTCGATCAACCCCACAGATTTCCGTCCCGATCACGTGGACCCGATGCGCAGCGACGCGCCCGGCACTGTCAAGTCGATGCCGTCGCCGACCAAGCTGCATCATCTGCATATCTTCTCGGACGAGAATTACGACAAAATGGTCGAGTTCTATCAGCGGCTGTTCGCTGCCGAGATCGTGCGCGTCAATCCGAACGGGCTGACCTTTATCACCTATGACGATCACGACCATCGCGTCGTCATCATCAAGCGTCCCGGCGCGCAGAAGAAACCCGACAATTTCATCGGCGTCTCGCATCAGGCCTACTGCTATTCCAGCCTCGGCGAGCTGATCTATGTCTACAAGCGGATGAAGGAATGGGGCTATCGGCCGCACTGGACCGTCAATCACGGCAATTCGACGTCGTTCTACTACCGCGACCCCGACGGCAACGAGGTCGAAACCATGATGGACAATTACGCCCCCGAGGTGACCAAGGAATACAAGCGCCACTACCAGTGGTCTGAGGAATTCCAGTCCATGGGCAACCCGACCTTCGATGCCGACAAGATGGTGGAGCTATACGAATCCGGCGTGCCGGACTCGGTGCTGCTCGACCATACCGAAGTCTGCAAAATGATCCGCGAGGGGAAGCTATAGGTAACGCTTGCCGCTTCCACGAAAAATGACTGAACGATTGAAATCTTGGATAGATGCCCTGATGCAATCGGAATTCAGGGTTCAGTGGATCGCCATGATCCTCTGCCTGATTATAATGATCATCGGCGTGGCCGCCCGAAAATTCGATTTGGAATACATGCTCGG
The DNA here is from genome assembly GCA_038120295.1 of Rhodospirillales bacterium. Classification (GTDB taxonomy): domain Bacteria; phylum Pseudomonadota; class Alphaproteobacteria; order MPNO01; family UBA2964; genus JAYOEY01. The sequence continues at coordinate 101,064 of JAYOLL010000011.1, read as the reverse complement.
ATCCGCCTGTATCGCGGCCTTTTTCTTTGCGATGTTCGGTACGTACGTGATCTGGGTAAAAAGGGGCCGCGCCACCGGCCGGTATGTAGATGACGGGCGCGTAAAGGTCCTGAGGCCAATGAAAGTCATCGTGCCCTTTTTCGTAATATTTAATGTCCCTGGCAGCTGGGTTTTAGGCGCCGCGGCAGCCGGAAACAGTAATGACTTGTCGTTGCTTCATTTTGCCGTTTTAAGTATCTGTCACGTTATGGCAATCGCCTCAGCCGTCACTCTGTTAAGGTTGAGATTTCGCTGGCGCTTCGAAGACTAACCAGATCGTTGGAAACAGTCGTCCTTCAGAAACGCTGCCAACTTCACTGCGCTCCAGCACAAAAATAACTGTCACCCCGGACAAGCTGCGTCAGCAGCGCGATCCGAGGTCCATCGCGCCGCCTGCAACGTCGTCTGGACCCCGGCTCCCAAAAGATTTTTGGAGCCGGGGCGACAATCGGGAGAGCGGAAATAGCCTGTCTCTGCTACCCCTTCAGAAACGCCGCGACTTTCGCTGCGACCGCGTCGGGTTGTTCCAGAATGACCGCGTGGCCCGCCCCGGCCACCGTCTCCACCGACCCGTTCGGGAACTCGTCGGCATAGGCCTGGGCGTGATCCGGCGGCACGAACGCGTCGTTCGCACCGTGCACCACCAGCGCCGGGCCCTTGAAGCGGTAGAGCCGGTCGCGCAGCTTCTGATGATAGAAGTATGGCGGCTTGAAGCCGAACCGGGCGACGCAGCGGAAAATCTGGTAGCGCAGCATGCCCTGTTCCTTGTCGCGGTGCTGGTCCGGGAACCATTCCTCCGCCAGATCGCCGTCTCCGTCGGCGAACAGCATGGACCGCAGGTCGGCGATGCCACCGTTTCTCGGCTGCACCGCCATGAACAGATCGCCGATGGGCGAGCCGGAGACAAACAGGCCCGGCGCACCGATCAGCGCCAGCTTCCCGACGCGTTCCGGGTTCTGCGAGGCGATCTGCGCCGCGACCCAGCCGCCTATGCAGTTTCCGACGATGTCCACCTTCTCCAGACCCAGCGCATCCATGACCTCCAGCGTGTGGAAGGTCAGGTCGTCGATGGATTCGAGGCTGTTGTCCTCGTCCGAACCGACGCAGCCGGGATGGGCCGGGGCCAGCAAATGGCATTGCTTCGCCAGCACCTCGTGAAACTGTTGCGGCGCTGCCGCCGCGCCATGCATGTCGGCGACGCCATGGAGATAGAGGACCGGCGCGCCCTCGCCCGCCTCGAACAGCTGGACCTTGCGGCCCGCAACATCCAGATCGCGCATACTCATTGGGCGGCCTCCACCGGCTCTTCATCGTTCAGTTGCGGGAACTCCCTGGCAAAGAGTTCCGCCGAATCCCGCCGCAGCGCGGGCGCCACCTGCTCGGCGAACAGCTTCATCGACTTGCGCGCCAGCTCGTCTTTCATGTTGCCGAACTGGAACTGAATCAGCAGGTTGCCGACCTGCGCATCCTCGATGAAATCCCACAGCTTTTTGCGCACCGTTTCGGGGCTGCCGACGATGATCGAGTTGCGTTCCTCGAGTTCTTCCCACGTATCGGCATCGCCCAGCATGGTGCCGCTGGAGCGCGGTGCGTTGAGGAATGCCTCCCAGGAGCGCAGCGACTGCGACGGCACGCCGGGGCCGAACGTCATCGAGCGCCCTTCCTTACGCAGGTGGCCCTTCAGGCAGTTCTTCAGGAAGTACCAGATACCCTCGCGCGATTCTTCCTTGGCCTGCTCGTCGGTTTCCGACACGTAGACCGACATCAGCACGCCCATATGGAACGGGGTGTAGGTCTTGCCGTGCTTTTCCATCACCCCGGCGAACTCCTTCGCCGCCATGCGGGTGCCGCCGCCATGGCTGCGCGATGACAGGAAATAGCGATAGCCGCGCTTCGCAACCTCCTCCATCGACTCGATGGAACGCGAGCCCGGCACCCAGACCTCGGGATGAGGCTGCTGTAGCGGGCGCGGCCAGACATTGACATATCGCATCGGGTAGCACGGCCCCTCGTGATGGAATGGCCCATCATCGGTCCAGCTTTTGACGATCAGGTCTATCGCCTCCCACAGACGCCTCCGCCCGTGCGGCGAAGGAACATTGTAGTTGAAGGATTCCGGCCCGCCGCCGACCGCGAAACCGGCGATCAGCCTGCCATCCGACATATTGTCGAGCATCGCATATTCCTCGGCGATACGGAGCGGGTTGAGATACATCGGCGGCAGGTTGGCAAGGACGACGATCTTGCCGTTCTTCGTTTTCTGGGTCAGCGCAGCGGCCAGCAGGTTTGGCGACGGCATCAGACCGTAGATGTTCTGATGGTGCTCGTTCAGCACCATCCCGTCGAAGCCGAGTTCGTCTGCATAAACCAGCTGGTCGAGATATTCCTGATAGACGCCCCGCGTCCGGTCGCCGTCCCACAAGGAATTCGGCACCGTCACCCAGCCGGATTCGTGGTTCTCGTCGAAATCCGCGGGAAGGTTGGGATAGGCCATAAAATGCCAGCAAAACAGCCGTGCGGGATGCATGAGCGCCTCCAGTTGGTTTTCCTTTTCCCCATGTTCGCGCCTATCGAGAAACCGGGCAAGGCGCGGCCGGTCGTTTTTTTGTCCTTCAATGCTGCTAGATTGCCGCGCAACGGACGGGAACGGCGGTGATGGACGGGACCATGGACGGTATGGGCGACGATATCGAGATCATCGAACAGGAGGACCTCTGGCGCGGCCATACGCGGCTTGAGCGCTATCGCCTGCGTCACCGGCTGTTCGCCGGCGGGATGGGCGCGGAAATCTCGCGCGAGGTGATCGACCGGGGCGAGGCGGCCGCTGTGCTGCCCTACGACCCGGTGCGCGACGAAATCGTGTTGATCCGCCAGTTCCGCATCGGCGCGTGGCGGCGCGGCGACGTCCCGTGGCTGGTCGAAACCGTCGCCGGGCTGATCGAGGACGGCGAGACGCCGGAGGGCGTCGCACGACGGGAATCGATCGAGGAAACCGGCTGCAAAATCAGCGATCTTTACCCTGTCTGCGGCTATTATGCGGCCCAGGGGTTGCTGACCGAGTATCTGCACCTCTTTGTCGGGATTACGGATACCGCAGATGCGGGCGGGATATTCGGTGTCGACCATGAAGGCGAGGATATCGAAGCCTTCGTCGTCCCCTGGGCGCAGGCGCTTGAAGATGTCGATGCGGGCCGCCATAACGATCCCAAGGTCATGCTGGCTGTCAGATGGCTGGCGACAAGACGCGACGAGCTGAGAAAACAGGTTTAGGAACGAAGAATGGTCTTATCGAGCAAAAACCCGCTTGTTTCCACCGAGTGGCTGGCGAGCCGATTGGCCGATCCGGACATCCGCATCGTGGATACGACCTGGTTCCTGCCCGGCGCGGGCCGCGACGGGCGCGCGGAATACGAGGAAGGCCATATTCCCGGTGCCGTATTCTGGGATATCGACGAAATCGCCGACAAATCGAGCGGCCTGCCGCACACAATGCCGACCGAGGACGATTTCGAACGCCACATGGAACGGCTCGGGATCGGCAACGATACCGACGTCGTGCTGTATGACGCGCTCGGTCTGTTCACCGCCGCGCGCCCATGGTGGATGCTGCGCGCCATGGGGCACGACCATGTCGCCATCCTCGATGGCGGGCTGCCGAAATGGAAAGCCGAGAACCGGCCCCTCAGCCAGGATGAAGCCGCCCCCCGCAGCGGCCGTTTCAATGCAAGTTTTAACATGTCTTTCTTTCATGATATCAACGATTTGAAAGATAATATTAAGACAAAGGAAAAGCAGGTCCTTGACGCGAGATCGGCCGCGCGCTTTGCGGGTTCTGAACCGGAACCAAGGCCCGGATGCCGCGCCGGCCATATCCCGGGCAGCCTGAACGCCCCTTACGATTTGCTGCTCGATCCGGACACAAAAACCGTCCTGCCGGCGGACAGGCTGAAAGCCGTATTCCAGGGCTCGGGCGTCGATCCCTCCCGCCCGGTCGTCACAACCTGCGGCTCCGGCGTCACCGCCTGCATGCTGGCGCTGGGGCTGCACCTGACCGGCAGGCGGGACGTCGCGGTTTATGACGGCTCCTGGGCCGAATGGGGCACCGCCGACGACACACCCATAGAGACTGGCCCATAGAAACTGGCCCGTAGAGACCGGGAGCTAAACAGGGTAAAAGCCCATACCTTCATATCATTTTGCACAGCAGGATCATGAAAAAGGACACGCTGATCACCACCGCCGGGCGCGACCCGGATAACAATTTCGGCTTCGTCAATCCGCCGGTCTACCACGCGTCCACCATCGTCGCGCCGACGCTGGAGGAATTCCGCGACCGCCGCACGCGCCGCTGGGAGATTGGCAATTACACATACGGTCGCCAGGGCACGCCGACGCATGACGCGTTCGAGATCGCAGTGTCGAAGCTGCTGGGCGGCGACCGGGCGGTAGCGATGGGATCCGGCCTCGCCGCGATCAATGCCGCCGTGTTCGCGTTTCTGGAGGCGGGCGATCACATGCTAATGGTCGATTCCGCCTACGGCCCGGCCCGGTCGCTGTGCGAAAAATTCCTCAAGCGGTTCGGGGTGGAGACCACCTATTACGACCCGCGCATCGGCGCTGGCATCAAGGATCTGATCCGAGACAACACGAAGATCGTCTATACCGAGAGCCCCGGCTCGCTGACCTTTGAGGTTCAGGACCTCCCCGCCATCTCGGAAGAAGCGCACAAGCGCGGATGCGTCGTCATCATCGACGACACCTGGTCGTCCGGCATGTTCTTCCAGCCGTTCGAGCACGGTGCGGACGTCTCGGTGATCGCCGCCACCAAGTACATCGTCGGCCATTCGGACGTGATGATGGGCGTCATCACCACGACCGACGAGCACTGGCAGCGCGTCCGGCAGGCCGCGTCCGACCTCGGCGCGAATTCTGGGCCCGACGACGTGTATCTGGCGCTCCGCGGGCTCCGCACCATCGGCGTCCGCATGCGGCAGCATCACGAAAACGGACTGAAACTGGCGCAATGGCTGGAAAACCGGCCGGAAGTGGTTCAGGTCATGCATCCCGGCCTGCCGAGCCATGCCGACCATGAGCTGTGGAAGCGCGACTTCACTGGCGCCTGCGGGCTGTTTGGAGTGGAACTCAAGCCGTTCCCGGAGCCGGCCATCGCCGCCATGCTGGACGGGCTGGAACTCTACGGCATGGGGGCAAGCTGGGGCGGGTTCGAGAGCCTGATCCTGCTGACCAACCCGTCCGCCATTCGCGTCGCGACGCACGATTACTGGTCCAAGGCGGGACCGACCTTGCGGATTCACGCGGGGCTTGAGGATATCGACGATCTGATTGAGGACCTTGAGAAGGGCTTCGAGCGGATGAACGCGTATAAAGGCTGATATGGCTGACAATACGGATATCGGCTGGACCGACCGCGGTATCGTCGCCGCCACCGAGGCCGTGGCCTTCAATGCGGACGGGCTGGTCCCCGCCATCGCACAGCAGCATGACACCGGCGAAGTGCTGATGATGGCCTGGATGAACCACGAAGCGGTCGAGGAAACCCTGCGCTCGGGACAGGTCTGCTACTATTCGCGCTCGCGCGGAAAGCTGTGGCGCAAGGGCGAAAGCTCGGGCCAGACACAGACTCTGGTCGATTTCCGCGTGGACTGCGACGGCGACACGATCCTGCTGCTGGTCGACCAGAAAGGCGTCGCCTGCCACACCGGACGCCCGAACTGTTTCTTTTTCGCACCGCGCGGCGACGAACTCGAAAAACTCACCGAGGTCGTTGTCGACCCGAAGGATCTCTACGGCAAATGACGGAAGAAGAAGCTATTAAGCCGGAAGACGACCCGATCCAGGTATCACTGCTGACCGGATTTCTCGGCAGCGGCAAGACCACCCTGCTCAACCGGCTGCTGAAGCACGAGGACATGGCGGAAACCGCCGTGCTGATCAACGAATTCGGCGATATCGGGATCGATCATTCGCTGGTCGAAAATGTCGACGAGAACATGGTCCAGCTCACCACAGGCTGCCTGTGCTGCGCCGTGCAGGGGGATCTGACCCGCGCGCTGCAGGAGCTGTTCCTCAAGCGCGTGCGGGGCCGGATTCCCCGGTTCCGGCGCGTGCTGATCGAGACCACCGGCCTCGCCGACCCCGCCCCGATCCTCCACACGCTGATCAACGACCCGATTATCGCGACGCGCTATTTCCTCGACGGGGTGATCTCGACCGCCGACGCCCAGTGGGGGCTAGGGCAGCTGGACCGGCACCCGGAGCCGCGCAAGCAGGTAGCCGTCGCCGACCGGATCGTGCTGACCAAGTGCGATCTGGCAGACGAAGCCGATATCGCGAAGCTGGAGGAACGGCTGCATCAGCTGAATCCGGCCGCCCCCGTCATCCATTCGGTCGAGGGTGACGTGCCGCCGTCTGCCCTGTTCGGCTGCGGGCTGTACGACCCGGAAAGCAAGAGCTTCGACGTGCAGCAATGGCTCAGGGACGAGGCTTATCGCGAGCCGCACGAGCACGAACACGATCATGACCACGGCCACGATCATCATCACCATCACGACGAGGAACGCCACGGCGGCGGCATCGACTCGTTCTGCATGACACGCGACGAACCGCTCGACTGGTCGACTTTCGTGACCTGGATCCAGACCCTGATCAACCACCGTGGCGAGGACATATTGCGGATCAAGGGCATCCTCAACATTGAGGGCGAGGACAAGCCGATCGCGGTCCATGGCATCCAGCACATGTTCCATACCCCGGTGAAACTGCCGGAATGGCCCGGCGGCGACCGCCGCACGAAGATCGTCTTCATCACCCGCGACCTCGACCGCAAGGTGATCGAAGACAGCCTCGACGCGCTCGGCAAGGCCGCCGCGCCGCAGGAAGGCTGAGCTCATTGCTCGATTGTCATCCCGGCCTTGAGCCGGGATCCAGGGACTCATGCGGCTAATGCGGTCTGGATCCCGGGTCACTGACTTTCCCGTCCAAACTAAAGATTTGGAGGAAAGTCGCGCCCGGGATGACAAGCAGAGCCCCTTGCAGAGAAGCCCTGCTATTCCCCGCGTTGACAGGAAGCGTTATATACCACCATATATAACGCTTCTCGGGCAGCGTTGCGGGGCGACGAGCCTTGTTATCCCCTCGTTCCATTCTCTTGATTTCATTGACACTTTTCGCGGCGCCCCCTGTGCATGCGGCGGACCTGCTCATGTTCGCCGCCGCGAGTACGACGGGCGTCCTCAACGCAGTGCTTTCCCGGATGGAGGCGCCCAATATCCGCGTTCGGGTCTCCTACGCCTCTTCCGGCGCGCTAGCGCGGCAGATTGCCGCGGGCGCGCCGGCGGCGCTGTACCTCTCGGCGAACCGGAAATGGATCGAATGGCTTGAAAAAAAGGGGAAACTGACTCCCACCGGTAAAGTCAGGCTGTTCGGCAACCGGCTGGCGCTCGCCGCGCCGGCAAAGAGCATAGCGAACCTGAAGATCCAGCCGGGATTCCCACTGCGCCAGGCGCTTGGCGATGGCCGGCTTGCTATCGCCGACCCGGCCCACGCACCGGCGGGCATATACGCGCGTGATGCCCTGACCAAACTAGGTGTGTGGCGCGATGTCGCCGACCGCACGGCGCGCGCACCGAACGTTCTCGCCGCACTGGCCCTCATCGAGCGCGGCGAGGCCCCGCTCGGCATCGTTTATCGCACGGATGCCTTCAGGAATCCGAAGGTCCGGATCCTCGATGAATTCCCTGCCGGAAGCCATGACGGGATTTCGTACCTGCTAGCCCTGACCGCTCCCGAATCCGATGGGGCGACGGCGCTTTTTGCGTTCCTGCAATCGAAAGCCGCACGCAGGTTATATGCGGATTACGGTTTCACGGCGAAAGATGGCGCGCCATGAACGATTGGCTGACGCCGGTGGAAATCGAGGCCATCGTCCTGTCGCTGAAGGTCTCGCTTTGGGCGATCTTCTGGAGCCTGCCGCCCGCCGTTCTGTGCGCCTGGCTTCTCGCCCGATGCCGATTTCCAGGCAGGAGTGCCCTTGATGCCATCATCCACCTGCCGCTGGTCCTGCCCCCGGTCGCCATCGGCTACGGGCTGCTGGTCCTGCTGGGCCGGAACGGACCGGTCGGCGGAGTTCTGTTCGATACGTTCGGCCTCACCCTGGCCTTTACCTGGAAAGGCGCTGCCGTCGCGTCAGCCGTCGTCGCTTTTCCCTTGATTGTCAGAGCGATACGACTCTCACTTGAATCAGTGGATCAACGGCTGGAAGCAGCGGCCAGAACGCTGGGCTCAAACGCAGCGGACGTATTCTTCACCATTACCCTGCCGCTGATCCTGCCCGGCATCATCGCCGGTGCGATCCTCGGCTTTGCGCGCAGCCTCGGCGAGTTCGGAGCTACCATCACCTTCGTCTCCAACATCCCAGGCGAAACCCGTACGCTGCCCATCGCGCTCTATAACCTGACCCAGGTGCCGGGGCAGGAAGACGCCGCCTTCCGGCTCGTCGTCATCTCGGTCGTCGTCGCCCTTCTCGCCCTCGCCGCCTCCGAATTCCTGGCGCGACGGGCACGGGCTCGGGTGGAGGGACGGCGATGATCCGTGTAGAGGTCGAAAAGACGCTCGACAGTTTCCGGATCGACGCGGCGTTCGAGGCCGCTTCCGACGGCGTCACCGCGCTGTTCGGCCGCTCGGGCGCAGGAAAAAGCTCGATTATTAACATGCTCGCCGGGCTGGCGACGCCGGATAAGGGGCTGATCGAAATCGACGGCGAGACACTGTTCGATTCGACGCGCGGCATCGATGTCCCGCCGCACCGGCGGCGTTTCGGCTACGTGTTCCAGAACAGCCGTCTGTTTCCGCATTTTTCGGTGCGCGGCAACCTGCTTTACGGCTATCGCCGGACCCCCGCTGCGGAACGAGCAGTCGGTGTCGACGAGGTCGTCGACGTGCTCGGCGTTGCGCATCTTCTCGACCGACGGACAGGAGGGCTCTCCGGCGGCGAACGCCAGCGCGTGGCGCTGGGACGCGCCATACTGTCGAATCCGCGCGCGCTGCTGATGGACGAGCCACTGGCCTCGCTCGACGCAGCGCGCAAGTTCGAGGTTCTGCCCTTTATCGAGCAGCTTCGCGACCGATTCGGCGTTCCCATCGTCTATGTCAGCCACGCGATGGACGAGATCATCCGGCTGGCCGATACGCTGGTGATCGTCGACGACGGCAGCATCGCCGCAGTAGGTCCGGTAGAAGACATCACCAGCCGGCTCGATCTGCGGCCGCTGACCGGGCGCTACGAGGCGGGTTCGGCATTTTCCGCAAGGATCGTCGCACATGACGACGCCTATGCGCTGACGACCCTGGCCTTTGAGGGCGGCGAGTTGCGGGTGCCGAGGGTCGATGGGACTGTCGGCGACGAGGTGCGGCTGCGGGTGCGGGCACGGGACGTGTCGCTCTCCCTGTCGAGACCAAAAAATATTAGTGAAATCAATATTCTGAAAGGAAATGTTGCAGAAATTGGTGCAACTGCGGAAAACTCTCTGAGCGCGCATGTCGATATCAGGGTCGATGTCGGCGTACCGCTCTGGGTTCGCGTGACCCGCTGGTCGCTTGAGAACCTGTCGCTTGCACCCGGAACGGAAGTTTTCGCCACCATCAAGAGCACGTCGATTGACCGCCAGACGATGGGCGGTCAAAAGAACCGTGACGAACCGACCGAAACGCATCCCGCAGAGGAGGAACACCCATGACTGTCGCCATGTTCGTGAAGCTCGAAACCAAACCCGGCCGCAAGGACGATTTTCTCGCCCGCATCCAGATCCAGAAGAAGATCACGCTGGAAAAGGAGCCGTGGTGCCAGCGCTTCGACATCATGGTCCCGAAAGACAGCGAAAACGCGGTGTGCCTGTACGAGGTCTATGACGACGAGGACGCGTTCGCGAAACACGGCCAGACCGAGCACCTTCTGCAGTACCGCGAAGACACCGCCGACATGATCGCCGACCGCGATGTAACGCTGTCGATTTTGCAGGAGTAGGTTTCAGGCGTTGCGGAGACTTTGCGCGCCGGACAGCATCCGCACGACCAGCCGCCACAGCGCCCAGCCAAGGAATATCCCGACGAATCCGTAGACGATCCCCGCCGTATCGAGCGGGATCGCCGGGGTGAAATCGGACAGCATACCGCCCGCCACCTCGAGATCGAGACGGAACAGGCAGGTCAGCGGCTTGAGGAACGGCGAAGCGCCATCGATCGCCGCCCTGCCCGCCTCCAGGTCAGCGATCCGTTCGGTCAGCAACGTGGCGAGTTTCTCGCGCGAAGCGGGTTCGGCCACCGCCTCCGCGTAGTTTCCCGACGACAGTTGAGACAGCGTCCGTTTCGCCTCGTCGATATGGCCGCCGATGCGCTGCAGATAGGCGTTGGCGAACGCCACGCCCTGCGCCAGAACGATCCCGGAAAGCGCGGCGAACACCGTTCCGAACAGATCAGCCGCCTGACGCGTCAGCCAGCGCATGCTCAGATACTCCGGATCGGACGGTCAGGCCGCTTTCGCCAGCCTGTCCCGGTCATGCGGCTCGGTCAGATCGATATCTTCCGGCCCCTTCGGCACGATCCCCGACGCGTTCACATGCGCCATGTTGCCGTAATAGCCGCGCTTGATGCCGGGAATGTCGGTGATCTCGGCGATCCCGGGATGCTGGTAGAGCTCCTTCAGGTAATTCCACAGATTGTGGTGATCCCGAATACGCCGCCGGTTGCACTTGAAGTGGCTGTAATAGACGAAATCGAACCGTACCAGCGTGACGTAAAACCGCCAGTCGGCCTCCGTCATCCGGTCGCCGCACAGATAGCGGCGGCCCCCAAGGTGATCCTCGGCCCATTCCAGCGTTTCGAACAGCCTGTCATATGCTTCCTCGTAGGCCTGCTGCGTTTTCGCGAAACCGCAGCGATAGACGCCGTTATTCACGGTAGCGTAGATGCGCTCGTTATAGCCGTCGATTTCCGCCCGCAGATCCTCGGGATAGAAATCGAGCGACGCATTGCCCCACTCGTTAAATTCCGTGTTCAGCATACGGATGATTTCCGACGACTCGTTGTTGACGACGGTCCATTCCTTCCTGTCCCACAGCGTCGGCACCGTCACCCGCCCGGTATAGTCGGATCGCGCCGCAACATAGGCCTGGTGCAGCTCGAACTTTCCATCGACCGGGTCGAGCCCGTTGCCGATGCCCTCGCTATAGGCCCAGCTGCGTTCGCGCGGCAGGTCCGACAGGGTGATCGAGATGACGTCCTCCAGCCCCTTGAGACGGCGGAAAAGTTGCGTCCGGTGCGCCCATGGGCAGTTGGGTGCGAGAAACAGGTGATAGCGCCCCGGCTCGGCCTTGAAGCCGGACGACCCGTCGGCCGTCACCCATTTGCGAAATATCGACTCGTCGCGCTGAAATGCGCCGGTCTTGTCGCTGCGGTACTTCTCGTCGTCGTCGATCCACTTGCCTTCGACCAGCATGCCCATCGGTCTGCCTCCCGTTGAATGCGTGGCGATAGCATAGCAAAGAAAATGGCCGGAATGCGACGGGTGCGAACATGAAGGGCGCGATATTCAACCCCAGGGCAGGTCGGTTCGCGGTACGGAAAAGAAAACGGACCAACGGCGTATGGTCGCTTGCGACAGCCTCTATACGCCGAAGGGACGCTAACTGAATTCAGGCGGCTTCAAGTTCCTTTGCCGCCGATGAAGTTTTCTTCCAGTCTCCACCCTTTGGAATCATGCCTTCGAAAGAGACGAGATCGGCATTTGGCGTCGTGCGGCCACCGGCGGCCGTCCCGATCGCAGCACCGCCGTCTTGCACAATCTTCGCGGCCTTGACCATCATCCGACGGAACTGGGCGACAGCGCCGTCGCTGACGCCGAGATAATCCTTCGTTCGGTCGGCGATGGGCCCCATCGATTCCCACATCGCCATGTCCTGCGCCGGAATGCCCGGGATGCCGGTGAAATCCCCGTTTTTCATCGCCTCGCGGTCCTGCAGAAACATGTTGTCCAGAGTCCTGAATTTGCGGAATCTCTCGTCGAGGTCCACTCCGACCTCTGCACCGCAGAACCGGCGCCACTCGGCCTGGCTAATGCCTTTGGTCTCATGGAAAGCAATCCAGTAGAACATGGTGTTGGTGTCGTCGATCGGCACCAGCATCTGCGCCAGCTTGTACTGGTCGTTCGGCGGGATCACCACTGTGAAGGGGGCGACAAACAGCGTCGTCCGCAAATAGTCGTACTTTTCGGCATCAAGGATAGGCGTTCGGATCGCTGCATAGCGGAAACCGTAGTCGGTCCTGTCGAACCGGATACGCGGCGCCTTGTCGTTCGACGGGCGCGGCCAGGCCGTCGCCGTCGCTTTGGCGCCGTCTACCTCGGCGGGCGGCATGTTCGTTGAATGCAGGCTCGAGCTATGAGCGGAATCGATCGAGCCCTCCAGCACCTGTGCCCAGTTGCAGGCGGTGTGCATTTTGACCACCGCGATCTTGTCGGCCGGCGCGCCGGCCCAGACAGGCGGCTCGAATTCCGACATCGCATCGGCTTCTCCCATCCAGATCCAGACGAAACCGCCGGCCTCGCGCGCCGGGTACGATTTCAGCCTGGCCTCCGCTTTCAGCGCTTCACCGGCATTCGGCTCGCTCGGCATGTCGACGACATTGCCGTTCACGTCGAACTTCCAGCCGTGATAAAGGCACCGCAGGCCGCAATCTTCATTACGACCGAAGGCGAGCGAGGCGCCGCGATGGCGACAGAACTCGTCAATGACCCCGAGCCGCCCCTCGGTATCGCGGAAACACACAAGATCTTCGCCCAGAAGCCGGAACCGGACCGGCTTTCCGTCGGGTTCGGCGACTTCTTCGGACAGGCAGGCTGGCATCCAGTGACAGCGCATGATCTTTCCCATCGGAGTGTCGCCTTCGATACGGGTTAGCAGGTCGTTCTCTTCTACAGTGATCATGATTCCTCCTCACGGCCTGTCCGGCACAATATTCTTAGGTTCCTAAGCTATTATTCTTTGGAACCTAAGAATATTGAATGAGGATGTCAAGCTGTTTAGGATTACGCATGACCTCCGAACGGAAAATTTAGTGAGCACCCGCAAGCTGCATCTTGGAATTGCGGGGTTGGGACGCGGTTTCAGCGTCATGTTGCCAACCCTCGCTCTGCACCCGCTACTGGAGATTGCAGCGGCAGTCGACACCCGTGATTCCGCTCTTGATCGCTTTCAGGCCGATTTCGGAGGCACGGCCTATACTTCCTTTGCCGAGATGTGCGCCGATCGCCGTGTCGATGCAGTTTACGTTGCAACGCCGCACCAGTTTCACGAAGAACACGTCGTTTCCGCCGCTCGCGCGGGCAAACATGTGCTGGTCGAAAAGCCGATGGCCCTGACGGTCGATTCCTGTACCCGCATGATTGAGGCGGCCAGAGCTGCAGGAACCCACCTTCTGGTAGGTCACAGCCACAGTTTCGATGCACCGGTCCTTGCGGCCCGACGCCTTATCGAATCAGGCAGACTAGGCGCGCCAAAGATGATTACGGCCTTGAATTACACCGATTTCATCTACCGGCCGCGCCGCCCGGAGGAACTCGATACCACCCAGGGAGGTGGGGTCGTATTCAGTCAGGGGGCGCACCAGATCGACATCGCCCGCCTTCTTGCGGGCGGCATGGCTGAGAGCGTCTATGCTGCTACCGGAAACTGGGACCCGACTCGACCGACCGAAGGCGCTTACACGGCAATGGTCGATTTTGCAGGCGGCGCGTTCGCCAGCCTTGTCTATAACGGTTACGGTCGCTTCGATTCCGACCGGTTCACGGACTGGATCGGTGAGATGGGCCGTATGAAGGATCCCGACAATTACGGCGCAGCCCGTGCTGCGCTCCGGGAGGTACCGGATTCCGATGCGGAAGCGGCGCTGAAAGCCGCCCGCGCTTATGGCGGACCGAAAGGAGCGGTTCTTCCTGAGCCGGACTTCATGAATGGCAAGACGCATGAGCATTTCGGCACCGTTATCGTATCCTGCGAACATGGCGACATTCGAACTATGCCGGACCGCTTGGAAGTCTACGGCGACGAATTCGAAACCACTCCACTCGCCCGGCCAACCGTTCCGCGATCAGAAGTGATCGACGAACTGTATGCCGCCACATTCGACAACATCCCGCCGTTGCACAGCGGCGAATGGGGCCGGGCGACGCTGGAAGTCTGTCTCGCGATCATCGAGTCGGCGCAGACCGGTAAAAAGGTGTCGTTATCGTATCAGGTGCCGGTCGCTAACCTCCCGAAGGCGAAGAGCTGATCATGGCAAGACGTCACACGACTGCTCGCAGCGAGAACGAACGAATCCTCCTGCACTGGCTCGACGCCGTCCCGAACGACCGGCTTGCGCATCTCATTCGCGACGTGGGGCGAAGCCTGGGCCAGAGTCTGACGGTCAGGCTTGCCGAACATGATATTCCGTTCGGACACTGGGCCTTTCTCCGCGTGTTATGGAACGGTGACGGGCTTACCCAGAAAGAACTCAGCGATGCAATCGGCGTGACGGAGCCCACAACCTATGCGGCGGTGAAAGTTCTGGAAGAACGCGGGTATATCACCCGGCGGCACGAAGAGGGCAACCGGCGAAAGCTTCATGTCTTCCTGACTGAAAAAGGCGCCGCGCTCCGCGACGAACTGGTGCCGTTGGCGATCGAGGTGAACCGGATCGCCGTGAAAGACATATCGGACGAGCATCTGACGATCGTGCGCGAGGTCATGCTGAAGATGATCGGCAATCTTGCCGACGACAATTACGGCTAAACCGGTCGTCGCTGGAAGCGGTCAAGAAAAGCACCAGGTTCTCTTCCCGCTCAGTAAACGCCACGTTTGCCGAAATCACGCTTAGCGCGACCGTGGGCAGAATGCGCCGTAATTGAAAGGACCGGATTGCGACGCATCCCGCCCCTTCTGTCATCCGACGATGAAACTTACTCCGCCGCCGACACGACCACCGCGTCCGCATAATCGCGCGCGCCGAGGTCGCCATCCTCGAAGATATTGCGTTCGGCGATCCACTGGCGCGAGCTTTCGAAGATTTCCCGTGAATAGGGCTCGAACACGATGCGCTCGCCGGGGCCGAACAGGCGGGTGTCCATTTGCTCGCGGAACCGTTCGGGGAACTCGTTGCGGTAATAATGCGTGTAGAGTTCTGGCCGCAGATCGATATCGGCCTGGGCGCGCTTCAGCGCCCGGAAATATTTCTCGATGTCCTCGCGGTCGGCGGTTTCCGCCACCATCGACGCCATCATGAAGGACGTATCCACCACCTTGCGGAATCCGAGCTGTTCAAGGAAGTAGTATGGCCCGCTGAACAGGCTTGCGGCCGGCACCTCGCCGTCGATCAGCATTTCCAGCCGGCTGAACAGCAGCCCGTCGGCGAAGGACAGGTTGATCTCCTCCGGTTTCAGAAACTGTTCGAGCGCCTGGATGGTCGAATAGTGGCTTCCCGACTGGTAGCCGACCGAAACCGGCACGCCGGCGAGGTCTTCAGGCGTTCTGATGTCCGAATCCGTAGATACGAAGATGCCGCAGGGCGACACGGAATAGCAGTCGGCGTAGAGCTTGCCATGGCCCGACGCGGCGGCGACGTTGACCGTCCAGTGGCAGGCGCAGCTCACGTCCGATTTTCGGCCCTTCTCAAACGTCTGGTAGGCGCCGACCTTGTCGCCGAGATGGTGACGCCGCCCGTCCGCGCCGTAGAGTTCGTCATGCAGCTCGTAATCGAGCCCTTCCTCGTCGAAATAGCCCTTCTCGACCGCGACCCATTCATGAAGCCGCATATGCGGCGCGATAACGAATCTGGACATGGGAGTAGCTTCCTTTCAGCTGACTTCGCGTATTACACCCCTGAATGATATCACATGAGAACAACTGGCCAAATCGTTTTCGTATGAAAAAAGTCCGCCTTTCCCCGAAACGGATAAAGCTGGAAGCCTGTTCGCCGAATGGGATTTATGTATATTCTTGCCCGACCCCTCTCCCATTTCCTCCTAAGAATACATAATGCGTATTACCAGCGGCACCATCCTGATAACTACGGCCGCGCTGCTTCCGCCTGTGGCTATCATCGCCCCTCTGGGAACCGCTCCGTTGCTCGGTGCGACGATCTTCGGACTCGTTCTGACGGGCGCCGCACGCGACTCGTGGCCTGCGCTGCGGCGTGACCCTGTATTTCTTATCCTGTGCACGCTGGCGATCTGGGCTGCCATCAGCCTTCTCTGGAGCCCTGAAACCGCCAAGGGAGTCAGAACCGTCGCCAAGATCGCCGTCCTATTCACCGGGGGGATGATGGCAGTCGACCGGGCCAGGTGTCTGGATACCCAGGACCGGCGGCGCTGCGGGATCGCCCTGATCGCGGGCATGACAATCGCCCTGGCCTATCTCTCTATCGATATTTACAGCAATGGCCTTATACGAAGTCTGTTCCTCAACACTACTGATGGACAGAAATTCTACCCCTATATGCTGAACCGGCCCGTCACCATCGTTGCGATGCTGGTCTGGCCAGTCGCCATCGCCCTCGGCACCAAATATCCGCGCTGGACATTATGGCTGTTCCTTCTCTTTGCACTCGCCGTACTGTCGGGCTCCGCTTCGGCGACCGCCGTCACGGCGCTCACAGCTGGGATCGCCGTCTTCGCACTAAGTCATCTGGCTTTTCCGCGTGATATCCTGCGCCGCATCGTTCTGGCAGGTCTGATCGTCGCCCTGCTCGCATTACCGCTTTTCAAGGGGGTCAGCGCGCATATCGAAAGCTGGAACCCGAATTCGTCGGTGCAGAATTCCCTCGTACACCGGCTCTTCATCTGGGATTTCGCAGCGACCCGCGCGATGGAGAAGCCAATTACGGGAAGGGGTATTGAGGCGTCGCGCGGCCTCGCCCGGCATATTCCGCAGGACGACAGCTGGCAACCGGGAGAAACGCTGCTCGAGGTAAAGAAGAAGTATTTCCGCTCGGCCAGCATGCCGCTGCATCCGCACAGCGCGGGTCTTCAGATTTGGGCCGAGCTTGGCCTCGTCGGGATTCTGCTGGTTTGCGCATGGCTGTGTGCGACGTTCCGCGCCATCGGCCGGCTCCCGGGCAGCAGCGATCTTTGCGCCCTTTTCGTGACCGGCTTCGCGATCGCCAGCGCCGGCTTCGGGATATGGCAGAGCTGGTGGCTGTCGACCCTATGGCTGTCGGCAATCCTGGCCGTGGCGGTCAAACCGCGACCGGATGACGGCCCCTGACGCGCTATTCCGCCGCAGCCGGCAACCCGCGCTTGTTCTCCGGCACTTCCAGCCCGAAAATATTCGCAGCATTCAGGCCGAGGATATTCCGCTTGGCCTGCTCGTCGAGGAACGGCAGGTCCCAGATGGTCGACGGCGTGTCGAAATCCCAGTGCGGCCAGTCGGACGCGTACATCAGCTTGTTGGGAGCGTCGATCATCTCGCAGGTCACTTCCAGCGCTTTCATGTGATCGGTTTCCATTGGCTGAGAGGTATAATACATCTCGCGCATATACTCGCTCGGCAGGCGTTTGAGCAGCGGCGCCTCAGACTGGCGCATCAGATATTGATGATCCAGGCGCTGCATAAGCCACGTCACCCAGGCGAGGCCGGATTCGATCCAGCACACCTTCAGTTCGGGAAACTTCTCGTTAAGGCCGTTCCACACCCAGTTGGTCATGTGCACCACGTTGCACCAGACGAAACCCAGCGCATGCATGGCGCCGAACTGGTTGATCTGTTTCGACCATTCGTCGGCCCAGTAATAGCCGGCGTGGAAACCGAACGGTTTGCCAATTTCCTCCATCAGCGCGTAGAGCTTCATATACTGGTTGTGATGCACCGGCTTGTGGCGGACAGACGTGACCATGAAGCCGACCACGCCTTTCTTGTCGGCGTATTCCTCGACCGTTTTGATTGCCGCATCCGGTTCGTTGAACGGCACGTAAATCATCGAGCCGAGCTTGTCGTCGGCCGACAGGATACGATCGCAGAACCATGCGTTGTAGGCGCGCCCCAGCACGGCCTCCATGTGATATTGCGGGTGATAGCCGAGATTGAGCATCGGTGTCGGGAACACCACCGTGTAATCGACCTGCATCGCCTCGTAGGCGCGCTGCGCCAGCACAACATCGCGGTGCACCCCAGCATCCTCCGGAACCGGCTCGCCGCGCTTCCCCTGATGGATAATTCGCCCACCGCAATCCTGGTAGCGAAGCGCGTGATCTCCGTTCAGCCCGTAAGGCGGCGCGCCCGACCGGTTGCTGAAATGATCCTGCGCCTGGAACCGGATGACCGGGTCCTCGATGTAATTGACCAGTTCGCGCCAGCTTTCGGTCTCGTTATGGTGCGAGTCGATATCGGCGATATAGACATCCTCAAGCCCCTGGCTCTCGCCGTATTTTTTTGCATTGGCAAGAATGTCCCGCGTATCCGTCTCCGCGGTGATTTCCTTGATCGGGTTTTCCCTGGGGGCTTCGATACCGGAATCCATTCCATTTCTCCTGTGACGACGCTGTGTACCCAGTATGACGCCGCCTGCCCCCGGATGACAAGCAAGGGACATGCCGGTAGATTCCGGGCACTTGCACGAAAACAGCGCCGGACCGGACAATGACACTGAATTCGAACCTGCAGCACCTGATCGACATTTCCGCGCCGCTCTGGGCGGGAGAAGCCGAGGTCGTACGCACCTACTGGGATTCGCCGGTACGCAACCTCGAAACCGACCTGTTGTGGCTGCGCCGCCAGTGCTTCAAGGAATTCAACGGCAAGGGGCTCGGCGAGCACAAGGACCTCGGGATATTCATGGGACCGCTGACCGAGATCATGGAATCCTTCCCGAAGATCGATGCGGGCGTGCCGCGGGCGCGCATTCTCGACCTGATCGAGACGATCCAGGACGAGTTCACCCATTACTGCCTGTTCGCCGACGTCTACGACGCGATCCGCGACGATGCCACGCCACCGCTGGATCCACACAGGATCGAAGAGTGGAAAGCGGATCAGGAACTCACCGATATGCGGATTGAGCACAACCACACGCATGGCGAGGTCGGGGTTCGCGCCAGCCATTTCACCGAGGGCGGTTACTGCACCCTGTTCCGCGAAGGCATGCGGCTAAAGGGGCGCGGCGGCGCCGACGATCTGATCGCGCACGCCTGTTCGGAAATCTACGAGGACGAATTCGGCCACATGCTGGGCGGCATCGTCGGGCTCGATTCCGAACCGATGTCGGACTCGGATTACAAGCTGATGACGCAGCTCGTGACCGATCAGCTTCGCGCCCGCATCCGGATGCGCAACGAGGAATTCAGCTTTCCGTTGAGCGAAGAACGGGTTCAGGCGATCTATGCCGGCGAGATCGACCCCGAACCGTTCGATTACGAGCGGGCGGAGAAAGAGCTGGCGGCGGCGTGACGCAGCTTTTCATCGACGCGCCTGCCCCGAGTTTCGTATAACGAAGACACAGCCACACGAGAGGAGCCGCAACCATGGCAACCGCACTCGACCAGCAGCCCCGTGAAGTCCGTTCAAAGGCGCAGTTCAGCGTCAATGACGGGGTGACGCCGGTGTCCGTTGTCGCCGAGATGGGCAAGGGCTCGGACCAGCGTCAGGGCAAGTACGAAGAACATGAGATCGTCATCCATAACGGCCGCCCCATTGCGGACACGCTCGATCTTGATGTTCAGGGCTTTACCTTCCAGACCAGCCCGACCGCCGTGCAGAACTTTTACGATGAGGACAATGTCCGTTCGGTCTATTACCCGGAGATGGAAAGGCTGGTGAAGGACGCCACCGGCTGTTCCGAGGTGCTGGTGTTCGACCACACGATCCGGCTCGACGATCCGAGCGAGGCGGATTCCCGCAAGGTACGCCGCCCCGTCAGCAACATGCATAACGATTTCACACGCAACTCCGCTGTCCAGCGGGTGCGCGATCTGCTGCCGGCGGACGAAGCCGAGGCGCGGCTACAAAAACGATTTGGTTCGATCAATATCTGGCGCTCGATCAACGGCACGGTCGAAACCGCTCCGCTCGCCATCTGCGGCTGGGATTCGCTTCAGGAAAGCGATCTGATCCCCGCCGAGCGCCGCTATCAGGAACGGATCGGCGGCGTGCTGCATCTCACCTACAACCCCGATCAGCGCTGGTACTACTTCCCCCGCATGGAGCCGGAAGAAGTCGTCCTCCTGAAATGTTTCGACTCGCTCGACGACGGCACCGCGAAATGGACCTGTCACGGTTCCTTCGTCGACCCCAACTCACCTGAGGGCGCCGCGCCGCGCGAGAGCATCGAAATCCGCACGCTCTATTTCTTCGACGATTGAGCGTTTCGGACCCATCCGTTCCGGACCGGCGCCGCGCCATCCAGCGCGGCGCTTTCTGGATGTTCGTCGCGGCTCTGTCCTTTACCGCGATGCTTGCCTGCGTCCGCTGGCTGGAGAACCGGTACCCGACGGTTGAGGTGGTATTCTTCCGGGCGCTGGTCGGGATGATCTTCGTCATACCGCCCCTGCTGCAGCACGGGCTGTCCGGCCTGCGGACGAAGCGGCTCGGCATGCATTTCAGCCGCGCCGCCTTCGCGATGGCCGCCATGCTGACCTACTATTACGGCGTCGCCTTCGTGCCGCTGTCGGACGCCGTCGCCTATACCTTCATTATCCCGCTGTTCGTGACGGTCTGCGCCGCGCTGGTGCTGCGGGAGCGTGTCGACGCCGCGCGCTGGACAGCCACGCTCTGCGGGTTTGCGGGCACGGTGGTGATCCTCCGCCCATTCGATACGGAAATCTCGCTGGCGGTTATGATGCTGCTCCTGTCGGCGGCGTTCTATGCCGGTTCATGGACCAGTCTGAAATTTCTGACGCGGACCGAATCCGCCTCACTGATCGTGTTCTATATGAACATCATGATCCTGCCGCTTACGCTGATTCCCACACTAATTGTCGGCACCATGCCGACGGGTCTGGATTTCGCCGTGCTGGCCGGGGTCGGGCTGTTCGGCACATTCGCTCATTTCTGCCAGGCAAAGAGCTACGAGGCCGCCGACGCCAGTGCCGTCATGCCGTTCGATTTCCTGCGCCTGCCGATGAGCGTCATCGTTGCCTGGTTCCTGTTCGCCGAGCCGACAAACATTTTTACCTGGATCGGCGCCACCATCATCTTCGGCAGCACCTGGTTCATCTCCTGGCACGAATCCCGGATGGGAAAGAAGGCGGGTTAGATTTTTTAGCTGCCCCGATGACTCGCCCCGGGTCAAGCCCGGGGGCCAGACGACCTCGCCGCCGCACCTGTTCAGTCTTTAAAACTCCCGGAACAGCCGCCCGTAGCCTTCGATTTTATCGTCGACGCCCGTGCGACGCAGCGCGTTCCACACGATGGCCTGCAACGATGCCATGACGCTGACGCCGAATTCCTGCTCGATTTTGTCGATGGTATTGATCACCGCATAGTGCGGACAGAACATGTAGACCGTATCCAGCTCCGGATGTTCCCGGCAAAGGCGGCGGGCGTTTTCCAGCACATGCTCCTCGTCCACCTCGCCCAGCTTGATGAAAGTAGTGTTGAGACAGACATAACCCATCGGCTCCAGCCCCATCTCGCAGATGTAGTTCATATGCCGCTCGCCATGGCTGTCGTCGTAGGGCTGGACGATGCCGATCTTCTTCGAGCCGAGCGCCGCCAGCGCATCGCGCTGCGAGGACACGCTGGTGATGACTGGAATGCCGATCTCCTTCTCGGTCGCCGCCGCCATCTCCTCGGCATTGGCGAAACCGCGCGACACGTTGATCGGCAACCCACCGAAACAGAAGATGTCGCACCCTGCCCTCGCCATCGCGTGCGCGACGTTGAGACTGACCTCGTAGGCCCGGTCGACCTCGTCTGAATCGCGCTCGACCAGCGGCAGCGTGTTGACCACCAGCGTTACCCCGTCAGGTACGATCCTGTAAAACTCGTAGGGAAACACCTCCGTCGCCGCCGGCGGCGATGTGTATCCGGTATCCGTACATTTTTGTCTCCTTTTGGCGCCGCATCCTTCGAGACGGCGCTACGCGCCTCCTCAGGATGAGGAAGAAGTGAGTACCTCATCCTGAGGAGCGAGTGGCAGCGAGCGTCTCGAAGGATGCGGTCCGTTCCAAACTCTGCTGTAATTGTCGTCCACTTGGGAGGACAAGCCAATGCTCTCACAGGAAGAAAACGACCTTCTGACCCGCACCGGACCGGACACGCCGATCGGGCGGCTGATGCGGCGCTACTGGATCCCCGCGGTGTTTTCGCACCAGGTCGCGAAGCCGGATTGTCCGCCGGTGCGCGTGAAGCTGCTGGGCGAGAACCTCGTTGCGTTCCGCGATACCGAGGGTCGGCCCGGCCTGGTCGATGAGCGCTGCCCTCACCGCACCGCCTCGATGTTCTTCGGCCGCAACGAGGAATGCGGGCTTCGTTGCGTCTATCACGGCTGGAAATTCGACGTTACGGGCAAATGCGTCGACCTGCCCTCCGAACCGCCCGGCAGCAACTTTCAGGACAAGGTGAGCATCAAAGCCTATCCCTGTCATGAAGCGGGCGGCATCGTCTGGGCCTATATGGGACCGGCGGAGCTGAAACCGGAATTTCCGCCGCTGGAATGGACGCTCCTGCCGCCGGAAAACATCTACGCCAGTCGGCATATCCAGGAATGCAACTGGCTGCAGGGGCTCGAAGGCGGGTTCGACTCGGCGCATCTCGGGTTCCTGCATCGCGGGTCCAATGCGGTCAACGCCAACTCGATCACTCCCAGTCGCCACGATGCCTTCCGCACCGGCTTCGGCATGATGGTGGGCGTCGGGCGGCAAATCGCGGAAGACCGGATTCGATGGGGCTCCAACCTGATGATCCTGCCCTTCCACAAGGTGTTCGCGACGACGCCCAACGGCGCGCATATGTGGGTGCCGATGGATGACGAAAACACCATGCTCTACAGCATTGACTTCAAACCGTCGGGCCCGTTCACCGATGAGGAGCTGGAACTCTCCAGAAAGTTTCTTCACATCCACACCGAAAACATCCCCGGCACGGACAGGGCGGTACAGAACCGCGACAACGACTACATGATCGACCGCGAGGCGCAGGCCAGCGGCGGCAGCTTTACCGGCATGCACGGGCTCGCCATCCAGGACAGCGCGGTCCAGGAATCAATGGGCCCCGTCGCCGACCGCACGATGGAACATCTCGGAAGCAGCGATATCGCGATAATCCGGATCAGGAAGATGCTTCTGGATGTGGTCGCCGCGCACGAGGCCGGCGGGACTCCTCCGGGTCTGGACCCGAACGATTACCGTGCCCGCTCGACCCGGTTCATCCTGCCGCCGGATGGCGATTTCACGGCTGCGGTTGAGGACCAGCTCGCGGAGCAGACCGGCGCGGGTCAGTACTTCTCCGGCACGTAGAGTTCGTCCGGCAGGGTCTTGCGCTCGTATTCGGGGTTGAACACCCTGTCGGGCAGGACAGGCTGTTCGTGCGGCACCTGCTCATACGGGATCTGCCGCAGCAGATGATCGATGCAGTTAAGCCGCGCGCGTTTCTTGTCGTTGCCTTCGACGATATACCACGGTGCCTCGGGGATGTTCGTGCGTTCGAACATTTCCTCCTTCACCTTGGCATACTTCTCCCAGCGAATGCGCGACTGCAGATCCATCGGACTCAGCTTCCACTGCTTCATCGGATCGTGGATACGCATCAGAAAGCGCAGTTGCTGTTCCTGGTCGGTAATGGAGAACCAGTACTTGATCAGCTTGATGCCCGAGCGCGCCAGCATACGTTCGAATTCAGGCACATCGGTGAAGAACTGGGAAACCTGTTCGGGCGTCGCAAAATTCATCACCCGCTCGACGCCAGCCCGGTTGTACCAGGAGCGGTCGAACAGGACGATCTCGCCGGCGGCCGGCAGATGCGTGACGTAGCGCTGGAAATACCACTGGGTCGTTTCGCGTTCGCTTGGCGCCGGCAACGCAACGACCCGGCAAACACGCGGATTGAGCCGTTGCGTAATGCGCTTGATAACGCCGCCCTTCCCCGCAGAATCGCGCCCTTCGAAGATGGCAACTAGCTTGTAGCCGGTATGCACTACCCAGTCCTGCAGTTCGACCAGTTGGGCCTGTAATCTGAGCAGCGCCTGAAAATATTCGCGTCGCCCCATGGTGGAGCCAACGCGCAGGTCTGTGATGTCCTTCAGTTCCCGGGCGACGCGCTCGTCGTCGATCTCCATTTCGAGCTCTTCATCGAAGCTGTCCTCCAGCTCCGCATCGACCCAGCTTTTGTCCCGCCTGTCATCGAAGTTCATGATTTTGCTCCCGTCCGATCTTCGCCGCTATTCCAGACGCAGTTTATTATAGGCGTCGAGCGCCGCGACTTTATAACACTCGGCCAGGGTCGGATAGTTGAACACGGTTTCGAGGAAATAGGACAACCCTCCCCCAAGCCCGAGGACGGCCTGACCGATATGGATCAGTTCCGTCGCCCCCGACCCGATAACGTGAACGCCGAGCAATTCACGGGTCTCGGCGTGAAAAATCATCTTCAGAACGCCTGAATCGTCGCCGAGGATCTGGCCGCGCGCAATCTCGCGATAACGGGCGATGCCTGTCTCGTACGGGACTTTCTGTTCTGTCAGCTCGTGCTCGGCCTGACCCACCATCGAGATTTCCGGGATCGAATAGATACCGATGGGGAAATGGCCCGGCATTGCGCCCGCACCCGCATCGAACGCATGACACGCCGCCAGCCGCCCCTGTTCCGACGATGTCGCGGCGAGGCTGGGATAGCCGATAATATCTCCCGCCGCATATATGTGCGGCACTTCCGACCGGAAACACTCGTCGACGGGAATACGGCCCCGGTCATCGGTGGAAAGCCCGGCGCGATCCAGCGCGAGCGTATCGCTCGCCCCGATGCGCCCGGTGCAGGCGAGCACCATATCGGCCGCCAGTCGTTTGCCGGATTCGAGCCGGACCAGAACCTGCGGCGGCGGCCCTTCACGCGCTTCGAGGCTTTCCACGGTCTCGCCCAGCCGGAAGGTCAGCATGTGCTTGCGGAGCTGGTGAACCAACTCATCCACGATCTCGGAGTCGAGGAACTCCAGCGGCCGGCTGCGACCATCGATAACCGTCACCTTGACGCCGAGCTCCGCGAACATTGAGGCGTATTCAATACCGATCACCCCGCACCCGATCACCACTAGGCTGCGCGGCAATTCCTGCAGATTCAGAATATCGTCGCTGCAGATAACGCCGGGGACATCCGTGGAAAACCGGGCCGTTTGATGCGTCCTCGTCCCGACCGCGATCAGGATCCGGTTTGCCGAGATTTCGCGTGTCCCGGTCAGGCTTTTTATAAGAACCCGGTTAGGGTCAACGAACGACGCCGTACCCGGAACGACGTCGATGCCGTTTCGGTGAAGCTGGTCGCGCTGGATATTGGCCTCGGTCGTCACGATAGTATTGACCCGCGACAGCAGCTTTCCGGCGGTAGGCCGCTCTTCCTCATACGTTAGCGAAGGACGGTCCGAACCGTTGAGCGCGGCGCCGCTGCGATGATGACGGAACGACAGGACGGCCTCGCGGAAGGTCTTGGACGGGATTGTACCGGTCTGCAGACAGGCCCCGCCAATATCGAAATCCCGCTCGACGATGGCGACCCTTTTCCGCAGCTTGGCCGCCTGCACGGCGGCGCGCTGTCCGGCAGGACCGCTGCCGATACACAGGAAATCGTAATCGAAGTCGGTGGTCACGTACTTGTTCTTCCGGCCGCAGCCGTTGAGAGAAATTAGGCGTACCCAGATTAGAACCGAAAAATGACAGTGTCGTGACACCACCGTCCGGACTTGAGCGGCGCGACCGGGCGGCAACCGCCGCTATTCCACGCACATAACCGTCGTCCGGTGCATGTAGCGCTCGCCGACGCCGTCGTAATCGGCGACGGCGTAATGCATGGTGCAGCGATTGTCCCACATCACCAGGTCGTTCTTCCGCCAGCGGTGGCGGTAGATGAATTCCGGCTGCGTCGCATGCGCGAACAGGAACTCCAGCAGCGCGCGGCTCTCCGCCGGGTGCATCCCGACGATATGCGACGTGAAGCCGGGATTGACGAACAGCACCTTGCGTCCGGTTTCGGGATGGCTCCTCACCACCGGATGCTCGACCGCCGGCGTCGCATCGAGCTGCGACTGCGTCGCCTGCTCGGCCCTGAACACGCCGCGCGAGGCAAACCCGAAATCGTGCACCGCCGCGAGCCCTTCGAGGATCGATTTCATCGTGTCCGATAGCGCGTCATAAGCGGCATAGAGGCTGCAGAACATCGTATCGCCGCCCGACGGCGGCACTTCCAGCCCGTAAAGCAGCGAGGCCAGCGCCGGCGGGTTCATGTAGGACAGGTCTGAATGCCAGTAGGTACCGGCCTTCTCGCGTCCCTGCGGTACGCCGTCCTTCACCTTGTTGGAGACGCGGTAGATTTCCGGATAGCCGGGCAGCAGATAGGTCTCCAGCACGTGCTTTTCCAACGGGCCCAGCCGGCGCGAAAAGGCGATATGGTCGTCCGGCGTCAGCTCCTGATCGCGGAACACCATGATCCCGTCGGCTTCGAGCCAGGCGTCACGGATGGCGGCGAAGCTGTCATCGTCCAGATCGGCGGCGAGATCCGCCCCGATCATCTCGGCCCCGAGCACCGGAGACAGCGGGTTTACGGTGAAGTCGGTCATGTGGGGATTCTCAATAGTGATCCTCGACCGGACAAGCAGTTTGCGCTGATCGACTTGAGACCCCTCACAAGTCCGCCAGTTGCGGCGCGACCTCTCCCATGAAGCGGCGGAGCGAGCGGGCGCGGTTTTCCTTCGTCGTCCAGTTCTTGCCGCCAACCAGCAGGAAGGTGCCGAACCCGCCGCAATCGTCATGGTATTTCCGGAGGCGTTTCTCCACGCTGTCGGGGTCGCCAAGCACGTAGATGCCCGCCTCGACCAGCGCGTCGAGAGCCTGATCGTTGTTCGGCACGTCGATATGGTAGACGCGCTTCAGCATGGTGAGAAAACCGCGCTCGGCCTGGAATCCGACCTCATGCGTCACGGCGGGGCGCAGATGCTCCAGCGCCTCCTTCTCCGAATCCGCGACATAGACCGCGCGCGAGCCGGCGACCATGCTGCGCGGGTTCTCATGGCCAGCCTCCCGGCCCGCCTTTTCGTACAGATCCGCCTTGCCGCGCAGCACCTCTTCAGATTCGAAGAACGCGCAGAGCAGCGCGTAGCCGCGCCGGGCGGCCAGTTCGATCATCTCGGGCGTGTCGGTCGCGGTCGCCATCGGCATATGCGGCTCGGACAGCGGCTTGGGCAGGGCGACCATGTTCTTCCCCGTCCAGTACTCCCCGTCGAGATCGAACGGCTCGTCTTCGGTCCAGAGTTTAAGGACGGTTTCCAGCGATTCCCGGAGCCGTGCGTGGCGGTTCTCGAAACCCAGACCGCGCGCCTCGGCGAACTGCGGATGGGGAAAGCCCGAACCGAACCCGAAGATGAACCGCCCCTTCCCCACCAGATGCTCGATCGTCGTCGCCTGGACCGCGACGTCGAGCGGGTGGTGCAGATGCAGCAGCTTCACCGCCGCCCCCATGCGAATGTTCTTCGTCAGCGCGGCCAGCTTGCACATCATGAATTCCGGCGCGGGGATGGTGTCGATCCGATTGATATAGGGCGGCTCGCCGTGATGCTCGCTGATATAGACATCGCGAAAACCGAGCTCGTCCGCGAGAACGATCTCGTCGATATCGTCCTGGTAGGTCTGCGCCGCGGTCGTGTGGGGCCGGAACCCGTTGGAAAAGAGGCCGAAATGCATGGTGGGCGGATGCTCCTGATTTGCTCCAGCCGAGCATACCCGGTTCGACCTTGAACGACATCTCTCTAGCAAGCACGATATTCAGGATTTACGAAATTACAGGAACAGCCATGGCCATCCTGCTGACCGACGAACAGTTGCGATCGCTGCTCGATATGGGTGAGCTGATCAGGGCGATGGAAGAGGCCTATGGCGAGCTGGCCGCCGGGCGCGGCATCTATCGCGTGCGCACCGACATGATCGCGGCGACGGAACGACCGGACGATATCTTCGCGATGAAATCGATGGATGGGGCGATCCCGAAATTCGGGGTCGGCACGATCCGCGTCAATTCCGACACGCTGCGCTATGTGCGCGACGGCGACAGGCTGCGGCGCGACCGCGTGCCGTCCGACGATGACGGGCGCTATACCGGCTTCGTCATGGTGTTCTCCACCGAAACCGGCGAGCTGCTGGCGATCTATCCCGACGGCGCGCAGTCGAAACGCGTCGCCTCTATCACCGCGCTCGGCATCCGCCATGTCGGGAAGAAGACGGCAGGCAGGGTCGCGCTGATCGGCACCGGGGTTCAGGCGCGGGCGCAGATCGAGGCGGCGAAGACCGTGATGCGGATCGAGGAAATGCGCTGCTACAGCACGGCGCCGGAACGGCGAAAGCTTTTCGCCGCCACCATGGCGCAGCGCCACGGGCTCGACATCCGCCCGGCGGAAACGGCGGAAGAAGCAGTGGCCGACGCCGACGTGGTGCTGTGCGCCACCAACAGCCGCAGCCACGTATTCCGCGCCGACTGGCTAGAACCCGGCATGCATGTGTCCTGTATCAACATGTTCGAGCTGGAAACCGCTGTCGTAAAGGCGGCGGACGTGGTCTCAACCCATATCGGCGAATGCGACCCGGTCTTCATCAAGACGGAAGGCATCGGCATCCTGCCGGAGGAACCGGGCGCCGGGTTCCAGAACCTGGCGGCGGAAACGGAGTTTGCGACGCTACCGACCAT
The DNA here is from genome assembly GCA_038120295.1 of Rhodospirillales bacterium. Lineage (GTDB taxonomy): Bacteria > Pseudomonadota > Alphaproteobacteria > MPNO01 > UBA2964 > JAYOEY01. The sequence goes on along the minus strand of JAYOLL010000011.1, from coordinate 72,106 downwards.
CGCCGAATTCGTCGCGGGGAAGGCGCCGGGCCGCACGTCCGACGATCAGATCACCTGCATGATCAACTCGGTCGGGTGCGGCTATCAGTTCTCGGTGCTGGGCTACGTTCTGTTGAAACGCGCTCGGGAGGAAGGCGTGGGGCAGGACATCCCGTCCGACTGGTTCACGACGACGCCGGAGAGTTAGCGGGGCAGACTTGATCGCGCTTCTCGTGTCATCCCGGGCTCGACTTTCCTCCAAATCTTGATTTGGAAAGGAAAGTCAGTGACCCGGGATCAAGAACCTCGATTGCCGCAAACACCGTCTGGATCCCGGATCGAAAGGACCGCTGCCGAATAGCTCCGCTATTCGGGCGCCCCTAACGTCCGGGATGACAGCTGCGTAATAGAGTTTAGTGAACTAGCCGGTCCGCCTCGGTGAGGTCGAGCTTGAACAGGTCGACCGCGTTGTCCCAGGTGTAGCGACGCAGCTTGTCCTCGCCGAGTCCTTTGAGGTGACGCGCCATGACCTGACGCGAGTGCGGGAAGGTCATGTTGAAATGCGGGTAGTCGTTCGACCACATGCAGTTCTTCTCGCCCCACCAGGACAGGAAGCGGGTGCCGACATAATCCTCGAGGAATGTGCCGTAGACATGCTCGGCGAAGATTTCGCTCGGCTTCCGGGTGATGGGGATGGGGTAGGAGTTCCCATGCCGCGCGAAATAGTAATCCCACTGCTGCAGCAGGAACGGGATCCAGCCGATCTCGCTCTCGGCCAGCAGCAGCTTGAGGTTCGGGTGCCGCTCGAAATAGCCGTAGAAGATGAAGTCGAACAGCGTGTTGGCGGAATCGTTGGTCTTGATGTTGGTCGATTCCCTGATACCCTCGACGCCCCGCGTGTGGCCGTTCTTGATATAGCTGTGCCCGGTCAGGATATGGCAGATCACCGGCACGTCCGCCTCGGCGCAGGCAGCGATGAACGGGTCGTAATGCTCGACATTGCTGAACGGCAGCGCCGGGTCCGGCACCTGCCAGATCAGCGCGCCGCGCATGCCCATATCCTGGGTGCGGTGCATCTCCTTGATCGCGCCGTCGATGTCGTACATCGAAATCAGCGGCACGCCGATCAGGCGCCGATGATCGGGCGAGCACCAGTCATGCAGCCAGTCGTTATAGAGCTTGAAGGATTCCTCCTGCAGCTCGACATCGTCGACGCAGTAAAGCGCCATGCCGTAGTTGGGGAAGATGACCTCCGCCGCGATGCCGTCATTGGCCTGGTCCTGCAGCCGCAGATTGGCGTCGAGCGCGCCGGGCGGCGAATTGCGGAAGGGCACCTTGGGCAGCTTCTCGAACAGGCGCGGCGGCAGCTGCTCCCACAGCTCGTCCGGCTCCATCACGTGCGAGTCGGTCGATACCATCTTCGGCATGACGGCCAGTTCTTCAGGCGTCAGCTCCTCGCCGATCAGCGTACGCCGCGGAAAGGTCGCCGCCTGCTCCGCCGACATGCCGGCGAACTTCGATGCATCAACGGGTAATTCTGCCATGTCTCTCCTCCCGGAAAATTGTTGGGGAATTATGCCGCGTTTTGCGGGACCGGGTAAAGGGGATGGCGCGTCGGCTTGACCGAAACGGCCCGACCGGAGAATGGCGCGCCCGAGAGGATTCGAACCTCTGACCTGCGGATTAGAAGTCCGCTGCTCTATCCAGCTGAGCTACGGGCGCGCATGGCTTCTATGTAAATCAGAGGACGTATCCTTTCCACATCCTTGTCGAGATACTGATCGTGGAGCGAGATCACAACGGGCTTAGTTTGCCTTCGGCTTGGTGCTAAAAAACGTGCCGCCCTTTCCGTCTGACCAGAAAGTAATGGGGATACCGACCTTCACACCGCATAGAAGGACCGTCCAGACTTCTTCCCAAAATCCTTTGACGGTTTTCCCAGCCTGAACGACATCTCTCGGTCTCGATACGTTTTTCGTGTCAAAAATCCTTAGATCCTTGCACCCCTTGGGCACCCCGGCCTTCGCGGACTGCATGCCTGCCTGAGCTGCAACTGATCGTGATGCATCACGGGCCAAGACTGGGCTCGCGATTGTTGTCCCCGGTGTCATCGGAACGAACCTTGGCGGTTTGTCCTTACGGGCTATCGCAAGGGCATTGTATATTTTTGTCCCACCACAGCGTTCCAGAGAAAACTGATATAACCAGATTCCGGAGACGGGGTGCTTTGCACCTTCCGGAAAATCGACGGGCTGATACAGTCTGATCCCCCCGAACTTCACCTGATGGCGTTCGCTACAGGTAATGCCCAAGCTTTGGTCGAGCCGGGTTCCTAGCGAATACAATATGTTGGCAACAGCCCGTTGGGTGAAATACTCAAAAAGTGGGGTGCCCACTGAAAAATTCGATTCGTCCCATATCTTGGCGAAACCTTTGGTTGGCGCATGAAGCACGACCGACAACAAGAACAGGAATACCAGTATCTTCGTCAGCACGATTCCTCACACCCCTCGAGTATCTGAAAGGACGAAATTATTACATAAATTTCTATCAATAGTAGAATACGACAAGAACCTAATACTTGTGCTCTCCGGCAGAAAACAAAGGGCCGCCCGCCGCATCGTCGGGAGCAGCCCTTCCCTTTCCACCTTTAGAAATCTTACGCCTTAAGCGCCTTCAGCACGCGGTCCGGCGTGAACGGCATGTGGTTGAGCCGCTTGCCGGTCAGCGCCATGACGGCGTTGGAGACCGCGCCGCCGGTGAGCGGCAGGGCGAATTCCCCGATGCCGGTCGGGCGGTTGTCGGTCGAGATGACCTTCGTGTGAATCTCCGGCACGTCGCCGATGCGCATCACCTCGTAATCATGGAAATTCGATTGCTGCACGACGCCGCCATCGATGGTGATCCGCTCGGTCAGGCACTGGCCGAGGCCGTAGATGATGTTGCCTTCGGCCTGCGCCACGATGTTCTCCGGCTGAAGCGCGAGCCCGGGGTCGACCGTGTTCCAGTAGTTGTGGACGCTGATCTTGCCTGTCTTGTCGTCCAGGGACACTTCGGCCACCGCCGCGGTATAGGACCCGACCACTTCGCCGAACGAAAGTCCGAGCGCCCGTCCGCGGCGTTTCCGCCGGTAATCGGACATCTTGAAGACTTCCCTGATGACGTGCTGCGCGCGGGGATTGTCCGCCAGCATGGCGAGACGGAGATCGACGGCGTCCCTGCCCTGTTCGCGGGCCAGATCGTCGATGAAGGCCTCGATCGCAAAGATCGTATAGCCCGCGCCGATCGCCCGCCACGCGGCGAGACGGGTCGCCCCTCCGTCCACCACATGCTCGGCCAGCTGGTTCGGTATGCCGTAATGATGCGCAACGCCCGCCATGACGAGCACGTCCTTGCCCTTGGCCTTCTTCAGGCGGCCCGGCGACGTGTAGGCGAGAACGGACTCGCCCACCACACGGTGACGCCAGCCTGAGACATTGCCATCCTTGTCCAGCCCGGCCTCGATATGCTGCGCCACCTGCGGGCGCAGCTTGCCGAACTGAACGTCATCTTCGCGACTCCAGATAACCTTGACGGGCCGTTTGGTGGCCTTGGCCAGCAGAACCGCGTCGGTGATGTACTCGGTCTGCGCCCTGCGGCCGAACCCGCCCCCGAGGAGAAGCTGGTGATAGCGCACCTGCTGCGGCTTGACCTTGGCGGCCTTGAACGCCGCCAGCGTCGCCCGGCTCTGGGTCTGACAGCCGGCCCACACCTCGACGATCCCGTCATGAATCCACGCAGTCGCGTTCATCGGCTCCATCTGGGCGTGATAGGTGTAATCGGCGGCGTATTCCCGGGTTACGGTCTTCGCCGCCGATTTGTTGGCGGCTACCGCATCGCCCTTCTTGACGAACGGAATGCCTGCCTTTGCTCCGTCAGCAGCCTTCTTGCCGAACTCCGCGATGGCCTTTTCGCTGTTGTAGCTGCCGTCCCTGGGCTTGCTCCAGTCGACCTTGAGCGCTTCCTTGCCGGCGCGAGTCGCCTCGACCGTCATGCCAATTACCGCGACGCCATAGGGCAACGACACGACGTCGGTAACGCCCTTGACCTTGCGGGTCGCGACGTCGTCGATCTTCACGGGCTTGTTGCCCTCGGCCGGAGCCCGCAGCACCGCGGCATAGACCATGCCGGGAACCTGCACGTCCATCCCGAACTCGGCCGTACCGTCGACCTTCGACGGTACGTCGACGCGCGGAATGTCCTGCCCCAGTATCCGGAAGTCCCTGGGTTCCTTGAGATCCGCCTCGGTAACCTTTGGCAGGGTCTTCGGCGCTTTCGCAAAAGCGGCGATCTCGCCATAGGTCATCTTGCGGCCCGATTTGGCGTGCATCACGACGCTCGGACCGGTGGTCAATTCGGAAACCGGTACGCCCCACTTGGCGGCGGCAGCGTCGAGCAGAACCCGACGCGCCTGGGCGCCCGCGAGCCGCAGCTTGTCCCAGTAGCCCATGACCGACCGGCTGGCGACTGTGACGAGGAAACCGCCGAAGCCCGGATTGCCGTAGACCTTGTGGTTAGGCGGCGACTGCTCGACCATTACGTTGGCCCAGTCCGCGTCGAGTTCCTCGGCAATAATCATCGGCAGGGTTGTCATGATGCCTTGCCCCATCTCGACCGCCGGCGACATGATCGTAACGGAATTGTCGACGCCGATAGTGACCCAGGCATTTACCGGCGACTTGCCCGACGCGGCGGCGGCTTCGCCGTTCCGGTCGGACAGCCACGGCGCCACCGTCAGACCGAAAGTCAGCCCGCCCGCGCCTGCCACGAACCCACGACGGCAGATGCCGCCTTCGATAAATTCGGATTTTTTCTGGATGGTCATCTGATCAGCCCTCCTTTGCGGCGCGCTGGATCGCCTTGACGATCCTGGGGTAAGTGCCGCAACGGCAGATATTGGTCTGCATATGCGCGACGATGTCGGCGCGCGACGGGTTTTTGTTGTTTTCCAGCAAAGTCGCCGCCTTCATGATCTGACCGGACTGGCAATACCCGCACTGCGGCACCTGTTCAGCCACCCAGGCCTTCTGCAGCGGGTGATCGCCGTTCTTCGACAGGCCCTCGATGGTCGTAACCTTCCTGCCTTCAACTTCCGAAGCCGCCGTCTGGCAGGAAAACACTGCCTTGCCGTCGACATGCACGGTGCAGGCGCCGCACAGCCCGGACCCGCAGCCGAATTTGGTACCTGTCAGTTTCAGATGTTCCCGAATGACCCACAGCAGGGGCGTATCGCCTTCTGCGTCGGCCGACGCAGGCTGCCCGTTAAGGGTGAATGCAACCATCAAGCCTCTCCTCTCTCATGCAAACGGGGCCTGTTCCGGCCCTTATGGGAGAATGATTGACTCAGGATTACGGCAAAACAAGGCGCAAATGCGCCCGCCCGGTCGATTTTTCGTGATCGAGGTGGAACCGATGCGGCGCGACCAACCATCGAGACACTCGCTAGCGCGCGTTCCTCAGGATGATGTCGCTATTGGAATGAACGCCTCATCCCGAGGAGCCGCTGAAAGCGGCATCTCGAAGGCTGTCCTGTCCGGAATAGCGCCTAATGCGTCCAGTTACCGGTCACGCGGTCGGGGCGGAAATTGTCGGCGTAGGATTTTGGCCGCAGGCCACGCGAAATCTCGGGCTGCACCCGAAACTCGATGCCGCACCGTTCAGCGAACGCGATCGCGTCCTTTTTCTCGGCGAAGCGCAGGCGCACCTGGTCTCCCAGCATGTCCGACGAGCCGACCCAGCCCATCAGCCGATCGGGACGCTTGGCCGCCGATGGCTCGAACTCAAGCACCCAGCTCTTCGTTCTGCCCGTTCCCGACTGCATCGCATTCTTGCGCGGCCGGTAAATCCTTGCTGTGCTCACAGTTAAGCCCCTTTCCCATTCAGGCTCAGTATAACCTTCAAGTCTGAACAGTCGGCAAATCCAAACTGGTCGGGGTGGACGGATTCGAACCGCCGACCCTCTGCTCCCAAAGCAGATGCGCTACCAGGCTGCGCTACACCCCGAACGGCGGATTTCTGCGCTTTTACGCCAATTGGGTCAACTCCAAAGTGGAATCATCCGGCAAAATATGGGACGAATCCTGAAACGAGGGAATGGAAGCGACTGATGACCGACAGTACAGACTGGGAACCGCCTGCCACGCTCGACCGGGATGCGCTAGTGGCGCTTTCCAATGAGGTTCTGGGACGTCCCGATATCCCCTTCACCGAGACCGAGCACATCTTCAGGATCCGCGCGCTGGAAATGGACTGGGATGTCGGCGTGATGATCTATGAACCTGGCGATCCCGCCCGGATACCGGTCGGTGCCGACGGCAGGAAAATCGGCATGTTCGTCCTCGCCGGCGGGTCGGGCGACTACCGCGCCATGGAACAGCTCACAAGGCTGATCGCGCGGAAGTTCGGCTATCGCATCGCGACCATGACCTATCCGGGGAGGCTGTACCTTCCCGATGCATCGCGCGACTGGCCGGCCGATACGATCGACGCGGACGGCACGGTTCGGACGCCGATCTGGAAGCAGGACGAGTTCATCACGCCGGATCAGTACGATATGATCGTCGACGAGAGCCTGCGCGCCCGATACGGACGCCGCATGGTCGCCCGCGCGAAACCGGGAACGCTGTTTTACGACCGTATGGCGGCATGGCCGGCCGCGTTCGAAGAGGCCATGAAGACCGTGTGCCGCGACCACCTGCCCGATGGCGAGTTCTCGATCTATGTCCATGGCCATTCGACCGGCGGGCCGTTCGTGCATCTTCTGACCCAGCGGGTCGCCAACATCAGAGGCGTGGTCGGTATAGAGAATTCACCGTTCGGCTACATGTTCCAGGCCCTTGTCGGGTATGAATGGGAGGGACCTTTCAACGACCTTCTGGTGCGCACCTGGCGCGATATCGCGCGCTATCGCGGCGCGGAGATCCGCAGCGCCGAGGGCGAACAGGGGCTGATGCGCTTGCCCTGGATCATCGAAGACGTGATGGAGGACTGGCAGAAAGTTCTGTCCCAGCCGCAATTCAAGGCCGAATACCCGCTGCATTATGCCGCCGATCACGCGCTCGAAGCGGCCGCCCGCGCCGCCGCGGCGCGGCTGAAGATGAACGAGGCCGAAACCGACGCGCTGGTCGCCCGGTATGTCGGTTACGGCTACGAACTAAAGGGACCGGACGTCAAACCGGTCCCGCCGATCCTGCTGTCGATCTGCAAGCACAGCCGCGACCATACGGAAAAGGCCTACGACGAGATCGTGATGCCGATGTTCGCCGCCATGGACCCGGCGCCGAAAGTCCGGCTGACGAAGCTGGGTACTGGCAGTCATCATTACGAATATCCTGAAGAAGGCCTGCCCGAAGGGCTGGTCGGCCCCATCACCGGCATCTGGAATGACGCCATTACGAAGGGTTATTACCTTTCGAACTGAGCCTGCCCTTTGCCCGATACGTTTCTGCGGATAAATTCTCCGCAGCTTCAATCAATCAGCCAGGGAACGTCCCAATGTCCGACGAAATCAACAACAACTATCCCGCCGCGCCCGATTTTGCGTCGGAATCGCCGATCAACCTGCCGGCCAACCAGCCGAAGGCAGAGTATGGCTCCGACCTGATCGCGGAGATCATGGGAAACCTGGGACACGACTACCTGTTCCTGACGCCCGGCTCGTCCTTTCGCGGGGTTCACGACAGCCTTGTAAACCACACCCGAAACCACAAGCCGCAGATCATTCTGGTCGCGCACGAGGAAATGGCGGTCGCCATGGCGCAGGGATATGCCAAGGCTACGGGAAAACCGGCCATGTGTTTCCTGCACGATCTGGTCGGGCTGCAGCACGCGACGATGGCGTTTTACAACGCAATGGCCGACCGGATGCCCATTGTCGTGCTCGGCGGTTCAGGCCCGGCCGACCCCGCCCACCGGCGCAAGACGGACTGGATCCATTCGGCGCAGGCGCAGTGCGACATCGTGCGCGACGTAACCAAATGGACCGACGAACCGATCACCCTGCAGGGCACGCTCGATTCCATCGCCCGGGCCCAGAAAATTGCCACCAGCGCGCCCTGTTCCCCGACCTATGTCTCGGTCGACGTGGTGGTGCAGGAAGACCCGATCCCGGACGGCGTTACGATGCCGGACACCTCTCTCCCCCGCTACCAGGCGCCCGGCCCAATCGCCGCGCCGCAGGACGCGGTGGAGGTCGCCGTCGATATCCTGACCGAATCCGACTGGCCGCTGATCTTCGGCGGGCGGATCGGCTACCGCGAGGAAGCGACCCAGCCAATGATCGAGCTGGTCGAAACGCTCGGCGCAGCCTATCAGGACGGGCACGACATCATCTGCATGCCGTCCAACCATCCGCAGAACCTCAATGCCAGCTTCGGTCGCACCAAGGCCGAGGGCGAATACCGCAGGATGCTGCTGGGGCGCGCCGACACGATCTTCTGCCTCGACTGTCTCGACATCACCAACAATGTCGGCGCCTATGAAGGCGCGCGCGGCGCTGGCGTCGCGGTCGAGGACAAGCCGAAGAAAGTCATCGACCTGTCGCTCAACGATTTCGCCATCCAGCACTGGACCCATCTCGGCGGCCCGTTGCCGCCGGTCGACGTGCAGCTTCAGGCCGATAATCTTTACGGGCTGAACCAGATACTGGAATCGTTGCGCCGCCGCGCCGAGGGCGAACCCGCCTGGGTCAAGCGCGCCGCCGAACGACGCGCCGAGATCGGCGACATGCACGACAAGCTGCGTACGGAACAGCGCGAGGCCATGAAGGCAAAGTGGGATCAGGTACCGATCTACCTGCCCCGCATGACGGCCGAACTCTACGACGCCGTCAAAGGCAAGGACTGGCTGCTGGCGGCGCGTAACTACCGCGCCTGGTACGACGGCATCTGGGAATTCGACCGCGCCGGGCGCTTTATGTCGAATTCCATCGGCGGCGGCATCGGGTACGGCGCCGCCGGCGTGATCGGCTCCGCACTCGCCGGGCGGGACCGGGGCCAGTTCACGGTCGCCATCATCGGCGACGGCGATTTCACTATGGGCCCTGCCGCTCTCTGGACCGCAGTCCATTACAAGATTCCGATCCTGATCGTGCTGCACAACAACACGTCTTTCGGCAATGACGAAGAACACCAGATCAGCCTCGCCGGCCGACGCGGACGCCCGGCCGAGAACGCCTGGATCGGACAGCGCATGGTCGGACCGGAGCCGGATTACTGTACGGTAGCGCGGGGCTACGGCGCCTGGGCCGAAGAACCCGTGCGCGACCCGGCGAACCTGAAGGAAGCCTTCCGCAGGGCGGTTGAAGTGGTCGATGGGGGCGGTGTCGCGCTGGTCGACGTACACACCTCGCTGAATTAGGGGCAGCTTATATGACCCTCATCATCAATAACGACATGGTCAGCGAGCTGCTGACCATGCAGGACACGATCGAAGCGCTCGAAGCCGCTTACAGGGCCCTTGCCGAAGGAGAGGCCGTGTGCCGGCCGCGGATCGACATTCAGATCCCGACGTCCGACCCGAAGAAGGCCTATCAGTGGGGTTCGATGGAAGGCGGTATGGCGGGCGGCTATTTCGCCATTCGCATGAAATCGGATGTGGTCTACGAGACTGAATATAACGGCGTGCGCAGCCAGGAGAAGTACTGTCGCGAACCCGGAACCTTCTGCGGCTTGATCCTGCTGACCAATACCGAGAACGGCGAACCGCTCGCCTTTATTAACGACGGGATCCTGCAGCACATGCGGGTGGGCGCCGACGGCGGCATCGGGGTCAAATACATGAGCCGCGAGGATTCGCAGGTGGTCGGAATGCTCGGCTCGGGCGGCATGGCGCGCAGCCATATCGATGCTTTCATGTGCGTCCGGGACATTACGAAGCTTCAGGTATTCAGCCCGACGCGCGCCAACTGCGAAGCGTTCGCCGCCGAGACCCGCGAAAAGCACGGGATCGAGGTTGTGGTCTGCGACCGGCCCGAGGATATCTACAAGGGCGCTGACATCGTCGCCGGTTGCACGGACAGCGCCATTCCTGTGATTGATGCCGCCTGCCTCGAACCGGGCCAGCATGTGCTGAACGTGGGCGCGCGCGGCATGGTGGCGCAACCGGTGCAGGACCGGGTCGACGTCTATTTCCGGTTCGGCAACGCGCCCGCGCCAGAGGGCATACCCGAGTTCGGCGTGGCGGACGAGTTCATCACCTACGCCGCCCGGCGCGGACAGGATTACGGTTTTACGCTGAAGCCCATGGGCGAACGCGGGCATGGGCTGGTGATGGAAGACCGGATCATCTATTTTCAGGACTTTCTCGACGGCTCCAATCGCGGTCGTACGTCCCGCGAACAGATCACCTATTCCGAGCGTGGCAATCTGCAGGGTAACCAGTTTCACGCCGTTGCGGGACGCGTCTATGAACTTGCGCGTGATGCCGGCGTGGGACACGAAATCCCGACCGACTGGCTTCTGCAGGATATCCGCGACTGACTGGAACGCGTCCTATGTGCGAAATGCTTGAAGCTCAGACCTCGGTTTTTGTCTGGGTGTTTCTGATCGCAACGCTGATGATGGCGCTGTTGTCGCGCAAGCTGAACGAACACCTGCTTGTACCGCCGGAGCCGCCCAAACATATATGGTTTCGTAAGAAGAACCATATCAAGCCCTCCTATCTCATGAAGCCGGATCTCTATTTCGACGAAACCGGCTGTCGCTGGGCCTGGCGTTTTACGGTGTTCGCAGCGATTGCGAGCGGAATTTTCCTTCTCTTGCTTTACAGGATGTTCGCCTGCTCGCCGTAAACGCCTGCCGTAACAGGCAGTTCACCCATTCGTTACTGTTCGAGGCGGCAAAAACCCCTATATCGACATCGTGATTGACTCCGAAACCCGAAGAAAACTGACTTCCCTGCGACGCAAGGCGGAGTCGGAGCAATGGTCTCTGGAGGAAGGGATAGACTGGTCCGTCGCCCCGGTCCCGGCTCCGACCATCACGAGTCGCTTCATCCAGCGATCGGTCGGGGCTCTCTTCGCCGGAGAACAGGCGACAGTTCGGGCCTGCGACAGGCTGATCGAAGTTCTTCCCACCGGCCCGGTCCGGGACTGTATAGCGGTCCAGTCGAACGACGAATTCCGTCATGTCGAGGCTTACGCGCGCTATATGGAACGCACCGGCCTCGCACCCGAGCCTCACGACGGGATTCGAGAGGTCACCGACCGGCTTGCGCGCTGGTCGGGGCCGACATCCGGCCTGTTTTTCGCCATACATATCGTGCTGGAAGGAGAAGCGCTGGGACTGCAGCTGGATGTCGAAAACGATCTCGACTGCCCGCTGTTCCGCTCGGTGAACCGTCGAATATCCCGTGACGAAGCGCGTCATGTCGCATTCGGCCGCATCATCGCCGCCAGCGCTGCGCGGGAAATGGACGAGCATGACCGCAGACGTACCGTCGATGAAATTCGTGCCGTATGGACCGGTTGCGTCAAGGCACTGGCGGGAGAGAACTTTTTTCTCTGGCGCGCGCTTTCCTTCATGGCCGACCGAAGCTGGAACCGCCATATGGCGGATCTGGCGAGAACCGGCCTGCTGCCCTCGGATTCCCGGTGACAGGCCCCGGCCATGCTTAAGACCGCCATTCTTCTCATATCGTTTGCTCTACCTGTCTCCGCCGCGGGGACGAGCATCGAGCGAATTCCATTGAACGCCGTCAACGACTCCACGCACTGGCAGAAACTCACGCGTCCCAGCGTGCCACCGAGCCGTTTCGTTCCAAATGGCGAAGGAGAAGTCCTTATCGAAAGCGAGGGCGGTTTCGCACTGGTTTACCACCCGCTTGAAAAAGACAAGGCTTTCTCGCGCCTGCGCTGGCGCTGGAAAGTTGACAGATCGGGCATAGCGACAGACGCAAGCATGAAGGGCAGCGACAGACCTGTCGCCCTGCATGTCTGGTTTGCCCCGCCGGATTCCGCCTCGGGCTTCTGGCACTCTCTCAGGTCCGGGATCGCTTCCATGCTGGGAGCCCCGCCGCCGGGCCAGGTCATCAGCTATATGTGGAGCGGCCTCAACGCCGACGGCGAAAATTTCGTCAATCCGCATCTCCCGGAACGAGGCAATATCGTCATTCTCCGTGGCAGGAATTCACCGACAGGAACCTGGCTGTCGGAAGAGATCGACATTCGCGCCGACTTCAGGAGACTTTTCGGTACCGACGCGCCACCTCCCGCCTTCGTCGCGATTTCAGCCGACACCGACGACACCTGCGCAACGACCCGGGCAGCAATCGCCGATATCAAATTCGTGTCGAACCAGATGGCGCGTTAGCGGTGACTTACAAGCCCGTCATGCTTCTTTCGGGCCAGCGCCAGGCGGTCCTCCTGATCGTAGAAGCCGCTGTGAAGGAACTCTGCGGTAATGGTCGCCATATAAAGATCGGCGCGCAGTTCCGCTGTACTGTCTTCGAACCCCAGCGCACGAAACTGCTCGGCAAAGAAATGACGCCGATAATTGTCGGCGCGCGCGATCTTTTCGGCGATCACCTTGTTCTTCTGCGCCCATAGCCGAAGAGCCGCCGCCTGACCGCGCGTTCCCCGCGTGATTCCACGCTCGATCACCTTCCAGAGACGTTCTGCAGGATCGGGCGTACTGGCGATGAAATCCGGCCGATCTTCCTCACGCAGGCCGAACCAGCGGCTCAGCAATGCATCGATCAGCGCCTGCCGGTTCTTGAAATGCCAGTAAAAACTGCCTTTGGTGACGCCGAGGCTGCGCGCCAGTCTTTCAACGCGGACGCCCTCTACGCCATGCTCGCCAAGCGCTTTCCAGGCCGCATCTACCCAGTCTTCGCGACTGACGCTCATTGTCCGCGCCCCGCTGACCTACTTATTGTCGAACGGTCCGCCGGGGACATCGCGGATCGAGGTGTTGGGCGCAACATCGTTGCGCCGGTACTGGGCACTGCGGCGGCCGTTCTCCAGATAGTCGCCTGCGGCTGCGCGTTTCGCCATCTGGTCCCATTCCTCGGTCCAGTCGCCGAGCGAATAGCCATGCCACGGGCTTTCCGGTTTAAGCGGCGGCAGACCGAGGCTTTCCCAGAGTTCCTTGGCGCCTTCCATAAATTCCCGTTTGGGCAAGGCGATCGGCGGCATATCTGCCTTGAGCGTCGCGTCGATCAACATCGTCGCCTCCTCGCGCCCGCCCCGAAGGTCACTCTTGGGCCCGTGCCCCTTGTCCCGATGCGGCAATATCTGCACATCGAGCGCCGGGTTGGACCGGTAGGCCAGCGCCCAGAACACCGCATCGCCATTGTCCGGGTCGATATCCTCATTCACAGCGATAACGTACTTGCCGACCGACGCGTTGAGCTGTGCGGCGCCGTATAGCCCACGCCAGATTTCAGTTGTCGGTACGCCCCGGTCGAAGACCAGAAACACGACCCGGCGGATATTGGTCAACGGCTCGTGCATCGAGACGCGTTTTATCCCCTTGATGCCGAGGCCGTTATAAAGATGGTCGAACCATATCGGTTCGTAGGCGACCCGCTTGATAACCGACGATTCAGACGGCGTAACCTGCGAGATGATGGAAGCGATCACGGCATTCTTCCGGTAAGTAATCGCCGTGACCTCCATGATGTTGTTGTAGTCCTCAAGCGCGATATGACCGTGGCTCTCGCCGAAGGGCGCTTCGGGCTCCAGGTACTCGGGATCGATATATCCCTCGATGACGATTTCCGATTCAGCCGGAATCAGGAGATCTACCGTCCTGCCTTTCACGACATTGATCGGACAGCCGACAATGCCGCCGGCGACCGCCATCTCCTCGACGCCGATACGCAGTTTCTGGGGCGCGCAATAGGCGACCGACGGCGGACAGCCGAGAATGATCGCCATCGGCATTTTCTCGCCGCGCTCGCGGTACTTGCGCCAGTGAATATGGCCCTCCGCTCCGCCGGCGCGCGCAGACATGCGGACTGCAAGTCGCGTCGACGACTTCAGCCCGGCGCGGTAAGTGCCGACATTCTGCGTACCTGTCTCCGGGTCGCGAGATATGCAGCCGGTCGCCGTGAAATAGGGCGCGGAATCGAATCCCGGGGTCGAAATCGGGATGGGCAATGCGTCGAGGCCCTTCCCTTCCCCTTCGAGATCGCTCCCCTCGATCACGACCTCATGACAGGGCGCATCGGTAATTTCGCGCGGCGCAACAGGGTTGGCGATCGCAGCGCTCCAGGTACGACCGATATCGGCTTCCTCTGCGCCGATCCCGATGGAATAGATCTTCCGGTTGGCGGACAGCGCTCCGACCGCGACCGGCAGGTCGTAGCTGCGCCCGCGCGAGCAGGTGATGTTATCGAAAACGAAGGCCTTGCGGTCGGGTTCCAGAATGCCGCCACGGAACTGCCAACGGACCAGCGGATGCATCTCCGTGTCCTTGTTGACCGGTTCCGAGATATCGTGAACCAGCCCGGCCTCGCGCAAGGACGTCAGGTGATCCTGAAAATCGGGATAACCCTTTCCGCCATACGCCTTTTCGCCCGCTTTCGCGTCTTTCGCCTTCGTCGCCACGAAGCTCTCCCCATTTTTCCCGGTTATTGGTCCGCCGAAAAAATCCGACCGACTATACGCTACCGTATGGTGAGCGGAATCTAGTTTGGGCGCAAGGGGTTGGAGAGCAGTCCAAAAGACAATCCTGACATTTTCCGGCGATCAGTTGCTGCCGACAAAAGAGAGTTCTTCGGCGATCTTGAGTTCGAGAAGAACGTTTTCTTCCACCGACTCTTCGCACAACATGGAGCGATGGACGATCCCTTACGGGATCAGGATCATGCTGCCCTCTTTCAGGGTAACGGTACCGATTTCGGTTTCCCAGCGCAGGGCGCCGCGAACGCAGAAAATGATTTCGTGGTAATCGCAGTTGCGATGCCAGAAGCCCATATCCTCCTTGCTGCGCTTGGAAAGGTCTACCTTGACCGACGCGGCGTCGAACATGCGGAGCGGCGAACCATCCGCCTTGTTGTAATTCTCGGGCCTGAAGGCAGGATCGAAAGAGTCGATCATCAGCAGCGAATCGCTCGCGTCGGCGACCTCCCGTTCTGCAAGCGGGGATTTCTGATGGTTCAGGGTAATGTTGCGGCCATCGATGGTGATGACCTCGCGAAAAGAAGATTCTGACAACGATAAGTCTCCTGCACTGCCGAGAACAGGAGAATTATCGTCATATCGACCGGCAGCGCTTTAACCTGAAGCAAAAAATGCCGGCGGTTGGGAAAACACCGGTTAATTTAGCGGCGGCTGGTTCGCGACCTCGCGTCCGGCGATTCGGCCGGTCACGAAGCATTCGGCGATGTTGCCGCCGGCCAGATAGAGATGACCGAAGGACGAGCCGCATTCGCCGGCGGCATACAATCTGGAGATGGGTTCATTGCGCACGTTGATGATGCGCTGTTTTTCGTCATGTTCGGGGCCGCCCTGCGTATTCGACAGGACCGGCCAGATTTCCCCGGCATAATAGGGCGGACGCTGAATCTTCATCATTGTGCCGGCGGGGCGCCCCTGATCGACATCGTTCTTGTCGACGCAGAGCTCGTTCCACCGATCGAACGTCTCCTGTAGCGTGTCGGGATCAAGCCCCAGCTTCTCGGCGAGTTCCGGAATTGAATCCGCCTTGGTGATGATGCCGAGATCGATCTCCGCCAGATTGTCCTGGCTCCACGAATAGGACATGGCGCGGTCGTTATAGGCAGGATTGCCCATCGGAAAACGTCGCCGGCCGAGTTCATCATAGATGAGATAGGCCGGGATACGCGGAAAGCTCTGCGTTACCGGGTCGTACTTCTCGAACGGTCGCCAGCCCGTATCCTGGACGTAGGGCGGAAACTCGTTCATGAAGCGTTTTGCTGTCTGATCGACGATGATCCAGGGCGCCTGCACCACAGCACGCTGTTCCTTGCCCGGAATCCAGTCCGGGAAGCGCTTCACCCGAATTCCATAGGGAAATTCTTCCCGGTCGGTGTGCAAAAAGCCGTAGGAGCCGTGGAAATGCCACATATGCCAAAGCTTGGCGCCAAGCGACTGCGCCATACGAATGCCGTCGCCGGTATTGCCGGCGCTGGCCGCCGAATAGACAGGTACGATCTGCCAGAACTGTTCCTGCATTTCCTTGTTCGCCTCGAACCCGCCGCAGGCCAGAACTACCCCCCTGCGTGTACGGATACGAACCGTCTCGCCGTCCGGATTTTCGACAACGATGCCGCGCACCTCACCCTCGGGCGTCGCGATGAGAGATTGTGCGGGCGTTTCTAGCCGAACCTCGATGCCGCGTTCCTCGACATTCCGCTGCAGCATGTAGAACACCATCGGCCCGGCCGGTCGGCCCTTTACCTGCGGATATACCTGGGACGCATCGAAATTCGGAATCTCGGTAATCTGCGTGTAGTAAAAATCGTTCTCGCCGGGCAGCGGGTAATTGCCCCCGCGCTCCCGGATCATGAACTCGGCCCCTGTTACTTCCGCGAGCTTGCGCGCGTGCGCCTCGTTGTCCTTCATGCCGTCGGCCAGCGCCCGCAGAACCGAATCGGGCGTGCGACCGGAATTGGTCGCCTTCAGATATTCGAAGGCGCCATCTGGATTGCGCGTCGAACAGATCGCGCCATGCGAGCAGATGGAAACACCGCCCGGATCCGGCATCTTCTCGACAATCAGCACCTTCGCGCCCGTGTCATGCGCTTCAATCGCCGTGACGCCGCCCGCGAAACCGAACCCGACAACCACCACGTCGAATTCCTCGTCGAAAGTCTCGTAATCGACAGACATCTTCCAACCCTGTTCCAATTTTCGGAGCCCGTATCTTAGGGAATGTCGCCGACCGCGCAACATTGTCCGGCAAGCGTTATCCCAGGCCCAGCAATTCAACGATGCCCATCGCCGCAAACCCGGCAACGACGGGAAGAACGATGCTCGACATCAGGCGCAATGACACGAAATAGCCGCCCATGAGCGGGAGTTCCATGGGCAGCGTTCGATGCAGGGCGAACACGTTCCACGCCACGATGAGCGCAACGAGTTGGGGAAGACCGGCGCCGGCTTTCAGCAGAACCGCGATGACCGGATAGAAGATCACCGGCGGGACCGGCAGGCACCAGCCCGCCAGCATCCCGATGAACAACCCGGCAACTCCCGCCTCGTCCCCCAGCCACCGGCCGACGAGATCGCTTGGCACCAGCGGTGCAAGAAAGCCGGCCGCCAGCAATGCCAGCGGAACGACCCCGACGAAAATCCGGCCGTTCGACCGGAACCTTTTCAGGATTTCGGGAATCAGCTCGGGCCGCCTGCGCCACGTTGTGAACAGAATGGCGGCCACGACGCCCCAGAGAATGGAAAAGACGACGATCATTTCCTGCCTATCCCTTCCTCCGGCGGGCGGTAGAAACGCGTGATGAACTGGGCGGTCACACCGGCAACCGGCGGCAAAAGAATGCAGGCGAGATAACGCACCATGGGAAGCTCTACCCCGACCAGCGGAACCTCGAATACCAGAGTCCGCACCATCGACAGGATCGACCAGGAGGTGATGTAGGTGACCAGCGGCGCCCATGCCGCGCCCGCCCGGTAGAGCGCCAGCACGAGCGGAAAGGAGACGAATGGCCCGCCCGGCGTGAAGGCGCCGGCGAACGTTGCGACCATAATGCCCCTGAAACCCGACCCTGCCCCCAGCCAACGCTCCACCAGCCCCTTTGGCAGCATGACCTCGATGATCGCCGCCAGCATCAGGACTGCGGGCAGAAACAGCACCAGCAGCGTGAAAACAGGAATATCGTCTTCAAGGGCGGCGTAAACCGCATCAGCCCCCTTCAGCTCATAGAGAAGCGCGCCGCTGGCGGCCGCCGCGATAGCGGCCAGCGCAAAGAAGCGGTCCCACACGATGGCCCTTAGGCCCTTACAAAGCGATGTGATCCAGAACTTCATGAATTGGCGTTTAGCCAGCCCCCAACGAAAAGCGCCGGCGTCGCAAGAAAACCGCGCCCAAAGGGTGAGTAAACCACCACCCAAAAAAAAGTTAGCCCCCGTGTTTTTGCGCAGAACCCGGACACAGTGCCCCACAA
>JAYOLL010000011.1:0-53994 GCA_038120295.1 Rhodospirillales bacterium | reverse complement strand
TACCCCCCCCCCCCACCCACCCCCGCGGGCCACCAACCCCCCCCCCGCCAATCGTTTCCTGAACCGACGAGCCTAGAACAGGTTCGCCCAGTTGATGGTCCGCAGAACCGGGAACATGTCCCCGACAACTGTCTGCGGCCACGGGATAATCAGGATGTGATGGAACAGGAAGTAACAGAACGCCCACAGCGAGCAGGCGATGCTCAGCGTTACTGTCCAGGATGCCTTGCCCCAGAGGCGCATATAGCCAACCAGGAAGAAGAACATCGACGGCAACAGGCCGATAACCGCAGCAGCGATGAAGAAGGCGAAGCACCACCCGAAATAGGCCAGCGCCCGACGGGTGATGGTTTCCTTCGTCAGGTCGCCGAAGTCGACCACGATGTCGAAATGGACATCGGTCTGCTCGGCGTCCTGAACCACCTCGGTACCGGAACCGTCACGCACTTCTGCCTTCCGCGGGCCCTTCTGGTAGAAGAGCTTGGCTAACAGGAAGAGACCGACGATGATCACGGCCAGATAGCCGACAACTTGCGGCACCAGGCGCGCGCCGAACTCCCACTGCGAAGAGATGTAGAGTTCCACAACGAAGAGCGCCAGTACGGCAGCGCCAAACATGAAGTCCATGTCGAACCCGGTCTTGCTGAACCTGAACGACATGACCTGATCGACATGCGTGCCGGTGGCGATGGCCTTCCGCTTCTCCCGGTAATCCCTGATCAGCGGCGACATGATGCCCCAGAAGGTGATGACGAACATGACGACAACGACCGGGAACTCGGCAATGTCGTATGTCCACTGCGCGCCGTACCGTTCGACCGAGATGAACATATAGCGTTCGACAAGGCCGCCGAGCACGAAGCCGAGCACCAGAGGCGGACGCGGCCAGCGAAGGCGCTTCATGATGAAGCCAAGCACGCCGAAGCCAAGCAGCGCCCAGATGTCGCCCCACTGACGCGATCCCTGGAACGCGCCGACAAACACCACCCCGATGACGATCGGCACCAGAATGCCGGGCCGGACAAGGGCCAGCTTGGCAAGCTGCTGGGCGAACGTGAAGCAGATCCCTGCCCCGATGATATTCGCAAGAGCGACCGACCAGACCATCGTGTAGGTGACGTCGAGTTTCTTGGTGACCATGTCCGGTCCCGGGACCAGACCGTGGATCAGGAATGCACCCAGGATCAGGGCCATGGAGGCCGAGCCGGGAACGCCGAACGCGATGGTCGGAACCAGCGCGCCGCCCTCCTTGGCGTTGTTCGACGATTCGGAGGCAATCACGCCGCGAACGTCGCCCTTGCCGAAGGTAAGGCCTGCGTCCTTTTCCGTTCGGGCGGCATGACCGTAGGCGATCCAGTCGACCACCGAGGCGCCGATGCCGGGCACCGCGCCAAGACCGGCGCCGATCGTCGCGCACCGCAGGACGAGCCACCAGTTCTTGAACACATCCTTGACGCCGACCATCTGGCTGTCATTGACCTCGGTATTCTCACCCTCAGCAGCTATCGATTTCTGCTGGATGGCAAGATCGGCCAGTTCGGGAATGGCGAACAGTCCGAGCGCCAGCGGCACCACGGGCAGCCCGTCCCAAAGATAAAGGGAATCGAACGTCCATCGAAGGGTACCCGTCTGCGGGTCGTCGCCGGCTGTTGCGATCAGAAGACCGATACAGGCGCCGGCCAGCCCCTTGAGCAGCGAACCGCCCGACAGAACCGATGCCAGAGACAGGCCGAAGATGCAGAATGACAGAAGTTCCGGCGACCCGATCTCAAGCATCAGAGGACGCAGGATCGGAATGCTGACACCGAGCAGCAGCGCGCCCCAGAGCCCGCCAAGCACCGATGCGGAGAAGGCCGCGCCATAGGCTCGACCGGCTTCGCCCTTACGCGACATGGGATAACCGTCAAGGATGGTTGCCGCCGACCCGACGGTTCCCGGCACGCCGAACATGACCGCCGGGATCGTGTCCGACGTCACGGTGACGGCCTGCAGACCCATCAGGAGCGCTAGGGCCGTGTAAGCGTCCATGTCAAAGGTAAACGGAAGAAGGAGCGACAGCCCCACAAGACCGCCAAGGCCCGGTATCACGCCGACGACCAGCCCCAGAAGCACCCCGAGGGCGAGAAAGCCGAGACGTTCAAACGTAAAAAGGATCTTCAGAGCCTGACCGGCTTCCTTCATAAGAGAGATATCTTGCACAGCCTGCTGCGCCTGTTGCGCGAACGCAGGCCCCGCCACAAAAAACACGGCGGCTGCCGCCATCGATGCAAACAGGAGGCCTGGAATCCAGCCCTTGAAACCCGCCGCAAATTTCCCCGTTGTTACATTCATAGTCGTCATCCATTAACCACGAAAATTAAAGCGCCAAACTCACCGGCCTTTTCGATGACTTCATCGGAGAGGCGCGATGCAACCAACAATGTCCAAGCAGACAATATTACGGCTTTTTCGCCTGAGGAGCGAATCCCCCCCTAGCCTCCCGTTGTTGTCGGCCGGGCCTTCCACCCACCGGGTGTACCGGCCCTTCTTTCGGCACAGTTGACCCGGATGGGATATCATCGCGCACGCCCTGTCAAGGGCGAACGATTCCGGTTTCATGCGAAAACGCTGAACAGGGTAGATCTTTTCCTTATGGGCATGAATTCCACGCACCAGCAAGCGCCTTCCGCTACTTAAGCAGATAGCCGAATTTTTCCCGGGCGCGGGCCGCGAGTTCCGGTCGGGCCTTGGTAATCGGTGCGAATGTTTCTTGCCAGTGAAACGGGCGGCAGGCGTCTATCACCATGCGCGAATTCGTGATGTTGCCTTTCGCCCTTTCTTCCGGATCGATCAGCGGATCGGCCGGCGAGTCCCAGGCGTTCCTGATGAAGTCGTAATCCGTCATCGGATCGGAGCGCGTCAGCGTGGCCCAGATCAGCTCTTCAAGGTTGGTAACATCGACATCGTCATCGACCACGATCACCCATTTCCCGCCATAGACACCGTTGTGACACATGCAGGCTACCTGCCCCGCCTGCGTTGCATGGCCCGGATAGCGCTGGGTAATCGCCACCGCGATCAGAAGACGGGAACCGCCGCACTCGTGACACCACACCGCCTTCACGTCCGGCACACCCGCCTCTTCGATGTTTCGATGCACGAGCGCCGACCGGGTAATCGCGCGATAGCGGGAGTATTCGTCGGGCAGGCTCTGCGGCGAGAAGCCGAGAATGATCGGATCGTCGCGATGATAGATGGCCGTAATCTCGCAGAGCGGACGCTTGCGTCCGGCTTCGGTGTAGGTGCCGGTCCAGTCACCGAACGGACCTTCGGGCACCAGCACTTCCGGATCGACGAATCCTTCCAGCACGATCTCCGCGTTCGCCGGGAACGGCAGGCCGGTATGCTTGCCTCTGACCAGTTCGAGCGGCTTTCCTCTCATGCCGCCGGCAATGTCGAATTCGCTGATGCCGTCGCCCGCTTCTGTCCCGCCCATGAAGAAGGTGATCGGATCACCGCCGACCACGCACACGACCGGCATCTTTTCACCGCGCTTAATATAATGTTCGTGATGGATACGACCGTGCTTGCCCGGCGCGGTATTGAAGGTCACGTGCGTTTTATCGTGCAGCATGATCCGGTAGGCGCCCAGATTGTACCAGCCGGAGACAGGGTCCTGCGTCACATTGTAGGAGCCGGTGCCGATATATCGGCCGCCGTCGAGCTCGTGCCACACCGGGGTCGGAAATATTTCGACGTCGACGTCGTCGCCTTCGAGAATGTTTTCGAAGATCGGCCCGTCCTCGACGAACACCGGCGGGATCAGACGATCCTCGTGATAGTTATCGGCAAACGCCGAGGACAGCGCGACCTTGTCGAGCTCGACCGGAAAACCAAGCGTCATGTTCTTGCGCTTGCCGGCGAAAACATTCGACAGCAGGCGGAAGCCGGGCTTTATCCCGGGAATGTCCTCGAACAGCAGAGCCGGACCGTTATCGGCGTGGCTGACGAGTTCCGCGGCCATGCCGATCTCTTCCTCCCAGTTCGCGCCCTTGACGATTTCCAGTTCGCCAAGCCGTTCCGCTTCGACCAACCAGCCACGCAGGTCTTCGTAAGGAATTCGCTGTGCGATATTGCCGCCCGCGGCGGCGGCAGTCTGTTCGATATCGGCGTCGGCCATCTTTTCTCTCCCTGTTTCAGTCAGCCTGTGCGGCTTTTCCGTCATCATGCGTCAAAAGCCAGAACGACGCAGCACTGAGAATTGCGCATCCGGCGATCACGGCCGCCATCGGCACCGACGTACCGTCATGCAGAAGCCCGACCAGCGCGCCGACCGATGCGCCAACGCCGAAGCGGATCGCGCCGATCAGCGCCGATGCGGTTCCAGCGACATGAGGAAAATGATCAAGGGTCGCGGCGGATGCGTTCGCATTGGTGATGTTGTGCGGCACCATGAAGATAATAACCGGCACGACGATGCCGGCGAGACCGCCGATGCCGAACCATGCGGTCGCTATCAGCGTCAGTCCGCCGAACAGCGCGATCGACGTTCCGACCACCAGCATGCGCCTCATGCCGAAACGCACGACGAGCCGGCTGTTTACCCAGGAGCCCGCCATGATGCCGAGAATGTTGAGTCCGAACAGAAAGCCGAAATATTCCGGCGGCACGCCGAATAGCGTGATGTAGATAAACGGCGTTCCGGACAGTTGGGCGAACATTGCGGCGAATGAGAACGCACCGCAGAACATGTAGCCCATCGCCTGCCGGTGGCCGAGAATATGACCGCACTCCCTCAACACGCCAGTGACGTTGAGTTGCTTGCGCTTCTCCGGCGGCAGGGTTTCCGGCAGCATGTAAAGGGTCAGCGCCAGGGCGATAATGCCGAAAACAACCAGCAGCCAGAAAATCGACCGCCAGTCGGACCACAGCAGAAGCTGGCCGCCGACAAACGGCCCTGCGAAGGCGGCGATAGAGGGCACCAGCAGCATCAGCGACAGCGCCCGCGCGGATTCATCTCCGGACAGAAGGTCGCGAACGATCGCCCGCGTCAGCACCACGCCCGCGCCGCCGCCGAGCGCCTGAACGAACCGCATGGCGATCAGCTCTTCGACCGAAGTCGCCAGGGCGCAGAACACTGTCGCGACGCAGTAGAGCGCCACGCCCGACACAAGTACGCGCTTGCGGCCGAACCGGTCGGACATCGGACCGTAAAAAAGCTGCCCCGCAGCGAACCCGATGGTGAATCCGCTCAGCGTGAGCTGCGCCCGGCTGGTCGAGGTTGCGAAAAATTCCGCCAGCGCCGGCAGGGTCGGCAGATACATGTCCATCGACGCCGGCCCGAAAGCGGCCAGAAAACCGAGCAGGGCAATCAGCAGCGTTCCCGCCCGGGGTGCGCTCAAGATGGAATTCCTTCTTCCGCCGTCAGGGCCCGAACTCGCGCCCGACTCCATTCGCGACCGCGCGTTCGTAGACGGTTTTTGCGAAGGCCACGTCCTCCAGCGCAAGACCCAGCGACTTGAACAGCGTTATCTGGTCGTCGCCGGTCCTGCCCGGCCGGTCGCCGCGCAGGAGTTCTCCGAGTTCAGCGATATCGTCCCAGGCGAGCCGACCTTCCCCGGTCAGGTCCATCAGCTCCCTCGCCTCGATCTTCGCCTGCTCCCGCTGGTCGGTTGAAACCAGCGATGCCCGCATCACCGCGTCATCGTCGAGTTCGCGTCGCTCGAAGCCATTCGCGCCGGTCGCGTTGACATGCATGCCGGGCGACAGCCAGTCGCCGAACAGGACAGGTTCCGGCGCGCTGGTCATGGTGGTCGCAATATCGACTCCGCGAATGCAGGCTTCTGCGCTGTCCACCGCGACCACCTCGCAGTCGAGGCGGCCGGCCATATCCTCCGCAAAGGCCGCACGCTTCTCCTCGCTACGGCTGTACACGCGAACCTGATCGAGTTTCCGCACAGCGGCGACTGCCAGAACCTGGGTGCGCGCCTGACGCCCGGTGCCGATGATGCCGAACGTCGACGCATCGGCGCGCGAAAGGATGTCGGTGGCGACGCCGCTCGCTGCGCCGGTGCGAATGGCGCCGAGCCGGTTGGCTTCGATCAGAGCAAGCAGCCGTTTTTCGCTGAAGGAATAAAGAGAGAAATAGAAGCAGCCGCTGAAATAGGATTTATGACCGCAAAGATCGGCTGAATTCCATGACGCGCCCATCAGGTTCATGGCGCGCGACGGGAGCCTGATGCGCTGGCGCGGCTTGTTGTCGACGCCATCCGTGCCCCAGTCGGCAAACGCAGCCCGCAGTGCGGCGATTGCATCCTCGACGCCTGCCAGTTCCTCGACTTCCGCCTCCGTCAGATAGAGCGCCATTTTTTCATGTCTCCAGATCGGTTTCGCCACAGCAATTTACACATGACCGGACGGGACGTCATTGGCGCGCCGCGATATAGGGACTAACCTCAGCATGAAAGACTTCAAGGGAGAGAGACATCATGGCTGAACAGGTGGTTCTGGTAACCGGCGCCGGCGGCGGCATCGGCGCGGCTTGCGCGCGCGAATTGCTGGCCGACGGCAACAAAGTGACGGCGCTCGACGTCAAACCCATCGACGCGGCGGTAATGGCGCTCGGCACCGACGAGAACCTGATCCCGCTCAACGTCGACGTCTCAAAGCTCGATCTGGTCCGCGATGTCGTGCGCCAGACCGTCGACAGGTTCGGTCGGCTCGACGCCGTGTGCCATTTCGCGGCAATCCATTCGACGCTCAACTGGGAAGACGTGTCCTCGGAAGAATTTCTCAGGACGCAGGAGGTCAACGTCCTCGGCTCGTTCCACATCGTCAAGGCGGCCGGCGAATACATGAAGGAGAACGGCGGCGGTGCGATCGTGCTGACCTCTTCCGGATCGGTGCAGGCGAGCGGCGTGGGCGGCGGATCGGGCCGCGGCGGCCCGGCCTATGTCACATCGAAGGCCGCGATCTACGGGCTCAACCGGTCAATGGCGCGCTCGCTCGGGCCCTACAATATCCGCGTCAACACGGTGAGCCCCGGGGCAACCGAAACGCCGATGATCGCCGAATACACCAACGAATCGCGGGCGAACGCAGCATCACGCGCCATGCTGGGCCGGATCGGCACGCCGGAAGATGTCGTCGACGTGGCGCGATTCCTGATATCGGATGCCGCCCGTTACGTAACCGGAGAGGTCATCAGCGTCAGCGGCGGCGGCAGCGTGTAGCGCGCCGGAGGCGAGTCCTGCTATAGTCCGCACAGAAAAGGGACAATTCTGAAGGGGAGATTCCCATGCACAAGGTTCACATCAAGCCTGAACATATTGCACGCGTCGTCCGCCGGTCGGGACGCGAACATACGATCGAGTTGCTGAACGGCCCGTCGACCGCGCTGGTGGTGGTCGACATGCAGCTCTACTTCATGGGCGAAGGCCAGCCGTCGGAATGCCCTGTAGCGCGGGAAATCGTGCCGAATATCAACCTTCTGGCCGAAGCCACGCGGCGCGCCGGCGGCACGGTGGTGTGGATCCAGACCCATTCGGGGCCGGATTCGCTCGATTTCTGGTCGGTCTATTACGAGCGCATGACGGAAGAGAATGGTCAGAAGCGCGTCGACGGGATGAACCCGGGCGGCAGCGGCTTCGACATCTGGCCGGACCTGAACGTGAAGGACGAAGACCTGATCGTACCGAAGACGCGCTATTCCGCCTTCATGCCGGACCCGTCGGTGTTCGACGGCATCCTGAAGGAACGCGGCATCGACACGCTGCTGGTCACCGGAGTGTCGACCTGCACCTGCGTCGAATCCACCGCGCGCGATGCGATGATGCTCAACTACCGGACGATGATGATTACCGACGGCTGCGCCGCGCCGGACGACGAGCTGCACAACGCGACGATCAACCAGTTCTATCTCCAGTTCGGCGACGTCCAGTCGACCGATGAGGCGATAGCCCTGCTCGAGCGGAACCTGGGCGCCGCCGCGGCGGAGTAGTCTCCGTCCAAAAAACGAACGTTTACAGGAGAGCTGTCATGGCCGATGCCGTGTCCGAATCCGTATTGCGTCCCGAGAGTATCGACCGCGTAACACGCCGCGACGGCGCGCCGCATTCCATCATCGAGTTCAACCCGGCCCAGACCGCGCTGGCGGTCATCGACATGCAGAATTTCTACATGGCCGATAACGCCCAGGCTTACTGCGCGCCGGCGCTTGAAATTGTTCCCACGATCAACCGGCTGGTCGGCGAATTCCGGCGCTTCGGCGCGAAGATCATCTGGGTTCGAAACGTCACCGACACAGAATGCTTCAAGAGCTGGAACACCCATTACGGCCGGATGAAGAAAGAGGTGGTCGACGGAAGAAAGCGCGAACTCGCCAAGGACAGCGAGGGCTTCAAATTATGGCCCGCGCTGGACGCCCGCGAAGGCGATTTGCGCGTCAACAAAACACGCTACTCGGCCTTTATCGAAGGCGCGTCCAACATGGAACATGTGCTGGAAACGTACGGCATCGACACGCTGGTGTTCTGCGGCATTGTCACCAATGTGTGCGTCGAATCGACCGCGCGCGACGCGATGATGATGAATTACCGCACCCTAATCGTCGAAGACGCATGCGCCGCGAATTCGCAGTCCGGCCATGTCGAGGCTCTCAATGTGTTCTACACCAATTTCGGCGATGTCCAGCTTGCCGAAGAGGTAATCGGCCACCTGGAAAAACACCGGGCTGCGGCGGCGGAGTAGCGGCTCTTTTCGTCTTACAACCCGGATGACAACGCGGCCTGACCGCCCCATAATTCATATGTACACAAACAATCTCTGAACCGCCCGTCACGGCGGCGAATGGAAGCGCACACATGGGAAAGATCGTCGGAGTCGATGTCGGGGGAACCTTTACCGATCTGATCGCGCTGGACGACGCAACAGGCGCGGTGAAGATCGCCAAGGTGCCGAGTACGCCGGAAAACCAGGCCTTCGGCGTGCTGTCCGCCATCGAGCAGGGCGATGCAAAGCTGCCCGAGATCGATACCATCGTTCACGGCACCACGGTCACCACAAACGCCCTGCTCGAACGCAAGATCGCGTCCTGCGGGCTGATCACGACCAAGGGGTTCCGGGATTCGCTCGAACTCGGGCGGCGGACGCGGCCCAACCCGTACGGGCTGATCGGCAGTTTCGAATGCCTGATCCCGCGCAACCTCCGGCTCGAAGTCACGGAGCGGATGGATTCCGCCGGCGAGGTGGTGACGGCGCTTGACGAACAGAGTGTCCGCGATGCGGTCCGGCGACTGATCGATGCGGGCGTCGAATCCCTCGTCATCCATTTCCTGCACAGCTACATCAACGACGCGCATGAGCGCCGGGCGGAGGAAATCGCCCGCGAGATGTGGCCCAACGACTACGTCACCCGCGGCAGCGCCATCATGGCGGAGTATCGCGAATACGAGCGCGGCACGACGGCGATGATCAACGCCTCGGTACAGCCGGTGCTCGACCGCTATATCCGCCGCCTGCGCGACGAGCTGCAGGAGCGCGGCTACGGCCACGATCTTCTGGTGATGCAGGGCAATGGCGGCACGGTGTCGTCGCGTATCATCGCCGACGCCGCGGTCAACACGGTGATGTCGGGGCCGGCCTCCGGCGTCATGGCCGCCGCCTTCACCGCGACCCGGGCGGGACAGCCCAACGTGATCACCTGCGACATGGGCGGCACGAGCTGCGACGTGGCTCTGATCAAGGACGGGATTCCGCAGGTCTCGTCTGAACTCGAAATCGAATACGCCATGCCGATCCATGTCCCGATGGTCGATGTGCGCACCATCGGCGCGGGCGGCGGCTCGATTGCCCATATAAGTGCGGCCGGTATACTCGAGGTCGGGCCGGAGAGTGCGGGCTCGGTCCCGGGCCCGATATGCTACGGGCGCGGCGGCACGCAGCCGACCATCACCGACGCCAACCTCGTGCTGGGCCGGCTCAACCCCGATGCCATTCTCGCCGCCGATGCGAAGGTTTCGTTGCAGGACGTGCGCGACGCGATGATGCAGCAGATCGCGAAACCGCTCGGCATGAAAAGCGCGGAAGACGCCGCCGCCGCCATCATTCGCATTGCCAACACCAAGATGGCGGGCGCGCTCCGTATGGTATCGCTGGCGCGCGGACACGACCCGCGCGATTTCTCGCTCTTTCCGTTCGGCGGAGCGGGACCGCTGCATGCCGCCTCGCTGGCGCGCGAGCTTGGCGTACCGAAGGTGCTGGTCCCGGCGCGACCCGGCATCACCAATGCGGTCGGCTGCGTCGTCGCCGATGTGCGGCACGATTACGTCAACACGGTCAACAGCCCCCTGCCCGTCGCCGACATGAAGCAGATCGCGTCCCTGTTCCGCGAACAGGAGCAGCGCGGGCGCGAAACCATTGCGGACGAAGGAATCGAGATCGAGGAAATCGTGGTTCTGCACGATGTCGACATGCAGTTCCAGGGCCAGACCCACATCCTGACCGTCCCGGTGGAGAGCCCGGACGTGACGCGGGAAGAGCTGCACGAGATTTTCGCGAAAGCCTACTGGACCCGCTTCGCGGTCGAGCTCGACGAGATCCGCCCCGTGGTCGTCAATCTGCACAGCGCAGTGATCGGACGGCGCAAGGGAATCGAACTGGATGCTCTGATGAATGCAGATGACCGGGCGGCGTCTCTGGAGGATGCTCAGATCGGCACGCGTGAAATCTGGTTCGGCGGACAAACCTATGAGACGCCGATCTATCGCCGCAAAAAGCTGCCGCTCGGCGCAAAATTCGACGGACCTGCCATTCTCGAACAGCTCGACACCACCATCGTCGTCGGCCCGCCCGACAGCGTGGAGGTCGACGATTTCGCTAACGTGATCCTGAGCGTGGGAGCATTATGATCCTGATGTTGAGATTGCCCGGCCATTCCCCCTCCCCAGCCCTCCCCCGTGCCAAGGGAGGGAGTCCGGACGGATCCCGCCGCGACCTGTTTCCTCCCCCCGGCCACAGGGGGAGGTCAGGAGCGGGGCGATCATCGGCCAAGTCGAGGTATTTTCAATGACGCAAACTCCCCTCGACCCCGTCACCCTGGCGGTCATCCAGAGCGGGCTGCAGCAGGTCTGCAACGAGATGGACCTCGCCTTCGTGCGCTCCGCCTTCAGCCCGGTTATTTCCGAGGCGCTCGACCGGTCGGACGGTATCTATCACCCGGAAACCGGCGACCTGATCGCGCAGGGTGAGCTCGGCCTGCCGGTGTTCGTCGGGACTATGCAGTTCGGCACCAAATGCGTGATCGAGCGCGCGAAGAACGTGAAGCCGGGCGACGTCTACATCGTCAACGACCCGTATCTCGGCGGCACGCATCTGATGGATGTGCGGTTCGTGAAGCCGTTCTTTTACAAGGGCGAGCTGTTCGCCTGGCTTGCCAATACCGGCCACTGGCCGGACACCGGCGGATCGGTGCCGGGTGGGTTCTCCGCCAGCGCCACGGAGGTCGAGCAGGAAGGGCTGCGCCTGCCGCCGGTCAAGCTTTACAAGGAAGGCGTGATGGACGAGGAAATCCTCTCCATCGTGCTGTCCAACATTCGCGTCGCCGACCAGCGCATCGGCGATATTAAGGCTCAGGCCGCCGCGCTTTCCGTCGGCGAGAAACAGTTCACCCAGCTGCTCGACCGTTATGGCGCGGACACCGTCAACCAGGCCATCGGCGAGCTGCGCCAACGCGCGGCGCAGCTGATGCGCGCCTGCATCTCGGATATTCCCGACGGCGATTATCACGGCGAGGCCTATGTCGATTCCGACGGCGTGGTAAACGAGCCGCTAAAGGTCGATATGAAAATCCGCAAGGAGAACACCGAGCTCTATTTCGACATGTCGGGTTCCTCCCCGCCCTGCCTTGGCCCGATGAACAGCGTCATCGCGACGACATGCTCATCGGTCTACCTGGCGATGAAGCATATTTTTCCGGAAGTGCCGATTAACGCCGGTACGTTCGACCCGCTGCATATCGACTATCCCAAAGGCACGTTCCTGTATGCCGAGTATCCGCGCCCGGTTTCCGGTTGCGCGGCGGAGGTCAGCCAGCGCATCGCCGAAGCCGTGTTCGCCGCCCTCGTCGAGGCCATCCCCGACAAGCTGTTCGCGGCGCCGGCTGGCACCAGCGGCAATTTCTGCGTCGGCGGCAGCGATCCGGAAAAGGGCCGGTCCTATGTCATGTATGTGATTTCCGGCGGCGGCTACGGCGGAAGCGCAGCGGGAGACGGCATCTCCAACGGCTGCTCGACCATCGGCATCTCCAAGACCACGCCGATCGAGGTGATGGAACAGTACTACCCGATCCTGTTCGAGGAATTTTCGCTGCACGAAGGCTCCGGCGGCGCCGGAAAGACGCGCGGCGGGTTCGGCGTCAACTACAAGATCAATCTGCGCCGCGGCACGGCGCGCGCATCCATGGTGATGGATCACGGTCGCACCGGGCCTCAGGGCGCGCTTGGTGGATCCGACGGCGGCGTCAACCGGGTAGTGGTCGACCGCAAGGGCGAAACCTACACCCCGCCGCATCTGTCCAAGGATCAGGACATTCATATCGAACCGGGCGATACGATCCGCGTATCGACCCCCGGCGGGGGCGGGTTCGGCAACCCGTTCGAGCGCGACCCGGCGCTGGTTGAGCGCGATGTGCTGCGGGGGTATTACACACGCGAACAGGCCGAAGAGATGTTCGGCGTCGTCTTCGACCCGGACGGCATTTCAATCGACCTGCCCGCAACCGAAGCGCGCCGCGCGTAACAGGCATCAGGAGTCGGCAGACATGGCGACGGCATCGCAAGACATCCCTCTCAATTTCGGCATCGGTCAGCCCGTTACGCGTAGCGAAGACCCGCGCCATCTGACCGGCGGAGGCGAATACACGGACGACACCAATGTCGACGGTCAGGTATACGCCCGCTTCGTCCGCAGCCCGGTCGGACACGGCGATATCAACTCTATCGACGCGAGCGCTGCCTCCTCCATGCCGGGCGTACTCGCTGTCTATACCGCTGCCGACCTTGTCGCCGACGGGATCGGCAACATTCCGAGCGGCCTGCCGCTCAAGAACAGGGACGGCAGCGGCTATTACGTGCCGCCGCGCACCGGTCTCTCACAGGGACGCGTACGCCATGTCGGCGAGCCGATCGCCGTGGTGATCGCCGAAACGGCGGCGCAGGCGCAGGACGCGGCGGAAGCCGTCGCGGTCGATATTTCTCCCCTCCCTGCCGTCATCGACGCGGAAGACGCCGCAAAGGTCGGCGCGCCTCTGCTGCATGACGATGCGCCGGGCAATGTCTGCCTCGATTTCTTCGTCGGCGACGACGAGGCGACCGACGCCGCATTTGCGAGCGCCGCGCATGTCTCGACGGTCAAGATCGACTCGACCCGCATCGTGGTGAACGCAATGGAGCCGCGCTGCGTCATCGGCGAATACGACGCATCGACGGAACGGTTCACCGTCCACATGCCAACCCAGGGCGTGATGGGGCCGAAGAACACGCTTGCGAAGGCGATCTTCAAGGTCGATCCGGACCGGTTCCGGATCATCTCCAACGATGTCGGCGGCTCGTTCGGCATGAAAGGTGCTGCGTTCGTCGAGGCGATCTCGGTCCTGTACGCCGCGCGCAAGCTGGGACGCCCGGTCAAGTGGACCGGCGACCGCTCGGAAAGCTTCGTCTCCGACCACCAGGGACGCGACAGCGATATCACCGCCGAGCTTGCGCTCGACGCCGAAGGGCATTTCCTGGGGCTCCGCTGTACGGGCGTCGGCAATGTCGGCGCATATCTGACGGCGATGGGCCCGGCGCCGATGACCAACGTCATCTGCCGCAATATCGTCAGCGTCTACAAAACGCCGGCCTTCTCCTACAACACGCAGGCGATGTTCTCTAACACCGTGCCGACCGGTCCCTATCGCGGCGCGGGACGGCCCGAATCCAAATACATCATGGAGCAGGTGATTGACCGCGCGGCGCGCGAGATGGGCATCGATCGGGTCGAAATCCGTCGCCGCAACCTGATTCCACCGGATGCTTTCCCCTACAAGGCGCCCAACGGCCAGACATACGATTCCGGGGAGTTCGAGGCGATCATGGACTCCGCGCTTGAGCGCGCCGACTGGAACGGGTTCGAATCCCGCCGCAAGGCTTCTGCCGATGCGGGAAAGCTGCGCGGCATTTCCGTCACCATGTATCTGGAAAACACCGGCGCGGCGGGCGAGCTTGCCGACATACGGTTCCGCGAGGATGGCACGGTCGCGCTGATTACGGGCGCAAAGGACATGGGCACCAGCCACCGTACGCCGTTCGCCCAGATCCTTGCCGAGAAACTCGGCATTCCCTATGAAGCCATCGAGGTCATTCAGAACGATTCCGACCTGATGAGCCCTGGCGCGTCAGGCTCCGGCGGGTCGAAGACGCTTGTCGGCGCCGGCAACGCCATCGCCGACTGCGCCGGGGAAATTATAGAGGTCGGCAGGAAGGCCGCCGCTCATGTTCTGGAAGCCGCCGAGGAGGATATCGAATTCTCCGCTGGTACTTTCACCGTCGCCGGCACCGACCGGACCATCGACGTGATGAACCTCGCGAAGAAACTGCGCGAAGCCGGAGACCTGCCGGACGGTGTGCCGTCGAGCCTCAACAACAAGGCGGTGCACGATTCCTCGCCGTCGTCCTTCCCCAACGGCTGCCATGTCTGCGAGGTAGAGATCGAGCCGGAGACCGGAGAAACGAAGATCGTCCGCTACACCGTGGTCGACGATTTCGGCGTGGTCATCAACCCGCTGGTGGTCGAGGGCCAGGTGCAGGGCGGCATCGTCCAGGGCGTCGGGCAGGTGCTGCTGGAGCACACGGTTTACGATTCAGACGGCCAGCTCGTCACCGGCTCCTACATGGATTACGCCATGCCCCGGGCCGACGACATGTGCGAAATCGATTTCTCGACCCGCAACGTGCCCTGCGCCACCAACCCGCTCGGCGTGAAAGGCTGCGGCGAGGCCGGCAACGGCGGCTCGATGGCGGCTGTCATGAACGCGATCCTCGATGCGCTGGCGCCGGAGGGTGTGACGCATCTCGACGCGCCGGCGACGCCGCACCGCGTTTGGGAGGCGATCCGGGCGGCAAAGAGCTAGCGCTCTCCCCTTCCGATCCCTTGCGCGCTACACTCAGGAACAACAAGCGCTAACAGGGAGCCCCTTACATGTTCTACGAACCGCAAAACGACGATCACGGCCTGCCCTTCAACCCGTTCAAGGCGTGCGTCGTGCCGCGCCCGATCGGCTGGATCAGCTCGCTTTCCCATGACGGGATCGTCAATCTCGCCCCGTTTTCGATTTCCAACCAGCTCGCTTACGACCCGCCCTTCGTGTTCTTCTCGGGCTCCGGTGCGATCGACGAGGAAGGCGCGGCGCCGCGGCGCAAGGACTCGGTCGTCAACGCCGAGGACACCGGCGAGTTCGTCTACAACATGGCGACCTACGAGCTGCGCGAGCACGTCAACATGTCGTCCAAACATGTGCCGCCCGATGTCGACGAGATGGCGATGGCCGGGCTGACGCCTGCGCCCTGCAACATCGTCAAATGCCCGCGGGTTGCGGAATCGCCGGTGAACCTCGAATGCAGACACCATGCGACCATCACCCTGCCGGCCAACAACGCGAAGTCGGTGCATCACGTGGTGATCGGCCAGGTCGTCGGCATCCATATCAACGACAACGCGCTGACCGACGGGAAGGTCGACTGGGTCAAGATCCAGCCGCTCGCCCGCATGGGCTATATGGACTACACCCATATCGACCATGTCTTCACGATGCCGGGCCCGAAGGGCGAGGAGTTCCGCCCCGGCCAGATCGGCGAGCATACCGACTCCGACCACTGGAAACGCATCAAGAGCGAGTGGGATATCTACAAGAAGGAAGAGGCGTAGACGCCGTCCGAGCGGAAACCTGTCCGGGGCGGGCTCGAAACCCGCCCCTTCACGAAAAAAGAGCGGGCTGGTCCCGCTCTTTTCATTTCAGGATCAGCGGTTGCCGTCCTCGCCGATCACGTCTTCTTCCTGTAGGCCGCCGGCCCGGTTGTTGATCCGCGGGCCGGTCATCATGGCGAGGATCCAGACGATTTCGTCGGCGCGCGGCGCGTCGGGGATCGAGCATTCGATCGAGTCGAAATAGCTCCGCACATAGGCTGCATTGACGTGGCCGAGCGGAATATCGACAGGTCGACCGGGCCCCGCGACCTTCATGGATGACGGCACGATCGCCTTGGACGGCTGGATAAGTTCGCGCATCGCGTAACCGCCAGGCACATGCCACATAGCCGCGTGCTCGAGTTCTCCGTTCTCGCCAACCAGCGCGGACTTGCCGTAGCCGGTGACCTTGTCCGCCCCGCCCATCGTGGCGATCAGCCGCTCCGACATGGCGGCCCCCAATGGCTTCAACGCGTCCATCATGGGCATCAGGTCTTCCTGGTACCGGCCGGCATAGGGGTTCGCGCAGACCGCAGCGATAAACCCCTTGACCCAGGGACGGTCGGCGGTCGGCCCGAAATCGTGCAGGATTTCCTCGACATGGGTGACGAACTTTCGGACCTTCACGAGCGGCCCGAAATTGCCCGCTGCGTGGGGTTGTATGTCGGTGATTGAGCGTCCGTCGTCCATTTCTCTCTCCGGGTTTCGCTGTTATTAAATTCAGGCCGCAGCGGCGGACAGAAGCCCCGCCGGCGCATCGCCAACCGTCCTGTAACTTCCCTGCAATACCAGCACCGCGGCAACGATGTGTCCAGCCCGCGCCATATCCTCCGCCGACGCCTCTCCCCGCGACAGGGCTTCATCCACAGTCTCCTGACGTAACGGGTCGACATCGACCGTCACCAGCCGGTCGCCAAGATCGCTGTCGGGGTCCAGATCCGACGCGGGCGCGCGCCGCACGGCCGGGTCTTCAGCATCGACCGCGTTGGCGATCAGCGTCGCCGCGACATCGGCAGCAGCGGCATTCTTCGCCAGAACGGTAACGGAGTCGGCAATGCCGAGCGAATGGCTCCTGCCCTTCCAGCCGCTGGTCGCGATGCCCCGAACCGGCATCGAATAGCCGATCTCGCAGGACGCATCGAGCGACGGCAAATGGTAATCGGCGACCAGGCCGGCCGTCAGCGAAGCGCCTTCGGCGAGATAAAGCGCGATGTCGCCGCCGTTATTGACATAGGCCTTTTCCAGAGCCCGCCCTTCGATCAGCGCGGCCAGCATATGGTCTGCCACAGACCCCGCGACCGCCGCCATCGGGGTGACGAAGACGCCGTCATGAGGCAGGCAGGCTTCTCTCATCCGACAGGCAACCGGGCCCCTTAGCGGTTCGCCAACCGGACGACGCAGATCGGATAGTTCGGAAACCAGACCGGGCAGGATATCGGGAAAGTTGTCCACGGCCTGACGACAGGCAAGCTCCATCTCCGTCCCTGCCCCGAAGGCCTCGACGATCAGATCGATCGGCCCGTGGTTCAGATGCAGCCGCCTGCCATCCGGCAGCAACGCGATCTGGGCTCCCGGCATCAACCGGTCGTGTCCCTTTCGCCGGTATTGTCGAGCGGCCAGGGGTGCGACGGCCGCCAGGGAACGGAGCGGACCGAGTCGACCTCCGCCAGCACATCGTCCAAAGGCCGGATACGGTCCATATAGCCGCCGAGCGCCTCGTAATCGGCGCGATTCACCGTGAACTCGATGGGCGCGACAAGCGCCGGGGTGGGCACGTAGCCGAAGGAATTGTCCGGCATCTCGTTCACATCCACCAGCAGGGTGATGCCGCCGCCGGGCCAGACGAAAACCGGTGCGCCGCCGCAGGTCACCCGCGTCAGCGTATCCCGTACGGATCGCGTGAGCCTGACGGGATTGATCGTCACCCCAGCCCTGAGGCTTCCGCCGGCGCCCCCCATGAACATCACCGAGCACAGCGCCGGTTCGCAGTTCTCGCCAATTCGGTCGACCACGATTTTCACCGGATCCGGCATATCGGCCGGTACCGGCTTCAGCTCGTCGTCCAGCACGAAATAGGCAGAGTCCTGCCCCGTGGTCGACACCATCAGGAGACGAAGGCCGGGCCAGGCGACCTTTTCGTCGATCCGATCGATGATTTCCAGCGGGTCCTGGATGTTCGTTCCTCCCCAGCCGGCGCCATGATCGGCAACCTGGAAGTAGCGGCCCGCGGTCGACCGGCGACCGCGTACCTTAATGCCGCAGACCGGCATATCGAGAAACTGCCCGGCCTGGTGTTCGGAAAGAACGGCGGTGATGTGATCGTCGACGACGATGACCTCGTCCACATGGTTGTGCCATTGCGGTGCGAAAATGCCTACGGCAGCGGATCCGCAACCGACGCGCATGCGTTCCTCCTGCACGCCGTTCACGATGGGCGGCTTGCCCGCCTGCACGATGATCTGGGCGCCCCCGTCGACCGTCATTTCGACCGGCTGCTTGTTGCACAGACGCAGCATGGTATCGCAGGTGACCGTGCCTTCCTTTTTGCTGCCTCCCGTCAGGTGCCGTACCCCGCCGATCGCCAGCATCTGGGAACCGTATTCGGCGGTCGTCACATGACCGACCTGTTCGCCATCGACCCGGACTGCAGCCGGCTCGGGACCGATATAGGCGTCTGTGTCGATCTTGACCTTGACGCCGCAGTAGGAAAACACGCCCTCGCTGACAACGGTCACCATGTCGACGCCGTCCTGTTCGGACGAAACGATGAAGGGGGCAGGCTTGTAATCGGGATAGGTCGTGGTGGAGCCGATCCCGGTCAGGAAGGTTGGTGCCTGGCTGACCAGCGAACCGTCCCAGCTTTCGGATGCGGCCACGAACGGCACCATCTCACCGTCTTCATCGAGAACCTTCTGGGCGACGACCAGCGGATCGGTGCGCACCAGCCGGCCTTCGACATTCGCATAACGGTCGCACGCGCCACTGCGGCCTTCGCGAATTCGGCACAGTACCGGACAGGCGTCGCAACGGATCAGCCCGTCATTTTTCGATCCCCCGTTATTTTTAGAATCCTGGGTATCCGGCATAACCGCCCTCCCGCGCTACCTCGCCACGACGCCTGATCGAGGCAAGAAAATGACTGCAAAAAATTGTTTGTGTACATACAAATATCGGCTTGCAGGTTCCGCCCTGTCAAGCCATGCTCCGATCATTCATCCCTAGCGAATAAAAGGATTTTTTAAACCGGACCTGCGAGCGTCATTTACATCGGCTCCGGCTTGACAATTCGTCCTCGGAATCAATACTCAATCTTAAGTAACTGTTCGTACACATATAGTTCACGAATTTGACCAATTCCCGCTAAAATCACGGAAAATCAACCCCTTACCAGGCCAGATACGGAAGGCAGGAGCCAACACATGGCGACACAGATGAAGGAAAACGACGAGAGCGGCCGTCAGGTCATCGATTCCGTCGTGATCCGATTCGCCGGCGACTCGGGCGACGGCATGCAGTTGACCGGAACACAGTTCACGCAATCGACTGCGCTGATGGGCAACGATCTCGCTACATTTCCCGATTTCCCGGCAGAAATTCGGGCCCCTGTCGGAACCACTTACGGCGTTTCCGCCTTCCAGATCAATTTTGCATCGCACGAGATCAAGACGCCGGGCGATGCGCCGGACGTCCTGGTTGCGATGAACCCGGCAGCCCTGAAGGTCCATCTGCGCGATCTTGTGCCAGGCGGCGTCATCATCATTAACGAAGGCGCTTTTACCGACCGTAATATCGAAAAGGCCGGTTACAAATCAAATCCGCTGGAAGACGGCACGACCGAGCCCTTCCGGCTGTTTTCCATCGACATCTCCAAGCTCACCCTCGCCGCAACCGAGGGGATGGACATCACCCAGAAGGAAGCGCTGCGCGCCAAGAACCTCTGGACGCTGGGTCTGCTGTGCTGGATGTACGACCGGGACCGGCAGCCGACCATCGACTGGCTGAACACACGCTTCGCCAAGCTTCCGGAAATCGCCAAGGCCAATATCGCAGCGCTCAACGCCGGCCATGCCTATGGCGAAACGGCCGAACTGCCCAGCGACATCAACACCTATATCGTCCCGAAGGCATCGACCGAACCCGGCGTGTACCGGGCGGTCACCGGCATCGAAACCACTGCCTGGGGACTTCTGGTCGGTGCGCAGAAAGCCGGTCTCGATATCTTTCTGGGCTCGTATCCAATTACGCCAGCCTCGCCGTTGCTGCACACGCTGAGCAATCTGCGCCAGTACGGTGTCGTGACCTTTCAGGCGGAGGACGAGATTTCGGCGGTCTGCTCCGCCATCGGCGCCGCCTACGCGGGGTCCCTTGGCCTCACGTCCAGCTCCGGTCCCGGCGTCGCGCTCAAGGGCGAAGCGCTCGGCCTCGCCGTGGTCACCGAACTGCCACTGATCGTGGTCAATTTCCAGCGCGCCGGACCTTCTACCGGCATGCCGACAAAGACCGAACAGTCGGACCTGTATCAGGCCGTCTACGGGCGCAACGCGGACACCCCGATGCCGGTGATATCGTCGTCCACGCCGGGCGACTGTTACGAATGCGCGATCGAGGCGGTCCGGCTGGCGACCAAATACATGACCCCGGTGATGTTCCTGAATGAGGGCTATCTCGCCAATGCGGCGGAACCCTGGAAGATCCCGAACGTCGACGATGTCGAACCGTTTCCCGTCGAATTTCGCAAGGATGCCGAAGGTTTTCATCCCTATCTGCGCGACGAAAAGACGCTGGCGCGTCCCTGGGCCAAACCAGGAACGCCGGGCCTGGAGCACCGCATCGGCGGAATCGAAAAGGACTACGACAGCGGCAATATTTCCTACGATCCGGACAACCATCACAAGATGACCAAGATCCGGGCCGAGAAGATCCTCAACATCGCCAATGACATTCCCTTGCAGGAAGTATCCACCGGCGAGGAGACGGGCGATCTGGTCGTTGTCGGCTGGGGGTCCACCTACGGCGCTATCGAGCAGGCGGTCAAGCGCTGCAATGCGGACGGGCTCAGCGTGTCGCATGTCCATATTCGGCATATCTGGCCCCTGCCCCGAAATCTCGGCGACCTGCTCAGGGGCTTCAGAAATGTCCTTGTGCCCGAAATGAACAATGGCCAGCTGGTTACCCTGCTGCGCGCCGAATATCTCGTGGATGCGGAATCGCTGACCCAGATCAGCGGCCAGCCCTTCAAGGTCGCCGACCTCGAACGCGAGATTCGCTCCCGCCTGGAGAAACAGTCATGAACGTTCAATCACCTCCCGAAAAGCTGAAACCCAACGATTTCGCCTCGGATCAGGAAGTACGCTGGTGCCCGGGTTGCGGCGATTACGCCATCGTCAAATCTGTGCAGCGGGCACTGGCCGACATGGGTTCCGATCCTGCCAAGACGGTTTTCGTCTCCGGTATCGGGTGCGCCGCGCGCTTCCCCTACTACATGTCGACTTACGGGTTCCACACGATCCATGGCCGCGCGCCGGCATTCGCCACAGGCGTGAAGCTCGCCAATCCGGAGCTCGATGTCTGGGTTATCGGCGGCGACGGCGACATGCTGTCGATCGGCGGCAACCA
This sequence comes from Rhodospirillales bacterium, assembly GCA_038120295.1. GTDB lineage: Bacteria > Pseudomonadota > Alphaproteobacteria > MPNO01 > UBA2964 > JAYOEY01. Next base: position 32,400 of record JAYOLL010000011.1, on the reverse strand, counting down.
TACGCTGCATGCGATCCGGCGGAATGTCGACGTGCAGATATTGCTGTTCAACAACCAGATTTACGGGCTGACCAAGGGCCAGTATTCCCCCACATCGCAGGTCGGCACACGCTCGCCATCGACGCCCGCGGGTTCAGTGGACAGCCCGATTTCGGCCTGCGTGTTCGCGCTTGGCTGCAACGCCCGCTTTGTCGCGCGCTGCGTCGATACCAACCAGAAGGTCCTTCCCGGCCTGCTGGTCGAAGCCAAGCAGAACAAGGGGGCGTCTTTCGTCGAAATCCTGCAGAACTGCATCGTCTACAACGACGGCGTTTATTCGGCCTTTACAGAAAAATCGGTTGCCGCCGACCGGCAGGTCGTATGCGAGCACGGCAAGCCGCTGATTTTCGGCAAGGACAATGAAAAGGGGCTGCGCCTGGTGCCGGGCAAGCTTGAGCTGGAAGTCGTTACCATCGGCGAAAACGGCATCACCGAAGATGACATTCTCATCCATGACGAAACCAACCGGCCGCTGGCCCTGATGCTCGCCGGGATGCTCCCGCCGGAGTTTCCTGTTGCGATGGGCGTGATTTTCCGCGACCCCGGCCCCTCATACGAAACGTCGGTGGTTGAGCAGATCGCCGACATCAAGGAAAAGTCTCCGCCGGAGTCTCTTAACACTATTCTCAACAAGGGCCGTACCTGGACCGTCGTTTGACGCGTTCCGGCGACTGAAAGGCAGATAAACCCGGCGTCGATGGCGCCGGGTTTTCCTTTTAGTCGGGCATAGGGGTTTCATCCGAGGACCCATCCGCTATCATCGCCTCCAATCGTAAATAATAATCGTTGAGACAGATGGCGGGCGACACGGACAACAGAAGCGTTGCAATCGTTGGATCGGGACCAGGCGGCATGTATGTCGCACAAGCCCTTCTGGAAAAGGTACCTGACTGCCGCATAGATATTTTCGACAGGCTTCCGACCCCGTTCGGACTGATACGCGGCGGCGTCGCACCCGATCACCAGCACACAAAGCGCGTGGATAAGAAATACGCCACGTCCATCGAGGAAAACAGCCAGGTCCGCTATCTCGGCAATGTCGCACTCGGACGGGATGTTTCGATCGACGACCTGACAGCCATCTACGACGCGGTAGTGCTCGCCTATGGCGCGCCCTATGACAACAGGCTCGGCATTCCGGGCGAAGACAAGAAGAACGTCTACGGCTCAAACGCGCTGGTTGGCTGGTACAACTGTCACCCTGATTTCAAGGATCTGTCCCCCGACCTCGATGTCGACGCCGTCGCCGTTATCGGTGTCGGCAATGTCGCTGTCGATGTCGCCCGTGTGCTGTCCAGAACGCCCGGAGAAATGGCATCGACCGACATCGCCGATTACGCGATGGATGCGATCGATGCCTCGCCGCTGAAGGATGTCTGGATGTTCGGACGGCGAGGCCCGGTTGAGGCATCCTTCACGAATACTGAACTGAAGGAACTCGGGGCGCTCGAAGATGCGACCTGCGTGCTTGACGGTTCCGTTGTGCCTGAGGACGTACCGGCCGACTATCCTGAGAAGGAAAAGAAGGCACGGCTCCGCATCCTGCAAACTCTGCAGGGTCTTTCCGAAGGAAAGGCGGGGGAAAAACACCGCACCGTTCACATCGAATTCTTCGCTTCCCCGGTCGAAATACTCGGCGGCGACCAGGTCGAGGGCATTCGTATGGAGAGAACCCGAGTAGAGGACGGTCGTTGTATTCCCACGGGCGAGACCTTCGATATTCCCTGCCAGATGGTCGTGACCTGCATCGGCTCCCGCGCCGAAGCGATTGAGGACGTCCCCTTCAACGAAGATTGGGGCATCGTTGCCCATGAGGATGGAAAAGTTGCGCCGGGCGTTTACGCGGCCGGCTGGCTGAAGCGAGGCGCAACCGGCACGATCGGCACGAACCGGCTCGATTCCTACGCGGTGACGGACAAGCTGATCTCCGAATTCGATGGGCCGTCAAAGCCCGGCCCGGATGCGTTCGACGCGCTCGCCGCCAGGCGGGGCATCCGGACGGTCAGCTTCGACGACTGGATCGTTATCAAGAGGCTGGAGGAAGGCGCAGCTACCGACCCCGCGCCGCGCCGCAAGTTCGTCACCGTGGAAGAGATGCTGGCGGGACTGGACAAGGCCTGAGACCTTGCATTCGGGACACGGTCCGAAAGCTATTCGGAAATTTTTGCGAGAAGCTGCAGGAACGTTTTTTCCTCCGCTGCGCTGAGCGGCTTGAGCGTTTCGGCGGTGATGCTGTGGGCGTTACCGATCACCCTGTCGATCAGCGACCGCCCTTCCCGGCTCAGATTCAGGATCAGCCGCCGCCGGTCCTCAGGATCCGGACAGCGCTCGATCAACCCCCGCGCGGCAAGCCGCTTGATCACACCCTGCATGGTCGCCGCGTCCATGGCGGTCAGACGACCGAGCTGGTTCTGGGAAATTCCGGAAAGATCGCGCAGCCGGGCGAGCGCCGCGAACTGCAGTGGAGTCAGTTGCGACTCGCCGATCATGCCCTGAAAGATAGCTGTATGGCGCTGATGCGCGCGCCGCAGCAGATGGCCGGCCTGTTCTTCGAGCACGTAATCCTGTCGCTCGCCCGGCTTGTCCTCGTCCGTTATCGCCACGTCGCCTGACCGATTGTTCCATACAAATAATCCGGATGCCCCGTGACGGTGTCAAGAAAACGGCCCGTACCGGCTGGGACGGGCCGTCAACAGAGCGGTTTGAATTTGCGTCAGTTGCGAACCGCCGCAATGTAGCGGTCGACGACCCTTTGCGGTGTCGCTGCAATGCCGTTGATATAGGACTCCACCTCCGCGCCGGTCTGGGGCGAGGTTATGGCGAGATTGCGCTTTTTCATCTCGGCCAGGTAGGCAGGGTCCTTCATCATGTCGTCGAAGGCCTTCCGCATGGCGGCGACGCGCGCCTTGGGCATGCCGGGAGGCCCCGCAACAGCCCGGGCCAGCGTACGCTCGACCAGACTCAACAGCTGCCGCTCCTCGTCATTCTTCGCCAGGTCCTTCAGGAGCGGCACATCCTTGGGAGTCGGCTGCCCTGGATAGAGCTCCGCGACCTTCTCCGCGCCCGACTGCACCAGTAGCCGGATCGGCTGCGGATCCTGCTTGAACAGATGCGGCCGCATATTCGCGGTCCAGCCTCCGGCGCGACCGTCAAGCTCGCCTTTCTCCCATGCAGCGGTGGCGCCCATGATGCCCTTGTAGCCTGTGATGACCTTGAACCTGGTACCAAGCACCGCATTCATCAGCATCGGCATGATGTAGGTTTCCGACCCCTTGCCCGAAGCGCCGAGCCGGATGACATGGCTTTTCGCATCTTCCCAGCTCTTGACCTTGGGATGGTCGGCGCTGATGGAAATGAAGGACTGCATCTTCAGGATATTGCCGATCCAGTTGATTTTGGTGATGTCGAACTTCACCTTCTTCGGATAGAGGAACGGCTGCGCCTCGACGCCGGGCAGAGGCATTAGGAAATAGCTGCCGTCCTTCGGCGCGGCGTTGTAGAGGTAGTTCATCCCCACCATCCCGCCGCCGCCCTGTTTGAACTGGATGACCGCCTTGGGGTTTCCGGGAATGTGATTAACGATGTGCTTCGAGAGGATTCGCGTATACAGCGCGAAACCGCCTGCAGGCCCGCCCGTATGGGTAAAGACGATCTGTTTGCCCTTGTAGAAATCGGCGACCGGATCCGCGCTCGCAAGCGTCGGCGTCAGCAGTGATCCGCCGGCCAGCACTGCCGACATCAGCAACGACTTCGTTTTAGACATTTGCGATTCTCCCTGTTTACGATTTTTTTCTTAACCGAGCGGCAACGCCCTACAATTTCATAGCGGTACGCAATCTAGGTTGCCAGATGTCGAGAATAGCGCAAAATCGCTTCTCGCAACGCGTAAAAACACATCCATCCAGGAGGCTTCTATGAAATACGGAATTCTGACCGCAGCATTAACCGCACCCGTTCTGCTCACCGCGCCGGCGATGGCTGACGCGGTCGCCGACTTTTACAAGGGCAAGCAGCTAACGATCCAGGTCGGCTTCGGCGCCGGCGGCGGATATGACACGACGACCCGGATCGTCGCGCGGCATTTCGGCAATCACATCCCCGGCAAGCCGAACGTCATTGTCCAGAACGTACCCGGCGCGGGCAGCATGAAGCTCGCCAATGCGCTGTACAACACAGCCCCCAAGGACGGGCTCGTGCTGGGCGTGTTCTCTTCCTCGGTCGGCATGGTTCCGCTTTACGGAAAGCGCAAGGCCAAGTTCGTCACCAACAAGTTCGAGTGGATCGGATCGATGCACAAGGACATTCAGGGTTGCGCCGTCTGGAAAGGCGCAGGCCAGGGCATCAAGAACCTGAAGGATTTCGTCAACGCCAAGCAGCCGATCATCTTCGGCTCAAACGGCCCGACCTCCCCGCTTACCATCTTTCCTCTTTTCATGAAGAACGTGCTCGGCGCCAACGTGAAAGTGGTACACGGCTACAAGGGCACCAAGGGCGTCAATCTCGCCATGAAGAAAGGCGAGCTTTCGGGCACCTGCGGCATGTACACGTCGTCGGTCCGGGGCGCTTTCTCGAACGACTTCAATAGCGGCGACCTCAACATTTTCGTTCAACTGGGACTTAGCTCGAATGCGCCCCTGTTCAAGGACGCGACCAACATCTTCACGATGCTGAAGAACGACGACGAAAGGAAGATGGCACGTCTGGTGTTCGGCCCCGCCGAAATCACCCGCCCGCTGGCGGCTCCGCCCGGCACGCCGAAAGCACGTGTCGAGGCTCTTCGCAAAGCCCTTCTCGATATGATGAAAGACCCGGCGCTTAAGAAAGACGCCGCGCGGATCAAGGTGGAATTCGAGCCGATGACCGGCGCGGACGTCAGCGGAGCTTTCAACGAGTTCTTCTCGACCCCGCGCGTCCTCGTTGACCGCGCCTATGACATGATTTCGAAGATGTAACCACCTGAATACAGGCAAAGCGGCCCAGAAAAACGAACCGGGCCAAGCGACAGGGGCGGGTTTAAAACCCGCCTCTGTTCGTTTGGGTACTAACCTTCGACGACCCCCGAGTCGCGCAGCGCCGCGATTTCTTCCGGATCCATTTCCAGAACCCGCGTCAGCACGTCTTCCGTATGCTGGCCCAGAGTCGGCGGAGCGTTCTGATATTCGAGTTCCTCGCCGGTGATCCGGATGGGGCTAGAGACCTGCGGCACGGAACCGGCCAGCGGATGCTCCATCTCCATCTGCAGGCCGCGTTCCTGGATTTGCGGATGGGCGAAGACCTGTTCCATATTATTGATCGGTCCACAGGGAACGCCGACTTTTTCCAGCGCCTCGATCCATTCGGCCCCGGTTTTCTCTGCAATGAAATCCCGAATGATGGGAAGCAGCACCTCGCGATTATCGACCCGCCCGGCATTGGTCGAAAAGCGTTCGTCTGCCGCCAGTTCTGGCTTTCCTGCGGCTTCGACAAAGCGCGCGAACTGCCCGTCATTGCCGACCGCGACAATGATGTACTGATCGGAGGCCCTGAAGGCTTCGTAGGGCACGATATTGGGATGCGCATTGCCCATCCGCTGCGGCGCGTTACCGGTGACCAGAAAATTGAGCGCCTGATTGGCCATGGTCACTGCGGTGACATCGAGCAACGCCATGTCGATGTGGCACCCCTCGCCCATCCTTTCGCGCTGCATGATGCCGGATAGCGCTGCAATGTTCGTGTAGAGCCCGGTGAGCACATCGCATAGCGCGACGCCGATTTTCTGCGGCCCGCCGCCCGGCTGATCGTCTTTTTCGCCGGTGACGCTCATCAGCCCACCCATCGCCTGGATCAGAAAATCGTAGCCGGCGCGCGACGCATACGGCCCTGTCTGGCCGAATCCGGTGATTGAGCAGTAGATAAGTCCCGGATTGACCTTCTTAAGGTCCTCGTAGCCGAGCCCGTACCTGGCAAGGCCGCCTACCTTGTAATTCTCGATCAAGATGTCGGACTTCGCCGCCAGCTTTCGGACGATCTCCTGACCTTCCGGCTTCGAGATATCAAGCGCCAGCGATTTCTTACCGCGATTGGCCGACAGGAAGTAGGCGGACTCGTTCGTCTGGTTGCCGTCAGTATCCTCAATAAAAGGAGGCCCCCAGCTTCGCGTGTCGTCTCCGCTGCCGCAGCGTTCAATCTTGATGACCTCCGCGCCAAGGTCGGCCAGCGTCTGGCCGGCCCAGGGACCGGCCAGAATACGGCTCATGTCGAGCACCCGGAGGTGCGACAAAGGTGCGACCATGCGATCCGCCTTCGGTCAGGCGAATGCCTGAAGACCCGTCTGCGCCCGGCCGAGGATCAGCGCGTGGATATCGTGCGTCCCCTCGTAGGTGATGACGGTCTCCAGATTCATCACATGGCGGATGATGTGATATTCATCGACGATACCGTTGCCGCCATGCATGTCACGCGCGACGCGGGCGATCTCCAGCGCCTTGCCGGTGCAGTGGCGCTTCATTAGCGAGATTGCTTCCGGCGCACAGTCATTGCTGTCCATCAGCCGACCGAGCTGAAGGCAGCTCTGCAGCGCAACCGTGATTTCGGTCTGCATGTCTGCAAGCTTCTTCTGGACCAACTGGTTTGCAGCGATCGGCTTACCGAACTGGGTGCGCTCCATCGTGTAATTCCGAGCCCCGTGCCAGCAGAACTCGGCCGCGCCGAGCACGCCCCAGGCGATGCCGAAGCGGGCGTTGTTCAGGCAACCGAACGGACCGCCAAGGCCGCGCGCGCCGGGCAACCGGTTTTCCTCGGGGACGAAGACATCATCCATCACAACCTCGCCCGTCAGCGAGGCGCGCAGGCTGAACTTGCCCTCAATCTTGGGCGCGGAAAGCCCCTTCATTCCCTTTTCGAGGATAAAGCCAGCGATCTTTCCATCGTCATCCTTTGCCCAGACGACAAACACGTCGGCGATCGGCGCATTAGAGATCCACATCTTGGAGCCCTTGAGCAGATAGCCCCCGTCGACCGACGTCGCGCGGGTTTTCATACCGCCCGGATCGGAGCCGTGATCGGGCTCGGTCAGCCCGAAACAGCCGACATATTCGCCTGTGGCCAACTTGGGCAGGTATTTCATACGCTGCGCCTCAGTGCCGAAATTGTAGATCGGCCACATCACCAGGCTCGACTGGACCGACAGCGTCGAACGGTAAGACGAATCCACCCGCTCAATCTCACGCGCGATCAGCCCGTAGCAGACATAGTTCGCGCCGGCGCAGCCGTATTTTTCCTCAAGGGTCGAGCCGAGAAAGCCGAGTTCGCCCATCTCGTTCATGATCTCGCGGTCGAATACCTCGTTACGGTTGGCTTCGAGAATGCGCGGCATGAGCTTGTCCTGCGCGTAGTCGCGCGCGGAATCGCGAACGAGCCTTTCCTCTTCGGTCAGCTGGGATTCGAAAAGAAGCGGGTCTTCCCAGTTAAACTGCGCCCATTTCTTGTTCTTCGGGCCGTCATCGGCCACTGCGGAAACTTCGCCAGACATCGTCCAATCCTGTAATTCGTGAAACGCGCAGGACTATACAGGAGTGGAACGGCGAGGTCACTCCACTAGAAAAGCATTCCCTGCTTCCGGAATTTCACTCTGGCGGCGGCCGCGACATCCACATGGCGAGATCGAACGTATTGAGATCCGCCGCCCGCATGATCTCGGCGATAGCGACGACCGCCTCGGTCGCGGTCACGTCCTCGTTCTCCAGAAACGGGCTGAAATAGCCCTGATCCTCGTTCAGCTTGGCGCAGTAGAGCTTCGCGGCTGCGGTCATCAGCTTCTGGATGGACTCATCCGATATGTCTCCGACGGCGCCATCGGAGATCGCCGCCTTGGCAGCTGAGAAAACCGCGTCGGCCGCTCCGTCTACCGGGCTAGACGACGACATAGACTTCGCCGTCCTTCACCTTGGTTTCGAAGGGACGGATACGCGCGTTCTTGTTGCCCGGATGCACGCCGGTCCTCAGATTGAATTCGTAGCCGTGCCACGGACAGACGATATGGACGTCCTCATCCGACCAGGCGAGGCCCTGGCTGGTCTTGTCATCGGCGATCCTCTCGATCACCCGGTTCAGGATACGGCCCTGGCAGATCGGACCGCCCTGATGAACGCAACGATTCTCGTAGGCGAAGAATTCACCGTCGAGAAAAAAGACGCCTATCTCGATATCGTCGTGCTCGATGACCTTCCGGCCTCGATCTTCGAAATCGTCCTCGCGCCCCACATAAATATCCGCCATTGTCGTCTTCTCCCTTACGCGGCTTTGCTTTTTTTGAGATCGAGATTGAACAGCCGGCAGGCGTTCTCTCCCAGGATGTTCTTCTTCGCCTGTTCGTCGAGGAACGGCAGATCGTAGATCGTGCTCGGCGGATTGAAGTCCCAGTGCGGCCAGTCGGACGCATAGAGAAGCTGCGTATCGGCATTAAGAGATTTGAAGGTCGCCTCCGTCAGCCCCATATCGGCCGTTTCGATCGGCTGCGAGGTGTAATACATCTCGCGGATATAATCGCTGGGCAGCTTCTTCAGCAGCGGCGCTTCTGACGGGCGCATCATGTATTCGGAATCAAGCCGCTGCATCATGAAGGCGAGCCAGGCAACTCCCGACTCAATCCAGATCACCGGCATGTTGGGGAAGCGTTCCTGCATCCCGTGAATGACCCAGTTTGTCAGATGCACGATATTGCACAGTACGAACGAAACCGAGTGCATGGAGATAAACAGGTCCAGCTGTTGGGACCATTCGTCCGCCCAGGTCGGGCCGGCATGGAACGCCAATGGCAGGCCGCGCTCGTCCAGCTCGCGGTAGATCGGAATATAGGTATTGTGGTGTACCGGCTTGAACCGGACCGACGTGATCATGAAGCCGAGCACACTCGGATTCTCGCCGAACTCCCGGATGATGTTCAGGCTGGTTTCCGGTTCCGTTATCGGCAGATAGAGCAGCGTCTTGATGCGGTCGTCATGCGGCAGGATACGCTCGCAGACCCAGCGGTTATAGGCATAGGCCAGCTGCGCCTCGACGCGCGGCTGCGGATGCGTGCCGAGCTGCAGCAGATTGCCGGGAAACAGGACCTGCATGTCCAGCCCCAGCGCGTCCATCGACCGACGCACCAGCGTGACGTCGCGGTGAACCGTATCGTCGTCGACGGGTTCGGCCATCTGCTGTTGATGCGGGATGCGACCGCCGACGTCCTGATAGCGCAGACCGGGCGTATGGTTCGACAGGCCGGGCGCGCCACCCGTGCGCGACTGGAATTCCTGCGCATAGTGCTTGAGGATCGGGTCGTCGAGATACTCAACGACTTCCCGCCAGGAACTCATTTCCGAATGGTGCGCATCGACATCGACGATGGTCCAGTCGGCGAACCGCTTGTCTCGCTGATATTTGGTTTCCCTGGCGAGAATGTCCCGCGTATCGGTCTTGATGGTTATTTCCTGAACCGGATGTTCTTTAGTCCGTTCGACGCCGCTATCCATGGTAAAGTCCTCCGCCTGTCGCCACGCCTTGTCGCGCGACCTGTCCGCGCATGATAAACCAAAGCCGAAATTCGCAACATCCTTTGGCACGAAATTCATGACCGACCCGCAAATCGACGGGCGCAAGGCCCTGATCCGGCGGTTTTACGATGAGCTATGGAACCGGTGGGACTACAGCGTCATCGCCGAAATCCTTACCGAAGACGTCGCATTTCACGGTTCGCTGGATGTTGACGCAACGGGTCACGACGGCTTTGTCGCCTATGCCGAAACCATACGCGGCGCCTTTCCGGATTTCGAAAATCGGGTAGAGGACATGGTCGGTGAGGATAACCGGGTTGCCGCCTGTCTGACCTACAGCGGTACGCATGAGGGTTCCGTCATGGGCATAGAGGCAACCGGCCGACGCATTCAATATGCCGGAGTCGGCATTTTCGTTTTCAGGGAAGAACTGATCAGCCATGTCTGGGTTCTCGGCGACCGGCTGGCGCTGCTTCGCCAGCTCACCGAACCGGAAAATGACTGAGGGCACTTAAAGCTTTCAAGCCGACCGATTTAGGCTAGATTATTGTCCGATGGCGATTAGGGTTTTCCGGATCGCCGGTGGGGGGATTCATTCGGGGAGAATGCGTAGCGTCCGCGAACGCCGAAATTGAAAAAATGTCGTCAGATTTCAAATCCGCGCTGGACAATACAAGGATATTTTCAGGCCTTTCGGAAAAAGACCGGGCCGCTATCGCAATGCGCTGCAACTGGAAGCGTGTCGCGCCAAGGGAACAGATCATCGGGCAGCTTGAAAACACCACCGATGTCTTTTTCGTTATTCAGGGTCACGTCCGCGCCATCAATTTCTCGCAGTTGGGCAAGCAGGTATCCTTTATCGATGTCGGCCCCGGAGAAATCTTCGGCGAATTTGCAGCGATCGACGGAGAAGCGCGTTCGACAAACGTGCTGGCCCTGGATGACGCTTTTATCGGCTCCATGTCTGCGGAAACCTTCTGGCACGTGATCGATCATAATCCCTGCGTTGCCGCAGAACTTCTGAAACGGTTTACGCAGGTCGTCCGGCAGCTCAACGAACGCGTGTTCGTGCTGTCCACCATGAACGTCAATCATCGCATCCAGGCCGAACTGCTATCTCTCGCCAGAGCATCGGGAATAGAGAACAACAGCTCGGTCCTTAAGCCGAGTTTGACCCATGCCGAGATCGCAAGCAGAGTCGGCAGCAGCCGCGAAACTGTGTCGAGAGAAATCAATGCCCTGACAAGGTCCGGAGTCCTCCGCAAGAACAAGCGTATCCTGATAATCGAGGACGTCGCCTGGCTGGAAAGAAGCATCGCTACGGAAATGGGCGAACCCGTTAGCGACTCTCCCGAAGGAGAGGCGTAAGCAATCCGGGCTCTGCCGCCTGCGGGACCGTTTTCAGCTATCCGGTGCAGAGCTGGGACCGGAGAACCGTTTTTTTTGTCACTGGCTCATGCGACACAGTATCCGGTGACATCAACGCCAGGGTCGCAGCGGAATCATCCGGGTCCCGCAGCACATATCCACGTCCCCAGACCGTCTCGATTCCGCTCCGGCCCGTGAGAAACACCGATAGCTTCTTCCGCAGCGTGCAGACGAAGACGTCGATGATCTTCTGATCCGGTTCGGGCTTATCCTCGTAAAGATGATTCAGGATCGCCTCTTTGGTAACGGTCCGGCCTCTGTGTGCGAATAGCAGCTCAAGGATCGAATATTCCCGGCCTGTCAGATGAACAGCCTTTCCGTTCACCTCAACAACGCGCGTGTCGGGATGAAGGGTTATTTCTCCGACCTGAACGGCTATCCCTACCCGTCTGACTCCCCGGCGCGCCACCGACTGGATTCGGGCAACGAGATCCTGCCCCTGGAACGGCCGGGTCAGATAATCGTCAGCACCGAGATCGAGGCAGCGCATGATCCGGTCGGGCTCCACGGAATCGCAAAGGATCAGGACAGGCGTGCGTCCCATGGATAGCGTCAGGCGCCGGATTACGCCGCCATCCTCGATCCGGTCGAGCGGCAGGTCCAGAAGAACTATGTCATACGGCGCCGTCGGCGACCGGTCGAGTTTCTCATCCGCCAACCCGCTGACGTCGCACTGGATTCCGGCCTCCGCCAGCAGCGGCACAACAGAAACTGAGGCAGGCTTTCTGTCGTCGACTAGCAACAATCGCATGATATTCTCCGCAACGGTCATCATGCAGGATCGGGCAAACCCCAGATGTGCTTTTGATCACATTTTTCTAAAATTGAGGCGTTCTGCTCGTCCTCAGACACCAAGCCAGCCGATCAGCGCCCCCTGAAGGGCGAAAACACCGAGCCAGTGCAGCCCGTCGATGACATTGAGCATCGACCTGGCCCGTTGCCAGGCGTAGTTCACAGCCATTGTGGTCATCACGAAGCCGAACCAGATCATAGCGCCGGTCAGCGTGCCGTCCTTTACATTGATCATGTCCTTGCCCAGATGGCCCAGAACGCCGGCCAGCATGAAGCCGATCACCAGGTTGGCTACTATGGAAACGATCATCGGTCCCGCCATGCCGCCTTCCCGAAGGGTCTCCTCTGATTTCCCGACTGCAGCCATCCACTGCTTTCCAAGCGTGGCGTACCAGGCGAAGCCGAACAGAAAACCACCGACCGCCGCGACGGCGATCGCCATGTAATTGATTCCAGCAAATACCATGTCTGCTCCTCCTGCCGTCCGTTCGTTCACCGGCTAACCTTCGCCAAAAAAAGACCCCCGGGTCAAGCGACCCGGGGGCTTTCAAAAAACCGACGATACTTCCAGCCTAGTACTCGAAGACTTTCGGGAACTTCTTGCGGACTTCCGCCGCCAGCTCCGGCGAGGTCTGCGCAACGGCGGGGAACGTATCTATCCGCTCGTACGGGCGGCAGGCGTTGATAATGACCCGCGTGTTGTAGAGCGTCCCATCGCCGTGCATCGGATCCAGGCGCGAAGACTGACACTGGTTCAGATGGATAATGTCCTTTTCCGGGTCGGACCGCGTACCCATCGCCCAGATAACGTCGTGCAGGTTATGCGCTTCGATATCCTCGTCGACGACCACGGTATAGCGACCGCAATAGGTCGCCGGATTGATCTGCGATGCAAGCAGGCCTGCCTGTGTGGCATGGCCGTAAAAGCGCTGCTTGATCGAAACGACGACGAAGGTCCGCCCCGAACCGGCTTCATGGATCCACACGCCGCGGATATCCTGGAGGCCTGCTTTCTGCAGCCCTTCGAGCAGCGTCACCGAGCGGGTGAAGCAACGCTCGAACAGATGGCTGTGCGGGGGCTTCTGGCTCGCCGCGCATGTCAGGATCGGGCTGTTGCGGTGATAGATCCGTTCAATCTTGAAAATCGGGTCCTGTTCGGCCTCACCGGCGTAATATCCGGTCCATTCGCCGAACGGTCCTTCCAGACGGGTTTCGTCGGGATACTGGTACCCTTCGATCACGATTTCCGAATGCGCCGGAAAGGGCAGACCGTTCTGGCCCATGATCAGGTCGATCGGCTTGCCGGCCAAGCCGCCCTGAAACGCGAATTCTTCGACATCGTCGGGAATCGTCATCCGCGCAGCGAGGAAATGCGTCGGGTCGAGCCCGACCACGACGGTTACCGGGCAGGGTTCGCCCTTGGCGAAATATTTCGCGCGCTGGATGTTACCCTGCTTGCCGTTGGAGCTCATGACGCCCAGCGTCTTGCCGTCATGCACCATGCAGCGATAGGTGCCGGAATTGACGCGTCCGGTTTCAGGGTCGCGGGTGATGACGCCACACGCGGTGCCGATATAGCGACCGCCGTCGAGCTCATGATGGATCGGCGTCGGGATCAGCTTTTCGATATCGATGTCGTCGCCTTCGACAATATTCTCCGTCACCGGTCCGTGCTCAACGATCCGGGGCGGGATCGGCTCGTGCTGGAACATCTTGTCGCGGTAGGCATGCAGCATCGCGAACCGATCGTCCTTCAGTTCGGTATCCATTCCGACGGCAAGCGCCAACCGGTAGGGAGACGCCAGCATGCCGTATAGACAGCGGAACCCCTCCGGATAGCCGGGAATATTGTCGAACAGGACTGCCTTGGCCTTTTCGACGCGTTCGCGATAGAGCACCTCGACCACGGCGCCCATCTCCTTGTCCCAGTGCGCGCCATCGACCTTCTCAAGCTGGCCGTTTTCCTCGCACGCGGCGAGGAAGTCGCGTAAATCCGTCTGAGGGCTGAAATTTTCCCGTCCACCATCCATTTTTCGTCTCCTTACGTTTCGGTGATTAAATTATCCGCGGCGAGCCTTTGGGCGTCAGTCGCGGAGATGTCCCCATTTGTCCCACGCTTCGCGTCGCGCCTCAGGGGTTGGCGCGTTGACCTTCTGAAACTCGTCCTTCCAGTGGAACGGACGACAGGCGTTGATAATCGCCCGGCTGTTGGTCAGCTTGCCGGCCTCGCGGTCAGCAGGCGCAATCGTGGGATCTAGCGCCGACGACCACATATTGTTGATCAGGTCGATACCGGATGCGGGGTCACAGCGCGTACTGACCGCCCACATGACCTCGTCCAGGTTCGAAACATCGATGTCGTCGTCAACCACGACCACGAAACGGCCCAGATAGGCGCCGGCATGGCAGGTCGCCGCGATCTGGCCCGCCTGGGTCGCATGTCCGGGATAGCGCTGCTTGATTCCAACGGCGAGAAACAGCCGTGAGCCGCCTATTTCATGCGCCCAGACCTCGCTGACGTCCGGTACGCCGGCACGCGCGATATTCTCTCTCAGTACCGCAGAGCGGCTGATCGCGCGGTATCGAGCATATTCATAGGGCAACCGGATATGAGCGGCGCCCAGGATGATGGGATCGTTGCGGTGATAGATCGCGGCGATATCGACCCAGGGCTCGGCCTCCATCGTACCGCCCTGATAGCCGAGCCATTCGCCGAACGGTCCTTCCCGCATCGTGTTGCCCGGGTGGATGAAACCCTCAATGACGATTTCCGAATTCGCCGGAAACGGCAGCCCGGTATGACGCCCCTCGACGCATTTTACCGGTTCGCCGCGATAGGCTCCCATCATGTCCAGTTCGCTGACGCCTTCGGGCACTTCGGTCGAAGAGGTCAGGAACGACAGGGGGTCTGACCCGACGATAATGCAGACCGGCATCGGTTCTCCGCGCGCCATGTATTTGTCACGGTGTATCCGCCCGTGCTTGCCGGGCGAAATGTAGAGCGCAACGCGTTTTTCGTCGTGCACCATCACCCGGTAGGTGCCGCAATTTATCCACCCTGTATCGGGGTCTCGGGTAATGTTGAAACAGCCTGTACCGATATAGCGCCCGCCATCTTCGGGATTCCACAACGGTGCGGGGAATTTCGTGACATCTATATCGTCGCCTTCCAGCACGTTCTCGAAGACGGGACCGTCTGGCACAATTTCGTGCGGGACGGGTTCCATCTTGCTGGTATGACGGTGATAGCCATGGCTCAGCTCGACCTTGTTCCATTCGTCGGGAAATCCAAGCGTCAGATTCTTGCGGGTACCGGTGAACCAGTTGACCAGCAACCGGAACCCCTTGGGACTGTCCTTTACTTCATCGAACAGAACGGTCGCGGTGCCCTCATCATGGCACATGACTTCGACCACCTGACCGATATCGTCCCGCCAGTCTGCCCCTTTAACGACCTTCAGGTCGCCACGGCGTTCGACCTCATCGATCCAGTCGCGGAGATCGCCATACTGAAGGGCGCACGCCGAATTGTCGCCAAGAGCGGTCGTCTCGGAATTTTCCGGTTTTGTCCCAGCTGTATTCATGTCCTAACCTCTTTCCGCTTCTTTTAACCGGTTTCAGGCACATCCGCCAGCGGCCACACAGGACCAAAACGCCGAAAGATAATGGATTTCCTCGATTCCCGGGCTAGAATGCGTTTCACGACACTGAGAAGTAGAGCAATCCTGACAGGGTTTGTCGGGACGGTGGCGTGTGCGCCATAAATAAGGGACCTTCGGGGCGATATGTAGATGATTTCAAGCCTGACAAATAGGCTTATCTGCATTTTCTCCGCCTGGGTCTGCCTCACGGCGACAGCCTTTGGCGCGCCGGTCGTACAGCCGGCAGGGATAGGATTCGGAGACTCATACCGGCTGGCTTTCGTGACCAGCGTCACGACGGATGCGGTTTCCGGCGATGTCTCGGTTTACAACGATTTCGTGACGTCGGTTGCGAATTCGGTCACCGAACTGGCGGATCTCGAACTGAACTGGTTCGCGGTCGTTTCCACCGGAACAGTCGACGCACACGACAATACCTTCACGAAGCCTTCAACCGAATTCGGTGGCTCCGTGGGCGTTCCGATCTTCCTGCTTGACGGTACAAAGCTCGTCGACAGCAACGACGATCTCTGGGACGGCTCTCTGGATCGACCGTTTGACGTCATGGAAACCGGCGATGCCGTTACCTCCGGCACGCTTTTCGTCGGCACCGGAACGACGACGGACGGCACCGTATTCCCCGGGCGACCCATGGGCGCCAGTTTCCCGGAAATCGGCTTTCTGTCCTCAACGACCTCGACCTGGGTTCGTTTCGACTCTTCTTTGCCGGAGACAGAACGCCGCATCTACGCCATATCCGAACAGATCGATATCCCGTTATCGGGGCCTGGACCGCTCGGCCTGATGATGGCCGGGCTGATCTTCATGGCTGCATTCCGGCGCAGATAGTCTTCCGGAAACGATTTCGGCCACCGCCCCCAGGGGAGCGATGGCCGAACGCATCGTTACGCTATTGTCCGGAAATCAGGGCTTCTCGCAGAGATGGCCCCATTTCTCATACGCTTCCTTCATCACTTCCGGCTCGGGCATGTTCACGGCAGGGAACTGGTCCTTCCAGTGGAACGGCCGGCAGGCGTCGATGATGGCGCGGCTGTTGGTCAGGTTGCCCTTCGCGCGGTCTTCCGGAGAAATCCGCGGATCGAGCGGCGTCGACCAGCAATTGTGGATGATGTCGATCGAGGTCGCCGGATCGGACCGGGTAATCATGGCCCAGATCAGCTCCTCGAGGTTGGTGACATCGACGTCGTCATCGACGACGACCACGTATTTGCCGGCATAGGCGCCCAGGTGACACATCGCAGCGACATGGCCAGTCTGCATCGAATGACCCGGATAACGCTGCTTGATCGAGATCGCGAGCAGCATGCGGGCGGTGCCGCATTCATGCGCCCAGACGCCGACGACGTCAGGAACGCCCGCCTTCTCGATATTTTCCTTCAGCGCCGCGGAACGGGTGACCGCACGGTAACGCGCCAGCTCATCCGGCGGACGCAGCGGGGGGCAACCAAGGATGATCGGATCGTTGCGGTGATAGATCGCCTTGATTGTCAGCTGCGGCTCCGGACGGACGTCCGAACCGTAATAACCGGTCCATTCGCCGAACGGTCCTTCGAGCTTCTTGTTGTCGGGCTCGATGAAGCCTTCGACCACGATCTCGGCATTGGCCGGGAACGGCAGGCCGGTGTGCTTGCCTTCGATGCACTCGATCGCATGGCCGCGATAGCCGCCAAGAATGTCGAGTTCGTTCGTGTTCGGCGGCATTTCCGTGCAGCCCATCAGGAACGCCATCGGGTCGCCGCCGAGAACGATCAGCGCCGGCATGGCCTCGCCCTTCGCCTCGTACTTGTCGCGATGGATCCGACCGTGCTTGCCGGGCGAAATGTAGAACCCGACATGGTTCTTGTCCTGGATCATCACGCGGTAGGTACCGATATTGATCCAGCCGGTTTCCGGGTCGCGCGTGACGTTATAGGAACCGGTGCCGATATAACGGCCGCCGTCCTTGTCGTGCCACATCGGAGCGGGGAACTTCTCGATGTCGATGTCGTCGCCTTCGAGAACATTCTCGAGGATCGGGCCGTCCTTGACGATCTTGTGCGGGATCGGCTCAACCGATTTCATGTGGGCGTGGACGCCGTCGGTCAGCTCAAGCTTGTTGAACTCCGGCGGGAAGCCCATCGTCATGCATTTCCGCTTGCCTGCAAAGAAATTGATCAGCATGCGGAAGCCGGGCGGGCATCCGGGCACATCGTCGAACACGATGCAGGGCGCGTTTTCGTCGTGCTGCACGACTTCGGACGCGAGACCGATATCCTTTTCCCAGCTGGCGCCCTTGACGACGCGCAGTTCGCCGAGCTTTTCAGCCTCGACGATCCATTCGCGCATGTCCTCATAGGTCATGTTGGCGCCGACATTGCTGCCTGCAGCTGCAGGCGCTGTATTGTCTGCCATGTAGATACTCCCTGATTTAGAGATTCCGGCCGAATGCCGGTGCGCTACGACCCTTTTGCCGCAGCGTGACAGGACATTACGAGGAGTCTCGAATCCCGGCAAATACCGTGTTGCTATTGTCGATATACCTAAACGAGATAACATAGAGCCAAACAGGGGCTAATTCATTCAGATCAGGGCATTTTTCTGGCATGGACTTTCGCCAATTGAGATACTTCGCGGCAATCGCCGATTACGGCAGCTTCAGCGAAGCCGCCGAAAGACTGCATGTGGCGCAATCCGCCCTGAGCCGTCATGCCAAGGCGCTTGAGGAAGAACTCGGGGTAAAGCTGTTCGAACGCAAGTCGCGGGGCGTATCCGTTACCCCGTCCGGAGCCGTCCTGCTGGAGCGGGCTCATCACATCTTAAACGAGCTGGAACGCGCCCGGGCAGATGTCATGGCGCAGGCGACATCGCCGAGCGGCGAGGCTGTGATCGGTACCACCTCCACGACCAGCCGGATTCTGTACGGGCCGCTCGCAGAACGATTCAGCCGTGAATACCCCAACGTTAATTTGCGCTTCGTCGAAGGGGTGCCGTATTTGCTGCTGGAAGGGATCGACACGGGCTCCATCGATCTTGCCGTAATGGTGGATCCCGAACCACGCGCCAGCCTGGTTTTAAAGCCACTGGTGACGGAACAGGAATATCTGGTCGGCGCAAAAGGCGACGGGGCGATGCCTCGGGAATCGTGCGGCATCGCCGATCTGGCACCCCTGCCCCTGATCCTGCTGCCCAGGCCGGCGGGAAGCCGTATCAAACTCGACCGCATGGCGGCCGAAGCACAGATCGGCTTCACCGTCCGGCACGAGGTCGCCAATATCGATGTCGTCCAGGATTTCGTCGAGCGCCGTCTGGGATACGGCGTTCTTCCCTACTCTTCCATCGCAGCAGGACTGCTGGAGAACAGATATCGCGCCGTTCCAATCGAAGGGCTGACCATTACCCGCACGCTGGTGCGCCGGGCCGACCGCGCTCCAACGCCGGCAATGACGGAACTCGAACGGCTGATCGACGACGAAATCGGCAGAATGATCAAGGCCGGCGGGTTTGGGGAAAGCTGACCGTCAGCAGGCCGTCTCGTATCGCTCGATACAGAGCCGGACGAGATCGTCGGGATCCATTTTCCACAGATCGGCGTTCATGATTTCGACCTCGAGGAAACCCTCGTAACCTGCATCTTCCACTTCTTTCCGCAGGCGCGGCAGGTCGATTATGCCGTCTCCCATCATGCCGCGCTGGTTGCGGGTGCTCGCAGTCGGCGACAGCCAGTCGTTGAGATGGAACATACGGATACGGCCTTTCGACCGGGCAATCTCTTCGTCCAGCCGATGCTCCCACCACACATGGTATACGTCGATCACGACCCCAACCGTATCGCCGCCACGGTCGCCGAGCGCATCGCACATGTCGTTGGCAAGCGCGAGGCCCGACAGGCATCCGCGGTCCGCCGCAGACATCGGGTGCTGCGGCTCGATCCCGAGCGCGACCCCGGCCGACCGGGCATCGCCAAGAATTTCAGCAACCCCCTCCTGAAACCGGGCCCGTGCGCCATTGATATCCTTCGAACCGGTAGGCAAGCCGCCACCGATCAGCACGAGGCATTGCGCGCCCAAAGCCTGCGCTTCCTCGATAGCGCGGCGATTGTCGTCGAGACAGTTCTGCCAGGTGATCTCTGTCGCCGTGGCGAAGCGACCTCCGGCACACAGGCTCGCAACCCGAAGCCCGGAATCCCTGACCAGTGATACCGCCCGGTCCAGCCCGCATTCCTCCAGCATATCGCGAAAAATCCCGATCGCGGGGACGTTGTGCCGCGCGTACCCTTCTATAGCTTCCGACAGGGACCATTGTCCCTGCGTGGTGACCTGGTTGATCGAAAGGCGGGAGAGATCAGCCATCGTCGCCTTCACCCTGCTCCGCCGATCCGTCTTCGATGCTGGGGTCAGGCAACAGCTGAACCACAACGTTGAGATCGCCCGGCGGCCCGCCGCCAAAGCCCTCGATCCCGAACCCCTCAATCGTCACGACCTGCCCGTTGCAGGCTGCCGGCGGTACGTCCACCGCAACCGTCAGTCCCGTAAAGGTCGTTACAAGCTTGCAGATGCCGTCACGCGCTTCCGACTCCGTAATTTTCAGGTCGGCGGCGACATCCTGTCCCTTCATCGTCATTGACGTCGCGGCAACGCCCGATACCCGCCCGAGCCGTCGTCCCGCCACGTCTCCATAAAGATCGATGATCCGTTCGCCGGTGGTTTCGTCGATCTCGAAATCGAACCAGGCGCCGCCTTTTTCCCAGTCCTGCGGTGCGGCGTTAGGGTCTCTCCGGCTTTCCGTCCGGTCGTACTCAACCCGCTTCTTCGCATCCGCCAGCAGGTTATAGGCCGCGGTGATCGCCTTGAATCTCTCCGCAGCCTCCCCGTCGCCCGAATTCACGTCGGGATGGAGATCCTTCGCAAGCTGCCGGTAGGCGCGCTTGATCTCCTCGAGCGTCGCCTTGCGTCCGATACCGAGCAGTTCATACGCGTTCATTCGACCGCCATCAGGTGAGGCACCACCAGCGTGATCGCGGGGAAAGCGATGAGGATCGCCACGCGCACCGCATCGGACAAAAAGAATGGAACCACGCCCTTAAAGGTCTCAATCATGGGCACGTCTTTCGCCAGCGAATTGATGACAAACACGTTTAGCCCGACAGGCGGCGTGATCAGCCCTACTTCAACGACGATCAGCGTGATGATCCCGAACCAGAGCTTCAGATCGTCCGGGTCCATGCCGAAATCGAGCGCGCCGATGATCGGCCAGAAGATCGGCACGGTCAGCAGGATCATCGACAGCGAGTCCATCACGAAACCGAGCAGAATGAACAGCAGCACCATCGTCAGCAGGACGGTCATGGGTGGAAAGCCGGATTCCTTGAAGAATTCCGCGGCGGCAAGGGGCAGGTTCGAAAAGCCGAGAAACGCGTTGAAGATCGCCGCGCCCAGCAGGATCAGAAAGATCAGTCCCGAAGTATTGGCTGCACCGATCAGCGCATCGCAGAAACCGTCCCAGCGCATGCCGCCGCGCGTGACCGCGATCAGAAACGTGCCGACGACCCCGACCGCTGCCCCCTCGGTCGGCGTGAAAAAGCCGATATAGATGCCGCCCATGACGAGCCCGAAGATCACAATGACGGGCCAGATATCCAGCAAGGCCGCCCATCTCTCCGCGCTCGACGTCCGCTCTCCGGCTGGCCCGGCCTCGGGATTGATGCGGACGACGATGGCGATGGCGATGACATAGCCTATGGCAGCGAGGATTCCCGGCAGGAAAGCGGCCTGGAACAGGGTGACGATATTCGCCTCTACGATGATGGCGTAAATGATCAGCACTACAGACGGCGGAATCAAGATACCGAGCGTGCCGCCGGCGGCCAGCGCACCGGTCGCCAGGGCGCCAGAATAGTTGTAGCGCCGCAGTTCCGGCAGGGCGACCTGTCCCATGGTCGCCGCCGTCGCCAGCGACGATCCCGCGATGGCGCCGAAGCCGGCGCAACCGCCGATCGCCGCCATGGCGATCCCGCCGCGAAAATGCCCCAGCCAGACATTGGCGGACCGGAACAGCGCCTGGCTCAACCCCGCCTTGGCGGCGAAATGCCCCATCAGCACGAATAGCGGCACGACCGATAGCTCGAACGTCGTATAGCGCCAGAACATCTCTGTCTTGAGATAGGACAGCAGCGGGTCGATGCCGGCAATGATGGTATAGCCGACCATGCCGACCGCCAGCATCGCGACACCGATGGGAATTCTCAGCGCCAGAAGAACCAGCAGGACCGCAAAGCCGAGGCCGCCTATGGCAAGACTGTCCATCGCCGATACCGCCTAAAGGGTCCTGCCCAGACGCGCTTCGTTAAAGCTGCGCACCGTCGTGTAAACGCAGACGACAAGAAGCACGAAAAGACACAGCAGCGCGTACGGAAAGGTCGACCATTGCGGGATGCCGAGCATGAATGTCGACTGTTTCATCTCGTAGAGCTCATACCCGCCGATAGGCAATCGCCAGGTCATCAGGGTGATAATGATCGCGTAGGTCAGATTGCCGACGATATCGAATGACGCCTGGAACCGCTTCGATGTTCCGCTCAGAAAGAAATCGACGATGACGTTCTCCCGCATGAGCTGGCAGTGCGGCAAAAACGAGAAGATCGCGATCCCGGTACCGAGCGCGATCAGTTCGAAGTCCCCAAAAACCGGGGAGTCAAAAAAATACCGTCCAGTTACGCTGACGGTCGTGAGTACGCCCATCAGGCAGAGGACGACGCCCCCGAGAAGCGCGAGCGGGCGGGTTATATTATAGAGAAACCGGCCCGCCCTGTCGGTGGGCCGGTTCTCCCTTCCGGAACTCTCGGACACGTTTCGAAACTTGACGGATCGAGACGACTATTTGCTGTGCCTGGCGATCATCGCCCGCGCATCGGCAAGAAGCGCCGCGCCGTCGATTCCTCGGCCCTTCATCTCCTTGAGCCAGCGGTCGATCACCGGACCCGCGGCCTTCTGCATTTTGGCGACTTCCCCGGCGGGGATGGTATGGAACTTGTTCTTCTTCTTCGACGCCATGATTTTGCGCGACGGCACTTCGATATCGGCCCAGTTCTGACCGACCCATTTGGCGATGTTGTCACCGGAATTATTATCGATGACCTTCTTCAGGTCGGCGGGCAGCTTGGCATAGCTGTTCTTGTTCATCAGGAAGCTAAAGGTCGAGGTGTTCATGCGAGGCTGGCTGCCTTCAAGCTGGCTGAAATTGGACACCAGGTCCTGCATCTTGATCGCCGGGGCGATTTCGAAAGGCAGCATGGCACCGCTGATCACGCCTTTCGACAGCATCTGCGGAATTGCCGGAAGCGGAGCCCCGACGGGAACCGCGCCGAGCTGCGCCAGATACCAGCCGCCGACCCGGGTCGCGGTGCGGATCTTCTGGCCGCGCAGGTCGCTCACCTTACGGATCGCCTTCTTTGTCTGGAACATTGAACCCGCATGGCAATGCAGCAGCAGAACATGGTAGTCCTTGAACTCCCCGTCCAGCAGATGCTTTTTCGCGTATTCCTGAATGGCCAGCGTGGTCGCCAGCGGTCCGGTATGCACCAGCGGCAGTTCGAAGACTTCGAGCTTGGGGAAACGCCCGGCGGTGTAACCGGGCAGCGTCCAGATAATATCCACGACGCCGTCCTTGACCTGGTCGACAAGCTGCGGCGGCTTTCCGCCAAGCTGCATGGAAGGATAGATCTGAATTTTGAGCTTGCCGCCGGATTCCTTCGCGACCTTATCGGCCCATGGCTTCACAAACGTCTTGATGGGGTTAGAGGGCGGCGGCAAGAAAGTATGAAGCCGGAGCGTAACGTCCTGCGCGACCGACGGACCGGCGAGAAGCGGTAAGGCAAGCGCCGCAACGGCGATTTTCGATATCATGTTCATGAATCAGATCTCCCCTGAATATCGCTAAGCTGGCAGAAGTTTTGCATTTGCGCGACTCCCGATCAACGACACTATGCCTGACGGTCAAGTGCCGAGCGTTGCCGCGGCGAAGAGTTCTTCCGGTTTGTACTTGTCTTTTACGATGTGCTGATCGACGGCAAACCGCGTCAGCGCATCGATCGCTTTCTCATTGGCTTTCACGCCGTTGGGAAACGGGTCCCCGCCAAGCCCATCGCGCAGCGCGATATTGAGTTCATCTAGCGGGGTCGGGTCCTTAATCGAATCCAGGGAATCCACGTAGGCCTGTTTCGACTCGTCAAAGGCCCGGTAGACATCCATGGCGATTTCAGGATCCCGTTCCAGCACCGAATTCAGGATTACCACGGTATGGTTGACCGGATAGATACCGGTCTTCCTGTAGTACTCGAAACCCGCTTCGCGCGCGTTCGGTATCAGCGGCCGGATATCGTCTGAGTCGGACTTGATGTCGCCGATAGCACCCGCAATCAGACCTGCCTCGAACAGGTCGACCATAGTCCTGCCGCGATACTCGTAGTCGCAGTTGGGAGGCAGAACGAACTCCGCGACATGCTCATCATCTGTCGCGGCCCAGCGGACCTTTTCAAGATCAACACCGTACTGCGTCTCCAGCATGCCGCGCGCCCAGAGCCCGGTCGTCACGGTGTAGCCGCGATTGACGCCGACCGTCTTGCCCTCGAAATCCTTCGGGCTCTCGATCCCGGCCTTTTTCGAACACCACAGCGCCCAGTGATGAAAATTGCGGGTCACGAAAATCGGGATCGCGGTAAACGGTTTTCCGAAGGATTTCGCCGTCAGATAGGTCGTGATCGGCATTTCACAGATTTCGAATGGCGCGTTGTCGAAATCCGGCGTCCGGCACAACCGGCGGACATAGGTGAGGATCGGTTCGCCCTCGACATACTCGACCGTGATCCGGTCCGAGAGCCTGTTGCGGGTCTTGAGCTGTTTCGTCGTACCGTAATTCCCGGTGGCGAGCTTGAGATTCTCCATCGGCCTGTCTCCCTGAATTCTGAATAGGCCATCATGCCGTCTGGAGGCGAATTCGCAAAGACAGCGGCGCAGCCCAAAAAAAGGGCGCCGCTCTCGCGGCGCCCATAGGGTTCTTTATTACTAACTGAGGATCAGGAAGCTTTCTTCTTGGCATAGATTCCCTGCAACCCCTTGACCACGTCAGGCGTAGCCGCCTTGAAGCCGTTATCGATCAGCTTCTCGATCTGCTGCCAGCGGACCGGCGAATATTCGACGCGACGCTTCTCGATTTCATCCTGAAACGCCTTGTCGTCGAGCATCTTGTTGAACGCGACGCGATAGTCATCAATGACGCCCTTCGGCGTTCCCGGCGGGACGTAAAAGGCCTGCCCGACTTCGAGGTTCATACCGAGCACATCATACAGCTTGCGCTCGTAAGTGCCTTCCTTCAGCAGGTCGGCGAAATGTGGAACGTCCTTTAGCCCAGGGTGGCGCGGGCCGACGGCAAGCACCGGAATGATCTTCTTCTCGGGGATCCAGGTCGGACGAACGCCGGTAAATCCGGAGCGGAAATTCCAACGGCCGAACGTCTCACCCCTCTCGATCGAGACATTCATCGCACCACCGCCCTTGTAGCCGTAGATCAGCTTGAGCTTGGTGCCGAGCAGCTGGTTGGCCAGACGCGGGAAAACCGATCCCGCGGACGAGAAACCGCTTGTTGCGATCGTGTATTCCTTTTCCTGAATCTGTTTGAGGCTGGATACGCCCGTCGTGTGCCAAAGCCAAATGGCGGAGGACCTCGCCGCGGGTGCGCCGAGCCAGTTGAACTTCCGGGCGTCGAACTTGACCTTGCGGACCAGCGGGGTCGTGATCGTGCCGGGGGCGATCATCGAAAGGAAGGTGCCGTCCTTGGGAGCGACATTGGCCATATACGCCGCCGACTTGGCGCCGCCACCGCCTGGAAGATTCTGGATTAAGGTCTTGGGATTGCCGGGAATGAACTTCCCGATATTGCGCTGCACCAGCTGGCAATAGACGTGGTAGGTGCCGCCGGACCCGGACGGGACCTGGACCGTGATTGTCTTGCCGGCGTAATTCCCCGCGGCCACAGGAAGCGCAAAGGCGCTTACCCCGACCGCCAGCGCGGCCAATTTAAGTGTCTTGTACATTCAGGAAACCTCCTCGTTTCGAATTATTCGCCCCACCGATGCGTGGAGTCACGGCATTGTCACGGCGCCGGTTCGATTGTCAATGCGCCATTGGCGGGTCACAATATTAACAACGCGCGATCAAGCTGGAGGAAACGCCATGACAGATATCGCCACGCAACCGATCGACAACGCCGCCAACTGGAAAGGGCCGGATCTGGTCAACACCGAGGACTGGATGTACCGGCTGACCGATGCAGACATCGCGGAGATCGATGCCGCGCTCGCCCATGTGAAGTCCAAAGGACTGTCGATCCCGAGTATTGGTCGGGAAGATTTTCCGCTGCCGAACCTTTCGAAAAAACTCAGTGAAATCCTGGAAGAACTGGAAACCGGTCGGGGCTTCTTCCTGATCCGCGGCATCCCGGTCGAACGGCTCGGCAACGACGACGCGATTACCGTCTACTGGGGCCTGGGCGCCTATCTGGGAGAGGTCGTCGCCCAGAACATGATGGGCGAACTGCTGGGGCATGTTCAGGCAATCCCCGGCGACTGGAACGACAATCCGAACATCCGCGGGTACCAGACCACAGTTCATCTGCCGTTCCACTGCGACAAGTCGGATGTGGTCGGCCTCCTTTGCCTGCAGACATCGAAGTCCGGCGGGACCAGTAGCTTCACCAGCACTGTCGCCATCCATAATGAAATCATGCGCACCCGGCCCGACCTGCTGAAGGTTCTGTACGAACCGTTCTGCATCGACCATCGCGGCGAAGAGTTCGACGACATAGAGCCCTATTACGAAGCGCCGGTCTTCGCGTTGCACAAGGGACGGCTGTTTTCGCGTTACGGCTCGAAATACGTCGAAAGCGCCCAGCGGTTTCCGCAGGTGCCTCGCCTGACCCAGGATCAGAAAGATGCCCTGGACCTGTGCCAGGATCTCGCGTTGAACGAAGAATTCCGTCTCGACATGCAGTTCGAGCGCGGCGATATCCAGCTTCTCAACAATCACGTCACGGTCCATAGCCGGACCGATTACGAGGACTGGCCGGAACCGGAGCGCCGCCGTCATCTGGTCAGGATGCTGTTGTTTACGCCGGGTCTCAAGGACGTGCCGGCCCATACCCAGTGGCTCAACGCCTTCATCAAGCGCTGGGGCGACGAACCGCGCCAGTCGGCGCTGGAATCGAGCGCCGCAGAATAAGGAGACCCCGACCATGCCTGACATCGAAATCGTACCGTTATCCGACGCCATCGGCGCGGAAATTCGCGGCGTGGATCTGAGCAATCCGCTTTCAGAAGATGTCCGCAAGGCAGTCGAACGGGCATGGTACGACAACGTGATCCTGCTGTTCCGCGATCAGAACCTTTCGCACGAGGAACAGACCGCCTTCGGCGCGCAGTTCGGCGACGTAGCTGTCCGCGGCGGCGATACGGCGACCAGCACCGAAAAATCCGTCGGCGAAAGCGTCATGCTGGTCAGCAATATCCGCGAAAACGGAAAGCCCATCGGCACGCTGCCCGACGGCGAGATGATGTTCCATTCGGACACGCCCTATACCGAGGAGCCGCGCAAATCGACCATCCTGTACGCGATCGAGGTTCCATCGCGCGGCGGCGAAACGCTATTCTCCAACAGCTACAAGGTCGCCGAGGCCCTGCCGGAGGATGTGAAGCGGCGGCTCGAAGGGCGGAGGGCCCTGCATATATACGATTACGGCGCGACCTTCGTACCGGACGGCAGCTACGACCGCTCCAACAACCCGCACTTCTGGCATCCGGTTTTCCGCAAACATCCGGAGACGGGACGTACGTCGCTGTTCGTCAGCGAACTGATGACGGTCGAGATCGAGGGACTGCCGGCGAACGAAAGCCGGGAACTGCTGGAGACCCTCTTCGAGTTTCAGCGCCGCCCGGAATTCGTCTATGCCCACCCATGGCGGCCCGGCGACATACTGATGTGGGACAACCGATGCAGCGTCCATGCGCGGAACGACTTTCCGAGCGACGAACGCCGCCTGCTGCGCCGGATCACACTGGCCGACGAACACCCTGTGATGATGGGCGACCCGCCCTACCGCGAAAGAGCAGTAGCTTTCGGCTGAAAGCCCTATGTTTTTCCACGTCCAGCTTATCGACGACCCCGATCATCCTGAGCGGCGGGCCATCAGCCGCGAAGACCACTGGGCCTATTTCGACGAGCATCGGGAGCATCTCGCGGCGCGGGGTGCGATCACCACCGATGACGGCGAGCGTACCCTGTCGAGCGTCCTCTTCGTCGAGTTCGACGGATGGGAAGAGGTTCGGCAGTTCATCGATAACGAGCCGCATAACCGGAACAGCATCTACCATGACATCCGAATCCGTCGCTGGCATAAAGCACTGGGCAGGACGCAGCGCGACTTTCCCCGGCGCGAGGGACAGGTCTGCTGGTATATCCGCGGCTTCGGTAGGCCCGGCGCGAATAACCGGCGAAACGAACTGCTGGATGCCCACCGCGCCTATTTCGCCGATTACGACGACGAGCATTTCATCGTACGGGGCGCGGTGTTGTCCGACGACGGCGAACTCTGGAATGGCAGCGCCAACCTTATCGCGCTCCCATCGCGCGCCGATGTCGATAAATTCCTCTCGACGGAACCGTTTTGCATGAACCGTCTGTTCGATGAGGTTCTTGTCGAACTTTACAAATTCGGCGGCAGGCCAGGCCAGATCATCTGATCGTTTTTCGTGATTTATATCACATATAGATCCACCAGTTTCTCATAACTTTTAGGTAACGTGATAATGCGAAAATGCGTATCGCTTTGGTAAATTCCATGCCAGCAGAATCGCCCGGAAGCCCCCGGAAGCCGCCCGGAATCCATAGTCCCGAAGCCAAGACAGAAGTCGAATCCATATGGCCCTTCACGGCACTGAAACCTTATCGGGATCGTTTCCCAAGCCTGACAATAACGCCGGGCCGGTCGTTCTCGAACCAGGTACAGGCGGAAATCTCGACGTTCCCGGCGGCGATTTCATCGTCAGCGCGGATTACAGCCGGGCGGGTGACCACCTCGTCCTGACAGAAACCGATGGCTCGGTCGTAGTCGTAACCGGCTGGTTCAGTATTTCCGATCCCCCCACCCTCGTGTCCGAAACAGGTGCGCATATTTCTCCCGACCTGGTTGCCAGACTTGTCGGTCCGCTCGCCCCCGGCCAGTATGCGCAAACCGGCGCGCCAGTGCAGGGCTCTCCCATCGGA
This sequence comes from Rhodospirillales bacterium, assembly GCA_038120295.1. Taxonomy (GTDB): domain Bacteria; phylum Pseudomonadota; class Alphaproteobacteria; order MPNO01; family UBA2964; genus JAYOEY01. The sequence goes on along the minus strand of JAYOLL010000011.1, from coordinate 3,675 downwards.
CGGGTCGAACTTGTGGAGGGGGGAGCGACCGCGACCCGGACAGACGGTACGGTCGTCACGCTTAACCAGAACACACCGATCTTCCAGGGGGACATCGTCCAGACCACGCCCGGCAGCAAGCTGGGTATCGTGCTTTCCGACAAGACTACCTTCGCGCGGGGCGAGAACGCGCGGATGGTAATGAACGAGATGGTGTACGACCCGAACGCCGCAGCTCAAGGGTCTTTCGCCGCTTCGCTTCTGCAGGGCGCCTTTGTGTTCGTCACAGGTGAAATTGCCGCTGCACAGCCGCAGAACTTTGTCGTCGAAACGCCCTTTTCGACCATCGGCGTGCGGGGCACCAAGGTCGCGGTGGAAGTCGAGACGGCCACTATCCAGTGCAGCCAGGGTGCAATCAGCGTTATCCAGACCGGAACCGGGCTGTCCTACAATGTGAACGCGGGATTCGGTCTCACCCTGCCGCCCATCGGCCCTGCGCAGGTCGTTCAGATGCAAATCGGCACAATGGGCACCGCAATTCAGGATCTGAACAACACGGTTTCCCAGCCGCTCAACCCGTTTACACGTAATCCGGATGCAAACGATACGGGGAACCAGGGCGGAGAGCAGAACGGCCCCGGAGATACGCCGGACGATGCGACGCCGACAGACGCGCAGCCGGGAGAGTCGACGGACGGTGCACAGAACAGCTCGCCGAGCCTGACAAAGGAGTCAGTATTTACAGTGGCGATCGCCAAGGAATCCGTCGGCGACGTCGTGCCTACGAAGGATCCACCGGACGAAGCGCTCCCGCCCCTTGGCACCAATCCGGATGGCTTCGGCGATCCGCTGGATCAACCGCTGGATACAAAGCCCAAGGAGCCTGAAGACCCGGTAGACAACGACCCTTTGCCGCCGGAAGAAAACAACGAAACCCCGGGCCTCACTATCAACGGGACTTCAGGCAACGATACCCTCGACGGAGGCGCAGGCAACGACACGCTCAATGGCGGTCTGGGCTACGATATCGCGTTCGGCGGCGCGGAAAACGATACCTATATCTATAAGACGGGCGAAGGCAGCGACACGATCAAGGACGATAGCGGGTTCGACGTTATCCAGTTCACCGAAACCTCCAGAACCGAAGTCCATGATTTCCGACGGGTCAATACGGAGAACGACCTTTTGATAACGTTCGCCAACGGTGACCAGATCACCATTCAGGATCAGTTCAACGGCAAGCCGGTCGAACGGATCGATGTAAACGCGCTTAACGATGCAGACGATCAGAGCATCAATATTCAGACCGGGCTAAACGGCTCCGCCGGCGACGATTTACTTATTGGGACCGGAGGCGTCGATACGATCAATGGCGGCGGCGGAAAGGACGCCATCAGCGGAGGAAGTGGTGACGATTTCCTCAATGGCGGTAGCGGCAATGACGACTTCCTCTATTTCAGGGGTGACGGTAACGACATAATCGACGGCGGTACCGACTCGGACGAAGTCCAGCTGGTCGGAGATTCGACGATCAACAACAGCTGGAATTTCACCGGCGCTACGGTCGTTCAGCAGGTCGAAACAACACAATCCGTTTCGCTTAGTAATGTGGAACGAGTGGAATTCACCGGAGGCGCGAATATCGACAGTTTCAACGCAAGCGCAACAACGCTTGAGGTCATATTCGACGGCGGAGCGGGCGCGGACAGCTTCACCGGCAATGCCGCTGCGAGTCACGCCGTCACTTACGAAAATGACGCCGCCTCCAGAGGCACTGCTGGCGTGACAGTCGATTTGAGCGCCGGTACGGGGATCGACGGTTTCGGAAATACCGACACGTTCAGCGGCATCAGGACCGTCCGCGGCACCGCCCAGGCGGACAATATTACCGGCAATACGACGGACGATTTCCTTGAGGGTTTCGGCGGCAACGACACCATCAACGGCGGCGGCGGCAACGACACGATCCTCGGCGCGGCCGGCACCGATACCCTGACCGGAGGCTCGGGAAATGACACTTTCGACTTCGGAACCCGTTCCGACGGAACCGCAGCCACCTCTAACGGAACGATTTCAGCGCTCGGCCTAGACAGCAGCATCGATATCGTCACCGATTTCCAGACAGGCGCCGACAAGGTACGGCTGGTCGCCAGCGAATACGATCTCGGCGGCACCTCGATCCTGACCGGCACCAATTTCGAAATTATCGGCGCATCGTATGACGGCACCAACGCGACCAGTACGCGCTTCGCCAACGGCCAGGGAACGCTGATCCTCGATAGCGACGGCAGGCTGATTTCCGATACGAATGGCAGCGCTGCCGGCTACACCGTGATCGCAGAATTTCAGACCACGATACCAGCGGCCGGCGACTTCACCATCACCTGACCCGGCAAGCTCGCCAATTTCATCGCTTCCGCTTCGGAATTTCCGCGCGAATTTGAAACGCCGCGCGGTTCATCTTTTATCTTCTCGTCCCAACGCCCATCGTTTGGGAGCGAATTCGTTTTTCCAGTAACCAGGGAGCAATCATATGCACAGCAACATCCGCGCGGCCGTTACCGGTCTCGCACTCCTGGCCGGTACGGGCCTCTCGTCCGCACCGGCACTCAGCGCCGATCTCGAAAACCTGTACAAGGGAAAAACGATCAGCATCGTCTTTGGCTTCAGCATAGGCGGTACTTACGGCCAATATTCGCTGATGATGTCGGAATTCCTCGGCAAACAGATTCCGGGCAATCCCAACCTGATCATCCAGTCGATGCCCGGCGCGGGCGGACTGAAAGCCAGCAACTATGCCGGCAACGTCATGCCGAAGAACGGGCTGGTTCTATTCATGCCCCCCGATTCAATTATCATCAACCAGATGCTTCGGCCGAAGGCGGTGCGATACGACGCGCGGCAGTTCACATGGCTGGGCAACGCGATCGAATCCAATTCGATCATCGCGGTCACGAAGCGCTCCGGTGTCAAGAAATGGGAAGACGTCCTCAATCGTGAAGTCATCATGGCGTCGACGGGCAAAGGCTCGCAGACTAACCTGGTGCCGAGAATGCTGAACGGCGTATTCGGCGCAAAATTCAAGGTCGTCATGGGATACAAGGGTTCGCGCGGCTCGACCCATGCGATGGAACTCGGCGAAGCCCAGGGCGTATCGCTGACATGGCTGACGCTTAAGAAGAACCGCGGAAACTGGTTCGACGACAGCAACCATCCGACGAAGGCGCTTCCGATCATTCAGGTCGGCTACAAGTCCGAGCCTGACCTGAAAGGCAAGGTACCGATGGCCAGCGAGCTCGCGAAGACCGACGAGGACAGGCAGATCGTCAACTTCATCGCGACCCTTGGCCCGATCGGCCGAGGCCTCACGACGCCGCCCGGCACGCCGAAGGACATTTCGATGGCGTTGCGTAAATCCTTTGCCGCCATGGTGACGGATAAGGCTTTCGTCGCCGCCGCGACCAAGCGGAAGCTGAAGATCCAGCCGAAATCCGGCGAGGAAGTTCAGGAAATCGTCGACGATATCCTGAAGATCAAACCCGCAACTGTGGCCCGCGCCCGGAAGGCGATTTTCGGCCGCTGACCGCAGGGTCGACGGAACGGGAAACGGCCGGCGTTTTACGCCGGTCGTTTTTTTTCACTCAGATAGCGTTTTGCCAGCCGGCCGGAAGGACGCCCTGATCGAAGGCGCGGCCG
>JAYOLL010000010.1:0-104998 GCA_038120295.1 Rhodospirillales bacterium | reverse complement strand
GTCTAAACTAACCGCTGGTACTAAACGTGGGGGCAGGTCAGCGCGCCCAACGGGCTTTCGCCCGGGCCGCCGGGTCCCTGGGCAGTCTGGGACGGTGCGCCGAACAGTTTCTGCCACACATCGCCGCTCGCCATGCTGTCATCGTCGAGCAACCCGTCAAGCAGCGCATCGGCGCCCGCCGGCATCGCATTGATCAACCGGTTGAGCGTCGCCACCGCGACCGCCTCCGCCGAATTGGGCGGGAGACGCGCATCGACCACCTGACGCTGCATGCCGGTAACGCGGGCGATTTCCGCCTCGCCCAGCGGCTTGAGTTCCTCGCCGTTTTTCACTGGCACCGCCGCCGAGCGTTCGGCGACAGAGAGCGCAGGCGCGCTGCCGCCCAGCGCCTTAACCGCGCTTTCCGGCACGCTGATCTTCACCGCGTGGAACGCGCGGATGGAGACGATATCGGCGGCATGGGTGATGGCGACCTCGTGCCGCTTGCCGTCCTCGTCCGTAACGCTGAGCGTGAATTTCGTACCGGGACCGGGCCTGTAGCGCGGCCGCTATTGGGGATGCGCCGGTCAGCCTGCATGCAGAACCCGCTGAACTGGGCCGAGCACATACCGTCTTCGCAGGTCAGCGGCACCGGCGCGTGGGTCGCGACGAGCCCGAGGATCTGCGGCGCGGCGAAGGCCGGACCAGAGACCGCGACCGCCGTCGCCAGGGCGGCGATAATGCGGGTTGGGCTGATGAGAAATCGGAAAATACGGTTTGTCATGACGTGACCCCCTGCTTGTCGGTTGCGTCTGACTCTGAAGAGCCGTTCGAATTCCGCAACTATGGCGCGGCGATTCCGGCGCGTCCACAGATTTTCCGTCACGATAGTGTGGTTAATGGCCCCGCAGCCCGACCGGCAGCGGCTGGGATATCGGCGATCAGGCCCGTCCCATCGGTGCAGGCGACAGGTCGCAATGGGCGATCTGCGCCTGGACGAGCCGCTCGAGCATCTCCGTCTTTACCGCGGTGTGCGCGGGCGAATCCCACAGATTGCGGAATTCCTGCGGATCGTCCTTGAGATCGTACAGCTCACCCCAGCCCTGCCCGGCATAGACCGAAATCCGCCAGCGGTGGGTGACCAGCGACCGCGCGCGCGGGTTCTCGCCCAGCCCTGCGATGGCGCGCTGGTTGTCTTCTTCAATCAGGTGAGAATCCCGCATCCCGTCGAGCGCGGGGTTTTCCGCTACCGCCTGCAGGCTGCGCCCCTGAAGGCCGTTATAGGGGTGGACCTTCGCGCGATCGAGCACGGTTGCCGCGATATCCATTGTGCCGCGGATCGCCTCCGAGGCTTCGCCCGTGGCGCCGCGCTGCGGGTCGGCATAGACGAAGGCGACGCGGACCAGTTCGCGATAATGCGCCGGCCCCTTGCGCAGCATCGAATGATCGCCGAGGTGATCGCCATGATCCGACGTGAACATCACCACCGTGTTTTCGGAAAGCCCGCATTCTTCCAGCGCGCCCAGGATACGGCCGATCCCGTCATCCACCATGCTGATCATGCCGCAGGTCAGGGCTCGCGCCTCCAGCGCCTCGCGCAGCGTAATCCCGTAAGACATGATCCCGTCCTCCGGCGGCTTGCCCTCGTCGCGCGCCCTGAGCAGGGCCGCGACATGCGGCGGCGGTGTCCAGTCATTGGCGGAATAGGATGCCGGTTCTTCCATGTCTTCCGGTTTGAACATGTCCCAGTATTTGCCGGGCGGGGTGAACGGGTGATGCGGGTCCGGAAATGACGCCATCAGGAAGAACGGCGCGTCCGATCCCGATCTTGCATAATCGTGAATCCAGGCGTCGGTCTGCTGCGCGATATAGGAGGTCGGGTAAAGCTCTTCCGGGAGCGCCGTGCGCCAGGCCTGGCGCACGGCGTAATCGTGCGGCAACCCGTTTTTCGGGCCGCGAAGGCTGTCGGCATCCGACCGCTGGGCACGAAGCCAGTGGGCGTAGTCTCCACCGACCTCGTCGCCATGGCCGTAGCACATATCGACATGGTCGAACCCGTAGAAGGGCGTTCTGATCCTCGCCTGGTCGCTTTCCCAGTAGGCGGGCAGTTCCTGCCCGTAATCGCCCTCGAGATAGGCATCGAGCCGCGCTTCCCCATGCCCCTCAGGCACCGGCGTATAGCCTTCCGGCGCGGGCGGCGGCGCGGTAAGCGGCGGAAAGTCGGTAAAATTCTGCAGATGGCTCTTGCCGATCAGTGCAGTCGAATAGCCCGCTGCGCGCAGCATCGCCGGAAACGTATTCGACTTGAGCGACAGCGGAATGCCGTTATGACGCACCCCGTGGACCGACGGCGTCCGGCCGGTCATCAGCGTCGCGCGATTGGGCATGCAGACCGGGTTGGAGACGTAGAAATTGTCGAACCGCACGCCCCGGTCGGCGATGGAATCGATGTGCGGAGTCCTGACGACCCTGTTGCCGTAGCAGCCGAGAAAATCGGCGCGATGCTGGTCGGTAATGAACAGCAGGAAATTCGGTCGGTCGGCCACAGCTTGCTCCTTTAACTCTCGATCGTTCAGCTCTGGGAATATTTCTCCGCGGCGAGCCATTCGCGCGGAATGGTGCGATTGGTGCCTTCCTTCTCCATCTTGCGGTAGATCACCGCGCCGGCGGCGGCGAACTGCATGCCGAGGCCGGTATTGTTCTTGTAATAGACGATGGCCTCGTCGCGCTGCTTCACGGTCGCCTTTCCGGCAAGCACGTCGCCGAGATCGTATACGTTCTCCCGCAAGACGGCGCCGTCCTCGATCCGGTCCAGCAGCTCGGTCTGGTTGTTGGCGACGACGCTGTCCCAGTCATTGACGACGATCTCGCTCGCCCGCGCGAAGACCTTTTCGTCGACCTCGGACCGGAACGCCGTCAGGTCCGTGTTGACGATGGTCACCACCATCTGCCCGTCCTCCAGCAGGTCGCCGTCGAACAGGGGATCGGTCGTATTGCTGGCGCAGCACACCAGGTCCGCACCGGCGATGGCCTCTTCCGCCCCGCTGACCGGAACGATCTCGACGCCGGGCAAATCGACATGAGTATGAAAACTGGTGCGGTGCGCGACGGTCGGGCTGTAAACCCGAATTCGCCTGATAGATGGGCGCACGGCGCAGATCGCGCGGGCACAGCTTCTCGCCTGACGCCCGGTGCCGAACAGCGCCGCTTCTGCGACATCTTCGCGGGCGATGGCATCGACCGCCGCGCCGGTGGTCGCAGCGACGCGCATGCCGCTGAGATAGGATTCGTGAACGAAGGCGAGCGGTTCCGCCGTCGCCATGTCGTAGAGCGTAATGACAGTCCAGTTGACCGGTTCCGGGTTGCTCTGGATCTTTCGACCCGACCCGTCATCCTTGAGGATCATGTTGGATCCCGCCCGGACGCAGGCGATTCCGTAGGTCGGCACCGCGCCGACATGGACGTTCGCCATGTACTGCCGTTCAGGGTCCGGGCTGTCGGCGCGATAGCGAACGCGCGGCAGGGTCCTGGCGTTGCCTTCCGCATAATCGCGGAACGCGACCTGCATCGCCTCGATGCATTCTTCCATCGACAAATGCCGGCGGACGTCATCGTCCGAGATGATGATGGCCATTCGATCCTCCCTGCCCATCCTCCATGTGCGGCCTGATTTATTGCGGCCCGTTGCAGGCACGGTATAACATTGCCCACGGTTTCTGGCTCCCTGCGGGCCGAAGATTTCTGGCGGCATCCTCCGTATGGCCTTTATCGACAGTCGCGCGCTTCCCGACGGTACGCTGATCGAGCGCGATCTCTGCGTCATAGGCGCGGGACCGGCGGGGATCGCCATCGCTCGCGAGTTCATGAAGGGCGACCGCACGGTCGCTATCGTCGAAAGCGGCGACACCGGACCCGACGACGGCCCGCAATCGCTGGCAGGCGGCGAAATCGCCGGACTTCCCTACCCTCCCCTTCGTCAGGTCAGAATTCGCGCCTTTGGCGGCACGACCTGGCACTGGGGCGGCAATATCCGTCCGCTGGAAAGGATCGATTTCGAGAAGCGCGACTGGGTCCCGGACAGCGGCTGGCCATTCGGGCTCGATGCCCTCGAACCGTATTTCGAGCGCACGCGGCCCGTCTTCGAGCTGCCGGAAAACGTTTTCGACGAGCAGGTTTGGCAGCGCGTAATGGGCCGGCCCTGGAATACCGGCCCGGCGGGCGGCGCCGCCATCCTCAGCCAGCTTTTCCATACGCTGACCGGCAACGGGCTGTTTTCCGGGGATCTGTGGCTCGATCCGTTTACGAAGTCCAGATCGATTGAGGTCTATCACCACGCGACCGCAATGGAGGTATCGCTCAACGACGCCCATGGCGCGGTTTCGGAAATACCGGTGCGCACGGCCAACGGTCGTACGCTCCGGTTCCGGGCCAGGGCCTATGTGCTGGCGGCGGGCGGCATCGAGACGCCGCGCCTCCTCCTGCTCTCGAACCGGCAGGAACCCGCCGGCGTTGGGAATCGCCGCGATCTTGTCGGGCGCTATTTCATGGAACATCTGACCGTGCCCGACTATGCCCGGTTCTACCCTTCGAATCCTTCCCTGCCGCTCGGCTACTATCTCGGCGTCGACCGCCCCTGGGGCGAGACATGGGGAATATTGCGGATGTCGGACCGCGAAATGCGGGATCACGGCCTGCCCAATATCCGCTTCCAGCTTGCCACCGTGACCAACGAATTCAACAAGGATATCGACCGTCCGGGACTCCAGTCGCTGCGGACTCTTCCGGGCATTCAGGCGTCTCCGCCGGATCACGACATGGGTCGCCATATCGCCAACATGATCGCCGATATCGATCAGGTGGCCGACGCCGCCTACTACAGGCTGGCGCATCATCCGGATTATCCTGTACGCCATATCGAGCTCGTTCATATCGGCGAGCAGACTCCCAACCGCGATAGCCGCGTATACCTGTCCGGCAGGCGCGACCGTTACGGCCAGCCTCTCGTCGTCCTCGACTGGCGGGTCAACAGGCTCGACAACGAGGGGGCGTGGCGCACCGCGCAACGGCTGAAGAAAGGGCTCGCGGAGGCGGGGCTGGGCAGGCTGGAGCTGAAGTTCGACGAGAAAGTATTCGCGAAAGTCCCGCCCAAACCCCATTTCCATCATATGGGAACGACGCGAATGCATCCCGACCCGGCCCATGGGGTCGTCGACGCCGATTGCCGGGTGCACGGGCTCGGCAATCTGTTCGTCGCGGGCTCTTCCGTCTTCCCCACAGGAGGCAACGCCAATCCGACCCTGACGCTGACCGCTCTGGCGATCCGTCTTGCCGACCGGCTGAAGAAGGAGCTGGAGCAATGACGGCGCATCCGGTGGGACGACGCGCCGTGCTGGCCGCGATACAGGCCGCTGCGCTGCTGCCGTTTCTGCCGCACGGCGCGGCTCAGGCGGCGGCGCCGGATGCCTCTCTGGCGCTGGCGACATCCGTCCTGACGCATGGGGCGAGCGCCTCCGCCATCGGCGACTCCTATATGCGGACAGTTCCGAACGAGCGGGACGCCGCGCTTCTTGTCCGCGAGCTCAGGGCGACCCTGACGATGCCGTGCGTGTCATCGGCCGAGATCGGCCGGGCGATGTTCCGGGATTCGGTGCGCCGGGCGGCCCGGCGGGATGAGCGCATTGGCGATGTTGTCGCATTCGGCCCGCACAGACTCAGCCGCACCGAAGCGCGGCTGTGCGCGCTGGTCGCGCTCTACCGGTCGGGAGCATGACCGCCATGTCATGGATCTGGAACAGATGGTACGGGCGGACGATCCTGATCCTCAGCGTCCTCTGGGTCGCGTTCGTGATCGGCCTGGATATCCGCTATGACATGACGCCCCGCACGACGTTCGGCGGGCTGAAGATTCTGGCGGCCGGCTGGCTCGGCATCGCCCTGTTCTGCATCGCGGGCGGGTTGATACGGATGATTACGGGACGACGGTCATGAAGATCACCTTTATCGGACACGCCTCGATTCTGGTGGAAACGAAGGGCGTTTCGATCCTGTCCGACCCCTGGTGGCAGGGACCCTGTTTCGGGGCGCAGTGGTGGCTGCATCCGCATGCCTGGCTGGAGCCGGTCGAGGCGCGGCCGCCGGATTTCATCTATGTCTCCCACGGCCATTCCGATCACCTGCATCACGCGACGCTGAGGCGGCTTCCTCAGTCGGCAAAAGTCGTCGTTTCCGATGCGCTCGATATCGCCGGGCCGATCCGCGACCTGGGATTCGACGTTATCGAACTGCCGGAAAAAACGCCGACCGAAATCGCGCCCGGCGTCGAGATCGAGATCACGCCCACCATGGGCGGCGATACCTACATGGTCGTGCGCGACGGCGATGAGACCTGCTTCAATTTCAACGACGCGGTTCATGCAACGCCGGACGACTACCGGACGCGCTGTATCGCCGATCTGCTGTCGCGCTACGGGAAGCCCGATTAACTGTTCTGCGGTTACGGCACCGCTTCGCATTTCCCCAACTGCTATGTCGTGCCCGATATGGACGCCGAGGCGACGGCAAAGAAGCGTCAGGCGCATTTCAACCGCGTGTGGGCGCGGATCGCCGCCGCGGCCGGGCCGCGCTTCGCTTTTCCCTTTGCCGCCGATCTGGTGTTCTTCGACGACGATCTGATGTAGGCAAACGAGCCGATTCACAATCCCGACCGTCCCACCGATGTTTACCGGCGGGATCATCCCGGCAGCGATACGACCGTCATCGATCTCGCGCCCGGTTTCTGTATCGAGAACGGCACGATCGTCCGCGAAAACCTGTTCAGGCCGGTCTCTAACGAGATGCTGCGGGCGGAACGCCCGCGCGACATCGCCGCCGCCAACCAGTTCAGCGATCCGGAGCGCAGCCAGGTCGAGGAACTCGCCGGGCTGGTCCGTCGCAATGTCGGGATCTGCCTCGACTATCTCCGGGAACGGAGGCGCGACTACCGGTTTCTGCTGGCCCTCAAGGGCGGCGATGCGGCGATCGAGATCGCAAAAAGCGGGAATGCCGTCGAGGTTTCCGTCGTCGATGCGCCGTTCGACGAGGCAGGCTACGACATCGTGTTCACCACCCGCTTTTCCTATTTGCGACGGGCGCTGACCACGCAGTACGGGCATGAGGGCATTTTCGTCGGCTCGGGCGGCATCTTCGCCTATCGCGACCGCGCGACCGCGGACCAGAACCTGCACCAGGAGCTCTGGGTCCTGCTCACCAACGTCGAAGAGCCTCCCACCAGCCGGTTCGGCGACCAGCCGGAATGGCTCTACCGGATCAAGACAGGGATCAAACGGCTGCTCGGACAGAAACCCAGCACGCTCTACGATCTGGGAGAATGGATCGTCTATAAGAGTTAGACCGCGCCGACGAGCTCTGTCACATACTCGCCGATCGCCATCGACGAGGTCAGACCGGGCGATTCCAGCCCGTACAGGCAGGCGAGGCCCGGCACGCCGTGATCCGCCGGTCCCTGGATCATGAAATCGATATCGTTGGCGCGCTCGCGGCTCAGCTTGGGCCGGATGCCGGCCCATCCGGGGACCAGATCGCCGTCTTCGATGCCCGGCCAGAACAGGCGCGCGGCCTCGTAGAACCAGGGGGCGCGGTCCGGGTCGACCATGTAATCGACCTCGTCGATGAACTCCGTGTCGGGGCCGAATCGCATCTGGCCCGCCATGTCCGGGCTGACATGAACCGCATGCGCGTGTTCGCCCGGCAGCGGATAGATCAGCCGCGAAAACGGTTTCTTGCTGGGCGCCACGAAATAGCAGCCGCGCGCAAGGATGATATCCGGCACCGTCGCGGGCGGGATGCCATCAATGGCGCGGGCGACATCGGCTGCGTTGTGACCCGCCGCATTGACGCAGATCGTAGCGGCGATGGTCATCGGGGCCTCGCCGCCGACATCGAGTTCGATCCCGTTGCCGGTGACCCGCCCGCGCTCGACCGGCGCATTGACCGCCAGAACCGCGCCGTGATCCTCCGCATCGCCGAGATAGGCGCGCATCAGTTCGGGCGCATCGACGATGCCCGAGGTCGAAGAAAACAGCGCCGCTCTGAATTTCAGCTCGGGCTCCATCTCGCGTATCTGCTCGTTCGGCAGGAAATCGATCTCCTGCAGCCCGTTGCCGTTGGCCTTTTTCTTGAGCGCATGCAGCGTGGGGATCTGCTCGTCGCTGGTCGCCACCATCAGCTTGCCGCACCGGCGGTGCCCGACGCCATGCTCGGGGCAGTAGCGGTAGAGCAGTTCCTTGCCGCGAAAGGCGAGCCGGTTCTTCAGGCTGCCCGGCGGGTAGTGGATGCCGGCATGGATGCAGCCCGTGTTGCGGGACGAGGTATGCAGCCCGAACGCGTCTTCCGCTTCGAGGATGATCACCTCGCGCCCGCTCATGGCGAGCGCCCGCGCAATGGCGAGCCCCACCACGCCCGCCCCGATCACGATACAGTCGGTTCTTTCGGTCATGGAGCGATTCTAGGAGGGGACGGGGCATCCGGCAACGGCCGCCTGCCCCTCCCGACCTCCCCCCGCAAGCGGGGGGCGGCGCCGCCGGTGCAACGGCCCTGAACAGACTCCCTCCCCCAATGCTGGGGGAGGATCGGGGAGGGGGTTATCTCCGCCCGAATTGAAGGCTACGATTTGCCCTGAAAATCAAATCAGGGAAACACCATGTTCAATCTGGCCATTATCGGGCTCGGCGGCTGGGGCCGGAATCTCGTCAAATCTGTACAGGGAACCAGCGAAACCGTCCGGTTCGCCGCGGCGGTCAGCCGCGATCCGTCCCGCATCGCAGATTTCTGCGCGGAAAACGACTTGGCGGCGGGCGGCGATTACGACGCGGTGCTGGCCGATCCCGGCATCGACGGCGTGGTAGTGGCGTCCGCCGGTCATCTGCATGCGGAGCACGGGCGGCAGGCGGCTGCCGCTGGCAAACATGTGATGATCATTAAGCCGTTCGCCAACTACCGGAAGGACGCCGAGGCGGTGTACGAGGCGGCGGACAAATCCGGCACGCTGGCGGCGCTCGGCTTCGACCGCTGTTTCGCGCCGAGCTTCAGGACCCTGCGGGCGCGCATCGGCGAGCTGGGAAAAATCCTCCATGCCGAAGGCGATTTCTGCGTCGACCGGGTGCGCAACTATCAGCCGGGCGACTGGAAGACGAACCTTGAATCCAACCCGCCCGGCAGCCTCGCCGATCACATGCTCTATACGATGGTCGAGCATCTGGGGCCGATCGAAAGCCTGGTCTCGAAAGGCTACTCGCAGATGGTCGACGGGTTTGTCGATTCCTCGACCGTGATGATGAGTTTTTCCGGCGGGGCCAGCGGGTCGCTCACCGCCATCGGCTCCACCGCGCGGTTCGAACGGCTGCATCTGTTCGGCAGCGACGGTTCGGCGGAGCTGCGCGGCAATACCGAAATCATCTTCCAGCCCCTCTCCGGCGACGCCGAGACGGTAAAGCTGGCAGCGACCAACATGCTGGGCGAACAGCTCGAGACCTTCGCCGCGGCGGCGCAGGGGAAAACCGCCTGGCCAGTGCCGCCGGAGGACGCCATCGCCGCCGTCGCCGCGCTGGAAGCGATGCGCGAGTCGCACAAAACCGGCGCGCCGGTTGTCTTATAAATCAACCCGTTCCATTCTTTTCCAGACACCGAACAAATCAGGGAGATTTCAATGGGCCAGCATATCGACTTCGCCATCGGCGACGTTCAGACCCGCGCCTATGTCGCGCTGCCGGAGGGGGGCGGGCCGCATCCGGGCGTGGTGGTGACGTTCCACAAGGACGGGCTCGACGATTTCACCGAATGGCTGGTCGACGATCTGGCGCGCATCGGGTACGCCGCGATCGCGCCGGACCATTACCACGCCATGCCGCCGGGCGAGACCATCGACGCCCGCAAGAACTGGCTCGACGACGCGCAGATGACGCTCGACCTCAAGGCCGCCGCCGACTGGCTGGCGGCGCAGGACAGCGTCGACGGCGAGCGGATCGCGCTGACCGGCCACTGCATGGGCGGGCGCACGACCTGGGTAGGCATGGCCAGCCTGCCCGGCGTGTTCAAGTGCGGCTGCGCCTTCTATAGCGGCAACGCGTTTGGCCAGGTCGGCACGCCGCCGCCGCCGATGGACCGGCTGGAATCCATTACGGAGCCCGTCTACGGCTTCTTCGGCAACGAGGACAGGAACCCGTCGCCCGACGATGTCGCGGAGATGGACAGGCGGATGACCGCGCTCGGCAAAAAGTTCGAATTTGTTCAGTATGACGGGGCCGGCCACGCCTTCATGGGCGCGGGCAAGTTCCACGAACACGCCGCGCGCGACGGCTGGACAAGGGCGATCAGGATTATCGGCCAGCATACCGGCGGTCCCGCGCCTGAGGTCGGCGCGACCATCATGGACGGCCGGTAGGACTTCACGAGCGGCCTGAAGCCTTCCGCCCCAGGGTTAACCCCCTCGCTCCTGAGGGAATTTCCCCCTCCCCGACCCTCCCCCGCAAGCGGGGGAGGGAGTCTCCTTCCTGACCGCCCTCCTCCGGAACCACGTCCCCCAACAGGGGGAGGGAGTCGCCGCTGCTCCGCCGGAACGTCCTCCCCCGCTTGCGGGGGAGGATTAAGGAGGGGGTGAAGGGGACAGGACCCGCTCTTGCCCCGCTTTCCCTTCCGCGCGACACTTTCCCGTAACAACAGCTGTCGCCCAACGACCACGGAGAAACACATGGCGCGCGATCCGCGTATCGATATCGTCATCCGCAATTTCAGGCCGCGCTTCATGACGTCGGGCGTGCCGCTGGCGGATTTCGAGGATGCGACGAAAGACCTTGAGAACTGGGAGGACTGGCTGCCCCGCTGGGCCGCGCGCGGCGAGATTCACGAGGCGCTGGGGCGCGACGCGCTCGATGCCGGCAACGGGATCAGCGCCGCCGGCCATCTGACCACCGCGGCGCTGCTCTACCATTTCGCCAAGTTCATGGCGGTCGAATTCCCCGAGGAAATGCGCGCCACCCATATGCGCGCGGTCGAATGCCACCGGCTCGCCCTGCCCCACATGCGCCCGCCGGGCGAACGCGTCGAAATCCCGTTCGAGGGGCATAAGATCGTCGGAAACCTCAGAAAGCCTGACGGCGTCGACAACCCGCCGGTGGTGATCCTGCTGCCCGGGCTGGAAGCCACCAAGGAGGAAATCTTCGGCTATTGCGACGGGTTCCTGGAGCGCGGCATGGCGACCTTCCCGATGGACGGGCCGGGCCAGGGCGAGGCCGAGTACGACCTGCCGATAAGGGGCGATTACGAAACCGTGGTCGCGGCGGTGATCGACCATCTGGAGACGCGCGGCGATCTCGATTGCGACCGGGTCGGCATCTTCGGCGTCTCGCTCGGCGGCTATTATGCGCCGCGCGCCGCCGCGTTCGAGAAACGCATCAAGGCCTGCGTCTCGGTCTCCGGCGCGTATGACTGGGCGGAGAACTGGGAGAGTAAATCCGACCTCAACAAGGAGGTGTTCCGCATCCGCTCCCACGCGAAGGACCTCGACGAGACACTGGCAAACGGAAAAACGCTGACGCTGATCGGCGTGGCGGAGAAGATCACCTGCCCGATCTATATCGTCACCGGCGCGCTCGACCGCATCACCCCCCCGAAGGAGGCCGAACGGCTGGGGGCAGCCGTGGCCGGTCCGAAGATCGTCGACATCGTCGAGGACGGCAACCATGTGTGCCACAACCGGCCCTACAAGGTGCGGCCGCAGACGGCCGACTGGATGGCGGAGATGTTGAATGCCGGCTAACGCCGGCTCGCACCGGCCCTCTCCCCCACCCGGCCACCCACTAGGATTCTGGCGTTGGGTAGTCGGGTGGGGGAGAGGGCCGGTGCAGACTATAGGAGTGCAGCGATGACAGGACTGGCATCGTTTAATTTAAAAGGCTGGATCGACGAGAACCGGCATCTGCTGAAGCCGCCCATGCTGGGCAAGCCGGTGTGGCGCGACCGGGATTTCATCGTGATGATCCTCGCCGGACCGATCGCGCGGAACGACTATCACATCAACCCGTACGAGGAGTTCTTCTACCAGCTCGAAGGCAACATGACGCTGAAGACGGTGCAGGACGGCGCGATAAAGGACATCCCCATCCCCGAGGGCAACGTGTTCCTGCTGCCCTCCGGCATCCCGCACTCGCCCCAGCGGCCCGAGCCCGGCTCCATCGGCCTCGTCGTCGAACGCTATCGCGGCCCCGGCGCAGCGGATGCGTTCGAATGGTATTGCGAGAGCTGCGTCACGCCGGTGCATCATTGCGAATTGCAGCTCGACGATTTCGTGACCGAGCGCGACCGGCTGTTCAACGAATATTACGACGGAATCGCGAAGAACGGCGTGTGCCCGGGCTGCGGGGAGAAGATGCCGGGACGGGTGGGGTGGCTCAAAGACTCTTAAATTCTTGAGCCATTCCTCTGATGAATTCTCGGTTACAAAAATCTACGCCAAAGAGATTCAGAACAGGACACCCTAATTCAGCGACGACTTGCGGCCAATCTGCGCTAATTTGAGAAGTGGACCAACTTCCACGAACAACACGTTTATTTGCCGCCGAGATCTTGCCCGGTCTCCAATAAACGCCGGTATCGAAGTCGCCGATTTCACGATTTTGCAACCCGACCCAAGTACATAAAAAATGGGGCTGAAGTATCTAAGGGTTAGTGTCTGGCGTGTTTATACCATGATTTAAGCTGCTTCAGGAGGTCTGCGTGGTTGCCTCCGTTGAAGCGCGACTCGCACTCCTTGAGGAACCAGTAGAAATTATCCGGCTTGATGCCGTTGTACTTGCGCATGTGGCGCTTCGCCTGGTTCCAGAAATTCTCGATACCGTTGATGTGGTTCTGCTTGTCCGCGAACAGCTTCGAGTGATTGATGCGGCGGTGATGGAAGACTGAGACGTCCAGCGCGTTGTAGGCGCCGAACGTGTCCGTGTAGACGATGCTGTCGGGTTCCACGTTCTCCTGGATGATCGGCAGCAGCGTCTCGGTCTTCGCATTGGGAACGATCGCCGTGTAAACCTTCCCGCCCCGCTTCAGCAGCCCGAAGACGGCCACCTTGCCGGTCGCGCCCCGGCCGCGCTTGCCCTTGCGCACTCCGCCGAAATAGCTCTCGTCGGCCTCGATCTCGCCCGAAAGACGGTAGCTCGGAAGCTTGCTCGCGATCAGCTGACGCAGCCGCATGAAAAACCGGATCGCCGTATTCGCTTGAACGCCCACAATCTCAGCCGCCGCACGCGCCGTGCTCCCGGCTACGAAATGCTCGATCAGCTTGCTCTGCTGGCGCGCCGTAAGGCGACTTCTGCGAACGTACATCGTAGCAAAGATAGAACCTCAATTAGGCCCTTAGCTACTTCAGCCCCAAAAATTTTTTTTCTTCAAGATTTCCCGCAACACGGGAATTCCTATCCTGTAAATTACAATCCAGCGGCAAAAAAATTCCCAATCACATTCTCGTGCGCAGGCCGAAAACCGGCCCCGCGTGCCGTCTTTCGGGAAGGCGCCCAATCCGTTAGGATCCGCTGCCGCAAAAGGGAGAAAAAATGAAAAAACTGCCGCTCACAATGGCCTGCGGGCCTTACGACCGGATGGAGGGACTACGCGACGGGACGATCCAGCCGGAAGGCATCGATCTGCGCTATATCCCGATCCAGTCCTCGCCGGAAATCTTCGCGCGGATGATCAAGACCAACAGCTTCGACATCGCAGAAATGTCGCTGGCGCATTATTTGATCATGCGCAGCAGAGGTGAGTTCCCGTTCGTCGCCATCCCGGTCTTCCCGTCGCGTGTCTTCCGCCACGGCTATATCTACATCAATCGCAACGCCGGCATATCGGGCCCGAAGGACCTCGAAGGAAAGCGGGTGGGCGTTCAGGAATACCGCCAGACGGCCGGGGTCTGGGTGCGCGGTATATTGCAGCATGAATACAATGTGGATCTCTCAACGATTCACTGGGTCGAAGGCGGGGTGAACACGCCGCGCGCCGAGGACGAGGACATGGACCTGCGCCCGGTGCGCGAGCTGTCGCTGGAAATCATCCCGGCGGACCGTACGCTCAACGACATGCTGGAATCGGGTGAGATCGACGCCTATTACGGCGCCCGCCGGCCGGACGCGCTGGACAACGGGGAAAACGTCGACCGTCTGTTCCCGGACTACCGCGCGCAGGAAAAAGCCTATTACGAAAAGACCGGCTTCCACCCTGTCATGCACACGCTGGTGATGCCGGAAGAACTCTACAGGGAACACCCCTGGGTGCCGGAATCCCTCCTGAAAGCCTGCGAGGCGTCGAAGAAGCTGGCCATCGAGAACATGCGCTATTCCGGCGCGCAGCGCCTCATGCTGCCCTGGCTGTTCGACGAGATCGCCGAGATGCAGGCGCTGATGGGAGACAATGCGTGGGCCTACGGGATCGAGCGCAACCGTCCCCTGCTCGAGGCCTTCATGGGCTATCTGGTGGAACAGGCGTTCCTGGAGAAACCGTCCCCGATCGACGAGATGTTTACGCCGATTGTCGGATGGAGTGAGTAGGCACGGTAAAGACCGGTCGGCGGCTCGGCATCAGCCCGAGATAATCGGCCAGCATCCACTCGAACCGTTTCCGCAAACGTTCCGCGGTCGGCGCGCTCAGCCGGACAGCGATGGGCAGGTCGACCAGCGACCCCGAATAGAGGTTGGTTTTGTCGTCATACGCCATTTCGATCGAATAACCGCCGATTTTCAGGGTCGCTTCCATAGGCCTGCCGCTCCGTCCTTATTCCGTATGCCAGCCCGCGAGGCTTCGCCCCCGCGGCACGCAGGACGTATAGCCCAACAATATTACGGTTGGTTTACGATTGCGGATAATTTCGAACTGCCCCGCTAAGTTTCGAGGGGACTGTCAGCCGCATCGCTCACTGTCCGGCAGGAAATCCTTTTGCGGCTGTTCCGCAGGGCTCGGCGGTCATCTCACCACAGGATTTCGCTTGCCCGGCGCGCGCCCTCGGCGAGCGCTTCCAGCTTGGCCCAGCAGACCTCCGGATGGCCGACCCGCGTGCCGAGCCCGCAATCGGTGCCGGCGATGACGTTCTCGCGCCCGACCAGGTTTGCGTAGCGCACCAGCCGGTCGGCGATCAGGTCGGGATGCTCGATAAAGTCGGAATAATGCCCGACCACGCCGGGGACGAGCGTCGTATCCTCGGGCAGGGAAATCTCCTCGAACACGCGCCATTCATGCTCGTGGCGGGGGTTCGATGCCTCGATCGAATAGCTGCCGACCGGCACGCTGAAAATCAGGTCCGCGATATCGATCAGCGGGATATCGTCGTAATGCGGCCCGTGATAGCTGCCCCAGCACACATGCAGACGCACCAGCTCTCGAGGGATGTCGCGCAACGCGTGGCACAGCGCCTCGGTGCGGAGCGCCGCATAGGGCAGATAGTCCTCGACCTCCATGTCTGGCAGGCAGTTCCAGCAATCGGGCAGGTCCGGGTCATCGATCTGCAACAGCAGCCCTGCCTCGGTAATCGCCCGGTATTCCTCGTGCAGCACGTCGGCGATGGCGAACAGGAACTCCTCGTCGCTCTTGTAGAAATCGTTGCCGAGCCAGTGCTAGACCGTGCCGGGCGTGTTGGCGGGCAGGAACCCCCACGTCGCGCCTTCCTGTTCCAGCGCGGACGTAAAATTGGCGATGTCCGCCTGCAACTCGGCCCAGCCCCTCTCGGAATAGCGCAGCTCCTCGACGCAGACAGGAAAACCTACCCCTATGCGCGAGCGCGGCCGGGGATTGGCCTCGAAGTAGTCCCGGAACCGGCGCGAATCCCGGGCGACAATGCTGAGCCGTTCCTCGCGCCCCCCATCGTGCTCGCGTATCTCGAACCCCTCGATGCGCTCGCGAACATAGTTGGTGAAGTTGGATTTACCGTACTCGCCGTCATTTACGATATCGACGCCGACCGCGCGCTGGCGGCGCACAACCTCTTCGACCGCCGTCGGCAGGCGCTGGGCCAGGGCCGCCTGATCGTAGCGCTCGCCCGCCGCCTTGGCGGCCACCAGTTCGCGCACATCGTCGGGCCGCGGCAGGGAGCCGGCATGGGTCGTAAGAATACGGTCGTTGCTGTAAATCATTGTGTCCCCCTTATTCCGCAGCCCTCTATTCGGCCGCCGCCGGCGCCGACAGAGCCGCCCCGTGATCCGGCAGCACGATCTCGCCGTCGTCGATCAGCTTCTGCGTCGCGGCCTCGACCGCCGTCCCTTTGAAGAAATCCGGATTCATCTGCAGATGCAGTTCGGCGACGTTCCTGAACATGAAGTTCCGGAAATCGTCCCCGTCCATCAGCCCCGCCTCGACGCCCTCATGCGCCTCATGCACCACATAGCGGATGTCCGGCACGTCCCAGTGACCGATGTCGGAACTGAACAACGCCTTCAGCTTGACGTCAAAATGGTTGATCTTCGGGTTGAAAGCGACTGCGTTCATCCGGTCGTCGGCCTCGCAGCCGAAATAGAAATTCGGCACGAACAGGTCGCGCACGTCTTCCTTGCGGCTGATCGCGCAGGCCTCGAAATCGTCCATGCTTCGGGTTTCCTCCCAGTGGAAGGAGAACAGGTTATCAGCGTTCTCTCGCACCGCGATGCGCTCGGCAGTCAGGTACTCATTGCCGTATTTTTCGAACATCTCGACCATCAGGTCCATGTCCAGGTCTGCCGGGTCCATCTTCTCGCGCAGGTAATCGACATTGCGCTTTTCCCAGAACTCGCAGAGATCGTTATAGAGCGCCGCCGCCCAGCCGACGCCGCCTTCGAGGAAGCCGAAATTGAGCGTCGGGAAGCGGCGCGTGACGCCGCCCATGAACATCGAGCGGCAGAGATGCTCGGCGCCGACGCCGAAGCTGCCGAGCCGGTTATAGACAAAATTCTGCGGCGACATGCGCCGGGCGGAAGACTGCGAACCGCCATGGCCGGTAACCGCCACGCCGAGCTCGACGCAGCGCCGCCAGAACGGGTCGTAATCGTATTCGCTGTCGATGGTGAAGGAATGGATCACCTGGGTCAGCGCGCCGAGCTCGGGCGAGGCTTCCTGCACCGCCGGCACCGGCCCCCGCCGCTCAGACGGGATGCTGATCGATTTGAAGCCCAGCTCGCCGACCGCGTATTCCAGCTCCGCGATCGCCTCCTCCGGCGTGTGCATGGGGATGACGGCCGACGGCACCATCCGGTCGGCGTACGGGCCGAACATGTCGGCGTAGAGCATGTTGAGCGCACGGTGCAGCGTCTGCCGCAGCTCCGTATCGCGGACCTGCTGCGCGCCCAGCCCTTCGGAAGTGTAGATAATGGCGAAATCGATCCCGGCTTCCGCCAGCCGTTCGTAGTAGAGCCCGGGCAGCATCACCGTCGCCCGGTCAATCGTCATCTCGCCCGACGGGGACGCCCAGAATCCGTTGCGGTGATTGGTTTTGTTCCGCGTTGCCTGGCGTTTTTCGAACGCCGCCAGCACGTCAGGGCCCGCAATCTTCTTCACGAAATCGTACAGCGCGAACCGCGCCTCGATGACGTGCGCATCCGCGTCGATCACGGGGTGGTCGATGGAGTCGAGAATCTTTCGAACATCGGGAACCGGATCGCCGATTTCGTACATCTGCCTCTCCCTGACGGCATGTTATGGTGCGCCAGTGTAGGAGCATAGTCTTCCCCCTGCCAGCAGGAGCGCAACAAGGAGCCTCGTTCATGATCGTCGATTTCCAGCACCATTTTGTTCCGCACGAGCTGGGGCCCGGACCGGACGCCGAAGCGAAAACCGTCTACGACGCGCACGGCGTGCCGAGCTACTCGTTCCACAACCTGCTCTACGATCTCGACGAGCATGTGGCGATGATGGACGAAGCCGGGATCGATGCGGCGACGCTGTCCTGCGCCGAAGGCATGTGCGGCCCGCTCGACAAGAGCAAAATCATCAATGACGCGGCGAAGAAGGCGGCGGACGACTATCCGGGCAGCTTCATCGGCACCGCACATGCCCACCCGCTGGGCGGCGCAGACGCGTTCGCCGAACTGGCCCGCTGTCAGGAAGAGCTCGGCTTTCCCGGCGTGGTGATCTGTTCCGAATTCAACATGAAGCTGGACGATCCGGCATTAAACCCGTTCTGGGAGGAATGCCAGCGGCGCGGGATGTACGTGTTCGTCCACCCGGCCCTCAAGCTCGACC
Organism: Rhodospirillales bacterium; assembly: GCA_038120295.1. GTDB lineage: Bacteria > Pseudomonadota > Alphaproteobacteria > MPNO01 > UBA2964 > JAYOEY01. The sequence goes on along the minus strand of JAYOLL010000010.1, from coordinate 86,779 downwards.
ATCCGGAACCATACGACGCCTACGACATGGGCCGCTCGATCGGGCGCGAATTCTCGATGGCGCTGTCGGTGATCCGGCTGATCAACGGCGGCGTGCTCGACCGCTTCCCCGAACTCACGGTCCAGATCGCCCACCTGGGCGGCGGCATCGGCTCCGTGCTGGGCCGGTTGCGATCCTATCAGGACAAGGATTTCTGGGGCACGAAGGGAAACGAGCGCCATGGCTGCCTGCCCGAACACGACCTGGATTACTATCTGCGCGAACGCCTCGTGTTCGACACCGCCGGGTTCTGCGGCGCGATCAGCTCGGTCAAATCGTCGCTGGTGGAACTGCCGGCATCGCGCATCGTCTACGCCACCGACTACCCGCAGGAAATCCGCGAACGCTCGGCGGTAAAGACATTCGTCGACGAGGTGCGCGATCTCGGCGCCGACGGCGCGGCGATCCTCGACGGCAATACAGGCCTGCTGATTCCGGGTGCATAGTCGGAGACGGATACTTCGAGACGCCGGCATACGCCGGCTCCTCAGCATGAGGTTTTATTTTGCTTCCCCAGAAGGAGCCCTCATCCTGAGGAGCGAGCGACAGCGAGCGTCTCGAAGGATGCCTTTGGGAAATCGCAGCTACCTCTAATCCAGGTTAATTGATGGCCTCCAGCGCCGGGATTATAGTCGGCCCATTCCGGAAACGATAAGAGGCAGGCCATGTACGCGATGGCGACGGAATCGCTGAAGGACCTTGTTGGCTGGCCCGGACAGGGTATCCATGAGGTTCCCTACCGGGTCTATACCGACGCCGATATCTATGCCGTGGAACAGCAGCGGATCTTCCGCGGGCCGGTGTGGAATTTCGTCGGTCTGAAAAGCGAGGTTCCGGAGACCGGCGACTACGTCACCCGCTATGTCGGCGATTCGCCGGTCGTCATGGTGCGCGACGGGGACGGCGACGTGAACGTACTCGGCAACCAGTGCTGCCATCGCGGCAACCTGGTGTGCCTGAAGAACCGCGGCAACGAGCCGCATCTGACCTGCGTCTACCACAACTGGCTGTACGACCTGAAAGGCAATCTGACCAGTATCGCGTTCCGCCGCGGCATCGGCGGTCGCGGCGGCATGCCGGACGATTTCGAACTTGAAGGCCGCTCAATGCCGAAGCTGCTTGTCGAGAGCTATCACGACCTCGTCTTCGCGACCTATTCCAACGAAGCGCCGCCGCTTCACGACTATCTCGGACCGGATATGCGGGACAATCTCGACCGCGTGGTCGGGCGGAAGATGCGTCTCATCGGCACGCACAACCAGTTCATGCCGAACAACTGGAAGCTCTATATGGAGAACGTGCGCGATTCCTATCACGCCAGCCTGCTCCACATGTTCCAGGCGGCGTTCGGCATCAACCGGCTGACCATGGACGGCGGAATCCGTCTGAACGACAGCGGCTGGCACCATATCAGCTATTCCAAGGAAGCCACCGACAAGGGCGGCGACGAAACCTATAGCGGCAAGAACCTTCACGCGATGGATCACGGCATCGCCCTTGCGGATCCGAAGCTGGTCGACCGGTGGCCCGAATTCGATTGCGGCACAACGCTGGCGATCCAGTCGATCTATCCCAACTTCGTGTGCCAGCAGATATACAACTCGCTGGCGCTCAGGCTGTGCCTGCCCAAGGGACCGAATGACTGCGAACTGGTCTGGTGGCTGCTGGGTACCGAAGACGACACCGCCGACCAGGAGGAAATGCGCATCGTCCAGTCCAACATGGTCGGCCCCGGCGGACTGATCTCGATGGAGGACGGGGTGGTGGGCGGCTGGGTGCAGCGCGCGACCCGCAACGACGGCGACCGCACCACCGTGCTGGAGATGGGCGGCCGCGATGTCGCGCCGAGCGAGAACGGCCGCGCCACCGAAGTCTCGATCCGCGGTTTCTGGGCCGGCTGGCGCGCCCTGATGGACGTGTAAGGGGCGCATCATGGACGCCAGGGAAGCCGAGCGCACAATCCGCGAACTGATCTACGACTACGCGCACTGCATCGACGATGACCGGCTAGAGGAATGGCCAGGTTTCTTTACCGAGGAGTGTTTCTACCAGGTGATCTCGCGCGACGATTTCGCCGCCGGCCTGCCCACCGGGGTCATGAGATGTTCCAGCCGCGGCATGCTGGTCGACCGGATCGCATCGCTCAGGAACGCCAATATCTACGAACCGCACGTCTACCGCCATCTGATCAGCGCCATCCGCGTGCGGGGATTTGAGGACGGCGCCTGGCAGGTCCAGACCGGCTACGCCGTCATCCGCACCATGCAGGAAGGCGACATCGACATCTTCAGCACCGGAAAATATCTCGACGAGATCGTGATCGAGGACGGCAGAGCGCTGTTCCGGAAACGCATCGCGGTGTTTGACTCCCGGCGTGTGGATACGCTGATGGTAATCCCGATCTGACCGGAATTTCCGACAAGATTTTTCATTCATTGACCAGGGATAATTTGCGCAAAACCGCGTGCTGGCAACATGGCCGGCATGAAAATGCTGAAATCTTTCGTTCCCTGCCTTTTCGCCGCCTTCCTGTGGGCGCTGCCGCCGGCATCAGCCGCTATCCTGTTCGCTGAAGACTTTTCCGGTCACAGCACGTCAGGCGGTGCGGCCGGAACGAACGGTTGGACCGGCGGCGACATCAATATCAACGCCAGCCCGAATTTCAGCGGCAGCAATGTTCTGGACGGCAACGATGCTTCCGGCACCGTCGATGGGTTTGCGTTCGTAGAACGGCAGTTCGGTAATCTGTCAGGCACCGGCGGGGTCCACGAATTCTCTGTCGACGTCTTCGGCCAGACCGCATCCCTGCCGTCGCACAATTCCGCCATGGGGCTGGGATCGAGCGTAAGCGCATCGTCGAACCGCTCAGGTGCATACTGGCTGGTCCTGTTCGACAAGGACAACATTCCGGGAAACACAGGTTATTTCTTCGACGCGCGAGGCATTACCGGCAGTAGCTCGGCGTTCGAGAGTTTCAATGGACCGTTCAACCAGATTGAAACCCTCAGGATCGTCCTCGACGCTAATCTGGGAGAGGTTTACGGCGTGTACGATTTCGGCGGGAGCATGCTGGAAACCACGCATTTCGCTGTCGGCTCGGCGCAGATCGGCGCGATCGACGAAGTATTCGGTTTTTCGGATTTCCGGTCGGCCAACCCCGGCGGCGCGTTCGCAAATACCGGCCTCGGCTCACAGTTTTCAGGCGCCCAGTGGGACAACATCCTGGTGTCGTCGGACGCCATCTCCGTGCTGGAACCGGGCGCGCTTCTGACCTTTGCCCTGGGGCTGATCAGTATCTCCCTCCAAAGACGTCGCGAGAAACCATGAGCCTTCCAGATACGAAAACGGCGCGGAAGATTCCGCGCCGTTCTGCGTAGACCGGTATAGAGGCTATTTCGCCCTGGCTTTCTTCGCGACCTTCTTCCGGGCGGATTTTTTGGCCGCCTTCTTGGCGGGTCCGACATCCGACTTGCCCTCACCGGCGCCGACATAGGGCGAGAAGACCGGCTTGTACTTCTTCTCGTCGATGAACTGGCGGATGCCTTCCTGATAGGAATCGTGGCCACGCGCCGCATCGCGCATCTTGATCTCGGCCTGCTTGGCGTTGAGATAATCGGCCGCCGCGTTCCAGTCCATCGTCTGCGTGGCGCGGATCGCATGCTTGGTGCCGCGAAGCACGTTCTGGTTCTTGCCCAGCAGTTCCTTGGCCAGCTTGAGCGTTTCGCGCTTCAGGTTCTTGAGCGGCACCGAGAAATTGACCAGCCCCATATCCGCCGCCTTCTTGCCGTCGAAGGTGCGGCCGGTGCAGGCATAGAACATCGCGTCTCGCGGCATCAGCGTTTCGGTCACGAACTTGGACACCATGCCGCCCGGCAGAATGCCCCAGTTGACCTCGGACAGGCCGAAGATCGCCTCATTCGCGGCGACCGCGAAATCGGAGCAGATGCAGTGGGTGAACGCGCCGCCGATGCAGTAGCCGTTGACCATCGCGATAGTGGGCTTGTTGTACATCCACAGCTTGTCGCTGCGCCAGCGGCTGGCGGCGCTTGCGGCGGCCTTGACCTCCGGCTTGCCGTCGGTCTCACGGAAATATTCCTTGAGGTCCTGTCCCGCGCTGTAGGACACGCCCTCACCGGTCAGGATGACGATCTTGGTATCCGGGTCGGTTTCGAGCCGGGTCAGGACATCCATCATCTCGATATGGAAGGTGGGGCTCATGGCGTTGCGCTTTTCGGGACGGTTGAAAATCACCCAGGTGATCCCGTCCTTCTGTTGGTCGACCTTTACGCATGTGTATTTCTTGGTCAGCATTGAAATCCTCTCCTGTTCTCGTCTGGTTGGTTTCTGCTTCGTTTCAATGCGGCATCATGCCGCGCTTCGGTCCGGCGGTACACCGGCAATTCTTCTAACTCTTTCGCACCGGCCTCACGTCGATCGCCCGGACGCCCCTGCCGTCTTCCAGTACGATCAGCGGATTAATCTCGATATCGCTTAGCCAGGTACGGTGATCGACAAAGAACGCCGACAAGGATGCAATCGCATCGGCGAGTGCTTTCACATCGCGCGGCGCCTGTCCGCGAAAACCGTCGAGCGCCGCTGCGCCGCGCAACTCGGCGATCATCTCCTTGGCGTCGTCAGCGGTGACCGGCGCGAGGCGCAGCGACACGTCCTTCATCAGCTCGACGAACACGCCGCCGAGCCCGACCACGACCAGCGGTCCGAAATCCGGATCGTCTCTCATACCGACCAGCATCTCGAATCCGTCGACCATCTCCTGCACGAGAAACCCGTCGATGGAGCCCTCCGGCAGCGATGCAAGCAGGTCGGCAGCTTCCGCCGCGACCGCGTCTGCATCTGCAAGGTTAAGCCGGACTCCGCCGGCTTCCGTCTTGTGGCTGAACTGCGCCGAGACGATCTTGAGCGCGACCGGAAACTCGATACGCCCGGCGGCGGCCGCCGCGTCTTCAGGCGTCGGGCCGGTCTGTTCCTGCTTTGGCGCGGTGAGGCCTGCGGCATCGAGCGCCGCTTCCAGCGCACCTTCCGCTACATTGGCCGCATCTCCGCCGGGTGCCGGCAAGGCCGGTACGCCGCGACGCTTCACCGCACCGTAACGCACCAGGGCCTGCATCGCGCGTACGGTCTGCGGAATGCCGAAGAAGCAGGGAAGGCCCGTGCGTTTCTGGAAATCGCGGTAGGAATCGTTGGCGTTCTGAGCCATCCGCGAGAAGCCGAAGATCGGCTTGTCGGTATAAGCGATCAGGTCCGCATAGATATCGAAATTGCTGTCGGGATCGCCCGGGATCGGCAGGCGCGCCTGGATCGCCATGATGTCGACATCGTCCTCGTCAGCGAAGGCCTTCGACAGGCGGCAGAACCGTTCGACATTGCCGGCGAGCGCCGTGCCCGCATCCATCGGATTGTAGACGTCGACATCCTCGGGAACGATCTCCTCCATTCGCTCCACAGTGGCGGGCGACAGGGTAGCGAGCGTCGCACCGGCGTCGTCCACCGCATCGAGCGACAGCCCGACGGCACCGCCGGAAGACGTCACGATGGCCATCTTCCGGCCGGTCGGATAGCGCTTCTGGGTAAAGGCGAGAGCGATCTCGACCATGTCGTCGAGATTGTTGCAGCGCGTGATGCCGTACTTGTTGCACATCGCCTGGAACACGTCGTCGTCGACCGCGACCGCGCCGGTATGGGTGGCGGCCTGTTCCTTGCCGAGCTCGGTCCGGCCCAGTTTGATGAGCACCACCGGCTTGCCGGCCTCGAAGGCGCGGCCAGCGGCCTCCATGAAGGCCTTTGGACGTCGGATACTTTCCAGCATGCCGACGATGATCTCCGTATCGGGATCGTCAACCAGGAAGTTGAGATAGTCCGCGCAATCCAGCCCGAACTCGTTACCGCAGCTCACCGCGTAGGAGAAGCCGAGCCCGCGCTGCGCCGCCTGCGCGAACCAGTAGCCTAGCGTGCCGCCCGAATGGAAGATGCCGCCGACAGGCCCCTGCTGCAGATTCCTCAGACGCGTCGTCGGATATTGCAACAGCTTGCGTGGCAGCGAGAACGTCCCCATGCAGTTGGGGCCACAGGCGGCGAGACCAGCCTCCTGGATCATCGCGCGCAGCTCCGCGCCGCGTTCGGTCCCGAGTTTTTTGCGGCCCTCGCCGAAGCCGGCGGAGAAGATCGTCGCCGCCTTAAGCCCGTTTTCGATACCGTTTTTGATGACCCCGTTGACGAATCTTCCCGGCACCACCACGGCGGCGTGATCGACCTGTTCGGGGAGCGCCGAAAAATCGGGATAGACCTTCTGGTCCCATAGCTCATCCCGGCTGGGGTTGATCAGGTAGACACGGAGCGGAAACCCGGCCTCCTTGATGTTGTTGAACAGCACCTTCGACCAGCCTTCGCCGCCGGTTTCGGACGCGCCGACGATGGCCATGGATTCGGGCTGCAAAAGTGGAGAGACGTTGCGGAACTGATTTATCTCGTCGGGCATCTCGGTAGTCTTTCCTTTATTCTTCGAAGCGCGGCGGCGTTTTGCCTTCAGGCAGATTGTCGGGGCGCGGCAGACCTTCGGGCGTGTGGCATCCGTCGCGGTAGCGGCCGATCCCCTGGCCCGTACCGACGATGACGCCGTTCTCGTCCACGGCCTCCGCGACCGACATGAACATCGTCCGCCCGCCGCCGGTCTTGCGCGCGTTGATCGTCACCCGGCTGCCGCGCCGCACCGGAGCGACGAAGTTCACTGTCAGCGTCACCGTCGCGCCGGAGCGGTAGTTGCCCGGTACGGTGCAGTAGATCGCGGCGTGGGCGATGGCGGTGTCAATCGCGGTCGAGAGACATCCGCCGTGCAGCACCCCCGCCCCGTTCAGCGTATGCTCGCCGACATCGAACTCAATCACGCAACGGTCGAGCTCCCACTCGACCAGCCTGATTCCGATATCGTCGGAGAACCGGGCGAAGGATTTAAGCGACGGGCGCGGCGGCGGCAGCGATGCGGTGTCGGGAGGCATCATCGGATTTCCCCCATTGTCTCGAACGGTCGGGTCCTGCAACGACGACCCACCTCCCCTTTCCCCTCCCCCCGGAGGGCGGAGGGGGACAAGGCTGCGAGATTTTGTGCAACTCCCTCTCCGCCCCTCAGGGGGAGAGAGGGCTGGGGTGAGGTGGGGTGTCGCTGACGGAAACGATTTAAAACCATCTTCGCGCTCACTCCCCGTATTCGCGCAGGATCTGCCGGGCGAGAGCCATCTTGAGGATCTCGGTCGGCCCCTCGGTGATGATGAAGCTGCGCTGGTCGCGGAAGAATCGTTCGATCGGCAGGTCGGTGGTCAGCCCCATCCCGCCGTGAATCTGCATGCAGCGGTCGGCGGCGTGGAACCCCATCTCGTCGCCGAAATACTTGCACATATAGCTTTCCTTGCGGACGTCCTCGCCCTGATCGACGCGCCAGGAGGCCTCGTACACCATCAGCCGCAGCTGGTGCATGTTCTGGTACATGTCGACCAGCATGTTCTGCACCGTCTGGCGCGACGCCAGCCTGGCGCCGAAGGTAGAGCGCTGATTGGCATAGCTCGCGGCGAGCTCGAGACAGCGCTCGATCACGCCAACCCCGCGCGCGCCATGACGCAGACGGCCTTCGGTCAGCCAGCTTTGCGCAGCGCGCATGCCGTCGCCTTCCTCGCCGACCCGGTTCTCGACCGGCACCCGCACATCCTCGAACAGGATTTCCCACGGCCGGTCGCCCACCATCAGCTCCTGCTGACGCAGCAGCTTGACGCCGGGCGTCCCCTTGTCGACCAGGAAGACCGTCAGCCCGCCGCGGGAGCCCTTCTCGCGGTCGGTCGCCGCCACCACCTGCATGAAATCCGCATCTCCGGCGCCGGTGATGAACCGCTTGTGTCCGTTGATGACATAGTAATCGCCGTCGCGCACCGCCGTGGTGCGCATCCCGCCGGGATCGCCGCCGGCTTCGGGCTCCGTCTGCGCGAAGCAGTTTTTCTTTTCTCCGTTGATGGTCGGATAGAGGTACCGGTCCTTCTGCTCGTCATTCAGGTAGTACAGGATCGGACTGACGCGCGGGCCGAACAGGGAAGCGCCGCGCGACGGCATGGCTATGCTGCGCGACAGCTCCTCCCACATCACCGCCTTGGCCAGCGCGCCGAGACCCAGCCCGCCATATTCCTCCGGCACATCGAACATCCATAGCCCCAGCGCCTTGGCCTTCTCCTCCAGCATCGACTGCATTTCGGGCTTCATCTCGTTGCCGTCCATCGTGTCGCGTTCGATGGGGATCAGCTCCGTATCGACGAAACGGCGCAGATTGGCCTTGAGCATCTGCAGCTCTTCGGGAAGGTTGAAATCCATTTCCGCTATCTCCTTCTGATCAGCCGCCGATCTCTATCACCACACGGCCTCGTGTCTCTCCCTTGAGGATCTGCCTGCCGAGGTCAGGCAGGTCTTCCAGTTTCGCCGTCACGCACAGCGCATCCAGGGCTTCTCGGGGCATGTCGGATGCAAGCCGGTTCCAGGCTTCGCGCCGGCGCTCCTGCGGGCACATGACGGAATCGATGCCGAGCAACTTTACGCCGCGCAGAAGGAAAGGGATAACGGTGGTCTCCAGCTGCGGTCCGCCGGCCAGCCCGCAGGCCGCGACCGCGCCGTGATACTTCATCTGCGGCAGCATGGCGGAAAGCGCGTTGCCGCCGACCGCGTCGACCGCGCCGGCCCAGCGCTCCGTGAGCAGCGGGCGGTCGGGTTTCTCGTCAAGTTCGGCGCGCGGTACGATCTCCGCCGCGCCCAGCGCTTTCAGCCCGTTGGCCAGTTCAGGCCGACCGGTCGAGGCATGAACCTCGTATCCCAGCTTCGCCAGCACCGCGACGGCGACCCCGCCGACACCGCCATTGGCGCCGGTCACCAGCACAGGTCCGGCATCCGGTGTCACGCCGTGATCTTCCAGCTCCATCACCGCCAGCATCGCGGTAAAGCCTGCCGTGCCCAGCGTCATCGCATCCTTTGCCGACAGCCCGTCGGGCATCGGCACCAGCCAGTCCGATTTCACCCGGGCGCGTTCGGCATAGCCGCCCCAGTGCGCCTCGCCGACTCGCCAGCCGGTCAGCACGACGCTGTCGCCGGGTGCGAAGTCAGATGAGTCCGACGCCGTTACCGTCCCGGCGAAATCGATGCCCGGCACATGCGGATAATTCCGCACCAGCCGCCCGATCCCGCCGAGCACCATCCCGTCCTTGTAGTTGAGTGTCGAGTGCGACACGGCGACGGTCACGTCGCCATCCGGCAGGCTGCTTTCGTCGAGGTCCTGAATGGACGCGGAAACGCCTTTCCCCGCCTCGTCCAGCACCAGCGCCCGAAATTTGTCCGCCATGAGGCGTCTCCCTGTATGAAGTCCGGTCTGCGCCGGTTCGATCCTTTCTATCCCTCGTCCAGTGCCGTTGACAAGGGCGGGAACGGCCTTGATCATCGCCCTGTACCGAGCCGCCATTACAGAAAATCAGGGAGCCCGCCGATGGAATATCCATTGTCAGAAGAACATCAGATGTTTCGCGAAACCATGGAGCGTTTCGTGAATGAGGAGATGATTCCGCATGAGATGGAGACCTGCGAGAACGGCGAGCTCAAACCCGAATGGCGCGAAAAATTCCATGCCCGCGCCAAGGAGCTCGGCATCTGGCAGATGGAGGTGCCGGAAGAATATGGCGGGGTCGGCGCGGACCTGATTTCTCTGGTCATCGTCTGGGAACAGCTCGGTCGCACCATCGCGGTGCCGACCCGCGGGCTCGGCGGCATCATGGGGCCGCAGGTGCGCGCACCGCTCTACGAGCTGTCTGACGAGATGAAAGACAGGTACCTCTATCCCGTGCTCAAGGGAGAAAAGACCGCCTGCTTCGCCCAGACCGAACCCGACGCCGGCGGCGACCCGGGTGGCATGCGCACGACGGCGGTGTTGAAGGGCGACAAATATATCGTCAACGGCACCAAGCGCTTCATTACCGACGCCGACCAGGCCGATTTCTGTCAGCTGCTGGCGGCCACGGACCGGGAAAAGGGCTCTCGCGGCGGCATCTCGATGTTCCTCGTCGACATGGACGCGCCGGGCATCAAGATCACCACCAAGTTCGAGACCATGATGGGCGACTGGCCCTGCGAGATCCATTTCGACAATGTCGAAATCCCGGTCGAGCAACGCATCGGCGAGGAAGGCCAGGGCTTCGCGCTCGGCCAGCGTTTCCTCGCCCATGGAAGGCTGAAACACGGTGCGCGCGGCGTCGGCACGGCCCAGCGCTGCCTCGACATGATGTGCGATTACGCGCAACAGCGCGAGACGTTCGGCCAGAAGCTCGCCAACCGGCAGGCCGTGCAATGGATGATTACCGACACCTATGTCGAGCTGCAGGCAGCCCGTCTTATGGTCTACAACACCGCTGACCGCGCCTCGCGCGGCGAGGTCGACCGGACCGACGGGTTTATTCAGAAGATGTTCGCCGACGAGCTCGGCTTCCACGCCGCCGACCGCTGCATGCAGGTGCATGGCGGTATAGGTCTGACCACCGACCTGCCGATCGAGCAGTTCTGGCGCCAGGCGCGAAGCTTCTGCATCACTGAGGGCCCCACCGAGATCATGAAGATGGTCATCGCCCGCAACGTGCTGCGGAATTACGGCTAGATCAGCTCAGCGCCCGAACGCGCTGTCGTGCATTACGTGACCGACGGCGCGGCGCGGTCGCCATCGTCACGCGCAACCGGCCCGTCAGGCGCATTGCGCTTAACCGCGCGCTGAATCCATCGGCATGATCAACGAGGTGTGCCGGACGACGAACTGGGGGAACGCACGCCTCGTCAGGGCCTCTCCAGCCCGTAGAGATAAGGCCTCTCGTCCGCCGCCGCGCGGTGAAACGCCGCGATGTCGTCGGCGCTACGCATTGTAAGCGCGATTTCGTCCAGCCCTTCCAAAAGCTGGGTTCGGCGGAATTCGGGAAGGGAAATTTCGAACGTTCGTCCGCTCGGCGCGGTCAGGCGGTTCTCATTCAGGTCGGCGGTGAAATCGCCGCTTTTCCCGCCCGATGAAGCCTCTTCGGCCAGCGCGAGCACATCCGCTTCCGGCAGCAGCACCGGCAGGACGCCGAACTTGAAGCAGTTGTTGAAAAAGATATCGCCCACGCTGGGCGCAACCACGCAACGAATGCCGAACGCGGACAATGCCGCAACCGCGGCCTCGCGCGAGCTGGCGCAGCCGAAATTGGCGCCGGCGATCAGGAATCTTGCGTCGCGGTAACGCGGGCGATTGAGCACGAAATCCGGGATTTCTCTCCCGTCCTCGTCGAAACGCAGCCCGAAGAACAGCTCGTCGCCAGGGTCTTTGTAGGGGCCGGCACTGCGCGGTCGCTGCACCGATATGACGTTGGTGGCGACGTTTTCCTCAAGATAGGGCGCGGCCGGCCCCGTCAGGGTCGTAAACGATTCCGCCATGGTCTCAGCCCCCAAGTTTCCGCACGTCGGCGATGCTGCCGGCGACAGCCGCCGCCGCGGCCATGGGCGGGCTCGCCAGATGGGTGATCGATCCGGGCCCCTGCCGACCCGGCAAATTGCGGTTGATGGTGGAAACGGCCCGTAGTCCCGGCTTTATCCGTTCGGTGAACCCGTTCCCCTGCCCGCCGCACATCGAGCAGCCGGGGAAGCCCCAGTTAAAGCCCGCCTCGGTGAAGATGCGCGCAAGTCCTTCTTCTTCCGCCTGGGCGCGGATACGCAGCGAACCGGGAACCACCCAGCCCGTCACGCCCTCGGCGATCCGGCGCCCGCGCAGCACGTCCGCCGCCTCGCGCAGGTCGGAGATGCGGTTGTTGGTGCAGGAGCCGATGAACACGAAATCGATCTTGGTGCCTTCGATCTTCTGGCGCGGACGCAGCCCGGTATGGTCGAGCCCGGCCTGCATGGCGCGGCGCTTCTGGATATCGGGCTCTTCTTCCGGGTCGGGCACGACGCCGTCGATCGGAATCGTGTCCTGCGGGCTGATCCCCCAGGTGATTTGCGGCGCGGCGTTCGAGATATCGATGGCGACATCGCGGTCGAATGCCGCATCGGGATCGGATGCGAGCGCGCGCCAGTCCGCAATGGCGGCGTCCCAGTCCGCCCCCTTCGGGGCGAAACGGCGGCCCTTCAGATAGTCGAACGTCGACTCATCCGGCGCGATGACTGCGAACGATGCGCCAAGCTCGACCGCCATATTGCACAGGGTGAACCGGCCCTCCATCGACATCGACCGAACCGCTTCGCCGGCGAACTCGACCGCGCAACCGAGACCGCCGGCCGCGCCGACCCGACCGATGGTATAGAGCGTCAGATCCTTGGGCGTCACGCCCGGCGCCGGCGCGCCTTCAAGGCTGATGCGCATGGTCGCGGGCTTGCGCAGAATGCTGGTCTGGGTGGCGAGAACATGGACGATCTCGCTGCCGCCGAACGCCCAGCTGATGCCGCCCAGCGCGCCCACGGTGCAGACATGGCTGTCGACGCAGGCCAGCGTGGTGCCGGCCAGCGCGATCCCCTGCTCGGCGGCGACGATATGGCTGATCCCCTGGTCCGGCCCGTCCACATCGAAATGATGGAAACCGTGCCTGACCGACGCCGCCTTCATGCCGCGCGAAAACTCGTTGCTGCGGTCGTCCGGTTTTTCCAGCGCCGCCCACAGCGCCGGCACGGTGTGGTCCGACACGCCGAAGGTCAGCTCGGGATGCCTCAGCGCCAGCCCCTGGGCTTCAAGCTCATCGAATCGCTCACAGGAAATTTCAGGGACCACATGCCGGTCGACGAACACCAGCGCGAACCCGCCGCCCAGATCGGCGACGACATGCCTGTCCCAGATTTTCTCGAACAGCGTTTTGGCCATAGTGCGACACTCGCCCTTGAACCCGATCCAGCCTCCTGCCCGGAGGTCTATGCGCCCCGGATCGTCGCGCGGATTGTGGAGACGTGCAAGGTGTCGAGGGAAGCGCTTCGGTCGGGCAAGCCGGTCTCCGGGACGGCGAACGCTAGCCGCCCGCGGCCCTTACAGGCGATAGCTGGGGTCGATCCTGTCCATCTTGCGCATCATGGCGGGCCAGGATGGGTGCTCGGCGGTGTTGTTATGGTTCATGATCCAGCTCTGGCGCGCGGATTTCTCGACCACCTCGTCGGGCGGAATCTCGAGTTCCGTCCCGCCGGCCATCGCATCGAGCTGGGACCGGCAGGCCTTCTCCAGATTGTACATCAGGTGGAACGCCTCGCCGAGATTACGCCCCAGCGTCAGCAGCCCGTGATTGCGCAGGATCATCGCGTATTTATCGCCCAGATGCTCAACGATCGACTCGCGCTCCTCGACATCCAGCGTCACACCTTCGTAATCGTGATAGGCGAGATGTCCGTGGAAACGGATCGCGCTCATGCTGAGCGGCAACAACCCGCATTTCTGAGCCGAAACCGCCATGCCCGCCTCTGTATGGGTATGGATCGCGCAGGTAACGTCCTTGCGCGCGGCGTGAATGGCGCTATGGATCACGTAGCCGGCCTGGTTGATGCCGAACTCGCTGTCCATCACCTTGTTGCCGTCGAGATCGATCTTTACCAGCCTGGACGCCGTGACTTCGTCGTAAAGCAGGCCATAAGGGTTGAGCAGAAAATGGTCATCCGGGCCAGGAACACGTAGCGAGATGTGGTTTGCGGTCAGGTGCGTCCAGCCGAAATAATCGACCAGCCGGTACGCGCAGGCAAGATTGACCCGCGCCTTCCATTCCTCCTCACTGACCTTGTCCCTGACGGACGGAATATCGAGCACACCCATGCCATCCGACGCCATGTCGTCCTCCCGGCCTCTAAACCCGGCCTGTAGATCTCCCTAAACGCACCCTCAAGAACCGAAGACGGCCGCCCGATGGCGACCGTCCCGAACGCCCGTTACTTGCCGAACAGGCCCTTGATCGACTTCGTGGCGTCATCGACCGCCTTACCGGCGCCCGAGTCGTCCATCATTTTCTTGGCCCCGTCGCCGGCGCCTTCCATCATCTTCTTGGCGCCTTCCATCGCGTCCTTGGCCATCTTGACCGCTGAATCGAGGCCCTGCTTGCCGACTCCGGCGATCTTGCCGGTGATTTCGTCCATCAGCTTGCTCGCGACTTCGCCGGGCGACGCGCCCTTCTCTTCCTTGCCGATATCCTTCATGTGGATATCCGGCAGCGGCACCGTTACGGTCTTGCCGAGCAGCAGCGGCGAATTCAGCGCCACCTTGCCGTCGCGGACGTAAAGATTTTCGATGATGATCTTCTTGCCGCCCTCTTCGCTTGATGCTTCCTTCTTTTCTCCGCCCGCGCCGAGCGATTTGGCGTAGGCGTCGACGTTCTTCTGGATGACATCGAAATTGCTGCCGCCGTCGCCGCTCTCATAAATGATGTCCGGCGCAGCGATCACGACTTCCTTGATGACGATAACGTCGCTGGTAAGCGAGCTGGTATCGACCTTGACGCTGACGGTGCCGAAGCTCATTGCCTTGTCGGTCTTGAAACCGTCGGGGTTGCCCATGCGGAACCCGTTGAGCGCCGCCGATCCTTCCTTGAGCTTCAGATCGACCCCGCTAAGCGAGACCTGGGTCCTGGTCGCCTCTGAGCCGTACTTTTCGATAGCCGCCTTGATGATCGAATCGAGATTGCCTAGCGTGTACCAGATGCCGACGCCTGCGACGATGATGACAACGACCAGGCCGATCAAAACCTTCTTCATGACATTTTTCTTCTTTTCCCGTTTTCAGGAGTCGGAGCGCACTCCCCAGGATCTCGCCTCGAACCGGGCACATTGTAGGACCGAATCGCGCCCGGGTCATGGGTCTTTATGCCATGGGTCTACAGCATCAGCGGTGTCCCCGCCGGGGTTTGACAGATCGCAGCGCCGGTTCGATGCTGGTACCGTCACTATCGGGAGACATCAAATGTTCCGCCGGATCGACCACGTCGCGCTGCACGTATCGGATATCGACCGGTCCATTGCGTTTTATGAACGGCATTTCAGATGCGAGACCTATTACGAGCACCGGCCGGGCGCCGGGTTTCGCATCGCCTATCTGCGCCTCGGAGACACGGTTCTGGAACTGACCCACCATAGCGACGGCGACATGAAGGGCTTCCATTTCTGTTTTGAAACGGATGACTTCGACGGTGCGGTGGTTGCGATGGAGGAAGCCGGCATCGACTGCCTCCAGCCGCCCCACAGCACCGACGCGCGGGAAGCGCGGGAAACCGGCTGGAGACGCGTCGTTTTCAAGGGGCCGGATGGCGAATCAATCGAATTGAGAGGCTGATTATGGGAAAACTGGACGGCAGGTCCGCGATCGTAACGGCGGCAGGCGGCGGCATCGCCGGAGCCATCGCGAGGCTGTACGGCGCCGAAGGCGCATCCGTAATGTGCGTCGACATCGTCGAGGAATCCGTGGCGAAAACCGCCAGCGACATCGAATCGGCCGGTGGAACCGCCGCCTGGTCGATCTGCGACGTCAGCCAGGAAGACCAGGTTAAGGCGCTGATCGCAGAAACTGTCGGCGCGTTTGGCAAGGTGGACATTGTCGTCAATGCGGCGGCGGCGTCCGAGCCCACCCATACAATCGTGACCATGCCGCTGGAAGTCTGGCAGGAAGTCCTCGACGTCAACATCACCGGCATGTTCCTGACCAGCAAATACGCCATTCCGGAAATGCAGAAATCCGGCGGCGGCTGCTTCATCAATATTTCCTCGACCTTCGGCAGCATCGCCTGGCCGGGCCGCCCCGCCTACATGGCGACCAAGGCGGCGGTGAAGCAGATAACGCGTTCGGTCGCGCTCGATTTCGCGGGCGACAATATCCGCGCCAACGCGATTTCGCCCGGCGCGATAGAGACGAACCGCCTGCTGGCCCGCACGCCTACGATGGATGCCGTGCGCGAAAAGATGGTGCCGCTGCACCCGATCGGCCGGCTGGGCCAGCCTGAGGACATCGCCAAGGCGGCGCTGTTTCTCGCCAGCGACGATTCCTCCTTCATGACCGGCGCCGACATGTTCGTCGACGGCGGTTTCACAATGATCTGAACCGGATATCCGCAGGGAGACATATTCATGGGATTGCTTGATGGAAAGGTCGCGTTCGTTACGGCGGCCGGCGGCAATATCGCCGGCGCAACGGCGCGGCTGTTCGCTGAAGAAGGCGCGGCGGTGGCCTGCGCGGATGTCGCGGAAGAAGACGTGAAACAGACTGCCGCCGATATCGAGGCGGCCGGCGGCAAGGCTATCGCCATGGTGTGCGACGTCACCGACGAGAATGTCGTTCAGGACTGCATTGCCCGAACCGTTTCCGAGCTTGGACCGCTGACGACCCTGTTCAACGCGGCGGCGTATTCCGAACAGCGACACAAGGTCGCCGACATGCCAATCGACATGTGGCGGCGAACCATCGACGTGGACCTGACGGGCATGTTCATCGTCTGCAAGTTCGCCATCCCGGAAATCCAGAAAGCGGGCGGCGGGTCCATCGTCAATGTGGCGTCAATCTACGGGCAGGTCGCCGCCGCCGAGCGTCCTGCGTACTGTTCGGCCAAGGGCGGGGTCAGAATGCTGACAAAATCCATCGCAGTCGATTACGCCGCCGATAATATCCGCTGCAATTCGATCCTGCCGGGGCCCATCGTGGGACCGCGCATGTTACAGAGAAACCCGTCGATCGAGGCGGTGGTGGAGCGTCACGGGCAACGGCTTCATTTCAAGCGGCTGGGCGAGTCGATCGAGGTCGCGCGGACCGCCCTGTTCCTCGCCAGCGACGAATCGAGTTTCACCAGCGGCGCCGATATGGCGGTCGACGCCGGCTACACGGCGTTCTGAGCGGGAGACGGACCATGAAACGGCTTGAAGGAAAAATCGCATTCGTCACCGCCGCGGGCGGGGCTATTGCCGGCGCGACGGCGCGGCTATTCGGCGCAGAGGGCGCGGCGGTGGCCTGCGTCGATATCGCCAAGGAAAACGTGGAGCAGACCGCAACAGATATCATTGAGGCCGGGGGGCGCGCGATCCCGCTGGTCTGCGACGTGACCGACGAGGACTCGGTGAAGGAAGCGGTCGCCGCGACAGTGAAGGAATTCGGCGGGCTGACCACAGTGTTCAATGCCGCCGCCTATCGGGACCCGGCAGCACCCGCGCTCGACATCGATGTCGCGACCTTCCGGAAGACGCTGGACGTCAACGTCACCGGCATGTTCATCGTCATGCAGCAGGCGATCCCCCACATGCAGAAGGCCGGCGGCGGCTCCATCGTCAATATTTCATCGATCTACGGCGCGCGCGTGGCGAAGAACCGCCCGGCCTATTCGGCTTCCAAGGCGGCTGTGCGGCTCCTGACGCAGTCCATCGCGATCGATTATGCAGCGGACAATATCCGCTGCAACGCGATTCTGCCCGGCCCCATCGCTACCTCGCGGCTGCTGATTACCAACAATTCCTTCGAAGCCGTCGCCGAGCGTCACAGGCCGCATCTGCCGGCCGGACGTCTTGGACAGCCGGAGGAGATCGCCCGCACGGCCCTGTTCCTGGCGAGCGACGCGTCGAGCTTCACCACGGGCGCCGATCATTTCGTCGATGGCGGCTACAATGCGTTATAGACGCGCGCCTTAATCGAGCGCGCTGTTACGGTATTTTGCGATCTTGTCTTCGTCGATATCGATGCCGAATCCGGGACCATCGGGCACAACGACGCAGCCGTCTTCCATCCGGAACGGCTCCTTGATCAGGTCGTCCACGTAATAGATACCGCCGACATTGCCGGACTGCGCCTCAGCCGGCATTGAAACCGGCACCACGCAGGACAGCGTCACGGGCATCGCCGCCGCCGCCAGATGGATATTGGCGAGATTGCCGACGCCGGTCTCGACCGATCCGTTGACATTGCACAGGAACTTCGCCGCGCGCGCCGCCGCCGCCACCTCCATCGCGCCGTACAGACCGCCCGGCTTGGTGGTGTAGATCGAGACGATCTCCGCCGCCCTGCGCTCGAAAATTTCCAGAACGTCGCGCGCCGCCCAGGCCGATTCGTCAGCCATGACAGGCGTCGCGATGGCGCGCTGGACCTCGGCCATCCGGTCGATCCCCTCGACCGGCTGTTCGGCATATTTCAGCCGGTATTCCTCCATCGCGCGAATGATCCGGACGGCGTCGTGCGGTGTGGCATAACCGCAATTGGCATCGACGCAGAGATCGGTCGCCTCGCCCACAGCCTCGCGAACGCGGCGGACGATCTCGACATCGCGATCCGGATCGACTCCGACCTTGATCTTTATGGTGCGGATGCCCTCATCGACCACCTGTCTGCATTCCTCGACCGCCAGGTCTATATCCAGCAGCCCGATCGAATGGGTGACCGGCACCCGGTCGCGCACTCGCCCACCGAGCAGTTGCCAGACCGGCACGCCAAACGTTCTGCCCGCAAGGTCGTAGGCCGCGATATCGACGGCCGCCTTGGCGTAGGGATAGCCTTTGACGATGGCGTCCATACGCTGGTGCAGATCGGCGATATTGCCGACTTCGCAACCGATCGCCACAGGCGCCAAATACGTCTCGATCACGAATTTAGTGGTGCCGGGCGACTCGCCGAAATACCGGCCGTAATCGCCGCCCCAGTCCTTCAGCGCCGGGGCTTCGCCCCAACCGACGGTTCCGTCGTCGCCGGTCATTTTCACGAGAATATAGCCGCCGATGGGCTCGGTCAGGCCGGTCCATTTATGCTCGCGCCGTGTCGGCAGAGCGACATGGACGAGATCGATTTCCTTGATCGCTGGCATGATAGGGGGAGTTTGATGGCGGGCAGGAACCCTGTCAACGCCGCCTGGCGGTCGGGCACCCCCACAAAAACCAGCGCCGTTAATCTTTTGTTAACTCCGAATCACCTACTTATTTGTTATAGTTGATAGCATTGGGTTGTCTGATTGTTGTTATCCGGTCTTAAGGGTTGGCGCCCGGAAAAAATTTTCTGGCTCGGTCTGACGTCGACGCTGTTGGTCTTCCTGTCGATAGCGGGTCCGGCAAATGCCAACCATCCAGGAAGCAGCCAGCAGGCTTCCCAGCCGCGCATCCTGTTCCTTTCCTCCTACCATCCCTCTTTTCCGTCGTTTCAGCCCCAGCTGGACGGGATTCGCAAGGGTCTGGAAGAAAACGGCCTGCCATCAGGGCGTTACGTTCTTGATGTCGAGTTTATGGACAGCAAGAGATTCGACTATGCGGAGCGGGAAGCCGATGTCGAAGAATCTCTCTACAAGAAATTCATTCATCTCAAGCAATACGACGTCCTCATCGTCGCCGACGACAACGCGCTGCGTTTCGCAATCTCCCGCAAGGACACGTTGTTCGCCCGAATGCAGATCGTGTTCCTCGGCGTCAACAATATCAAACTTGCGATGGCCCAAAATGACGATCCTAGGATCGTCGGGGTAATCGAAAAGCGATCCGCTGACGACACTCTGGAACTCGCACGACGTCTGTTCCCGAAATCCGGACCGATCACCGTAATTGCCGACGACACAAGGACGGGACGGCTGAACAGGCTCCAGGTGGAACGGATGCTTGAAAAACGGCCGGAAATCGGGCATGTCGACTTCCTGTCCCTCGGCAAACATACATACGACAGTCTGTTCGAGCGATTGCGCACCCTTCCAGCTGAAACACCGGTCTATATCAGCAATCCGTCTCGGGATTACATGGGGCACTCCCTTGAATTCAACGAATTCCTCGGCAGGCTGAGGCAGGTCTTCAATGGGCCGCTTTTTGTGACCCAGGATCACGGAATCGGTCAGGGCGTGCTCGGCGGCAAAATCGTCAGCCATTTCGAACAGGGGCGCGCCGCCGCATCGCTGGCTGCAAGAATTCTGAACGGATCGGCGCCAAGCGCGCTGCGTGTCATTTCGGAAAGTCCTAACGTCTACAGGTTTGATTTTGGCGAACTCGAACGGCTGGGCATACCGTTGGACAAACTGCCCCCCAATTCGATCGTCGCCAACAGACCGTCTTCCATTCTCGACGAACACGCTCACTGGGTGTTCGGCGCCGCAGCAGCGTGCGCCATCCAGCTCTCCCTCATCCTTTTTCTAATGAAGATACTTGCGTTGAGGCGACGGGCGGCGCGGGAACTCAGGGAAGCGGCGGATCTCGCCGAAGCCGCCAACCATGCCAAGTCCGCCTTTCTGTCGAACATGAGCCATGAACTGAGGACGCCGCTGAACTCGATAATCGGCTTCTCCGACCTCATCAGGAACCAGGTGATGGGGCCGATCGCCAATGTGAAATATCTGGAATTCGCCGGCGACATCAACTCCAGCGGCCTGCATCTCCTCAATCTGGTCAACGGCATCCTCGACCTCTCCAAAATCGAGGTCGGCAAAATGACGCTCAGCGAGAACAAGATCGATATCGGCAACCTCGTCGCCGACTGCCTGACGATCGTCGACCCGCTGGCGAAAGCGGCAGGCGTGGCGATCCACAGGGACACCCTCCCCGACATTCGCCTCCGGGCCGACGAAACAAAGATCAAACAGATTCTGATCAACCTCCTGAGCAACGCCGTGAAATTCACGGAACCTGGCGGCAGGATCACACTTTCCTCCGGTTTCGATATCGCCGGCCGGTTTCAGATCAAGGTCAGGGATACAGGTATCGGCATGACCGAGGATGAAATCGCCATTTCGATGACGGTCTTCGGCCAGGTCGAAGATCACCTGACAAAGACCCGCGAAGGCACGGGGCTCGGTCTTCCGCTCGCGCGAAAGCTCACGGAGCTGCACGACGGACAGCTTGTCATCACCAGCAAAAAAAAGCGAGGGCACTGTCGTGACCGTGTCGTTACCCGGCAACCGCGTCGCCCCGCGCGAGGTGCGTGCAGCGTAACGGAAACGGTCGCCGTTCCCACTCCCCCGCCGGACCGCAATGCGATATTATCTCTCCCTATGGGAGACTACCTGCAACCGACCAATCTTAACGACGCACTCGCCGCACTGGCCGGGCGACGGCTGACGGTACTTGCCGGCGGCACGGACATCTATCCGGCCCGGGTCGGAAAACCGTTCGACGAAGACATTCTCGATATTTCCCGCATCGACGGTCTGCGCGGCATCGACGAACGCGACGATCACTTTCGGATCGGCGCCCTGACCACATGGTCCGATCTCAGTGCGGCTAACCTGCCGCCGATGTTCGACGGACTCAGACAGGCGGCGCGAGAGATCGGCGGCGTTCAGGTACAGAATTCCGGCACCATCGGCGGAAATATCTGCAACGCATCGCCGGCAGCGGACGGCGTGCCACCTCTGCTGACGCTGGACGCGAAACTCGAGACGGCGTCCGTCCGGGGAACGGCGACGATCCCGGTCGAGAAATTCATCATCAGCAACCGCCAGACACGCCGCGCGGAGGATGAAATCGTCACTGCGATCCGCGTACCGAAGACGGGCGGGGACACGGCGAGTACGTTCCTCAAGCTCGGTGCGCGGCGCTATCTGGTCATCTCCATTGCCATGGTCGCTGCCGTTCTGGCGCGCGGCGAAGACGGCAATGTCGCCAGCGCCCGTATCGCCGTCGGGTCCTGCTCCGCCAAGGCGCAGCGGTTGCGGCTCCTTGAGCGGGCTCTGGTCGGCCAGCCTGTCACGCGCGCGCTGGCGGACATCGCGGAGCCCGCGCATCTGTCGCGCCTCGCTCCTATAGACGATGTACGGGGCACCGCCGAATACCGGCTCGATGCGGCGCTGACGCTGCTCCGCCGCGCCCTGACGACATTGGGAGAAACGGCGTGACGCACAGGCTGTCTTTCACGGTAAACGGCCAGCCGGTTGAAGTCGAAACCGCGCCGTCGCGGCGGCTCGGTCATGTGCTGCGCGAAGAACTTGGCCTGACAGGCACGAAGATCGGCTGCGATGCCGGCGATTGCGGCGCGTGCACAATCCTGCTGGATGGCGAACAGGTCTGTTCCTGCATGGTTTCGGCGGCGCAGGCGGCAGGCCGCGCGGTCACGACGGTCGAAGGGCTTGCGGCGAACGGCGGGCTATCGGCCCTTCAGGAGGCGTTCCACCTGTTCGGCGCGGCACAGTGCGGCATTTGCACGCCCGGCATGCTGATGGCGGCGCAATCACTGCTCGACCGGGTCGAACGGCCGACGGAACAACAGGTCGAAGATGCGCTCGGCGGCGTGCTGTGCCGCTGCACCGGCTACCGCAAAATTATCGACGCGGTCCTGCATGTCGGAAATCCGGACCATGCGGGCATTGAGACGCCGCCTCCGGGCGAAGCGGTCGGCGCCCGGGCGGCGAAACGCGACGGGGCGGATAAGGTGTCCGGCGCAGAAAAGTACGGCGCCGACGCTGCGCTCGGTGACGCCCTCTGGCTGCGCACGATCCGTTCGCCCCACTGGCATGCGCATTTCACGCTGGGCGACACCGGCGCCTTGATGGATAAATTTCCGGGCCTGGTCCGGGTCCTGACCGCATCGGACATACCGGGTAATAACGGCTACGGCGTCTATCCCGACGTCAAGGACCAGCCGGTGCTGGCCGACGGTGTCGTCCGCTATCGGGGAGAGGCCGTCCTTGCTCTGGTGGGCGACCGAGAGACCGTGGACTCCATCCGCGACGAGGATCTGCCGCTAAAATGGACCGTGCTGGACGCTGTTCAGGGATTCGATGCGCCACGCGCCGACGGCGCAGTTGCGGTGCAGCCCGACTGGCCCGACAACCTTCTTGCTGACGGGCTGGTCGTAAAGGGCGACGCAGATACCGCGCTGGAGTCAGCCGATATCGTCGTTTCCTGCGATGTGGAAACCGGCTTCGTGGAGCATGCCTATATCGAGCCGGAAGCGGGATGGGCGCGACGCGTCGGCGACCGGATCGAAATTATCGTGTCCACCCAGACTCCCTACATGGACCGCGACGAGGTGGCGCAGATCATGGGGATCGCGCCCGCGGACATCCGTATTATCCCGACCGCCTGCGGCGGCGGGTTCGGCGGCAAGCTTGACCTGTCAGTCCAGCCGCTGCTGGCGCTCGCCGCCTGGCTGCTCGACCGGCCGGTGCGTTGCATTTGGAACCGGATCGAATCGATGGCGGTGACATCGAAACGTCACCCGGCGCGCATCACGGCCCGCTACGGGTGCGACAGGGACGGAAACCTGCAGGGCTTCAGCTTCGACGGGCTGTTCAATACGGGCGCCTATGTTTCCTGGGGACTGACGGTAAAAGACCGCGTGCCGATCCACGCAACGGGCCCCTACTTCGTCCCGAACGTCCATGCCGCATCGCATGCGTATTTCGCTCACGAAACACCGGCCGGCGCCTTCCGGGGTTTCGGCGTGCCGCAGGCCGCCATCGCGCACGACGCCTGCATGGACATGATGGCCGAAGAGTGCGGTATCGATCCGCTGGAGTTCAGACTCAGGAACGCGATCCGCAAGGGTCAGCCGACCGCCACCGGCCAGTCGCTGGAAAGCGCCGGCCTGGACCAGTGCCTCGAATCCCTGCGCGGCGACTGGCAGGACTGGCGCTCGGC
The DNA here is from genome assembly GCA_038120295.1 of Rhodospirillales bacterium. GTDB lineage: Bacteria > Pseudomonadota > Alphaproteobacteria > MPNO01 > UBA2964 > JAYOEY01. The sequence continues at coordinate 63,169 of JAYOLL010000010.1, read as the reverse complement.
AGCTGAAAAATTCAACAGCGCCGCTGATGGAGCATTACGCCGTGGCGTCGGGGTAGGCTGCATGTGGTACGGCTGCGGCAACACCTCGCTCGCCAACCCCTCGACCATGCGGATCGGCGTTTCCACCGACGGCAGGATCACGCTCTATTCGGGGGCGCAGGATATCGGCCAGGGCACCAATACGACGATGGTGCAGGCCGCCGCCGACGGGCTTGGCATCGCCATGGCCGACATCGATCTGGTGTGGGGCGACACCGACCTGACCGCCGACGCCGGAAAGAGCTCCGCTTCCCGGCAGGCCTATGTATCCGGCAACGCCGCAAAGCGCGCCGGCGAGGATCTGCGCGCGCAGATCCTGCGCCTTGCCAATGTCGGGGACAACGCGTCCATCATCTGCGAAGACGGCGGCCTGACCGTGAAAGATGACGCAGGGTCTCGCAGGCTCGACCTGTCTTCGCTCGCGCCCGCCGAAAATGGCGACGTGCTGACCGGCGAAGGTTATTTCGACCCGCCTACCGAACCGCTCGATGAAAACGGACAGGGCAAGCCCTACGCGACATACGGCTTCGCGGCGCAGATCGCGGAAGTCGAGGTCGATATCGAGCTTGGCACGGTCAAGGTCCTTCGCATGGCCGCGGCGCACGATGTCGGGAAAGCGCTGAACCCGCAGCAGGTGGAGGGCCAGATCGAGGGTGGAATTGCGCAGGGGCTGGGGTTCGCCCTGATGGAGGAATTCGTGCCGGGCAGGACCGAAAACCTGCACGATTACCTGATGCCCACCATCGGCGATGTTCCGCCGATCCGGAGTTACATCATTGAGGACCCGGAACCGACCGGGCCGTGGGGCGCAAAAGGTATCGGCGAACCCTCGCTGTGCGCCACGGCGCCTGCGATCTTCGGCGCGATCCACCATGCAACAGGCGTGCGCGTCCTGCGTGCGCCCTGCACGCCGGACCGGCTGCGCGCTGCGATACTGGCCCAGGCCGCAGGCTCCGGCTAACGGTTGTTTCCGGGCAGACCTGACCATAGCCTTTACCCATGACTGCACGTCCTCCAACCCTGCGCGCATTCTTCGCTATCCTGGCAGTGTTGCTCAATACGTTGCTGCCGGCTGGCTGGGCCGTAGCAGAACCGGCTACGGCCACGCATGGCAAAATTGTCTACTGCCTTGCCACTGGCGGCACGATGACAGCGCCTCTGCCTGGCACCGGGAGCCCAGTGGAACAGGGAGATCTCGGCGAACATTGCAAGATTTGCCCGCTTCCCCTGGCGACCGCCCTGCCGTCAATCGAGGCCCCTCGGGAAGCACAGGATGCGACCCAAAACGATCCCGCATTTCGGGCGACCGACAACCGACTTTCGCAAAAATCCGGTTACTCGCCGCAAGAGGCGCGAGGCCCACCCGTCTGACGATCTCGCCACCTTTTTTTGAAACGCCCGGCGCGCCTGCCGGAAAACAGAGAGATCGGATATGAAAACAATGACAATCCTGACGGTAGCCGCCGTCATGCTGACGCTGTCGTCGGCCCATGCCCAGCCCATGCACGGTCATAAGGACCAGAGCATGCCGTCGAACCAGATAAAAACCATGGCAGGTAACATTGCCATCGAGGCCCCCTGGGCGCGCGCATCGGTCGGTGGGAATGGCGCTGCATACGCGCAACTGGTCAATAAGGGCGCAGCAATCGATCGCCTGATCGACGCAAAATCGCCGGTCGCGAGGAACGTCGAGATCCATACCCACATCATGGAAGGCACCGTGATGAGGATGAGGCGCGTCAAAGACGGCATCGCCCTCTCGCCGGGCGAAACCATCCTGATGAAGCCCGGCGGCTATCACATCATGCTACTGGGGCTACATAAAAAGCTGATCGAAGGTGAGACCTTCCCGGTCACCTTCGTGTTCGAAAAGGCCGGAGAAATCGAAATTCCGGTCAAGGTCGGCAAGATCGGCGCGATGAAACCGCACGGCAACATGAAAGGCGGCGGCATGCACGACAGCGGCATGCATCGGGGCCACAAGCACTAGCCTTCAGAGGCAATCCTCCGGACCAGGGCGTCGCCGAACGCCCTGGTGCCGCCCTGCCCGCCCAGATCCTTCGTCCGCGTCGCGTCATGGGCCAGGACTTCATCGGTCCCGTCCGCCAGGCATCTGGCGGCCTCAGCAAGGCCGTTATCGCCGATCCTCGCGCCGAGATGCTCAAGCAGCATCGCCGTCGAATGCAGAATCGCGGCCGGGTTGGCGATGTCCTGACCGGCGATGTCCGGAGCGGAACCATGCGCCGCCTGCGCCACCGCGTGATCGTCGCCGGCGTTGAGCGATGCAGCAAGGCCCAGCCCGCCGGCCAGTTCCGCCGCCTCGTCGGACAGGATGTCGCCGAACATGTTGCTGGTCACAATCACATCGAACCGCTCGGGCTCGCGCACCAGAAGCGCCGCCATCGCATCGACGATCACGTCGTCGACCTCAATATCGGGGTAAGCGTTCGCCACCTCGCGCGCGGTCTCCAGAAACAGGCCGCTATACCTGGTCAGTACGTTCGCCTTGTGGACGATCGTCAGCCGCCGGTTCCGCCGCATGGTGAGCTCGCACGCTGCAGCCGCAATGCGGCGGCACCCTTCGCGCGTCGCCTTGCCGACAGCGAGGGCAACGTCTTTCGTCGGCATGAACTCGCCGGTGCCCCAGGCCATGTTGCGGTCGGCATAGAAGCCTTCTGTATTCTCGCGGACGATCACCAGGTCCATGGCCGGCACGTGCGCGGGAACGCCGTGCCTGACTGCGCTCGGCCGGATATTGGCATAAAGGTCGAGCCGGGTACGGGACCAGGCGGAAACGTTTATGCCGCCTTCTGAAGAATGCGGATAGGCATGGGTCGATACCGGGCCGAGTACAATGCCGTCTGCAGCGCGCATTTTGTCCTGCACGCTTTCGGGCAGGGTGGAACCGGCCGCCTCGAGTCGGGCCAGGCCGATTTCCTCGGTTTCGAATATCAGCCCCAGCGCAAAACGGTCATTCAGCGCAGCCAGAGCTTTTCTGGCGACATCGACGATTTCCGGCCCGATCCCGTCGCCCGGTAAAATCAGCAGTTTCATAATCACGCCCCGTTGCGACCGCCCCGGCGACGGTCGGCGGGGACACTAGATCAATTTTCGGGCCGATGGAAACTTCCGAAATTTACCGCAAACCGGACTTTCGGGATCAGTCGCCGTTCTGTGGCGGAGACATAACGGCGGATGCCGAAACCAGCTTCGTGTTCGCATGATCGCGTAGGGTCCGGTCGGCGCTCCGGAGATAGGTGAGCAGGGTGGTTACGGACCATTCCCGTTCGATCCGGTCGCAGAACTCGTCATCGAGCGACAGCCCATCATTTCGCAACTCCTGAACGAACTCCCAGAGCTCTGTGTAGGCAAGGAGCAACCGGCTCTGATCGAACTCGGGCGCGGCCTCTCCGGAATCCCTCGGGGAACCGGGCGAGACGTCGGGATGACCACCGGTCTCGTAGACCGATTTCAGGGTATCCGCGAGGTTGGCGACGCGCTCCAGCCAGTCCGGCCTGTGCGGCAGCAATCCCTCGACCGCGGCGACTGTCATCGCCAGGGCCGTCGCGATGATGCTGCACACGATCTTCTTTGCTGTTCCGAAAAAATCCATCTTCGTCCTCGACAGGCGTGCCCATTGACTACCACCACGGTGTTTACGGAGGGTAAACTCAGGGAAGGACTATTAACCAACCGACAAGGCCGGTCTCTTATGATGCGTCCTCTCAAACCGCGAGGGACGCAAAAGTTGAAAATTTCTCGGGAAATGCTCTTCCCAGAGAGCTTTACGGACTCCATGATTAAGCGCGCCAGGAGGGCCGCGAATGGCGATGTCGAAGCGCAGCTGGAAATGGCCGAGATGTATCGCCTCGGAAACGGAGTTCCTTCCAATTCAGAGGAAGCGGCCGTCTGGTACAGGAGAGCATTCGGCGGCGGTTCGGTCGAAGCGCGCTACCGGCTGGGGAAGCTGCTCCTGTCGCGGGGGATGGACGCAGAGATGGCAGGAGAAAACACGGGAAAGGCAGTCGAGCTTCTGACGCAGGCGGCAACGGCAGGGCATCGGGCTGCGATGGTGTCGCTGGGAAACCTCCATGCTCGCGGCACTGCTGTGCCGAAGGATCTGTCTATGGCGGCGCACTGGTACGAGAAAGCAGCCTGTCTGGGCGACGCCAGTTCCCAGTTCGTCTACGGCATGATGCTCCGGGACGGCAAGGGAACCGGCACGGACCCGCTGGCGGCCTTCGTCTGGATTTCACGGGCCCTCCGCAACGGGTTGCCGGCAAAATCGCGTAAGGCGGCGCTCGCCGCGCGAAAGGTAGCCCAGGATGCGATGACGCCGGAAGAAAGGCTCCAGGCGCAAACGGCAGCGGCGGCTCCCGACCACGTGCCGGTCCGGGCGGAGAGCGCCAACGACGCCAGGACAGCAGCATCGGACGTCGGAAGCGCGGCGTGACCGACGACCCGGGAGGCGGCGAAGAGTCCATTTACCGCGCCCGGGCTGCAACCACCCTGCCTCCGATAAGCGCCTCCTGGGGCGTCGACGAAAACGGCTTTTTCGAAATCGATACAGATGGCCGTCCCGTGGACGGCAACGGCAGGTCCCGGTTCAGGCTTCTGAAACTGCTCCAGCGGCTGCATCGTAAAGACCGGAATGCGCTACTCCGAAAACTCGACGGGACAACAGGAACGGGTTCATTCGTTCTGGACGTACGCTATGCGGCGCCGAGCACGGGCGAACGATGGATGCGCCTGTCGATAACCAGCTCGGACGACGGTCGGCGGTTTAATGCGCTCGCCGTCGATGTCACGGACCTGAAAGGAACAGCAGAGACCCTTCAGGTGCGGCTCAACGCGCTCTCGACCGACCTTGAGGACGCCCTGAAGACAAAGCGCAAACTGGAAGCTCGCTCCAGCATACTGTTTGAAACCGCGCATGAGCTTGAACGGGCACGTGCTATGGCGGAAGAGGCCGGCCGGGTTAAGGCCGAATTCCTGTCCAATGTCAGCCATGAGTTCCGGACCCCGCTGAATGCGATTATCGGTTTTTCCGAAATCATAAGCGAACAGACTTTCGGGCCGGTCGGAAGCAGAAAATATCTCGAATACGCATCCGACATTCACATGTCGGGCATCCACCTGCTCGACCTGATCAACGACATTCTTGATTATTCCAGATTCGAGGCCGGCGTTTCGGACCTTCAGGAAGATGAGGTCGACGTCGAAACCGCCATTCGGTCGGTCGCCCGGATGCTCCGCGAACAGGCCGACCGGGCAGGTGTGTCGCTCCGTACTGAACTGGCGGAAGAGCTGCCGCATCTGGTCGCCGAAGCACGAAAAATTCGACAGATCCTGCTCAACCTGGCGGCCAACGCGATCAAGTTCACCGACAGGGGCGGCTCGGTCTCGATTTCCGCCTATTGCCGCCCGGTCGCCGGATTCATCCTCGAGGTCGCCGATACGGGTATCGGCATCGCTCGCGAGGACATTCCCAGAGTCATGACCGTTTTCGGTCAGGTGGAGAATACGATGACGCGGTCCCGCGAGGGCACCGGGCTCGGCCTTCCCCTGTCCCGTGCACTGGCGGAACTGCATGGGGCGACATTCGATCTCAAGAGCGAACCGGGAGTCGGGACCGTCGTCACGGTGACTTTCCCGACTTCAAGAATCATCGACCGAAGCGACAGCGGAGACGGTTCCGCCTGACGCCATTCGGCTTTAGACTTAGCCCATGGCCGTTCCATCCTTCATCGCAGACAGCCGCGAAGACGCCCGTTTCCGGGCGGAGGCCCGGTCGTGGCTGGAAGAGAACCTGCCCTCTGAGCTGCGCGGCCTGGCGCGCCGGCCGACACCGGATGAGGCGCTCCCCTGGCACCGGAAACTCTACGAGCGCGGCTGGATCGCTCCGGGATGGCCGGAAGAGTACGGCGGCATGGGCGCGACATTGCAACAGCAGCTGATCCTGCAGGAAGAGCTGGCGCGGATCGGCGCTCCGACCCTGTCGCGCCAGGGGCTGGGCCATATCGGGCCGATCCTGATGCGGTACGGCACCGACCGGCAGAAATCGGAACACCTTCCGAAGATCCTCTCGGGCGAGGTGCATTGGGCGCAGGGTTATTCCGAACCGGGATCGGGGTCGGATCTGGCGAGTCTGACCACTCGGGCGGTCGCCGACGGCGACGATTTCATCGTCAATGGCCGCAAGATCTGGACCACCATGGCGCAGCACGCCCAGTGGATGTACGCGCTGGTCCGCACCGACCCTGACGCCCCGCGCAAACAGCTCGGGATTTCGATAATCCTGATCGATCTTTCGACCCCCGGCATCTCGATCCGCCCGATCCGCACCATCGCGGACGAGGAAGAGTTCGCGGAGTGCGTCTTCGAAGATGTCCGGGTTCCTCGGACAAACCTCGTCGGAGAGGTCAATGACGGCTGGCGAATTGCCCGCTCGCTCCTCGACCATGAGCGGATCGGCAACGCCAGCCCGCAACTCGCGCTCGATCTTCTGGACCGGGTGCGTCGCGTCGCGAAAGCCACCGGCGCGATAACCGATGCAGCGTTCCGGGACCGGCTGGCAGCGATGGAGATCGACGTGCTGTCGCAGGCCGCAATTTTTTCCCATGCGGTGAAGATGGCCGATGCCGACATACCGATCGGGTCGAACTCTTCCTTCATCAAGATCGTCGCCACCGAGAACGTCCAGAAGATCGCCGACCTGCTGCTGGAGGCCGCCGGTCTGCATGGCGGCGACGCGGGACCGGTGGAAACGGACGACGGCCCGGTCGACGTCTCGAAGATATGGCTCGACATCCGCAAACACACGATTTATGCGGGATCGAACGAGATCCAGCGTAGTATTCTCGCAAGGCGCGTACTGGGCCTTTAGCCCGAAACAGTTTCCGACCGGACTCCCGTGCCGGCTTCAGGGTTTCGGACGCAGCTGGACGTTTAAAGGATCTGATGGCGATACCGTACAATGGACAAACTTACTGAACGTCTTGAGACGATCTGGCGGACAGCCTATTCCGAACTGTCGGACACGGATTTTTACCTGCAGATCGGTATCGTCGCGCTGGCCCTCGCGATCGGTTGCATCATCGGCGCGTATGTCATCCGGCATGTCAGGTTTTTTCGGTCAGAACCGCATCCGGGCGTTCTTTTCGACCTGAGATCCGCGCTCTACCGCGCCCACGCGCTGGTCCAGCCGGTGACGGCCGCCATCGCCCTCGGAATCGCGACACCGATCAGCGCCGGCCTTCTGGGCGAAGCCTGGCTGCCCCGGGCGGCGCAGGGCGTAGCCTTTATCTTCGTCGTCTACAGCCTGGCCATTCACCTGATCAGGAACGCCACGATCGTCGCCCTTCTGAAATGGATCGGCCTGCCGATCGCGGTGCTGTACAGCATGGGCCTGCTGGCCGACGTGATCCAGTATCTCGACAGCGTTTCGATAGAGCTGGGCAATATCAAGCTCAGCGTCTACGCGGTTTTGCGCACGCTGATCTTCGGCTTCGTGCTGTTCTGGTTTGGCCGCCTGTCCAACAATACCGGCCAAAGAGTCATTCGCAGCCGGGAAACGATCGAGCCGGGGACCCGCGAAGTGATCGCGAAGCTGTTCGAGATCGCCATATTCGTCATCATCTTCCTGCTGTTGCTCAACATCATGGGGATCGACCTCACGGCGCTGGCGGTGTTCGGCGGCGCGCTGGGCGTCGGGCTTGGCTTCGGGCTGCAGCAGATCGCGTCCAACTTCATTTCCGGCATCATCATCCTGCTGGACCGCAGCATCGCCATCGGCGACTTCATCCAGCTTGAGGACGGTCGGAGCGGCAGGCTACGCGAGCTGACGATGCGGTCGGCGACGCTGGAAACCTACGACGGCAAGGACATCATGGTGCCGAACGAGAAATTCATCACCACCTCCTTCACCAACTGGACGCATAACAATCAGCTGCAGCGTTACCCGATCAATTTCGATGTCGCCTATGGGACCGACCTTGAAAAGATGTTCCCGATCCTGCGCGAGGTGATCGCCAGCCACCCGAAGGTTATCAGCGGCGACGACCTGCCGGTCGAGCTGAGGCCCGACGCCGAAATCGCGAAATTCGGAGATTCCGGCATCAATATCCTCGTGGAGTTCTGGATGGAAGGCGTCGACGACGGCGAAAACCGGGTCGGCGCCGATCTTCTGTTCATGATCTGGAAGGCGCTGAAGGAGAACGGCATCAGGATTCCGTTCCCGCAACGCGAGATCCGGATCCTGAACGAACAGGATCGGGGAGAAGCCGGGCGACCGGACGCCCCTGCGCGGAGTCTTTAGCCCGTTATCCCGGCAACTGCTCGATGAAAGTCGGCTCTTCCCGCGCCCCGTCGGCGGCTTCATCCGGCGGCAGTTCCGGGTTCCACAGCTTGCCGACATAGCGCCTGGCGGTGGCCCCGTCGGAACCGGCGGAGGCCAGCCACACGGCCAGCGGGTCCATGATATCGACCGGCAGCAGCACCTGCCCCTCCTTCTTTTCGCGTAAGGGGTCGGCATCGACTGCCGCCCCCGGCAGGAGCGTGTTCACCGTGACGTTATCGTCCGCCAGATCTCCGGCCCAGATAATGGTCGACGCCTCGACCGCCGCCTTGCTGACGCCGTAGGGCGAATTGCGCGGGCGCGAGAAATTGCGCCGCGACGTCGAAACGTTGACGATCTTTCCTCCCCCGGTCTCGCGAAAATATTCCGCCGCGGCGCGGGACATGAAGAACGTGCCGACCACGTTGACCATGATGGTTTGGGAATAGATTTCCGGATCGGTCTCGTAAATCGGCAGCGAGTTTCCGGCGGCCGGCAGGGTGCCGCCGCGCATCAGGCGCCGCGCATTGTTGAACACCGCGTCGAGGCGACCGAATTTTTCTACCGTCGCCGCCACCGCGGCGCGGCAGGCCTCAAGGTCGGTGATGTCGAGCGTGACCGCCAGAATCCGACCGGCGCCGACCGCATCCTCGATCTCCTGCGCGGCTCTCTCGCAGCCTTCGCCATCGACCGAGGCGAGCACGACCGACGCGCCGCATTTTGCCTGGGCCATGGCCATCGACAGGCCCAGCCCGCGATCGCCGCCTGTCATCAGGACGACACGCCCGGCGAGATCGATATCGGGAAGCGGATAGGTCGCCATGCCAGTCCTCCCCTCAGCTCTGTTCGTAATTCATGTTGAGCGCATCGCGGGCGCGGCGTTCCTCGTCGACCACTAGCCCGTGGCCGAGCGTCAGGCGGTTCATCATCGAAAACCGCGCGCACACGGCCATCGCCTCGTGCAGCGACTGTTCGTCCCAGCCCATGTCGAGAAGCGCCTGAACGTCCTCTTTCTTCACCTTCGCCGGCGTGAGCGTCAGCACCCGGATGAAGGCGAGCAGCGGCTTGAGCTCGTCGCGCACCGGCGCAGTGGCCAGATCCTCGATCAGCGGGTCGAACACGCTCTCCTCATAGCCGAGATTGATGGCGACCCGCGAATGGCCGGAAAAACAGTAATCGGACTCGTTCAGCGCCGAGGTATAGGCGGCGATCAGCTCCTTGTCGGCGGGGGTCAGCTTGCCCTCGTTGCGCATGAAGGAGCGTGAAAACAGCGACAGCCCCTCGCGGGCCTGCGGATTGAACACCTCCCACATGGTGGCGACGGTGGCCTCTTCGGGCAAGGACGGCAGAAACGGCATGGCGATACCTCATTGCAGAAAACCGGGTTTCGGAAAGTATGGCACGGAGGACGACCGACAACCAACCGGCGCCCATCCGGCGCCCATCCGGCGGCGGTCTTCGGGCCGCCGTTTTCTTTTTCGGGGGAATATGGTCTAAAAGCGCCACCGAATAAGAGGAGAAGTTTCCATGACGCCGCTCAAACTGAGTATCGCTTCGACCGATTACGACCATTTTCGCGATTTCCGCACCGGCGCGGTACGCGCCGAGGGGATCGACCACACCTGGTCGATGCTGGGCCATCACGAATGTTTCGCGCGCTTTACCGCCAACCGCGAATGGGATGTCAGCGAGCTGAGTTTCGCCAAGTTCTCCGCCCAGGTGACGCGTGAGGATTCCGACATCATCGGCCTGCCGGTGGTGTGCTCGCGCCTGTTCCGCTTCTCGTCGTTTTACATCAACAAGAAATCCGGCATCAAAACCGTGCAGGACCTGAAGGGCAAGCGCGTCGGCTCGCCCGAATGGGCCCATTCGGCCGCCGTCTACATGCGGGGCTGGATGCATAACGAATGCGGCGTGACCCTGCCCGAGGTCAACTGGTACCAGGCCGGCGCCAACGCGCCGGGCCGCGTCGAGAAGGTAGAGCTCAACCTGCCCGACGGTGTCGAGATCACCCGCGTCGCCGACAAGTCACTGTCGGAAATGCTGGCCGCCGGCGAGATCGACTGCGCCATCATCGCCCGCCCGCCGACCTGCTTCCTGCAGGGCCATCCCGATGTCGAACGGCTGTTCCCCAACTATCTCGAGATGGAAGACGAGTACTGGGACAAGAACCATATCTGGCCGATCATGCACATCATGGTCATGCAGAAGCATATCCTCGACGAAAACCCGTGGGTCGCGCGCAACCTCTATAACGCGTTCGACGAATCGCGCCGCCGCAGTATCGAACGCATGCTCGACCCTGCCGTGTCGCGCTACCCGCTGCCCTGGGTGCCGGCCTATGGCGAGCGCATGAAGAACAAGTTCGGCGGCGACCCGTTCCCGTTCGGCATCGACGAGAACCGCGCGACCTGGGAACAGATGCTGCTCTACACCTACCAGCAGGGCATCGCCCACAAGCACGTGACACCGGAAGACATTTTCCCGAAGGGGATGATGACGAAGGTGGTGGTGTAGGTAGAAAACCGCGCACCGCCTGCATCTCATTCGTCATCACCGGGCCTGACCCGGTGATCTCCCTCCCATTTCACTCCTATGGGCAAAAGATGCCCGGGACTTTGCCCGGGCATGACGTGTTATTTCTGTACAGGTGGCGCTAACCCGTCAGCAGAATCTTCCCGATGTGATTGCTGGTCTCCATCGCGCGGTGGGCGTCGGCGGCTTCGGCCAGCGGGAAGCGTTTCCAGGTCTCCGGCTTCACCTGGCTCGAGGCGAATAGCGGCCACACCTGTTCTTCCAGCGCTCGGCAGATGGCGGTCTTGTTTTCGACCGGGCGCGGGCGCAGGCGCGAGCCGGTGACCGTCAGGTGCTTCGCATGGATCAGGCCGAAATCCGCCTCGACGATGCGGCCGCGCTTGAGGTTGACGAACACCAGCCGCCCTTCATGGGCCAGCAGCTCCAGCTCCTTCGGGATGTAATCGCCGCCGACGATATCGAGGATCGCGTCGACCCCGCGACCGCCCGTAAAGTCGCGCGCGACCTCGAGGAAATCCTCGGTCGAATAGTTGATCGCCCGGTCGCAGCCCAGCCGCGTCATGGCGGCGCATTTTTCTTCCGTCCGCGCGGTGGCCAGAACGGTTGCGCCGAACGCGTGGGCGAGCTGAATCGCTGTGCAGCCGATGCCGCTGGTGCCGCCCTGGATCAGCACGGTTTCGCCCGCCGCCAGATGGATGCGCTCGAACAGGTTTGTCCAGACAGTGCAGAAGGTTTCCGGCAACCCGCCGGCGTCCACCGGATCGACCCCGCCGGGCACCGCCATGCACTGGCCCTCGGGCGCGACGGCGTATTCGGCATAGCCGCCGCCCGAGATCAGGGCGCACACCGGGTCGCCGACGGAGAACCGGTTCGCGCCCTCGCCCGTCGCCGCGACATGGCCGCCGACTTCGAGCCCCGGAATGTCGCTCGCGCCCGGCGGCATGGGGTAGCGCCCCTCGCGCTGCGTCAGGTCGGCGCCATTGAGCCCGGCCCCCGCCATGCGGATCAGAATTTCGCCCGGCCCGGGCCGCGGCACCGGTCGTTCGACCGGTTGCAGCACATCGGGGCCGCCGGGCTCTGACGGCACGATGGCGATCATCGCGGTTGGGAGAACGGCAATCATGTTGAAGAATTCAGGTCCGACCAGCTTCTTCCCCCATCAGCCGGTCCAGCACCAGCCGCGCCTGCATGGCGCCGGCATCGGCGTTAAGATCGATGGTCGGGCGGCCTTCATCCCTGTGTTTCTGCTGGCCTTCGAGGATCACGAGGTCCTCGTTGAACGCCTTGACCGACTGGTCGTAGATGATCTTTTCCTGATCCGCCGTCACCGCCGCCGCCTCGTGCGCGGTGGTCCAGAAATAATGGCAGGTCTCGTCGGTTTCCGGCGTGATGACATGGAGCGTATGGCGGTCGATCAGGATGCCGTCGGTCTCTCCCTTCTCCGCCCCGGTGCCGGCCTTCGCCACGCCGACCTTGAGCCAGATGAAACCGGGCGGGGTGAACTCAATCCGCTGCCACCTGTCGACCTTGCCGTTATAGCCAGTCGCCGCGACATGGGTCGGCGCAGGGTCGATGTCGAACATCCAGCGCGACACCACGACTTTCTCGCCATCGCGTTCGGTCTTCGACTGCGCGCCGACGGCGACGCCGGCGACCCCGATCGTGGTGCGATGCGCGTAGGAGAGATGCGTGACGTCGAGCAGATTATCGACCACGAGCTGCCAGTTGCACCTGGCATGGAACTGCGCCTGCAGCGTCCGCCAGCCGTCCCTGTCGACCCAGGGGAAATCGTAAGGCACGATCTCGCCCGCCATTTCCGGCTCGCCCATCCAGACAAAGATGAAATTCTGGCTTTCGATGACCGGATAGGACCGGATGCCATCGTTTGGCGGGATATTCTGCTGGCTCGGCGTCTCGACGCAGCACCCGTCCCGGTCGAACAGCAGCCCGTGATAGCAGCAGCGGAGCCGGTCGCCCTCGACCCAGCCGAGCGACAAAGGCGCCTGGCGGTGCAGGCAGCGGTCTTCCAGCGCGACCGGCGTCCCGTCCTCAGTGCGGTACAGCACCACCGGCTCGTCCAGCAGCTTGCGGCCCAGCGGCGCATCGGTCAGTTCATCGCTCAGCGCGGCGACATACCAGCGGTTTCGTACATACATTTTCTAGTCACCCCACAACGCATCTGACGCCATCTCGGCACCGACGACGAGCGCCCGCAGCTTTGCCCACGCGATGCTCTCATACACATAGCCCATTCCGGCAAAGGTCGCGAACCCGCAATCGGTCCCGGCGATGACGCGCTCGCGCCCGACGATGCCGGCGAAGCGCTGGATGCGCTCGGCGACGATGCGCGGATGCTCGACGAAGTTGCTCGACGTATCGATCACGCCCGGCACAAGAATCTTGTCGTCGGGAATATCGGCGTCGTGCCAGTCAGCCCATTCATGTTCGTGGCGCGGGTTGGCGGCCTCGAACAGCAGCGCCTGGGGCCGTGCCTTCATCAGCGGCTCGATCAGCTCCGCCACCGGAAAATCGTAGACATGCGGGCCGGGATAGTTGCCCCAGCAGATATGCATCCGCATCGCTTCCGGCGGAATATTGGCCGTCGCCGCGTTCAGAAGCTCGATATTGCGCGCCACGACCCGGCGGAAATTGGTGTCGGACAGCCCCTGGTAATGGCCATGCCGCGCCATCGCGAGATCGGGACAGTCGATCTGGAGCAGAAGCCCCGACGCGTGGATCGCCTCGTACTCGACCGCGAGCGCGTCCGCCAGGTCGGCAAGATAGGAGTCCTCGTCGCCGTAATGCGTATCGAGGATGAAAACAGGAATGACACCGGGCGAGGCGGCGTTGATGAAGACCTCCGCCGGGTGAGCAACCGCGATCGCTTCCTTCAGGTTGGCGATGTCGTCGGCGACGGGCTGGAGATTTTCGTACGCCACAGGCCCGGTGCAGAATGTCGGCACCAGTTTCGCGCCTTGCGACCGCTCGATATCGCGCGCCGCGGCGAAATCGGGGAACTCGGCGATATCGCGCTGCAGCGCGCGCCGCGGCATCCCCTCCGGCGGTTCTTCGAACGCTTCCAGCCCTGACATGCGGTCGCGCACGTAATAGGTATAGCCGGGCTTCGACATCTCGCCGTCGCTGACGATATCGATGCCGGTCTCGACCTGCTTCGCCACCACGTCGCGTACCGCCCCGGCGCAGGCGGCGTTGAAGTCGAGCGACGCCGGGTCGGCGCCCAGCCCGATCGCCAGCAGCTTTTCGAGCAGCCCGTCGGGACGCGGCAGGCTGCCGGTATGGGTGGTCAGGATTCGGCTAGTGCTGGTCTGCATGACCCCATTTTCGGTCAAATAGGGGCGGGTGGATAGGGGGAACCGATGGGAAGCGCACACGCCTCCTGCTACACTCGCTGGCGGACAAAACGGAAGGGCAGATCAATGGGAATGGCGGGACACCGGTTACCGGTAATGGCGGCGATGGCGGTGTCGATGCTGCTCGCCGGCTGCGAGCTGCCGGACCGGTCGCTCAACGGGCTCTACACGGCTTCGGTTTCCGGCTCGGCCATCGTCAGCGAGGCGCATATCCATCCGCTGATGGCGCTGCCCGCCGGCCGGGAAACGGTCGATGTCGTCACCTGGACCGGCGAGGACACGGCGCGCAAATACTATCCGCTGGGCAGGACCAGCGTCGGCGTCGATGTCTGGGTCACCCTGTCGCCCCAGCTGCGCGATCTGTGCCGGAGCTACAGCAAGGAACCAAAGGCGCTCAGGCTGCGTCTCCAGCAGCTACTGGGGCTTCCCGCCGATGCGGAAGGGTCGAAAGCCACGCCGCGCGAGTTCGTCGTCATGACGGTGCGCGCGCGCGACCTCTTCCGCCCCTGCCCTGACCCGGACCCGACGAAGCCGTCCTGCACGCTCGATTTCCCGAAGGACGCGCCAGAGCGCCACAAGGCATGGATGGCGGGGCAGGTTTCGTCCCGCTACACCGCGCCGGGCGGCTATCCCTGGACGCGGCTCGGCTACACGTTCGACTGGAACCCCGATACGCCGCGCTACGGGGCATCGGAATACGTGCTGCGCACCGGGTCCGAAGTGACGGTGAAGAGCAAGACCCCGACGGTGCGTTTCTGTCACGCGCGGAACGAATAACCCCCTCCCCAACCCACCCCCAGATGGGGGGAGGGGGTGGGTTCAGGGCCATCCCGACATTGGAGCCTCCTCCCCCAATTCTGGGGGAGGGAGTTTCGCGCGTGCTGAAATACGGGCCGGGAGTCTTCCGAACCGTTACGAGAGAAACTCTATCCTGGAATTAGGCTGCTACGGCCCCCTCCACCAATTCTGGGGGAGGGTTGGGGAGGGGGTTAACGGGCGGAACGGGCTTTCAGCCGCCGAAATCCCGCTCCTGCAGCTCAATCGGTTCGCCATGAGGGGTGCGGTCGGCGGCATTGCGCCAGGCGGTCTGCGTGCGGCCGAGCGTGGCGGCGTCGGAAAGGCCCTTTTTCTCGACGATCCGTTCCAGCGCGGCGAGCCAGTGATGGTAGTAGGTATCGCCCCGGTCGGGATCGCCTTCTTCCTGCGCGCGCCTGATCTCGGCCGTCAGCGTTTCCGCCCATTCAGGCCAGGTGAACAAATCCTGCTGGTAGAGCCGGAGCGTCATGGCAAAGGCCTGCGCCTCCCACGGTTCGCGGAACACCGGGCCTTCCTCATCGCGCGGGATCTCCGGCAGCGCTTCTAGCGCCTCGGCGGCAGGATCGGTCATGCGCCCACCCTCAAGCCGGTTCCAGATAAGGTTCGAACGCCTCGATGGAGACCTTGACCCCCGGCTCGTTATCCGGGCCCCACAACACCTGCCCATCGAATACGACGGTATAGAGCCATTGCGGGTCGTCGCCCTTCCCGTTTGCCACCGAATCCGGATAGACATGGCAGCCGCGGATCGCCTCCACCTCGCCGATCTTGTCGCGGGCGTAGCGCGGCAGGCGTGTATGGCCCCTCGGCTGGAAATTGACGGTGCGCACCCGGTCGCCGGGCCTGAATTGCGGATCGCCCTGCGGATCGCGTTCGTAACTGCCACGCGTCAGCCCGGCGGCGTCTTCCGGCTTGAAAATGCGGTTGGGCCTGTCGTTGGCTTCCAGCGCCTTGCCGGCGGCGAGTTCTTCCTTCGTCACCAGCCCGTGCTGCAGCGCGCGCGCTTCCAGCCCCAGCAGCCAGCGCTGGTAATAGCTGGCGGCGGTATAGACGGACGGGTGCAGGGATTCCTGCGCGGCGCGGCCCTCGTCGATGGTCCAGAGCCGCAGCGGCCCCATCGCCCGGTTCATGGCGTAGACGCGGCTTTCCCATTTGGTGTGAAAGACCGGCTCGTTGGGCTCTTCCTCGACGGGGCCGAACCCGTGCATGCCGCCCATGTCGTGGATCGTGTTCGACATCGGCCTACTCCGCCTCGTCCGGCGCCAGCGCGAGCCCGGTGCCGATCATGGAGTTGCGGGTGACCAGCTTCGCAAGCTCTTCCTCGCTCCACCCGTCGGTGCCCTCGGGGCGCACCGGGATGACGATGAAGCGCGTTTCGGCGGTCGAGTCCCACACGCGGATTTCCGTCTCCTCGGGCAGGGTCACGCCGAACTCGGACAGGACGCTGCGCGGCTCCAGCACGGCGCGCGAGCGATAGGGCGCGGACTTGTACCAGGTCGGCGGCAGGCCGAGCACCTCCCACGGGTAACAGGAGCACAGCGTGCAGACCACCATGTTGTGGCGTTCCGGCGTGTTCTGGACCGCGATCAGATGGCTGCCGACCGCGCTCACATTGCCCATGGTGTTCACCGCGGCGGAGGCATCCTCCAGCAGGGCGGCATGAAAGTCCGGGTCGGCCCAGGCGCGGGCGACGACGCGCTGCCCGTTATGGGGCCCGATGCGGGTCTCGTACGCCTCGACGATGGCGTCGAGCGCCG
This sequence comes from Rhodospirillales bacterium, assembly GCA_038120295.1. GTDB lineage: Bacteria > Pseudomonadota > Alphaproteobacteria > MPNO01 > UBA2964 > JAYOEY01. The sequence goes on along the minus strand of JAYOLL010000010.1, from coordinate 46,316 downwards.
CGGGGTCGACATAGCCCTTCTCGGCCAGCACGGTTTCCAGCGAGCGAACCCGCACCTGCGTGTCGGAAAGCTCGGACATCTCCCCATGGTCATGGGAATGATGATGATGGTCGTGTGAGTGTTCGCGGTCGTCTGCCATGGTCGGGATCCCTGTGTAATCTCCACCGCGAATGCTCGCACAGGGGATATCGCGGTTTCAACCGCCTTCGGACGCGCGCATGGCGCATTCAGTCGGTTTCGATCGAGCCGACCGTCGTCGCCCGGCCATTTTCCTCCACCCGGATAACGACGAGCTCTCCGGAGGCGGGAAAAATGCCGGTCAGCGCGGTGATAACCACCTGGTGGGTCACCAGCACGGTGGGGCCCTCATCGCGGTTGCCGAGATCCTGTTTCGACAGCCATGCCCGCAGGACCTTCATCTGGAGATCCTTGCGTTTCGGCCTGCCGAAGAAGGAGTTGAGGGGCGGCAGCGCCGCGACCGGGCCGAGTCCCAGCAGTTCCGCCGTATCGAGGCAGCGGCACCACTGGCTGGAAAAGACCCGCGCCCAGACGATACCGTTCGCCTTCAGCCGGGCGCCGATGCGTCGCGCCTGGGCTCTGCCCACTTCGTCGAGATTTCGCTGGGTCGAGCAATCGCCGACCCTGAAACGGGCCGGGTCGCCGTTGCCGGGAGCCAGGGCATGCCGCAACAGCGCAACATGGCCGCCGGAGCGCAAAGCCGACCACACCGCTTCCTCGTCCGAAGACACACGGGCGAAGCTCAGGGAGGCCGCCAGGCAGATGAGCCCGTACGCCGCAAGCCTCGCGCCGCTTGCGGCCGCTCGCAAAAAGTTTATCCGCATTGTCCTCCCATGCCGTTGATTCCGATTTACCGGGCCCCAGATAGGGGTCGAACGCCTGTGAACGCGACTTAGGGAGCGCCGCCTCGCCGATCAAGCGGCGTTCCTTGCGCAACGAGTGATCCGAACCGCGGTTGCGCGCGAATAGAACAGTACAGGCAATGAAAGAGTCAGGAAGGAACGGGTTATGAAAAACCTTGCAGCTGCATTGATCGTTTCGGCTGTCGTTACAGGCCTTTCCGGGGCCGTGTCGGCGAAAAGCGAGGGTCTCAAGGAAGGCTGGATAGCCGGCCTCGATATCCAGAATGACGCCATCATCCTGGATGACGGGAGCGTGATCGCGGTGCCGCGCGACATCAATTTCGACCTTCTGAAAGAAGGCGTTCGCGTCGTCATCGAATACCGCAGGATCGACGGCGGGCGGGAAGCCGTGTCGATAACGCCCGCGCCGGAACGTTCCTGATCGGACAAGCACGGCCAGGTTGCCCTGAATATCGGGCTTCCGCGAACTGGGGGCAAAAAAGGGGCGCGACGGTAGCCGCCGCGCCCTGAATCGGGAAACTAACCCGCCTTACCTGTTCAGCAACTCCCGTGCGCGGTCGAACAGCGCTTTGTTGGCATTGGTGATATTCGAGGCGTGCTTCTGCATCGGCTGCCACGGCACGAACTCCCAGTGGAACTTGCGCGCCTTGGCGGCGGCCACCGATTCCGGATCCTCGACCATCTTTTTGAAGGATGCCCGGAAGGCTTCGAGCCGCGCTTTCGGAATACCGGGAGGCGCCAGCCAGGCCCGGCCGATGACGTCGTTATTGCTCAGCAGCTCGACGATCTCCCTGTCCTTCGGGTCCTTGACCATGGAGGCGAAGGTCGGCGCGTAGGCGGCGTCCGGCAGGCGCGACAGGGAATTTGCGGCCAGCACGGTGACCAGGTCTTCCCCCTGCCATTGCGGCCGGATAATGGCGAGCGACGACCAGCCCGACTGGAACCCGTCGGCCTCCTTGTTGTCGAGCGCCTTGTAGACGCCGGACATGCCGCGATAGCCGAGCACGATCCTGAACTTGGTGCCGAGCATCTCGTTGGCGAGCTTGGGCAGGATATAGGTCTGCGATCCCTTGCCGGTCGAGGCGAACACGACTTCCTTTTTCATCGCCTCTTCCATCGTCCTGACGCCGGAGCGCTTCATAACCACGAAGGCGCCCTGCGGTTTTTCGACGCCGCCGATATAGTGGAACTTGTCGGCGACGTACTTGACGCCGGTGGTCCGCATGCGGGACGCGAACGGCGTATCCGACAGCAGGATGCCGATGGCGGTGCCGTCCTGCGCCGCGCGGTTATAGAGATAGTTGGCCGCCTTGGTGCCGCCCGCGCCGCCCATGTTCTGGACGATGAAGGTCGGGTTGCCCGGCATATGTTTCTTCCAGAGCTTGCCGGCCAGCAGCGAATAGTTGCTGTGCCCGCCGCCGGCGCGCGCGGCGACGACGATCGAGACATGCTTGTCCTTGTAGAAATCGGCCAGCGCATCCGCCGACGCGGTCGAAACCGGCAGCGCCGACATCGCCAGTGCCGCTGCCGGCATGAACAGTAACCTGTTGAACTTCATAAAGAATTCTCCCTGTTGTCAATTCGGCACGGTCGACCGCGCTCTCCAAACGGGAGGATGCTTGCACGGACCCGCACCGCAGTTCAAGGATTTCCCGTGGCGCTGCGTACCCCCCACCCCAACCCTCGCCCCAAAATTGGGCGAACAACTGAACAGGACACGGACCCTGCAACCGCGTCCCCTCCCCCGATTCCGGGGGAGGGTCAGGGAGGGGGTTTCTCGCCCAGGCACGCTCTTCATGCCCGGTACTTTCGTGGGGACGGAGCGTGTCAATGGGAGATCGCCGGGACACGCCCGGCGATGACGAGTCTAAATTGAGATACGGTTACCATTAAATCGTCATGCCCGGACTTGATCCGGGCATCTTGAGGTGACGGAGCGCCGCGGCACGAGATCGCCGGCCACGGGCGTGAAGCGCAACTGGGCCCGGCGATGACAGCCTGTTTTGCGCCTACAGGGTCGGCGACCACCCGTACGCCTTCGCGCAGGCGCCGCCCATCAGCATGGCGCGGTCGCTGTCGCTCAATCGGTCGGTGAGGCGGAACGGTTCCACCCCGTCGCGATAGCTGACCACCGCATGGGCGCGGGTCCAGTCGGTGCCCCACAGGCAGCGCTCCATCCCCCAGGCGTCGAAGATGCGGGCGAGCGGGTCCCAGATATCGGGAAACGGGAACGGCTCGTGCGACAGGGTGCAGGCGCCGCTGATCTTGATCGCCGCATTGTCGCGGCTGGCGAGCGCCAGCACCTTCGGCAGATCGACCCAGGGCTCGGCGGGCGCAGGCGCTACCTTGGGCTGCTCGATCCCCATATGATCGATGATGAAGAACGTCTCCGGATGACGGTCGATCAGCGCGGTGGTGTCGTCGAGATTGGTCCAGCAATGAAGGTTAAGCGGCAGCCCGTGCCGGGCCGCCTCGCGCGCCACGTTGTCGACCCCGGGAAGGCTCACCGGCCGCCCCGCCTCGCCGGTTATCATGACGCGGATGCCGACCGCGCCCGGCGTTTCCTTCCACGCCGCGATATCGTCGCCCACCGCCGGATCGTCGAAATTGACCGGCTTGATAATCGCGAACCGGCCGGGATGGGCCTGCTGCACCTCGACCGCGTAGGAGCCGTCATACCGGTACAGGCCGAACGCCGAGATGAAGATCGCCCCGTCGACGCCCACCGCATCCATCGCCGCCACCATCTCGTCGCCGGTGACATGATCGGGCCAGTTCGGCACCGCATGCCACGGCCGCGCGGGCGTGTTGGCCTCGTAGGCGTGAACCTGGGAGTCGATGACGGGGGTGGGGGGCATGGGGGCTTCTACTCTTCAGGTTCCGATAGAATTCTCAGAAAAACACGTAGGACCGCACCACCACGTTCCGCCGGTTGCGCGCGTCCGCCGGCGCGGTCGGCTCCTTGCAGGCCGTGTGGAACGACCAACGCGAGACGGAGCCGTCACTGACGCTGTCATAGCATTTCAGCATCGAAACCTCGGTCGGCTTCTGCTGCGGGAACCAGTACCATTCATGGTCGGGGTGCCAGGTGAAGCGCGTGGTCTCGCCCACGCGGTCGTCATAGATGCGGTAATTGTTGATATAGGGCTGCTTCGCGAAGGACGGCCAGGCGCACAGCACGAACGGGTACTGCCCGACCGGCTCCGCCGGCTTCGCGAGGTTGATCGACATGAAGCGGCGCGACATTTTCTCGCGCGCCTCGGCTTCGGTATAGGTCTGCTGCCGTCCGAAATTGCGCAGGTTCTGCGTCAGCAGCTCCCAGCAGCGCAGCCGGCCGGAATTGTCATTGAGATCGTTATGCACCCGGTTGGAATAGCTCGACTGCACGCCGGGGTTCTTCGCATCCTGGTTCTCGGTGCGGTCGCCGGTATAGTCGGCGTCGAAACAGTCATGGTTATAGACCAGCGCATCGGTCGCGCCGGGGAAGAAATCGAGCAGCAGCTTTTCGATCTCGGGATAGAACACGCGCTCCACCTCGGCTGCGTCGTAGATATTCTCGAGCTTCGACTCCAGATGCGCCACCGACAGGCCGAGCCTGTCCATGCATTCGGCGCTGTCCGGGCGGAGGCCGGGATAGTACTCGCCGATCCGCCGCGCATCGCGCAGCACGACCGGGAAGTACAGATTGTATTTCTGGTTGTTTTCCTGCTGACGCCGGATCAGCCCCATATCGACCGGCGGGGCGGGGTTGCGCCACAGCGAATTCGACGGCACCACCGAATAGGTTGGCCTTTCGTAGACCGTATAGCCCAGCGGCGCGACGATGCCGCCCTCCGGCGCCGCGATCCCCTGCTCGTTAATATAGGCGAGGCAGTCTTCGTATGTCCGGAAGCCGGGGCCCCATTTGGTTTCGATCGGGCCGGGCGGCGCGTTCTCGATCCGCGCGACCAGGTTCGGCCCCTCATCGTCGGCCGCCAGCGCCAGCGCATCCTTCAGCGCCTCGCCGGTGCCGGCGTCGCCGTTCTCGGCGAACGACAGGTAGGACAGCCCGCCATTGGCGGCAATCGGCGCCGGCTGCCCCTCGGTCAGCTGCAGCGGCGGCACATAGGGCTCGGTATTCGTCGATTCGATGCGATCCATGATCGTCACTCCCGGGAAGCGTCTATGGGAATAGGGTTACCCGAATTGTGACATAGGGGATTCGAAGGGGGAAGCGGGAAGGATTTAGTACGGCATCGCATCCTTCGAGACGCTCGCTTGCGCTCGCTCCTCAGGATGAGGTCTTTAGTGACGCTCCTCATCCTGAGGAGCGTCCGAATTCATTATGGGGGGCGCGTCTCGAAGGATGGCGTCTGCGGCAGGAAACTATCGGCGGGGCCGGGCCGCAGCCAGGCGCGCGCGGCCCCCTTTACGCCTCCGCCATTCTGAGGCATCAATGCGTCTTCCGCTGAATGTGAAGGAACCGCATGAAACCCGCTGCTTTCACCTATCACGCGCCGACGACCGTCGATGAGGCAGTCGCGCTGCTGGCGCAGTACGCTCCCGAGGACGGGCGCATTCTCGCGGGCGGCCAGAGCCTGGTGCCGACCATGGCATTCCGGCTCGCCAGGCCGCCGCATCTGATCGATATCAATAATGTCGAGGGGCTGGACGCGATCTCGACCGAGGGCGACGCGATCGCCATCGGCGCTCGGGTCCGGCACGCGACATTCCACAACGAGGTCTGCGAAGGCCCGCTGGGCGCGCTGCTGACCAAGGTCGCGGCGAAGATCGCGCATCTGCCGATCCGCCTGCGCGGCACGTTCTGCGGCTCCGTAGCCCATGCCGACCCGGCCTCCGAATGGTGCGCCGTGGCGGCGACGATGGATGCGACGATGGTCGCGAAATCGTCGCGGGGCGAACGGCTGATCCCGGCCGCGGACTTCTTCGAAACGGTGATGACCACCGCGCTGGCCGAAGACGAGCTGCTGGCCGAGGTTCGGATCCCCACGCTGCCGATGGACGCGAAAGTCGGGTTCCAGGAATTCAGCCGGCGGGCCGGCGATTTCGCCATCGCCATGGCGGTGGCGGTTTATCGCGAGGAAGGCGGGAAAATTACGGATGCCCGCATCGGGGTCGGCGGGGCGGAGGACCGGCCCAGGCGGATCGCCGAAGCCGAGGCCGCGCTGAACGGGCAGGCTGCCGGACCGGACGCGTTCGATGCGGCGGCGGAAGCCGCGTCCGCCGCGGTCGATCCTATGGAAGACGCGCAGAATACCGCCGATTACCGACGCGACCTGGTGCGGGCGATGGTGCGCCGGGCGCTCGACGATGCGGCGAAGGGATAAGGACAGATGGCTGACAAGGTCGAGATCAATCTAAACATCAACGGGCGCGATTACAGCGCGACGGTCGAGCCGCGCAAGACGCTGGCCGACGTGATCCGCGACGATTGCGGGCAGACCGGCACGCATCTCGGGTGCGAACACGGCGTGTGCGGCGCCTGTACGGTGCTGATCGATGGCGAGCCGATGCGCTCCTGCCTGATGTTCGGCATCCAGGCGCAGGGCAAGAAAATCCGCACCGTCGAAGGGCTGGCGGACGGGGAGAAGCTCCACCCGCTTCAGCAGGCCTTTACCGATAATCACGCGCTGCAATGCGGCTACTGCACGCCCGGATTCCTGATGCTGGCGACCGGCGTCCTGGAAGCCAACCCGGATATCGACGATGAGGCGCTAAACGATGCGCTGGCCTCCAATTTGTGCCGCTGCACCGGATACCAGAACATCATCAAGGCGGTCCGCGAGGCCCGCGACAAAATGAAGAGCGCCTGATGGCTATTCGCAAGAACGAAATGCTGGGTCATCTCGGCGACAGCGTAAACCGGCTGGAAGACCCGCCGCTGATCTCGGGCAGGGCGCGCTTCGTCGGCGATGTGAATTTCCCCGACCAGCTGCACATGCGGGTGGTTCGCTCGCCCATCGGACACGGGCTGATAAAAGGCATCGATACCGCGGCGGCGAAGGCCGTGCCGGGCGTGGTGGCGGTGTGGACGTCGGAAGATATCGCCGACATCCCGCCGATCGATTTCCGCGAGGGCTCGAACCCGCAGCTGGCCCTGTTCCGCCAGTATGCGCTGGCGCGCGAGCGGGTGCGCTATGTCGGCGATCCGGTCGCCGCCGTGTTCGCCGAAGACGCCTATATCGCTGAGGACGCGGCCGAGCTGGTAGAGCTCGACCTCGAACCGCTGCCGGTCCTCGTCAATGCCGACGACCCGCCGCAGGATTTCAAGGAGGGCCAGACCACCGAGGCCGCCGTGGTCGCGCAGGGCTACGGCGATATCGAGAAATGTTTCGCCGAGGCGTTCAAGATCGTCGAGGTCGACGTAAAGGTCGGCCGCCATTCGGGCGTCCCGCTGGAATGCCGCGGCGCTGTCGGGCGCTACGACGCGGCGCGCGACGTGCTGGAAATGCACGGCGCGGCCAAGGTCCCGCATCGCAACCGCGAAACGCTGTGCCGCATGCTGAACCGACCAGCCTCGGGCGTGCATCTGTATGAGGGCCATACCGGCGGCGGGTTCGGAATTCGGGGCGAGCTCTACCCCGAGGACGTGTTGGTGTGCGTCGCCGCCATGCGGCTCGACCGGCCGGTCAAATGGATCGAAGACCGGCAGGAACACCTGACCGCCGCCAACCAGTCGCGCCAGCAGCGCCACAAGATCCGCGCTGCGGTGGCCGAAGACGGCGAGGTGACGGCCATCGACGACGAGCTGTGGCTCGACCAGGGCGGCTATATCCGCACCCACGGCACGCGGGTCGCCAACATGACGACCGGCACCCTGCCGGGGCCGTACCGCATACCGAACTATCGCTCGGTCTGCCATTTCTGCCTGACCAACAAGACGCCGGCGGCGACCTACCGGTCGCCCGGCCGGTTCGAAAGCACCTTCGTGCGCGAACGGCTGATGGATGCCATCGCGCAGGAGATGGGGATGGATCCGCTGGCGGTGCGCCGCCGTAACCTGATCGCGCTGGAGGAAATGCCCTGGGGCCGCGATCTCGACGTGCTGGGCGATTCCGTCGAGCACGATCCGGGCGATTACGCGGGGCTGCTCGACCAGGTCATCGACAGGTACGGCTATGCCGATATCCGGAAAGAGCTCGCCGAGCGTCGGGCCAACGGGGAACTGGTGGGCGCCGGCGTCTCGATGTTCTTCGAAAAAAGCGGGCTCGGCCCGACCGACGGGTCCAAGATCTATGTCGACGTCACCGGCCATGTCGAGGTGGTGACGGGCGGCGCGTCCATCGGGCAGGGATTTGAAACCGCGATGGCGCAGATCGCCGCGGAAACGCTGGGCACCGATTATCGCCGCATCAAGGTGGTGCACGGTCGCACCGACCGGATCGAGTACGGCGTCGGCGCGCACGCGTCGCGCGCAACCGTGCTGACGGGGACGGCGGTCTACGAAACCGCGCTCCAGGTGCGCGACAAGGCGCTCGATATGGCGGCCGACCTGCTGCAGACGCCGGCCGACCAGCTGACCATCACCGACGGCGTGGTGCACCCCGAAGGCAACCCGTCCGGCCCGTCTGTCACGCTGGGCGAGGTGGCGGAAGCGCTCGCCCCCGCGTCCAAGGCGCGCGGCAAGCGCGATCCGTTCCTGATGGGCGAGGCGTTCTTCCACATCGATCACCAGACCTACCCGTACGGTCTGCATATCGCGGTGGTGAAGGTCGACGCGGAGACCGGCGAGACAGAGATCGAACGCTACATCATCGGCTACGATATCGGCCGTGCGATCAACCCCGCGATGGTCGACGGGCAGCTGGTCGGCGGCCTCGCGCAGGGCATCGGCGGCACGCTGTATGAGGAATTCGCCTACGACGCGGACGGGCAGCCGTTGGCGGTGACCTTCGCCGATTACCTGATGCCGACATTGCAGGAGCTTCCACAGCCGGAAATCCTGCTGACCGAGGATTTTCCCTCGATCCGCACGCCGCTCGGCATCAAGGGCGCGGGCGAGGCGGGCATCACCGGCGCGTCGGCGGCGATTGCGTCGGCTATCGACGATGCCATCGGCATCCCCGGCGCAGTGACCCAGACACCGGTCACGCCGCAGCGGCTGAAGAAGATTCTGGACGATAATCGATAAATTCCGTCATGCCCGGGCCTGGTCCACTGGCGCCGGGTATGGTCTCGTCCACCCAGCCCGTCTTGACCGGCCTTCGCCGACCATGACGAATTGTGTTAAAGAGCGACGAAATCGAATTATGGAGATAACATCGTGGCGAACAAGGATCTGAGGGACTGGATTTCGGGGCTCGAAGCGGCGGGGCAGCTGCAGAACGTGTCGGGCGCCGACCGCGAGGAGGAGATCGGCGCGATTGTCGATATCCATATGCGCAAAATGACCAACCCGGCGGTCATGTTCGACGACATTCCGGGCTACGACAAGGGCTACAGGGTCCTGGCCAATATCCTGACCTCGGTGCCGCGCATCAATATCGCGCTCGATCTGCCGGTGGACACGCCCGAAGTCGGGCTGGTCGATTTCTGGCGCAAATACATGAAAGACCAGCCCTCGATTCCGCCGGTCGAAGTCAATGGCGGACCGCTGCTGGATAACGTGTACGAGGGCAAGGACGTCAATATCGAGAAGATCCCCACCCCGAAATGGCACGAGCTCGACGGCGGCTATTTCATCGGCACGGCGAGCATGGTCATCATGCGCGACCCGGACACAGGCTGGATCAATTACGGCGCGTACCGGGTGCAGTCGCACGGGCCGGGCACCGCGTCGCTGATGACGTCGAAGGGAAAGCATGGCGACATCATCCGCAACAAGTACCATGCGAAAGGCGAGCCCTGCCCGATCGCCGTGGTGGTCGGCATGCACCCGGCCCTGTTCATGGTGGCGGGGCTGGAGATGCCCTACGGCAAGAACGAGTACGACTGCGCCGGCGGGCTGCTGGGCGAGGGCGTCGAGATCATCAACATGCCGAAAACCGGCCTGCCGGTGCCGGCCAATGCCGAAATCGCATTCGAGGGCTTTATCCATCCGGACGATGTCATCGACGAAGGACCGCTCGGCGAATGGACCGGCTATTACGCCGGCGGCGGGACCAAACAGCCGGCCATCCGCATCGAGACCTTCATGCATCGCGACGATCCGATCCTGCTCGGCGCGATCCCGGCGGTGCCGCCCAACGACGACACGTTCTATCGCGGCACCTATCGCTGCGGCGCTGTGTGGAACCAGCTCGAAGCCGCCGGCATCCCGGAGGTCAAGGGCGTCTGGGCGCACGAGGCGGGCGGCAGCCGCATGTGGCTCACCGTGTCGGTCAAGACGATGTATGGCGGCCATTCCAAACAGGCCGGCCTCGTCGCCAGCCAGTGCCACGCCGGCGCCTACGCCAACCGCTGGGTGATCGTGGTCGACGACGATATCGACCCAGCCAACCTCAATGACGTGATCTGGTCGATGTGCACCAGGTGCGACCCGAAGGACGGGGTGGATATTCTCAACGGCTGCTGGAGCACGCATCTCGACCCGATGGCCTATTCCCACGAGGACCCGCGCAATTCGCGCGTGGTGGTCGACGCCTGCAAGCCGTTCCGCCGCAAGGACACATTCCCCATCGTGGCGCGGAACTCGGCCGAGCTCGACGAACGGATCATGAAAAAATTCGGCGACGTGCTGCCGGGATAGCGGTGCGCCGTTCGCACGCTCCCCGGTCGGTTTATCCCCCTCCGACCGTTACCCCCTCGACGGACACCCCCTCCCCAGCCCTCCCCCGGAATCGGGGGAGGGCGTTTCCATATCGTGCCCTGAATGAACGAATCCCCTCCCCCGCAAGCGGGGGAGGGTCAGGGAGGGGGGCGAAGACGAAATTTCTATTGGAAAATTGCATGAGCCACCCCACCTTCGTTTAGGTGCGCCGGCCCTTTTCGTTTAATTCCAGACACTTCCGGCGGTTGCAGGTCTCGCCGCGCCGAACTTTTTAAAATTATTCAAAAATATGAAACATACCCTTGATATAAAATAATCCTGTAAATTATATTAATTCCAATTCGCAATAATGCGGGTTGACTGTTCCAGAGGAGGAAAAAATGGACGGCAACGGAAGCGCGGGTAAATGCCCGGTGATGCACGGTGGCAGCACTACCGTGAACAAGGACGTCATGGACTGGTGGCCCAATGCCCTCAATCTCGACATCCTGCACCAGCACGATGCGAAGACCGACCCGATGGGTCCGGACTTCGATTATCGGGAAGAGGTCAAAAAGCTCGACGTCGAGGGGCTCAAGAAAGACCTGCGCGACCTGATGACCGACAGCCAGGACTGGTGGCCCGCAGACTGGGGCCATTACGGCGGGCTGATGGTTCGCATGGCGTGGCACGCAGCGGGGTCGTATCGCATCGCCGACGGGCGCGGCGGGGCCGGCACCGGCAACCAGCGTTTCGCGCCGCTGAATTCCTGGCCCGACAATGTCAGCCTCGACAAGGCGCGGCGCCTGTTGTGGCCGATCAAGAAGAAATACGGCAACAAAATCTCCTGGGCCGACCTGATCATCCTCGCCGGCAACATGGCCTATGAGTCGATGGGCTTCAAAACCTTCGGCTTCGGCTTCGGGCGCGAGGATATCTGGCACCCGGAAAAGGACGTCTACTGGGGCTCGGAAAAGGAATGGCTGGCGAAGGACCGCTACGCCGATTCCGGCGACGAGACCTCGCTCGAAAACCCGCTGGCCGCGGTGCAGATGGGGCTGATCTACGTCAACCCGGAAGGCGTCGACGGCAAGCCCGATCCGATGAAGACGGCCGAGGCAGTGCGCGAGACCTTCGCCCGCATGGCGATGGACGATGAGGAAACCGTCGCGCTGACCGCGGGCGGTCACACCGTCGGCAAGGCGCACGGCAACGGCGATGCGAGCAGGCTGGGTCCCGACCCCGAGGGCGCCGACGTGGAGCATCAGGGCTTCGGCTGGGCCAACCCCAATGGCAAGGGCGTCGGCCGCGACACCATCACCAGCGGCATCGAGGGCACCTGGACGACCAACCCCACGGTGTTCGACAACGGCTATTTCGAACTACTCTTCAAGTACGAGTGGGAAGTGAAGAAAAGCCCGGCGGGCGCCAACCAGTGGATGCCGGTCGATATCGCCGAGGAGGACATGCCGGTCGATGTGGAGGATCCGTCGATCCGCTGCATGCCGATCATGACCGACGCCGACATGGCGATGAAGGTCGATCCCGCCTATCGCGAGATCTCGCTGCGGTTCAGGGACGACCAGGCCGCTTTCGAGGATGCGTTCGCCCGCGCCTGGTTCAAGCTGACTCATCGCGATATGGGGCCGAAGGTTCGCTATATCGGCCCGGACGTGCCGGCGGAAGAGCTGATCTGGCAGGACCCGGTGCCAGAAGGCCCGACCGGCTACGATGTCGACGCGGTAAAGTCGGCGATCGCCGCCAGCGGCCTCAGCACGGCCGAGATGGTGGCGACCGCATGGGACAGCGCCCGGACCTTCCGGGGCTCCGACATGCGGGGCGGCGCCAACGGCGCGCGCATCCGGCTCACCCCCCAGAAAGACTGGGTAGGCAACGAGCCCGACCGCCTGGCAAAGGTGCTGTCAGCGCTGGAGCCGATCGCGGCTGAAGCGGGCGCCAGCATCGCCGACGTCATCGTGCTGGCCGGCAATGTCGGTATCGAGCAGGCGGCGAAGGCGGCGGGCCATGACGTAACGGTGCCGTTCGCACCCGGCCGCGGCGATGCGACCGACACGCAGACCGACGCCGACTCATTCGCGCCGCTGGAGCCGATCCATGACGGGTACCGCGCCTGGCTCAAGCAGGACTACGCCATCAGCGCGGAAGAGCTGATGCTCGACCGCACCCAGCTGATGGGTCTGACGGCGAAGGAAATGACGGTGCTGGTCGGCGGCATGCGCGCCCTCGGCGCAAACCATGGCGGAACGAAGCACGGCGTCTTCACCGACCGCGAGGGCGCTCTGACCACCGACTTCTTCGTCAATCTCACCGACATGGCAAACGCATGGAAGCCCGTGGGTGACGGCGTCTATGAGGTCCGCGACCGGGCCACGGGCGACGTCAAATGGACGGCGACGCGGATGGATCTGGTGTTCGGCTCCAACTCGATCCTCCGCGCCTATGCAGAGGTTTACGCCCAGGACGACAGCGCGGAGAAGTTCGTCAAAGACTTCGTCGCGGCCTGGACGAAAGTGATGAACGCAGACCGGTTCGATCTCGACTGACCGGAAAGTCGCTTACGAAGAGGGCCGGCATGCCATCGTACAGGTGCGCCGGCCCTTTTTACGCACGGGCCGGACTGCGTTACGATGCCCCATCATCCAGAACTTTCGGAGTACGCCATGACCGACGGTCCCACCGCCGCTGAAATCCGCCAGAAGCAAGGCCACCCAACGATCGATGCGGACGGGCATATTCTCGAATACCGCAAGGTGGTGCTCGACTATCTGGAAGATCTGTTCGGGGCGCAGATGCGCCAGGACTACCTGGCGTGGGACGAGCAGGCGCGCCAGTTCCAGTGGGATCACGCAACGCCGGAAGAGCGCATGGCGTGGCGCATGGGCCGGCCGCAATTCTGGGCGACCGCCGGGGCCAACACGCTGGATCGCGCCACCGCGGCGCTGCCGAACCTTCGCCGCGCGCGAATGGACGAGCATGGCATCGATTACGCGATCCTGTATCCGTCCGCCGGGCTGATCTACGTCAATTTGCCGCACGACACCTTCCGCCCTGCGCTGTGCCGCGCCTACAACACCATGGCCGCCGATCTTTATCGCGACCATGCCGACCGGATGACGCCGGTCGCCGTGATTCCGTCTTACACGCCGGAGGAAGCGCTGGCAGAGCTCGATCACGCCGTCAACACACTCGGCCTCAAGGCGATCAAGCTCGCCAATTTCGTCCTCCGCACGCCGGAAGGAATGAAAGGCGCCGATCCGCGCACGGCCCGCGCGGCGCAGTATTGCGACATGCTTGCGCTCGATTCCCGCTACGATTACGACCCGGTCTGGGCGAAATGCGTCGAGCTCGGCGTCGCGGTCACGGCGCACAACACCACGTTCGGGCTCGGCTTCCGCCGCGCCGTCAACAATTTCATGTTCAACCATCTGGGCCATTTCGCCGCCGGCGGCGAGATGTTCGCCAAGGCCCTATTCTTCGGCGGGGTGACGGCGCGCTTCCCCGACCTCAATTTCGGTTTCATGGAGGGCGGGGTGTCGTGGGGCGGAGTGCTGTTCTCCGGCCTGCGCGAACGCTGGCTCAAGCGCAATGCGGAAGGCGTTCATTACTTCGACAGCCGGAACGTGGACCTGCAGGAGATGGCGTCTTTGTTCCGGCAATATTCGAACGGCGTGATCGCCGATCATATTACCGAGGAGGACGGGTTCGATCCGCCGCCGCGCGATGTCGGGATGGGCGAGCAGGACCGGCTGGATAAGAAGCTGGTCGACGAGTTTCACGCCTGCGGCATGACGAAGATCGAGGATCTGGTCGACCGTTTCCAGAAGCCGTTCTATTTCGGCTGCGAAGCGGACGAGCCCTATGCCGGGGCCGCGCTGCGTGGCGAGGGCATGCCGTTCGGCCTGCCGGTCAAGGCGCTGTTCTCATCCGATATCGGCCACTGGGACGTTACGGATTCGCGCCACGTGGCGGTGGAAGCCTACGAGCAGCTGGAGGATGGGCTGATGGACGAGGCGCAGTACCGCGATTTCATGTACGGCAACACGGTCCGGCTGCATGGCGGCATGAACCCCGATTTCTTCAAGGGCACCGTGCTCGAGAAGGACGCGGCGGGGGTGCTGGCGGCGGGGTAACCCCCTCCCTGCCCCTCCCCCGCGCGGGGGAGGGAACGCTGTCGGCGTGGCGGATAAAAATAGATCAAGTCATGCCCGGGCTTGTCCCGGGCATCTTGCGCCTCTGGGAGTGAAGTCAGCGGGAGATCGCCGGGACAGGCCCGGCGATGACGTCAAAGAGGGTAGCCCCTCTAAAACGGAATCGTCAGCGTCTTGAAGATGCCGTCGCAGTTGATCAGGTCGACACGCTTCCAGGCGATCTCGAACCCGCCGTCGGTCTTCCGCAGCAAATGCCGGCATCGGCCGCCGAAACTGGTCTGCTCGTCGAGCCGGAATTCCATCATCATCTGGGCCGAGTACGCCAGAATTTCATCCGGCTCGCCGAAATCCGGGTCGATTTCGACGTTGGACACGAAATGCGCGGTGCGGCTGTGCGGTTCCTGCGAATGGATCTTCGGGTGGCGCAGCCGCTGGATCCGGGTCTTCATCAGCGGCCTGTCGTCAAAGAAGATCGACACGCACTCATACGGATCCTCGGCATCGGCGACGCCCGGCACCCAGTAATAGCCGTCCTCGGCGAACAGACCCATCCAGTCCTCGAAACGGCGCTCGTCGAGCAGGCGCGCCTCGCGATAGAGAAACTGCTCGATTTCGGGCTGGGAAACCTCCATCGCGCCGGTCACGCTGCGTCGCACATGTAATGCAGCCACGCCTTGTGCTGCTGGCGCGAATGGGCCTCCGACGTGCCCGTCGTGGTGAACGCGCCGGTATTGTCCACCTTCTCCTCGCCCAGAGAGCGGGCGAAAATGACCCAGTCGCTACCCTGCGCCTTCAGCCCGTTCTGGCAGCGCGTCCAGGCATCCATGTCGTCGGCCATCACCATGCCGCTTGGAGCGTGCGAATTGTTGTTGGAGCGCACCTGCGCCCGCCACATTTCCTCCGGCGCACCCTTGAGCTTGAGCGGGATAATGATGTTTTCCGTACAGTTGACGGAAACCGGATTCATGATCCGGATATGCTGCGTCAGATACTGCAGCGACCATTGCGGGAAGAAGATCGAATTGTGGTACTTGACCCGCATCGCCTCTTCGGCGCGGTCGCCGTAGGCCGCCTCCATCGCCGCCCTGTAGCGTTCATAGACCGGACCGCTATTGCCCTTGTCGACAGGGAAGCTCTGCATCGAGGAATGGCCGTGAGGAAAGCCCTCGATCAGCTGGTCTTCCCATTGCTCGTTGAGCGACGAACCTTCCTCCAGCAGCTTTACCTTGCCGGCCTCGTCGTCCTCCGCGCCCTGGCGGCGGAACTGCGTACCGTCCTCCGCCGTGGTCGATGCATGGGTGAACATCGGGTGGTAGAGATCGTTCAGATTCTCCAGCTGGATCTTCCAGTTGCCGTCCCAGCGATAGCGGAACATCCCTGCCGGCGCTTCCAGCTCGCCGTCGGGCGCGCGGTCGACCATGTGATCGATGCAGCCCAGCATCGGCCCCATGAACTCGGCAAGGTCGGGGCCTTCCTGGCTCAGATTGGCGAAGATGAAACCGCGATAGATTTCCACGCGCGGCCGGGCCAGATCGAAATTTCCTTCCTCGATAAAGCCGGGCGCGTAGCGGCGGGGATAGGGGGTGCCGGCGAGTTTCCCGTCGGCATGGAACACCCAGCCGTGATATGGGCATTCGAATCGCCGCTGGCTGCCCTTCGGTGCGGTACAGACCACGGCGCCGCGATGGGTGCAGCGGTTGAACATCACGTGCACCTCGCCCTCGCGGTCGCGGGTGACGATGACCGGCTGTCCCGATAGCCGCGTGGTCATGAAGTCGAACGGCTCCTTCACCTGGCTTTCATGGCCGAGGCACAGCCAGGAGCGGCCGAAGATGCGCTCCATCTCCAGCTTGAAGATATTCGGATCGGTATAGTAGTCGCGATGGACCCGATCAGGCCTGATCAGCGCTCGCAGCGAGTCCGTATCGAGGGCGGTCATATTCAGCCTCCGTGTATACCGGAACCGAAGCTTATCGAAACCCGCGCCGACGCTCAACCGGATGCGCCGCGCCCCGTTTCCCCAGACAGGCTTCCCCAGACCCGGTTCCCTAGACCCGGAAAACGTCGCCCCGCTTGCGGCCCTGATCGACCGACAGGAACAGCTCGTCGAGCGGGATTTCGCGGCGGATCATCCCCTGCTCGTGCGAGTACTTCACCATCTGGGTCAGCAGATGGACGTTCTTTTCGGTCATGCCGTATTCCCACGGGTCCTTGCCCATCAGCTCTTCCTGCTCCTCCCACGCCTCGCGGTACCAGGCGAGCGGCACGATGCGAGGGTTGACCATGCGCTTCATGGCGAGCGCCTTGGCCTCGTTGAAGGCGTGGAACAGGTTGATCGGCACCCACGGATGTTCCTCGACGATTTCGCGCTTGATGCCCATCACATGCATGATCGGGAACATCTGCGTACGCCGGTAGAAATCGATTTCCTCCTGCTTGAAATCGGGGAACAGCCGGCCGACGCGCGGGTCGCCATCGACGATGGGCTGGATCAGGTCGGGATGCAGGCAGGCGTCGATCTCGCCGTCCATCAGCATCTGTTCGCAGGTCTGGTCGTCCGCCATCCGGGACAGCTTCAGCCCCGGCGGCGGTTCGAACTCGATGCTCTCGTCGAGCTCCGCCAGCCATTCGCACTCGCGATGAGGCACGCCGTACTCGTGCTCGAGGATGCCGCGCATCCAGAGCTGGGCAGACGACTGGTACTGCTTCACCCCGATCTTCTTGCCGATCAGATCGGTCGGCTTCTCGATCCCCTTGGTCGTGTTGATGAAAATAAAGCCGTGGCGGAAGCGCCGGTGCAGGAAGACCGGGATGCCCTCGAACGGCAGATCCTGGTCGCGCGCCACGAGATAGGAGGACGACGACGTTTCGGCCACGTCGAAATCGCGGTTGCGCAGGAAGCGCCAGTGCCGCGTGGTCGAATCCATCTTAGTCAGCACGTTGAGCTCGATCCCGTCGGGCTGCACCGTGTTTTCCTTGAGCGCCCGGACGATCTCGTAATCGCCCATCGCGAGGGTGAGTTTCAGTTTTGCCATGATTTTTCCGTTCTATCCGTTAGCTTGAACTGTCACCCCGGATCAAGTCCGGGGTGACTGCCGAGCGTGGTCATCGGCGACGTCACGTCTTCTGCCCGCTTTCCCCATCCTTCGAGACACTCGCTGCGCTCGCTCCTCAGGATGAGGAAAGCTCTATCTATCTCTGTCTTCCTCATCCTGAGGAGCGCCTGAAAGGCGCGTCTCGAAGGACGGGGAAGACATCACGCCCGGTCCCTCTCCCGCAAAATCTCCCGGATGCGCTGCGGCGTCACGGGCAGGCGCGTCACCGCCCCCGGAATCCCCAGCGCCTCGTCGATCGCGCCGGCGATCGCCGCGCCGGCGCCGTTGATGCCGCCCTCGCCGCCGCCCTTGAGGCCGAGCGGGTTGCGCGGGCTGGGCGCGTCCTCGGTCACCAGGCATTCGGTATCCGGCGCGCAGTCGAGCGTCGGCATCAGGTAATCGGCGAAGGTAACCGCCAGCGGGGTGCCGTCCGCGTCATAGGCGAACTCCTCGTACAGCGCGCCGCCGATCCCCTGCAGGACGCCCCCGACCAGCTGCCCTTCGAGCGTATCCATATTGACCGCGCGACCGACATCGTAGGCGACAAGGAATCGCTCGACCTCGATCCGCCCCGTTTCGCCGTCCACCTTCACCACCGCGAAATGCATGCCGTAGGGAAAGGTCGGCTCGTCCGTGGTGTAGAACCCTTCGGCAGCCAGCGCATCGCCGCGCCGCCTCGCGATCTCAGCCAATGTCACTGTGGGCGTGACGGACGCCCCGTCCGGCTGATCCGCGCGGAAGACGACCCCGCCGGCGATATCGAGGTCCGCCGGTTCCGCCTGCAAGAGCTCGGCCGCCGTTTCCAGCGCCTTTTCCCGAACCAGCAGGGCGGTTTCGTGCACGGCGGAACCCGTCATCACGGTCGCGCGGGCCGCATGCGCGCCGACGCCATAGGGGATCGCATCGGTCTGTCCGTGCAGCACCTGGACGGAAGACAGCTCGACCCCCAGCGTCGCGGCGCAGATCTGGCCCATCGTGGTCTCGAATCCCTGGCCGATGGAGGCGCCGCCGGTCAGCACCGTTACGCCGCCGTCCTCCTCGATGCGGATGCGGGCGCCGTCCTTCGGCCCCTTCCCCGATTCCTCGACGAAGACGCCGACGCCCGCGCCGACCAACTCGCCGTTCGCGCGCCGCGCGGCTAGCTCGGCCTGCAGATTGTCCCAGTCCAGCCGCTCAAGCGCCGCATCGAGCAGCTTGGGATAGTCGCCGCTGTCGATCAGCAGGTTCTCGGCCCCAGGCTCGTCGAAATCGATGGCGAACGGCATGTCGGCGGCGGTGATCAGGTTGCGCCGCCGCAGCTCGATCCGGTCGATGCCCAGTTCATCCGCGGCCGCATCCATCAGGCGTTCGCGGATAAAGCTGCTCTCGAACCGGCCGGGCGCGCGGTAGGTCGCCGCCGACACCTTGTTGGTGAGACGCAGATGGCACAGCGCGCGATAGGCGGGCACCTTGTAGGCGCCCGTCATCATGCACATGGTCCGGTTCGCCACGTTGGCGCCGTGGGTGCGGATATAGGCGCCCTGGTCGTGCCAGAACTCTACATCGATGCCCTGGATCATGCCGTTCTCATCCACCGCGATGCGGGCGCGGTGATGCTGGTTTCGGCCCTGGTTGGCCGCCATCATGTGTTCCTGCCGGTCCTCGATCCATTTGACCGGCCGGCCCATGCGTTTCGCCGCGACCAGCACCAGAATATCCTCGGGATACAGCTCGCCCCTGATGCCGAACCCGCCGCCGGTATGCCCCTCATGCAGGACGATCTTCTCCGCATCGAGGCCCAGCATGCGGGTCAGCGTGTCGCGGTTGCGGTGGGGGATTTTCGCCGCGCCGTAGAGCCTGAGCGTTTCGGTATCGTCCTCCCACACGCCGATGGCGCCGCGGCATTCCATCGGAACGCCCGAATGCCGCCCGGTGTGGAGATCCAGCTCGATCACCTTGTGCGCGGCGGTGAACGCCGCCTCGGCATCGCCGAACGTGTGGGTCATCAGCGCGGCTTCGGTCGACCGCCCCGGCTCGAACTCGCCCGGCTCATCGTCCGTCGACGCGACGACGCGCAGCGGCACGGCGTCGATCTCCACCAGCTCGGCGGCATCCTCGGCCACGTAAGGGTCTTCGGCGAACACCGCCGCCACCGGGTCGCCGACATAGCGCATCCGGTCCTTCGCGAGGCAGTACTGCCGGTACGGCTTCAGATTCTCCGCAGAATGATCGGCCCGGAAATCGATCGGCGGCAGGTCGGCAACGTCGTCATGCGTCCACACCGCCACAACGCCCGGCACCGCCAGCGCCGCCGCTGCGTCGACGCCCCTGATCTCCGCATGGGCGTAGGGCGCACGGACGATGCGCATATGCAGCTGGCCGGGAAAATCGATATCCCCGGCAAAGCGCCCCTGACCGGTAATAAGCGGCCCGTCCTCAAGCCTCGGGAGCCGGTCTCCCAGAACTGTTTTCTTCATCGTCGCCATGGGAGGATAGATGCCTCAAGACGGGCTGTGCGTCAAAGGGGAGGAACGACTCTTCCATTTCCGTCGAGCGATGAACCCCCACCCCTGCCCTCCCCCAGAATTGGGGGAGGGGGCGACCGCTCCGCATTCCAGGAATTACATCACTCTCTACAGGTGTCGGTAGATTTTACAGTTATGCGTTCGTCGTCCGGCACTGGTCCTATAACACATTGATATTAAATGATCCTCATTTTCGGCACGAAAATTGCTTGGTTGCCACATAGATAAAGGATCGGGATCATGAAACCTTTCACCGGACTTGCATCGAGACTGCTCACCCGCGCCTTTCAGGCTGTTCTGGCCGCCGGGCTGTGTCTCTCGGCGACCTCGGCCCACGCGCTCCTGATCGGCGCCGGGCAGACCGCGACGGTCGATTTCAGTTTCGGGACGACAGGCGCGCCGCAGCCACTTCTGTTCAATCTCGAGGTCACAACCTCGGGCGTGGACCAGTTCGACGATTCGGCCGGCCTGTTTTCATTAGACTATCTGGGCCTCGATACTCCGGCGGGATTTACGGGGGGGTACGACGCGACAGGCGGCGTGACGAGCCTCGGCGTGCTTTCCCTTGTCATCGCCACCACCGACATCACCGGCAGCGTGAAGTTCGGGTCGCTGACTGAAAGCATCGACGTCATCTCGGTTACGCTGGAGATAATCGACGATCTGAGCGGAACCGTCATCTCCACCACCAGCCTGACGTTGCCGCCGTCCGTCGACGCAGAGGAACTCTCCGGGCCGGGCGCGCTTGCGATTATCGGGCTGGGTCTGATGACGCTCGGCGCGTATCGCCGCCGAGGCTGACCGCCCAATAGATTCGCCCAGTAGATTTGCAGCGGTGCCATGGACCCCGGATCAGGTCCGGGGTGACAACCGGGTATGTAACTGCGGTCGGTACGTTCGCACCTAAACACCGATGTCACCCCGGCCTCAAAAAGATATCGCGCGCCGGGGTCCAGCCAACATTGCAATTCGCACAATATCCGCCCTGCCTTCCCCCTTCCCCGCATTCCCTGTATCTCTTCCCCACTAAATTTCTTCAGGAAGGAATGAGCAATGGCGGCGATATCGCGGCTGGAACCGACTTTGGGGCCGGACCATACGGGGCTGGTGCTGTTCGACACGCTTAACGGCTATCTGCATTCGGGCAATCGGGAGAAGGAACAGTTCCTCGCCGAGCGCAACATCCTGCCCAACATGACGCGGCTGCTGGAAGGCGCGCGGGCGGCGGGGCTGACGACCTTTTACCCGTCGGGGGCGCACGCGCCGGGCGATGTGGACACGGTGGCGCGGCTTACCGACACGGATATGGAGCTGCGCCCGCTGACCGATGCGGCGCCCACCATCAAGCCGGGCTTCAGCAAGGACTCGACCGCCGCCGAAATCGCGCCCGAGCTGGCGCCGGCCGGGGGCGATGTCATGATCCCCAAGCATCGCTGGAACTCGTTCTTCCAGACCGACCTGGATTTCAATCTCAGGGTACGGGGGCTGGATACCATCGTCATCGCCGGCGGCTCGACCGATGTCGGCATCGCGTCGACCGTGTTCGCGGCGCGCGATCTCGATTACGGCATCGTGGTGGTGTCGGACTGCTGCTATTCGCAGCGCGGCAACAACAACGAATTCTTTCTGGAGCGGGTGTTCCCGCGCATGGGCCGCATTATGACCACCGACGAGGCGGTCGAACTGATGAAACAGGGGGCGGAGAAAGCAAATGGCTGAAATAAGGACTGAGGATTTGACGCTCGCCGGCGGGCTGCCGGCGCGGATCGCGTACCCGGCAGGGCAGGACCGCGCCCGTCCCGGCGTGGTGCTGATGCATGAGCGCTACGGCCTGGTGCAGCACACGCTCGATCTCGGCGTCCGCTTCGCCGAGGCAGGCTATGTCTGCATCACGCCCGACTGTTTCTTCCGCCACCCGGACCAGGACGCACTCCATGCCGGCGATGCGCGCTACGACATCACCGACGACGAGGCGGCGGAGCACCTGAACACGGCGACCGAACATCTGGAGGGTCTCGACGAGGTGCTGTCCGACTGTATCGCGGTCAAGGGCGTGTGCCAGACCGGTCGCCATCCGCTGGTCCTCGCCGCCCGCCGCCCGGTTGCCGCAGCGCTGGTGTGGTACGGCGCGGCGCAGGACCGCGAATGGGAGCAGACCGACATCTACCCGACAAAGCTGGAAGACATCATTCCGAAGGTGACCTGCCCGGTGTTCGGCTGTTTCGGCGAGGCGGACCACATGATCTCGCTCGACCATGTCAGGCGGCTCCGCAACTGTCTGGAAGACAACCGGAAGACCTACGAAATCCGCGTCTATGAGGGCGCGCCCCACGGCTGGCTCAACGACACCATGCCCGGCCGCTACCGCCGCGCCCAGGCCGAAGCCGGCCTCGCCGCCCAGTTCGCCTTCCTCGAACGCGTGTTTTCGCCGGCATATGACCGCAGCAAGGTCAGCTGGGATTTCCACTGCGAGTCCGGCGTGAATTACGATTTCTCGAAGAATGTCCGGATGGAGTGAGGGGCCGGGGTTAACCCCCTCCCCTGCCCTCCCCCAGAATTGGGGGAGGGAGTTCCGATAGAGCCGCCGCAGAAATGGAGTCCCCTCCCCCGCTCGCGGGGGAGGGATAGGGAGGGGGCGGCAACCACATGCTTCGAGACGCTCGCCATGCTCGCTCCTCAGCATGAGGCGTTTATTGTGATTGCCCCGTAGAACCCCCTCATCCTGACGAGCCGTCCTGGTTTCCCGAGGCACCGTCTCGAAGGACGCTCCCTAGCCCCCGCCCCGAAAATCGGATAAATCCTGTACAAGGCACGAAACGCAGGCACAGGAGCAGATTTTCATGAGCTCGACGGTATTCGGCAGCGCGGTCAAACGGGTGGAAGACCCCGCCCTGCTGCGCGGCAAGGCGAAATTCATCGACGACATCAGGCTCGACGGGATGCTGCACGCATCCTTCGTCCGGAGCCCCTTCGCCCATGCGAAGATCGGCGCGATCGACGCTTCTGCCGCGCTGGCGCTTGAGGGCGTTCATACCGTCATGATTTTCGCCGATTTCGAGGCCCAGCTGATCAATCCGGAGCTGGTCGTCGGCCTGCCGAGCCCGGCCTACAAGGAGGACCGCTCGCGCCCGGCGCTGGCCCATACCGAGGCCCACTACGTCGGCGAGCCGATCGCCATAGTGATCGCGGCCACGCGCCATATCGCGGAGGATGCCGTTGCGCTGGTCGATGTCGAGTACGACCCGCTGCCGGTCGCCGCCGATGCGAAGGCGGCGCTCGAGCCCGGCGCGCCGCTGGTCCATACCGACGCAGCGCATAATCTCTGCGCCGAGTTCAACATGGAGTACGGCGATTCCGACGCGGCCTTCGCTTCCGCCGCGCACACGTTTTCCGAAACCCTCAAGATGCATCGCGGCGGACCGCACCCGATGGAATGCCGCGGCTGTCTCGCCATGCACGATGCAATGGTCGATGAGACGACGCTGTGGTCCTCGACCCAGATGCCGCATTCGCTGCGCACCACCTTTATCGACATGACGGGACGGTCGGAGAACTCGATCCGCGTCATCACGCCGCATATCGGCGGCGGGTTCGGCCCAAAGCTGGTGGTCTATCAGGAAGACATCATCATATCGCTGGCGACGAAAATGATCGGCCGGCCGATCAAGTGGATCGAGGACCGGCGCGAACATTTCACCATCACCACGCAGGAGCGAGACCAGTACTGGGACGTGGAGATCGCGGTCGATGCGGACGGCATGATCCAGGCGATCCGCGGCGGGGTGATCCACGATCACGGCGCCTATACCGCGCGGGGCGTAAACCTTGCCTATAACGCGGCGGAAACGACGACGCTCGGCTATATCGTGCCGAACTACAAGATGAATGTCCGCGTCGCGCTGACCAACAAGGTGCCGGTCACACCGGTGCGGGGCGCCGGTCATCCGCAAGGCACTTATGTGATGGAACGCCTCATGGACCGCGTTGCGAAGGAGCTCGGCATCGCCCCCGCCGAGGTTCGCCGCCGCAACATGGTGCCGGGCGATGCGATGCCCTACGACACGCCGCTCAAGAGCCGCGGCGGCACGGCGATCCAGCTCGATTCGGGCGATTACATCAAATGCATGGACGACACGCTGGCAGCCGCGGATTACGCGGGTTTCCCGGCGCGACAGGCGGCCGCCCGCGCCGAAGGGCGCTATCTCGGGATCGGTTTCGCCAACTTCGTGAAAGGCACCGGTCGGGGCCCGTTCGAGATGGTCACGGTGCGCATCGGCCCGTCGGGCAAGATCATGGTCTATACCGGCGGCACGGAAATCGGCCAGGGTCATATCACCATGCTGTCGCAGATCGTCGGCGAGCAGTTCGGCGGCGACATGGAGAACGTGGTCGTCACCGATGCCGATACCGGCAATACATCGCTCGGCATCGGCACGTCCAACAGCCGGCTCGCCTGTATGGCGGGCACCTCCGCCCATGTCGCGGCGATCAAGGTCCGCGAAAAGGCGCTCAAGGTCGCCGCCAACATGCTGGAGGCGTCGGAGGAAGACCTCGAGATCGAGAACGGTGAAATCCGGGTCAAGGGCGTCCCCGACTTGAAGGTGAAGCTCGGCGATGTCGCCAAGGCGGTCGCCGGAACGCCGGGTTACGCGCTGCCGGGCGGGATCGAGCCGGGCATGGAAGCCACCGAAACGGTGGTGATGGATTCGATGACCTATAGCAGCGGCACGGCGGTGGCCGAGGTCGAGGTCGATGTCGAGACCGGCCATGTCGAGATCGTCAATTTCGTGATCGGCCACGATTGCGGGCGGATCATCAACCCGATGATGGCCGAGGGACAGATCATGGGCGGCGTCGCGCACGGCGTCGGCAACGCCCTGTTCGAATGGATGGGGTTCGACGAGGACGCCAACCCGATCACCACCAATTACGGCGAGTATCTGCTGGTCTCCGCGCCCGAGATGCCGAAAGTAAAGATGGTGCATCACGAAAGCCCGTCGCCGGTGAACCCGCTGGGCGTCAAGGGCATCGGCGAATGCGGCGGCGTTCCGACCCCGTCGGCGCTGGTCTGCGCGGTCGAAAACGCGCTGGAGCCGTTCGGCGTGCATGTGACCGAAGCGCCGATGACGCCGTCTGCGCTGCTGGGAATGATCCGCGCCGCCACGACCTGAGCCGATCGATCTTTTGCGCGTATCGCGCCTGAGGGGCATCGAAAATGACCATCAGTTTCGATGAGATCGGCAACCGTCTGAAGGCCTTCCGTCTAGCCTCGGGGATGAGCGCGGACGAAGTCGCCAAACGGATCGGCATCTCGCGAACCGCGCTGTACCGTTTCGAAAAGGGCGAACTCGCCAAGATCGAAACGCTGGAGCGGCTGTCGGAACTGCTCGAGGTTTCGGTGCCGACCCTGCTCGGCGTTGGCGTCGAATATATCGCCTCCGCCGTGGCCTTTTTCGAACGCATCCGCCAGATCGAGGCGGCGAGCGACCATATCACCGTGCTGGCGGGGCCGGTTTCCTACCTGATGGCGTCGGACGCGTTCGACGAAACGCTGGAAGACGTGCTGCGCGAATCGATTCCCGGCGAGGCAGAGGACCGGCGCGGCATCCTGCGCCAGCTCGGCGAGCTGATGACGATCCTGCGCCAGCGACGCGCCGCCTATGCCGAGAACCGGCCCGGCGTGCTCAATTTGATCTCGGGGGCGGAGATCGACCGGTTCCTGCGCAACGGGCTGGTCGGCAGGCTGGACCTCGAACCCGATATTCTGGCCGCCCGCCGCGCCCGCGCCCGGGACGAGGCGCGGCACCTGGCGGGCCTGATGGAAGAACAGCCGATCGGCGTGCAGATCGGCATCGTGCCGGGCGCCCTGCCCCATACCAGCTTCCAGATCTTCCGCGACCGCGACCGGCGAACGCTGGCGCTCAGCCCGTTCCGGCTCGGCGAACAGCCCAACATCCATGCCGGTATCGCCATGATCACGTCAGCCGAGGAAGCGCTTTCGCTCCACGAACAGGCCGTCGGGGACATGTGGCGCCGGGCGCTCAAAGGCCCGGAAGCGGCGAAATTCCTGCGCGACCTGATCGACCGGAATCGGTGACAGTGACATCGACCGGCAGCGCCCGTCGCGACCGCCCCCCTCCCATCTTCCCCCCGCAAGCGGAAGGCGGAGGTGATTCAGGATCGCATTTCGAGCTCCCTCTCCCCTTCACGGCGGAGAGTTGGGGAGAGGGCGAGCGATGAGCCCCGAAGATGCAATTTCCCATCACCGCGCCGGTCGTCTGGAAGACGCGGAGGCCGCTTACCGCGCTGCGCTGGCGGATGAGCCGGAGAACGCGAGCATCCTGCACAATCTGGGCGTCGCAGTCGCCGAACAGGGCCGGGCGGAAGAAGCGCTCGCCCTGTTAGAACGCGCCCTCGCCGCCGAGCCGTCCTACTCCTCGGCCCATTTCAACCGGGCGGGCGCGCTTAATTCGCTCGGGCGGCTCGACGAAGCCGCGCACGCGTACCGGCGAACCGTCGCGCTGGAACCGGATCATTACGCCGCGCACCGCGCGCTCGGTTTCCTGTGGATGGCGCTCGACCGCCGCGACCGGGCGATGGATCATTTCGCCCGCACGCAGGAGCTTCGCCGCGGCGACGACCGGCTGCCGATTGCGGCTGACTCGCTGACGAAAACGACGCGCGGCAAGATCGGGCACGACGCGGCCCAGTTCCGCTACCTCGCATCGCTGGGCAAGGACAAGGGGCGCTGGGACACGCTTGCCCGGGCCTACGATGCGGCGGCTAAGGATATTCCGGAAAACGGAATTGTCGTGCTGACCGATGCGCAGTTCGACCTGCTGGGCGACAGCTATAACACGCCGTTCTACGTGCGGTCCGCACCGGAACTGCCGGGCGACGCGCTGTCGGATGCGATGTCGGTGTCCGACGATCACGGGATCGCGACGATCGACAATCTGCTGTCGGATCGTGCGCTGGCGCTGCTGCGCCGCAATCTTCTTGAAAGTACGATCTGGAGCGACTTCGCCCATATCGACGGATTCCTGGCGAGCTATCTGGAGGACGGGCTGGCCTCGCCCCTGCTGCTGCAGATCGCCGACGAAATCCGAACCGCCTTTCCCGACCGGCTGGCGGCGCATCCGCTGACCCAGGGCTGGGCGTTCAAGGGCATCCGGGGCGACCTGCCGATCGATATACATGCCGACGACGCGGCGGTCAGCGTCAATTTCTGGGTGACCCCGGAAGCGGCCAACGCGAATCGGGACACCGGCGGGCTGGAGATCTGGCGCAGCGCGCCGCCGGAAGACTGGGAAATATCGGATTACGGGCTGGACATCGCCCGCATCCGCGACTGGCTCGCCGCCAACCCGGCCGACCGGGCAACGATCCCCTATCGCGAGAACCGCGCCGTGCTGTTCCCCTCGCGCCTGTTCCACGGCTCCCACGCGCCGGACTTCCAGCCCGGTTACGTGAACATGCGGATCAACATCACGCTGCTGTTTGGCAACGCAGCGGCCTGAAATGTGGATAACTGTAACAAAAATGGAATTTGTATTTATTTTGTTACAGTCGCATGCTAGTCATTTGCCGCAGTTTTTGCCGATTATCCGGACACGAAATCCATGACCGATCTCAATCCCGAACATAATTACGCTGCGGCGCCGGTGCGCGTCGGCGAGCCCGACCCGTGGCCCGACCGGCCGTCGGGCGAGTTCCTGTGCAACGTACTCTCCAACGACTGGGTGAACGACGAGTACAAGCTGCTGGTGCTGGAAGCGCCGGCCCGCGCGCTGACCGCCCAGGCGGGGCAGTTCTTCCACCTGCTGTGCCCGTCGCCCGACGGAGCCGAGGTCTGGATGCGCCGCCCGATGAGCGTCTACCGGATCGATGCCGACGCGGCGAAAATCGAGTTTCTCTACAAGTGCCAGGGGCGCGGCACGCAGGGCATGGCGCTGCTGGAAGCGGGCGATGAGTTCAACATCTTCGGCCCGCTCGGCATCGGCTTCTCGCTCGATCCGGCGTGGAAGAACATCGTCGTGCTCGGTCGCGGCGTCGGGCTGGCCACGCTGGCGCCGATCTCGCAGCTGGCGGCGGAAAAAGGCGTCGGCGTCACCGCGATCCTGAGCGCACGAAACCAGGATGTCGTGATGTCGCGCGAGCTGTTCGAAGGTTTCGGGGCTGAGACCGTCGCCGTGGTCGACAGCGACGGCAGCAGCGATGTCGACAATGTCGAAAAAATCATCGAAGGGCTTATCGCCGCCGGTAAGGCCGACGCGTTCTTTACGTGCGGTTCCAACCGGCTGCTGAGCCTGATGAAACAGCTCGGCGCGAAGCACGATATCCCCGGCCAGGTGGCGATGGAGCAGATCATGGCCTGCGGGCTGGGCGCCTGTTACATCTGCGTCCGCACCTTTGAGGTCAACGGCGAGCGCACGCTGCGCCGGGTGTGCCGCGAAGGACCGGTATTCGACATTCAGGAGACAGTGGGATGGTAGACCTTACCGTCAAGATCGGCGACGTCACGATGCAGAACCCTGTGACGCCCGCCTCCGGCGCGTTCTCATGGGAATATGCCGACGTCATAGACCTTAACCGGCTGGGCGGGCTGGTCGCCAAGACGATCTGCCGCGAGCCGCGCCTCGGCAACCCGACGCCGCGCATGGCGGAGACCGAGGCCGGCATCATCCAGTCCATCGGCCTGCCCGGCAAAGGGATCGAGTATTTCCTCGATCACATCGTGCCGGAATACGCGAAGTTCGAACCGCCGCTGATCGTCAGCTGCTCTTCCGAATCCATCGACGATTTCGCCCAGCTGGCGCGCGAGCTTTCGGTGCCGGACGTCGACGTGGTTGAGTGCAACATTTCCTGCCCCACCCGCAACACGACAGGCGGCAATTTCGCCATGCAGGAGGAGCACACCAAGGAGGTCGTAGGCCGCATCCGCGAAGCCACCGACAAGCCGCTCTGGGCCAAGCTGTCGCCCAACGCGGGCGATATCGTCTCCATCGCGCTGGCCGCGGAAGAAGCCGGCGCGGACGCGCTGGTGATCGCCAACACCTTCCTGTCGCTCAAGATCCGCACCGACAATTTCCGTCCTGCGCTGGGCAACAAGTTCGGCGGCATGGTCTCGCCCGCGCTCAAGCCGATCGTGCTGCGCATGGTCTACCAGGTGGCGCAGCAGGTGAAGGTGCCGATCATCGGCATCGGCGGCGTGACCAAGGCGGAGGACGTGGTCGAATACATGCTGGCCGGCGCCTCCGCCGTCGGCATCGGCTATGCCGGGTTCCGCAACCCGACGGCGCTGACCACCATCATCGACGATCTGGAGGAATGGTGCGACGAGCGCGGCATCGAACGTGTCACCGAGCTGATCGGCGCGATCCGCGACGATGACATGGACATGGACACTCTGTCGGCGGCATCGGCGGGGGTGTGAGCGGCCGGGAGCTGTAACATTTCGCGACAGGTCGCGCTGTGACTGTCGGCAGATTTTACAGTCAGGTCCGCCCCTCAGCCCCCCCTTCTAACGTATTGAAATTAAATAATATATCTGCGTGGCACGACTATTGCCTGGTTAACGCGGAGTTAACCGGGGAAATACAGAGTATGAGCTTCGCAAGATCGTTCGGAATGGTCGCCATGGTTCTCGCGGCGGTGGCGCTGTATGGCCGGCCGGCAGTTGCGGCGCCGATCTATTTCGCTGACAGGACGACGTTCGAGGCCGCGACAGACAGCACTGTCGTTGAGGATTTCCTCGGCTTCGCCAATGGCAGCACCGACAATCTCGGCGACGGGTTCGTCAGCAACGGCATCACCTTCACCCGGCTGACCGGCACGGTGGTGACCCAGGCGCTGCTGGTGGTCGAGAACAACCCGTTCTTCGGCCCGGGCAACACGTCCCACGTGCTGACCGACAACCGGAACGACGATTACAAGCTCGATTTCTCGACCACGACGCGCGCGGTCGGGTTCGATACCTATCTGAACAATGTCAACGGCTCGAACCAGCCGGCGACGCCGGAGGCGGTCATCGAGATCTTCGACACCACGAACGCGCTGATCGACACGTTCGTCCTGACCCACGACCATACCCAAATCGGCTTCTTCGGCGTGATCGCCGATGTCGATATCGGCGCGGTCCGCTGGACCACCACCGGCGGCGAGTTCCTCAATACCGGCATCACCAACATCACCCAGGGCGATGCCGTGCCGGAACCGGGCGCAGCGTTGCTGTTCGGGGCAGGGCTGATCGGGCTCGGCTGGGCGCGGCGGCGGGCTGCCTGAGCGACCGCCTGCTCCGATTACAGACGGCGGCCTCTGGGTCGCCGTTTTTGCTGGCACCCCTTGCCCGCGGCGCGCCTCCATGAGATTTTCCGGGCATGACTGATACATACACGCTCGCGCTCGACCGGTACGACCGGCATTTTCCCTTCTTCGACGGCACGCTGAACATGCCGGCGGGGATCGACCTCACCGTCCTGCAGGCGGGCGAGACCAACCCCGAGCGCGATGGCGCGCACCGCCACAAGCGCATGTTGGGCGGAAACGAGTTCGACGCCGCGGAGGTGTCGTTTTCGTCCTACCTGATGGCGACGGCGCGCGGCATGGACTTCACCGCCATCCCGGCATTTCCGCGACGGCTGTTCAGCCAGACGCAGATGTATGTCCGGACCGAGTCCGACATCGAACACCCGTCCCAGCTGGCGGGGAAAAAGATCGGGCTGCAATCGTTCCAGACAACCCTGGCAGTGCTGGCCAAGGGCGATCTTTCGCATGAGTACGGCGTCGATCTGCGCGGCGTGCACTGGGTCGCGCGCGCCAACGAGACGGTCGCGTTCGAGCCGCCCGAGGGCTGGACCATCGAAAGCGTGGCGGCGGATGCCGATCTGGGCGTTATGCTGGCCGAAGGCGCGCTCGATGCGCTGTTCCTGTCGCGCGTACCGGGAACGCTGGGCGACGGCGGGGTGCGCCGCCTGTTCCGCGATCCGCGCGCCGCCTGCGCCGAGTTTTACGGCCGCAACGGCTTCTTCCCGATCATGCATGTGATCGCGATCGCCAACGATGCGGTCGGGCGCAACCCGGACCTGCCGCGTATTCTGCTCGATCTCTACGAACAGGCGAACGCACTGTCGGCGCAGTACATGGACGATCCCGGCTGGTCGCGTCAGCCCTGGGCGCGGCTCGCGCGCGAAGAGCAGGAAGCGGCGCTGACGGGCGATCTATGGCCGACGGGCGTCGCCGCCAATGCCGCCAATATCGAGCGGTTCGCGGGCTATTCCCACGATCAGGGGCTGACCGACCGCGTGCTGACCGCAGCCGACCTGTTCCACAGCTCGGTTCTCGATAGCTGAGGGAATTTTAACGCGGACGGCGACGGTCGCCTTCGGCGAGAGCCCTCTTCGGCGTCCCAGGCGTCGGCGTTTTAGTCTGCGGCCCTGATATTGCCCGCGGCCATACGGCCATTGCGACCTTCGATGAGATCGTACTCGAGCTTCTGACCTTCATTCAGGGTCGACATTCCCGCCTGCTCGACGGCGGAAATATGGACGAACGCGTCCTCTCCACCCGCGTCGGGCACGATGAAGCCGAATCCCTTGGTCGGGTTAAACCATTTGACTGTTCCGACAGGCATGTCTGTCTGTTCCTTGTGTTTAACGTGTTTTCTGCAGCATGTTGCGGGGCGCAATCCCCGCAGGCGCGCACGGCGCCTGTCGCCGTCCTAACCCGGGCCGGTACGACGTACAAGTGAAATTATTAAGACGATCTCGCCTGTTACTTTCCCTTGAAAACCGGCTTGCGCTTCTCCATGAAGGCGCGACGCCCCTCGATATAGTCCTCGCTGGCCATGCAGGCATCGGTTGCGGCGCGGCAGGCATCCATATCGCGGTCCTCGGCATCCATCAGGATATTGTCGATATTGATCTTGGCGTTATAGATCGACAGCGGCGCATTCTCGGCAATCATCATGCCGATCTCGGTCACCGCCTTTTTCAACTCGTCAGCCGGCACAACCCGGTTGATCAGCCCGATGCGGAGCGCTTCCTCGGCGGAAAAACGCCGCGCGGTATAGAGAATTTCCCGCGCATAGGCCGGCCCGACGAGGTCGTTGAGCTTCCTGATGCCCTCGAACGGATAGCCGATCGACAGCCTGGCCGCCGGCACGCCGAACTGCGAGCCTTCGGCAGCGAAACGCATATCGGCGTTAAGCGCGGTACCCAGCCCGCCGCCAAGGCAGAACCCCCGGATCATCGCGATCAACGGTTTGTCGAGGCTGGTCATCGCCGTTTCCATTCTGGCCGACAGCTCGTGATAGGCGGCGATCTGTTCGGGCGAGGAGCGCAGCTTCTCGAATTCCGAGATGTCCGCTCCTGACACGAACGCCTTGTCGCCCGCGCCTGTCATGACCACCGAGCGAACCGAGTCGTCGGCGGCGAAATCCTCGAGGATCTGCAGGATGGCGTGCCGCATGGCGACCGACAGCGCGTTGCGGCGCTCCGGGTTGTTGAAAATCATCCAGCCTATGCCGTCGGATTTTTCGGCCTTCATGTTTTCGGTATCGAGTTTCATGTTTTTTTGTTTCCTGTGTTCACTGTGGCGACCGCATCCTTCGAGACGGCCCGCCCAAATTCTCGGGCGCGCCTCCTCAGGATGAGGACTTCAAAATATTATCCTCATGCTGAGGAGCGACCGCAGGGAGCGTCTCGAAGCATGCGCCTGCCCTAAATCGCCCCCGCTTCCCTGAGCGCTGCAATCCTGTCAGCGTCATAGCCCAGTTCCGCCAGCACGTCGTCGGTATGTTCGCCCGTATCGGGCGTCGGCGTGCGGATTTCGCCCTTCGCCCGGCTCATCTGGAAAGGCTGCCCGACCAGGCGGATATCGCCGATGCGCGGGTGACTGACCGGCCAGGCGATGCCGAGATGCTCGACCTGCGGGTCGGCGAACGTCTCGTCCAGCCTGTAGATCGGTCCGCAGGGCACGCCGGCCTCGTTTAGGATATCGACCCATTCGCCGGTCGTTTTCGTCGCGGTGTAGCTCGACAGCTCTTCGTTGAGGGCATCGCGATTGACGCGCCGGTCCTCGACGGTGAGGTATTCCGGCTTTTCGATCAGAACCTCCGCGCCGAGCCCGCGGCACAGCCGCTCCCACATCGGCTGCCCGCCGGCGGAGACGTTGATATGGCCGTTCTTCGTCGGGAACACGCCAGTGGGAATCGATTTGGGATGGTTGTTGCCGGCCTGGGGCGGCACGTTGCCGGTGACCAGATAGCCGGCGGCCTGGAAATCCATCAGCGCGATCTGCGATTCCAGCAGCGACGAATGGACCCACTGTCCTTCGCCGGAGACTTCGCGCTCCAGCAGGGCGATCAGGATTGCCATCGCCGTATTCATGCCCGTCGTCAGATCGGCGATCGCTGTCCCGGCGCGCACCGGCCCCTGGCCGGGCAGGCCGGTGACCGACATGAACCCGCCCATCCCCTGTGCGATCTGGTCGACGCCGGGGCGGGCGACATAGGGCCCGTCCTGCCCGAAACCCGAGATCGAGCCCAGCACAATGCGCGGATTGACCGCCCTCAGCGACTCGTAATCGATGCCCAGCCGGTTCTTGACGTCGGGCCGATAGTTCTCGACCACCACATCGGCGTCCTTCAGCAGGGCGAAGAAAATCTCCTTCCCCTCCGGCGCTTTCAGGTTGAGCGTGATGGAGCGCTTGTTGCGGTGCAAATTCTGGAAATCGGGTGCATCGCGCTCGCCGCTATAGCCGTCATCGGCGGAGCCAGGCATCTCGATCTTGATCACATCGGCGCCCCAGTCGGCGAACACCTTGGCACAGGTGGGCCCGGACCGGACGCGGGTAAGATCCAGCACCTTGAATCGCGAAAGCGGCAAATTTTCGGTCGCCATGACGCAGCCTTTCTGTCGGGTTCAGCAGCGCGCGAGCATACACCGCCCGAAGGAAGGCGAAAACTGCGGGAGAACAGTTCCCGACCCTGTCGTACGGCCCCGGCCCGTGCTACATCGCGCCATGGCTACCGCCTTTTCCGAAACGGCCCCGCCGCCGCGCTTCATGTTCCCCCTGCTGGTCGCGATCACCTTCATCGCGCCGATGGCGGTGCACATGATGATTCCGGCGCTGCACGCGATGCAGACCGACCTTTCGGTCAGTCAGGGGCTGGCGCAGGCGACGCTCGCCATCGTGATGGTGGCGATGGCGTTTTCGACCGTGGTCTATGGCGGGCTGTCGGACCAGTGGGGCAGGAAACCCGTGCTGCTCGGCGGACTTGCGCTCTATCTCATCGGGTCGGAGCTATCCTATATCGCGCCCGATATCTGGACCCTGCTGGCCGGGCGTACCCTGCAGGGCGTCGGCGCGGGGTGCGGCGTGGTGCTGGCGCGCGCGATTCTCCGGGACGTGTACGGGATGGACCAGGTGGCGAAGATGATCGCCTACCTGACGGCGGCCTATGTGATGGGGCCGCTGATCGCACCGCCGCTGGCCGCAATCGCGCTGCCTGTACTCGGCTGGCGCTTCCTGTTCGTGGTTTCGACCATGCTGGGGCTCGCCCTGCTGCTGCTGGCCATTCTCGTCCTGCCGGAAACCCACCATCCCGCGCGGTCGGGCGGCGGGCTGTTGCGCATCGTGTCGGAGACGTTCGGCACCTATTCCCGGCTGCTGCGCATCCGGCGTTTCACCGCCTATGCGCTGATCCCGGGGCTGGAATCCGGCGCGTTCTTCGCCTGCGCCGGCGCATCGCCCTTTCTCGCCATGGGGGTGCTGGGCGTCTCGCCGGAGGAGTACGCGCTCTGGTTCCTGATCCTGCCCGGCGGCTTCATGCTGGGAAATTTTATCTCGGGGCGGATCGGCAACCGGGCGCCGATCGACCGTATGACGCTGACGGGCTCTTCCATCGCCCTCTGCACGGTCATCGTCATGGGCGCCGGCATCTGGACATACGGGCTTTCGATGGAATGGCTGATGATCCCGATGGGGTTCATGGGACTCGGACAGGGACTCGCCTTGCCCTACGCACAGGCCGGCACGATGCAGGTCGATCCGGCCTATGCCGGCAGCGCGTCCGGTGCGGTCAATTTCTGCCAGCTCTTCTTCGCAGGCGCCGGACAGCAGGCGGCCGGCCAGGTGGCCGACGGCACGGGCCTGCCGGTGGTCGCCGTGATGCTGGTCGGCGCGGCAGCATCGGTGGTGTCGGCGATTGTGGCGGCGCGGGCCGCCTGAAAACCGTCGTTATGCCCATATTCCGGGCCTCTCCGGCCGGTTGGAACAAGATGCCGGATCAGGTCCGGGCATAACGGGAAGATACAGGCGCCCGACACCTCATTTAACCCAACCCGAAGAAATCACTTGCCAATTTCCCACAGAATCATATGTTCCCCCTACGTTTCGACGTCGACGTTGCTTTCTCGATCACTCGCTCCTGCGAGACGGATTTCTTCTCCGACATTCCGAACGTAATACAGGACGCCGCACGGGGCGGTCGTCCGACACCCATGTCGCGAAAGGAATATTCATGCCGACAGGTACAGTAAAATGGTTCAACCCCACCAAAGGTTATGGCTTTATCGAGCCCGATGACGGCTCCAAGGACGCGTTCGTTCATATCAGCGCAGTTGAGCGCGCCGGCCTTTCCGGTCTGAACGAAGGCCAGAAAGTCAGCTTCGAGCTGCAGGAAGGCCGCAACGGCAAGCAGTCTGCCGAGAATCTCTCCGTCGTAGATTAATCTCTGCCATCGGAACGAAAGGCCCGCCTTGTGCGGGCCTTTTTGTTTTCAGCCCATAAGAAAAGGAGACCGGAATGGCCAGAAGACCGAATTACGGCTTCGAACGCCGGGAACGCGAGAAGACGCGGGCGGACAAAAAGGCAAAGCGGCAGCAGGCCAAACAGGAACGCTCGGACCAGCGCAAGGACGACGAAACCGAGGCGCCGGACGAGGGTTCGGAAAACTCCTGAAAATTTCCTGCGAAACGAACCTGCGCGGTCTGCTCTCCCCCACCCCCACAGGCGGGCGGCAGCCGGGAAGAAGGTCTACACCGTCTCCACGTCCAGAGGCGTCGATGGCGTGACGCCCTCGACCGTGACGCTCTTGAGATTTTCCCGATAGAACGGCGGGATGGTCCGGCCGTCCGCATCATAGACCCATAGCCTGAGCAAATGCCGCTTCCGTTCCGGCTCGGGCCAGTCCTCGAAGCCCCGGCGCGAATGCAGCGTCACATGGTTATGCAGGAACTGGATATCGCCCTGGCGGAACTCCATGTCGAAGGCGAGCTCCTGCACGGCCTGTTTGAACGCGTCCAGCGCCGCATGCTGCTTCGGCGTGTAGTCCGCCGGCGCGCCATCGAGTCCGAGCGCCTTGTAGATATGGGTGGAGACGCCGCGCCCGGCGAACCAGCCCTGCTCGAATGCGAACACGGGATATTCGTACCACGGCGCCTGGCCGGGCGAGACCTCGCCATGCATGGTCCAGATGAAATCATTCACCAGCTCCGCGACATGTTCCGGGTGCCGCTCCAGCAGCGTGTTATAGAGCGTCACCGTGCTGGCGATGCGGCTCTCCCCGCCGGTCCTGGCCGGCTGCAGGCACATCAGCGCGACATAGTCCGACCGGTCGGAATGGAACCCCATCGCCGCGCTGCTCATATAGCCTCGCGTGTTCCGGTCCGCGTAATCGCCGCCGATATCCTTCACATGGCCCAGCAGGTGACCCTCGGCGTTCTGCGACAGCGCCTCACCGAAATGTAGCCCGATTCCCCAGAAGGCGAGCGCGGATTCAGCCCGGGAGTACTCCGCCACCGGCACGCCGCGCAGCAGGAAAAAGCCGCGCCCGTTCAACAGCTCTTCGCGCAGGGCCGCGAGCCCTTTCCCCAGTACCGGAAGCTCGAACTCTTCCCGCGTCACGTCCTTGATATCGATTCCGCGGGCGGCATTGCGCTTCACCGCATCCGTCAGATCGGAGATCTCGGCGCCTGACAGCTCGTAGATCCAGTCATCGTTCGCGGCGAGGTCCGCGGGAGTCCAGTCCGCGGGATCGACCAGCGGCTTCATCGGCTCGGCCGGCTCACGGCGACGGTTTTCGCTCAGGCGGAAAGGCATGGCGGGGTCTCCCTGTTCGACCCCTAAATTATGGCAGGATCGTCGCCACAACGCTATTCCGCTCTTCTCCCTATCTTTTCTTCCCTCTTCTTTCGGGCCGACGTGATCCGCGTCAGCCAGAGCGAGGCGCCGAAAATCACCGAACCGCCGATCCAGGTCCAGAGGTCGGGAATCTGGGCGAAGAAAAGCCAGCCGAACAAAGCCGCCCAGATCAGGCGGGAGAAGTTGAAGGGCAATGCAACCGAGGCGTCGGAAATCGCCATCGAACGGTTGAAGCCGCGCTGTACGATGGTGCCGAGCCAGCCCATCAGGATCAGCCAGCCGAGTTCTTCCCATGTCGGGGTCACCCAGACGAAAGCCATGGGAACGGCAGCGAACACGATATGCGACGCGAACAGGTAGAACGCGATGGTGTCCGCCGAATCGTGGCGCAGCAGCGTCTTGATCATCATCGCCACCGACGAGCCCACGAATACCGCGCCGAGCGCGAACAGCAGGCCGGGATCGAACCCCGCCATGCCGGGGCGGATTACGATCATCGCACCGGCGAACCCGACGATTGAGGCGACCCACTGCATCGCCACCGTGCGCTCCTTGAGGAAGATCACCGCGAAGATCGACCCCACGATCGGCAGCAGGAAGGTGATGGCGGACACGTCGGCGATCGGCGCGTACGCCAGCGCGGCAAACAGGCACCACATGTTGACCGACGACAGCAGCCCCCGGAACGCATGTTTGCCCGGCTGCGTCGTATGCAGCGCCGCAAGCCCCGATCTCCACAGCCAGGGCAGCATGAAAATCAGCCCGAAGAAATTGCGGAAAAACGCCATCTCGAAAACCGGCAGGCGCTGCGCCAGGTGATGCACCACCGCGGCGGAGGCGGCATAGCCGAACGCGCTCAGCGTCATCCACAACGCGCTCTGCACGACAATGGGCAACGCATCGAAACGCTGCGCGAGCGGCGCGAAGGGGCTGGAGAAGCGGAATGGCATGGGGAAGATATAGCGGGTGACGCCGTGGAGCGCATCCTGCCGGCCCCTCCCCATTTATTCGCTTTGTCCCCGTTCGAACCCGCGCCATACTTTCGCCTACCCATGAGGGGATACGCCGATGCGCGCACTGATCCCGTTACTGTTCGCAACCGCCTTTTCCATCCCGGCTTCAGCCGCCGACCTGCCGGTCGATCTTGAGCTCGAACTCGCCGTCGACGTGTCGCGCAGCGTCGATGACGAGGAAGCGGCGCTGCAGAGGCGTGGTTATATCGAGGCGTTCCGCCATCCCAGCATCATCGACGCGATCAGGGCGGGCCCGCTCGGCCGGATCGCCGTCACCTATTACGAATGGGCAGGCTACACGCGTATTCGCCCCGTCGTACCCTGGACGGTGATCAGCGACGCGGCGTCGGCCGAACGGTTCGCCAAGGCGCTCGAATCCGACGAGCCGGACCAGGGCCGACGGACCTCCATCTCGGGCGCCATCGATTACGGCGTGGCCGCATTCGAAAACAATGGGGCGAAAGGCAAGCGGCGGGTGATCGACGTTTCGGGCGACGGGGCTAACAATTCCGGCGAGCAGGTCGATATCGCGCGCGACCGTGCGGTCACCGCCGGCATCACCATCAACGGGCTCCCGATCGTCAACGGGCGGGAGACCATGTCGGGCTGGAAGCAGGTCGACGACCTCGATCTGTTCTATCGCGACTGCGTCATCGGCGGCGCCGGCGCGTTCTATGTCGTGGCAAGGGATTTCAAGGATTTTCCGCGCGCCGTCATGCGCAAGCTGATCCTGGAAATCTCCGGCCTCACGCCGCCGCCCGACATCCGGCCCGAGCGCAAACTTCTATGGAAGGCGCAGCTTCGCGCGCCGCGCAAGGCGCCGCCCTGCAATATCGGCGAGATCCGTCGGCGTCAGCGCTGGATGGGCTCGGACGATTCCTACGACGACGATTCCGTTATCCCGCCCCCGCCCGAGGCGATGCCGCCGCCGCCCGGCGCGATCCGGCCATAGGACCCGACAATAGGACCCGGCAACAGGACGATCACCGGCTCGCTCCGGCCAGCGACGCGAATAGCTGGAACGGCCCTGTCCCGTCGGCGCCCGACCGGAAAGTAACTCTCAGGACTTCATTATCCGGACCAGCTTTTTTTCGCCGAGACCGTCGATATTCGGCGGCGCGCAACCGATGTCCTCGCGCCAGAAGGATTCGTCCCTCAGAAGGGCCTCGACCTTCACGAGATGTCCGTCCTGCGACCAGATAACACCGCCCGGCGCATAGGGCGAAAAGAACTCGGCGTAGGGCCTCAGCCCGTCCAGAATGTACCTCGCGTATGTGAGATAGTATCCGGAATCGGTGCTCAGATTGTAATGGAGCGCAGCGAAATATAGAAAGATCAGCGCCAGTAAGACGAGCGTCACGCTAAGCAGTCGCAGCAATATCGACGGCACTGAATACATGTATGCTCTTTCCCCCGCTCAGGCGCTAGCGTAACCGGTCATTGGACGGGCTTTAATTAAACAGATTATCGAAATCGGTTAAACCAACCATTTACAACAGTTAGCAGCGAGAATCCGGTATGCCGACCGGAAAACCCGTTCGCCCCGTCTGGAGGAAACGTGCAGGAAGAAAGCCTGGAAAAACTGTCGGCGTCGCGCCAGTTTGTCGCGTTCCTGATCGTCGGCGCGGCGGCGGCGCTGGTCAACCTGCTGTCGCGCATCTTCTTCAGCCTGTTCATGATTTACGAGATCGCCGTCGTGCCGGCGTTCGTCGCGGGGCTGACCTGCGCCTTCATCCTCAACCGCCGCTACGTGTTCGTCGATGCCGCGGGCGATACAAGAGGCCAGTATGTCCGGTTCGCTATCGTCAATCTTCTGGCGCTGGTCCAGGTCTGGCTGATCAGCGTCGGGCTCTTGCGGCTTGTCTTCCCGGCCATCGGCTTTGAATGGCAAGCGGAAACGGTCGCCCACGGCATCGGCGTCGTCAGCCCCATCCTGACCAGCTATTTCGCTCACAAATACTACTCGTTCAGAACCTGACGGGCAGGATTTGGCAGGATGGAGTCAACGCAGACGCCATTGTAGGCTGCGTCCGCGCTGAAACAGGGAGGAAAAAATGAAACTCAGCCTCGCGATCGAACGGTACGACCGGCATATCCCGTTCTATGACGGCACGGTCGAGGTCCCGGACGGGATCGAGCTCGACGTATACCAGGTCGGCCAGAGCGTCACGCTGCGCGACGGCACCAACCGGCATGACCGGGTCCTGGGCGGCGAATTCGATATCGGCGAATTCTCCATGTCGAGCTACCTGATGGCCAGGGACCGCGACATACCGATTTGCGGCATCCCGGTCTTTCCCCGCCGCCTGTTCAGCCAGAGCCAGATGTGGGTGCATCCCGATTCGAACCTTTGGCATCCGAAGGATTTGGTCGGCAAGAAGGTCGCGCTGAGCTCTTTTCAGACGACGCTTTCGCTGCTCGCCAAGGGCGACATGAAATTCCATTACGGCGTGCCGTGGGAAGACATTCACTGGCTGCTGACCTCGCACGAGAAGGTCAAGTTCGAGCCGAAACCGGGCGTGAAGATCGATTTCATCGGCAACCGGCAGGATCTCGGCCGCATGCTGGAGGCGGGCGAGATCGACGCGTTTTTCCTGCCGCACCCGCCAAGCTCAGTCATGACCGGCGAGACCGCGGCGCGCCGCCTGTTCGCCGACTGCAGGGCCGAGGAACGCGCCTATTACGAAGAGCACGGCGACTTCCCCATCATGCATATCGTGGCCATCCGGCAGGAACTGGCCGAGAAGGAGCCGTGGCTCGGCCATGCCGTGATCGACATGTTCAACCACGCCCGCGATCTGGCCGAGAGCTATTTCGAGGACCCCAACTGGTCGCGCCTCGCATGGGCCAGACATGCCTACGAAGAAGAGCGCGCGCTGTTCACCGGTAAACCGTGGCGCAACGGGTTTAAGGAAAACCGCGCCAATCTCGAGCGCTTCATCAAGTACTCTCACGACCAGGGGCTGATCGCCGCGCCGTACGAGCCGGAA
This sequence comes from Rhodospirillales bacterium, assembly GCA_038120295.1. Lineage (GTDB taxonomy): Bacteria > Pseudomonadota > Alphaproteobacteria > MPNO01 > UBA2964 > JAYOEY01. Next base: position 4,831 of record JAYOLL010000010.1, on the reverse strand, counting down.
ACGCTCTTTATGCCAGAGACTCTGGATACGTGACGCTGGATACGTAGGGGCGAGAGGTCGCTACTTCTCCCCCACCACCAGGAACTGTTTGCCGAGAATCTTCCAGGCCGGGGAGAAATTCAGGTAGGCGCGCACAAGGAAAGGGCTGGGCGGCAAGCCGGATTTGAAGGAATAGGGAAGGAACCGGTCATGGCTGCGGGCGATGCGAAGACCCGCAGCGGCCAGCGCCTCTTCCACCGCCTTCTCGGTCAGCGGCAGGATATGATCGATAAAATCCCAGTACTCGCCGCGCACATGGGCGATATTGGGCCCCATCACGACGACCCGCCCACCGGGCTCCAGGACGCCGGCCAGACATTCGAACAGATTGACGATGTCGACCTTGTCCTCAAGATGTTCAAGAAAGTTCGACAGGAAGAACAGGGTCGCCTTCCCGTCGGGAAAATCGGCGGCGCTCAGCGTTTCCGCGCCCTTCGAAATGAAGCGGACGCCATCTGCGATGGTCGCGCTCTTCTCGTCGACCTTGTCGACCCCGTAGCGGATGTCGTTGGCGACGCCGTTGATGAACTCCCCATTGCCGCAGGCGATATCGGCGACGATATCGTCCGGGCGTACGATGCGGGACGCGGCAAACCAGCGGTTGATTTCCGCCCAGACCGACGCCCGGGCGTCCGCGTCGATATCGGCGAACCGGTAGGCGTAGATCCTGGAGAGCTGTTGCTCGGACATCGGCATGGGAGAACCTTTTAAACGAACGCCTTTAAAACCATCTTAAGCAGCCCCGGCCTCGCGCGCCATCTCGCGGCCGAAATCGATGCTCTCGGAAATGCCACGGTCTTCCGGGTAATAATAGGACGTATCCGCCACCCACAGACCGTCCACCACTCCGGTGACGGGCGGCAGCCGGTCCATGTGTCCCGGCTCGCATACCGGCTGCGCGTGGCGGTATCGGCTGGCGCGGATATCGATGAAATCGTCATCGGTGAGGTCGGGATTGATCGTCATCAGGTAACGCTGGACCTTGTCGAGAAACGCCTCGTCAGGCTCGGCGAATTTCGGGTGGTCGCCCTGCATGTAGAACGGCACGTAGACCACGTGATCGTCGAGCGGACGCAGATTGGTGTATTCGACGAGCCCCGGAATATCCATGTCGGGATCGTTTGTGTTGAGCCAGAAGAAGCGCGTCACCGGACGCTTCAGCCGGGCAATCACGCAAACCACGGCGACGTTCTTAAGGGACTGGTATTGCCCGATAATTTCAGGCGGCAGGTCGGGGATCAGGCGCGGCACGAAAGGCAACGGCACGGTGCTGACGACCCGGTCGAAGGGCTCGACCGCGCGGCCGGTTTCCACCCCCGTAACCCTTCCCTCTTCGATCACGATTTTCGACGCGGGCGACGACAGCCGGATCTCGCCGCCATGCGCCTCAATGTCCGCTTTCATGGCCCGCAGCAGCGTGTCGGATCCACCTTCGAGATAGCCGAGCTTCTCGCGGAAGAGATCGTAGCGCGACCGGCCGATGCGTCGAATGCGGGACCAGATCCAGGCCGCCGAGATGGAGTCGCTGAGTTCGTAGAACTTGTAATCGAACAGTCTGCGCCACAGCACCTCGTAGGCTTCCACCCCGACCCATTTGCGGATCCAGTCGGTCGCGGCCAGACCGTCGAGCGGCTTCCAGTTATCGCGCTTCGACGCGAGGAAGGCATGCAGCCCGTAACGGAACTTGGCGCTGAGGCTCAGGCCCCTGAATTTCAGCAGCGCCGTCGGGTTGCCCCAGGGCTGGAGGATGCCGCGATACCAGTAGCCCATTGTGGTCTCGACCCAGCGCATCCGGTCAGCCAGCCCGAGCTCGTCGAGCATCTGCAGAAAGCCGGAATCGGAGATGCAGTGGAAATGGTAGTAGCGCTCGATCATCAGCCCGGAAAAATAGAACGAGGCCGTCATGCCGCCGACCCGGTCGTCGGCCTCGAACACCACCGGCGCATGCCCGTCGCGGGCCAGCTGATAGGCAACGGCAAGCCCCATGGGGCCGCCCCCGAGCACAGCGATGCGTTTACCCACGTTCAGACCTCCGGCGCGCATTCGCCTGCAGCAAGGCTGGCGATTTTCAGGCCGGTCACGTTATTCTGGAAAGGTAATGGCTTTATGAGCCGGAACCACCTTCCGGCCCGCCCGCCGGGCTCTATTTCGGCAGAATGCAGTTCGCCGCGAAATCCTTCGCTTCCTGCGCCGTCCACTGCGCCTTGTCCTTTTTCTTCAGGTCGTCGCACCATTCCTTGCTGCCCACTGCGGGAGAGCAGGCCACGGCGAGCGAAACCGCGCCGAGAACGACAAGGGCGGAAATAGCGATCCTTTTCATTTTACAGGCTTCGAATTGATGACAGGCCGACAGTCTAATCACTTCGCCGGAGTCGCAGCAATCTGCTATAGCCGCCCGCCGATCTCGGGCGAATCGACGCCGTAACGCAGCGCCCGGAAAATGTTGCGGATGACTTCGCCGTTGCGCGCATTTTCATGCGGCGACACGAACTCCCACACGATGTCGCCGTCCGGCGTCACCTCGAACAGGCGCCCGTGCCGCCCTTCGCAGATGAAAGTGTTGCCGTTGGGCAGACGCTGGGCGCCGCTGATACGCGGCGAGAAGAACGTATCGACCGGCGAGCCCTTGTATTCCCAGACGATTTCCTTCGTGTCGGGATCGATCTCCAGCACCCGCGAATGTTCAAGATTGACCTGTTCGCTGCCGTTGGCGAACAGGGTGATATTGCCGTTCGGCAGCCGCCGCGGATCGTGCTGGCCGCCCCATAAGCGATCCTGCATCTCCCAGATCAGCTTGCCGGTGGCACGGTCCAGCAGAGCGATGAGATCGATGTCGCGCCAGCTGATCAGGACATTGCCGTCCTCCTGTACGAAACAGGCGTTGGCATGGGCGAACTCGTGGCGCGGCCGGTTGGCGCGCTGGGGATATTTCGCGATGGGGAAATGCTCGATCATGCGCCATTCCCACACGATCTCGCCCGCCGGACTGACCTCGCGCAGCACGTCGAAATAGACCCCGCCATCCCTGTGTTCGCTGCCGGGCGCGCCGCCGATCTCCGGCAGGTCCGCGATCGCGATCAGCTCCCATGCGAGATAGAGCGTGTTGCCGTTGGGCAGCCGGTTGAAATCGTGATGCTGGGTGATGTCGGTGTAATCCCAAAGGATGTTTCCGTCCCAGTCCATTTCCAACAGGCGTCCGCCGCGCGGCGCGAAGGCAGGACCGTCATTGGTGCGGCAGCTCACCAGCAGATTGCCGTTGGGCAGGAGCTGCCCGTAATTGCCCAGCGTCTGCGGCAGATCCCATGTGTGGACCACCTCGCCCGCCATATCGATCAGGAAGGTCCGGCTGTCGCCGGTGGGAGAAAAGATCGTGAAGCCGGGAAACGCCCGCGCCGGATCGTATTCGGTGACGCCGTATTTCAGAGGTCGCATGGGTTATCCTCCCTAACTGTCAGAACTCCAGAACCACCTTGCTGTAGAGCGGATGGTTGAAGGTCTCGTCGATGGCGTCGGCGAACGGCGTGCTTTGGACGCCGAAAATACCCGGCCAGTCGATCACGTCGAACTCGTCCTTCGCGACCAGCGCTTCGAGCTGCTGGGTCGTGAAGGGCGGGTCCTTGTCGAACAGCGCCCAGACCGACAGCAGAAACCGGAACAGCCCGTAGGGAATCTTCAGGATCAGCGCCTTCGCCCCGGTCGCCCGCTTAATCTCGCGGATGATGTCGATATAGTCGATTTTTTCATGACCCGAGATGTTGAACACGCCGGCCGGGCCGCGCTTCTCGATGCAGCTGATGATGATGTCGCTGAAATCGCCGGCGAACAGCGGCTGGCGCATATAGCGCCCGTGTCCCGGGATCGGGAAGACGGGGATGCGCTTCATGAGGCGCGACAGCCAGCCGAGATGCTTGCGGTCGAACCAGCCGAACATCAGGGTCGGGCGCAGGATCGGTCAGTCGATGCCGCTTTCGAGCACCATTCTTTCCTGCGCCGTCTTGCTCTCGGTATAGAAATCTTCCGCCACCGACGCGACCACCGACGAGCTCACATGCACCAGGTAGGGCCGGATCTCCTCGTCCATCGCCAGCAGCGCGTCGAGGATGACCCGCGTCGAGGCGACGTTGTTGCGCTCGAACGCCTCGTATTCGAGACCGCCGATCTGCGCATGCAGTATGACGACGGCGTCCGCGCCTTCCAGATGCGACTGCCAGTCGCCCTTCTCCGCGAGATCGGCGTATTCCGCGACGATGTCCGGGTGCGTGTCGCGCAATATGCCGAGATTGGTCCGGTGTTTGTCGAGCACGACGATATCCGAATAGCCGCGCGCCTTGAGCCGCGCGACGAGGTTCTGCCCCACCAGCCCGGCCCCGCCGAAAAGGATGATTTTTCGGTCTGTCACGTATCCGCCGTCACTGCCGTTGTTTCGCGCCGCTTATACAGGGTGGCGGGAAAAACATAAAACCGGGTTTATGGGCGCGCGTTTCCCTCCGGGGGATTTTCATGGCTTACGCCGCCTTCGGCTACGGTCCATGAAAATGGTGGGCCCGGCAGGACTCGAACCTGCAACCAGACCGTTATGAGCGGCCGGCTCTAACCAGTTGAGCTACGGGCCCCCGTCCCGCTGGGAGCGGGAAGCAGCGCGCAAACTGACCCGATCAACGGCCCGGGGTCAAGCGGAACCGGCGATTTTCATGCTGAGACACGCATATGGGAGCTAGAGTCGCAATATAAGACAGGCTGACCTGCCCCCACGATTAGTACCAGCGGTTAGTTTAGACTGTTTGTTGAGCGG
>JAYOLL010000009.1:93855-125492 GCA_038120295.1 Rhodospirillales bacterium | reverse complement strand
GCCGTGTCTCAGTCCCAGTGTGGCTGATCATCCTCTCAGACCAGCTACCGATCGTAGCCTTGGTAGGCTTTTACCCCACCAACTAGCTAATCGGGCGCGGGCTCATCCAACAGCGAAAAACTTTCCCCCGAAGGGCGTATGCGGTATTAGCCACCGTTTCCAGTAGTTATTCCGCACTGCTGGGTAGATTCCCACGTGATACTCACCCGTCCGCCACTAAGGTTACCGGAGCAAGCTCCGGGCCTTCGTTCGACTTGCATGTGTTAGGCCTGCCGCCAGCGTTCGTTCTGAGCCAGGATCAAACTCTCAAGTTTAATTTCGCCTCCTGTTCTGCCGAAGCAAAACCGCTGCAAGCAGCGTGGAAGCTCATCTCTTGAGACCCGTCTTGGCACCGAAGCATGCGCAACTAAGTCTATCTAGATGCGCATACGACCAAGACGTGTCACCGACACGTCGCCGCCTGCGCATCCCTTCCATCATTCACATTTCGTACAGCCCGGTCTTCAAAACGCCCTCGCCGGCGAACCGGCAGAGGGCAGAAAACCGTTGCGACCCGAAGTGTTCCGTGCCGCGAAGAGCCGGGGTTATACGTCCAGCCCCGAACCCTGTCAAACGCTTTTCTACAAAAATATGACTCTTTTTTTCAGATAGTGGAAAAGAGCCACAACGCGAACCAATAATGTAGCTCTGGTATGGCGGATTTCCGAGCTTTTTTTAACAATATCAATAATAATATTTGGGGCATAAAAAAGTCCCGGCCGGTGTGATCGGACTGTCCAGCGGCGCCCCGAACTGGCGAGTCGACTGCACTTTCCTTCTATTTTTTTCCGCTACACCGATTCACGATGCGGATTCCGCGATCATGCCTCCCCTTCCTCCGCCCTGTCGCCGGGATCAGGACGTTGGTGCGGGGGCCGTTTCGGCTTCCGGTCAGGAGGTTTGCGGATGGGATCACGGGCACGGCCGCCGGCTGGCGAAAGGCCGAAAAGAATCTGCGGCAGGAGTTGCTGTATCGGCAGCAACGGCCGTTCGGCTTGAAGCGCAGCCTGCCGCGGCGACAGAAGGGCAGGATCGTCGGTGCCTGACGGGTCGTTGGCCAGGAGCGCTAACAGATCGCGCCGGTGCGACGCGTCAAACGCCACAGGCAGGAGCGAAGGAATCGGGCGGCCGGCGTTCGCGCTGTCCTGTCGGTTCGCGCCAGTTGAAGAACCGGTCGAAAGAAGATGGCTGGCGACCAGCAGCGACAGCCCTGTCATGCGACCGGCTGTGTTCGCAGTGGTGGGTACGGGACTCCGAAAGGACGGAAGCGCTGAGAAGCGCTCCTGCAGAATACGCAACAGCGCTGTCTCCAGCGCACCGCGCCGGAAATCGATAACAGATCGCGCGACGTCAATCCTCTCGACAGAGGCGTCGACAGCAGCGCTGGGAAACAACGCATCGGAACGGCCGGACTGAATTCGGAAAAGACTCTGGACGACGTCGAGGAAGGGTTTCTCACCCAGAGGCGCAGAAGCCCGCCCTGCATTCGCCGGCGGCGCGCCTTTGCGACCGGCGACGGTCGAATCCAACCCCGAAAGATCGATAAGTCCCCCTGCCCGGCTTGCCTGCAACACGCGACCAGCCATCCTGACAGCATCGTCGACCGTGACTTTGGCGGCATCCCCCGCGGTGCGCCCGCCGATACCGGAGAGCGCCTGCAGAATATTGCCGTACACCCTGTCGGCGGCCTGCAGCCGGACATCCGCGCGCAGAACGGTGGCGATGGTTTCGAACGCAAGAGCGATGCCGGCGCTCCGTCCGGGAAGAGCGATCTCGACGCTGACCGGCGGTGCCGTAGCCGGTCGAACATCTGTCGAAGGCGCGGACGCCGGCCCTGCCGTTTTCCCCGAGCCGGATGTCCCGGACGACGCGCCGCCTCCCACGGGCGCGTCTGCGCTGCGCGCCATTCCGCGCGCTGAGGGTTTGGCCGATTGCGACAGACCTGCCTGTCCCAAAAGGAGCTGCCCTGCGAGGGCCCCGCTTGCAGAAGACTGTCCTGCAGGATTGGCGCCTGCCAGCGACTGGGTCGCATTGCCGCTCGCCGGCGCGCCTGATTCTGCCAGCAGCTTTAGCGGGCCGAGCCGCAACAGGTCGAGCGACACCGCGTTACCGACGGTAACGGACGGTGCGGGAATCGAGATCGCCTGCGCCATGACGGAACCTGACAGGGTGGGACTCTATCGGCCCAGACTAGCGCTACAGACCTAACGCGAGCCTAAATTCGATCCTTAACGAAAGGCGAATCGGGCGAATCACCTGCCCCGTCCATGACCATCCGACGTGATATAATTCTTCATATAATTCTTCCGAATATCTGGGACGAAATCCATGTTGCGTACTGCCAAACATCGTTTTCCTGCGGCTCGCCGCTTCATGCCGACCGTCGCCGCGATACTCCTCGCCGGCATGGTCGCCGCCTGCGAATCCACGACGCCGCTCTCGGCCAGCAGCCGGACCGACGGCAAGGGTGGAGAAACCGAACCGAGCTTTGCGCAGTTCAGCGACGTCCCCGTGCCCACCGGTGCGAAGATGGATGTGGAACGCTCCCTTCTGCTGGGAGAACGGGAAGCCTGGATCGGGCGCCTGGTCATGACCGTCGCCGCCGTCCCGAGCCGGGTCTACGATTTCTATTTCGCCGAGATGAGCAAGTTCGGGTGGAACCCGATCACAACGGTTCGGGCGGGCACCAGCGTCCTGACCTACAGCCGCGGCGACCGTATCGCCACGATCCAGATCTCCAGCCGGACGCTGGGCGGCAGCGACATTTCCATGACGGTCTCGCCCAGGGGCACGCGCGAAAGACCTGCCCCTGCACCGTCTTCGGGCGTCAGTTCGAGGCCGCTGCGTTAGGCTGATGTGAATTTCCATGCCAAGCCCACTCGGCCACCGCAGCAATCTTTTGGGAGAGTATTCTGATGGGTGGCCGGGTGGCGGAGTGGGCCCGAACGATAATTGCGCGAAGCCGTGCAAACGGCTGAACTGATATGCCCCACGATGCCTGCCATGAACCGGATGCGGCATTTGCCGGACAGAGCCCGGCCTATCGGCGCGTGTTGTGGGCGGTCATCGTCATTAATGCCTCGATGTTTATCGTCGAGATCGTCGCCGGGATCGCCGCACGATCGCAGGCGCTTCAGGCCGACGCTCTCGATTTCGCAGGCGACAGCGCGACCTACGCGCTGAGCCTGTTCGTCCTTTCCCGCCCGCCCGTCTGGCGCGCCAACGCGGCCCTGTTCAAGGGCGTGTCGCTGGCGGCCATGGGGCTCTTCGTGTTCGGCTCGACCGTGTGGCGCGTCTTCACCTATACCGTGCCGGAGCCGCTGACGATGGGCGTCGTGGGCGTTCTCGCCCTCGCCGCCAATCTCGTGAGCTTGCTCCTGCTGCTGCGCTACCGCGAAGGTGACGCCAACGTGCGCTCGGTGTGGCTGTGCAGCCGCAACGACGCCATCGGCAATGTCGCGGTGGTCTTTGCCGCGTCAGGCGTGTTCGCCACCGCCGCCGCCTGGCCCGACCTGCTGGTCGCCGCCATCATGGCCGGCCTGTTCCTGGCGTCTGCGTTCCGAATTATCCGGCAGGCGATGGCGGAAAAGGCAGCGCTCGCTAGTCCCTGATATCCTGCAGGAACCATTCGCGCGGCAGGCTGCGGCCGAGACCGCGTTCCTGGCAGAGGCGCACGACATGGCCGCCGACGGCGGAGAACTGGAGCCCCTGCATGCCGCTGTTCTGGTAGAAGGTGATCTGCTCGTCGCTGGTCCGGCCCGGCACCTTCCCTGAAATCAGGTCGCCGTAGCTCGGGAACACGTTGACGATGTCGCGCGACGAGTTTCGTTCCGGCAGGCGCTTGCGCTCCTCCTCCGTGCCGGCGATGAAGGCGACCGGGCTGTGGCCGCGCGACGCCTTCACCGTGATGCCGTCACTGCCCTCGACCCCGTCATAGATGTCTTCGAGAATCTTGAGCCCCTGGATGCCCTGGCGGATCTTCACGTCGCACGCATCCAGCCCGTCCTGCGCAATTTCGAACGCGTTGACGATCGTGACGTGCTGGCCGGGTTGCAGCCAGTCGCCGACGATGGTCGGCGCCATCGTGTCGGTGCAGGACGAGACGATGTCGACATCTTCGTAGGCCTTGTAGGGCTCGTCTACCGGAATGACTTCGAGATTCATGCGGAGCCGCATCTCCTCTGCATAGGCTTCGCGGTTGGCCTTTGTCGGGCTGTAGACCTTCACCTTGCGGATATTGCGAACGCAGTTGAAGGCCTGCAGGAAGGTGCGCGCCATGCCGCCCGACCCCAGCATGCCGACGGTCTCGGAATCCTCGCGCGACAGCTCCTTGACGCCGAGCCCGGCGCCCGCGCCGACCCGCACATGCTGGATGATGCCGTCATTCATCAGCGCCAGCGGTTCGCCGTTATCGGTGCTGAAGAACATGATAAGGCCGCACCAGGTGCCCGGCTCGACGCAGTATTTTTCCTCGGTCCAGTTGCCGTTCTCGTCCTGCGGCCAGGTCATGACGTCGGACTTCATGCGGATCGCGAAGATACCGTCATTGTATCCTTCCATCGTGCCCCAGCGGTAATAGCCATCGTCGACCGTTTTCGACGGCGCATACATATCGCAGCGCGGCCGGTGCGTGGCGGTGCCCTCGACCAGTTGACGAAAAGCGCGTTCGAGACAGCCGATCGCGTCCTCCATGGTGAGGACCTGATCGACCACATCATTGTGAATAAACAGCATTTCCACTCCCTTTCCCGGCACGCAACGCCGGATTGCTAGCCCGTATCGACCCGCCTATCATAAAGAATGAGAAGGAGTCGCGAAATCGGGCTCCCCATGTGACGGGTATAGAGAAACGGGAGAACAGGATGGTACCGCATGACGGCCCCGACGGGCATTATCACGAATGGGTCGCGCCCACCGACAAGCTGACGCGCTCGGGTTTCGGCACGTTCAAGGCGCCCAAATCGCCTTACGATCTCTGGATGGATTCCCAGAACATTCCGATCTACCGCTCGATCGGCGTCCGCCGGGTACAGGACCTGCCGCTCCAGAAATGGGAGATGATGGGCGGCAACGCGACCTTCATCCAGCTCTACGGCACCGAAGGCATGTGGGGCTGCCATGTGATCGAGGTTCCCGGCGCCGGCGCGCTCAACCCGATCAAGCACATCTACGAGCAGCAGTATTTCGTCGTCGAAGGACGCGGCTCGACCGAGGTATGGGAAGAAGGCCGCGAGGACAAGGTGCATGTCTTCGAATGGCAGAAGGGCTCGCTCTGGTCGGTGCCGATGAACGCCAAGTACCGGGTGGTCAACGCGTCCTCCAGCCCCGCGCTGCTTCTCGGCGGCAACACCGCGCCGAATGTGTTGAACATCTACGACAATCCGGATTTCGTCTTTAACTGCCCCTACCCGTTCCGCAACCGGTTCGACCCGGACCGCGAGGACTATTACAAGCCGAGCGACGAGATCCTCGCCGACCCGATTCGCGGACTGGCGATGACCCAGACCAACATCGTGCCGGATATCGTCGATTGCGAACTGCCGCTGGATAACCGGCGCTCGCCCGGCTACCGGCGGATCGAGCCGCACATGACCGACAACTCGTTCTATCTGTGGATCGGCCAGCACGAGACGGGACGCTATTCCAAGGGGCACGCGCACGGCTCCGCCGCGGTGCTGATCTGCATCAAGGGCAAGGGCTATACCTATACCTGGCCCGCGAAATACGGCGAGACGCCCTGGAAGGACGGCAATGCCGACGTCGTGCAGCGGCAGGATTACGAACCGGTCGGGCTGGTTTCTGCCGCGCCGATGTCGGGCGACTGGTACCACCAGCATTTCGGCATTAGCGCAGGCCCGCTGCGCCTGACCGCCTGGTTCGGCCCGCACCATCCGGGACGGACGATCAAGCGCCCGGGCGAGGAAGCCAACGATTACGGCGCCATCGACGTGCGCGACGGCGGCACCGCCATCGGCTACGACATGGAGGATCCCTATCTCCGCGAGGAGTACGAAGGCTACCTCGCCGAAGTCGGCGCGAAATCGAAAATGGAACCGGAGCTCTACGAACGTAAGGTCAATTAGTGTCGGACGACGTGCTCAACGACCCCGAATCGAGTACGCGGTTCACCAGCGCCAACCGGCACATCTCCGAAGAGGAAGAGATCGAGCTGACCAGCGTCGGCGTCGATATCGGCTCGTCGACGTCGCATCTCGTCTTCTCGCGGGTCAGGATGGAACGCATCGGCGCGCGCTATTTCGTCGCCCAACGCGAAACCCTGCATGAAGCGCCGATCCAGCTTACCCCCTATGCCGAGGGCGATACGATCGATGCGGAAAAGCTCGGCGCGTTCGTCGAAGAGAGCTACCGCAGCGCCGGCATTGCACGAAGCGAGGTCGACACCGGCGCGCTGATCCTGACGGGTGTCGCGGTTCGGCGGTCCAACGCGCGCGCCATCGGCGACCTGTTTTCGGCGGAGGCCGGAAAGTTCGTCGCGGTCAGCGCAGGCGACGGGCTGGAAGCCACCATGGCGGCGCACGGGTCCGGCGCTGTCATCCGCTCGGCCGACAGCGACGGGCTGACCATCAATATCGATATCGGCGGCGGCACGACCAAGATCGCCCATTGCCGCGGCGGCAAGGTAGAACAGGTGACCGCGGTCGACGCCGGCGCGCGGCTTATCGTGCTCGGCAGCGACGGCTCGGTGACGCGGCTGGAACCGACCGGCAAGGCCCATGCCGACGATGTCGGGATCGCACTCGCGGTCGGCGACACGCCCGACCCGGTAGATCTGTCGACTATCGCCGACCGCATGGCGCAGCGCATCATGGAAGCGGCCGGGCTTGCCCCCTTGTCGGACGTAACCCGCGACATGCTGCTGCTGCCGCCTTTGCCCGACATCGACTCGGTCGATGCGCTGACCTTTTCGGGCGGCGTTTCCGAATATGTCTATGGCAACGAGCCGGCGAAATTCGGCGATCTGGGGCCGGAACTCGCGCAAAAGATCCGCGAGCGCGTCGACAAGGCCGGCATCCCGGTCGAGAAGCCGATCGCCACCATCCGCGCCACCGTGGTCGGCGCTTCGCAATACACGGTGCAGCTCTCGGGGACCACGATCTTCATCGACCCGACGGAGACAGTGCCGCTCAGGAACGTTCCCGTGATCGTACCCGAGCTGGATTTTTCCGGCCTCGATATCGATCCCGACCGGATCGTCGCCGCGATCGACACCGCCCTGACGCGGCTCGATCTCGCAGACGCCGACACGGCCATCGCCATCGGCTTCCGCTGGAAAGGTTCGGCCAGCTTCATGCGGCTCGACCAGTTCGGCAAGGGTGTGACCGCCGGGCTCAAGACGCAGATGGACAAGGGAAGGCCGCTGGTGCTGGTCACCGACGGCGATATCGGTGGGCTGATCGGCATTCACCTGCGCGAGGAAATGAAGATCGCCACGCCGGTTATTTCGATCGACGGCATCGAACTCAAGGAGTTCGACTTCATCGATGTCGGCGAAATCGTCCCGTCTTCCGGCGCGGTGCCGGTGGTGATCAAGTCGCTGGTGTTTCCCGCGTCGGGGTCGTAGGTCAGGCCATCAGCCCGGCTGGCTCTTCGAGACGGCCCCTTGCGGGGTCTCCTAACCCAGCTTCACAGCCGTGCCGTTGGCGCTAACCATCAGCATGTTGCCGTTCTCGCCGCCGATCGCCTCGTAATCGAGGTCGACCCCGATAACCGCATCGGCGCCGAGCCCGGCGGCCTCTTCTTCTATCGCTTCGAGGGCGGCGATCTTGGCGGCGCGGAGCTCTTTCTCATACGAGCCCGACCGACCGCCGACGATATTGCGGATGCCGGCGAACATGTCGCGGAAAATATTGGTGCCCATGACGGCGTCGCCTGAGACGATGCCAAGATAGGCGGTGACGGTGCGGCCTTCGACCGTTTCGGTTGTCGTAATCAGCATGTTCAGCTCACAATATCGGAGGTTTCGGAAAATCCGCCGGTAAAGACCAGCTCGTCCAGCGGCTTGCGGTCGCGGGGCAGCACTTCGCGCGCCGCGTAATCGTCCGGCAGCACATCGGCCTCACCCTGGTAGCCGATGGCGACGCCGGTGCAGATGTCGAAATCTTCCGGTACACCGTACTCCTCCCGCACTTTCTCGGGCAGGATGCCCTGCGCCTGATGCACGACAAGCCCGTGCGACGACGCCTGCGCGGTCAGCTGCGCCATTGCCGCGCCGAGATCGTAATAGCCGTAATCGCTCGGATTGCCGTTCGGCAGGTTTTTGTCGGCGCAGGTGATCATGATGACGGGCGCGGTGATCGCCCAGCTCTGGTTGCGGTCGTTGAAGCAGTCCAGCAGCCGGTCGTATTCGGCCCGGTTGTCCTTGGTCGCGACGATGAAGCGCCACGGCTGCGCGTTGTTGCAGGACGCCGCCCAGCGGGCCGCTTCGAACAGGCTGACCAGAATGTTTTTCGCGGGCACTTGATCGGTAAAGGCGCGCGGGCTCCACCGGTTTCTAATGATATCGATAAGAGGCTGACTGGTCTCAGCCGGCTTTTGCATGGGCATGAGGAACTCCTGATTTCGAATATTCGATCCTGAAAGGAGATTTAGAGAATACATATCTCGCAGACAACCGCTCCGCAGTCCGGGCAGAGGACAAACGGTTTAAATTGCTGTTAACCATATCGGGCGAAAAAGAAGATTGCATGAAGATTGCATAGAGTTGACACAAACCGGGCTGCGGAATGCAGTCGAGATAACAACAGGACCCCGTACATCATGAAAATTACCGGATCGGTCGCACTTTCCCTTTGCGCCATCGCACTGAACGCCGCCATGCCAGCGCTCGCACAGGACAAGCGTGGGACCCAGCCATGGATTGAGTTCAAGTTGCCGGCGGAATGGCAGAACGACTACGACTACTCCTCCGACGCCCGGGCCAACGAGCGCAATAACATGTCGCTAAAGCTGGAACCGGAGGCCACTCTCAATATCCGGTCCGTCCCCGGCCTGTCGTTTTATGTCCACGGCGTTCTCGAACAGGTTCAGGACGCAGCCGCCCGCGAAGACCGGTATTTCAGGGACGAGGGGTTCTACATCCAGGAACTGCTCGTGTCCTACTTTACCGGGCGCTACGGGTTCGTCGCGGGCAAGACCAATCCGGGATTCGGCATCGCCTGGGATCAAACACCCGGGATTTATGGCAGCGAACTGGCGGAAGATTACGAACTTTCGGAGCGCATTGCGCTTTCGATGAGCGCCGGATTCGATCTGGACGGCTGGGGCCAGCACACGCTGAAAGGCGGCGTGTTCTTTCTCGACACATCGCCGTTGCAGAACACGATCTATTCCCAGACCCGCGGCACGCTAGGCCGGGAGGATGGCGGCGTCGCCAATACCGAGGACTTCTCATCCTACAATATCGTCCTTGAAGGCGGCTTCCCGTCGCTCCCCGGGTTTCTTTACCATCTGGGATTCGTGAACCAGGCCCATGGCGTCGACGGCACGTCGGATGAAACCGGATTTGCTGCAGGCGTCAAGACGAGATTCGACCTCGGCGGTGGCATGTCGCTGACGCCGATGGTCGAGCTGGTACGGTTCGACGATTTTGGCGGGACACGCGGCAAGGACCGCCGTTACTGGACCGGATCTTTACTCGGCGAATGGAACAGCTGGAACCTGGCGCTTGCTCATACGCGCCGTAACGACGACGACCCGACCGACGGGGCAGTGAATGATCACCAGAGTCAGGTCAGCGTGGGCTATACGTTTTCATCTGGCCTGACCGCCGACCTTGGCTGGAAACGCCGGCGCGAAGGCGGCATTCATACTGACACCGTCGGCTTCCTCTTCACTTACGCCTATGAATACAGCCGCTAGCGCCGCCCCCATCGTCGAATGGCGAGCGCTCACAAACATGTGAGAAAAAACACAACGTCTTTAACCGAATGAAAACCGACCGGTGGAACGATGCGACCGTTTCCAACCACAATGAAAAAAACAGCCATGTTCGAAAAACTCTCCACGGTCAAACTGCAGCACAAATTCTTCCTCCTCGGGGGCATTATGGGCCTGCTGCTCATCGTTCTCGTCGGGACCAGCCTCAACGCAAAGCGTCAGCTTTCCAATGCTTTGAGGGACGTTGCCGTAACCGGACAGGCGCTCGCGAATTTTATGGAGGGCGACATGATGCATGACGCCCTGAACGGAGACGTTCTCGCCGCGCTGCTGGTTTCGTCCGGCGAGAAGATATCGGATGCAAAAACAATCCGGACCGAGGTGAAAGAGCATGCCGACTGGTTTCTGAAAACCCTGCAAGAAAATCAGGCTCTCCCGCTCAGTCCAAAGATCCGGCAGGATCTGCAGCGCGTCGAGGGTCCGCTAAAAGCCTATATCGCGAGCGCTGAACAGATCGTGGAAATCGCTTTCCGGAATCGTGAAGCGGCGCTGGCGCGGTTTCCGGATTTCCAGACGGCTTTCAAAAACCTCGAAACGGTGAACGAAACAGTGGGCGACCAGCTGTCGAGCGCCGTTTCGCAAATGAGGAAGGAGGCGAATCAGGCAGAGCTTACTGCTCTCTGGACCATTATCGGGATCGGCGCATTCTCGTTCGTCATATTTGCAGGAACCATGGCGGCCCTGACGAAATCGATCGTTCTTCCTCTCCGCAAGTGCCGTGACGCGCTCGACAGGGTTACGGCAGGAGATCTCGAGGTCGAAGTCCGCCACGAAGCACAAGACGAAATCGGTGCGATTGCTGACTCGGTCGCCGCATATCGAAATATCTCGCTGCGAGTCCGCGAAGAAACTGCCGCGCGTGACGCGGAGAGAAAGGAGGCAGAGCGCCGGCGCCTCGATGAAGAGGCCGAAAAACGCAGACGTGACGAGTTGGAAGCGAGGGACCGCGAAGAGCGCGAGGCCCAGATCCGGCAGCAGGCGGTTGGGGCGGCTGTGGCCGAGTTCGAAAATTCGGTCTCCTCTGTCGTCGACGAACTAATAAAGGGCGCCGCCTCGCTCGAAGCGAATGCCAGGAGCAGTTCGGACGTTTCATCGGACACCATCGAGCGCGCGGCCACCGTCCATTCAGTGGCCCAGAACGCTTCGAACAACGTTGCAACAGTCGCGTCCGCATCGGAGGAACTGTCGGCCTCAATCGGCGAGATCAGCCGCCAGATCTCTGAGTCTTCCGCCATTGCACGGCAGGCCGTCGGAGATGCGGAAGAAAGCAATCAGGCGGTTGAAGGTCTGAACCAGGCAGCTCAGAAAATCGGCGATGTCGTATTGCTGATCCAGGACATCGCAGCTCAGACCAACCTGCTCGCGCTTAACGCCACCATCGAAGCGGCGCGCGCCGGCGAAGCCGGAAAAGGCTTTGCCGTGGTCGCCAGCGAGGTCAAGACGCTCGCCAACCAGACCAGCAAGGCGACGGAAGAAATTGCGACGCAGGTTCAGAACGTGCAGGCAACGACGGACGATACCGTCAACAAGATTGCCCGCATCACTGAATCGATCACCGAAATCAATGAGAAAGTAAAAACGGTCGCCGCCGCCGTCGACGAGCAAAGCGCCGTAACGGCCGAAATATCGCAAAATGTACAGCGGGCGGCCCAGGGAACCGATGAAGTCTCGAACAATATCTCCAACGTCGGTCAGTCGGCGAAGGAATCCGGCGAGATGGCAGCAGAGGTTCTGCATGCTTCCCAGGATCTGGCGAAGACCGCGGAACGTCTGAAAACCGAAGTGAGCGCCTTTATCGCAAAAGTACAGGCCGCGTGACGGTAAGAGCTCCGGGCCCTCTGGGTCTGGAGCTGATCCTTATCACTCCGGCCTTTCTGTCTCCGTCGAAGGCGCGGATGGAGGCGCAGAACCCGTATCTCTCGATGTTTCCTCTCTTGGCGAAGGCGGCTGAACCTCTTCCCGTCGGTCCGGTGCGGAAAGCCGTGACAGATCGATCGCCGTCGCCTGCAAACGCCTGAGAGCATCCCCGGTCAGGTCGAACCCAGCATTGTCGACCGACCGTTCAGCGATGACACGCGACAGATCGACCACGACGGCCGGGGCGAATTCACGGTTAGCCACATTGGCCGCATTGCGGGAAATCGACTGACCGTTCGCGCGTGCAAACGACAGCGCGTCTCCGACCGCCTGCACTGCCGACCTGATACCGGCGAGAGCCAACTGCGCCGCTTCGATATCGTCTCGCGCAGAATCGGCGTTTGCCGAACTCCTGATGTCGGCGGCGGCAAGATCGCTATCGAGACCCTCGACTGAAGCGGCGCCGATGGATACGGACACAGAATCGGCAACTTCAATTCCGGTACCAACCCGGAAATCGACCTCCATTGGACCGCCGGCGCCATCGCCCTGCAGAACGGCCTGACCGTTGAATTCCGCCTGTGTAGCGATGGTATCGATTTCGGCCTTGGCAACCTGGAACGAAATATCGAGCCGGGCGAGATCCCGATCGGAAAGGCCTTCTTCCCCCGCCTGGGCGGCAAGTGCATCGAAAGCGGACAGGCGTTCCTCAATCTGGGCGAGCGCGGCATCGGTTGTCTGAAGCTGCGCGATCCCCTCGGTCGCATTGCTTGCCGCTGTGGCATGGGCCCGGGCTTCGCCGGCGAAGGTGCCCGCAAGCGCGATATTCAGGCGGTCTGCGGAGATACTGATCCCCGCAACCGACAGGTTTCGAACTCTGCCGGGCGCAGCCTTACCCATGGCGGCGGCAAGACGCGCCGCGTCCGCCACTCGTTCTTCGGCGGCGGGGAGCGATCCCCCCGGACGGATCGACATTTCTGTCATCGGACCTCCGCTCTACATGAGCCCGGAATATTTTCCCGGACCAATAACAACAGGTGAAATAAAATGCTGTTTTTATTTATAATTAGTAAACCGGTAATTTTTATTAATTTAATTTTTACGAATATTTATTTTCATTTATCAAGAAATTCCCGAAATTTGTATCTATCCAGACCGGAGTTCCTGACCGGATGGACCGGCAAGGCGGAACGGAGATAGACTTCCGGAAAAATCGGGAAACATCGATGCAACGCGACAGCAACGTCACGCTGGCTGACCCCGCCCTGCCGCCGGACATTCTGGCGGAAATGGAACGGCTGAACGAGGAGGCTGCTCCGCTCAATATCTGGCTTCGGACACGCGCCAACGCGCCGCAGCGCAGCCCATGGTCGCACGGTGCGGACGAGGCACCGCATGCGGCGCCGGCTGGCGCCGGTACGGTGCGTCCTCCCCCGCCGGTCCTCAAACCCGTCCCCTGCCTGTGGCGCTGGGAGAAAATCGAACCCTATCTGCGCCGGATTGCCGAGATCGCACCGCTCGAATTTACGGACCGGCAGCAGTTCCTCCTGCTCAACCCCGGCCTCGGCGGCGCACTCCGGGTGACCAATACGATCCGCGTGGCGGTGTCGATCTACAAGGCGGGCGACGTTGCCGAAACCCACATGCACAGCCCCAATGCCAGCCGTACAATCCTGTCGACGGAAGGCGGCTATACGACGGTGGAGGGCGAACGGCTCAGGGCGGCGCGGGGCGATCTGATCCTGACGCCGAACGGTACCTGGCACGGGCATGGCAACGACGGCGATGAGCCGGTGATCTGGATGGATGTGCTCGACTGGCCGCTGATCGAACATCTTGACGGCATCTGGATCGACACGGACGACCCGGCCCCATCTCGCAACGCAGCGTCGCCGACCGAAGGATGGTCGGAACGGCATTACAGCGGCGGGGGCATGACGCCGCGCCTGACGTCGCATAATCGCAGCACAGGCGCAGGCTCGTCGCCCCTGCATCGCTATGCCGGTTCCGATATCCGCGCGCGACTCGAAGGGCTGGCGGCCGAGGAAGGCGACCCGTACGAAGGCATCCTGATCGATTTTCGCAACCCGCTGACGGGCGACCCGGTCTTCACGACGCTGGGATACTCCGCGCAGCTATTGCGCCCGGGCGAGGCGACCCTGCCCAAGCGCGAAACATCGAGCACTCTCTATTGCTGCCTCGCCGGCGAAGGCGCGACGGAGATCGCCGGCAAGCGCTACGAGTGGCGGGAAAACGACATTCTTGTCGCACCCGGCAATCTGTGGCGGCGGCACATCAACACAAACGCGGATGCGCCCGCGATCCTGTACGGCGTATCGGACGCCCCGCTGTACGAGAAGCTTGGGCATTTCCGCGCGCAGGGCCGGACCCAGGCAGGCGACCTCGTCGAACTGAACCGGTAAAAAAAAGGGGCCGATCGGCGACCGGCCCCTATCCGAAAGACGAAATACGCTCCGTCCCGGCACCTGGCTCAGTACATGGTCAGAACGACCTTCCTCACCATAGCCTTCTGCTCGGCAGTCACCGAGGAAAGCGCACGCGTGATGTTCTTCTCCGTCTGCTGCCACGGAATATAGTTGATGTAGCGGCGCTTCTTGTCGCCCTCCGCTACAACCGCGGGATCCGACAGGATCTTGTGCGCGGCGGCGCGAAGCGCGTCGACCTGCGCCTTCGGCGTGCTCGGCGGTGCGACCAGCACCCGGCCAAGGCTCTCGACTGTGGTTCGATAGTCAATCCACCATTTCTGATCGTCGGTCAGGTCGGGAAGCTGTTCGAACACCGTCGGAAGATCGGGAAAGAGTTTCGACCGCTTCCGATTCCAGTTGGCGATCGCCTTGGCGTTCTTGCTCTTCACGTAGTTGAGAGCCGACGTCTCGGAGACATACAAGCCATCGATCTCGCCCTGAGCCAGCGCCAGCGCGGATGCCCGGCTGCCCTTGTAGCCGGTAATGACCTTGCAGTTCAGCTTGAGCGTATAACAGGACATCGCGGCGCCGTCAGACGTTCCTGAGACCTTGCCGGAACCGCCCCAGGTGAGACGCTTGCCCGCTTTTATGACATCGGCCAGCGTATTGTACGGCGTCTTGGGCGCCATCAGGAAAATCCATTGCGGATTGTCGACCGTGCCGAGCACCTTGAACTTTGTCAGGTCGTAGCGCGCTCCCTTGACTTCAAGCAGCTGCTGAAGGCTCGCACCCGTGCCGTTAACGATGGTCATCTGAAGACCATTCGCCGGCGCAACGTTAAACCGGTTGAGCGCGACCATGCCGCCGGCGCCAGGCTGGTTCTCAACGACCAGAGACGCCCCGAGTTCCTTCTGGAAATGCGGCGCCAGCATGCGCGAATAGGCGTCATACCCGCCGCCTGCGCCAAACCCGACGATGAAGCGCATCGTCTTTCCCTGGTAATAGGAATCCATCGCCTGCGCGCCGCCTGCAACAGCGGAGAGCGCGAGAGCTAAACCGCCAGCGGCGGCGATTGTCTTCGTAAAGTTCATCTGTATCTCCCAGATATTGTTCGTCCCGAACGGGCACGACCGGGATGCTATTCCAGATCGCACCGCCATTCCATAAAAACGCGAGAGGTCAGGGCTCCTGGTAGATCAGGGCTTCCGGCATCGAGCCACCGGCGTGAAATCCGCCTTCGACGATCAATGCCGAGGCCAGATCGATCCGGAGTATCTCGCCGTTCCCAAGCGCCACCAGAATCGTATTGCCGTCCCGGTGTGCGAGCGCGTGAAACGGCTCGGCCGGGACGTCGACCACTGCCCTGTCTGTCAGATCCGCGGCGCTCAGGATTTCGACGAATCCCTTGTCGTTGGGTTCGTCGTAGGTGGTGACGATGACATATCTCCCATCCGCCGAGTTGAACGGCCAGCCGGGAACGCCGGTCAGCGGCACGGTTTCGGTCAATGTTCGCGATGCGCAGTCGATGACATGGAGCAGCGGCCGGCTAAAGTCTCCGACATAGAGCTTCGATCCGTCGGGCGACACGCGGATCGCCTGCGCCCCGACCGGCAGGGGGATGCGCGCGGTGATTTCCTTCGACGCGACATCGACCTCTGTGATAACGGGGTATTCCTTGGCGGCGAAGTAGATGCGCTCTCCGTCGGAAGACAGGGCCGAGAAATGACCCGGCGTCTCCAGCCAGATCGTCCGTTCGATCTCCCAGCTGTCGGGATCGATCACCAGCACGCAACGATTGGGATCGACCGTCGCCCAGATCTTGCCGTCCCGGTCGGTCACAAGCGCATGCGGCCCGCAATAAAGGCCCAGATCGATATGGCCTTCCAGCTTCATCGCCGTAAGATCGACCACCGCGATCCGGTTGTCGGGCACGTTGTTGGGCCCGTAATCGGCGCTGCCATAGAGCGATACGAAGGCCCGCTTCCGGTCCGCCGACAGCGTAACCTCATGCGGTTTCTTCGTGCCCGGCTCGCCTACCGTCACCGTGGCGAAAATGTCTCCGGATTCGGCGTCCAGCGCCGTCAGGCTGGCGTTTTCCTTAACGGTGGCGAGGACGATGTCCATACATCAGGCCTTACCCAGAAGAGTCTGCCGGAACCGGTGCTTGAGCGCCGGCCCGTCACGTAACGGGAGCGTCATGGGCTGAGGCGCATCCGTCACCTTCACGTCGAGAAAGACCGGACCCGGCGTTTCGTAAAGATGGGTCATCGCGGCTTCGAGTTCCGCCATCGTCCAGACCGTATCGGTCTCAATAAATCCGGCGCCCGCCGCCATCGCCGCCAGGTCGACGCCGAACTGCGTATGAGTTTCCTGCATCCCCGTCTCGCCGTAGCGCTGGTTGTCAATGACGCAGATGGCGAGGTTTGCCGGGCGCTGCGCCGCAACAGTCGCAAGCGAGCCTATTCCCATAAGCATCTCCCCATCGCCGGTGATCACCAGCACGCGGCGCTTTTTCTGCGCCAGCGCAAGGCCGAGCCCGCACACCGATGCGCCGCCCATGCCGCCCCACAGATAGAAGCTGTTGGGGTGATCGCCGGCGGCCGCCGCATCCCAGGTCGGCGCACCGAGACCGGTCACCAGCAGAGTATCGCCGCGATCCTGCAGGATGCGCGACACGACCTCGCGGCGATCGAGCGTTATGTTCCGGTTCGTTCCCCGGATTGAACTACTGGAAGCCATTACTTCGTCCAGTCCTTGAAACCGATCACGCGTTGCCCGATCAGCACGGCGACCATGCGCCCGCCCTCGAACGCCATCGCCGCGGCAGACCGCACCGATTCGGCCACACGGTCGGGATCGTCGGCGCGATGCAGGATGACGCCGGCGGCTTCGAGCACGGTCTCCGTCGCCTGCCCCATCGGCATCTGCCACGGGTTGAACTCGCCCCACTCGCCCCGCATCGTGACAAGGATCAGCAACGGAAAGCGGCATTCGTTGGCGACGCTCAGCATATTGACGATGTTGCCGACGCCGGAAGACTGCATCAACAGCACCCCCGGTTCGCCTCCCAGCCACGCGCCGGCCAGCAGAGCCACACCTTCCTCTTCCGTTGTCAGCGGAACGGCGGTCATCGACCGGTCTGCACGGCAGGCCTTGATCATATTCGTGTGCCCGGCGTCGGGAACGTAAGCGACCTGTTTCACGCCCTCCTCCTTGAGGATGGCGAAGACATCCTTCGACCAGTCGACCGGCTTACGTGCCATGACCCCAACCTTCAGAAAAGCCCACCTTCCCTGTCCCCTCCCCCCAATGGGCGGAGGGGAACGCAACTGCACTTTCTGCGTTTACGCCTTCTCCGCTCCATTGGGAGGGAGAGGTGGGGGTATACATCTTCGACGGACCGGTCATGAGTCTTCCGCTACCGCCGCGCGGAAACGGCGGGCGAGCAGCGTCCCGTCCTTGGGCGCGTCGCCGCGCGGACCGGATTTTGTGGAAACCTTGACCACGGCCAGATAAGGACCGTCGCCCGCATAGATCGTCTCTATCATGCCATCCAGTTCACTGGCCTGATCGATCTGCTGGGCGCGCGGGAACCCCGACGCTTTCGCGATTCCGACCAGGTCGACGCCGCGCGCGGTATGGGTCTGCTGGTTGCCGGTCGCGCCGTAGGCCTGGTTGTCGATCACGACGATCGACAGGTTCTTTGGCTTCTCAACGCCGATAGTGGCGAGGCTGCCGATACCGGCAAGCAGTTCGCCATCGCCGGTAATGACGATCACGCGCCGCTTCGGCTGGGCCAGCGCGACGCCGAACGCGACCATCGACGCGCCGCCCATGATGCCCGAGAGGTACATGTTCCTGTCTTCGTCACCCGCTGCGAATACGTCATGGATCGCGTTGCCGATGCCGGTCACCACGGCGGCGTCACCGCGATTGGCAAGAATCTTCTTCACCACCGAACGCCGCTGCAGCGCTGCTGTTTTATTCTTCGCCGCCATCAGCCACGCCCTCCGCTCTGACTGATCCGCTGGCCGACAATGACCGCGACCGCCCGCATTCCGTCGAAGGCAAGCTTTGCCGCCGCCTCGACCGTTTCGGGCACGCGTTCGGCCTCATCGACATGGTGGACGATCACGCCCGCGTTCTCGAGCGCGCCGACCGTCGCCTGCCCCATGGGAATCTGCCACGGGTAAGTCTCGCCCCATTCGCCCCTCATCGAGACCATCGAGAACATCGGAATGCGGCATTCCTCCATCATCGACAGCATATTGATGCAGTTGCCGACCCCGCCGGACTGGGTCAGGAAAGCCGCGCGTTGCCCCCCGAGCCACGCGCCGGCAACCTGAGCGACACCCTCTTCCTCGGTCGTCAGAACAACCGACCGCATGGTCCTGTCTCCGTTGCAGAGATCTATCAGTTTCGCCAGACCTCCGTCCGGTACATATGCCACCTGTTTGATGCCGATCCTGCGGAATATCTTGTGCACGTCCTGGGACCAGTGCCAGGCGGCAGCTTTTCTAGCCATAAATCGCTCCTCAGCCTTAAGTCAGCTCGTCGAACCAGGACACACGCCGGCGCGCTGACAGCACCGCCGCTTCGCGGTCCTCGAACGTCTCCTCGCCGAAATTTCCTATGGCGAACCACCGTCCACCACCTTCCGGATCGCGCCGAAAGCTCTCGAAACCGAACGACCCGTCTTCGCGTCGGAAAACATCGACGCAGCGATCATGATCGAAATTCTCGAAGGAATGGAGGACGGTTCGGGACATGCGGCTCTACGGCGAGTACAGTCGGGACTCTGGAACATCGCGTGCGCCGTTTCAAGCGCACCGCCGAAAAATTGCAACAGATAAGCATGCGACGGATTCGGGGAGGCTGGTCCGTGGAACGGTCATAACAAGGTTAGGCGGGCCGCCCGCATTCCCGAAACGGGCTGCGGGACGAGGCGATGGGAGAAGACATAGCGCAGGACAGTTTCGTCCGGCTCGCCGCCAAGGCCGAAAGCTGGATCGAAGGCGGGCCGGGCGTCCGAAGCTGGCTGTTTCGGGTGGCGCGCAATCTCTGCATCGACCACTTGCGGACGCGGCGGACGACACCGATCGAATACGCCGACACGCTGCCCGACCCGCGCGACGCAGGCGTTCTGGACCGCGAGCTCGATCTGAAACAAACGGTCACAGCGGCTCTCGACGGGCTGCCGGAGCGGCAGCGCACCGCAATCCATCTGGTCCATTTCGAGGGGCTGTCGGGCGAGGAAGCCGGCGCTGCGCTCGAGATCTCGGTCGAGGCTCTGGAATCGCTTCTGGCCCGCGCCCGGCGCACGCTGCGGCGCGATCTCGCAGGACTGCCCCCCGATCTTCTGGGAGAACACTGACATGACAGGCGACAGCAGAATGACCGAAGAGCGTTTCTCGGCGCTGGTCGATGCCTACGGAGCAAACCCCGACCGCTGGCCCGATGACGAACGCACGGCCGCCATCGCCTTCCGCGACGGATCATTGGCGGCGCAGGCTGCGGCGGAACGCGCCGGGGCGCTGGACGGGCTGCTCGATGCAGCCCGGCCGAACGGTGATGTTTCGGACGATCTGCGCGACAGGATCGCCAGGCTGGCGCCCGCTCGAACGGCCGCGCCGTCGATTCCGCTGTGGCAGGCCGCCCGGAAGGTCGGCGCGAGCTAGCAGCGAATCGCAGCGACTGCGCTGGTTGGCATCGCCGTCGGCATCCTGTTCGCCGAACTGGCGCTGTCGCCGGGCGATGACAGCGCGTTGCTCGCCTCGGCTATCCCCGAACCGGGCATGCTCACCGCCGAGCTCGAAGCGCCGCTCGCGGGTGGGACTCTTCTGGCGGAAATCGCGCTGGCGCCCGACCTCTCCGCGGTGAGCTTCACCGGGATCGAGGGCACGCCGGCTCAACAGCGTTCCGAACCCTCCGCCGTCACGCAGCTGCTTGATGACGGCATCGGTTCCGTAGCGGATCTGCCGCTGCTTTAAGGCCACTGGCACTGAAGTTTTGGGGTCCCCCCTCCCGACCTCCCCCCGCAAGCGGGGGGAGGAGTTTACTTCGTCAATGACAAACACAGACCGAATTCGCTCCCCCGCCCGGATCTTAAGAAATCGGGGGAGGGTCAGGGAGGGGGGCTACCTTAATCGAAGTGTGGAAATCCGCCTTCTAGAACCAGGCCCGCTGGCCGTGGATATAGACGCGGTGGAATTTCTCGGACGGGGTGATCAGGTAGATCACGCTTTCCGCCAGGGCGATGATGCCGATGGCGATCGTGGGAATAAAGACCAGCAGCGTCCCGACCAGAGACACGGCCAGCATGATCGCGCCAGGCACGTACGCGCCGATATAGAATTTGTGCACGCCAAGCCCGCCGAAGAAAAACGCCAGCGCAGCCGCCACGAACCGGCTCTTGCCGACCCTGGCGGGCTCACTGACATCCATCTGGGCGGCCGCAACCTCCTCGGCAACAGCCTCCGCTTCGGCCATTTTCTTTCTGGGTTCGAGTTCGATCTGGCGGACTTCGCGTGCGACCGCCCGTTCGTCGACGAAGAAATCGACGAACGTGCCGGAAAGCGGCGCGCCGGCGCTCCGCCAGTCGTCGAGATAGAACTCGTACCGGTCGGCGTCCTCGCTCGTGATCAGCCCGATATCGGAACTGACATCGAAGGAATGGACCTTGCCTTTCATGTTCGAATTCCTGGCATGTTCCGCTTCCCGGTATACGCTCTATCGCCGGCGCGTCAGAACGCCGGGCGCTCAGCGCCCCTTGTATTCCGGCTTGCGCCGCTCGGCGAAAGCATCGATTCCCTCTTTGTAATCCGCCGTAGAACGGAGTTTCTCATAGGAATGGCCCTCGATATCGAGCGCCACCTTGAGACTTGTATCATAGACAGAGTTTAAAACCCGTTTCAGCGCGCGCAGCGCCAGCGGCGCCTTGGCGTTGAGATCGGCGCAGTACTGTTCGATCAGCGCGGTCAGCGCGTCCGAATCCTCGGCCACCTCCGTGATCAGCCCCCATTCCTTTGCCTGCTCGGCGGGAATGCGTTTGCCGAGCATCACCATGTCCTTGGCGCGGGTAAGACCGGCGATCTTCACCACCCGGACGCTGCCGCCGGAGCCCGGCATCTCCCCCAGATTGATCTCGGGCAGGGCCACCAGCGTTTCCTTCGTGGCAAGCCGGAAATCGCACGCCATGGCGAGCTCGAACCCAACGCCGAACGCGTATTTCTCGAGCGCCGCGATCACCGGCTTGGTGCAGCGCTCCGGCGCGGCGATGTTCCAGGCGAGATCCGACATGCCGTCGAACGGAATATCGGGGAAGCTCTTCACGTCGCCGCCGGAGGTGTAGGTGCCGCCCTCGCCCCTTATCACGATGACGCCGACATCGTCGTCCTCGTCCATCGCCTCGATAATCGCGCGAATCTGCGACCGGCCCGTATAGGAAACGATATTGAGCGGCGGCCGGTCGAGGATCAGGTAGCCGATCTTCTTTTCCGCATCCACCTCGACCCGGAGCCCGTCCAGCTCCGCCAGCAGCGCACCGCGCTCGGCGGCGTAATCCTTTTTCATCATGTCCTCTCTTTAAACCGAACTCTCGAATCCGTCCTTCATTTTATAGTCCCCCTCGCGCAGCAGGCGGCGGAGCAGCTTGCCGGAGGCCGAGCGTGGCAGGGCTTCGACGAAGATATAGGCGCGCGGGCGTTTGAACCTGGCGAGGCTCGACGCCGTACAGTGTTCGCCGAGCGCTTCGGCGCTCGTATCGCCGGTCGCCGGCTCGATAAAGGCCGTGACGACCTGTCCCCAGCGCTCATCGGGCAGCCCGACCACGGCGACCGCGCCGACCGAAGGATGATCGGCGAGCGTGTCTTCGACCTCTTCCGGGTGAATGTTTTCGCCGCCGGAAATAATCATGTCGTCGATCCGCCCGCAGAGGAACAGATCGCCGTCCTCGTCGACATAGCCGAGATCGCCGGTGAAATACCATCCGTCGCGGATGGCCTTCTCATCGGCGTCGGGGCGTTTCCAGTAGCCTGCGAAAGCCTCCGGGCTCCGCATCGAGGCGATGACCTCGCCGATCTCGCCGGGCGGAAGCGTCTCTCCAGGGCCGACAGGGTCGTCCGGGTCGGCGCGCACCACGCGGAGCTGCTGGTTGATGCCGGCGCGGCCGGCCGCTCCCGGCTTGTCATCGAGCCGGTCGCAGAACGAAAAGGTGAAAATCTCGCTGGAGCCGTAATAGTTGGCGAAGACCTCGGGTTTGAAGGCCTCGACGCAGCGTCGTTCCAGTGCGCCGGTCATCGACATGCCGGCATAGGCGACATTGCGGACCGACCCCGTATCGCGGGACGAAAGCCCGTCATGACCCAGCATGTCGTGGAACATGGTCGGCACGAGAAACGCGGCGCTGACTTTTTCCGCCTCTATCAGCTTCAGCGCCTCGCCCGCATCGAAACCGCACATATTGACGAAGGCGCCGTTCAGCATCGCGCAGGTCAGCATGTTGCGAATGCCCATCGTGTGGAACATCGGCATCGCGCCAAGGATGCGCTCGCCGAACCGGTAGCGCAGATGGGCGATCACCGAGGCCGCCGCGATTCGCTCCGCCGCCACCGGGCGCGGCACGCCTTTGGGCTTTCCCGTCGTGCCGGAGGTGTAGAGCATCAGGCAGATATCGGTGTCGGCGAGCGGCGGATCCGGCGCGATCCGGGTCGAGGCCATCAGGTCGCCGAAGCCCGGCCCGTCCCGGCGCGAGCCGACCGAGATCAGCCGGGTGCCGTCGAGGTCGGGCCGCTCCACCACCCGCTCGTCCCAGGCGAGCAATGCAGGCTCGGCGTCGCCCACGGCGTAGGCGATTTCCTCCGGCGTGGCGCGCCAGTTGAACGGGGTAAAGATCGCGCCGAGCCGCTGCGACGCCCAGTAAAGCGTCGCTATTTCGTAGGAGTTCGGCATGACGCACATCAGCCGGTCGCCGCGCTTGAGCCCCAGTCGCGCCAGCCCGCCGGCGGCGCGGCCGATATCGCCGTCCCAGCCGCGATAGGTGCGGCGGCGATCGCCGTCTACGAAGGCCAGCGCGTCGGGGTCGCGGGCAACGGCGGAGTCGAAGACGCCGGCGATGTCCATCTTTCGGCCTATCAGTTCCCGCTGCGGATACGGGTGTTTTCGATAAATTCGGCGATCATCCCGTCGAGCAGCTTGTCGATGTCCGGATTAACCAGGTTGCCGTCGTCGTCGAACGCCTTGTTGGCGAGCGCGAGCCCGAACTTGCCGGGCGACACCCAGGCCTCCAACAGGGCCATCGGCTCAAGCATCGCCATCAGCCCGCGATAACCGCCGACCGGGCTGGGCGCGGCGGATGCCAGCATGACTGTCTTGCCGATGGTCGGGTAGGGCCGCTGACGCGAAATCCAGTCGATCGCGTTCTTGAGCGGACCGGGGATCGAATGGTTGTATTCGGGATAGACCATGACAATCCCGTCCGCCGCCTCGATATGGCCGATGAATTTCCGGGCGCCGGGCGGCATGCCTTCCGCCGCATCGAGATCGCCGTCATAGAGCGGCATGTCGAAAGCGTGAAAATCGTTTTCGAAATCGACCTCGCAACCGAGGGCTTCGAGTTTCCGGTTAATCAGAGACGCCAGCTTCTTGTTGAAGGATGCCTTCCGCATCGACGCCGAGAACAAAAATATGCGCATGAATCCACTCCTGTTCGAACCGCGGCGAACCATAAAGGGTTTAGACGCATTGAGGAACAGTCGGGGTTACCCCACTCCCTGCCCCTTCCCCGGAATTGAGGAGGGGGAGGCCCCGGAATTGAGGAGGGGGAGGTTCCCGCCGCCTCAACTCATTGCTATTCTCTCGCCATGAAAATCCTCAGCGACGAAACCGCGCCGCGCAATACCGGCTGGGCGGCGGAGATGGAAGCCGGGCAGATCCTGCGGCTTACCGCGCGGACCATTATCGATTTCGTCGCCTTCGATCGGCACGACTACGCCGAAGCGTTCGACCAGGCGCCGACCAAGGAGCGCAGCAACTGTATCTATTTCCGGCGCGGCGACACGCTGCTGTCGCGCTCGGGCGCGCCGCTGATCACAATGATCGAAGACGGGTTCGAGGGGCTGGGTACGCACGATCTGCAGTTCGGCATGTGCGGGCGCGACCGGCACCGTCGGGCGGCGGAAGAAGGAAGGCTCGACGAGTATCTGCACGGGCACAACATGGAGTTGCCCGATCACGGCTGCGCCGAAAACCTGACCTGGGCGCTGGAACCCTACGGCATTCCGTACGAGAACATTCCAAGCCCGGTGAACCTGTTCCAGAACATGGATATCGACCAGGAGACCGGTTGCATGGCGCGGACCCAGATTCGCCCCGACGCGCCGGTCGATCTGGATCTGCTTGCGGAGCGGGATCTGCTGGTGGCGTTCAGCGCCTGCCCCGACAAGGCTTCGAAAACCAAGGGGCTGGAGGTCCGGGCCCGTATCTACCAGCCCTGATTTAAGCGTTTCAGAAGGAACCGAACATGAATGTCATCGCCGAGGAAACCATCGCCCCGAACAAGGGGTGGTTGGGCAATGTCGACAAGGGACAGGTGCTGCGAATCACGGGAAGGAGCGTGATCGATTTCAACGCCTTCAAGCGCGACGACATAAAGGAATATTTCGATACGGCCCGGACCCGCATCTATAACCTCAACATGTATCCGACGACGGGGCACCGGCTGTTCAGCAAGCAGAACAACCCGATGATGCGCCTTCTCGCCGACGGGTTCGCCGGTACCGGGCTGCACGATCTGCAATCCGGTCATGGCTGCGCCGACGCGATGCTGGAGGTGCTCGCGCCGCTGAACATGACGTTCGAGGACCTGCCCGACCCGATGGGGCTGTTCCGCAATCTCGATATTGCGCAGGACGGGCGCATCCGCCCCCGCCCGAAGAGGCCGCCCGAGCCTGTGGCGATCGACCTCGAGGCCGAGATCGATCTGATCTGCGCGCTCGTGAACTGTCCGGCTGCCGAGACGTCCGCCGCTGGCGCGCCCTGCACCGTTACGATCCTGAACCCCTGAAAGACGGGAGCAAAAACATGAAAATCATCAGCGACGAATTCGTCCCCGCCAACAGCGGCTGGGGCCGCCCGATGGAGAAGGGGCAGATCCTTCGGCTGACCGCCAAGACCATTATCGATTTCGCCTGCGTGAACCTGCACAACGTCAACGAACGGTTCGATCAGGCGCGGACCAAGGTCTACAACATGAAGCTCTGGATCACGACCGGCGACGTGCTCTACAGCAAGCTCAACAACCCGATGATGACCATCATCGAGGACCAGTTCGCCGGGATGGGCTATCACGACCTGCAGTACGGCACCTGTTCCGGCCCGCGCTACGCCCGCGCGAAGGAGGAAGGGCGTCTGAACCAGTATCACCACGGCGACGACATCCCGATCCCGGATCACGGCTGTTGGGAAAACCTGATCGACGGATTCAGCGAATGGAACATCCCGCCGGAGCTGATTCCGTCGCCGCTCAACGTATTCCAGCATGTCGATATCGACACGAAATCCGGCGAGATCAAACACACACCGAACCGGCCGAAAGACCCGATCTATGTCGATTTCCGCGCCGAGATGGACCTCGCCGTAGCCGCCAGCGCCTGCCCCGATTTGGCCGCACCGGAATTCGGCCAGCCGATCCAGGCGATGATTTACGAGGCTTAGAGTCTTGTTGCGGCGGGGTTAACCCCCACCCCCGCCCTCGCCCAGAATTGGGGGAGGGAGTCTCATCCCTTGCCGCTGCTCTGAGGAAGTCCCCTCCCCCGCTCGCGGGGGAGGGATAGGGAGGGGGCCTTTCAGCGTCAGGAGGCGATACGCCGCGCAAACGCCTCGAAATCCGTCGGTTCTCGTCCCAGAATCCAGCCCAGGATTTTCGGGTTCCCGACCAGCCCGTGCGCGTCGTAATAGGGGAACATCTTCGCCATCACGTCGATCGTGAAATCGCTGAGCCCGATCGCGCGCGCGTGATCGAGGAACGCGTCCAGCGGTTCCTTCTCCGCCCGCACCGGCTTTCCAAGAACCCGGGACAGGATTTCCGCCTTTCCGCGCAAGGTAATCGCCGGGCCGCACAGCTCGAAGATGCCGTTTTCATACCCGTCCTCGGTCAGGATTTTCGTCGCCGCAGCGGCGATGTCATCGAGATCGACCAGGCTCATCGGCGCATCGATGTCGTAGGCCATCGCATGCACGCCGGTCTCCGTCATCTTCTTCCAGCCGGGCAGCATGTTCTGCATGTAGGAGCCGCATTGCAGGATGGTGAAATCGAGCCCCGACTCGATCAGCGCCTGCTCCACGAAATGACGCGCCCAGTGATGCGGCAGCGCCTCAAGCTGGGTATGGAGCGTGGAATGAAACACGAACCGTTTTACGCCAGCGGCCTCCGCCGCCGCGATCACGATGTCGCCGATAGCGCGCTCGTAGGGCGTCATGTTGGGCGCGATATAGTAAACGGCGTCCACGCCCGCCATCGCAGCGGCAACGGCATCCGGATCGTTCAGTTGGCCGGAATCGGTTTCCGCCGCACCGAGACCTTTTATGGCGGCTTCGGATTCGGGCCGGCTGACCATAGCGCGGACGCGAAGCCCGGCTTCGGCAAAGGCGGGGATGACAGCCCGGCCGGTCTTGCCGCCGGCGCAGGTGACGAGGATCATCGGGTCAGGCCCCTTCCCCTTCGCCGTCGGCAGCTTCCTGGAAATCGAGCGAGACCGAGTTCATGCAAAAGCGCTGGCCCGTCGGCTGCGGTCCGTCGGGGAAGACGTGACCGAGATGCGCGTCGCATTTCGCGCATTTGACCTCGGTACGGCGCATGAACATCGACCAGTCGTCATGCAGATCGACCGCGTCCTTCGATACCGGCGCGAAAAAGCTCGGCCAGCCGGTGCCCGAGTTGAACTTGGTGTTCGAATCGAACAGCGGATTGCCGCAGCACGAACAGACGAACAGGCCTGCTCCCTTGAATTCGTTGTACTTGCCGGTGAAAGGCCGCTCGGTGCCGCCCTGCCGACAGACATGGAACTGCTCCGGCGACAGCTCTTTCTGCCATTCCTCTTCTGATTTTTCGATCTTGTCGGTCATGTCTCACCCTGAAATATGGTTTCGCGCATGCTGCCGTACTGGCTGGGGCGCTGTCGAGTCCCGTCTCAGAGATCCCCGCCGCCGACCGGCCTGCGGTTCTTCTTGATATCGGCTCTTCCACGCTTGGATTTAAGCCGCCGTTCCTTCGCTCCTTTCGACGGCTTGGTCGGGCGGCGATAGCGTGGCGGCTCCGCAGCCTCCACAAGCATTGCGGTGAGACGCGCGATGGCGTCGGCCTGGTTGAGTTCCTGGCGGCGATGACGCCGCGCGGTAATCACGATAATGCCGACCGCCGTCATGCGCCGCCCGGCGATATTGCGCAGCCGGTTCATCATCGCCGGTCCGATATCGGCGCAGGCGGCGGCGTCGAAACGCAGCTGCACCGCCGTCGCCAGCTTGTTGACGTTCTGCCCGCCGGGGCCGGAACTCCTGATATAGCTGAACTCCAGCGCGGACAGCGGCACGGAGCCGTTGCGGAATTCTATGTCGTCTGCCTTTCCCATGGGGGCAATATGGGCGCACAATAGGCGCAGGAAAACCCGCCCTTGCCGTACCAGACACAGACATGATCCCGACGCAGTCGATCGCCGACCGCTTCAACGCCCTGCCGGGACCGGTGCGCGCGGGGTTCTGGATATCGCTGACGGGCGCGACCTTCACCGGCATGATGTCGGTGGCGCGGCATCTGTCGCCCGAGCTGACCGTTTTCGTGATCGTGTTCTTCCGGGCGCTGTTCGGCGTGATGTTCCTGACGCCCATCGTGGCGAAGCGCGGCATTTCCATCCTGCGAACCTCCAAGACCCGGATCTTCGCGATCCGCAGCGTGTCAGCCTATCTGAGCCTGATATTTTACTTTCTCGCCGCATCGCATATTCCGCTGGCCGATATCGCTGCGATCGGCTTCACCCGGCCCGCCTTCGCCTGTATCGCCGCGATCCTGTTTCTCGGCGAGCTGGCGCGCGGACGCAGATGGCTGGCGATGGCAATCGGGTTCGCGGGTGCGATGATCATCGTCCGGCCCGGCTTCGCCGAGGTCAACGAAGGCGTGTTCTACGCCTTCGCCGCCGTGTCCTTCACCGTCTGCAACACGATCTTCATCAAGTACCTGTCCTACACCGAGCACCCCGACACGATCGCGCTATATCAGGGGCTGTTCGTGATGCCGCTGGCGCTGATCGGCGCGATTATCTTCTGGAAGACGCCGTCGCTCGAACAGATTGCCTGGCTCGCCCTGCTCGGCTTTCTCGGCGCGATGACGCAAAGGACGCTGGCGCGGTCCTTCGCCGCAGCGGATGCTACCGTGGTGACGGTGCTCGATTTCCTGCGCCTGCCCATCGCCGCGCTGATGGGGCTGGTCCTGTTCAACGAATGGCCGGTCATCTGGGTGTGGGTCGGCGGCGCGGTGATCGTGTGTTCGTCGATCCTGCTGACGCGAAAAGAGTCAGACGACAAGACGGTGAACCTGAAGGAACGCCGAAAAACCGATTAAGCGTCCCCCGCTTCCTTCTTCGCGTAATGCGTCTCGACGTAATCGTCGACGATCCTGTGGAATTCCTCGGCGATGCCCGGGCCGCGCAGCGTCATTTCCTTTTTGCCGTCGATGAAGACGGGCGCCGCCGGTTCCTCGCCGGTGCCGGGCAGCGAGATGCCGATATTGGCGTGCTTGCTTTCGCCCGGCCCGTTGACGATGCAGCCCATCACCGCGACGTTCATCTCCTCGACCCCGTCATAGCGTTCGCGCCATTCCGGCATCTTGGTGCGGATATGGGTCTGGATCTTGTCGGCAAGTTCCTGAAACACCGTGCTGGTGGTGCGCCCGCAGCCGGGGCAGGACGTCACCAGAGGCACGAAGGAGCGCAGCCCCATGGTCTGCAGCATTTCCTGCGCGACGATGACCTCGCGCGTGCGATCGCCGCCAGGTTCGGGCGTGAGCGAGACACGGATCGTGTCGCCGATCCCCTGCTGCAGCAGCACCGCCATCCCCGCGGTGGACGCGACAATGCCCTTCGAGCCCATGCCGGCCTCGGTCAGGCCGAGATGCAGCGCGTAGTCGCAGCGCACTGCCAGGTCGCTATAAACCGCGATCAAATCCTGCACCTCGGAGACCTTGCAGGAGATCACGATCTTATCCGGCCCCATGCCGATCTCATGGGCGCGCTCGCAGGACAGCAGGGCCGACTGGATCATGGATTCGCGCGTTATCTCGAACGCCTCGCGCGGCTTTTCGGCCGTTGCATTCTCGTCCATCAGATGGGTCAGCAGCTCCTGGTCGAGACTGCCCCAGTTGACGCCGATGCGGACGGGCCGGTCATATTTCAGCGCGACCTCGATCATGGTCGAGAACTGGAGGTCGCGCTTCTCGCGGAACCCGACATTGCCGGGATTGATGCGGTATTTCGCCAGCGCCTCAGCGCAGTCCGGATACTTGGTCAGAAGCTGGTGGCCGATATAGTGAAAATCGCCGACCAGCGGCACCTCGACGCCCTGCTTCGCGAGCTTGTCCCGTATAGGCGCGACCGCCTTCGCGGAATCCTCGCGATCGACCGTGATGCGCACCAGTTCGGAACCGGCCCGCGCCAGATCCGCGACCTGCGCAACTGTGGAGTCCACATCCGCCGTATCGGTGTTGGTCATCGACTGGACCACGATAGGCGCGTCGCCGCCGACCGTGACCGAGCCGATTTTCACCGGCACGCTGCGGCGTCTTCTGATGAATGTCGCTGTGTCCTGCATAGCGAATTACATAGGCGAATTCCGGCGTCGGTTACAGGAGAAAAGTTCTGCTCCGAACGCGAAAATTCCGCCTATCGCCCGGCTGTGAAGAGTACGAAGACGAAGGCGAGCCCGATCGACAGCACAACGATCAGAATCGGCAGAAGAACAACCATCAGGCCGACGCGCAGCGTCTTCTTCGCGATATCGCGCTTCTGCTCTCTGGTGAGGTTCCTGAAAATCGTCTCACCCCTCCTAAATCGCGGCCGCGGGGCACGCCTTCGACGCGTCGCGAACCGATCATCCTCGCAACCTTTCTAACGAAAAATTGCGAATCTTTTCAATACTCATGCGGAAGCAAAAAACAGGGGACAGGAGCCTGAGCCCCCGCCCCGATTTCAAAACCGGTTTGCAGCCGGATCTATTCGGCTGCAGCGTGCCCGCCGACCTGGACGTCCATGTTGACCAGATCCATGTGATCGTCGGTCTCCGTCAGCATGTCCCAGGTCTTGAGCCAGTCGGCGGTCGCCTTGAGCTCATGATCGGGAATCGGCGCCGGATCGACGACGACGATGCGGCTCGGCGTCATG
Source organism: Rhodospirillales bacterium (assembly GCA_038120295.1). Classification (GTDB taxonomy): domain Bacteria; phylum Pseudomonadota; class Alphaproteobacteria; order MPNO01; family UBA2964; genus JAYOEY01. Next base: position 94,789 of record JAYOLL010000009.1, on the reverse strand, counting down.
TCGGCGACGGTGAGCCCGGCTATTTCCGGATCCTCGTCCTTGTGACAGTCGATGAAATACTGGAGGTACTTGGTCTTGTCGGCATTGATCCGCTTGACCGCTTCGCGAACCGCCCGGTTGAACTTGGCGTAGGTGTCGGCATCGACCTTGTCGGAAGCGACCTCGGTGCCGTGATAGAAAGCGCTGCAGATCACCCGGCAGCCGTTCTTCTCGGCCAGCGACAGATACGGTTCGGTCAGGGTGGTCGCCTCGACCTCGCCCGACATCATCGACTGATAGCGTTCCTTCGAGCCGTTCCCCGCCTTGCACAGCCTGATCTGGTCGCGCGGCATGAAGCCTTCGAGCAGGTGCAGGGTCAGATAGTGCGTGCCGAAGTAGAACGGCACGCCGATCAGCTTTCCGGCGAGCTGCTGCGTGGTATAGACCTCCGATTCCGGACGCACGACGATACCGGCATAGGTGACGATCGCACGGCGGCCCACCTGGCGGCCGGACGAGACCTTGGTGTCCTGCACGCGGCAGTAATTGCCCCATTCGCAGGCGTTGTACATGTCCGCCTTGCCTTCCTCGAACAGCTTGCCGTGGCTGACATGCGGATCTAGTCCCTTGGGATCGGTGATATCAGTCTGCGTGGACTTGTCGACGCCGGCATGGCGATCGGCCCATTCGACGATCAGGCCTTCCTTCTCGAACAGACCTTCCCTGTCCGCGACAAGTTCCGCCAGCCCCTGAAAGGGCGATGTATTTTCGAGAACGAGTTTTTTCATTTCCATGGCCATGATCCTTCCTGTTGCACCGTCAATGCTCCCGACCGCGAAGCGACCGGAAACACTTTACAGACGATAATGCGACAAATTCTCTTCAAAGAAAAACGGAATTGCCCCAGTTTCGATAGGTAAATCGCGAAACCGCCCGACATTCAAATCCCGATCTG
>JAYOLL010000009.1:0-93755 GCA_038120295.1 Rhodospirillales bacterium | reverse complement strand
GCCCCAGTTTCGATAGGTAAATCGCGAAACCGCCCGACATTCAAATCCCGATCTGCGCCAGCACCGCCTTGGTGCAGGGCTCATCGGGATACATCAGGTCAGGCATCGAGGCGAAATGATGCTTGCCGGGGAACTCCATCGTCTGGCACGGCCAGCCGCGCGACTGCCAGGCGACCCGGTACAGGTCCGACTGCCGCTTGAACTCGCCGGTTTCGTTCTCGCCCCAGCCAAGAATAAGCGGAAATCCGACCCTGGGCATGTGATGAACCGGGCTGTTGCGCCAGGCCGCCTCCTTGTCGAGCTTCGCCCAGTCGTTGACGCTCGACAGACGCACCGGCTCCAGATCGAACAGGCCGCTCAACGCCGTCGCGCCCTTTATCAGGTTATCGGGCAGGTTGAAATCTTTCCGCCACCCATCCGCCAGCATCATTCCGGTCAGATGCCCGCCCGCAGACCGGCCAATAACATGTACGCGATCGGGGTCGCCGTTGAAGCTCTCGGCGTTGTTATAGGTCCAGGCAAGCGCGCTGCGGCATTGCCGGACGATCTCGTCGATCGAAACGCCAGGCGCCAGCGCATAATTGACGGTCACATAGGCACAGCCAGCGGGAACGAAGACATCCGCGTAAAGGTCCACGTCGTTCTGGCTGGACGACCGCCAGTAGCCGCCGTGAATGAAATAGACGACAGGCGAGCCGGGTCTGTCAGCGGGGAAGATATTTACCACTTCCGCTTCGCTCGGTCCGTACCGAACATTCTGCCGACAGTCGCGTTCCGCCCTGACTCGCGCACTGTTTTCGGAAATGAAATCGCGATATTTCTGCCCGTCGGGCGCTGTGGCGCGCGCGTCGTACTGAACGTCGAGTTCCGCCTGGGAAAATTCGCGATAAACACGTTTTCCCCTGATCCGCCATGGTGTCGCCGATTCCACTTTCTGCCTCATCTCTCCGTCAACGATGGGCAATAGTAGTGCGCCGGCCGGAGTAGCGCGACTGCCAGCGGGAGAATACCGGTCGGCTGGTTTTACCGGCTGGGTTTACCGGCTGGATTTAACAGGCAGCGAAACGGATTTACCGGAGATTATGTTCGACGAAGCCCGTCAGGATTCGCCGTGCCATTGCGCTGCCATGGACCTTGTCGTCAATTCCGGCCAGACCCGAAGCAAGATTCAGGACCTCTTCGAAATCCTCGGACGACTCGCAGTGGGAAAACGCCATCGACCAGTCCGCGGTCCAGCGCCCGGGAAGGTCGGCCGACAGAATACGGCTGATATCGTCATGCCGCGTGTCGTGCGCGATCCGGTCGAAGGTGGTCCGGACAGACTGCTCTTCTCCTTCCAGAACCTGAAGGAAATTTCCGTCGCAGTAGAGCAGCATGCCCGTAACGCCCGATGCCCGATTGTTGGCGCGCGCCACCTCCAGGATATCGTGGAGTTCGTCGGCGGACATGAGTTTTCGGGTGTTGCTGACATAGATAAGCTTGTACATCAGGTCCTCCAGTCGGCGATTGCGCCAGCATGGGACCGGAAATTCGTTAAGAATCAATTTTTGGAGGCGGGAGACATCGGCATGCTCACCGAGGACGTGCCTTCAGAAGTTCTTGACGCTCCCTGTATAGGGCCTGCAATTTCATGCGCCCCATCCGCACCCGGCCGGCCTGCGTTTCGTATCGCTGTTTCAGGAAATCGTATCCGGCCCGGCATTCGCCGACGGGCGCGCTGCCGCACCGCCGCTGCTGCAAATCGAGACGGGCGCGCGTCCGCCGAAGCGTATCGAGTTCACCCTGCAGTTTTTCGATCTGTTTGCGGAGTTCGGTATCGATGTCGCCCGCCGGGAACGCCTTCATCTGCCGGTGCATGCCGTCCGCGTCGGGCATCCCGGGGGACTCAAACAGCGGTTCCGCATTAGCCGGCGGGAGATCGTCGGCATACACGGTGGAAACGCCGACCGCTCCGATTGCCGCCGCCGAAACGGCAGTTGCTGCAAACCGGAAAAGGCTGTTCAAAGCTCCATCCACATTCGCAGCAGGTTGGTGCGCGTCTTCACCAGTCGCTGGATTGTTTCGGCGTCGGGGGCCTGTGCTGCGCTCAACGCATCAATGGCTGTCTTCAGATCCTGCAAAAGCTCACGCCGGTCGCCGCGCCGCACCGCGCTTTGCACCCATGACACGACCGCCAGCCTTTCCCCACGCGTCACCGGGGTAACCCAGTGAAAGGCGCTCGTCGGGTAAACCACCGCCTGGCCGGGCTCCAGCTTGAAGGTGTTGACGCCGGCCCCATGATCGACCGTGAGTTCGCCGCCGTCATAGGTCCCGGGATCGTTGAGAAACAGGGTAAACGAAACATCGGCGCGAATACCGTACATGGTCGACGCGTCTACGTGGCTACCGTAGGTCATCCCGTCGCGGTAACGGCTGAGCGTCGGCGGAACGATCCTGACGGGCATGGCTACACTCTGGAACGCCTGGTTCCTGTTCAGCGCTTCGAGAACGATCTGGCGAACTTCCTCCTGCCCTGGGGATTCGTTCGACATCTGGAGGTTCTGTTTGATGTCATGAATGCGCTTTCCAGCGGATCGGGTGCCGTCTTCATACTCTACATGTCGCGACAAGGCGCGCAGCCTGGCGACTTCTTCCTTCGTCAGGACATCTGGAATGCAGCTAAACATCGAAACGGACCGTTCTGTTTTCCTGTAGCGAGTGTAGCCCTAACGGGCACGCGGGCGAAAGCGGGACTGGCCCCGACCACCGCCGCAATTTTGTGTTTTTCCCAATCCTGAAAGGGTTATATGCTCTCCCGCCTGTCAGGCGGCGCGTGGCACACAAGAAGCCAGCGTTCAGAAAATTCAGGAGGACTTCATGCAGAAACTGTTGGGAATTACCGGCATGTGCGCGCTCATCGCGGCCGGAACGTCGGCGATGCTGTCCCAGAAAGCGACCGCAAAGGAAATGTTCGAGGGCGAAACCATTCGCGTCCTGATCGGCTATGGCGCCGGCGGCGGCTATGACCGATATGGACGTCAGCTCGCCCGTCATATCGGCAAGTATCTGCCGGGCAAGCCCAACGTCGTGGCGGTCAACCAGCCCGGCGCCGGTGGGCTCAAAGTCGTCAATACCCTGTACAATGTCTCGCCCAAGACCGGCATCGAGTTCGGCACCTTTGCGCGCAGCGCAGCACTCTATGCTTTTTCGAGCGATCACAAGGCGATCCGCTACGATCCGCTGAAACTTGGCTGGCTCGGAACGTCTTCGAGCTACAAGGGCGAAGCCTACTTGCTGGCGATCCGCAAGGATGCGGGCGCAAAAACCTTCTCCGACCTGCAGAAAACCGGCAAGCTGCTCAACTTCGCGGCGACAGGTCCGGGCTCGGACGGGCATGACGTACCGGTCGTCCTACGTGCGGTTTACAATATAAACGCTCAGGTGGTGCGGGGCTATCCCGGTGGCAACACGCTTTATCTTGCCGTCGAACGCGGCGAAATGGATGCCCGCATGGTCGGCTATTCGTCGATCAAGACCTCGAACCCGGCCTGGCTCAGACCGGATTCACCGGTCAGCATCCTTATGCAGTTCGCTACGGTCAAGCGGCTGCCGGATTTTCCGGATGTGCCGACAGCGCGCGAACTGGTCAAGAACGACGAGGATCTCGCGCTGATCAAGATGATGGAGGCTCCCTTCTTCATGGCGCGTCCGTTCGCCGCTCCGCCGGGACTGCCGAAGGAACGGCTCCAGGCGCTCCGCGCGGCCTTCATGGCGACGCATAATGACGAAAGATACCTGGCGGAAGCGAAGAAACTGAAGCTTCTGATCAGTGCTGCCAGCGGCGAGGAAGTGGAGCAACTCGTCAAGGATCTCGCGAAGACGCCGAAACATCTGTTCAAACGCTACGCCGATATCCTCAAGAACCCGAAATCGAAGCTGCGCGAGGTTAACTGGATCAAGATATCGGGCGTTGTGACAAAGACCGGAAAGCGCGGTCGTTTCTCTTTCAAATCCGGCGACAAGGAGCACAAGGCCCGCATGCGGGGCAGCTACACCAAGGTCAAGGTGGACGGACAGAAAGCCAAGTCGAAGGACGTCAAGGTCGGCATGAACTGCAATATCTGGTGGGAGGGTCCGAAGACCACGCCCGGCCGGGTAGAGTGCGGAAAATAGCCGCTGTTCCGAATATAAGAACGCAAGGGCGGCGCGGCCTGCGCCGCCCTTTTTTTGCCTTCGGTGCCGAAGGCCCTTGCCCGAACGGGCACTTTGGTTAATGTTTCAGGCCGGTCAAGGGGGGTGTTGCCGATTTTCAAACAATACGGTGACAGGGCCGAACACCGCTTTCGCATTTAACAATCGAATCCAACAAATCAGAGAGTACCATGAAGACACTCAAACGACTGATGGCGGTCTCGCTGGCCGCGGTCCTTGCGGCCGCATGCGCCGACACGAGCCTCGTATCCCAGATGAAGGTCAACGGCGGCGCGTTCGAGACCGGCCTGCGCGACGGTTACGTCAAACTCGCCGACGAAGAATACGACCAGATCGACTGGAACTCGGGCGACGATTATGTCGAACGCGCCAAGGCCGCCGCCATGGGGAAACCGACCGCGCCGGTAGAGACATCGAATCACAAGCTGGTTGAGCCGCATAAGGGGCAACTCGTCAAGGCTCGCGCCGACCTCGTCGCCGCCCTGAAGGCGAGCGCGACGAAGAAAGCGCCGGCGGACGCCGCCAAGGCACAGGTCATGTTCGACTGCTGGGTCGAACAGGCGGAAGAGAACATTCAGCCGCCGGATATCGCTGCCTGCCGCAAGGGCTTCGAGGATGCGATGAAGAAGGTCAACGCGGCTATGGGCGCAAAGAAGCCCGCCAAGAAAAAAGCCGCACGCAAGCCCCAGACCTTCAAGTACGTCGTCTATTTCGACTTCAACAGTTCGAAACTGAACAAGGCCGGCAAGGCGGCAGTGGACTTCATGAACAGCGAAATCAAGAAGGGCGCGAAGGTTTCGATCGAGTCCTTTACCGACCGCGCTGGTTCTGTCGAGTACAACTACATCCTCGCGACCAAGCGGGCCAAGACCGTCTCTGCGGCGATCGACGCCAGCAAGGTCGAGGGAGATATCGGTGTGATCGTCTCGGGCGAGGAACGCCCGGCGGTCGCCACGAAGGACGGCGCCAAACAGGCGCTCAACCGTCGGGTCGAGGTTTCCGTTACCCAGTAACGGTTTCCCGATCGGAAACGGAAAAGGCGGCTCCTGCCCGGGAGCCGCCGTTTTTAATTCAGCCGGAAGCGCGCGATGGCGTCTTCGTCAACCTCTGCACCCAGACCGGGGCCGTCCGGAACCGCGAACATCCCGTCTTGCGGGACCGCCCAGGAGCCCATCGGGCTTTCGGCCAGATCGGCATAGTAATACTCGCAGATCGTATCCTGCTTCATCGCCGCTGCGATATGCAGCGTCGCGATCAGGCCGGGCCCATAGACCGGAGAATGCGGCGTGAACGAAACGCCCGCCGCCTCCGCGACATCGACCGCCTTCATCATTTCGCAGATGCCGCCGAACTTGGAAACATCGGGCTGAATGAAATCGACCGCATCGGCGTCGATCATGCAGCCGAATTCCTGAACCGTGCCGAGATTCTCGCCCGCCGCGACCGGGACGCCGGTCTCCGCCCGGACCCGCGCCATGGTTCTGAAATCGTCGGTCGGGTAGACCGGTTCCTCCAGCCATTTGAGGCCGAACGGCGCCAGCGCCCGCGCCATCGGCATGACCTCGTCCGGCAGCCAGGCGCAGTTGGTGTCCAGCATCAGCTCGATATCGCCTCCGACCGCTTCGCGCGCCAGCTTCACCGACTCGACCGTCAGCTCATTGCGCTCATGCAGCTTGATTTCACGATAGCCGCGCTCCACGGCCGACCGGCATAGCGTCACAACATGTTCCGGCGCGCCGGTGCGGATCAGGCTCGCATAGGCCGGCAGCGTCCTGCGCGAACCGTCGCCGCCGAGCAGGCGCCATATCGGCTTTCCTTCCGCCTTGCCCCTGATGTCCCACAGCGCGATATCGAGCCCGGACAGCGCGTGCCGGATCGGCCCCTTGCCCGATGTCCCCTGCGTCCGCCGGAACAGGTTCGTCATGGTCGCATCGATATCGCCTGCATCCATGCCTGTCGCCAGCGGCTTCACCACCAGCTCGCACGCTGCCTGCATGATCGGATATGAGCCGAAAGTCAACACTTCGCCCCAGCCGGTGATACCGGCATCGGTTTCGACCTTCAGATAAACCGCATCCATCAGCTCCCGCACGTTGCCGTCGCCGGACGGCGTTCGCGGGGCATCATGGGTATAGGGAATGCCGATGGTGACGGGCTCGATGGAGATGATTTTCATGGGGGTACCTGTCCAGTGAGAGCGGATAGGACGAAATTGTGCGCCAATGAAAAGACCCGGTAAATCCTCGATCTACCGGGTCAGATAATTGGTAGCGGAGGAGGGACTCGAACCCCCGACACGCGGATTATGATTCCGCTGCTCTAACCAGCTGAGCTACTCCGCCGCATTGAAATTGCGCGAGCGAGCCGTATAGGACCTGCAAGGGCCCGAAGTCAAGCGTTACGCGGCCTTTTCGCCCGATTTTCCAACTGCATTCCGGCGTGCGATCCAGCCGCCGCCAAGGACCCGCTTCCCATCGTACATCACGCAGGCCTGTCCCGGTGCGACTCCGTGTTCTGGGGCGGCCAGCGTCACCGTTGCGCCGCCTTCCTCGTCCAGCGTCATCGTGGCGGCGACCGGCGGGCGCATGGAACGCACCTTGACCTCGCAGTCGAACGGCGTTTCCGGCGCGAGCGCGGGCCCAAGCCAGTTGACGTCGGAGACGGCGATCGTCGCGGTCGCCAGCGCGTCGCGCGGGCCGACGACAATGCGGCGCGCATCGGGCTCGATCCGCACCACGTAGAGCGGATCCATCGACTGTTCGATTCCGAGGCCGCGGCGCTGACCGACGGTAAAATCGATCACGCCGTCATGCGCGCCGATAACCGTGCCCGACAGGTCGACGATATCGCCTGGCTCCGCCGCGTCGGGACGGATCTTCCGCACCACGTCGGCGTAGCGCCCGCCGGGTACGAAGCAGATATCCTGGCTGTCCGGCTTGGCGGCGACGGGAAGGTCATAGCGCGCGGCGAGCTCCCTTGTGTCGTCCTTGGTCAAGCCACCGAGCGGGAAGCGCAGAAAATCGAGCTGTTCGCGCGTCGTGGCGAACAGGAAATAGCTCTGGTCCTTCGTGTCATCCGCGGCGCGGTGCAGTTCCGGCCCGTCCGGCCCCGCGATACGGCGGATATAATGGCCGGTCGCCAGCGCCTCCGCACCGAGATCCCTGGCGGCGTCCAGCAGGTCCCGAAACTTGACCGTCTGGTTGCACAGCACACAGGGTACCGGCGTTTCGCCCCGTACATAGGAATCGGCAAACCGGTCGATCACGTCCTGCCGGAACCGGCTTTCGTAATTGAGCACGTAATGCGGAATGCCGATCTGCTGCGCCACACGACCGGCGTCGGCGATGTCCTGCCCGGCGCAGCAGGCGCCCTTGCGCTCTACCGCGGCGCCGTGATCGTAAAGCTGCAGCGTGACGCCGACGACGTCATAACCCTGCTCCGCCAATAGCGCGGCAGTGACCGACGAATCGACGCCGCCCGACATCGCCACCACGACCCGCGCATGCTTGTCCGGCAGATCTACATCTTGGCGTACGACAGAATGTTCCGGAATGTCCGACATGGCGCGGACTATAGGCCGAACGGCTGCAAATCTGTAGGAGTTTGCAGCGGAAGCCGAAAAAATCACCCCGACAGGCGCGAACGTCATAAACAAAAGAAAATTACAATTTTTTTTGTAATTTTTACTTGTCGTTACATTTTAGACCATATATTTATTCCATTAACAACAGAGCGGGCGGCCGCTCCGGGACGAATATCGAGACCAAGGAAAGTGACATGACGAACACCCACACCGACGCGACCCGAATTCTGGCGACGCTGGACAGGTACCAAGGGCTCTCCGCCCACGAAATCGGTCGCAAGATCGGCGAAGCGCCGGAGATCATTGCCAACCACCTCAACGCGCTCACGGGTCTCGGTCTGGTTGTCGCTCAGTCGCACTGGAACGGGTCACCCGAGCCGGCTTATACGATCACCGAACACGGCATGACCTTCGCCTGAGCTGCCTCAGGCGCACGACCGGCGGCGCTGGAGACAGATGCCGCCGGGAAGAGTACCTTCCCTTCTCAATGCCGTCCGGAAGCACGGTCCTAGGAAGGGGTTTCTCCCAATGAACATGCAGATTCGCCCGTCACCCGCTGAGCTCGCAGCATTGCCTGCGCCGGTTCAGGCCTATATTTTCACGCTTGAACACCAGCTGGTCGAGCTCGAGGGCGCGCTGGGCGAAAGCCAGGCCGCGCTCAAGCGTATCCAGGAGACCGCAGCTAAAATACTTGGACCGACGCCGCCGTCCGAGCTCCTGCCGGAGGGCGAACCGCCGGAAGACCCGCCCAAGTTATACGAACTCTGAACCTCAAAAGCCTGCTAGCGAACGTCTTTTCCGCCGTTTTCGGCGCGAAACCGTTCGATCTCGTTGCGGTGCGCCAGGTATTCGGGCCGCTGCAACGCCATTTCGGACGAAAAAGCCGCGTTGAAGCGCTCGACCAGGGCTTCTTGCGCAGCGCCGTCGCCTCCTTTCCTGGCGATGGCGTGTTCGAGAACGATCGCCAGCAAATGGTCGGGCGCACCGTTCTTCAGAGCCGCGATATGCCGTTCGCCGGCCTCCCTGTCTCCGGCTATGCCGTGAATAAGGCCAAGATGGTAATGCGCATCCCGGTCCAGACTTTGCAGATTGCCGTAGGCCTGCACCGCCATGGGTACAAAGCCCCTTGCCTGCTCCAGCCGTCCCTGCTCGCTGTTCCGCATGATCCGGTTGAACAGCCGGTCGGCGGCCTCCCGCGGCGTCATCGTCGAGAGATCCGGGGGCGTACCGGTTGCACCGGTTGCAACTCCGCCAGGCGTCGGCGCGACCTGCGGCAGCGCCGGGGTCATCGGGCCCGGTCCGGGAATCAGGACCTGCTTCTGGGGGGTACTGGTCGAAAGAAAAAACACCCCGCCGGCGACGACAAGCGCAATCACCGCCAGCCCGATCAGCGCCCGTTGCGACAGACCTCCTCTCGCCGCACCGCCTGTCAGGGAGGCGCCGCAGGCATGGCAGTAGGCTGCCCCTGCGACGGTCTCCGCACCGCAGGACGGACAGGCCAGTCCTGACCGGTCCGGTTTCGACTTCTGGGCGGAACGCCGGGAGCGTTTTGCATTCATTATCAGTCCGTCTCTGTTCAAATGGATGAATCGGTGCAGGATAATAGTCGAAAAGCGAACCGGACTGACAACGCTGGATGTCACATTTGAGCGAAATCGGACGCTCCGGAAGCAGGTTTCTTCTTTTCCTGCTGTTCGCCGGCGCCCTATCCCTTCCACCCCACACAGCGGAGGCGCAGGGGCGTGGCCGCATGAAACCGCTGGACGTACCGTTCGCGACGACTCCGCCGGCAGCGGTTAACGCCATGCTGAAACTGGCCGGCACAGGCCCCGACGATGTCGTGATGGACCCCGGCGCCGGCGATGGGCGGATCGTGATCGCAGCGGTCCTGAATTTCGGCGCGCGAATGGGCATCGGTATCGATCTGGATTCCCGACGCGTCAGGGAAGCGACGGACGCCGCCCGCAGGGCTGGCGTGCAGGACCGAACGAATTTCTCCCAGGGCGACGCGTTCAAGACCGATTTCGGCACCGCATCGGTGCTGGCGCTCTTCATGTCGCCGCGCATCAATCGGGAACTGGAACCGCGCATCCGGGCGCAGATGCGGCCGGGGTCGCGCGTGGTGTCCTACCGGTTTCCTGTCGGCGACTGGCAACCTGCGAAAACCGTGTTTGTCGGCGGTCAGCCCATATATCTGTGGATCGTACCGCCGCCGAGATCGCCCTGATCAGACATCCAGCATGTTGCGGGTCTCATCCGGCAACGAAACCACCAGCCCGTCGAGCGCCTCGGTCAGCGTTATCTGACAGCCGAGCCGCGAGGTCGGCGTCAGCCCCCAGGCAAGATCAAGCATCTGGTCCTCTTCCTCATCCGGCGGATCGAGCCTGTCGGCCCAGTCAGGGTCGACGATTACATGGCAGGTCGAACAGGCCATGACGCCGCCGCAGGCGCCTTCGATGTCGACCCGGTTTTCCAGGGCGATATCGAGCAGCGACTGGCCCGCCTCCGCATCGATTTCCTGCCGCGCGCCATCGGGCAGCACGAATGTGACACGCGGCATTACTGCGCAGCCTTTATGCCGGTTCTGGCCCGGTGACGGTCCCGCAATGCGGACCAGCCTTCGATGAATGCGTCGATATCGTCCGACGTAGTCGTCCAGCCAAGGCTGACCCGCACGGCACATAGTGCGATCTCTTCCGGAACCCCCATGGCGTCCAGGACGTAAGGCATCTCGACGCGGCCCGCCGAACAGGCTGAACCGGCGCTGATCGCAGCGCCCGCAAGATCGAGACCCATGACCTGTATCTCGCTGGAGAGGCCCGGCGTCGAAAACTTGCTCGTATTGGGCAGCCTCGGCAAATCCGCGCCGAACACGGTTACGCCAGGTTCAACCTGCCGGACCCGGACTTCGAGACCGTCGCGCAGTTCGGCCAATGCCGCAAAATCGGAAAGCCCTGCGCGCGCGCATTCCGCAGCGACCCCGAATCCGACGATTCCGGGCACGTTTTCGGTCCCCGCCCGAAGACCGCTTTCCTGACCGCCGCCATGGACGAATCTTTCGATCGTATCGCGATTCCGGCAGATGAGCGCTCCAACACCCTGTGGCCCACCGATCTTGTGAGCGGACAGAGCCAGAAAATCTGCGCCGAGGCTCTCCAAGTTCACCGAGACCTTACCGGCGGCCTGAACGGCGTCGCAATGCAGCAGCGCGCCGTGTCGCGCAGCGATCCGTGCAACCTCACCAACGGGCTGGAGAATGCCGGTCTCGTTGTTCGCCGCCATGACAGCGACAAGGGAAGGCTCCCCCGCTTCGGAAAGCAGCCGGTCGAGCGCATCCAGATCGATGGTTCCGTTGGGCAGAACCGGACAGACAACGGCATCCGACCGCGCCTGAAGAACGGATTCGTGCTCAATCGCGGTTACGATTATCGAACGGCGTCCACTGGCGCGGAGCGCCTGGTTATTGGCTTCGGTGCCGCTGCCGGTGAAAATAATGCGTGAGGGATCAGCCCCGACAAGAGCAGCGACCCTCCGGCGCGCCTCCTCCACCGCGCCACGCGCCTGCCTTCCAGTCGCGTGCACCGAAGAGGCGTTGCCACCGGCGCGCATCGCATCCGCGACCGCGTCTATGACTTCAGGGCGCGTCGGGGCGGTCGCATTGAAATCGAGATAGCGCTGTCCGCTCACCGCCCGCCCGTATAGTAAGTTTGCCGTTAGCTGGCGACCGCTCTGTCGCTTTGCGGAACAGGGTCGTCGGTCATCGCGGACCGGACGCGCCGGTCGCGAACCTCGGCGATGCTGATCGAGTTCAGAAACCCGTACATCTGGTCGGCCAGCGCCGCCCAGAGATCGTGCGTACCGCAGGTTTCCGCCAGGTTGCAGCACCCCTTCGGATCCGCAGGATTGCACGCCGTATTACGAGGCGGCGGATCGACCGCCAGCATGACGTCGGACACCTGAATCTGGTCGGCGGAACGCGCCAGCATGTAGCCGCCCCCCGGGCCGCGGACGCTTCGCACCAGCCCGCCACGCCGCAACTTCGCGAAAATCTGCTCGAGGTAGGACAGGGAAATATCCTGACGTTTGGCGATTTCAGCCAACGGGACGGGAGCCGGACCGGTTTCGCGTGACAAATCAACGATCGCCATGACTGCGTAGCGACCCTTGGTGCTCAACTTCATACTGGGAACCTTCCTGATCTAATTAGTCAATTCGGGGGGAGGGACTGTGGAATCGGGCGGCTTCAATCGAATTTTACAGAACGCCGATACGAAAACGTCCTGAAATCCTTGAATTTTACCCATCCACCTCTCTATAGTCGCGCGCCGGAATTTATGTATCCGCGGGGTTCGCGTCAATACGCCGTTTTTACGGAATGCACGGCAAGGTATAGACGGCCCTAACAAATATCAGTCAGGAGAAGCGATCGGTTATGCCCGAGGTCATTTTCAATGGACCCGACGGCCGGCTCGAAGGCCGGTATCACCATTCGCGGCGCGAAAACGCGCCCATCGCCCTTATACTTCACCCTCACCCGCAACAGGGCGGCACGATGAACAACCGCGTCGTCTTTGAGGTTTACCAGACGTTTGCGCGACGCGGGTTTTCCACTCTTCGGTTTAATTTCCGGGGTGTCGGACGGTCCCAGGGGGATTACGACGAAGGCCTCGGGGAACTGAGCGACGCCGCTGCGGCGCTCGACTGGCTGCAGGCGGCCAATCCCGACGCCGAGCAATGCTGGGTGAGCGGGTTTTCGTTCGGCGCCTGGATCTGCATGCAGCTTCTGATGCGCCGGCCCGAGATCAACAGCTTCATTTCGCTGGCCCCGCCCGCGAACAAGTACGATTTCACCTTTCTGGCGCCGTGCCCGTCATCCGGACTGCTGATTCATGGCTCGGAGGACAACATCGTTCCCGAAGACTCCGTTTCGACGCTGGCGAAGAAACTGAGCGCCCAGAAGCGGATCACCATCGACTATCAGGTCATCGATGGCGCCAATCATTTCTTCCACGACCGCGTCGACGAATTGACCACGCTGGTTGACGTCTATCTCGAAAGAGAGGTCGCGGCGCTTGCCGCTGCTGCAGCGGAGATATCCGAGTAGACCGCTTCCAGGAACAGTCAGGCGGCGGGATAGAACCGACCGCCAGTGAGCGGTTCGCGAACACCTGTCGTCTCAGGCAGGGTCAGCGGCAGTCCGCGCCGGCTTCGTACGGCGAGATAGGCGAACGCCTGCGCTTCCAGCATGTCGCCGTCCCATCCGACGGCTTCGACCGGCTCGACAGGAACTCCGACCCTTTCACTCAGCCCCGCCATGATTTCCGGGTTCCTCCGTCCCCCACCGGTAACGAGCCATCGGCAGACGGGCGCAGGAAAATGACGCGCCGACGCTGCGACGGCTTCGCAGGTAAAGGCTACCAGTGTCGCTGCGCCGTCCTCGGGCGAAAGCAAGGCGGCCGGCGCCCCGTCGAAGTCGAGCCGATCCAGGGATTTTGGAGGGGACAGGGCAAAATAGGGATCGTCGAGCAGCTTCGATAGCGCGACAATATCGACACTCCCCGCCTTTGCGAGTCGGCCGTCTTCGTCGAACGGTTTCCCTGCCATCCTCATGGCCCATTCGTCCAGCAGGGCGCCGCCCGGTCCGGTGTCAAACGCCAGAACGGAATTCCCGCCCTCTCCGAGCCAGGTCACGTTCGCGACACCGCCGATATTGAGAACCGCCAGCGGCTTTTCGAGAGTCGCCGCCAGCGCGGCATGATAGAGCGGTACGAGCGGGGCACCCTGTCCTCCGGCTTCAACATCGGCGAGACGCATATCGCCTACGACATCGATTCCTGTCATCGCCGCCAGCAGAGCGCATTCGCCGATCTGCCAGGTCCTGCGCTCTTCGGGCCGATGCAGGATGGTATGGCCGTGAAAACCGATAACAGCGATGTCGGACGCCTCGGCACCCGCCTTTGCAAGCAGCGTACGGACAGTTTCCGCATGACATTCGGTCAAGGCGCGCTCGACGGATGCGACCGGGCCGTTCCCGCCAAGGACGGAGCGGAGTCCGTTGCGCATGGAGCTGTCGTAGGGGACCGAGAGGCTTGCGACCGGTTCCACGGTGTCGAGGCCATCGCTCCGAACCAGCGCCGCGTCGATACCGTCCATCGACGTTCCGCTCATCATCCCGATCGTCAGCACCGGATCGTTCATGCCTTCCACCCCGACTGCACCCACGCGCCCCGTTCATTACTGAGGGCTCGCCATGCCGAAAGCCACTATGCTAAACAGCGTCGGCACCAACGAACCGTAGACCTATCATGACCCGTTTCAAGTCGGAATTTCTGTCCAGTATCGCCGAGCGCGGTTTCATCCATCAGTGCACCGACGACGGCGCGCTCGACACGCTTCTGGCCGGCCCAGCTCCTCAATGCGCCTATATCGGCTTCGACTGCACCGCTGACAGCCTGCATGTCGGCTCTCTGGTGCCGATCCTGCTGCTTCGCTGGTTGCAGAAAACGGGACACAAGCCGATCGTCCTGATGGGCGGCGGCACGACAAAAGTCGGCGACCCGTCCGGGAAGGATGAAAGCCGGAAAATCCTCACCGAAGACGACATCGCGCGCAACATGGCGGGTATCAGGGGGGTCTTCGAAAAGTTTCTGACCTTCGGCGACGGACCGACCGACGCCGTCATGGTCGACAACGCCGCCTGGCTGGACGAGCTGGAATACATCCCGTTCCTGCGCGAGTACGGCCGGCATTTTTCGGTCAACCGGATGCTCTCATTCGAATCGGTGAAACTGCGGCTCGAACGCGAGCAGCCGCTCAGCTTCCTCGAATTCAACTACATGATCCTGCAGGCATACGATTTCCTTGAACTGTCGCGCCGCAGTAACTGCGTGTTGCAGATGGGCGGCTCCGACCAGTGGGGGAATATCGTCAACGGTGTCGAACTGACGCGCCGTGTCGACGGCGACACCGTGTTCGGCCTGACGTCGCCACTGATCACGACCGCCTCAGGCGAAAAGATGGGCAAGACGGCAGCGGGTGCGGTCTGGTTAAACAAAGAACGCCTCTCGCCCTACGAATATTTCCAGTTCTGGCGCAACACCGCCGATCCTGATGTCGGACGATTCCTGCGCCTGTTTACGGAACTGCCGCTCGACGAGATCGCGCGTCTGGAAACGCTTAAGGACGCCGATATCAACGAAGCGAAAAAAATTCTCGCAATCGAAGCGACAGCCATGTGTCATGGCCGCGCTGAAGCGGAAGCAGCGGCGGAAACCGCCCGGGCAACGTTCGAGGACGGGGCGCAGGGTTCGGCCTTGCCGACAGTTGAAATTGCGCGCGGCGACCTTGAATCGGGCATCCCGGTATTTCAGCTGTTCGTTCAGGCCGGCCTGTCGAAGAGCAACGGCGAAGCACGGCGTCTGATTCGAGGCGGCGGCGGCCGCATCAATGACGCCGTGGTCGGCGACGAAACGCAGACCGTTACGGCAACCGACATCAACACCGAAGGCGTCATCAAGCTGTCCGCTGGCCGCAAGAACCATTCGCTGGTTCAGCCGGTCTGATCCATTGATTTACCCGGAGGATTTCCGTTCGGGGTCAAAATCGGTCGGACGCGTACGGCCGGACAGGGTTTCTCCCTAATCCTGGTCTGGAATCTTCGACGATTTCGATGGAACGATCTTGCCCCCCACCCCATCGAAAACGCTGAGGAAGTTACGCAAAAACCCCGGTGCCAGCGCGGCCAGCGCATTTACGCTTACATCCGGTTTCTCGAATTCGCCGGAAACCTTGTAGGTAGCGGCAAAAATCCCCCCCCCCTTCCCGCCCGAGAAAATTCTCCCGACGACAGGGATATTGCCGAGCGCCGAATTAAAGGTGTAGGCGGGAATGATCGTCCCGTTGAGGCCGAATTTCTTATTCCGGACGCTTATCGTGCCGTCGGAAGTAAGGCCCAGTTCGGACCCGACCGCGCGTGCCGTCGTGACCGTTATTACGCCGTCACGCCAGGTGAACGGTACATTCAGCGTGGCAAACTGGATCCCCTTGCCTGCGAGGGCGTTGGTAATTCCGGTTAGCGAAGCCAGCGTGAGAATGCGTGCCATGATTGGCGCCTTCACAAGCGAGAAATTGGAAATCGTCAGGGTACCATCCCAGGCAGCGTTTGAATCGGAAAGGGGTCGACCGGCTTCCAGCAGCAGTTCGCCGCCCTGCATGGTGTCGACAAAATCAAGCGCCCTCAGCGCTGCCCCGGCGTTATTCGAGGTGAGCCGCGCTTTGCGCCGATCCCCCTCTGTTTCCATCGAAATCGATAGCGACCTGTCCTTACCAAGAGTCCCGGTGACCGCCCCCCTACGCCAGCTCTTTCCGTCATACGACAAATCCGCCTTTAGCGTCTCGACTGGCGTATCGGGGTCGAACCAGACGCGGTCGAATTCCATGTTCAGACGAAGCGGCGGGAGTTCGGTGTCTTCGCCTTCCCCCGCGCGTTCGATGAATTTCGTCGCATCGAACACCGGCCCTTTGAGCGCAATATCGTAAAGACCGTTACGGTCGACCGCGATGGTGGCGACGGTTCGCGTCCTCCCGAGATCGAACTGGTCCAGCTTCAGCGTTTGCAAACTGCCTTTCGCTGAAAGCTTCGCATGGCCGCGAGCCCGAAGATCACGCGCCTGAACGTCGAATTTTCTGACTTCCGCAGCGCCATCCTCGGCAACCGATACGGCAAACCAGGCAACGCCTTTCTCGCCCGGTTGCTTGCGCCAGTCGAAACCTGGCACGAACAGGCTCGCCTCCCCGAGGTCCGCCTTGACGACAATATCCACGGGCCCCGCGGAGGTCTTCATATAGGCGATATCGGTCGCCAGCGTTCCATCGACGTAAGGAGAAAGGCCGGACACCCCGAACTTCTCCAGCTCGGCGACAGGAATTTTCCCCGATGCTTCGTAATGACGCGCCACTGGAGCATCGGACCGAAAGTTTTCCTGCCACCGAAGCCGCGTCGGAATGCCGGCCAGCTTCGCCGTTCCCTGCAGCGTCAGTCTTTCGGCACTGACATTCAGCTTGAAATCACCGCCCTCAATGGGCTGCCCAAAGGCAAAGGACGGCAGGCCGGCGTCTTTGATTTCGGCTGCAGCCGCTATGTCGATCTGATCCAGCCTGAGATCATTGATCATCGGCATTCTCAGTTTGAGCTGCGTCCTCGCGCGTCCTTCTACCTTCAGGGGGTCGATCCCGAAAGCCTTTGCGTACCCGAGAGGCTTGTTGTCGATCAACCCAAGGGCCGCTCCCAGAGACCCGGCGATCGACACATCGATATCGGCCATCTCCCTGTCGGAGTCGAGGCCCGTAAGCCTTACGGTTCCGCGGTCGAGGTCCAGCCCGCCCGCCGTGCCGGCCGTTACACTGGCGATATATCTGTCGTTCCTGAAAACAGCTGTCGCATCGACTTTTTCGAGCGGCGGCAGACCAGGCAGATAATCGATCGAAACGCCCTTCATGCGCATCCGTCCCGATATCGGGCCGAGCCGGAATTCCGGCTCACCGATCTTCGGTATGTCCACCACGAACTTGGCCGCGGCGTCCTGCACCTGGCCGTTCGACATATGGCCGAGTATCCAGGTTCGGGCGGACACCCCGGCATCAGCGGGCCAGTAACGTCTCAAATCGTTGAGCGCCAGCCTGTCGAGCGTTACCTCTCCATTGATCGAGCCCGTTTCGTCGAGCTTGAGCGCGGTGGCGGAAAGGGTCGCTGTCGTTTCGCCCAGCGACACGGCAAGCCGCTCGATTTCAACCAGCCCGGGATCGGTGTTGAACCGTCCTTTCATCGTCGCACCGGAAACCTGGACGGGTTTTCTCCAAAGTTCGCCGGCGACCAGCTGGCCGGCGCCCGCTTGAAGCGAGAAGCTGCCGTCATAGATTCTGCCATCGACACCGACGAGAAGGGATGCGTGGCCTTCGACAGGGAGCTGAATCCCGGAGAGGACCTCGAACCGGGGAGCAAGCAGGGCGAACCGGTCGAGCCTGACAGGATAGAGTCCGACTGACACGTCGATGGAGCTGTCTCCCGGCTTCCATGCCGCTTTGGCATCGAACCGTACAGGCGTGGATCCGACATCGACAGCGCCGAAGACCGTTCCCCTTATCTCGCCTTTCTCGCGCAAAAGAACCAGGTCGAGAGAAGGAGCAGTCCAGGAAATACCGCTAAAGCGATCCTCGACGCGGACACGCGCGTCCAGGATCGAGAATCGCGTCAGATAAGTTAACGGCTTTAGAGGGTCGTTGCGCCCGTCGAGGGATGCGACAATTCCGGCAAACAGGTCCGGATCTATCGAATCCTGCTCTTCCATCGCTATCGCAACGCGGCCGGATTCGTTTCGAACAAGACGGATCTTTGGACCAATGATGTCAAAACTGGTCGGCGCGACAACGCCGCGGATCAGCGCTCTCAGACTGAAGGTCACGGACATCTCCGGGATTCCGGCGACCAGCCTGTCGTCCTTGCCGACGGCACGGACGTCGTTCACCAGGATATCGAGCGTTCTTTCCCACCCGCCCCAGGCTAGGCGCGCACCGCCGATCTGGAATCTCAGGGCGCCGCCGGAGCTGTTGACAGCGTCCTCGATATGAGGTGCGAGAAAATCGAGCCGCACCGGTCCTTCGGATAACCGCCACGCTGTTATGCCGCCCAGCAGCAGGAGCCCAAGCATCGACATCCCGAAGATTTCGATCGCCGTGCGTGTTCGTCTGAGCCTCATGGCGTCATACTTTGTTCTGTCGGCAACGCTGCATTACCATCCGTCCAGCGTTCCGCAGTCTGCGGCAAACAAGCGCCGGATGGAACGCACCATTTTGAATCGCTGGGTAAGATATGTGGTTTGACGTCGAACAATTGCCAGATCCAGGCGACCCGAACGCTCTGGAAACGGGGTTCCAGCGCTGGATCGACGCCGCCGACCGTTCCGGGGATACGACAGTTGCTGCATTCGCCCGAGGAACGGCCGAGGACCGGGAATGGAAGGCGCTTCTCGGCTCGGTGTTCGGCCATAGTCCGTTTCTCACCCAATGCGCGGTCGTCGATCCGGTTCATACAGCAGCGCTCCTCGAGCAGGGGCCGGATCACGCTTTCGAGAACATTCTGGCAGAGGTCGAGAATCCCGCGCTGATCGCGGGCGGCGCGGCGAGTAGCGGACCGGCTCTCAGGCGGAGCCGCCGCCGCGCGGCTCTCACCACGGCTCTTGCGGATATCGCCGGGGTATGGACGGATGATTCAGTTACTGACGCGCTGAGTCGTTTCGCCTGCGCGGCGCTCGGCGCTGCGGTGGGTACTTTATTACGCGAAGGGCATGACGGCGGCGATCTGAGCCTGCCTGAGCCGGAAGAGCCGCATAGGGACAGCGGGTTCATAGTCCTCGGCATGGGGAAACTCGGGGCCGGCGAGCTCAACTATTCGAGCGATGTCGACCTGATCCTGCTGTTCGACGGCGAGAAAACCCCGTACACGGGATCGAAGTCGCCTCAGGAGTATTTTACCCGGACCGCTCGACGCCTGTGCCGTCTGCTCGAGGAACGGACCGGCGACGGCTATGTCTTTCGCACTGATCTTCGTCTCAGGCCCGACCCTGGATCGACTCCGCCGGCCATCTCGGTTGTGGCGGCCGAAACCTATTATGAGAGCATCGGCCAGAACTGGGAACGCGCCGCCATGATCAAGGCGCTGCCGGTGGCGGGCGATATCGAAGCCGGTGAAGCGTTTCTGAACACGCTGACGCCTTTCGTCTGGCGTCGCAGCCTTGATTTCGCGGCGATCGAGGATATCCATTCGATCAAACGCCAGATAAACGCCCATCGGGGCAGCGATCGGATCGCCGTGCCGGGTCACAACGTCAAGCTGGGCCGCGGCGGCATACGGGAGATCGAGTTTTTCACCCAGACACAGCAGCTGATCTGGGGCGGTCGCGACCCGACGCTGCGCCAGCGCATGACCCGCGAAGCGCTCCGCTCACTGTTCGCGGCAGGCCATGTCGAGTCAGAAACCGCCGAATCGCTGATCGAGGATTACTGGTTCCTCCGCAAGACGGAGCACCGCCTGCAAATGATCGATGACCAGCAGACGCACGAGTTGCCGGATGACTCGGACAGGCTGAAAAAATTCGCGGCTTTCATGGGATTGCCTGCAGACGGCGACAACGGGTTTCCCGAACGGATCAGCGCCGTTCTGCACCGCGTCGAGGACCATTTCGGACGACTGTTCGGCGATTCTCCCAGCCTCGGCGGACCGGGAACCCTTGTCTTCACCGGCGGTGAGGATCACCCGGACACGCTCAGAACGCTTGAATCACTGGGTTTCAAGGATCCTTCCGCAACGTCCGGAACGATACAGAACTGGCATCGCGGTCGTTTCAACGCGACGCGCAGCAACCGGGCGCGTGAATTGCTGACGGAGCTGATGCCGGGATTGCTGGAAGCATTTTCAAAGACTCTCAATCCCGACAGGGCGCTACTGGGTTTCAACGATTTTCTCTCCGGACTGCCGGCCGGCGTACAGCTGTTTTCGCTTTTTCATTCAAACCCGGCCTACCTGGAACTGCTGGCGGAAATCATGGGGAGCGCGCCTCGTATCGCCGACACGCTGCGTCGTCACCCGATCCTGTTCGACGCGGTGCTGGAATCCGATTTCTTCGAGCCGGTCCCACCCGCCGAACAGCTGACAGCAGAGGTAAATCAGGCCATCGACTACAAGGCCCGGGATTTTCAGGACGTCCTCGACATCGTCAGACGTCAGACCAACGACCGGGTGTTCCAGGTTGGCGTTCACATCCTGCGCGGCCGTACAACGCCGGAAGAATCGGGGCGCGCGCTATCCGATATTGCCGATACCGCGCTGCGCACGATGTACCCGGCGGTCCTGCAGGAGTTCGCGGAATCGCACGGCCGTTTACCGGGGGGGCTCATGGCGGTCATCGCGCTCGGAAAGCTCGGCGGACGAGAGCTGACCGTGGGCTCCGACCTCGACCTCCTGTTTATTTATCGGGACGAAGGCGAACAGTCCGACGGTAAGCGGCCATTGATGCCCATCCCGTATTTTACGCGGCTCGGTCAACGGTATCTGAGCGCCCTGACAGCGCCGACTGCGGAGGGCATACTGTACGAGGTGGATATGCGTCTGCGCCCGTCCGGCAACGCCGGACCTCTCGCCTCTTCGTTCGAGGCCTTCGTAAAATATCACACCGAGTCCGCCTGGACGTGGGAGCATATGGCGCTGACGCGCGCCCGGATCGTATTCGCCGAAAAAGGTTTCGAGGACGAGCTGCAGCGCGCCATTCAGGATATCCTGACGGCGCGACGAGAACCGGATTCCCTGCTGCGCGATGTCGCCGATATGAGGGCCCGGATCGAGCGCGACAGGAAAACGGGCGGCGACTGGGACATCAAGAACCGGCGCGGCGGGCTGATCGATATTGAATTCTTTGCCCAGTATCTCCAGCTCCGACACGGCGCGGACGCCCCGGAAATCCTGTCATCCAATACAACGGATGCGCTGCGCCGGCTGAAAGCGGCCGGGTTTCTGGAAGACTTCGTCGCAGACACGCTGATCCAATCGATGCATCTGTGGCGCAACCTCCAGGGCGTATTGCGTCTTAGCGTAGGGGACGAATTCGACGAAGCGGGTGCCGGCGAGGATACGCGTGCGATGCTGGCGCGAGGCTGTGGCATGGAAAGTTTCGATGAGCTGAAACGGACGATCGCGGACAGAACGGCGGAATGTCATGAAATCTTCCGCCGTAACGTAGAGGGGCCTGCCGCCAAACTCGAACCGAGAGAGACATGACCGACCGTTGCGAACCGTTGAAGGAACGTGACAACATCGAGTCGTCTTCCAATGCTGAAACCAGTTCAGTTTCCGGAAAACATCAGTACGGATCAGGGAACCAGCCTATGTCCGCTGCACTGCCGGAGGCAAAAGCGAGTGCCGTTTTGTACCTGTCGGCCCCGCGTAACAGACGCGCCGTCGCGTGGTCTCCGGCGAACGCATCCCAAGGGGTGAAGATGGCGGTCGGCAATGAAGTCTGCCGGGGTGGTCATCAGCCGATCTGACTGGAAGGCCGAGATCTGACGTTCGACAACATGGAATGAATCTGAAACCCATCGATTGCCAAAGGAGTTAAGAATGGCGCTTACCGCAAAACAGGTCGAAGAACTGCACGCCAAGATGCTGCACAAGAGGCTTTACATCATATTTTCCGAACCGACCGAGAAAACCGGCGACCGGCGGAAAATTTTCCCCAAGCACATCGCCTACCAGCTTGAAATCGAAAAGAAGGGCATCCTGTTCGCGGCCGGACCTTTCGTTGACGCAAAGGGCAAGCCGCAGGGGCCGGGTATGATCGTGGTCCGTGCGAAAAGCATGGCCGAGGCCAAGCGCATCGCTGACGGCGACCCGTTTCACAAGCAGGGCTATCGCAAATACCGGATTCAGGCTTGGGACGTGAATGAGGGCGGCTTCAATCTGCACGTCAAGTTTTCCGACGGCAGTTTCACGCTCGACTGACCGGACCGCTTGTATTAGCCGCTCGCCGGCAGGCCCAGGGAGAGCCTGAGGGTAAACGCCAGCAGAAGGATGCCCGCCGCAGCGATCCCGCTGCCGGCGACGCAAATGACGATGCGCGCCCACTGGGGCCGGACGCGCACGGCCAGTTCGCGCGGTAACAACGTCATCATTCCGATCCCGACAGCATGTACAAGGCCTGTGGCAACCACGAAGCCGAGCTCATAAGCGAGCGGGTCAGTCGACGCGGATAGTTCTGTACTACCAGGGTGACCGCGGCGCCCAGCACGGCCACAGACCTCTCGATAACCGGTTCCGCCACGGGCAAGGGAAAACCCAGGATGCCAATTGCCACGACCAGAGGGAAGGCGACGGACAAGACCCAGACCGCCCGCGATCGTGCCGCTTCCAGCCGTGTGGGCGAAAGCAGGTTCAATCCGCAGGACACCGGCGAGAAACCATAAAAAAACAGCACTGAGTCATTCCATCGCTATCGGGTATCTCCCAAGAGCGTGTTGGCCAACGATGCCGTGACTATCGGTTCGATAGCCGAAGCCGTTCTCTGTTCCCTGGCGGGAGGGGCGCCGGTCGAAGAGTACGTTCATTTTCCAAGAATTACAGAATTCCGGGGCGACCGATCAATTTGCGGCACCAGCCCGGGCGTCCTGACTTTATCTCGGCACCGCTTTTGACGATACTCGGAGCGTATCCCATGGCTGAACGCGACTGAGGAGGTTCTCGAATATGCCGGACACTGGCGACAAGGCGCCCAATTTCTCAGCGCCCACGGATAACGGCGGAGAGTTGAAACTGTCGCAACTGCGCGGCCGCAAGGTGATCCTGTATTTCTATCCCAAGGACTCGACGCCGGGCTGCACGACAGAGGCTTGCGGGTTCCGCGACGCCCTGGCGGATTTCTCAAATATCGACGCAGAGATCGTCGGGGTCTCGCGCGACAGCGTGAAGCGACACAACAACTTCAAGGCCAAGTACGATCTGCCGTTCGCACTGGTGTCGGACGAGGACGGAAAAATCTGCGAGGCCTATGGAGTCTGGGTCGAGAAAATGAATTACGGCCGCAAATATATGGGGATAGAGCGTTCGACCTTCCTGATCGACGAGAAAGGAAAGATCGCGCAGGTGTGGCGCAAGGTCCGCGTAAAGGGGCATGTCGACGCGGTGCTGGAAGCGGCGCAAGTACTCTGACGCATTCTCCCGAAACCGATCTTGCATCGGCGGCAAATGCAATTCTGCACATCGCCGACCCCGCTCGAAAGGCAGCTTCCGCGCGCCTTACAGGCCGCGCGTGGCGCCAAGGTGAGATTCCGGATATTGGAACGACATCCCCGCCGGATCGTCCCGCGCGACCGGCACTTCCGAAGCTCCGCCCGCCGCGCGACATGCCGAAGCGGGGAAAAGCCGGGAGCGACACCGGGCGCATCGCGCTGCTGCATGCGCTCGCCCATATCGAGCTGAACGCCATCGACCTGGCCTGCGACCTGATCGCGAGGTTCACGGACGAAAACCCGCCGCGTGCATTCTTCGACGACTGGGTAACGGTCGCAGAAGAGGAAGCGCTTCATTTCTCGTTGTTGTCCGACCGGCTCGAAAGTCTCGGCAGCTTCTACGGCGCACTGCCGGCGCATGACGGGCTTTGGGAGGCCGCGGAACAGACGCGGCACGACCTTCTGGCGCGGCTCGCTGTGGTACCGCTGGTGCTCGAAGCGCGCGGGCTCGACGTCACCCCCGCTATGACCGAAAATCTCAGATCCGCTGGCGATGAGGACAGCGCATCGATTCTCGCGCGCATTTACGAGGATGAGATCGGCCATGTCGCCGCCGGCGAGCGCTGGTTTCGCTGGCGTTGCGAACAGGACGGGCTCGACCCGGTTGAAACCTACCACCGGCTTGTGCGCGAACATTTCCGGGGACGGCTGAAAGCGCCTTTCAATCTCGAAGCGAGAACGGCAGCGGGGTTCCATCCCGGTTACTACGAGCCGCTCAGCGACAGATGACTAAAATTATGGCACTTCAAGCATCATAGGGTCATCACTTTAACTCATTATCCGATTCGGATAAGATTCAACCATGTCACGCCCGCTTCGCTTCGAATTTCCCGGCGCCGTCTATTACGTCACGGCGCGCGGAAATGCGGGCCAGGCGCTGTTTACCGATCTGGAAGACGGCGCCCGGTTTCTCGACTTGCTCGGCCGGGAAATCGCCCAGCAACGCTGGCTGTGCCACGCTTTCTGCCTGCTGGAAGACCATTACCACCTGCTGATCGAAACGCCCGATCCGGGTCTTTCACGGGGGATGGCGCGCCTCAACATGACCTATTCGCAATGGTTCGGTCGACGCCACAAGAGGCGAGGCCACCTGTTCGAAGGCCGCTATCGCACCAAAATCGTCGAAAAGGAAACATGGCTGCTGCCGCTTTGCCGCCATATCGTCCTCAATCCCGTCAGGGTCGAAGCGGTCATGCGCGCCGACCTCTGGCGCTGGTCGAGCTACCGTCCGCTGGCCGGCGGAGAGAACCCATGGGCCTGGCTGCATAAGGACTGGGTCCACGCGCAATTCGACGGCGACCCCGAGCAAGGCTGGAGCCGATATGTCGAACAGGGCCAGGACGCCCCTTCGCCCTGGCGCGACCTCCGAAGCGGCCATTATCTGGGAAACGAGCCATTCCTTGCGAAGCTCGCCGCGATGATCGGAGGAAAGCCACTGGACCAGGTCCCATCCGCCGCCGCCGACCCGCTTCGTCCGACACAGGCTCGGATTATCCGGGCGGTGGCCGACGCCTGCGCCTTACGGGTTTCCGACCTGTCGGACAGAAAAGCGCACCCTGATGCTTTCCGCGCCGCTGCTTATCTGCTGCGCCGCGCCGCCAATATTCCGCTCAGGGAGGTGGCCGCATTGGGGGATGTTTCGCAGGGACGGATTTCGCAAATCCAGAAGGAAATCGAAGATGCGGGCGGGCTGACCCGGGCGATCCCCTGGGCCGCATCGCTCGAGGAGACCTTCCTCAGACGTTGAGGCTTCAGGAGGCGGCAGCCTTGCTGCCCCCCATGCAATCCGGCGAGTCGAGGACCGCGCCGCCGCGTTTCGTCCATTCTTCCGGCGTGTGCGCCTGGATCGACAGCGCGTGGACAGGACCGGCAAGCTCGTCGGCGAGGGTCGCGTTAACCGCCTGATGGCGCGCCACAAGCCGTTTGCCTTCGAAAGCATCGGAAACAACAACGACCTTGAAATGGGTTTCCGAGTTCGGCGGCACGCTATGCATGTGGCTTTCGTTCATAACCGCCAGATGCGCCGGGGCGAAAACATTCCGCAGCTTGGTTTCTATCGCCGATTGCACGATCATTTCGTTCCCTCCTGCTGATCTTCGAGCCCGCCGCCAGCCACGCGCTGCGCCAAAGACGCCGCCATGAACTGATCCAGATCGCCGTCGAGCACCGCCTGGGTGTTGCTGGTTTCCACCTCGGTCCGCAGATCCTTCACCATCTGATAGGGCTGCAGCACGTAGGAGCGGATCTGGTGTCCCCAGCCGATTTCCGTCTTGGCCTCGAATTCAGCCTGCGCCGCTTCCTCGCGTTTCTGGAGTTCCAGCTCGTAGAGTCGCGCCCGAAGCATATCGAATGCCGCAGCCCGGTTGCGGTGCTGCGACCGGTCGTTCTGGCACTGAACCACGATACCGGTCGGAAGATGGGTGATGCGGATCGCGCTATCGGTCTTGTTGACGTGCTGTCCGCCGGCGCCCGATGCCCGATAGGTGTCGATACGCAAGTCCTTTTCCTCGTACTGCACGTCGATCGTGTCGTCGATCACCGGATAGATCCAGACGCTGGAGAAGCTGGTATGCCGACGCGCGGCTGAATCATAGGGAGAAATGCGCACCAGACGGTGAACGCCGCTCTCTGTCTTGAGCCAGCCATAGGCATTGAAGCCGATGATCTTGAGCGACGCCGATTTGAGCCCGGCCTCTTCACCCGGGCTTTCCTCCAGCCATTCTACCTTGTAGCCATGCGCTTCGGCCCAGCGGACATACATGCGCGACAGCATCTGCGCCCAGTCCTGCGACTCGGTGCCGCCGGCGCCAGCGTGAATTTCGATAAAACAGTCATTGCTGTCCGCTTCGCCCGACAGAAGCGATTCCAGCTCGCGTTTGGCCGCTTCCTGGCGAAGTGCGGCAAGCATCACCTGCCCTTCGTCCTCGCTGTCCTGGTCCTCTTCCGCCTCTCCGAGCTCGATCAGCGTCACGGCGTCATCGAGTTCCTGCTCCATACGCCTGACGGACTCAATCGACTGGTCGAGATGGGTGCGCTCACGCATGATTTTCTGCGCGCGTTCCTGGTCGGACCAGAGATCGGGATTTTCGGATTCGGCGTTCAGTTCGTCCAGACGCCGGAGAGCGTTATCCCAGTCAAAGATGCCTCCTTAGCAGCGCGAGCGACTGCTGGATTTCATCGACCATGGCCTGGGCTTCGGCACGCATTGAACACACCTTCTGCAGTAACGAATTCGATAACCGCCAACAGCAGACGTTCGGCGGGAAACCGTTTCTAGTACAAACCCTTCACGCCGCCAAGCGATCCACCGATGGTCCGCACCGTTTCGCTGTCGGACGCTGCCGGCGGTTCGGTGCCCGGACGGAAGGCTTCCAGTATGACGCGGCTCTGAGTAGGCGCGGCGCGCCGGCCGGTGCGTGGATCGACCCGGATAAGCTGCACCCCCTCGGGAATTCGGAAAGGAACCGGAGGCTGGTCCTTGAGCGCCTCCGTCATGAAATCGCGGAAGATTGGAACCGCGACAGACGACCCGGTTTCGCCCTTGCCGAGCGGGCGCGGCTGATCGAAGCCCGCAAACACGCCGACTGCAAGGTCCGGCGAAAACCCGATAAACCACGCATCGACGCTGTCGTTGGTGGTCCCGGTCTTTCCGGCCAGCGGCTTGCCCACGGCACGGATCCTCACACCGGTCCCGCGCTGAACGACGCCTTCCAGCATGGAAACAACCTGGTAGGCGCTGATCGGGTCCGCAACGACTTCACGGCTATCCGGAATTTCCGGCGGAGGCTGGCCGTGCCATTCGGTTTCCCTGCAATAGCCGCAAACCCGAACCTCGTGGCTGAAGATCGTCTTTCCGTTCCGGTCCTGGATCCGGTCGATCAGGGTCGGAACGATCCTCTTCCCACCATTGACGAACATGGCGTAGCCGGCGGTGATATCCAGCAGGGTGGTTTCCGCAGCGCCCAGCGCCATCGACAGCATTCTCGGCATGTCCTTCGCGACGCCGAACCGCTTCGCATAGTCGGAAATCTTTTCCATTCCGAGCGTCTGCGCGAGTCGCACCGTCATCAGGTTTCGCGACTTCTCGATGCCCAGCCGCAGGGGGCTGGGACCGTAAAACTTGTTCGAATAGTTCGCGGGTTTCCAGAGACCGAGACCCGGCCCCTGATCGATCACCACCGGCGCGTCCAGAACGATACTGGACGGCGTATAGCCGTGATCCATTGCCGCCAGGTACACGAACGGCTTGAACGCGGAACCGGGCTGACGACGGGCCTGGGTCGCCCGGTTGTATTCGCTTCTTGAGCGTGCAAACCCGCCGCTCATGGCGAGGATCCGGCCCGTATGCGGGTCGAGCGCCACCAGCGCCCCTTCGATTTCGGGCTGTTGCCGCAACGCGTAGGCGCCTTTCGGCGGGGGCTTGCCGTCCTTGTCAGGCCCGAGCGGCTCTACCAGGACGATGTCTCTCAGACCCACGACCTGTTCCGGGTGCCGGATGACCGGCCCCCTGGTCTGGTCCCGCTTCCAGGCGCGCGCCCATTTTAGTTCGCTGAGCGGAATATGCCCTTCGCTGCCGTCCTCGAAGGCGATCGTTGCCTTGTCCGGCCAGACGAAGATGACCGCCGCCTTGCGCCATTCGGGACGGGAAGACGCGACGCCTGCGGGGATGGGGGTCCTTTTCAGTACCGCGCGCCAATCCTCTTCGCGGCTGCCGTGAGCCAGCGGCCCGCGCCACCCATGCCGACGGTCATAAGCCACAAGCCCCGCCTGGAGCACCCGGTCGGCGATCTGCTGAAGATTCGAGGATAGGGTCGTCCGAACCGAAAGCCCCCCGCCATACAGCTTGCCTTCCCCATACCGGTCTATAAGCGTACGGCGCACCTCTTCGGTGAAATAATCCGCCTCGGCGACAGCCGCCCCCGTGCGTTCGCGTATGACCAGCGGCGTTTCCCGGGCCGCCTCCGCCTGTTCGGACGTTATATAACCATCTTCGAGCATGCGCCCGATAACGTAATTTCTCCTGCCTTGCGCCGCTTCGGGACGCCGGGTCGGATGATAGTTGTTCGGCGCCTTCGGCAACCCGGCGATAAAGGCCGCTTCCGGAATCGTGAGCGCATCAAGTGATCGGTCGAAATAGTTGAGCGCCGCCGCCGCCACGCCGTAAGACCCGAACCCGAGATAGATTTCATTCAGATACAGTTCGAGTATCCGGTCCTTGCTGAGCGCCTGTTCGATCCTGATCGCAAGGATGGCTTCCTTGATCTTCCTTTCGTAGGAAACCTCATTGGTCAGCAGAAAGTTCTTCGCAACCTGCTGCGTAATGGTGGACGCGCCGACCGGCCGCTGGTTGGTGCCGAGCCGCGACAGGTTGGTGACGATCGCGCGCGCAACGCCGAGAAAATCTATTCCCGGATGGGCGTAGAAATTCTTGTCCTCGGCCGACAGGAAGGCCTTGACGACATTCTTGGGTATCGCGTCGAACGGCACGAACACGCGTTTCTCGCGGGCAAACTCGGCCAGCAACCGCCCATCGCCGGCATGAACCCGGGTTACCGTTGGCGGTTCGTAATCAGCGAGTTGCTGATAGTCCGGCAGGTCTTTGCCGTAGTGCCAGAAAACGCCGCCCACAACGCCGACGCCGACAAGCGCAAAAAGCAGACCCAGGGCGGTAAGCGCCATAAAGAACCGCAGCAGCCGCTTCATGCGCCCGCGCCGCCTTCCCGGCCAACGATACGAAGGGAATCCGTCATGCGCCGATCATAACGTGAAATTTGTCCTGTTTGTGGCGTTTCGCAAAAAATGCGGCCGGGGCGCACCTCAGCGGTTCAGTGCCTGGCGCGTTTCGATATAGCTGTCGACGCCCTCGACAATCGCCGCCGCTATCCGGTCTCGGTGTTTCGAACTTCTCAGCAATCTCTCGTCCGCAGAATTGGACAAATACCCCATCTCGATCAGGACCGAAGGAATTGCAGGGGCCTTGAGCACCGCGAACCCCGCAAAACGATGGTTTCGGCGCAGCATTTTAGTGGTCGAGCTGAGGTTCTTCACCAGATTTTTCGCGAGGGCGACAGAGGCGTTCTTCGTCAACCGCTGGCGAAGATCGATCAGAATACGGGCAACCGTTTCGCTCTGCTCCGACAGGTCGACCCCGGCGATGATGTCGGCCTTGTTTTCCTTCGCGGCGAGCGCTTCTGCCTCCCTGTCGGACGCCTTCTCGGAAAGCGTATAGACCGACCCGCCGCGCACGCGGCGATTGGCGATCGAATCCGCATGTAGCGAAATGAAAATATCGGCGCCGGCGCGCTGGGCGATGGCAATCCGCTCACGCAGCCTGACAAAAATGTCGCGGTTGCGGGTCAGAACGACGCGGTAGCGGCCGGTTTCAAGAAGCCGTCGGCGTAGCTCCCGGGCCTGGCGGAGTACAATGTCTTTCTCAAGCGTCCCGCCCCTGCCCTGGGCGCCCGGATCGACGCCGCCATGACCGGGATCGATCGCGATCAGCGGCAGTTCCTTCTTGCGCGGTTTTCTGGCATCGGCCCTGGGCGGGGCGCTGGGTTGCCGGATCTGTTCCCTCGAACGCGTCGGGAACGCAGTCGGGGGCCTCACCGCCTTGAGAAACGCCTCTGCGGACGTATCGATCAGATCGATCACGAGCCGATGACCGAACTTGCCCTTGGGCGGCAACAGGAATGCATTCGATACGTTTACCGGCCCGGAGGCATCGATAACGATACGCGACTGCCCTGGTTGAAAAAGACCGAACCGGTATCCCGTTATGCGTTTTCCTTTCGGGATATCACGCGGGTTAAAACGCCAGGCTATTTCCGGCAGATCGACAACCACCCGGTAGGGGTTGGCCAAGGTGAAGACCCGAAATTCCACAGGACCGTCAAGGTCGAGAACGAACCGTGTCGTGGACTGATAGTCGCCAATCCGAACGGATTCGGCCATCTGAGTGGCTGGCGCCGGAATCGAAATTCCCAGGAAGCATAGCAAGCCAGCCGCCAAACCGACCCATTTGCGATACATTGCACACATATAGTGGCTCGGATTAATGGAGTTCCAACATATTGTCTTAATAATAGGGTTAATTCAAGGTAAGTATTGGCATGGATCGGTAAATTCGATGTGAATATGCCTCCTAACAATCGAGTTGTAGATTTTCCGACAGGAGCGTATTCTATCGCTGTTGCGAACAGACCGTGAGTATCCGCACGATGAATAATCGTCGCGGGAACGCGGGGCCCGGAGAAAATTGTCGCCGGACGGCGATGTCCCGAAGCCCTGCGTTTGAACCACACGGTTTTATTTCGGATTAACCCGAAGTCCGCACTGACAGTTTCGAGCGCCCCTGCAACCCGGCATATAATCCGGGCTGTTCCGATTTCCGGAACACATGCAAAGAGGATTTCGCAGGTCGACGCCGGATGCCGCGGACTTCGCTAAAAACGTGACGCTCCCCGCCTGCCGTTCGCACGGGCACGGGGTGCGTACTCGGAGCGAAAACGAACAATGAACAAGCGCATGCTGATCGACGGGACCCATACAGAAGAGGTCCGCGTCGTCATTGCCGATGGCAATCGTCTGGAAGAATACGACATAGAATCTTCCGCCAAATCCCAGCTAAAGGGGAATATCTATCTGGCGAAGGTTATGAGGGTGGAGCCCTCGCTACAGGCGGCGTTCGTCGATTTCGGCGGAAACCGGCACGGGTTTCTCGCCTTTAACGAAATCCACCCGGACTATTACCAGATTCCGGTCGAAGATCGCGAAGCGCTGAAGCGCGACGTCGCCCTGTTCGAAGAAAATGCAATGGCGGCCCAGGCGCATGTCGACTCGATCGACGGCGACGTACCCGAAGACGAGGAAGACGGCGACTCGCCCGACGACGCGGAAGCTGCGGAGGCGTCGGAGGATAGCGAAGACGCCGACAAGGCTGAATCCGACGAAGACGAAGCGCCGGAGGCGGAAGCTAACGCTGGATCTGACACGGAAGCAGAGGCAGGGGCGGACGACTCAGAGAACGACTCCGGCGACCGAGAGGCCAGTGCCAGCGAAGAAGAACCCGACGATGCCGACTCCGATCACAGCAGTGACGAAGAGCGTAGGGACGATGAGGGTGAAGACAACGCCGAAGCGGAGGAAGAAGCCGCCGAGGGTGATGACGAGGCCGAAAAAGGATCGGGGAAACCCGGCTCCAGATCACGCGGCCGACGACAGCGCGGCGACCGTCGCGACCACCCGATGCGGCGATACAAGATTCAGGAAGTCATCAAACGGCGTCAGATCCTGCTGGTTCAGGTGGTAAAGGAAGAACGCGGCAACAAGGGCGCAGCACTCACCACCTACCTTTCTCTGGCCGGACGTTACTGCGTTCTGATGCCCAACACGTCGCGCAATGGCGGCGGGGTATCGCGTAAAATCACCAACGCGACTGACCGGCGCCGGCTGCGGGACCTGCTGAAGAACCTGGATATTCCGGATGGCATGGGCGTGATCATGCGGACCGCAGGCATGGAGCGGAACAAGTCCGAGATCAAGCGGGACTTCGATTACCTTATGCGTCTGTGGGAGGAAATACGTACCTTGACGCTGGAATCGGCGGCTCCGGCACTGGTCTACGAGGAAGGCGACCTGATCAAACGCGCCATCCGCGATCTGTATTCGCGCGAAATCGAGGAAGTGCTCGTCGAGGGCAACGTCGCCTATCAGGCGGCGAAGAAAGTCATGCGGATGATGATGCCGAGCCACGCCAAGCGGGTTCAGCCTTACCGCGACGACACGATTCCGCTGTTCCACAGATACCAGGTGGAAAGTCTGCTGGAGGCGATGCACAGCCCGATCGTCCAGCTCAAATCGGGCGGCTACATCGTCATCGACCAGACCGAAGCGCTGGTCGCAATCGACGTAAACTCGGGCCGGTCGACGCGCGAGCGCAATATCGAGGAAACCGCCCTCAAAACAAACCTGGAAGCTGCCAGCGAAGTCGCTTTGCAACTTCGTCTTCGCGACCTCGCGGGTCTGATCGTCATCGATTTCATCGATATGGATGAATCGCGTAATCAGCGCGCCGTCGAAAAACGGTTCAAGGAAGCCGTCAAATCGGATCGCGCGCGCATTCAGCTCGGCCGGATCAGCACTTTCGGGCTCCTTGAACTTTCGCGCCAGCGCATGAGGCCGAGCCTGATCGAAACCAGCAGCAACATTTGCGCGCATTGCGGCGGCACCGGACATGTCCGGTCCATCGAGTCGATGGCGGTGCGTGTCCTGCGCATGATCGAGGAAGAAGGCACACGAAATCGCAGCAGTGAGATTTCGGTCACAGTGCCCACGTCCGTCGCGCTTTACGTGCTCAATCAAAAGCGCCCGACACTGACCGCGATAGAGGAACGGTGCGGATTTTCCGTCCAGATACTGGGCGACGAATCGATGTCGATGAATGATGTCCAGCTCGACCGGGTCAAGGGACGCCAGTCCGCGGGGACGGAAGACAAAACGTCCGCAGAAGAAGAGACCGAATCTGCCGGCGACGACACCGACACGCAGGGAACAAAGCCTTCTGGCCGCAGACGCCGTTCACGCCGCCGCCGCCGCAAGGATACCGCTCCCGAGAACGCTTTGGAGAATGCAAAAGAGGAAGCAGGCGTCGCTGACACGGAAACTTCCGCAAAACCCGTTGAAGAGTCCGCAGAAACCGCCGGCATTGACGCCAACGGGGACGCCAACGGGGACGCCAACGGGGACGCCAACGGGGACGCCAGCGAGGACGACGAATCGAAACCGCGTCGCCGCCGTCGCGGACGTCGCGGCGGTCGCAGAAGAACTCAGAAATCCGATGCGGATGACACCCAGACATCCGGCGACGACACGACCGCTCCGGGCGAAGAAGCCCAGATCGCGGACGCGGCTGCCGCTGACATCACCGCTGAAGACGCCTCCGGAACGGAAGCCGAACCACCCGATAGCGCGCCCAGCAGCGAGCCCGAGCACTCGACAGAAATCGCATCGGAGAATTCGCCTGAGGATGCGCCCGAGAGCGCCGAAAAGGACGCGGAAAGCGATGAGGCTCGCGCGCCTGAAATCGCCGCCTCCGCTCCAGCCGATAACGCTCCTGAGCAGAAGGAACCGGAGGGATCCGGAAATCCGGTTGTCAGCGACGAAAAACCCGAAGCGCCGCGCCGGGGCTGGTGGCAGCGCATCCTGGACTGACCCGCCTGACGCCGGCTTCCCGGGATCGCTTTCCTGGAAATCTCGCTCCCCGAAATCTCGCTCCCCGAAATCTCGCTCAGGGCCGGGGCAGCGTTTATCCGTCTGACGGATTCCAGTCGGTCAACCGGTCGACGGCTTCAGCAATCATGTCGGTCGCCCCGGAGAACGAGAAACGGACATAAGCGTTCCCACGCTCTGAATCGAAGTCGATACCCGGCGTTGTAGCAACGCCTGTTTCGTCGAGCATGCGACGGCAAAGGAAAGCGCTGTCATTGGTAAGCCGGGAAACGTCGGCATAGATGTAGAAAGCGCCATCGGCAGGCGCCAACCGGTCGAAACCGGCGCCCGGCAACCCGTCGAGCAAAAGCCTGCGGTTCGCTGCATACCGGGCGACATTCCGGTCCAGTTCGTCGAACGCGTCGAATGCCGCCTCTGCGCCGATCTGCGCCAGCGTGGGCGCCGAAATATACAGATTCTGGGCGAGGCACTCGACGCTTCGCAACAGATCGTCGGGCACGACCATCCAGCCAATGCGCCATCCGGTCATCGAGAAATACTTGGAAAAACTGCTGACGACCAGGGAACTGTCATCGTATTGCAGGGCGCTGATGCCTTCTCCCGCATAGGTTATCCCATGATAAATCTCGTCTGAGACAAGCCGGATTCCACGGTCCCTGCAATAGGCGGTCAGCGCCTGCATTTCGGCTTCGCCGAGCATGGTGCCCGCCGGGTTCGACGGGCTCGCAACGATGATCCCGTCGATCGTCCCCTCGATCCGGTCGAGCAGATCCGGCGTTGGCTGGAAACGGGTTACCGGTCCGGTCGGAATGGCGACAGGCTCGATATTTTGGGACAGCAGGATATTGCGGTAACCCGGGTAACCCGGCGCGGCGAGCGCGACCCGGTCGCCTGCATCGAACGCCGCCGTAAAACCCAGAACGAACCCGGCGGAAGACCCGGTCGTGATCACGACGTTTTCGGGCGACACATTGATACCCTGGGTATCCGCATAGTACCGGACGATCCGCTCACGAAGCGGCATCAGACCGAACGCTTCGGTATAGCCGAGCGCGTCCGAAACGAGGGCCTTCTTCGCCGCTTCGATGACCGGGCCGGGCGCGCCTGTCTGAGGCTGGCCAAGTTCAAGGTGAAGAATGTCTTCGCCTTCCGCCTGGCGCCGGTTGGCCTCCCGAAGCACGTCCATGACGATAAAGGGCGGAATTCTGCCGCGCCGCGACGCCTTGATCGCCATAACTAGAACTCCGCGTTAATGGCGTGTCCGAATCCGCGCGGGTCGGTTCTGACAGCGCATTCTTCCGGCCTCTCGCGCATTCCCTGCGGGCAATACATCAGATTGATCCGACCGATCGACGGAACCCGGGTTACCATCCTGCCCTGCCCCGCCAGCCTCGCCGGCAATGCCGGCGGTGCATCTTCTTCCAGCAGAATATGACCGTTCTGCGCCTGGGGCGCATAGCGGTACTGACGGAGCGCCTCATCGATATTCTGTCCACCGTCCAGCAACCGCGCCAGAACAGTGGCGAGAGCAGTGCCGACCGACCGGTCGCCTGCACCGGTGGCGGCGGCATAGGCGGACTTCACCTTGTCGTTGGCCATGACCAGGGGGGCCAGCGAAAGTGCTGTATCCGCCGAAGCCGGCGCAACAGCAATGATGCCCGTTTCGCCCAGAACCTTGCCGGTTCCGAACGGCGCCCCCATGGTCAGGACGCAGGCTGCAGCGTTGCCGGCCTGGTCCATTGAAAGCGCACCAACCGACCCTCTTCCCGAAACCGGTCGGCTCAACGCGGCCTGGTGCGCCCTCCGGGAAGCCTGCATCGCCAGCATCACCTGTCCGGCATCGTCGTTTCCTGAGAACCTCGAACTGTTTCCGATATCTCGCCAGATACCCGCGGCAACGATTCCCCCCAGCGCCGGAGACGGCGCAAAATGAAGAATGTGATTGCCTGCCGAGAGCTTGACCGTGTCGTTCCAGACCGGGCGGTATTTTCGGATATCGTTGATGGTGATCCATCCGCCAGCGTCCCGAACCGCCTGCACATACTGGCGCAGATAGTGGCCTTCATGGAAATCTCCGGGCCCGGCAACGCGTATTCTTCCAAGAATCCCGGCAAGATCGAGCTGTCGAAACGGCGCGCCTTCTGACAGGGGTTTGCCGTCAGCAGCGAAGAATCTCTGCCGCGCCACGGGGTCGGAAAACAGCGACGCCCCGTCAGAGATCAGGCTTCGCGCAAGCGACCTCGGCAGGGGAATACCGAAGCGCGCCATATTTTCCGCAGGCAGGACAAGCTGTTCCCAGCGCAGGACGCCATATCGGGCAGACAGGGCAAAAAGCCCTCGGAACGTCCCAGGTACCGTACCGATCCATCGACCGCCTTCCGGTGGGGTCCGGGACGCGTGAGGCATGAATTCAAGCGCTTCCGCCTTGTTTTCCTGCGCCGAATAGAAAACGCAAACACCGCCGCCGCCTGGGCCTGCGGCGTCCGGACGCGTCACCATCATCGCCATCGACATCGCGATTACCGCATCCGCGGCCGAACCGCCGGCTGACAGCACATCCCTTCCAATTAGCACCGCACGAGGTTCGTCCGCAGCGACCCCGCCGAAATATTTTTGGACATGCCCGACCGTGCCGACAGGTATCTGGGGATCGCTGCAGGAGCCGACGGCAACAGCAAGAAACGCTCCCAGAATCGGCACCGCGCATTGACGCCTCATAGCAGCGTACCTACTTTTGGTTCTGGCCAGCGGAGTCAGGGTCTTGACGCGACGCAACGTATTTCTCCTCGCCCTTGGCATGCTCGTTCTCGTGGGCATGTCGACGGTTCAACGCAACGCCTACGGCGCCGGCGGGCAATCGTTGATCCGGGACACGGAGATCGAAAATACCATTCGCGCCTATGCGGCGCCACTCCTGTCCGCAGCCAACCTCGACGACGAGGCGTTCCACGTCCATATCGTCAAGAGCCCTGAACTGAATGCGTTTGTCGCGCGCGGTCAGCGCATATTCATTACGACGGGACTGTTAAGGCGGGCCGCTAATCCAGACCAGGTGATTGCCGTTATGGCTCACGAAATAGGCCATATTGCAGGCGGACATCTCGCCAGGCTGCAGGGCGCCCTGGACGACGCCAGCAATATTGCCTTGATCACACAGGCGCTGGGCCTCGTGATCGGGGTCCTCGCGCGCGACAGCGCGGGCGCGGCCGCGGTTGGGAGCGGAGGACAACAAGTCGCCCAGCGCTCTCTGCTGAGTTTCAGCCGTTCACAGGAACAGGCTGCGGATCAGGCTGCGGCGATTTTTCTCGACAGGGCAGGTCTCTCGAGCCGCGGCATGGCGCAGTTTCTCAACATTCTCGCGAGTCAGGAGTATCTTCACGCGAGCCGGCAGGACGCCTATGTCAGGACACATCCCCTTACACGGGAGAGGGTGCGTTTCGCAGAAGAGCACGTTCGGACTTCGCCTCACGCACAGGCCGCTACACCGGACCGTTTCGTTGAAATGCACCGGCGCATGGTCGCAAAGCTCGATGGCTTTCTGGGTTCTTCCCCGCGGGTGCTGGCAGAGTACCAGGACCGGGAACCGTCAATTTCGGTACGCTACGCCCGTGCGATCGCGGAATACCAGAATGCCAACCTGGAAGTCGCTGTCCCAATGATCGACGCGCTGATCGCCGACGAGCCGGTCAACGCGTACTTTCACGAACTCAAAGGGCAGATGCTGTTCGAGAACGGCCGGGTCGATGAGGCGCTGGTAGCGTATCGGCAAGCAGTGCGTCTCATGCCCGAAGCGCCGCTGCTCCGAACAAGTCTCGCCCACGCCATGATCGAATCGAACCGGCCGGAACTTTTTGACGAAGCCCTGACCCATGCCAACGAAGCGTTAAGGGTAGACAGGTTCGTGCCGATGGCGTGGCGGCTCGCCGGCACGGTATACGGTCGCCGCGGCGAGATGGGCCGTTCCTCCTGGGCCCTGGCCGAATACAATCTTCTCATCGGCAGGTCGAAACTGGCACGCGCTCAGGCCAATCGCGCGCTGAAACTGCTGAAGACTGGCTCCCCCGCCTGGCTGCGGTCTCAGGACATTCTGAACGAAACGGAAAATCGCGGCTAAAACCGTAGCTTCGAACACATTCCCGCGATACGGGCTGATCTTGCTTGCCTTGGACACTGGCGGCGGGCCAAGATGGCGGCGCCCGAAACGGGGAGTTTTTTTTCAGGAGAAAGAGATGTTGTTCCGTCGGACCGGTTTGCTCTGCGCCGCCCTCCTTCTCGCCGCGGTGTCTTCCGGAACCAGGGCTTCAGCGCAGCAGGCCTCTCCGGGCGCTGCCGGTCATGCAAAATCGTCCGAGGAGATCGAACGGATCATTCGGGACTACCTGCTGAAAAACCCTGAAATCGTGATAGAGGCGATCGAGGCCTACAAGAAGAAGGCTGAAGAAGCTGACCGGGTTGCGGTCGCGCGGGTCCTGAAGGACCAGCGCGAAACCATACGCAACGACCCGTCATCTCCGGTCGGCGGCAACCCGAAAGGGGACGTAACGGTCGTCGAATTTTTCGACTATCGATGCGGAGTCTGCAAGCGCGTTCATGACACGGTCGCCGAACTTGTCAGGACCGACGGGAAGATCCGGCGCGTCTACAAGGAATGGCCGATTCTGGGACCGCAGTCCGTCGCTGCGGCGCGGGCGGCGCTCGCCGCCCGCAACCAGGGCAAGTATATCCTGTTCCATGACGCGCTCATGCAACACCGGGGCCGAATGGGAACAGACGAAATCTTTGGTATCGCCAAGCGTGTTGGGCTGGATCCCGACCGCCTGCGCAAGGACATGGGATCGCCGGAAATCGATACCATCCTGCGCAGGAATTACGAACTGGCGGAGGCGCTCAAAATCAACGGAACGCCTTCCTTCGTCATAGGCGACGAGTTAATCCCGGGCGCCATGGACCTCAACGGCCTGCGGTCGGTCGTGCGGAAAGCCCGAAAAAAAGGCTGACCCCAAAAAAACGGCTCCCCCGAAAACGCCCGGAGCGCCTTCGATCGTTCAGCCCAGCTCGGCGGCCTCGGGCTGTTTGCCCGGCAATGCCCTGTCGAACGCTTCGAGCGCAAGGCAGGCCTCGTTGATCCGCATGATCGTCGGATAAGGTGACAGATCGCAATCGAACCTTTGCGCGTTGAATACCTGCGGCACAAGGCAGATATCGGCGAGACCCGGCGCATCTCCATGGCAGAACGCACCTGTTTGGACGCTTTCCGCCAGCAACGGCTCGACGCCGTCGAATCCCTCTTTCACCCAATGGCGATACCAGCCGACGACGGCGGCCTCATCGGCGCCCAGCGACCCTTTCAGGTAATTGAGCACCGCCAGATTGTTCAGCGGATGTATGTCGCAGGCGATGATATTCGCGATGCCCCGAACGCGGGCGCGGCTCGCCGCATCCGCAGGCAGTAACGCGGGCTCGGGATAGCGCTCGTCGAGATATTCCATAATCGCCATGGACTGCACCATAATCGCGCCATCGTCTTCCAGCGCGGGGACGCGGCCCTGGGGATTGACCCGCCGGTAGTCGCCCGACGACTGATCGCCGGCCTGCAGATTGATCAGCGCGGTATCGGGCGAGAGCCCCTTGAGGTTGAGCGCGATTCGGACTCGAAACGCCGCGGAAGACCGAAAATATCCGTATAGCTTCATGACCCTGCCATGTTCGATTGGTGATCCGGTACGGACCCTACCAAATGCGAACCGATGGGTCTTCCGTCAAATATAGTATTCACGCAGCGGCGGAAATCCGTTGAAGCCGACCGAGCAATAGCTGGAAGTGTAGGCGCCCGTGCTGAGCACTTCTATGCGGTCGCCGATCTTCAGATCGAGCGGCAGTTCATAGGCCGCCTCGTCGTAAATGATGTCGACCTCGTCGCATGTCGGCCCGGCAATCACGACAGGGCCGCCCGGTGCGCCGTTATAGGGCGTCCTGATCCGGTACTGGATCGCTTCATCCATGACTTCGGGCAACCCGCCGAACTTTCCAATATCGAGGTATATCCATCGCCGCTCGGATTCATCCGATTTACGCGATATCAGAACGACTTCCGTCTGGATGACGCCGGCATCGCCGGGAATAAAACGTCCGGGTTCGGCCAGAATTTTCGGCAGACGGTTCCCAAAATGACGGGTCATGGCGGTCATGATCGCCTCGCCGTACTCTTCCAGATCGGGCGCCGCCGCCCGATATCTGGCCGGAAACCCGCCCCCGATATTGACGCATTTCAATTCGATGCCAGCGGCGGCGGCTCGGTCGAACAGTTTTGCCGCCGCCTCGACAGCGGGGTCCCAACGACCCGGGTCCCTTTGCTGCGAACCGGTATGAAACGATATGCCATAGGGCTCGACCCCGAGTTCCGCGGCGCGCAGCAGGATTCTCTCCGCCACGGGCGGTTCGCATCCGAATTTTCGCGACAGCGGCCAGTCAGCGCCATCCCCAGTCGTCAGCACCCGAACGAAGACGCGGCTGCCCGGTGCGGAACGCGCGACTTTCTCCAGTTCCGCCTCGCTGTCGACCGCATACAGGCGGATGCCCTTTTCATGAGCGGACGCAATGTGGGCTTCCTTCTTGATCGTATTGCCGAAGGAAATCCGGGCCGGATCGACGCCCAGGGAGAGGCACTGGTCGATTTCAAAGATACTGGCGGCGTCGAACGATGCGCCGAGACGGTGCAGGCGATCAAGGACGGCGCGCGCGGGATTCGCCTTCACGGCGTAAAAAATGTCTGCCAGCGGCAAAACCCGGCGGAGGGCGAGATAGTTTTCCTCAACGACGTCGAGATCGACGACAAGACAGGGCGTTTCCGGGCGTTCCTCTTCGAGGAACCGAAAAATCCGTTCGGTCATTTTTGATGGTTCTCCAGACCCGCCCGCAGCTGCGGGCGCGACGATGCGCCTTTTACACGCATCGAATAACCGAAAAAAGAAAATTCTTGCGGAATCGACGGAAGGGGCGAAACGCGCTCAGCCCAGCTTCACGCCTGCGAAAAACTGAAGCCCGAACATGGCGGCAAAACCGAACACAACCACAAGCAACAGGATAAGAAACGGCCCGCTGAAACCGGATTTCTTTTTTGCCGGTTTACGCCTGCGGCCTGTAGGAGACCGTTCCGCTCCGGCTGCTCTGGGTCTAGCCTTATTTATGGCCGGTGCTGCCTTTTTCGGCGCCTGATATGACTGTTCGGCGTCACTGCCCCCGCGGAAAATGGTACGTGTAGACGTCTGGGAGCTGACCTCGTCGAAAATTTCCTCCACGACGCGAACGCTTGGAAAGCGGTTACTGCTGTCCATGCGTTTGGCCTCGAAAAGAGCAAGGTCCTTGTCGTCGAAAACCGAATCGATTTTCCAATTCCCGCCGCGAAATGTATATATTTCGAATGCTTTCATGGCACTTCCGTCAGCCAGTCCGGCCTGATGCTATTCCTCGGTTACTTCCCGGCAATTCGCTCCGCCAAGAATGCCGGTGATCGTTTTCCCGTCGTCGCTGAGAGGCATTAGAATGCTCCGATACAGAATGCGTACGCCGTTCCACAGAACCAGTTCGCCGCCGCGCGACATGGGCGCTTCCCTGGCCAAAACATCATCCAGATAGGTCACTACGACGGATGCGAGACAATTTTCGGGAACTTCGGATACATGGCGGCCGATCAGCGAGCCTCCGCACCGGCAGGCGATGCCATTCCCGAACCAGCGAAATACCGGATCGTTTTCATGGCCGGCAAGGTCGAGGACAAAGCTGTCGTTCCACATATCGGCGATTTCGACATTATCGATAGCCGAAAACGGCGGGAACCAGTCGCCATCCTGCAACCCACGCCAGTATTTGAGCAGTCTGAGCACAAGCCGGCGTTCAGAGCCCGCCGGGAGTCCCTCCTGCACAACTTCGCGCGGCATGTCGTCCGGAATTGTTTTCATAATTCTTCAGCCATATCGAATTTCATCAACAATCTCGGACATTTGGGTTAAATATGCGTAAATAGCGAGCGATCCCGCCCTGTAAATGACGAGCGATCCCGCCCAGGGGGCACCGCCCGAGGAAAGAGTCTCATCTCCGATCGCGCCATTGCGTCGAATTACCCGCTGGGATATCGATACCCCAGTGAAACGCAGGGTTGGATACTGAACGGTGCCGAACGTTCCGACGATACTTGTCCTTAACGGGCCGAACCTCAATCTGCTTGGAGACCGGGATCCGGATATCTATGGAACCGAGACGCTTGCAAACATCGAGGAACGATGCCGGTCGCGAGCAGCCGAACTGGATCTTGCGGTCGATTTCCGCCAAAGCAACAGCGAAGGCGAACTCGTCGACTGGATTCAGGACGCCCGCGCTTCGAGCGCAGCGCTTATCATCAATCCCGCGGCCTACACGCATAGCTCGATCGCCATCATGGACGCCCTGTCGGTCCTCACAATCCCTGTAATCGAGCTGCATTTGTCAAATATCCATCGCCGCGAATCTTTTCGTCGCCGATCATACGTTTCAAAAGTGGCTACGGGCGTGATCTGCGGATTTGGATCGAGCGGATACGAAATGGCCGTCGATTCTGCGGCGAAACTAATCGGTACCGGAGGGAAACGTTAACCTAATGGCAAAGCTCGACATAAACGAGGAAATGGTCCGCAAGCTCGCGGAGCTGCTGGACGAGACCAACCTGACCGAAATCGAATACAGCGTAGGCGACCAGTCGATCCGGGTCTCGCGCGGCGGCCAGCCGGTCATGTCGACCGTAACGTCGGCAGTTCCCCAGGCGCCG
Source organism: Rhodospirillales bacterium (assembly GCA_038120295.1). GTDB lineage: Bacteria > Pseudomonadota > Alphaproteobacteria > MPNO01 > UBA2964 > JAYOEY01. The sequence goes on along the minus strand of JAYOLL010000009.1, from coordinate 51,123 downwards.
GCGGCAGCCGCGCCGCAGACGAGCGACGGCCCGCGACCGGGCGCCGTTACGGCGCCGATGCCGGGAGTAATCTATGTAGCGGAAAATCCCGAAAGCCCGCCTCTCATCAAGGTCGGCGACACCGTTGCGGAAGGCCAGACGCTTATGCTGATCGAAGCCATGAAGACCTTCAGCCAGGTCCGCGCCCCCCGGGCCGGACGGGTGGTCGAAATCCTGGTGTCCGACAGGACTCCGGTTGAGTTCGGCGAAGAGCTCGTAATCCTCGAATGATCGACGGCCAATGTTCGAAAAGATCCTGATCGCCAACCGCGGCGAGATTGCGCTTCGCATTCACCGTGCCTGCCACGAGATGGGCATACGGACGGTCGCAGTTCATTCGACTGCGGACGAGCACGCGATGCATGTAAGGCTGGCCGACGAAAGCGTCTGCGTGGGACCGCCGGCGGCTGCCGAATCCTATCTCAACATGCCGGCGATCCTGACGGCGGCGACGATAACCAACGCGGACGCCATTCATCCGGGCTACGGCTTTCTGTCGGAAAATGCTTCCTTCGCCTCGATGGTCGAAGAGCACGGCATCGCCTTTATCGGCCCGGCTCCGGAACATATCTCGCTGATGGGCGACAAGATCGCTTCGAAAACCAAGGTCAAGGAACTGGGCATACCGGTCGTCCCCGGTTCGGATGGCGCGCTAGGCAGCGATGCGGAAGCGCACCGGATCGCCGAAGAGATGGGCTATCCGGTACTGTGCAAGGCTTCCGCCGGCGGCGGCGGGCGCGGCATGAAGGCGGTATTCGGACCGGACGAGCTGTCGACGTCCCTGGCACAGGCGCGGACGGAGGCGATGGCGGCCTTCGGGAACGACGCCATGTATATGGAAAAATACCTGATGCGACCGCGCCATATCGAAATCCAGATAATGGGCGACGGCCGCGGCAATGTCATTCATCTCGGCGAACGCGACTGCTCCTTGCAGCGCCGCCACCAGAAAGTCCTAGAAGAGGCGCGTTCTCCGGCGCTCAACAGCGAACAGAGACAGGAGATCGGCCGCCGCGTGTGCGAAGCGCTGTCGAAAATCTCATACCGCAATGCGGGGACGATCGAATTCCTTTATGAAGACGGCGAGTTCTACTTCATCGAAATGAACACCCGTCTTCAGGTCGAGCACCCCATAACGGAGATGATCACCGGGCTGGACATCGTCCGTGAGCAGATCCGGCTGGCCAGCGGCGCACCGCTGTCGGTCAGCCAGGACGACATTGATTTCAGCGGACATGCGATCGAATGCCGTATCAACGCTGAATCGCCGGTCACCTTCGCTCCATCGCCCGGCAGGATTTCGGATTACCACCCTCCCGGCGGCCTCGGCGTCCGGGTCGATTCCGCGCTTTATGCTGGGTATAGCGTGCAACCTCACTATGACAGCCTGATCTCCAAGCTGGTGGTGCACGGAGCGACCCGGAACGAATGCCTCATGCGGCTCAGGCGATCCCTCGAGGAATATGTAATCGATGGAATCGAAACAACCATTCCTCTGCATCAGAAAATAATTTCCGAACCGGATTTCGTGTACGGCAACTACGATATTCACTGGCTGGAGAAATTCGTAGAAAGCGGGAAAGCGGCCGGGGGCTGAACGGCGCCACGGACTGGACGGTCGATGGTTGGACTGAAGCCGGAAATCCTCCTGAGGGCCTATGCGGTCGGACTGTTTCCGATGGCGGAGCGCCATGACGACCCGACCTTATACTGGATCGACCCTGAAAAGCGCGGCATCCTGCCGCTCGACCGGTTCCATATTCCGCGTCGGCTGCGCCGTACCGTTCGCCGAAATTCTTTCGATATTCGCTGCGATACGGCCTTCGAACAGGTTATCCGCCTGTGTGCGGAACCGGCGCCCGACCGGTCGGAAACATGGATTAACGAAGAGATCGTCCAGCTCTATGTCGACCTTTTCGAAATGGGACGGGCGCACAGCGTCGAAGCCTGGCTCGACGAAGAACTGGTCGGCGGTCTGTACGGCGTTTCCCTGGGGGGCGCCTTCTTCGGCGAAAGCATGTTCAGCCGGGTCACCGACGCCAGCAAGGTGTCTCTGGTCCATCTTGTGGCCAGGCTCCGCAAGGGGGGCTACAAACTTCTCGACACGCAATTTGTAACGTCCCACCTGGGCCAGTTCGGCACTGTCGAAATCCACCGCTCCGGTTACCGGCAAATCCTGTCCGATGCGCTGGACGTCAATGCGACCTTTTATTCCGAGCTCGGCGAGGACGAACTCGCCTCCTTCATACAGTCGACGACCCAGACATCGTAGACGGGATGTTCCAGAGCCGAGAGCGCGGGGCTCGAGGCCAGCATCCAGCCGGTAAAATCGCGGCGGGGCTCCTCTCCCGGCCTGACATCGTCGATCTCCACAAAAGCAGCGCTTTCAGGAGGTTCTTCCGGTGGCGTCTTGCTGCAGGTTCTGACCGTGACCTGCAGCGTGCCGAACCGCACCGGCTGATCGACCGGGGCATCGAAGGTCGAAATGCGCGCCGTCACCTTGTCGAGCCCCTGCATCACGGCCCCCTGCTGAGCATTCGCCGGCAGCCCGAGTCCGACAACGGCGGTAACCGCCGCAAACAGGCTTCTTCCTTTCATGCGTCGCCCTCGACCGGTCGAACGGCGGAAAAACGCAACCGCACGTAATCGGCGACCCATTGCCCCTGAGGCCGGTAAAGGGCTGGCCGCAGAGCGGCCGCAACCTCGTCCAGAAAGGCCGCGCGGTCTGCATCGGGGACCGTGGATAGAAACTGCCCGCCGAAAGTATGGATCCAGTCCCTGATATCGCCCGGCAACGGTGTAGGTCTGGGGATCAGTTCGATCGTGTCGACGCGGAATCCGCGCGCCTCCAGCCTGCCGCGATAGTCTTCCGGCGTGGGAAAATACCAGGGCCAGGCAGCGTTAGAATCGAGCCCCCGCCTGGCCAGCGCATCGCCGAGCGCCTGTGAGATTGCCGCGATGTTCCCGGCGCCGCCCATTTCACCGACAAGCCGACCGCCGGGCCTGAGCGACCGCCACATCCCGTCAATCACTTCATTGGGACGCCGCATCCAGTGCAGGGCGGCGTTGCTCAGTATCCCGTCGAACGCTTGGTCGAAAGTCAGACTGTGCCCGTCGACCACTGCCGCCGGGATGCCAAGCGCGGCCGTCGCCTGGACCTGATCCGGAGAAGCGTCGACACCCAACACCCAGGCGCCGCAATCGGCGATCTTTTTGGTAAGCGCTCCGTCGCCGCACCCGAGATCGAGAATTTTTTCTCCCGGGGCGGGCGCCAGCATGTCGATCAGGGGTTCGCCGAGATCCGCGACGAAACGGGCATTGCGCGCGTAACGATCGGCGATCCAGCGTTGCGGTTCCGGCGCAGCCATCCTGTGTGTCAGGGCATCTTGGGAAGCGCCGGTTCCTGCGCTGCGTCGGCCTTGCCCTTGTTGCCGGTCTGGGTGAACAGCATGCGGCCTACCAGGGAAACGATATCGACAGACCCCTGAGTGTGCTGGATTTCCTGACCGGCCGTGAGCATCGCGTCCTCGCCGCCGGGAGTGATCGACAGATACTTGTCTCCGAGAAGGCCGTCGGAAGCGACCCGCGCAGAGCTGTCGCGCGGCAGTTTGACGTCGTTGCGGACGTTAAGGGTCAGCACCGCCAGGTAGGTCTTAGGGTCGAGCGTCTGCGCCGTCACAGTGCCGATCTTGATTCCACTCATGCGAACGTCGCTGCCCTGCGCCAGACCGTCGATCCTGTCGAACTTGCCGACAAGCGTATATCCATCGGTCGTCTTCAGACCGGCGCGGCCATAGGCGAAGACCAGAAACACGATGGCGAGGCCAAGCACGAAGGCTCCCATAAGCGTTTCCACGAGATTGCGGCCCATTGAATTTCTCCCGTCAAACCGACACTGAATTGAGCAATAGGATTATGGCGTTATTCCGGCCGCCAGGCCTGATAATCGCCGGTCGCCCGGTCCCTTTTGCCGGCCTTCGACACATCGCCGGGCGGGCGATAGGCTGCTGAAGTCCCGGTCAGGTTCTCCTGATGCCCGGTCTGCCAGGACCGTCGTTCGATTTCTTCGGACGGAACCGCCGCGCCTTCACGGCCGTGCAGCCAGCCATGCCATTCCGCGGGTACGCATGACGCTTCCGCCGGGCCGTTATAGACCACCCAGCGGCGGGCCCGCCTCCCCTTGGGCTTTTTCCTCTCCGTGTAATAGCGGTTGCCTGCGGCATCCGTGCCGACGAGTTCTCCATTCAGAAGCGTGAACAGTCGAGTTCCCAGTGTCATGGCAAACGCTCTTTAAAATCCGGCCCGAAAAGGCCAGCCAAATAAGGCAACTGCCTCTGCGTGCCGATTTTATGGCACGCGGCCCGCAACAGGTCCAGCAGCATCCACACGACCGATTATTGTGAAAATGGCAGAATTATTACTACATTTTGTTATTTGAAGAAATTTTCGTCAAAATATTGTTGATCTCACAATATATTGTCGCTAAATAGTTGTGCCCCCCAGATATGGGGCGTGCCGCGGGATACATTTTGCGTAGTAGCGTTGAGTATCAGGCGGGAAAGTTCGGGAGGCACAACCTTCTGGGGGGACCAACCCGGCTCTTGTGAAGCCGGCTGGGATAAAGAAACAAAAGGGGCGGCCCGTCGGAACAAGCCGGCTGTCACGCTCCGGAAAGGTCGGAATCGGTGCAGATAGCCCGGCTCCATTCGAAGGGCAGCAGCGCGCCAGATGAGGGCGTAAAGCAGGACCTTTCTCTCCACAAATCGGAAACAGCCGAAAGCGCCGGCGACGTTACCTGGTCGTCGGACGTCATTGAATTCATGGCGGATCGGGGTTTGCTCCGAAGGGAAATCCCGGTGGCGCTAAACCCTGTCGCGGAGGACGATGTTCCGCAATGGCTCTGGCGGCAATCGGCAAATCATGCGCGCCCGGCTTCAAGGCGGGAGGAGACCGCTGCCGATGCGGTTCGCCGCATCGCAGGAGGCTGGACCTATCAGGGATGGAAATCCGGCTATTTCGACAGCGAGCAGGATGCTCGCGCCTTTTTCGACGAGATTGGCTGGCTCCTGCTGAACCGGCGCATCGCTCCCGAACCGCTCGTCTGGCGACATGAAGGCGTATACTGGGCGTACGGGATGGGCGAAGCCCCGACGGGCGCAATCGTCGATTACCGTACCGGCGGCATGCGGCAGACCACTGAAGACGACATCCCCCCGCACGAATCCTCCGCAACCGGTCCTGGCGACGATTCGGTCATTTCGATCAATGCGAAGGACGAAGATGCAGAAGCGATCCTTCTGAGGCACGGCGCGCGGAATGCGCTCGATGAATTGCGGGATGCGGGCCGGTTACTCGCCGGACGCCACCTGTCCGCTATCGTGGACGCCTGCCGATCCGCCGGGAAAAGGCTTGCGTTCGATCCGGATGGAAACCCGTCACTGCGCCTCGCCATCGCGTCAGCGCGGGGCGCCCTGATACCCGAGACGCTCATCGACCGCGTGATGCGTCTTGTCCGGGACGGCAACGAATTTGCCATCGAACAGCTACTCGGCGGCTCGCCGGAAGAGCGGAATCCCGCATCTCCCGCCATCGTGGTGGAGGCCGATGACCGCTTCCTCGCCGATGTCGCATGCAATATCGCCCGCGACGCCTCCGGCGTCCTTTCCAGCGATGGGGCTGTCGTCGATGCGCTGGCGCTGGCGGCATGGTCAGGCGCAACGGCCGGGATGAATTTCTCCGACGCGAACCGGGATTGCCTTTTATCCGACGACGACGGAACGGTCCGCAGGGTCACGCTGAACCTGCCTGCTTTCGTAACGTCAACCGGACTGGATACAAACGCGTTGCGGCATGCGGCAATGCTGGCCGCCCTGGCCTCGGACATCGCCCTCGCGAAGTCGGCCTCCGCGACCCCGAGACAGTCGCGCCAGTCCTGGGATTTCCGGCCGATTGCGATCTCGCCGTCGGGCGTGGCCCCTGCCCTGATGGCGATGGGGTTTGCGTATGACAGCAAGGACGGGCGCGAAACGGCGGCTGCGATTTGCGGCCTCGTCACCGGCGCTGCCTGGGCCATGTCCGCCTCGATCGCGGAAGAGATGGGGGCGTGCCCGGGCTGGGAACGAAATGCCGCCGGCATGCTCCGAAACATTTCCGCCGGGAAGATCGCCGCCCTGGCCGTTGAAAACGCCGTCGAACCGGCTCTGGCGGAGGTCTGCAACAAGGCATGGGAGCAGGCTCTGGATTCCGGCGAGCGGTCCCGCTACCGGAACGCGCAGGTCAGTGTCGTCACAGCCTTCGAACCGGAGAACCGGATCCTTGAATGCGACGCCCCGGGGCTCGAGCCCGAATACTCGCTTTTGCGATACGACAGGACGCCGGGCGGCGGTTACGAGCGAACCGTCAAACCCCATGTGGTACAGGGACTCAAACGGCTGGGCTATGACGGCGGTCGGCTGGGAGCAATCCTGCGCCATATGCTGGGCAACGCCACGCTGAAGGGCGCGCCCGGCATCAACCATGAGAATCTCCGCAAACGCGGCTTTACCGAAGAAGCGCTCCGGGTGCTGGAAGCCGGACTTGCGCATTGCCCTGACATTTCCTTCGTTTTCAGCCCCTGGGCGCTGGGCGAGAAATTCTGCACCCAGATGCTGGGCCTGTCGGCGAAAGAATTCGAAAAGGACGAGTTCGATCTGCTTTCGGCGCTGGGATACAGCGAGGCTGCCATCGAGGCGGCCAACAATTTCTGCTGCGGCTGGGGAACGCTGGAAGGCGCGCCCGGACTGGATCCGGCGCATCTGACGGTTTTCGACTGCGCAACGCCCCAGGGCGAGCGAAGCCGGCGCCGCCTGCGCGCTGACTCTCTGCTGAAAATGATGGCGGCGGTGCAACCGGCGATTTCCGGCAATATAAACCACAGGGTGACGTTGACCGGCGACAGCACCGTTTCGGATTGCCGGGCGGTACTGATCGACGCATGGCGTATGGGGTTGAAATCGATCGTCATCGTCAAGGAAGCGCCGGCTGACTCACTGCTGCCGAAGGCCGCTCCCGTCCGGCCGCCCGACACGGACCGTCGCGAAACCGGATGGACCGTGATCGAAGGGGGCTATGGGGATTCTGGCCAGGAAGAAGCGTCCCATTCCGCCCCACTCGCAGGAGATGAAACAGCCATCGCCAGGCCCGCCGCCCCGCAGGGCGCGACCGGCGATGCAAGCCCTTCGCCCGGGTCCTTATCCGAACCCGCGCGAAGTTCGGCATCCTCCGGGCCCACCCGGGATGCCGCGACCGAGCAACGCCATCTTTGACGTTGCGTCTCCCTGAACTCCCGGGAGGCGGTTCCGCCGCCTCCCGATTTTTCCCCATTCCCTTCAGACGCGCTCTGGTCGCGGACAGATATCCCCGCTAGAAAGGGCTGACGACCAACTGCCTTCAGGGAGAAACTTCATGGCTGGAAAGATCGACGCACATCTGAGCGAGCTCGGCATTACCGTTCCGGAACCGAGAACGCCGTCAGCGAACTACATTCCATTCGTTCAGACCGGAAATCTTGTCTTTGTATCCGGTCAGGTTTCGCAGGCCGATGACGGGCTGATCGCCGGCAAGGTCGGCGGCGACCTGACCGTCGAAGACGGCCAGCGCGCGGCGCGGGCCTGCGGTCTTAACCTGCTGGGCCAGCTCAAGGTGGCCTGCGGCGGCGACCTCGACAGGGTCAAGCGCGTGGTCAAGCTGGGCGGTTTCGTCAACGCGCCGCCCGATTTCATCCAGCCCCCGGTCGTCATGAACGGCGCGTCGGATCTGATGGTCGAGGTGTTCGGCGAAGCCGGTCGCCACGCACGCTTTGCCGTCGCCACCGCGTCCCTGCCCCAGGGCGCCGCGGTAGAGGTCGACGGGGTGTTTGAGATCGAGTAGGGCGGAAGCTCGCGAGGCCTCTGCCGCATAGGGGATAAGGCGATAAGGGGAGCAGCCCCTTGCCCCTCCCCGCCCCCTCGCCTAACCTTTCGGCATGCCCGATGGCGATCCCATTACTGTAAAAATTGCCAGCCGCATCGGCGAGATCGCGGCGGCGGACTGGAATGCCTGCGCGGGCAACGAGAACCCGTTCGTCAGCCACCAGTTCCTGAGCGCGATGGAGGACAGCGGCTCGGCCGCGCCTGAATCCGGTTGGGGGCCACAGCATCTGCTGGTGGAGGATTCAACCGGCGGCCTGCTGGGGGTGGCGCCCTGCTACCTGAAGAGCCATTCCTACGGCGAATACGTGTTCGACTGGGGCTGGGCCGATGCGTTCGAGCGCGCCGGGGGGACCTACTATCCCAAGCTCCAGGTCGCGGTGCCGTTCTCGCCGGTGACGGGGCCGCGACTGCTGGTCCGGCCGGGACAGGACGCGGAGCGAACGCGCAAGGTGCTGATGGCGGGGCTGCTTGAGCTCGCCAACCAGCGCGAGGTCTCATCGCTCCACATCACCTTCTGCACCGAGGAAGAGCGCGATCTGCTTGCCGGCGAGGGATTCCTGCAACGCCTCGGCAAGCAGTTTCACTGGCACAACCGGGGCTACGAAACCTTCGACGATTTCCTCGGCGCCCTGACGTCGCGCAAGCGAAAATCGATCCGCAAGGAGCGCGAGAACGCCAACGCCGACGTCGATATCCAGGTGCTGTCCGGCGATGGCGTGCGCGAAGAGCATATGGACGCGTTCTACCGGTTCTATCTCGCCACCGTCGACAAGAAATGGGCGCATGCCTATCTGAACCGGACGTTCTTTTCGCTGCTGCGCGAACGGATGGCCGACAGGCTCGTCATGGTCATGGCGAAACATGACGGCGACTGGGTCGGCGGCGCGCTTAATCTTCGCGGCAGCGACACGCTGTTCGGGCGCAACTGGGGCTGCGTCGAGCAGTTCCGGATGCTCTATTTCGAGGCCTGTTTCTATCGCGCCATCGATTACGCCATCGAGCACGGTCTGGCGAAGGTCGAGGCGGGCGCGCAGGGACCGCACAAGATCAGCCGCGGCTACCTGCCGAGCGAGACCTACAGCGCCCACTGGATCCGCGATCCGGGATTTCGCGACGCGGTCGAGAATTTCGTCCAGCGCGAGGCGCGCGAGACCGAATGGGAAATGGACATGCTCGAAGAAGAGCGCTCCCCCTACCGCAAGGGCGAGCTGTCGACGCCGGTTAAAGGGCGCTGAGAAACATCCTTCGAAACGGCCTTTCAGGCCTCCTCAGGATGAGGTACAGCGCAGGAAGGCTTCGGTAAAATAATTCCTCGTCCTGAGGAGGCTCCCGGCGGGTCGGGAGCCGTCTCGAAGGACGTTAGTCCGCCAGGACGGGCTCTTTCTTTTCATCGCCGGAATCGTCGCCCTTGCCGGACCCGTTGCCCTTCTTGCCGCCGGCTTTTCCAGCCGGTTTCTTCTTCGCCGGCTCGGGCACCACATCGAAGGTCAGGCCATTCTCGTCGGTCGACACCTTGACCAGACCGCCGCGCATCAGGTCGCCGAACAGAAGCTGATCGGCCAGCGGCTTCTTGATGTGTTCCTGAATGACGCGGGCCAGGGGCCGGGCGCCGAAATGCTGGTCATAGCCCTTCTCCACCAGCCATTTGCGCGCTGCCGCGTCGAGCTCGATGGAGACGTTGCGATCCTCCAGCTGGCCTTCGAGCTGCATGATGAACTTGTCGACGACCTTGGAAATGACGGACGCCTCAAGGCCCGCGAACGGAATGACCGCATCCAGCCGGTTGCGGAATTCGGGCGTGAACATGCGCTTGATCGCTTCCTCGTCGTCGCCCTCGCGCTTGTCGCGACCGAACCCGATGGCTTCCTTCGCCATGTCGGCCGCCCCGGCATTGGTCGTCATGATGAGGACCACATTGCGGAAATCGACATTCTTGCCGTTATGATCGGTCAGCTTCCCGTGATCCATCACCTGCAGCAGAATGTTGAACAGGTCGGGGTGAGCCTTTTCGATTTCATCGAGCAGCAGAACGGCATGCCGGTGCTGGTCGATCGCATCGGTCAGCAGCCCGCCCTGATCGAACCCGACATAGCCGGGCGGCGCGCCAATCAGCCGTGAAACCGTGTGGCGTTCCATGTATTCCGACATGTCGAAGCGGATCAGCTCGATCCCCATAGTCATGGCCAGCTGGCGCGCCACCTCGGTCTTGCCGACACCGGTCGGGCCGGAGAACAGATAGCTGCCGATGGGTTTTTCCGGCTCGCGCAGACCTGCGCGGGCGAGCTTGATGGAGGCCGCCAGCGCCTCGATAGCCTGGTCCTGGCCGAATACAACGGTCTTGAGGTCGCGTTCGAGGTTCTGCAGCGATTCCTGATCGCTGCGCGACACGCTTTTCGGCGGGATGCGGGCGATCTTCGCGATGGTCGTTTCAATGTCCTTCACGCCGATCATCTTGCGGCGCTTGCCCTCGGGCAGAAGCATCTGCGCCGCGCCGGCCTCGTCAATCACGTCGATGGCCTTGTCAGGCAGCTTGCGGTCGTTGATGTAGCGCGACGCCAGCTCGACCGCCGTGCGAATCGCTTCCATCGTGTAGCGCACACGATGATGTTTTTCATAGTAAGGCTTCAGGCCGCGCAGGATCTTTACGGAGTCCTCGATCGACGGTTCCACCACATCGATCTTCTGGAACCGGCGGACAAGCGCCCGGTCCTTTTCGAAATAGGATCGGTATTCCTTATAGGTGGTCGAACCGATGCAGCGCAGCGTGCCGCTTTGCAAGGCCGGCTTGAGCAGGTTCGAGGCATCCATCGACCCGCCACTCGTCGCGCCGGCGCCGATCACGGTATGGATTTCGTCGATAAACAGGATCGCGCCCTCGCATTCATCGAGCTCCGACACGACAGCCTTAAGCCGTTCCTCGAAATCGCCACGATAACGCGTGCCGGCCAGCAGAGCTCCCATATCGAGCGAAAAGATCGTGGCGTCGAGCAGAACCTCTGGCACGTCTTCCGACACGATACGGCGCGCCAGCCCCTCGGCCAGCGCCGTCTTGCCGACGCCGGAATCGCCGACATAGAGCGGGTTGTTCTTCGTGCGCCGGCACAGCACCTGGATGGTGCGCTCGATTTCCGCCGACCGTCCGATCAGAGGATCGATCTTCCCGTCGGCCGCCTTCTTGTTGAGATTGACGCAATAGGCGTCGAGCGCCTCCTGGCCCTTCTTGTTGGGTTTTTCCTCGGCCTGTTCTTCATCGGCCCCCTCGGGGGCGCGCGACTCGGACCGGCCGGGAACCTTGGCGATGCCGTGCGAGATATAGTTCACCGCATCGAAGCGCGACATCTCCTGTTCCTGCAGGTGAAAGACCGCGTTGCTTTCGCGTTCGGAGAACATCGCAACGAGAACATTGGCGCCGGTGACTTCCTGCCGTCCCGATGTCTGAACGTGGATGGCGGCGCGCTGAACGACGCGCTGGAAGCTGGCCGTGGGCTTCGGGTCGTCGTCCCGGTTCACCACAAGGTTGCTGAGTTCGTTATCGAGGTAATCAGACAGATCGTCCCGCAACCGATCCATGTCGACACCGCATGCGCGCAGCACCGCCTTGGCGTCCTGGTCTTCCGTCAGCGCCAGCAGCAGATGCTCAAGCGTCGCATATTCGTGCCGCCGTTCGCGCGCGAGCGCCAGGGCCTGGTGGAGACTACGTTCGAGATTGCGCGAAAGCATGGGCGCGTCCTTCCGGGGTCAGTCGGGGATTATTCCTTCTCCAACGTGCATTGGAGCGGATGTTGGTGCTGTTGCGCAAGGTCCATGACCTGCGTGACTTTGGTTTCGGCAACCTCGTAGGTATAGACGCCGCAGACGCCTACGCCCTTCTGATGGACATGGAGCATGATCTGCACCGATTCCTCATGGGTCTTGTGAAAAAACCGCTCAAGCACGTGGACGACAAATTCCATCGGGGTGTAGTCGTCATTGAGCATGACGACCCTGTACATCGACGGCTTCTTCGTCTTTGGCTTCGCCCGGACAACGGTTCCAACATTCGTGTCGCCGTCGTCGGGACGGTTCGGCTCCTTATCGCTCATGATTCGAACGGTTTCCCGCAGCTTCGGATGTTTGCGCCCCGACGGGGCTTTCACGAAGAATGTTAGGGAAGCTTCCCGACACTGGAAAGAGCAAAATTAAGGCAAAACCGGGGAACAGGCGGAAGATGCTGTTTTCTGCATAGCCACAGGGCGAAGGAAGACAGATCATGCGAGAGGAGCTAACCGGAAACAAAGGAACACAGTCGTCCGAATCTGGTTAACCGTCGATTAACGCCGAAAGTCCAAAATGGACACGATTCAACGGCTCCGATAGGATTCCTGTAATTTATCCCGACGCGTTGAAACCGTTTGGGGACATTCTAGTTGGGGACATTCTAAGGGGACCCGGAAAAGGGAAACGAAATCGCCAGATGGCAGATTCGATCCAACGACATTCCGCCGCGATCGGCGGCGCATTTCTGCTTTTGCTGACTGCTTTTATCCAGCCAGCGATGGCGGCACGCTACGCCTCGATGATCGTCGACGAACGCACCGGAACTGTGCTTCACGCGGTCAACCCTGACAGGCGAGTCTATCCTGCATCGCTAACGAAGATGATGACGCTTTATCACGTCTTCGAAGGGCTGACGACGGGGCGGCTTTCCCTGGATACAAAGTTTCCGGTATCCCGCCGCGCGTCGCGGCGTCCAAAAAGCAGGCTGGATCTGAAAAAGGGCCAGACGATCACCGTTCGGGACGCTATCAGCGCCCTCATCATCAAGTCCGCCAACGATGTCGCGACCTTGGTGGCGGAGGGGCTTGGCGGCACGGAGGAAAACTTCGCCGCCATGATGACGCAAAAGGCGCACAGGCTCGGCATGACACGAACGGTATTCAGGAACGCATCGGGCCTGCCTGACCAGGATCAGGTCACGACCGCACGCGACATGGTGCGGCTGACGATCGCTATCCGGCGCGATTTCCCGCAATTCATCCACTATTTCTCCAAGCAGAGCTTTACCTACCGCGGACGCACCTTCAACAGTCACAACCGAATGCTCAAGAGATACAAGGGCACCAACGGCATGAAGACGGGGTATGTCCGCGCATCGGGCTTCAACATCGCGACGTCGGTCGAACGCGACGGCGAAAGATTGATCGGTGTAGTGTTCGGCGGCAAATCGGCGGGCAAACGGGACACCCACATGATTACGCTTTTCCGCCGGGTGTTTGACTCAATAGCCGAGAACGGGAAATTCCAGCCGAAACTGCCGGCAGTGGCCGACCGCAAGCCCGGCAAAGTGTTGCCGGTTGCCGATGCCCGGAAAGGGACTGTGCGCGACGACGATTCGAGCGACTGGGCGGTTCAGGTCGGGGCGTTCGAGCGGTTTGCGCCAGCCCACCTGGAGGCGACCCGTGCATCCCGGCTCGCACCGTCGTTGAGCCGCGCGCGCATCGTTGTGAAATCGACTCCGTCCGCCGGGCGCAGCGTCTACCGGGCACGTCTCGCCGGCCTCACCGAAGAAAGTGCGGGCAGGGCCTGTCGTACCCTGAAACGCAAGAAGATGCGGTGCATGGTCGTCAGAAAAGACGACGGCACGGCAGAAGGCGATAACTGACTCCCTATTCTGTCGCCATCCGGATACGGCGAAGCGTGGCCGATCTTTCCTTGCGCGCCCAGTCTTCGAACACCCACAAACGAGATGACGGCCGGGCGCGCGGAGAAGGCGTAAAGACGCCGACGCTTAGCGGCTCCTGCTGCGCCTCGACATATACCGGGCAGGTCCGAACCCTGTATTCAACGCCTTCATAGCGGAGGAGTCTGGCAGCTTCCGGCTGGCCCAGATCGGCGGAGACGCAGCCTTGGACCGTGCTTCCCCTTGAAGGAACGATTACGGGATACGGTACCCCGATCATCTGCACGCAGCGCCAGTGGCGGAGAATGCCGGAAATCACCGGCAAGGCACCGTCACCCGGGCCGAGGACAAGCAACCTGATCTCCGGATCGCGAAGCGTCCCGTAGAAAAAGAAGAGCATAGGGGAAATGTCAGAAAGAAGGCGGCTCGATACCGCTCGCCCGAAGCTGGTCGGCAAGCGCATCCCTGAGCCGGCTCAGCCCGGCGTCGTCCGCTGCCTCGCACCGCGCGACCAGTACGTCCTGCGTGTTCGAAGCGCGCAACAGCCACCATCCATCCTCGGTCGAGACCCGGACGCCGTCGACATCGCTTACATCTGCGCCCGATGCGGCGAGCCGCGCGGCGACTTCCTCGACTACCGCGAATTTTCGGACGTCATCGCAAGGAAAGCGTAACTCGGGCGTATTGACGGGCTGCGGCAGCGAATCCCGGATTTCTGCAAGGCTGCGGTCGTGGCGGGAGATATGGCTGATCAACCGGACGGCGGCGTAAAGTCCGTCGTCATACCCGTAATACCGGTCGGCGAAAAAAATATGTCCGCTCATCTCGCCCGCGAGCGGCGCGCCTGTTTCCGCCATCTTGGCCTTGATCAGGGAATGACCGGTCCGCCACATCAGCGGCGCGCCGCCCATCTTGGCGACCTCCTCGAACAGGGTCTTGCTGGCTTTCACGTCGGCGATGACCGTGGCCCCGGGCTGTGCCTCCAGAACATCGGACGCCAGCAGGACCATGATCTGATCGCCCCACAGGATGCGCCCTTCTCCATCGATTGCGCCGATGCGGTCGCCGTCCCCGTCGAACGCCACCCCCAAATCGCACCCTCTGCTTCGCACGGTGTCCTGAAGCTGTTCAAGGCACTCCGGCAGGGTGGGGTCGGGATGATGGTTGGGAAAGGTCCCGTCGATGGTCTCGTTCAGCAGGATGTGTTCGCCCGGCAAGGCGGCTGTCAGCTTCGCCATCGCCTCGCCTGCCGAACCGTTGCCGGCATCCCAGGCGATCCTGAGCTCACGACCGGCCTGATAATCCGAGGCAATGCGCGCAACATAATCGTCAAGGAGCGGATGCTGTTCGGACGCGCCCTTGCCGGATGCGTAGGAGCCTTCACCTGCTATGGTCCCGAGCCGCTGAATATCGTCTCCATAAAATGGGCCCGTGCCCATCATCATCTTGAAGCCGTTATATTCCGGCGGGTTGTGCGAGCCGGAAATCATAAGTCCGCCGTCCGCCGCCAACGCGTGAACGGCGTAATAAAGCATGGGCGTGGGCCCCAGCCCGACCCTCAGCGCCCGGAGACCGCAGGCCGCGATACCTTCGACCACCGCCTCCTCGAAAGCGGGCGAACTCAGCCGGCCGTCATACCCGACGCAGACAGACTTGCCGCCCTTCTCCGCAACCATCGTACCGAAGGCGCGGCCGATGGCACGCGCATCTTCTGTGGTGACGGTTTCGTCAACGACTCCCCTGATGTCGTATTCCCGCAGGATCGTCGGCTCGAGCGACCTCCCTGTCATTCGGCGGCTCCGGATTCAGGAATCGGGCCGTCGGAGGCTTCCGCAATCACCGGAGAACGGCCAATGCTGTAATAGGTGAAGCCCGCTTCCCGCATTTCTTCGGGATTATAAATGTTGCGAAGATCGACCAGAACGGGGCTCGCCAGCAAAGTTTTGACTCGCTTCAGATCGAGGGCCCGGAAGGCGTTCCATTCGGTGACGATGACCAGCGCATCGGCGCCTTCCATCGTTTCGTATGGGCCATCGCAGAAAACAACCCCGTCCAGCATTTCACGCGCTTCCTTCATGCCCTGCGGGTCGTACGCCCTTACCGTTGCGCCTGCTTTCTGAAGCTCAGGCACGACCACGAGACTGGGGCTGTCGCGCATATCGTCTGTATTGGGCTTGAAGGTCAGGCCAAGCACCGCAATCGTCTTGCCGTCGACCGAACCGCCGCACGCCTCAATAACCTTTTCCGACATCTGAATCTTGCGACGGTCGTTAATGTCGACGACCGTTTCAACGATCCGGATCGGCGAGCCCGAATCTCGCGCGGTCCGCACCAGCGCCAGCGTATCCTTGGGGAAGCAGGAACCGCCATAGCCCGGCCCCGCGTGAAGGAACTTCGACCCGATGCGACCGTCCAGCCCGATCGCGTGCGCGACATGCTGCACGTCGGCGCCGACATGTTCGCAGAGATCGGCGATCTCGTTAATGAAAGTGATCTTGGTTGCAAGAAACGTGTTGGCCGCGTACTTGATCAGCTCGGCTGTTTCCAGCGTGGTCTGTACGATGGGCGTTTCCAGCAGGAAGAGCGGTCGGTACAGCTCGCTGAGAACCTGTGCGGCGCGGGCATTCGTGGTCCCGATGACGACGCGATCCGGCCTCTGGAAGTCGCCAATGGCGGAACCTTCGCGCAGAAATTCGGGGTTTGACGCGATATCGAAATCGGCGTCGGGCCGCACTTCACGGACGATGCGTTCGACCTCCCGCCCTGTACCTACAGGTACCGTCGATTTCGTCACAATCACCGAATAGCCGGTCAGCGCCTCGGCAACTTCCTTCGCCGCCGCATAGACATAGGAGAGGTCGGCATGACCGTCGCCACGGCGGCTCGGCGTTCCGACCGCAATAAAGACAGCGTCGGCGCCATCGACCGCCCCTTCGAGGTCGGTCGTAAAGGTAAGACGCCCGGCAGACGCGTTCGACGCGACGAGGTTTTCGAGGCCGGGCTCATAGATCGGGCATTCGCCCCGCAACAGCATGTCGATCTTGCCCTGATCCTTATCGACACAGACCACGTCTACGCCAAACTCCGAAAAGCAGGCCCCGGACACCAGCCCGACATAACCGGTGCCGATCATCGCGATTTTCATTCCGTTCCCATCTCCGCAAAGTCAGGCGGACAGCTACGACCGTCTGCCCTGTCAGGCGTAATTGCCCAGAATTCTACCGACTTCGTCCCTTAAATCTTCTCGCGCCAGCGCAAACGCCACATTTGCTTCAAAGAAGCCGGCCTTGTCGCCGCAATCGAACCGCCGCCCCTCGAAACGAAGACCGTCGAAAGGCACATCGCCGATCATCTTCGCCATCGCATCGGTCAGCTGAATTTCGCCGCCGGCCCCGGTTTCCTTGAGAGACAGATGACCGAATACCTCAGGAAGCAGAATGTAACGGCCGATCACCGACAGGGTTGAAGGCGCTTCCGCGGGATCGGGCTTCTCCACCAGCCCTCTGACCTCGGCAATCGTCCCGTCATCGGCGCCTATATCGAGAATTCCGTAGCGATTGGTGTGCTCGGGCGGAACCTCCATGACGGCGACGACATTACCCCGGGTACGGTCGTACACGTCGATCATCTGTTTGAGGCAAGGCGTGTCGGCCATTACCAGATCGTCCGCCAGCAGGACGGCAAACGGCTCGTCCCCAACCAGGTCGCGGGCGCACCAGACGGCATGCCCCAGCCCTAAAGGCTCCTGTTGTCGCGTGTACGCCACCTGGCCCGGTTCGAACATCGAACGACCGAAGGCTTCCGCCTTGTCATGGTCGCCATGCGCCGAAAGTGTGTTGATGAGTTCGACCGAATGATCGAAATGATCTTCGATCGCCGTCTTGCCGCGTCCCGTGACGAAAATGAATTCCTCTATGCCGGCGGCCTGCGCTTCTTCGACTGCATACTGGATTAAGGGCTTGTCGACGACCGGCAGCATCTCCTTGGGCATCGCCTTGGTCGCGGGAAGGAACCGGGTTCCCATGCCGCCGACCGGGAACACTGCCTTGCGAACGCGACGGGTCATCGTACTCTCGTTTCTAGCGGCGCAACCGTTGACGGGTCCACCCGGAACTGTGGGCGTTATGTGCCACAGTTAGGGCCGATTCAGCAAGGAAACGGGGCTATGCCCCCAGCAGGAGATCCTTGGCCTGGTTGATTCGGGTGGCCTGTTCGTCGCTGCCCCCGTGGTCGGGGTGGTGCTTCATCATTTCCCGGCGGTGCGCCTCGCGGATTTCGTCCACGCTGGCATCAGGCCCAACGCCGAGGATCTCTCGCGCCTCCGCCATCGTCATCGCGTTGCCCCAGGGCGAGGAGCGTCCGCCGGAACGGGCTTCATCACCGTCCTCTCCATCCCGCCAGGAAGCACCGTACACCCGGTCCAGATAGGCTTCGAGCACCGTCGCCGACTCCTCGTCCCCAACCCGGCATTCCTTAAGGAGCGCCATCAGGTCGTCCGGCGCCATTTCGCCCAGCCGACGACCGCGAAAATCGCCCTTGAGAACGGTTCCATCGAGAATGCCTGAATCGTGGTCGAGCGACATTCTGAGATAGGCAGTCTCTACATCGGTCGATTTGCCCTTGCTGGGACCGCCCAGGTTGCGAAAGAACTGACGCGCCGCGCGCATGCGCATGAGCATTGGCAGAAGAAACGCCGCAACGAACAGAAGCGTTCCGATTCCCCTCATGGCCAGGAAGTAAAGCGCCACGCCGCCCGCCGCCAGTACCAGAGCTGTAACCAGTATCTTTGCCGCCAGTCCGGGCGAAAGACCGTTCAGGCCCCGCACGATCAGCCAGATTCCAATGACGGCGAATATGCCGAGTATCAGCCAGGGCATGACGAATTATCCTGCGTCAACCGATCTGCGACGTGATCTGAAGCGTGGCGCCGCCGGTGCGCTTGCTGAAATCCGCCAGCGCCTTGCGGCCGCCGGCGGCAAACACGGCGACGGCGGACATCAGATCCTTGAGCTGGCTGGCGGAGGAAGAATCGAAACGGCAATGCGCGCCGCCGGTCAGCGTCGCAAACTGGCGAAAGGCGAGCGTCGCCGCCTGATCCTCGCCTTCCTGAAACGCAAAGATCGGAACGCCGAGGACGCCGAGCTGCCCGGCCCGTGCACACAGATCGTCGACATCTTCTTCCATCGCGTCGCCAACCAGCACCATGGCGTCGACCTTGCGCTTGCCTGTTTCATTGATTGCGTGCTGGAGCGTTCTTCCTATCTGGGTTCGTCCGCCGAGACAGCGGACCGACGTCATCGCCCTGACCAGCGCATCGGACCGGTCGAGCCAGCGGGACGCCCTGCATTCGCCGTAGCCCCGAAAATAGAGAAGCTGGACCTCAAGCCCGCCTAGCCCATCGGTCGCCTCGAACATTTCGCCCTGGATATGGCACGCCCTGTCCCAGGTCGGTTCCCGGCTGGCGGTCGCATCCATTGCGAACAGCAGGCGACCGCGCCCGGTCGATGCATGGACCGCGGGCATACGGGCCAGCTTGTCCAGAAAATCCTGGACCTCGCCGCTCGTGCCGGCCTGGCTGGGCAGATTTCTGTCGCGTTCGGCCATTGTCTCCGAATTCGATGTCCTGATGAAAAGATAGGGCGTGAACCGGCGCGATTCCAGCACCGCGTGGAAAATCGCAAACGCACAACCGACTATTTATGGATTTTGCCGTCCTTGATGAAGGCATGAAACACGAAGGCGAAAGTCAGGTCGTGGACCGCGTCGACCAGCCCGGTTGGCGTTTTGCGCTGAACCACGACATTGCCGATATCGCGTCCCCGGAAAATTTCTTCCCTGTCGAGCGCGGACGCCTGCCCTGCTTCCCAGGTGATGACCAGATCATCCTTCTCGATCCGCTTTTCCCGGCGGAGAAGATCGAGCGACCAGGCTTCATTGCCAACCGCGAGTACATAGGCGAGCGGCGCGATGCCCTTGGGAAACTCACCGTCGTAAAGGAACGGCCTCGGCGCCGTATCGTATCCGACATAGGGGTTGACGCCGTAAGGCCGGCCGACATCGCCGGTAGGGATCAGAACCTTGCCGTCGGGCGCCCGCGCCGCGAAGCGCTCGAACGACTCGACGCGCGCCGGGAGCATTGTCAGTTTCGTACCGGTCAGTTCGCCGACGATGCCTTCGCCCAGAAACTGCTGCCACCAGCTCTCGGTCTGGCGGTCATACATCACCATGTCGGACTTTCGCAGGTTGCCGGTAGTCCCGAAATCGAGGATCCGGCCGGCGACCCGTCGGTCGAACACGACCGCCGAATTGCACAAAGGACAGTAGGTGACGGACACCGGAGCGCCGCCGACAGTGTCGTTGACGATCTCGTGCCACATCAGGATCTGGAGCGGATACGCCCGAAAATCGCCGTCTATTTCCAGTCCGAGAACCGCTTCCTTCGGCGCATACCGCTTTCCCTTAAGCGCCTCCTCGACAGAGATGAAACGAGGCGCATCGATGGCGGGAATACCGTCCTTTCCCGGGCCGCCGGAGCGGATCTCGCCAAGGTCGATCGATGTGCGCGAAAAATCCGTCTTGGGCCATTGCGCCCGCGAGAATCCCTGTCCTGAAGCGCCGCCATGGAACAGAACCGTTGCGGCAAGCGCCAGCAGGCCAAAAACCAGTGCGGCAGAAAATCGTTCGCGGGCGATGCGCTGCAAGTGCATACCGCCATTGTTCCCCTCGGAATCCGTGGCGGCCAGCCAAATTACATCACAATCGGGTGAACGGCCTCTATCCTGCCCCATCCACCCGCTTCTGCTTACTCAGATCCCCAGCAGCTTCCGCGTATTGTCCTCGTAGATGAGCTGGCGGTCGGCATCTTCGCAACGAAGTGTCTCGATTACGTCGATGGTGGAACTGATCAGGGTGCGTCCGCCATCGAGATCGTAGGGGCAGTCGGTCGCGAAGAAGGAATGGTCGGCGCCGAAGAAATCCAGCCCGGCCTGGCTCTGCGCCTTGGCCCCGAACATTGCAGTATCGCCGTAGAAATCCCGGAAATAGTCGGCGAGCGGCCGCTTGAGATTATCGGCAAAGGATTTGCCGTCGGGCGACGAAGTCGCGTTGCGGCGTTCCCACAGCGGGCTGAAACGTCCTTCCGCATGCGGGATATAGGCGCCCCAGTGATGCGAAATGACCTTCAGGTTCGGAATCTCATCGAACATGCCCGAACAGACCATCCGGCACATCGCGGCAGTTGTCTCGTACGCCCAGCCAATTCCCCAGAAAATCTCGTAAAGCGACTGGTCTTCGGTCAGATAGTCGGCGTGGCTGGCCGGACGCGTCGGATGCAGCCAGACGGCTTTGCCGCGCTCGGCGATCTTGGCGAAGATATCTCGAAACTCCGGCTGATCGAGCGCCTTGTCGTTGACGCTGGAATGAACCTGGAACCCGACCGCGCCCAGATCGTCGATCACACGGTCAACCTCCGCCAGCGCGGCCTCGGTATTGTTCATCGGCAGCGAAGCAATAAACCAGGGCATGCGGTCAGGATATTCGCGGCAGATGCGCGCCATCCCGTCATTGGCGACGCGCGCGAGGCCGGGCGAGTCCCCCGGGCCGGCGATCATGTCGAACGGGGGCTGCGAGATCGAGATGATCTGCTGGTAATCGTCGAACTCCTCCAGCACCTTCATGCGGGCGTTCATGTCATAGAGTTCTTCCATCGCCTTCCAGCGCTGGACGGCGATCTTCGGCATGTAGACCTCGGCCGCCTCAAAGAACTCTTCCGGGAAGACATGATTGAAGACATCGATTTTCATTTCTGACTCCTGCTTCAGGATGTTGTTTTCGCCGGTTTCATGTTTACCAGCCCAACCCCGCCCAGCACCAGAGCCGTCGCCGCCCAGAACCAGATGGTGTGATCCTCGTCGAACAGCATGATGCCGACGACGATGCCGGTCAGCGTCACCACATAGGTAAGCTGGCTGGCATAGGTCGGGCCTGCGATACGGATCAGCTCGAACAGGCCGAAGAAGGCGAATCCATTGATCAATATGTGAACAAGCAGAATCCAGTCGGCGCTGCCAAGCGGCAGGGAAGGAATGTAAAAATCGCCCGACAGAACCGCGTAGGGCAGGATCAGCAGAGCCGTCCCCCACAGCATGCCGACGGCGAAGCTGACCGAATCGCCGGTTTTCGGTCGGAAACGATCGATAAAGATATTGGCGGTCGCGTACAGGACAGGCGCGCCGAAACCGGCGATTACCCAACCGACCATGGAAGCGTCGGGCAGCCCGCCTTCCGGCAGCACAAACAGCGCCACTCCCGAAAGACCGGCTACGAGACCGCACAGCCGCAGGAGACTGAAAGGTTCCATCCGGAAGGTCAGTGCAAGTCCGTAGGTAAAGAGGGCCGCGGTACCCAGCACCACGGACATAACGCCCGCCGGGATGTGCTGGACCACGGTGTAAAACACCATGTTCGCCGAGGTGGTTCGCAACCCCGCCGTCAAAAGGTAGTAACGCAGATGCTCGGCGCTCAGTTTCGGGAACGAGCCACGCGCCCAGCAGACCAGCATCGCCACGGAGCCCGCTCCCAGACCCACCCAGAACAGGTATCCGGCAGGGGCGATCCCCCTCTGCCCGCCATACTTGACGAAAACGACCCCGAGCCCCCATCCAACGCCGAGAGCCAGCAGGATGGAAAGCGGAAGGATTACGTTTTTCAGAGGCATTGCGGAGAAACTACACCGCGATCTGTACCCGCTGCCCTGTCTCGGCGCTTTTGGTCATGGCCTCCAGACAGGCAACGCCGTTAATCATTTCGTCCGTCCATATACGGTAGGTCGCCCTGCCTGTCGCCGCGAGAGCAAACTCCTCAAGCTCCGCGGCCATGGAATCCGCATGCGGATAGGGGTCGCAGGGAAGCGTCAGCACCTCTTCCTCGCCATTCCTGCGACAGATCGTCAGATGCTGCTGGTCGCGCAATTCCGCCCAGCCCTCGGAACCGGCGACCCGGATGTGCCAGATCTTGGCCGTCGCGGCGAGCGTGGTAATCGTACCCGTCATCCCCGCGGCGAACCGGACAAGCGCCGAGGTTGTGTCGTCGATGTCGTAGCCGATGGCGCGGCGGATGCTGTAGCAGTCGAGTTCGGCAATCGGCCCGCCGAGATGGATCATGCAGTCGAGCGCGTGGATGCCGAGCGAGGTCATTCCGCCGGCAGGGCTGTCTTCGCGAGAATCGCGCCAGGTGTCGGCCATGCGACCCATGTCGGTCGACTGATTGCCGTCGATATGCATCAGCGTACCGAGTTCGCCGGCCTCGACGAACTCCTTGAGTTTCTCGGTGTTCTTCATGAAGCGGCGGTTATGGCCGAGCGCCACGGTGACGCCCGCCTTCTGACAGGCCGCCACGGCACGTTCGGCGCTGGCGCGCGTCAGGGTGAAAGGTTTCTCGGTAAATACGTGCTTTCCGGCTTCCGCCGCGCGGACAATCTGTTCCTCATGCTGCGTATGGGGCGTCGCCAGAACAACGGCGTCGATTTCCGGATCGTTCAGGATATCGGCGTAATCGTCCCGCAGGTCGATTCCGTTCTCGCGGCAGTAGTCCGCTGCCTTCGCCTTCGTACGAGTAACCCCGGCAGAAAAACGGATGTTTTCGCTTTTCCCCTGGACCGAGCTCGCCAGGATCTGGCCCCAGCGCCCGACCCCGATCAGTGCCGCGTTCAGCATTCACATCTCCTTCGATTGGCGGGGAATCAATGCCCGAGATCGACGCTGTTGTCACCCGTTGCGTCGCTGCACATTCAGGCCCAAACTGTCATGAAATCTCTCAGACAGTTTCCGAAAACGGGAAGGTCCGATGTTTTCCAAACTCAACCATCTCGCCATCACGACCGACAACTACACCACGCTCGGCATGTTCTACCGGGCCTATTTCGACATGACGGTCTCGGGAATCACCGACAGGGAACAGTCCGCCATCTCGGTCGGCGACGGCTATACCGGCGTGACCCTGATCCCGCGCCGGGCGGGACGGCGCGCCGGAATCGACCATTTCGGCATAGAGGTCGAGGATTTCGATTTGTGCTGCGCGCGCATCGCCGAGCGCTATCCCGATATCGAGGTGGTCAAGCGCCCGTCCAACCGCCCGTTCGCGAGCTTCAGCACGCACGACCCCGCAGGCAACTATTTCGACCTGTCCCAGGTCGGCCACGACAACCGGGCCGAGGTGTACGACATGGATGCCTGGAAAGCCGAAACCACGATTACGAATTTCGCCATCCGCGTACGCGAGGCGGAACGGGTTGCGGAGTTTTACGCCGATATATTCGAGCTGGAACCGAAAAACGATCCGGGAGAGGACGGCGCCTTTCGCTTTACCGACGGTCGCGTAACCATGTCGATCCTGCCCTGGAAGATTTCTGACTTTAACGGCAGCGGGATCGAGCAGCCGGCGATGGACCATATCGGTTTTCACGTGCCCGATATGGATGCATTCGAGAAAAAGGTAGAGAAACTCAAGACCGTCAATCCGCATATCGCGCCGCGGCCGATCGACTTCAACGACGAGGGCAAGGCCCGGCTGGCGCTATTGAAACGCAGCGCTATCGGCAGCTATCAGCTGGCCGACCCGGACGGCAACATGATCGATGTGCATGCCGACTGACGAATCGGGCCGAGCAACCGATGGCGAATAACCCGGAGCCTGCCGCGGAGCCCGAGGAGGCGCCCAAATCCTTTATCGCGCTGCGCCACCCTGCGGCGCGCATGTATCTCATCGGCGCCGCGCTGGCGATGATGGCCGACAATATCGAGCATGTCATAAGCTACTGGATTCTTTATGAAAAGTTCCAGTCCCCCATGCTCCAGGGATTCGCGATCTTCTCCCACTGGGTGCCGTTCCTGCTGTTTTCCTTCTGGGCCGGCGGGCTGGCCGACCGGTTCGATCCCCGCAAGCTGATCCAGATCGGCATGGTGCTGTTCATGCTGGTTTCGCTCGGCTGGGGCGTGCTGTTCTGGTTAGACATCATGGAAGAGTGGCACGCCGTCGTGCTGCTCAGCGTGCACGGGTTCGCTGGCGTTCTCTGGTCGCCCGCAGCCCAGCTTTTTATTCATTCCGTCGTCGGCGGCAAACAGCTTCAGAGCGCGATCCGCACGATGGCGTCATCGCGCACGCTCGGCATCCTGTTCGGCCCGGCTGTCGGCGGCGGCATGATGATCGCGTTCGGACCGACGGTCGGCATCCTGCTGAACGTTCTGTTCTACCTGCCGCTGGCAATCTGGCTGTTCTACGCACCCAAAAAGGAAGAATCCGAAGAAGCGCCGAGGCGGCGCGGCCTCGGCAGTTTCACAGAGGTCAAACAGACCATTCGCGATCTGACGGGCAACCATATCGTCCTTTCAATGACATTGCTTGCCGGCGTCACGTCAATGATCGTGGGCAACGCCTTCCAGGGACAGATGCCGAAATTTGCGCTCGATTTCGGTCATAAGGACGGAACGGTTCTTTATTCGATGCTGCTTGCCGCCAATGCCGCCGGCGCTCTGACGGCGGGAATCGTACTGGAGAGCGGCGGATTCCTGCAAGCGAGAGTAAAGACAGCATTCGTCCTTGCCGGGCTCTGGTGCCTGTCGCTGGGCGGGTTTGCGCTCGCTGGCAATTACTGGATTGCGCTGTTCCTGCTGATGGCGGCCGGTTTTTTCAACCTCGCCTTCAGTTCGATGGCGCGCACGCTGGCGCAACTCAACTCCCCGCCGGAAGTTCGCGGCCGCGCGATCGGCCTGTTCAACGTCTCGGACCTCGGACTCAGGAGCATCAGCGGCGTGATCATGGGCGGCGGCGGCGTGATGATCGGGATTCACTCGACTCTGGCCTTGACCTGCGTGATCCTGCTGATCGTCATCGCCGCGATCTTCGTCCGCATGCCGAACGCCCGCGCCACCCCCGGCGCGGCGGAATAACCCGACCCCGAATAACCCAGAGGGAGATTTTCTCATGACCCGCTTTTCAGACCAGGTCGCGATCGTCACCGGCGGTGCGCAGGGGATTGGCGCCGCCTATGCCCGCGCTTTCGCCGCAGAGGGCGCAAAGGTCGTGATCGCTGATATTCTGGACGGATCGGAACTGGCGGACGAAATCGGATCGGCCGGAGGCGAGGCCTTGGCAGCGACAGTCGACGTCACGGATTCTGCCTCGATCGACGCCATGGTCAGAACTGCGCTCTCCGAATACGGACGGGTCGACATTCTGGTCAATAACGCGGCCCTGTTCGCCGCGCTGAAACATTCCCGTTTCGAGGATATTTCCGAGGAGGAATGGATCCGCGTGATGGACGTCAATGTGCGCGGCGTCTGGCAAGTATCGAAAGCGGTTACGCCGGCGATGCGCGAGCACGGCTATGGCAAGATCGTCAACATCGCTTCAACCGTCGCGCTCAAGGGCACGCCGATGATGCTGCACTACACCGCGTCCAAGGGCGCGGTAATCGCGCTGACCCGGGCCCTGGCGCGCGAGGTGGGCGACGACGGCATATGCGTCAACGCTGTGGCCCCCGGCTTGACGATGAGCGAAGGCGTTCTGGAAACCGGCTACTGGTCCGACGAATGGATCGACCGCAATGTCGCGTCCCGCATCATCAAGCGCCGCGCCGTGCCCGACGACATGGTGGGGACGGTGCTGTTTCTGTCCTCGCGCGACGCCGACTTCATCACCGGCCAGACCATGGTGGTGGATGGCGGCGCAGTGCCGCACTGATGTATGCCGCTAACGCGGCATCGCCCGTCAAATAGCGTAGAGGGCCGGACAGACCTCAATTGAGCTCACGCTTCGCGAAACCAGCGCAGCAGGGACAGACACACCAGCAACAGCACGACGGCGAAGGGCAGCCCGGTAACGATGGAAGCCGTCTGGAGCGCCGCCAGCCCGCCGCCAACCAGAAGCACTGCCGCGACAACGCCTTCGGTCACCGCCCAGAAAATGCGCTGCTGGACCGGCGGGTTGGGGTCGCCGCCGGCGGCGATCATGTCGATCACCAGCGAACCCGAGTCCGAAGATGTGACGAAGAATGTCACGATCACGATGGTCGCCAGCACGATGGTTATCTCCGCGCCGGGCAGCGCCGACAGCAGGGCGAACAGGGCGTTCTCCACGCCGTCCTTGAGAGCGGCCAGCAACGCGGCGCCGCCGGTCATCTCCAGGTTCAGCGCCGTACCGCCGAATACGGTCAGCCAGAAGAAGCCGATCAGCGTCGGGATGATCAACACTGCCATGGTGAATTCGCGCACCGTGCGCCCCTTCGAAATCCGGGCGATGAACATGGCGACAAAGGGCGCCCAGGAAATCCACCAAGCGTAATAGAAAACGGTCCAGCCGTTCTGCCACTGTCCGCCGGTATAGGTCTCTCCCCAGCTCGCCAGCCGGGCAAAATTCTGGATGTAGTAGCCGATATTCTGGAAATAGCCGTTCAGGATCGCCAGCGTTGGACCGGCGACCACAACGATCAATATGATGATCCCCGCCAGCGCCATGTTGAGCTCGCTGAGGAACCTGATTCCCTTTTTGACGCCGGTTACGACGGAAATCGTGGCAATGGCGGTGATCCCGGCAATAAGCCAGAGCTTGATGCCGAGCGACTGCCCGGTGGAAATCGACGCGTCGAGCCCGGCGTTGACCTGCGACACGCCCAGACCGAGCGAGGTGGCGACGCCGAACAGGATGGCGAGTATGGCGACGGTATCGATCACGTGTCCCATCCACCCGTTGACCCTGTCGCCGAGCAACGGGTGGAATATGGATCGGATCGAAAGAGGCAGCCCCTTGTTGAACCCCGCATAGGCCAGGCCCAGCCCGAGCACGGCATAGATCGCCCATGGATGCAGCCCCCAGTGGAGGAAAGTCAGCCCCATCGCTTCCTGCGCCAGGCGGTGTTTCGCCGTCGGATCGAGCGGCGGCACCGGCGGGCTGGAAAAATGGTAGAGCGGTTCCGCGACCGCCCAGAACACGAGCCCGATTCCCATCCCGGCGCTGAACAGCATCGCAATCCATGAAATCGTCGAGAATTCAGGCTTGGCCTCTTCGCCGCCAAGCCGGATTTTTCCGAACCGGGAAAACAGGAGATAAACCGCGAATCCGAGCAGCACGTTTGCGGTCAGGACGAAGAACCAGCCCCAGATCTCGGAAATCGCACCCTGCACCGCCTTGAAGGCGGCGGCCGCATCGTCCCCGGCGGCGAGCGTTGCGACGACGAAAGCGACGATCAGAACGACCGAGGTCGAAAAAACGGGCAGACAGGCCCTGAGCCCCAGAAAGGAGCCTGTAGCGGTCTGGTGTGGTTCGGCCATCGTCCGCCTCCGTGCTTGTTGGTTCTGACCGGGGCCGGCCCCGGACTTAGCCCCTGTGTCGGAAATGCATGATGCCCCAGGCGAGCCGGCCCTTGTCGGCCCCATCGACCCAGTGCTGGAGGCCCTTCAGCATGTTGTCGACGTATTCCTGGCCCGATTTCCCGATTGCCTCGTCATAGTTCCGCATCAACTCCTGGCGAACGCGGAAATAGTGATTGCGAAGCTGATGGGTCAGGTCCTTGATCGATATTTCATCGACGCCGCGTTTCGCGAACTCTTCCCGGTAGAAACCGAACGAGCCCAGCGTTGAGAGCTGAATACGGTCGAGAACCGGCTGCAGGACGCCGTCAGGGCAGTCGTCCGACTGCATGGGATCGGTAATCACGATTTCCCCGCCCGGCTTGAGAACCCGCACGATTTCATCCAGCACGCGCGGCCGGTCGCCGCTGTGCAGAATGGCGTCCTGCGACCAGACGACGTCGAAGGTCGAATCAGGGTCGGGCACATGCTCGAAATCGCCGTAAACCACGCTGACCCTGTCGGACAGCCCCTGCTCCGCGGTCAGTTTGCGGTTCAGATCGTTCTGGGTCTCGCTGAGATTCAGGCAGCTGACATGGCAGCCATAGCGCTGTGCGAGATAGCGTCCCGACCCGCCATATCCGGCGCCGAGATCGAGCACTTTCGCATTGGCCGACAACCCTTCCAGCCGATCCGCCATGCGCTCGACCGTGCGGCGGCTGGCCGGCGCAATGGCCTCGTCTAGCGGCTCGTAGATTCCGATATGGATATCCTCGCCGCCCCAGATCGTCTTGTAGAACTCGTCAGCCGCCTTGCTGTCATAATAGGACTCGGCGCGGTCGACCGCTTCAGACCTGGTCGTCATCGTACTGCTTCTCCGCGACGTGAATGAAGAAATCCGGCTCGTCGTCCTGGAACGATTCCTTGAAGTCGCCGTAAGTGGTGATCTTCTGGAACCCGATCTCGCGCAGCAGCTTTCGTACGTAGCGTTTGCGCAGCGGGAACATGTTCAGGTGGTATTCCGACTTGTCGGGGAAGGAGTATTTGAACCGGGCCAGAGCGTCGTCGACATATTCCGGCTCAGCAGTCACCTGATCGCCGCAATAGTAATATTTGTGCTTGGTCGAAAAGCCGTTATCGAGGATCGAATCGTAATTGCGCTGATCGATGATCAGGATGCCGTCATATTTCAGCGCGGCATAGAATTCCGCCAGCGCCCGGCGGCGGTCCCGTTCTTCATGCAGGTGAGTGAAGGAATTGCCGAGGCAGATGATGGCGTCGTACTTGCCGTGCACGTCCTTGTTGAGCCAGCGCCAGTCGGCATGGACGGTGTGCAGCATCTGGTCGCGGTCGCGCGCATTTTCGAACGCCTTGGTCAGCATCTCGGCGTTGCCGTCGGCGCTCGTGACATCGAACCCCGCGTCGAGCAGTTGGACCGAATGAAACCCTGTGCCGGTAGCGACATCGAGAATCTTGGTCTTGCCGTGCTCCTTCAGGATATCGATGAAAAACTGGCCTTCGCTCGATGCCCGCGCCTTCCAGTCGATCAGCTCGTCCCATTTCTCGACGAACGACTGTACGTATTCTTTCTGGTAATGGTCGGTTTCCCGGACCTCTGTCGGCTCGTCTCCGAAATCCTGTTCGGTTGCGATCTGACTCAATTTGCCCTCCTAGCAATAAACGATTCCCCTGCCGGACATGCCGACGAGGCGCGACTTTCCCGTGGGAAAATCGCGAAAAGCACTCGATCTTCAATTTTTGTGGCGGTTAAGGTCCCAGGAAAAACCCGGAACAAGACGACGCGTTTTCGTTCTTCTTTTTGACCGCTGTAGCAGCGAGAGATTTCCCCCGACGCGCCGACCGCCTCTTACGACAGCGATCATGCGGATGCACGCCGTGTCGCGTAATGACGGTACGGTAACAGACCTGGCGGTGCGGATTCAACCCGGGGCTTTCCATTATCCCGGTTTCTTCACGGAACGGTCACAAAACCGCCGGGTTGACGGACTTCGCACGCCTCCCGATGATCCGACCGAGGCATACTCAAATCAGGAGATACAGGATGGCGAAGAAGGCGACGCCCAAAAAAGCAGCCCCAAAAAAATCGAGCAGGCGCAAGGCTCCGCCGAAACACAAATTCATCAAGGTCCGCAAGAACAAGGGCATATGCGAGATCCAGTTCAACCGGCCGGACGTGCTGAACGCGCTCAATATCGAGATGGCTCAGGAAATCTGCGACGTGCTGGTCGAGGTCGAGATGGACCGCAAGATCATCGCGGTCATCCTGTACGGCAATGAGCGGGCCTTTTGCGCCGGGGCCGATCTGGGGCGGATGGGCTCCGATCCGGCCGATCGGTACGACATCTATCGTGCGCGCTTCAACCACACCCCGAACCGGACGCTCTACCGCGTCCTCTGCTTCTACACCAAGCCCGTGATCGCGGCGGTCGAGGGCTACTGCCTCGGCGGCGGGTTCGAGGTCGCCATGTGGGGCGATTTCATCGTGGCGGGCGAAAACGCCCAGTTTGGCCTGCCCGAGGTCACGCGTTCGCTAATCCCGGGCGGCGGCGGCACGCAGAACCTGCCGCGCCTGATCGGCCCGGCGCTCGCCAAGGAGATGATCTGGACGGGACGGCGGCTCAGGGCCGAGGAGGCCAAGGAGTACCGCATCGTCAATCACGTGGTGAAGGCGGGCGGCGCGCTCAAAAAGGCGCGCGAAATCTGCGCCGAAATGGCGAAGAACGGCCCGCTCGGCATCATGATGTCGAAACAGGCGATCAATCGGGGCCTCGACCAGAGCCGCTTCAACGGATTCCTCAATGAGGGCGACCTCGCCCACCTGCTTGTCTTCTCCGAAGACCGCCATGAAGGAATTCAGGCATTCCACGAACGACGCCCGGCGACGTATAAGGGACAGTAACCGGCATTTCTGGAAGGAACGAAGAATGAGCGACGACGGACTCCGGGGCTTCATGGGAGGCCTCAACAGAACCGGCGACCTGGATTCGCGCGACCTGGGCAAGAAGAAGGACGCCGGGCGCGCACCCGGCGGATCCAACCTGCAGGACCAGTCGATCCGGGGCTATCTGCAGAAGCTCGAGCGCGCGGGCGAAATGGTCCGTGTCGAGAAAGAGGTCGACCCCGCAACCAACCTGTCGGCGATCGAATGGAAAACATATGACGAGCTGGGCAAGGCGACCTATTTCGCCAACCTGAAGGATCATCCGGGATGGGACGCCTGCAGCCAGATTTTTGCCGACCGGCGCAAATGGTCGCTCGGGCTGAACCTGACGGAAGACGAGTTCCTTGGCGGTATCCGGCGCAGGATCGAGAAACCGGTCGAACCGGTGCTGGTCGACGGACCGGCGCCCTGTCAGGAAGTGGTGAAAATCGGCGACGAGGCCTCGCTCTATGACATTCCGGTAGCGACGATTTCCGAACGGGACGGCGGCGCCTTCATCCCCGGCGGCATGTCGATCATGAAGGATCCGGAAACGGGCATCCGCAATATATCGATCCACCGTCAGCAGATTTTCGATGCGCGCCACACGGGCTTTTACATCCTGCCGCGACAGGCGCGACGCATTCACGAGATGTATCGCGAGCGTGGCGAGAACGTGCCGGTCGCCGTCGTGGTCGGCGCGCACCCGGCGATCTTCTTCGGCTCAGCCTTCACCACCAGCTACGGGCTGGACGAGCTGTCCGTTTCCGGAGCGCTGCTGGGCGATCCGGTCCGGCTAGTCAAGTGCAAGACCATCGATGTCGAGGTCCCCGCCGATGCGGAGCTGGTCCTTGAAGGCGAGATCCTGATGGGCGAGCTGCACGACGAGGGCCCGTTCGGCGAGGTCCCCGGCACCTATGCCGAGGCCGACCAGACGGAGGTGTTCCACGTCAAGGCCATCACCCACCGGCGCGATCCGATCTATTACGCGCTCCATTGCGGCATGCCGGTGACCGACACCCAGGCGACCACCGGTATCGGCATCGAGGTCGCCACCTGGGATCATCTCAGCAAGGTCGAGGGCGGGCTGGATATACGCGATGTGCGCTGCCACACCACCAGCGGCCTGATGATGGTTGTGGTCCGCATGCGGCCGCGTATCGAGGGACAGGCCAAGACCGCCCTGATGGCGACGCTGTCGGGGCCGTATCTGCATCCCAAGCTCGCTATCGCGGTGGACGAGGATATCGACGCCAATGACCTGCGCCAGGTGATCTGGTCGATCACGACGCGGGTCAACGCGGAGAACGACGTGACCCTTATCCCGCATACGCGGACCTTCGCGCTGGACAAGATTTCGCCGGTTCATCCCGGCGGGAACCAGTTCGAGCGCATGGGCACCAAGTGGCTGATCGACGCGACCATGCCCGCGCCGACCCATCCGGAAGCGCGCCAGCAGTTCGAACGCGCCATGCCGATCAATCACGAATCCGTCGATATCAGGGATTTCCTCCCCGAAGAGCTGTTCAAGTAGGCCGCCGCTTCATGACCGACAGAACCCCGACCGCCGCGGCAGGCGCGCGGCCCAACCTGATCGACCAGTCGCTGCGGAGCTACCTGCAGCGGCTTGAGGAATCGGGCGGCATGGTGCGGATCGAGAAGGAAGTCGAACCGGCCGAAAACATGGCCGCGCTCGACTGGAAAATATACGACGCCCACGGCAAGGGCTCGCTCTTCACCAACATCAAGGGCCATGCGGACTGGCGGGCCTGCAGCCAGATTCTCGCCGACCGCGGTAAATGGTCGATGGCGCTCGGCATGGAAGAGGACGGGCTGCTGTCCGGCATCAGCCGCCGGCTGCAAACGCCGGTCGAGCCCGTCATGCAGGACGCCTCTGAAGCGCCCTGCAAGGAAATTGTGCTGACCGGCGACAAAGCCTCCCTGCTGGACATCCCGGTGGTGACCCAGTCCGAAGAGGACGGCGGGCCGTTTATCCCGGCCGGCATGGCGATCGTCAGGGACCCGGATACCGGAATACGGAACATGTCGATCCACCGCATGCAGGTGTTCGACGCAAAGACATCGGGCTTCATCATGCTGCCGCGCCAGGCGCGCCGGATATACGACAAGTACGTGGCCCGCGGCGAGAACATGCCGGTCGCCATCGCCATCGGCGCGCACCCGGCGATCGTGTTCGGCTCGGCCTTCACCACCACGTTCGGTGTCGACGAACTCGCCGTCGCGGGCGGGCTGCTGGGCGACGCGGTGCGGCTGGTGAAGGCGGAGACGGTGGATGTCGAAGTGCCGGCGGATGCCGAGATCATCCTCGAAGGCGAAATCCTGGCGGGCGAGACCCACCCGGAAGGCCCCTATGGCGAGGTGCCGGGCACCTATTGCGATGCCGGCGAGAGCGAAGTTTTCCGGCTGAAGGCAATCACGCGGCGGCGCGACCCGATCTATTACGCGCTCCATTGCGGCGCGCCGGTGACCGACACCCAGGCCACAACCGGGCTGGGGATCGAGATCGGCACCTGGGAGCACCTGACGAAGGTCGAGGGCGGGCTCGATCTGCTCGATGTCCGGTGCCTGCCGGCCGGCGGGATGATGATGCTGGTGGTCAAGCTGCGTCCGCGCGTCGAGGGCCAGGCCAAGACCGCGCTGATGGCCGCGCTGTCAGGCCCCTATCTGCATCCCAAGCTCGCCATCGCGGTGGACGACGATATCGATGCCAGCGACCTGCGCCAGGTGATGTGGTCGATGACCACCCGGGTGCATGCCGAAAAGGACATCAGCTTCATCCACAACACGCGCACCTTCGCGCTCGACAAGGTCTCCCCCGTCGCCGAAGACGGCAACCCGTTCGAACGCATCGGCACCAAATGGCTGATCGACGCCACCAAGCCGGCCCTGAGCCATCCCGACCAGCGGTCGCGGTTTACCCGCGCAATCCCGAAGAATTTCGACAGCGTGGAACTGGAAGATTTCCTGCCGCCGGAGATGTTCGGGTAGGGCCTGTCTCCCTTACCTTTTCGTCATTACCGGGCGCAGGACCGTTCCCCCTCACCTCGTCCTTACCGGGCCATTCCTCGAATGAGTCCCGGTAATCTCCCTGCCGACCAAACTCCCCCGCCCCACAAGATGCCCGGGACCCATGAGTCTTTCTGGGCCCGGGCATGACGAGTAGATAAGGGGATGGGGGGAAAGCCTACCCGATCTTCATCTCCATCGCCTTCTTGACCGCCGGACGGGCCAGCATGCGGTCGCGCCAGCGGCACAAATTGGGGAACTCGTTCAAATCGATGAAATCGAAGCGGAAATCGCCGAACCGGCCGATCGACATCATGTCGGCGATGGAGTACTCGCCGGCGAAGTAATCGACCTCTCCCAGTCTGCGTTCGAGCACCGCCAGCAGCGTACGGCACTGGTCTTCCATGTCGCGGCTCACGTTGAGGGCGGAGAAGCTGATCGCCACGTTGGTCGCGCCGTAAAGAAGCCACTGGTTGACCTCCCAGCGCCGGCGCGGCGTGTCGCCGCCGAACTGGCCGGTCTTTTCGGCCAGGTACAGCAGGATGGCGCTCGACTCCATGATGGTAATCGGCTCGCCGCCCTCCGCGTCCGGGTCGACCAGGCAGGGCACCTTGCCGCCGGGGCTGATCGCGAGGTACTCGGGCGCCTTGCTCTCCGGCCCGTGCGGGTCGATGGCGGTGATATTGTAGGGCGTGCCGGTTTCTTCCAGCATAATGAGAGGGCGGCGGCCGTTGGCCGATTTCCAGGCGTAGAGGTCGATCATTTCAGGTGTGCTCCGGTTGGCGGGTTTGGGGGCGGAAACTACCACCGATTTCAGACCCCGGCGAGGTTGCGGAACCCCTTTCGACCGTTACACTTCCCCCAGACCGATTTCACCCATCCGGAGTTCCCTTATGACCAGATTCGCCATCAGCCAGCCCGTCACGCAGGAAGAAGCGCCTCGCCTGCTTACCGGCAAGGGCCGCTTCGCCGACGATTTGACCTTTCCGCGCCAGGCGCATGGCGTGTTTCTTCGTTCTCCTTACGCCCATGCCGATATCGTCTCGATCGACAAGTCCGAGGCGGAGAAAATGCCGGGCGTCATCGCCATCCTGACCGGCGAGGATTACGAGGCCGACGGGCTCGGCACGGTGCGGGGCATTTCGCCCATGAAACGCCGCGACGGCTCGTCCATGTACCGCCCGCACCGGCCCGCACTGACCAGGGACCGCGTGCGCCATGTAGGCCAGTCGGTCGCGCTGGTGATCGCGGAGACCATCAGCCAGGGCAAGGACGCCGCCGAAGCCATCGAGGTCGAGTACAATCCCCTGCCCGCTCATTTTTCGACCGCCGAGGCGAACCAGCCGGGGACGCCGCAGATCTGGGAAGAATGCGAAAACAACGAGCCGGTCCATGTCGAACGCGGCGATTCCGATGCGGTGGATGCGGCCATCGCCGAGGCGCATCACGTGGTGCGCGGCCGCTTCGTGGTGAACCGCATCGCCGCCTGCACGATGGAACCGCGCGCCGTGGTCGCCCTGTGGGATGAGGGCACGCAGCACTACACGATCCATGCCTGCCACCAGCGCCCCTATATCTGGCGCACCATGATGACCAAATACGTTTTCGGCATCCCGGAACAGGACATGACGATCATCGCCGGCGATGTCGGCGGTTCCTACGGCATGAAGGGCGGGCTTTATCCCGAAGTGCCGCTCACCGCCTGGGCGGCGAAGCGCACGGGCCGCCCAGTCAAATGGACCTGCGAACGCTCCGAAGCGCTGATCTGCGACGACCAGGCCCGCGACATGGTGGTCGATGGCGAGCTGGCGCTGGATGCCGACGGAAAGTTCACCGGCGTGCGTATCCGCTCCAATAACAATGTCGGCGCGTATCTGACCATGATCGGCTTTATTTCGACCAACGGCATCACCCAGACGCCGGTCGGGACCTATACGACGCCCGCGGCGCATGCGGAGGCCAACTCGGTCTTCACCAACACGGTGCCGGTCTCCAACTACCGCGCGCCGGGCGGCGTGCCGGGCACCTATGTGCTGGAGCGCATGATCGACCTGGCGGCCGCCGACATGGGCATCGACCCGGCGGAGATCCGTCGCCGCAACCTGATCCCCGCGGACGCCATGCCGTACAAGCTGCCGCTCGGCGGGGGCTACGATTGCGGCGAATTCGAGAAGGTGCTCGACAAGGCGCTGGAGAAATCCGACTACGCGAACGCAGCGACCCGCCGGGCGGATGCCGAAGCGCGCGGCATGCTCTATGGCGTCGGCGTTTCGTCCAGCGTCGATCCCTCCGCCGGCCCGTCGCCGGAAACCGCCGAACTGCGCTTCGACCCGGGCGGGCAGGCGACCATCCTCGCGGGCTCCACCGCGGGCGGGCAGAGCCACGAAACGATCTACAAGCAGATCGTCTCCGACCGGCTGGGCATGGACGTGGAAAGCCTGCGCGTGATCGAGGGCGACACCAAGGCGCTGTCCTGGGGCACCGGCACCGGCGGCGCGCGCACCGCGACCATCGCCGGCACCGCGATCTACAAGGCGGTCGACAAGGTGATCGAGAAATCGAAAAAGATCGCCGCCCACCTGATGGAGGCCGCCGCCGAGGATATCGAGTTCGAGGATGGCACCTTCACCGTCGCCGGCACCGACCGCACGGTGACGTTCCAGGAAGTCGCCGAAACGGCGTTTTCGCCCAACAAGCTGCCGCCAGATATCGAAATCGGCCTGTACGAAACCGCGACCTGGTCGCCCGACGAGGCAAACGTGCCGAACTCCGCCCATGTGTGCGAGGTGGAGATCGACCCCGATACCGGCGTGACGAAGATCGTTCGCTACACGGCGGTGCACGATGTCGGCGTCGAACTCAACCCGTTGCTGGTCGACGGGCAGGTCCATGGCGGCATCGCGCAGGGCGTCGGCCAGGCGATCTGCGAGGACATCAGATACGACCCGGAATCGGGCCAGGTGCTGACGGGCTCGTTCCTCGATTACTGCATGCCGCGGGCCGACGATTTCTGCGATTTCACGCTCGACCGTCATCCGGTCCCGACCGCGACGAACCCGCTCGGCGTCAAGGGCGCCGGAGAATGCGGCACGGTCGGCGCGCTGGCCGCAACGATGAACGCGATCAACGACGCGCTCCGCCCGCTTGGCATCCGCGACATGCCGATGCCGGCAACGCCCGACAGGGTGTGGCGAGCGATCCGCGATGCAAAGCAGGAGGCAGCGTGACAATGGCGAAAAGACAGCCCTATACGATCTACGAGTCCGGAACGGGTACGCCGCAGCCGGGCGAGACCATCGAATGCACGGTCATCGGCACGATCCACACGCCCTACAAGGAGATGAAGGATTGCCCCAACCGGCATAACGGGAACGAGTATCTTCCCTGCACGATCAGGCTCGCGCCGGATTACGCGCCGGGGCTGGTCGGGCTGAAGGAAGGCGGGAAGGCGCTGGTGCTTTACTGGCTCCACCAGGCGCGGCGCGACATGACGCAGCTTCCTGCCCGCGAAGGCGTGCGCGACGCGCTCATCGGCGTGTTCTCCATGCGCACCCCGCCCCGCCCGAACCCGATCGCGGCTTCGGTGGTCCCGATCCTCGCCGTTCGGGAGAACGAGATCGACGTGGTCGGACTCGACTGCCTCGACGGCACGCCGCTGCTCGATATCAAGCGGGACCGGAGTCCGGTGAGGACGTAGCAACAATATCCTCGTCATCACCGGGCCTGTCCCGGTGATCTCGTAGTTACAGTGTTTTGTCCTCAAAAAGATGCCCGGGTCTGGGCCCGGGCATGACGAGAATAAATGAACAGGGCTAAGCCCGCGGCAGCAGATAGGGTCGGTCGGAATAGCCTTCCCTATAGACCCTTATGTTCTGCGCCGGATTGCGGTTGACCAGTTCGCGCGCATAGAGCGGGTGGGTCATCGACCGGATCTCGTGCTCGATCTCGAACAGCTTCTTGCCGTTATCCGGATCGACGATATCGACGAAGCGGTACTGGTGCTGGTTGTCCTCCTGCGAGACCAGCCCGAGTTCCTGCAAGCGACGGTGCGGCCCGGAGAAATCGGCGACATAGACCTGGATATGATGGCCGTCGAATTTCGGCATTCGGCGCTTCGTCTCGCTGAAAATCAGCTCCTGCCCGTGGCCCACCATCACCCGCGCCGACTTCGCCCCGTCGAATTTCCCGACACGCGACGGCGCATCCATGATCTGCTCGTAGAACCGCGCGATGCCTTCCGCTGTCCCCAGCTTCACGTCGAACTGCACATAGGGCAGGCCGAGCTGGTAGGGGCCGAACCGTTCCGGATCGGGCGTATGCACCCTGAAGCGGTTGCCCCATGGGCAGGTGACATCGACAGTCGAATTGCCCTTGCCCGTCTTATAGGAAAACTTCGTTCCCTTGAGATCCTTTTTGACCGAAGCGAGCCGCTCGACCAGCGAGTCGAGCTCGGGCATCACGAGACCGATGCGCCCGCGCAGGACCTGCGCCGTATTGGTGGGCAGATGAAACTGGCTGCGCCCGACCGTCGCCCACATGTTAGTGACCGTCACCATCATGTAGGGATCGCGCGTAAGCCCGAGCCCGGCGATATAGAAAAGGGTCGATTTACGCTGGTCGTCGATCTGCACGTTGACATGCTCCAGCGACACGATATTGCCGATATCCTCCGCCGCGCGGTCGTATTTCATCTGCGTTGCCATCTGCTGCTCCGTCACCCGAAATCAGGATCGGACCGGGACCGGTCCGCATGGCACAAGCGTCGCGCAGGAAGCACGCAAAATCAATGGGGACAGATAATCAATCGAGCGGCTTGAGCTCTTCCCTGTAGCGCCGCCAGCGCTGCACGTAGCTTTCCGGGATGTGCCGCAGCATCTCGATCTGTTCTTCGGAGACCTCGCGTACGACCTTGCCGGGCGCGCCCATCACCAGCGAATTGTCCGGTATTTCCTTGCCCTCGCCGATCAGCGCCTTGGCAGCGATCAGGCAGTTGCGCCCGATCTTCGCGCCGTTGAGCACGACCGCCCCGATCCCGATCAGGCTTCCCTCGCCGATGGTGCAGCCATGGATCATGCACATATGGCCGACCGAGACATTGTCGGCCAGGGTCAGCCCGAAACCGGGATCGGTATGCAGGACGGACCCGTCCTGGATGTTGCAGTTGTCGCCGATCACGATGGGGTCGTTGTCGCCACGCAGCGTCGCATTCCACCAGATGCTGACATTGCGCCCCAGCGTCACGTCGCCGATCACATCGGCGCTGGGCGCGATCCAGTAATCCTCACCGGCGGTTCTGAGCCGCTTGTCGCCCAGCGCATAAATCATCCGTCAGCCCAGAGTCGCAACCACGGATGCTGCGCCAGCGAACAGCTCGGCGTCGCGGTTCTGGAATCCGATGACCTGAAGCCCGAGCGGCAGCCCTTCGGCCTGTAGCAACGGCAGTGAAATCGTCGGCACGCCGAGCATCGAGGTCGGAACGGTGAATACGGGATCGCCGGTGGACTCGATCCCGACCGGCGCCGCCCCGGTGGCCGAAAGCGTAATACAGAAATCGGCTTCCGCAGCCAGCGCGGCATAGACCCGGCGCGCATCTTCACGCGTTGCCGACAGTTCCCTGAAATCGTCCTGCGTCATGGATTCGGCCTGCTCAAGCCGCTCGATCGCGCTGGGGCTGAGCTGACTGCGATCCATGTCGCGCGCATAGGTGTTGAGCGGCCAGCGGCCCTCCCACGCGTTGATGTCGCGCGACGTCCCCATCGCACCCTGAATGGCGGCTTCGACCGCTTCGACCGCGTCGGACGAATTGCGGTCTATAAACTCAATCCCTGCTTCGGCCAGACGATCGCGCGCTTCTCCAAGCTGCGCTTTCGCCTCCTCGCCCGCGACAGCCCAGCCATCGGTTTCCAGCACGGCAAGGCGGCGCGGTTTTTCCGTTGCGGGCATCTCCATGGGTCCCACGACACCGAGATAGCCGGCATCGCCGCCGGCGCGCGATGTGATCGCCCGCGTCGTCGTCCACACCTCGTCGAGCGTGGCTGCGAGAACGCCGGTGCAGCTCTGGCTGAACCCGTCGAAGCTGCCGCCCCGGTTGATGCCGCCGACGCTCGGCTTGTAGCCGTAGGCGCCGCAATAGCTGGACGGGCGGATGATCGATCCGATCACCTGGGAGCCCAGCGCCGCCGACAGCATGCCGCTGCCCACCGCCGCCGCCGACCCGCTGGAAGAGCCGCCCGGCGTGCGCGTCGTGTCGTACGGGTTGCGGGTGCCGCGCGCCTGGGTCGCGGCAAACTCGGTCGTCACCGTCTTGCCGACCACAACCGCACCGGCCTCGCGCAGCGCTACTGCGGCAGCGCAGTCGCGCTTTCCTTCCCAGCCGGCGAACAGGGGCGAACCCTGCTCGGTCGGCATGTCGGCGGTTTCCATCACGTCCTTGATACCGACCGGCATGCCGTCGATCAGCGACAGCGTATCGCCCGATTTCCAGCGTTCGGTCGCGGCATCGGCTGCTGCCCGCGCGCCTTCAAGGTTCATGTTCACGAACGCGCCGACCTGGGGCTCCTGCGCTTCGATGGATTCGATACAGCGCTCAAGGAAGGCGCGTGGCGTGTCGGAACCGTCACGGAATCCGTCCGTTGCGGAAAAGTATGAGCGGGGCGAGATATCGGTCATCGAATTGACTCCTGTCAGGCTGATTTCTGTCTGGCGAGATAGGCGTTACGGAATTTGAGTCGTCCTTCGACCAGATCCCAGTTGCGTTTATAGGACGAAGGCGGTGCGTCGGTCACCTTGACGCACAGAAAACGCGGCGCGGGGCTTTCCTGCAGAAAGCGGTATCCGGCGTCGAGTTCCGCCGGGGTCGAGATCGTCATGGTGGACGGAATGCCGGCCCCTTCCGCCATCTTCGCGAGATCCGTGCGTCGCGCGGTGTGGCCCTTCTGGCCTCCGGTCTCGCCATGCATGCCGTTATCGATGCACACGATGGTCAGGTTGTCGGGCATCATCGATGCGACCGAGGCAAGCGAGCCGACCGTCATCAGGATTTCACCGTCTCCGGTAATCACCGCCACCTGCTCGGAAGAGGCGGACAGCGCCATGCCGAGCCCGATGGGGATCGCCGCCCCCATCGCGCCGCCCATGGTAATCAGATTGTCAGCTTCCCGCGTGTATTCCGCCGCATCCTTGGCGGCACCGGCCAGCCCGGTGACGATCAGGTAATTTTCCGGGTTGGGAAACAGGACGGGAAGGACATCTTTTCTGTCGAGGGTAATGTCAGCCATTGGCGATATCTCGAATCTCAATGAACGAATAGCCGGAATCGGCCCACGACCCACCTCCCCTGTCCCCTCCCCCCTGAAAGGCGGAGGGGGACGCGGTTGCAGGATCGCGAACTACCCCCTCTCCGCCCCTTGGGGGGGAGAGGGTTGGGGTGAGGTGGGGATTCGACAACCCGACCATATTTATTCCATCAGACTCTAGAACGACTTCGCGCCGAGGAACTTCTGAGACAGGATCAGCGCGACCCCCTGCCCCGCGACGAACGACGCGTTAATGGCGGACACCACCGCCTGTTCCAACTCGTCATGCCGGTCGACGCGGATGACCTGCAGGCCCATGGCTTCCAGTACCGGCTGGACCGCCTGACCCATCGGGTACTGCCACGGGTTCTGTTCGCCGTAATCGCCGCGCATCGTGACGATGGTCAGCAGGGGAAAACGCCCGCCGGTGATGAGAGAGAGCATGTTCGGCACGTTGCCGACGCCGGACGATTGCATCAGCAGCACCGCGCGGTCGCCGACAAGATCGGCGCCGACACACAGCCCGACCCCTTCCGCCTCGTTCGACAGAAGGACCGACCGCGTCTCGTTATGCTCGTCGGCCAGCTTGACGATTTTGTCGTTGCCGAAATCGGGGACGTGGGCGAACAGGCTCACCCCGTGCTCGACTAGGCGGTCGAAGATCAGCTTCGGCCATTCATCGCTTCGTTCGTCGGCCATCTCTATTCGAACCCGTAAAGTTGCGCCGGATTGTCGACGAAGACCTGCCGCAGCGTCGAATCGTCGCCGCACCAGCCCATCGCCTGTTCCAGCAGGTCTGTGTCGTTAGGCATCGGATAGTCCCACAGGATCGGATGCGGCCAGTTGGTGCCCCAGACGACCCGGTCCGGTCTTGTTTCGAGCAGCGCGCGCGCCAGCGGCGTAATGTCGTCGAACGGCGCACCCTGATCCGACAGACGGTACCAGCTCGCAAGCTTGGCCCAGCCGTGATCGGTTTCGTGCAGCAGCGCGATCAGGGCCTGGAATCCGGAATAATCGACGCCCTGCCCGCCACGGACGCGGCCCAGATGGTCGATCATGAAGGGAATACTTAACGCTTTAAGACGGGGGCTGAGCTCAATCAGTTCCGCCACGTCGTCGAGATGGAGCACGACATGCCACCCGTACTGCGCGGTCCGGTCGGCCAGAGATTCCAGATGATCGATCGACGTCGCGCCCGCCAGCATTGTCGACAGGCGAAACCCGCGCATGCCGCCTGCGTTCAGATCTTCAAGCTCCTTATCCGACATATCGGGACGGATGACGGCGACGCCGCGCAGCCGGTCGGGCGCGGTCGCAATCCCGGCGACCGACACCGAATTGTCCGAACCGTGTGCGCTGCCATGGACGATCACGCCGCGGTCGAGCCCGAGCGTATCGAGCAGCTTGAGATATTCCTCGACCGGGCAATCGGGCGGCGTATAGCCCCGCTCCGGCGCATAGGGAAACCGGTCGGACGGGCCGAACACATGCGCCTGCGTGCAGCAGGCGCCGGGCGGCGGCGCGACCTTGGGCGGCCGATAGCCGTAATCGGGGCCGGGACAGGGTCTGGTCATAATGATTTCAATGCTTTCGAAACTCAGCTGCGGTCTGCAAGTGACCGGTGCTGGTCGAGAATATCGCCCAGCCGCGAATGATCCTGAATCCGACCAACGCCGCATTCCGCGCCGATGCCGGCGATCGTGGCGAACTTTTTCGCCATGTCCAGCTTTGTCGCGTTTCCATCCGGATCCGCGCCATGGACGCAGCCAAGGAAAAGTTCGGTTTCGACAGGTAGCGACAGCTCCGCCAGCGGCGCGAAATAACCCTCGTCGTTGCGTTCGCGCGGCACCGGCATGTGGATGTACTGGATCGGCCGCCTGACCCTGTCGACCAGCCCGTTGGCGATTTCGACCAGCACCGCCATGTCCTTTGGCTCGACCATATGCGCATCCGCCGGGCTGCCGTAGCACAGGTGATAGCCAAGATCGATGTCGCCGGGGACCATATCGCCGAGACGCGCCATTACGCCCCAGATGGCGTTCTTATAGTCCGGCACCTGCTCGTAATAGCCCTCCCACGCCAGCACTTCCTGACAGCAATCCCACTGGTAGGAAATGTCGGCATGCGGCAGCGCAGCGGAAATTTTCGCGAATTCTTCCGCCAGGTGACGGAAATAGACCTCTATGAAATCGTCCCAGCAGCGCGGCGTGATGAAGTTGTAGGCGATGGCGATCGGCGTCGCCATGCAGATCTGGTACTTGACCCCGGCCGGGATCACGCCTTCGTCGCGCAGCCTTACGAAAGTCGGATGATTGCGGATCGCATCGTCCGCGTAGCCAGTATTGAAGGACACGGTCGTCGGATCGACGCCTTCCCTGAAGCGCAATCGGTTGACCGGATAGACCAGGGTGCCGTCCGACTGGCGGAACTCGAACACCGGTACGTCGGGATCAATTTCGAGGTCAGGGTGTTCCTGAAGCTGGTCGTTGACGAAGCTGATCCAGCGCCGCCGGCGGCCCGTTTCGCCGTCCGGAATGCGCTTCAGATGCGGACCGAGCTGCCCGGAAAGCGTGCGGAATACGCTTTCTGCATCGTCGAGCGGCACGCTGCCGACCATGTGTACCGAAGTCATTTAAAAGGCCTTCCCTGTCCTGAACGCGCCGCATCCTATGGAAGGGACAGCGGGCCGACAAGCCGTCGCCATC
The DNA here is from genome assembly GCA_038120295.1 of Rhodospirillales bacterium. Lineage (GTDB taxonomy): Bacteria > Pseudomonadota > Alphaproteobacteria > MPNO01 > UBA2964 > JAYOEY01. The sequence goes on along the minus strand of JAYOLL010000009.1, from coordinate 7,166 downwards.
GCGATTAACGGTTTTCGCGCCGGGAGTCACAATTTGAAACGGCCTGCAGGGGAATTAACACTAAACTGTCGGAATTTTTTACAGTTGAGCGGATGACACGTCGGGCAGGCTAGATCAATCTCCCAGAAAAGTATTAAATCCGCTGCTCCTGAAACTTGGCATGGAAATTGCTTTATTTCCCATGTATCAATCCTTTGATACGCGAATTTAGGATTAAATACACATAATGTTGCAGGGTGTTACCAGATTTCTGTATGGAATGGCTTTCGGCCTTGCGCTTTTGGTTGCGCAGCCGGCGAAGGCCGTCCCGACCCTGCAGCTGGATATCATCGGCGGCACATACGATGCCGCTACGCAGATGATCGTCACGAACAGCTCTACTTTTACGCTGCTGGCGCTGGCGACTGCGGGCAGCAGATCAGAAGCAGACATTCTCGCCGACACGTTTTTCGTTTCGATGGCGCTTGCGCCGGCGATGGACGAGGGCCCCTTTAACGCAGGCACCTTTTCCGTCAATGGCAACACGGTCCAGGCGACCGATACCGGTCTGGTATACGGAACCCCGCCGACGGAGGACGCTAACCCGGACCTGGGCAGCCACGGGCATTATCCGACTTATTTCCACGAGGTGGCTTTTCAATTCGACGCCAACGACACGACGACGACCTATAATTCGGAAAATGACACCGGTGGCGTTGCTTTCGACGAAAACGGCTACGGGACGTTTTTCTACAAGCTGGAAATGAATGTCGGTGGCCTGGTCGGCAAGACCCTCCATTTCGATCTGTACGACACCGCACTCAAGAATAACGGTACGAACTCGATCGACTCGTTCGCACCGTTCTCGCACGATGCCGAGTATATCCCCGGCCTGACCTGCACCGATTGCGGCGAGGATCCGGTCCCGGCGCCTGCCTCTACGCCGATTTTCCTGCTTGCAGTCGCCCTCATCGCCCTGATGCGCCGACACGCGCTGCGGAAGGCACAGGCGGCAGCCACGCCGGTCGCGTCCGCTACCTGACCGGCCCCAAGAGCCGGACTCGCAAGCCCCCCCTCCAGACCGGCCCCGTCTCTGTATCCGCTGGATCAGGGCGTGCTTAAACCGATCAGGAAGGTAATCGAGAATATTACAACCACCATTTCGACCAAATTCGGCTTCGGATACACCCGTGGCGTAGCGGCGATCGCCGCGTGCCTGTTGCTGGGTGCCTGCTCACCTCGGAAGAACTCGAAGCGCGCATTTCCTCCTTGGAAGAAGAAGTGAACGAGGCCCTGCGGAATGTCGCTACCGCCAGGATCGACGCAATGACCGCGCTCGGTCTGGCCGTCAGGCTGGAGGAAGAAAAGCTGGCCGAACGCGCTAACGAAGCGATGCGCAATTCCGCATCGGCCGGGATCGACGCGACCACTGCTCTCGACATGATCGACAGGCATGTGAACCGTAACCGGCGTTAACGAGGTGATACTAGCCAAACGAAAACGGCCCGCCTGTTCGGCGGGCCGTTTGGTTTACGCCAGCGCAACAACGACTCGTCGGCCTATTTCTTCTTCCCGCGTTTTTCCTTTTTCGGCTTCTTGGCCTTTTTCTCTTTCTTGTCCTTCATGTCCTTATTTGCTTTTTTTCCTTCTTGTCGCCCTCTTCCCTGGCCGACGAATTCATCTCCTGAACCTGGGTTGCGCGATCCTTGCCACGCACTTCTCCACCCTTGTTGGAACGCCCCTGCGCGGCAACATCCGCAACCGAAACAAAGGTCAGGAACATGATAGTGACAACTGTCGTCAGCGCGACGCGCGCCAGCGACGGAACCGTATGTGTCGTGGTTGGTTTCATTTCTTCCTCTGTAAATAGAGACTCCCACCGACATTCTGATTTCCAGCCGAATCATTGTCCAGAACTGAACAACGCATTTTCAGTCAGTCATCCGGATAACGATACCGGTTTCGGGTTCGTTTACGGAAAACGCCGCATCCTCGAATGACGGTGCCGACAGAAAGCCGGTCGCATTGTTGCTGAAGGCGTAATCCTCCAGCGGTATTCCCAGAAATCCCTGATCGAACTCGTCATTGCCGTTTTCGTCGTGAAAAACGGCGACAGCGTAACGCCCGGGTTTGAGGCCGGGCACACGAATTGTCAGTCTGGAACCCGTGACGTCGGGTTCGCCCGTTGCGACCCTGCCCTTACGGGTAGGAAAATTCTCCACCCTGTCATAGACCGCGTAATGCAGCCTTCCCTGCGGCGAGCGAATCCCCTCGATCTGCATGATCAGCGTCGCCGCTCCGCAGACCGCAGGCGAAAAAACGGCCGCGCCTGCGAGAAGCGCGGCCACCTTTTTGAGCCACATGGTCAGCCTTTCAGGATTCCATCGAGGAACGGAACCGTCTTGGACCAGCTGTCCGCCGTCTGATCGGGCCGGTGACGTTCGGGCGCCAGGAAATTCTGGAACGCATGTCCCGCGCCGTCATAACGGTGGAACGTATGCGCTATACCCAGCCGCGTCAGCTCTTCATCGAGCTTGTTGACGTCGTCAGGCGACGGATTGCCGTCGTCGTTGCCGAAGAAACCAGCGACCTCCGCCTTCATGTCCTTAAGCAGTTCGAACGGGGTCGGGCCGTCGTCGCTCCACGGCTTGAACATATTGCCGCTGTAATAGGGCACGCAGGCCTTGAAACGGGAATCCGTGCTGGCGCCGAGAAACGCCATACGTCCGCCCATGCAGTGACCGATGATGCCGAGCCGGTCCATATCGACGTCGCCCCGCGCCGCAAGATAGTCCAGCGTCGCACCGATATCGGCGATTATGCCGGGATCTTTCGGGAAATCGTTATCCTCGGCTTTTTCGTGAACCGGCGGGTAGTGATAGACATCCGGCGCCGCGGTAACGTATCCGGCGGCGGCCAGATCGTCGGCGACCTTTTCGGTGAATTTATCGAACCCGCCGCGGTGGAACATGATCACCATCGCCGGATGCGGTCCCGCGCCCGCAGGCGTGGTGTGCAGGATACGCATCGGGCATCCGCCCACCTCAACTTCAGCAAAATCAGCCATTTCTCTCGAAACTCCCCAATCGAGGCGCCGGATCCAACTCCTCCCGGCGCGGTTGCGAATTCGCGAACGCTAGACGCTGGGAGCCGGAGCGTCAACGTGGCGCATCAGTATGACAATTGATGTATTGAGAACCCGCTACTACACTCCGCGCGCGCAGATTCTCGCGCAGATTCCGGGGAGTTCCGTGACCGACACCGCAAAGGAAAACAAAGAGCCGGGCTGGCTGAAGCCCACCGTGGATTACGTGCCGCTCGGCGCGTTTTTTGCGGCTTACCTCATCTGGGGGCTGATGCCCGCGACGGCGGCGCTGATGGTCGCGACCGGTCTCGCCCTGATCCTGTCGCTCGCCATCGCGCGTCGGGTACCGATGATGCCGCTGATCACCGCCGTCATCGTCGGCGTTTTCGGTGGGCTGACGCTGTGGCTGCAGGACGAGACCTTCATCAAGATGAAGCCGACCATCGTCGAGGCGCTGTTCTCCATCATCCTGCTGGGGGGGCTGGCGTTCGGCAAGCCGTTGCTCAAGCCGCTGATGTCGGCCGCCTGGCCTATGGAGGACGAAGGCTGGCGCAAGCTGACCTGGCGGTTCGCCTGGTTCTTCGCCGCCATGGCGGTTCTCAACGAGATCGTCTGGCGTACGCAGAGCACCGATTTCTGGGTATCGTTCAAGGTGTTCGGGCTGATGATCCTTACGCTGGCCTTCGCCGTTTGCCAGGCGCCGCTGATGAAGCGCTACGCCATCGAAGATCCGCCCGAAGAGGCCTGATATGAAAATCGCGATGATGGGATCGGGCGGCATCGGCGGCTATTTCGGCGGCCGCATGGCCGCAGCAGGCCACGACGTTACCTTTATCGCGCGCGGCGCACATCTGAACGCAATCCGAGCAAACGGGCTCGCCATCGACAGCCAGGAACTCGATGACGCGCTGGTGAAGCCTGCACAGGCAACCGACAACCCTGCCGAGGTCGGCCCGGTCGACTGCGTCATCGTCGGCGTCAAGCTGGGCGATACGGAAGACGCCGCCCGCGCCATCCAGCCGATGCTGGGGCCAAACACGATGGTCCTTTCGCTGCAGAACGGCTTCGAAGGCGACGACGTGCTTTCAGCAATCGTCGGATCGGAGCGCGTCATCGGCGGCGTCGCCTTTATCGCGGCATCCATCGCACGCCCCGGCGTCATCGGCCATATCGGCACGCTTCAGCGCGTCGTGATGGGAGAGCACCGGGAGAACGGCGGCGGGACAAGCCCGCGCATCGAGGCGCTTCACAGGGCCATGCTGGATGGCGGGATCACCGCCGAGATCAGCGACGACATCGACCGGACGATGTGGGAGAAGTTCGTGTTTCTGGTCGGGCTTAGCGCGACAACCACCCTGATGCGCACGACCATCGGCCCGATCCGCGAAGACCCGGACCGGCGGCGCGTGCTGTACGATATCATCGCCGAAGCGGTCGCCGTTGGCCGCGCCAGGGGCATCGCCCTGCCGGAGAACTATGCCGACGAGCGCATGGAATTCGTCGACGGTCTGCCGTTCGACATGACATCTTCAATGCATCACGACCTCGAAAACGGCAAGCCCCTTGAGGTCGCCTGGCTGTCAGGCTCGGTCGCGCGCCACGGCGAAGCGCTCGGCGTAACGACGCCGGTCAACCGGGCGGTGTTTGCGGCGCTGAAGGACCGGGCGGCGCCGGGACCTTCCAGCAATTCCTAAAACCTGCCGCCTGGGTTAGGCTCATTCGACTAACCACAGGGAGACACCGCATGGCATCCGGCCCGCGCACCATGTTCGACAAGATCTGGGACCGGCACGCGATCACGGTGAACGAGGCCGGCCAGACGCTTCTGTTCATCGACCGGCATTTCTGTCACGAGCTGAGCTTTCACGCCTACAACATGCTGCACGGGCGCGACATGTCGGTGCGCCGCCCGGACCGCACCTTCGCCATGCCCGATCATTACACCCCAACCACCGGGCTGGGTAAGGACGATTACGCGAGCGAGGCGCATGATGCGCTGGTCGCCAATCTCTGCAACAACGCAGACCGCAACGATGTGACGCTGTTCGGGCTGGATGACGAACGCCGCGGCATCATCCATGTGGTCGGGCCGGAACAGGGCATCACGCTTCCCGGTATGACGGTCGTGTGCGGCGATTCCCACACCTCGACCCACGGCGCGATGGGCGCTTTCGCGTTCGGCATCGGCGCCAGCGATGTCAGCCACGTGCTGGCGACCCAGACGCTTTGGCAGCCGCGCCCAAAGACCATGCGGATAACGGTGACCGGCGAACGGCCGATCGGTGTCTCCGCCAAGGACGTGATCCTCGCTATCATCGGCCATATCGGCGCTGCAGGCGGCACGGGGCACGCCATCGAATATGCCGGGCCGGTGATCGAGGCGCTATCGATCGAGGAACGGCTGACGGTCTGCAACATGTCGATCGAGGCTGGCGCGCGAACCGGCATGATCGCCCCGGACGAAACAACCTACGCCTATATCGAGGGGCGTCCCTACGCGCCGAAGGGCGCGGATTGGGACAAATCGCTCGCCTCCTGGAAAACGCTCCCGAGCGACCCGGGCGCGAAATTTGATAAGGAAGTGACGCTGGATGGCGCCGACATCGCGCCGATGGTGACCTGGGGCACCAGCCCCGAGGATGCGCTGCCGATCACAGGCTCGGTGCCCGACCCGGCAGACGTAGCAGATGAAGAGCGCCGTGCGGCGATGGAAAAGAAGCTCGCCTATATGGGGCTTTCGCCCGGTACGAAGCTGACCGACATCGCCGTCGACAAGGTGTTCGTCGGCTCCTGCACAAATTCCCGAATCGAGGATCTGCGCGCTGCCGCCGCCATCGCGAAAGGCCGGAAGGCGAAAATCGAAACGATCATCGTGGCTGGCTCCGGTCTCGTGCATGCGCAGGCGGAACGCGAAGGGCTCGACAGGGTGTTTATCGAGGCCGGCATGGACTGGCGGCCGGAAGCAGGCTGCTCCATGTGTCTCGGCGTCAACGGCGACACGGTCTCGCCGCAACAGCGATGCGCCTCGACCTCCAATCGCAATTTCGAGGGAAGACAGGGGCGCGGTGCGCGTACCCATCTTGTCGGGCCGGCGATGGCAATGGCTGCGGCAGTGACTGGCAGGCTGACCGATGTCCGTGAGCTGGGATAGGCCTGATATGGAACCCTTTATCCGCCACACCGCCGTCGCGGCGCCGATGGACAACGACAATATCGATACCGACCAGATCATCCCGGGGCGTTACCTGATGATGCCGCGCGACGAGCATTACAGGACATACTGTTTCCACGATCTGAGGCTGGATGATGACGGCGACGAGGTCGACGGATATGTCCTGAACCGGGACGCGTTCAGGTCTGCCAGCATCATCGTCGCCGGCCATAATTTCGGTTGCGGGTCCTCGCGCGAGGGGGCTGTATTTACCCTGGTGGATGCCGGTTTCCGTACGGTGATCGCGTCCAGCTTTGGCGATATTTTCTACAACAACTCGTTTAATAACGGTCTGCTGCCAGTCGTCCTGCCGGAAGACGCGGTAAATGCGCTGCGCGCCGCGCTGCATGAAAACCCGGGTGCCGAAATCACGGTCGATCTGGAGTCTCAGACTGTAACGGGGCCGGGGAACCTGAACTTTTCCTTCGAGATCGACCCGCACCGGCGGCACAGGCTGCTGAACGGGCTCGACGCGGTCGGCTATACGCTGACCTTCGAAGACAAAATCGCCAGCTTTGAGCAACGCTACGAAGCGAGCGAAGATTAGAGGGAGTTATCAGGCTGCATCCTTGCGCAGTCGTACGCCGATGCCGCCGCGCGCGTTGGGAAACAGAAACTCGATTCCGGCGGCTTCGAGCGTGGCCTGGAGTTTTCGGATGACATCCTCCTTCGGGGGACGGGTCTCCATCTCGTAACGGTTCAGCGTTGAAAGGCCGACACCAGCCTTTCTGGCGAGTCTGGGCTGGGTCCATTTAAGCAACCCGCGCGCCCCGCGGCACTGGTCCGGAGACATCAGGTTCATCTTCGTCATACCTCCTGTAGAATCTGACTGCTTTAAATTTTGGGGCTGAAGTATCTAAGGGTTAGTGTCTGGCGTGTTTATACCATGAT
>JAYOLL010000008.1:34872-128710 GCA_038120295.1 Rhodospirillales bacterium | reverse complement strand
TTCGCGCTGTTCTTCCTCGGCGAATACGCCAACATGATCCTGATGAGCGGCATGACCGCGGTGCTGTTTCTCGGCGGCTGGCTGCCGCCGGTCGATATCGCGCCGTTCAACTGGATCCCGGGTCCGATCTGGTTCGCGCTCAAGATTGCGCTGGTGCTGTTCTGCTTCCTCTGGGTCAGGGCAACCTTTCCGCGCTATCGCTACGACCAGCTGATGCGGCTGGGCTGGAAAGTCTTCCTACCGTTTTCGCTGCTCTGGGTCGTCCTGACGGCGGGTGTCCTAGTGTTCTTCGATCTGCTGCCGAAGTGAACGGGTTACGGTCATGAGCTTTATCGAAAAATCCACGAAGGCCCTGCTGCTGACCGAGCTGGTTTCGGGCATGGCGCTGACGCTGAAATATTTCTTCAAGCCCAAGGTCACGCTGAATTACCCGTTTGAGAAAGGCCCGCTGAGCCCTCGTTTTCGGGGCGAACATGCGCTCCGGCGCTATCCCAACGGCGAGGAGCGCTGCATCGCCTGCAAGCTGTGCGAGGCGGTATGCCCGGCGCAGGCGATCACCATCGAGGCGGAACCTCGTGAGGACGGCAGTCGGCGAACGACCCGTTACGATATCGACATGACCAAGTGCATTTATTGCGGGTTCTGCGAGGAAGCCTGTCCCGTCGATGCCATCGTCGAAGGACCGAATTTCGAGTTCGCGACCGAGACGCGCGAAGAGCTCATGTACAACAAGGCAAAACTGTTGGCGAACGGCGACAGATGGGAGTCCGAAATTGCCGGACGCCTTACCGCCGACGCGCCCTATCGGTGAAAAATGCGCATGATGGCTCGCAAACTGGATAAGGGGACGGCAGCATGATCGTCCAGGGACTCGCGTTTTACCTGTTCGCCATCGTCGCCGTGGCCTCGGCCGTGATGGTCATTTCAGCGCGGAACCCGGTGCATTCGGTTCTGTTCCTGATCCTTGCCTTCTTCAACGCGGCCGGCCTATTCGTTCTGATGGGGGCCGAATTCATCGCCATGATTCTCGTGGTCGTCTATGTCGGCGCCGTGGCGGTCCTGTTCCTGTTCGTTGTCATGATGCTTGATATTTCCTTCTCCGAAATGCGCGAAGGGTTTTTGCAGTATCTGCCGATGGGCGCGCTGATCGGGCTGGTCCTTCTGGTCGAGCTTCTGATGATCCTGGGCAGCTGGCTGTTCGCGCCTCAGGTCGGCGATGCCCGGATGCATCCGACTCCGCCGCTGGATCAGATGAGCAATACGCAGGCGCTGGGCCAGATTCTGTATACGGATTTCGTCTATCTGTTCCTCGGAGCGGGGATGGTCCTGCTGGTCGCCATGGTCGGCGCGATCGTGCTGACGCTCCGGGCGCGCGAAGGCGTACGCCGGCAGAAGATATCCGAACAGCTTGCCCGAACGCGGAGACAATCCATCGAAATCCGCAAGGTCAAATCGGGGAACGGAATCTGATCATGTTCGAAATCGGGCTTTCCCATTACCTGTCAGTCGCAGCGGTCCTGTTTACGCTGGGGATCTTCGGCATCTTCCTGAACCGGAAGAACGTCATCATCATCCTGATGTCAGTCGAGCTGATCCTGCTGGCGGTCAATATCAATCTGGTGGCCTTCTCGGTCTTCCTGCAGGACCTGACGGGGCAGGTATTCGCCATGCTGGTCCTGACGGTCGCTGCGGCAGAGGCAGCAATCGGTCTCGCCATTATCGTCGTCTATTTCCGGAACCGCGGCACGATCGCGGTCGAAGACATCAATCTGATGAAGGGCTGACGGCGTGACCTATCTTCTCTGCATATTCATGCCGCTCATCGGCGCCGCGCTGGCGGGGCTGTTCGGTCCCTGGCTGAAGGAGCGGGGCGCGCAGTTCGTGACCTGCGGCGGTATGCTGGTTTCGGCGGGAGCCGGGCTGGTTATTTTCAACGATGTCGCTCTCAGCGCCCAGCCGGTTACCGTGCCGATCTTTACATGGATCGTGTCGGGCGCGTTCGAAGTCGACTGGGCGCTTCGTTTCGATACCTTGACCGCAGTGATGATAGTCGTCGTCACTGTCGTTTCCTGTGCGGTTCATTTCTATTCGATCGGTTACATGCACCACGATCCGTCGGTGCCGCGCTTCTTTTCGTATCTGAGCCTGTTCACCTTCTTCATGCTGATGCTGGTGACCTCGGACAATTTCCTCCAGCTTTTCTTCGGTTGGGAAGGAGTCGGTCTGGCGTCCTATCTGCTGATCGGCTTCTGGTACGAGAAGCCCAGCGCCAACGCCGCTGCTATCAAGGCGTTTCTGGTGAACCGGGTCGGCGATTTCGGTTTTGCGCTCGGCATCCTCGGGACATTTCTGCTGTTTGGTTCGATCGAGTTCGATACGGTGTTTGGAGCCGTTGCCGGCAAGGCCAGCGCGCAGATGGAATTCCTCGGCGGACAGTTCCACGCGATGACGGTCCTCTGCCTGCTGCTGTTTATCGGCGCTATGGGCAAATCGGCGCAGCTCGGCCTCCACACCTGGCTGCCGGACGCGATGGAAGGGCCCACGCCTGTATCCGCGCTGATTCACGCCGCGACGATGGTGACCGCCGGGGTCTTCATGGTGGCGCGCCTTTCGCCGATGTTCGAATATTCTCCGATTGCGCTCGACGTTGTCTGCGTCGTCGGCGCGACAACGGCCTTTTTCGCAGCGACGGTTGGCCTCTGTCAGAACGATATCAAGCGGGTTATCGCCTATTCGACCTGCAGCCAGCTCGGCTACATGTTCTTCGCCTGCGGCGTTTCGGCTTACGCGGCGGGCATCTTCCACCTTTTCACCCATGCCTTTTTCAAGGCGCTTCTGTTCCTCGGCGCAGGGTCGGTGATCCATGCCATGTCCGCCGAGCAGGACATGCGCAAGATGGGCGGCATCTGGCCCCACATCAAATTTACCTATGCGATGATGTGGATCGGAAGCCTTGCCTTGATGGGGGTTCCGTTCTTTGCAGGCTACTACTCGAAAGACATCGTGCTCGAAGCCGCCTTCGCGGCGCAGACCGGTGTGGGTTTCTATGCCTTCTGGCTCGGCATTGCCGCTGCAGTGATGACGGCGTTCTATTCCGGCCGTCTGATCTTCATGACTTTCCACGGCTATCCGCGAGCGGATGAAAAGACCATGGCGCATGTCCATGAATCACCCAAGAGCATGACGATCCCTCTTCTGGTTCTGGCAATCGGCGCCTTGTTCTCGGGTTGCTGGGGGTACGACTATTTTGTCGGCGAAGGCATGAAGGAATTCTGGGGAAGAGCGCTCTTTGTCGCTCCGGCCCATAAGGCGCTGGCGGATGCGCATCACGTTCCGGCCTGGGTCGTTCACCTGCCGGTGGTCGTGGGGCTGATCGGAATCGGGCTGGCGGCGTATTTCTATCTCCGCCGGACGGATATACCGGGCCTCATCGTCGCGCGTGCGGGATGGCTATACCGGTTCGTGTCCAACAAATGGTATTTCGACGAGTTGTACGACGCCATTTTCGTTCGCCCTGCAAAATATCTCGGGCATGCGCTCTGGAAGGATGGGGACGGCAGCCTTATCGACGGGCTTGGACCCGACGGGGTCGCCTCGGTGGCGCGCAATCTGGCGCAGCGTTCAAGCCGGCTTCAGTCGGGCTATGTGTATCACTATGCCTTCGCCATGCTGATCGGTGTTGCCGGGCTTGTAACATTCTATCTGTTCGTCAGGGGCGGGTGACGGGCCGATGAGCAGTTTTCCTATCCTTTCTCTGGTTACCTTCCTGCCTCTTGTCGGTGCGCTTGCGATCCTGATCATTCGGAGCGACGATCAGGAAGTGGTGATGCGCAATGCGCGGGCGACCGCGCTCTGGACATCGCTGATCACGTTTTTTCTTTCTCTCTATCTCTGGGTCGAGTTCGATACTAGGACAGCGGGCTTTCAGTTCGTCGAAAAGGCGCCGTGGATTGAGAACCTCGGCATCACCTACCATATGGGGGTGGACGGTATTTCGGTGCTGTTCGTTCTGCTGTCGACGCTTCTGACGCCGATCTGCGTGCTGGCGAGCTGGGAGTCGATCCGAACGCGCGTCAAGGAATACATGGTCGCCTTCCTCGTCCTCGAGACGCTGATGGTCGGCATGTTCTGCGCGCTCGATTTTGTGCTGTTCTACATCTTCTTCGAGGGCGTGCTGATCCCGATGTTCCTGATCATCGGCGTGTGGGGCGGCGAACGGCGTGTCTATGCCGCCTTCAAGTTCTTCCTCTACACGCTTGCCGGCTCCGTTCTGATGCTGCTGGCGATCATCGCGCTCTACCTGTCGGCCGGGTCGACTGATATTCCCGCGCTCATGAAACATGCGTTGCCGGAGGTAACCCAGTACTGGCTGTTCCTGGCGTTCTTCGCGAGCTTCGCCGTCAAGGTGCCGATGTGGCCGGTTCACACCTGGCTGCCGGATGCGCATGTCGAAGCCCCGACGGCAGGCTCCGTTATCCTGGCCGGCGTCCTGCTGAAGATGGGGGCATACGGGTTCCTGCGGTTCTCCGTGCCGTTGCTGCCGATCGCTACGGATTTCTTCACGCCGATGATTTTCACGCTGTCGATTATCGCGGTGATCTACACCTCGCTGGTTGCGCTCGCCCAGGTCGATATGAAGAAGCTGATCGCTTATTCGTCGGTCGCCCATATGGGCTTCGTCACCATCGGGATTTTCACGGTCAACCATCAGGGCGTCGAGGGCGCGCTGTTTCAGATGCTGAGCCACGGGATTGTGTCGGGCGCTCTGTTCCTGTGCGTCGGCGTGGTCTATGACCGGATTCACTCGCGTGAAATCGCGCGCTATGGCGGTCTGGTCGAACGCATGCCGGTCTACGCCCTGGTGTTCATGGTCTTCATGCTGGCGAGCGTTGGCTTGCCGGGAACCAGCGGGTTTGTGGGCGAGTTCCTGATTCTGGTCGGCGCATTCCAGGCCAGTACATGGGTCGCGGCGCTGGCGGCGACGGGTGTTATTCTGGGCGCGGCCTACATGCTGTGGCTTTATCGACGGGTCATTTTCGGAAAGCTCACGAAGGACGACCTGAAATCGATCCTCGACATGAGCCCGCGCGAGATTGCCGTTTTCCTGCCATTGATCATCCTGACGATCTGGATGGGCGTATACCCGACAACGTTCCTTGACATCATGGATGCTTCTGTCGCCAATCTGGTGGATCAGCATCGGGCTGCCCTGTCGGCGATCAAGTCCGCCGCTACGGCAGCTCAGTAGGGGAGGAGACGCACGATGCCGCCGCTGATGCCCGCCGCGCCCGAGATTTTCCTTGCAGTCGCCTCGATGGCGCTCCTGATGCTGGGTGTGTTTTCAGGCCCGAAATCGGCGCGGATGGTTTCGTGGCTGTCGGTGATTGCGCTGTTGGTTTGCGGAGCAATCCTGTCGTCTGTCGTCGATGGCAGGACGACGACCTTCGGCGGACAGTTCGTCGTCGACGATTTCGCGCACTACATGAAATGGCTGGTCCTGATAGGCTCTGCGCTCGCTATCGTCATGTCGATGCGGTTCAACGAGCAGGCGGGTATCGACCGCTTCGAGTTTCCGGTTCTGATTGTGTTTGCGACGCTGGGCATGCTGATGATGGTGTCGGCAAACGATCTCATCTCCCTCTATGTCGGGCTCGAACTGCAGAGCCTGTCGCTCTATGTCGTCGCGTCGTTCCGCCGGGATTCAAGGCGTTCATCCGAGGCAGGGCTGAAGTATTTCGTCCTTGGCGCGTTGTCTTCCGGAATGCTGCTTTACGGCGCATCGCTGGTCTATGGGTTTGCCGGAACCACCTCGTTCGATGGGCTAGTAACGCTGTTCCGTGGACTGGGCGGTGAGGGGCTTGGGGTCGGACTCGTCGTCGGGCTGGTTTTCATTATTTCGGGTCTTGCCTTCAAGGTCTCGGCGGTTCCCTTCCATATGTGGACTCCGGACGTTTATCAGGGGGCGCCCACGCCCGTGACCGCTTTCTTCGCCGTAGCGCCCAAGGTTGCCGCGATCGCCCTGTTCATTCGCGTCCTGGTTGGACCATTCGGCGTGATGATCGGCGACTGGCAACAGGTCATTATCCTCATTTCTGTCGGATCGATGGCGCTCGGCGCTCTGGCGGCGATTTCGCAGACCAATATCAAGCGGCTGATGGCCTACAGCTCCATCGGCCATATTGGTTATGCGCTGATCGGTCTCGCTGCGGGGAGCGAAGCGGGGGTCACCGGTATTCTGGTTTACATGGCGATCTATCTCGCCATGAATGTCGGTACGTTCTGCTGTATTCTGGCCATGCGGCGGACCGGACGGGCGGTTGAAGGTATTGAGGATCTCGCGGGCCTCGCACGAACGCGGCCCATGATGGCGCTCGCGCTGGCCGTAATGATGTTCTCGATGGCGGGCATCCCACCGCTGGCCGGTTTCCTCGGCAAGTTCTACATCTTTATTGCCGCGATCGATGCCGGACTGGTAACGCTCGCCGTGATCGGTGTCCTGACCAGCGTTGTCGGCGCTTTCTACTATCTGCGCATCGTCAAGATCATGTATTTCGATGATCCGATCGATGCCCTCGACGGCAATATGCCGGGTGAGCTTCGAACGGTCCTGTTCGTGTCCACCGTTTTCGTGCTGCTGTTCTTCCTGCAGCCTGGCCTGATCGTCGACAGCGCAAGCGCGGCGGCCCAGACATTGATGGGCGGCTGAGCGATCTTCAAATGACCGGTTTTCTGTCGCTGCCCGCCGGATGGCGGCTTGTCCGGCTCGATTCAGTCGACAGCACAAATGACGAAGCGCTAAGGCGTGTCGCGGAAGGAGAGCGACACGGCTGCGTTATTGTCGCCGACCGGCAGGAGCGCGGTCGGGGACGCCGCGGCGCTGACTGGCAGTCGCTCGACGGCAACCTGTTTATGACAATCGTGGCGGAATCTCCCAGGAATGTGTCGCCGGGCAGGAATGCGTCGCCCGGGCAGCTTGCCTATCTGGCCGGCATTGCTTCGGCCCGTGCCTGCCGGGCCGATGAGATACGGCTGAAATGGCCAAATGACCTCATTTTTCGCAACCGGAAGCTGGGCGGAATCCTGATTGAGGAAGGCGCGCGGGCGCGGCATTACGCGATAGGAATCGGGATAAACCTCTTCGCAGCTCCGTTCGCCCCCGGTATCTCCGCAATATCTCTGTCGGAGGCCGGGATTTCGGTCGGGCGGGATGAGCTGGTTTCATCCGTTTGCCGGGAATTCGCCGGCCTGTTCGAAGCATGGACGACACACGGCTTCGAACCGGTGCGCTCTGCTTGGCTCGATCTGGCGTTCGGGATCGGAAAACCGATACGCGCCAGACTGGCGGACGGCTCGGAGCTGGATGGCGTTTTCACCGGTATTGACGCCGATGGGGCATTGGTGCTGCAAAGACCGGACAGGACCGACCTCGTAATCTCCGCGGGGGCGGTATTTTTCGATGAGGCCGCCGACGCATGCTGATCGCCATCGATTCCGGCAATACCAATATCGTCTTCGCCGTCTATGACGGGATGACGCCGAAGGCAGAATGGCGCTCGTCGAGCGATGCCAAACGGACGGCGGACGAATATGGCGTGTGGCTCAGCCAGCTGATGAAACTGAAAGGGCTGGAGCCCGACGATATTACCGATGCCATCATCGCAACGGTGGTTCCAGAAACCCTTTTCAGTCTGAAAGAGCTTTGCCGGAAGTATTTCGAAGCGGAGCCGATGATTGTCGGCGATGCCGGGATCGATCTCGGGGTCGATGTTCTCCTTTCTGAGCCGACTGAGGTGGGCGCGGACAGACTGGTCAATGCGGCGTCAGCCCATCGCCGGTTTGGCGGGCCGCTGATCGTGATCGATTTCGGTACCGCGACGACCTTCGATGTCGTCGATGCGGACGGCAACTATTACGGCGGTGTGATCGCGCCCGGAATCAACCTTTCGCTCGATGCGCTGCATATGGCGGCGGCCAAACTGCCGCGGATCGCAGTGCAGCGCCCCGAGGCGGTCATCGGCAAACGTACGGTGCCGGCGATGATGTCCGGTGTGTACTGGGGCTATGTCGGTCTGATCGAAGGGCTGGTTAACCGCATCCGCGCCGAGTTCGGAACCGACATGAAAGTCGTCGCGACCGGCGGCCTGGCTCCGCTGTTTTCTGAGGCGACCGATATCATCGAACATCTCGATCCCGAGCTGACGCTTCGCGGGCTTGCGGAAATCTACGCATTGAACCGGAAAGAAGAATAACGATGCCCAGCGCCCCTGGCGAACTGGTCTGGCTGCCGCTCGGCGGTGCAGGCGAAATCGGGATGAACCTGTCTCTCTACGGATATGGCGGGAAATGGCTGATGGTCGATTGCGGCGTCGCGTTCGCGGACGACCGTACGCCCTCGATCGATGTATTCGTGCCCGATATCCGGTTTATTGAGGAACGCAGGGAAGATCTGGTCGGCCTTGTTCTGACTCATGCCCATGAAGATCATCTTGGCGCTGTCGGCTATTTGTGGAATCGCCTGCAATGTCCCGTCTATGCGACACCGTTCGCCTGCGGGCTGCTGCGCCGGAAACTGGCTGAAGCCGGGCTCGACCGTCAGACACCGGTAACCGAGGTTCCGCCCGGTGGGGGATTTTCGCTCGACCCGTTTTCTGTCGATTTCATTCAGCTGTCGCATTCGATTCCGGAAACACAAGCCCTTGTAATCGAAACGCCCGCGGGCCGCGTGCTGCATGCCACCGACTGGAAGCTGGACCCCGATCCGCTGATTGGCCCGCGGACCGACGAGGACGCTCTCCGCTCCGTGGGCGAAAAGGGCGTACTGGCGATGATGTGCGATTCCACTAATGTTTTCGTGCACGGAACCACAGGCTCGGAAGGGCCGGTACGGGACTCCCTCGCCGATGTCGTTGCCGCCCAGACGGGTCGGGTGGTGATCACGATGTTCGCCTCCAACGTCGCCCGGCTTGAAAGCGCCGTCATGGCTGGTGTCGCAACGGACCGCAGCGTATGCCTCGTCGGGAGGTCCCTGCTGCGGATTGCGGATATTGCGCGGGAATGCGGCTATTTGCGCGATTGTCCGGAATTCGTCGATCCCAGGGATGTCGGCTATCTCTCCCGCGAAAATGTTCTGATCCTCGCGACCGGTAGCCAGGGAGAAGATCGTGCGGCGCTGGCGCGGATCGCGATGGACGATCACCGGGATATTTCCCTGCAGGACGGAGACACGGTTATCTTCTCGTCGAAGGAGATACCCGGAAACGAGCGCGCCATCGGACGGGTCCAGAACGCGCTCGCGCGGCTCGGCGTCAAAATTATCACCGAGCGCGAGGAACATGTGCATGTTTCCGGCCACCCGGCACGGGACGAGCTTGCCACGCTCTACAGCTGGGTAAAGCCGCCCTTGCTGGTGCCGATCCATGGCGAGTCGCGGCACCTGCTGGAACACAGGCGGTTTGCGGAAAGCAACGGGGTGCCTGCAACCGCGATGGCGGAGAACGGAGAAATGCTTCGGCTTGCGCCCGGACCGGCGGAGGTTGTGGATTTCGTGCCCGCCGGCCGTCTTGCCGTGGACGGAAAGCGTCTGGTGCCTTCTTTCGGGGCAGTGCTTCGGGCCCGTAAACGCATCGGGTTCAGCGGTGTGGCTGTCGCGACGCTGGTCTTCAACGGCAAGGGGCAACTGATCGACGAGCCGCAGCTTTCGGCGCCCGGTGTGTTCGATGAGGACGATGCCGACGTCGAGGCGTTCGATCGCGCCATCGACGAGATGGAGGAGGCGGTCCTTTCCCTGTCGCCCCGAGCGCGCAAGGACGACGAGGCGGTCGAAGAGGCCGCGCGCCGGGCGTTGCGGCGGACGATGAACGAGGCGACGGGGCGCAGGCCGCAGGTTCAGGTTCATATCGTCCGGGTTTAGGCGCTATGAACTGGTTCTCCGGCATCGTCGTTTACATCATCGTCTGGTGGCTGGTGTTCTTCATGATGCTGCCGCTGGGCGTTCGTTCCGCTCGGGAATCCGGCGTCGACCCGGGAGACGGGAACGATCCCGGCGCGCCAGCGCGACCCCGGATCGGGTTAAAGGCTCTCGCGGCGACGGGCATTGCCGCGCTGTTGTGGGCGGGCATCTACTGGATCATCGTGTCTGACATCATCACCTTTCGTGGGGGCTGAGAGGAATGTCGGGATATTGCGATGCGGCGCCGGGACATGAATTTCACGGTCCCTACCATGATCTGGAATACGGGTTTCCGGTCCGGGACGACGCGGTCCTGTTCGAAAGACTTGTCCTGGAAATCAACCAGGCAGGCCTTTCCTGGCTGACGATCCTGAAGAAACGGGAAAATTTTCGCTCCGCTTTCGAAGGTTTCCACCCTGAAACCGTCGCCAGCTTTGGGGAAAAGGAACGGAAACGCCTGCTCGGCGATGCCGGCATCATTCGAAACCGGTTGAAGGTCAATGCTGCCATCGAAAACGCGAAACGAATCTGCGAGCTAAAGGAAAGCCACGGTTCCTTTGCAAACTGGCTTGATGCGCATCACCCGCTGTCGAAAGAGGAGTGGGTGAAGCTGTTCAAGAAGACCTTCCTGTTCACGGGGGGCGAGATCACCGGCGAATTCCTGATGAGCACCGGGTATCTGCCCGGCGCGCATCGGGAATCCTGCCCGGTTTACGCAAAGATCGCGGCGCTGGAACCGCTCTGGATGGCGGCCCCTCAGACCACGATGAAGTAGACCAGGAACGTTCCGGCGACCAGCCACATCGCGGGGCCAATATCGCCCAGCCGGCCGCAGAAAAGCTTGATGCCGACATAGCTGATGAAGCCAAGCCCGATCCCTGTTGCGATGGAAAAGGTCAGCGGCATGCCGAGCGCTGTGACGACTGCGGGAACGAACTCGGTGACATCGTCCCAGTCAATCTCCGCAAGTCCACGCGCCATCATGCAGGCGACAAATACGATCGCCGGTGCCGTGGCGAATGCCGGGATGGAAGTCGCCAGCGGGGCGAAGAACAGGGCCAGCAGAAACAGAACGGCTACGGTTACGGCCGTCAGACCCGTTCTACCGCCGGCTCGGACGCCCGAGGCGCTTTCGATGTAGCTGGTTGTCGTCGATGTACCCAGAAGCGCGCCGGCGACGGATGCGCCGCTGTCCGCGATCAGGGCCGGACCGAGACGGGGCAGGTTGCCGTCATTGTCGAGCAGTTTCGCCTGGTGCGCGACCCCGATCAGCGTTCCGGCCGTGTCGAACATGTCGACCAGCAGGAAGCTGAACAGAAGGACCAGCATCGTCGCGCCGGCGAGCTTGAAAAATCCCGAGAAATCGAGGGCCAACAGCGTCGGCGTCGGATCGGGCGGCATGGAAACGAGGGTTCCGGGTCCCTTGGAGATGCCAAGAGCGGCGCCGGCCAGCGCGACAATCAGGATGCCGATGATGATCGCGCCCGGGATGCGCCGGTAATCGAGCGCAACCATAATAATGAATCCGAGCACGGCGAGCAGGACCGGCCAGCTCGTGAGCGCCCCAACGGTGACGAATGTGGCGGGATGCGCGGCAACGATGCCTGCGCTCTTGAGGCCGATAAAGCCGAGGAACAGTCCGATACCTGCTGCGATCGCCAGCTTCTGGGACCGTGGTATGGAATTAATTATCCATGCTCGCACCGGCAGAATGCTGAGAATTAAGAACAGGATGCCGGAGAAGAACACAGCGGCGAGGGCGATCTGCCAGCTGACACCCATGGACTTTACAACGACGAAGGCGAAAAAGGCATTGAGCCCCATGCCCGGCGCCAGTGCGATGGGATAGTTGGCGTAAAGCCCCATGATCAGGCAGCCGATGGCGGCCGCGACGCAGGTAGCGACGAACACCGCGCCCTTGTCCATGCCTGCGGCGGCGAGAATGTCCGGATTGACGAAGATGATGTAGGCCATCGTCATAAAGGTCGTCAGCCCGGCGATAAGCTCGGTGCGCACCGTGGTCTGGTTTTCGTCGAGCCTGAAAAGGGAATTCAGCATTTATGCCCCCATTTCTGTTTTTCACTGATTAGCGAAAAAGTATCGCATGGCGGGCCGATTCGATTAAACAAACCTTAAGAATTGTGCGGCTACTCTTTTGGCATGAAGAACTTTGTCACAACTCTCGGCTTTCTTCTCGCGATCGGCGTCATCTACGGCGCGCGCGCGCTGACCTACAGCATCTCCGTTCCGGAATGCGCATCGCTCGTGGTGCACAGCCCCTCAGCGGATGTCGCTTACAGGCCGGGAATCGATGCTGAGGGAAGGCGCGTTGCGCCAGCGGACCTTGGCGGTGGTACTTCCATCGACGCGCCGAAACGCCTGGAGATCCCGATTACGGTGGATCTTCAGAAACGGCTTGGCATTCCCGCCGATCCGAATCTCTTCCAGACCCAGAATTTCTCTGTGGGAACCGTGGTCTGGGAAAACGGTCGCGCCAGCTTCAATGGCGTTCCGCTTCAGAACGAACAGATGGCGGCTCTCGTCGCCTACTGCAAGGGGCGGGCAAACTAGCCTCCCATTGCCTTCGAATCCCCGCATGACGTAAAGTCGCCGCGCCGCGTCCGGTGGCTTCACAAAAGGGCGCACAAGGGGATTTGAATGCGTCTTTCCAGCTATTTTCTGCCTACTCTCAAGGAAGATCCGTCCGAAGCGCAGATCGTATCGCACCGGTTGATGCTGCGCGCCGGCATGATCAGGCAGGCATCTGCCGGGATTTATTCCTGGTTGCCTCTGGGGCTTCGCGTTCTGCGAAATATCGAGCGCATCGTGCGCGAGGAACAGGATGCTGCCGGTTGCCAGGAAGTGCTGATGCCGACCATCCAGTCGGCCGATCTGTGGCGCGACAGCGGGCGTTATGACGGGTATGGCCGCGAGATGCTGCGAATTGTGGACCGGCATGACCGCGAGATGCTGTACGGGCCGACCAATGAAGAACAGATCACCGATATCTTCCGCAATTCCGTGCGCAGCTATCGCGACCTGCCGAAGATGCTCTATCACATTCAGTGGAAGTTCCGGGATGAGGTCCGTCCGCGTTTCGGAGTGATGCGGGGGCGCGAATTCCTGATGAAGGACAGCTACTCGTTCGATCTCGATTACGAAGGCGCGCGGCGGTCCTACAACAGGATGTTCGTCAGCTATCTGCGAACTTTCGCCCGGCTGGGGTTACAGGCGATACCCATGCAGGCGGATACCGGGCCGATCGGCGGTGATCTTAGCCATGAATTCATTATTCTCGCGGAAACCGGCGAAAGCGAGGTTTTCTGCCATCGGGATTACCTGTCTTTCGATGCGCTGGCGGAAACGCCGGATAGTGCAGACGACCTCGCGTCGGTCGTCGAGAAATGGACCAGCCTGTACGCGGCCACCGATGAAATGCACGATACGGAGAAGGGCGCGGCGCTGGGCGATACTCTCGTTTCGGCGCGCGGTATCGAGGTCGGGCATATTTTCTATTTTGGCACCAAGTACTCCGAAACAATGGGGGCGAAAGTGACGGGGCCGGACGGCGACGAGATCGCCGTCGAGATGGGGTCGTACGGGATCGGCGTGTCCCGCCTCGTGGGCGCCATAATCGAGGCGTATCACGACGATGCGGGGATCGTCTGGCCAGACTCTGTCGCGCCGTTTGCGGTGGGATTGATTAATCTTCGTACCGGCGACGCCGATTGCGACCGGGTATGCGAGGATCTCTATTCGAAGATGCGGCAGTCGGGAATCGAAGTTCTGTATGATGATCGCGAGGAGCGCGCAGGGGCCAAATTCGCCAATATGGACCTGATCGGTCTGCCATGGCAGCTTGTCGTCGGGCCGCGCGGCGTCAAGGCGGGGACGGTGGAACTCAAGCGCCGCGCCGATGGAGAACGCGACGAGATTTCCGCGGAAGACGCGCTGGCCCGGATCGCCGGCTAAACCTGATCATGATCTTTTCGCCTTTTGAACGACTGGTCGCGCGGCGCTATCTGCGGGCGCGGCGCAAGGAAGGCTTCATTTCCGTCATCGCCGGGTTTTCGCTGGCCGGTATCGCGCTGGGCGTGGCAACGCTGATCATCGTGATGTCGGTCATGAACGGTTTCCGTGCGGAATTGCTGGGACGGATTCTCGGGCTTAACGGCCATTTCGGCGTATCGTCCGCCCTGAGTACGGGGCTTACCGAGTTCGACGATATCGCAGGACGCATCCGCCAGGTCGACGGGGTCGTTCGCGTCACGCCCATTGCTGAAGGGCAGGCGATGGCGACGGTTCGGGGAACGGCGGCGGGTGTGCTGGTTCGCGGAATGAGGCTCCAGGATCTCTTGAGCCATCCCGAGCTGAGCACCAGCATCGTGGAAGGCTCTCTGGAAGGATTCGACGAGACCGCGGACGTGATGATCGGCAGCCGGTTCGCGAACCGGCATGGTCTTCGTCCCGGGGACCGAATAACGCTGATCGCGCCCCGTATCCGTTCGACCGCGTTCGGGTCAGTGCCTCGCATGAAAAGTTACCGGGTGAAAGCGGTCTTCGAAATAGGCATGTTCGAATATGACAGCACGTTCCTGTTCGTTGGCCTGAGTGCGGCGCAGACGTTTTTCCGGCTGGGGGATGCGGCGGTAAGCAGCCTGGAAGTCATGCTGTCGGACGCTGACAGGGTCGACAGCTCGCGTTCCGCGATATCCCGTGCTGCGGGCAAGCCGGTTCGGTTGCTCGACTGGCGACGGGCCAATGCCAGTTTCTTTAATGCCATTCAGGTGGAACGGAACGTGATGTTCCTGATCCTGACGCTGATTATCGTTGTGGCCGCGTTCAACGTCATTTCCGGTCTGATCATGATGGTCAACGACAAGGGCAGGGATATCGCCATCCTCCGCACCATGGGCGCTACGCGCGGCATGATCATGCGGATTTTCCTTCTGTCCGGGATGTCGGTTGGCGTGTTCGGCACGATCGCCGGCTTTATCCTCGGCCTGTCCTTTTCGCTCAATATCGACACGATCAAGCAATGGCTCGAAGGATTGACGGGCGGAGAGCTGTTTTCAGCGGAGATTTACTTTCTGTCGCAACTGCCGGCGAAGGTCGATGCAACGGAGGTTACGACGGTCGTACTTATGACGCTGGTGCTGTCCCTTCTGGCGACGATCTATCCTGCCTGGCGGGCAGCGCGGCTCGATCCTGTGGAAGCGCTTCGCTATGAATGATCCTGCAGCGCTTGTACTGGAGGACGTCGTCCGGGGGTTCAGGCAGGGCAACGACCGGCTGGAGGTCCTGCGGGGCGCATCGCTGACACTGGCGCCGGGAGAGATCGTCGCCTTGATCGGCCCATCGGGTACCGGCAAATCCACGTTGCTTCATATTGCAGGTCTGCTTGAGCGCCCGGACAGCGGTGCTGTCCGGGTCGGCGGGGTTGAATGCAGCGATCTCGGCGATACGGAACGGACGGCGCTGCGCCGGTCCGACCTCGGGTTCGTCTATCAGTTTCACCATCTGCTGCCGGAGTTTTCGGCGGAGGAAAATATCGTGCTGCCCCAGATGATCGCGGGGACACCGAGAAAAAGCGCCTCAGTCCGCGCACAGGAACTGTTGGAGACAATGGGAATCGGCGCGCGCGCTACCCACCGTCCAAGCGAACTGTCCGGCGGCGAGCAGCAGCGTGTGGCGATCGCCCGGGCGCTTGCCAACGATCCCAGGGTGCTGCTCGCGGACGAACCCACGGGAAACCTTGACGAAGCAACGGCGGATGCGGTTTTCGACGCGCTCCTGAAGTCTGTCAGGAATGCCGGCCTCGCCGCTCTTGTGGCCACTCACAACAACGAGCTTGCAGGCCGGATGGATCGGGTGCTGACGCTCAGGGATGGCAGGCTGGAAGGTTAGGGTGGGACCCTGACGCCTTGCAGAGAGATTGTCATGCCGAATCCCCTCGACAGGGCATATTGTTGGCGATTCGTTCTTCCGCAAAAAAATAACGTGTTTTCAGTCAGTTATCGGGAATCTGCCCACAACATTATGTAACCGGTCTGAAAGTCAATTACTTTATCTGCCCATATTCCCGGTTTGTTCCGGTGACGCCGGGCGCGTGGTATGGAATCCTTTCCGAATGGCGAAAGACGACTTTATCCATCTAAGACTCCATTCGGCATATTCGCTGGCGGAAGGGGCTATCCGCATCCCGGGACTGGTGGCGCGCTGCGAAGCAGAAGGTATGCCGGCTGTGGCCGTGACCGACAGCGGCAACCTGTTCGGTGCGCTGGAATTCGCCATGGCGGCAAGCAAGGCGGGAATACAGCCGATCATCGGATGTCAGCTCGATGTCGAACGGCCGCCCGACCTTGTATCCACAGGGAACAAGGGCTTTGGCGCGAGCAACGATACGTTGCCGCGCGACGTCCTGATCCTTCTCGTTCAGGACGAGACGGGATATGAGAACCTGCTGAAACTGGTGAGCAAGGCATTTCTCGAAACGCCCGCCGGAGAAAAACCGCGCATCGATTTTGCGGACCTCGAAGGGTTGAGCGACGGGCTGATTGCACTGACGGGCGGACCGCAGGGCGCCGTGGGGCGGTTGCTTGCGGATGGCGATGCGGTCGCGGCGGGAGCCATGCTGGACCGGCTTGCAGGCCTGTTCTCCGGCCGCCTGTACGTCGAGCTGATGCGACACGGACTCGCCGAAGAGGATTCCATCGAGGCGGCGCTGATCGACCTGGCCTATGCGAAGGACCTTCCGCTGGTCGCTACCAACGACTGTTATTTCGACAATCCGGAGATGCACCAGGCGCACGATGCGTTGCTGTGCATCGCCGGCGGCCACAGGATCACCGATGCTGCCAGGCGGCGGCTGACGCCGAACCACGCGTTCAGGTCTGCCGCTGAGATGCGTGAACTGTTCGCCGATATTCCCGAAGCGGTCGATAATACGATGGTGATCGCGCAGCGCTGCGCCTACATGCCGGAACCGCGCAATCCCATCCTGCCTGCCTATACCGATGAGGAGGGCCGGACGGAGGCGGACGATCTTCGTGAAATGGCTGAAGAAGGCCTGCGTAAGCGACTGGAAACACTTGAAATTGATGGCGGGGATGCTGAGCCTTACCGGGAACGGCTTGCGTTCGAACTGGATGTCATCGTGCAGATGGGATTCCCCGGCTATTTCCTGATCGTCGCCGATTTCATCCAGTGGGCGAAGGCGCAGGGAATACCGGTCGGGCCCGGCCGCGGCTCCGGCGCCGGCTCGGTGGTCGCCTGGGCGCTGACGATTACAGATCTGGATCCGCTGCGGTTCGGCCTGCTTTTCGAGCGTTTCCTCAACCCTGAACGCGTATCCATGCCGGATTTCGATATCGATTTCTGTCAGGACCGGCGCGACGAGGTGATCCGCTACGTGCAGGACAAGTACGGCGCGGACAAGGTGGCCCAGATCATCACCTTCGGAAAACTCCAGGCGCGCGCCGTGCTGCGCGACGTCGGGCGCGTGCTGGGCATGCCCTACGGCTATGTCGACAAGATCAGCAAGCTTGTGCCATTCAATCCGGCCAAGCCGCCGACTCTGGCGCAGGCGCTGGAAGCAGAGCCTGAGCTGCGGCGCCTTCAGAAAGAGGACGAACAGGTCGAAACTCTGCTCGATATCGGCATGAAGCTGGAGGGGCTCTACCGGCACGCCTCGACCCACGCCGCGGGCGTTGTCATCGGCGATCGGCCGCTCGACAGGCTGGTGCCGCTTTATCGCGACCCGCGGTCCGACATGGCGGCGACGCAGTTCTCCATGAAATACGCGGAAACGGCGGGGCTGGTGAAGTTCGACTTCCTCGGGCTCAAGACGCTCACCGTCCTGCAACGCGCGGTCGAGCATCTGAAGAAGCGCGGTATCGATATCGATCTTCTCCATCTGCCGCTGGATGACAGGAAGACATTCGAAATGCTGGGCAAGGGCGACACGGTCGGTGTGTTCCAGCTGGAAAGTTCTGGCATGCGCGACGTTCTCCGGCAGATGAAGCCGGATACGTTCGAGGACATCATCGCGCTGGTCGCGCTCTACCGGCCGGGCCCGATGGACAATATTCCGCGTTATATCGCCTGCAAGCAGGGGAAGGAGGAGCCCGACTACCTGCATCCCGATCTTGAGGAAATCCTGACAGAGACCTTCGGCGTCATGATCTATCAGGAACAGGTCATGCAGATCGCGCAGGTTCTGTCCGGTTTCACGCTCGGCAGTGCGGACCTGCTGCGCCGCGCCATGGGCAAGAAGATCAAGGAAGAGATGGATGCGCAGCGCAGCGCGTTTGTCGACGGCGCTGCGGAACGCGGGGTCGATCGCGCCCAAGCCTCGCAGATTTTCGATCAGGTCGACAAGTTCGCCGGTTACGGTTTCAACAAGTCGCACGCAGCGGCCTATGCGCTGATCGCCTATCAGACTGCCTGGCTCAAGGCCAACTACCCGGTGGAGTTCTTCGCCGCCTCTATGACACTCGATCTCGGCAACACCGACAAGCTCAACATTTTCAAGCAGGAGATCGAAAAACAGGGGATTGCGCTTCTGCCGCCCGACATCAACGATTCCGATGTCGCCTTTTCGCCACGGTCGCCCGCGACGGAAGAGGGCGGCGGATCTATCCGCTATGCGCTGTCGGCTATCAAGAATGTCGGTTCGTCCGCGATGGAGGCCGTAGTTGCGGCGCGCAGTTCGGGCGATTCATTCAAGGACGTGTTCGATTTTGCCGAGCGTGTCGGCAGCAAGGCGGCCAACAAGCGACAGCTCGAAAATCTGATCCGCGCCGGCAGCTTCGATGGGCTTGAAATCAATCGGCGTATGCTTTTCGAGGGTGTCGATATCCTCCTCCGGGCCGCGAATACCGCAGAAAGAGAGCGGAATAATCCGCAGGAGAGCCTGTTCGGCGGCGACAGCGGCGCGGTTGTCGTCCAGCATGAAAAACTGCCGGAAATCGACGACTGGCCAAGTAACGAACGCTTAAACCAGGAATTTGATGCAATAGGATTCTTCCTATCGGCGCATCCGCTTGATGCCTACGGTGGTACTCTGGACCGCATTGGCGTCACCAGATACGAAACCTTAACTGCCGCGTCCGCTGGGAGTAATCCCAAGTTGGCGGGTATATTTACAAGTAAACAGGAAAGGACTTCTGCAAAGGGTAACAGGTTCGCGTTCCTCACTATTTTTGGAAAAAGCGGAAACTTCGAGGTCGTCGTCTTTTCCGAAACTCTCGCGGCGGCGCGGGATCTGCTGGTGCCCGGAAAACCGCTTCTTCTGCATTGCGAGGCGCGCGCCGATTCCGACGGTGTTAGGCTCAACGCAAACTCGATTACCGATCTCGATGCGGCCGTGGCCCAGTCTGCGGCAGGTCTGAACGTCCGGATTACCGAAAAGGATGCGCTCAAAGGCGTTCGCAAGGCGCTGGAAGGCGGGAAATCAGGGCGCGGTCAGATCAGGCTGATCCTCGATATCGAATCGACGCAGTCGGTCGAGGTGGCGCTCCCGGGGCGCTACGCGATCTCGGCCGAACTGAGGGCGGCGATCGGCGCACTGCCCGGCGTACAGGATCTGCACGATACCTGACCGCTCATTGCGGTTTGCGCCCGGAACCCGCACCGCATTATTAACGTAAATTAAGTTGATATTTCCGGGGCTTCGGCGTATCAAGCGGGCGTTAATTTCACACGCGGTCTGACGGCGGGGTTCGGCCATATCGAATTCCACCGTTCCGGTGTCGGGGCAAAAGGGTTTTGCGCCGACTTTCGCCGCGGAGGAACCAACCGGAAAAGGATACGACATGGCTCTGCCTACTTTCTCCATGCGCCAGCTTCTTGAAGCCGGCATTCACTTTGGTCATCATACCCGCCGCTGGAATCCGAAAATGGCACCGTATATCTACGGCGTCCGGAACGGCATTCACGTTCTCGACCTGCGCCAGACAGTGCCGATGCTGCACACCGCCCTACAGGCGGTGCGCGATACGGTAGCCGGTGGCGGGCGCGTTCTGTTTGTCGGGACCAAGCGCCAGGCGTCCGAACAGATCGCCGATGCCGCGCGCCGCTGCGGACAGTATTATGTCGATCACCGCTGGCTCGGCGGCATGCTTACCAACTGGCGGACCATTACGGCGTCGATCCGCCGTCTCAAAGAATACGAAGACCTTCTTAACCAGGAAGACATCGGTCTGACCAAGAAGGAACTCCTGATGCGCACCCGTGACCGCGATAAGCTTGAGCGCGCGCTCGGCGGCATCAAGGAAATGGGCGGTCAGCCGGACCTGTTGTTCGTCATCGATACGAACAAGGAATCCATTGCCATCAAGGAGGCCCGGAAACTGGGCATTCCCGTCGTTGCGGTGCTCGACAGCAATTGCGACCCGCAAGGCATTACCTATCCGATCCCCGGCAATGACGATGCGATCCGCTCGATCGCGCTTTACTGTCAGCTTGTTTCCGACGCGGTACTCGACGGTCTTCAGCAGGAAGCCATCGCGACCGGCCTGGATATGGGCGAGGGCGAGGAAGCGCCTGCGGAATCGCTGGCCGATCCCGGTGCAGCGGAAGAGCCGGCAGCGGACCCGGCTCCTGAAGCGCAAGAGGCGCAGGCAGGTTAGTCCGGAACAAACATTCGGCTATCAACAAGAGTTAAGAGGAAAGATTATGGCTGCAATTACCGCTGCGCTGGTGAAGGAACTTCGCGACAGCACCGGCGCCGGCATGATGGACTGCAAGAAGGCGCTGACCGAAACGGATGGCGACGTTGAGGCCGCAGTAGACTGGTTGCGTAAGGCCGGACTGGCAGCTGCCGCGAAGAAAGCCGGGCGGGTGGCGTCGGAAGGTCTCGTCGCCGTTGCGACGGAAGGCAATGCGGGAGCGGTCGTCGAGGTCAATTCCGAAACGGACTTCGTGGCGCGAAACGACCAGTTTCAGGCTTTCGTCGGCGATGTCGCCAAAATCGCCCTTGGGGTTGGCGGCGACATGGATGCTGTGAACGACGCATCGATGGCAAATGGCGACTCCGTGTCGGAGAGCATCAAGAACCTGATTGCGACCATCGGAGAAAACATGGGGCTGCGTCGGACTGCCGGGCTGTCCGTCGAGAAGGGCGTGGTCGCGAGCTACGTGCATAACGCTACCGCGCCCGGGCTTGGCAAGATCGGGGTCCTTGTCGGTCTCGAATCCGACGGCGACGCTGCAAAGCTCGAAGCATTCGGCCGTCAGCTCGCCATGCATGTTGCCGCTGCGGCCCCGCAGTGGGCGTCGACCGATGAGGTGGACACCGAAGCGCTAGACCGGGAACGGCAGATTCTGTCCGAACAGGCAAAGGCTTCCGGTAAACCGGATGAGATCGTGGCCAAGATGGTTGAGGGACGGCTTCGCAAGTTTTACGAGGAAGTTGTTCTGACCGAACAGGTCTTCGTCATCGATGGCGAAACCAAGGTTTCCAAGGCTGTCGAAGCGGCGGCGAAGGATGCGGGGGCGCCGATCAAGGTGACCGGATTCGTCCGTTTTGTACTCGGCGAAGGGGTCGAGAAGAAGGAAGAAGATTTTGCGGCGGAGGTCGCTGCTGCGGCCAATGCCTGATTGATTGCGCCGCGCCGTCGCAACTGGCGGCGCGGTATTCCGAACTCCGGTCGAAAGACAGCCCATGAACGCCGGCGGAGAAAAAATTAAGTACAAAAGGGTCTTGCTGAAACTGTCGGGCGAGGCGCTGATGGGCGATGGCGAGTTCGGTCTTGATACCGAAACCGTCACACGCATCGCCGAAGAAGTGAAGGCGGTTCACGATCTGGGGGTTCAGATCAGTCTCGTCATCGGCGGCGGCAATATTTTCAGGGGTGTTCAGGCGGCGAGCCAGGGGCTGGAACGGGGCACTGCCGACTATATGGGCATGCTTGCTACCGTCATAAACGCCCTTGCGGTGCAGGGCGCGATGGAGCGGATCGGCGTCCAGACACGCGTCCAGTCCGCCATTCCGATGGCCACGGTTTGCGAGCCCTATATTCGCCGCCGCGCCATCCGCCATATGGAAAAAGGCCGCGTTGTCATATTCGCGGCGGGAACGGGAAGTCCTTATTTCACGACCGACACGGCAGCAGCCCTGCGGGCGGTGGAAATGGGGTGCGATGCGCTGATGAAAGGAACTCAGGTGGATGGCGTCTATTCGGCCGATCCCCATAAGGTTCCGGACGCAATCCGATACGATGAACTGACATATCACGACGTGCTGTCGCAGGACCTCAAGGTCATGGATGCGTCGGCTATTTCGCTATCCCGTGAAAACGGCATACCGATTCTGGTGTTTTCGCTACACAATTCGGGCGAATTCGCGAGAGTGGCAAGCGGCGCTGGCCGCTTTACCGTGATTCGTGAGGAGGTTTGACGTCATGGCCGATCTGGATATCGACGATCTGAAGCGCCGCATGGAAGGCGCTGTACAGGTGCTTCACGACGAATTCGGCGGATTGCGCACGGGTCGTGCCTCCGCTGCACTGCTGGAGCCGATTAATGTAGAAGCCTATGGCAGTTCGATGCCGATGAACCAGGTCGGAACGATCGGCGTACCGGATTCCCGCATGATTACGGTGCAGGTCTGGGATCAGGGGCTCGTTGCGGCGGTGGAAAAAGCGATTATTGAGTCAGGCCTTGGGCTGAATCCGTCACGCGACGGAAATCTGGTTCGGGTTCCCATTCCGCAGCTTAGCGAAGAGCGGCGGGTCGAATTGACCAAGGTTGCGAACAAGTATGCGGAACAGGCTCGTGTGGCGGTAAGAAACGTCAGGCGCGACGGCATGGATACGCTTAAAAAATTGCAGCGCGACGGCGATATTTCCGAAGACGAGCAGCACGCCTGGGAGGAAGACCTTCAGAAGCTGACCGACAGCACCGTCCAGAACATCGACCATGCCCTGTCGTCCAAAGAAACCGAAATCATGCAGGTCTGAGACCCGGCGTTATGAGCACAGTCTCCACCCTACGCGACGCATCGCCGCCGCCGCCGGTCCATGTCGGTATCATCATGGACGGCAACGGTCGTTGGGCGCAGGCGCGCGGCTGCGCCAGAGTGGAGGGGCACCGTAACGGCGCCGACGCGGTGCGGCGAACTGTGGAGGCGGCGGGTGATCTGGGTATTCGCTACCTTACGCTTTACGGATTTTCGAACGAAAACTGGAAGCGGCCGGAACTGGAGATAAGCGCCCTGATGGGGCTGCTGCGAGTGTATTTGCGGTGCGAGATCGACGAGCTTGACGAAGCAGGCGTGAAAATCCGCTTTATCGGTCAGCGTCACAGGCTGGATGACGACATCGTCGCCCTTATGGAGGGCGCCGAGGAGAAAACGAAGAACAATACGAGGCTCACCCTTATCGTGGCACTGAGCTATGGTGCGAGGCAGGAAATCACCGATGCGGCGAAAGCGATTGCGCGGCGGGTGGCTTCAGGCGATCTGGATCCTGAGAAAGTTGACGAGAACGTTCTGGAAAGCCATCTCGAAACCGCCGGCATTCCCGACCCGGACCTTCTGATCCGAACCAGTGGTGAGCAGCGGATCAGCAATTTTCTGCTTTGGCAACTCGCCTACGCCGAACTCGTATTTACCAATACACTATGGCCTGATTTTTCCAGGGATGACCTCGAGGAGGCGATCAATGAATTTCATCGCCGCGAGCGGCGATATGGCGCAACCGGCTGATCAGCCGAGCCCGGGCTCAACCCTCAGGACAAGAATTTTTTCGGCGTTGCTGCTGGCGCCCTTGGCGCTTGCCGCCATCTATGGAGGCCAGCCTTATTTCGACATTCTGATTGCCGTTGCTGCGGTCCTTATGGCCTCGGAATGGCGCAGGCTGAGCGGCGGTGCGCTTTTCGATGTCGTCTGCATGCTAATGTCCGCCGCCGTGCTCATCGCAGTTTTGCTTACAGGCATGGGGATGGCCCTGGCGGGATTCGGCGCTATCGCAGTTATGGCCACCTTAGTGGGGCTGACGGCAATCTTCTTCAAGGAAGGCAGGAGCGTTGCCGTATCGTGTGCGGCAGGGGTCTTTGCGGTCGGCGGTTTCGCCATGAGCATGGTCTGGTTGCGGGCGCTGGATCCGGTCGGGCTGAACCTCGTGATCTGGCTCTTTTTGACGATCTGGCTCACGGATATCTTCGCCTATTTTACGGGCCGGTCTATCGGGGGTGTCAGGCTTGCGCCCAGAATTAGTCCGAACAAGACCTGGGCCGGGCTGGCAGGCGGCGTTTTCGCTGCGGCCCTCTGGGGGGCGTTGTGGACGACCCTGTCGGGGGCCGGCGTTGTTCTTGCGGCCGTTCTGGCCGGAATGGGAACCGCGGTTCTCGCCCAGGTGGGCGATCTCGGCGTTTCTGTATTGAAACGGTATTTCGGCGCCAAGGATTCCGGTAGTCTTATCCCCGGACATGGCGGCGTACTCGATCGCATGGACGGATTTATAGGGGCTGCGCCGTTTGTAGCGCTGGCCATCGCGATCGGCGGGCCGGGAGAGATTTTATGGCTGTAAATGGCGGGGCCGCGGCGCCCAGAAGCGTGACCATTCTCGGGTCTACGGGCTCCATTGGCTGCAACACGCTTGACCTTATAGCGCGCAATCGTTCCGACTATCGGGTCGAGGCGCTGACCGCCAATACCAACGTCGAGCTTCTGGCCCGGCAGGCAGTCGAATTCGATGCCTCCTGCGCGGTTGTCGCCGACGAGACTCGATATGGAGAACTGAAAGAGGCCCTTTCTGGTACGTCGGTCGAGGCGGCTGCCGGCGAAGACGCGCTGGTAGAAGCAGCGCTTAGACCGGCCGACTGGGTTATGGCGGCGATCGTCGGGGCGGCCGGGTTGCGTCCTACTCTTTCCGCGATTCAACGCGGCGTCGTGGTCGCGCTCGCAAACAAGGAATGTCTTGTTTGCGCAGGCGACCTCGTCATGGATTCCGTGACAAAATCCGGCGCTACGTTGCTGCCGGTGGATTCCGAACATAATGCTATTTTTCAGGTGTTCGATTTTAAACAGAAGAGCGCCGTCGAAAAAATCATCCTGACGGCATCGGGAGGCCCGTTCCGGGAGTATTCACTGGAACAGATGGCGCAGGTCACGCCGGCTCAGGCTGTGGCTCACCCCAACTGGGATATGGGTGCCAAGATTTCGGTGGATTCGGCGACCATGATGAACAAGGGGCTGGAACTGATCGAAGCCTGCTACCTCTTCGGTCTGCCGGGTGAGAAGATCGACATTACGGTGCACCGCCAATCGATCATCCATAGTCTGGTTGCCTACATCGATGGATCCGTGCTTGCGCAGCTTGGCTCGCCCGACATGAGGACCCCCATCTCCTATGCCCTGGGATGGCCAGGCCGGATGGCATCTCCCAGTCCGCGGCTTGATCTGGCGGAGATTGCGCGGCTTGATTTTGAGAAACCCGATACCGTGCGTTTTCCGTCCATTCGTCTCGCCCGCGAAGCCCTTGATGCAGGCGGTGCCGGGCCGGCGGTTCTGAATGCCGCCAATGAAGTTGCGGTCGCAGATTTTCTCGGGGGCAAAATCGGTTTTCTCGACATAGCCAGAACCGTGGAAGAGACCCTGGGCAAGCTGGTAAGGTCGCACCTGCACAGTCTGGAAGATGTTATCAACGTGGACCGGGAAGCCCGGATCGCAGCGGCCGAACTTACCGCCGCCTGCAGGGTAAGCGCCTGAGAGATGTGCTGGAAACCTCCTGATTCGAAAGGCGCTGGCTGATGGAATTGCTGACCGGATTTTTCGGCGGCGTCTGGACTTACGTGCTCCCGTTCCTGCTCGTTCTGACCGTCCTGGTCTTCGTTCACGAGCTGGGACACTATCTTGCCGCTCGCCAGTGCTGTGTTAGGGTTGAACTGTTTTCGGTCGGGTTCGGTCCCGAACTGTTCGGTTTCACCGATCGGGTCGGAACACGCTGGAAATTCAGCCTTATACCGTTCGGCGGGTATGTGAAGATGTTCGGCGAAAGCGCGCCGGACGCAGAAGATAACAGCGTCTCCCATTCTCAGCAGGATCTGGATGTTTCGTTTTTCAACAAGAAGCTCCGGCAACGTGCCTGGGTGGTTTTCGCCGGCCCCCTCGCAAATTTTGTGTTCGCAATCGTTGTTATGGCCGGACTTTTCAGCATTCTCGGTCAGCCCTATACGCCTGCCGATGTAGGTCAGGTGGTCGAGGGGAGCGCGGCGGACAAGGCCGGGCTGAAACCGGGCGATGTCTTTCTCACGATCGATTCCACCGAGATCGAACGTTTTGAGCAGATCGTCCGTATCGTTCAGCTTTCTCCCGGAAAACCGCTGGAGATTACTGTCCTGCGCAAAGGAGAAAAGGTCACTGTCACGGCGGTTCCCACGCCTTTCGAGGAAACGAGATTCGGAGCCACTCAGGTTATCGGTCGTCTCGGAATCAGTCGCTCGTCGGGTGACATGCTGTTCGTTCGACACGACCCGTTGACCGCCATCTGGAAGGCGGGTATCCACACAGCGGTCCTTACCGGAAATATTCTCGACGCACTCGGTCAGATGATTTCCGGCAACAGGACAGCCAAGGAGCTGGGGGGGCCGATCCGGATTGCGCAGATTTCCGGTGACATGGCCCAGGCGGGTATCGTGACGCTGATCCAGTTTGCAGCGATCCTTTCGATTAATCTTGGGCTTATAAACCTGTTGCCCATTCCGCTGCTGGATGGCGGTCATCTGGTGTTCTACGGTATCGAAGCGGTTCGCGGGCGTGCGCTGGGCGAACGAGCCATGGGCTACACGATGAACATCGGACTTGCATTTATTCTGGGGCTGACGGTCTTTGTGACGTGGAATGATCTGGTGCAACTCCGCGTCGTTGAATATTTTGTCAAACTTGTAACCTGAGGAAATTCGTTCGTGGGAATTGCGCGCCTTATAGCAGGAGTTGTTCTTGGCGCTCTGGTCGTTATGGCGGCGGCGGTCGGGGATCTGCGCGCCCAGGGAAACTCGTCCGGGGCACGAGAGATCCGCGTGGAAGGCGCTCAGCGGATCGAACCGGAAACAATTCGGTCTTATGTCGCGATCCGCGAAGGCGAGATCATCACCGCCGAGAAGATGGACGATGCCCTGAAGAAACTTTTCGCGACAGGTCTGTTCGAGGATGTCATCGTTCGGCGGGAAGGGCGCGCAGTCGTCATACGGGTGGTAGAAAACCCGATCATCAACAGGATTGCTTTCGAGGGTAACAAGCGCGTCGAAGACAAGATTCTGTTGGACGAGGTCCGTCTTAAGCCGCGGCGGGTATATACCCGCGCTCTGGTTCAGAGCGACGTTCAGCGTCTTATCGACATTTACCGGCGGAGCGGCCGGTTCGCAGCCAAGGTCGAACCCAAGGTCATTCAGTTGCCTCAGAACCGGGTCGATCTTGTCTTCGAGATCAAGGAGGGACCGCTCACCGAAATTCGCCGCATTACCTTTATCGGAAACGACGTATTTTCGGACAGCGATTTGAGAAGCGTCGTCAGAACCAAGGAAAGCGCGTGGTATCGCTTTCTGTCGTCCGACGATTCCTACGATCCGGACAGGCTGACTTTCGACCGTGAACTTTTGCGGCGCTATTACCTCACGAAGGGGTATGCCGACTTTCGCGTACTCTCGGCCATTGCCGAACTGGCGCCCGACAGGGAAGGGTTTTTCGTAACCTTCACCCTTGAAGAAGGTCAGAGATACAGGTTCGGAAAAATAGATGTTTCCGCTGCGTTACGCGACCTTACGCCTGAAAGGATGCGCGGAGAGATCTCTATCCAGGAGGGCGACTGGTACAACGCGGACAGGGTTGAGGATGTCATCGCCAAGCTGACAGACGTTGTTGGAACCCTCGGATACGCATTTGTCGATATCCGACCGCAGGTTAATCGGGACCGGGAGAAGAAGACAATCGACGTGAATTTCCGGATTCAGGAAGGTCCAAGAGTATATGTCGAGCGGATCGATATAACCGGCAATGTACGAACAATCGACCCGGTAATCCGTCGCGAAGTTCCCCTGGTTGAGGGCGACGCTTTCAATGCGTCCAAAATTCAGAGAGCCAGGCGGCAGATTCGAAATCTCGGATTCTTCGAGAAAGTGGCCGTGACGAATGTTCCCGGGTCGGCACCGGACAAGACTGTCGTCAAGGTCGCCATTGAGGAGCGATCGACCGGCGAGATTTCATTCGGCGCGGGTTTCTCATCGTCCGTCGGTCCCTTGGGCGATATCGGTATACGTGAGAGGAATCTCCTGGGAAAAGGTCAGGACCTTTTCCTGAAACTTCAATTGAGCGCCGAATCTAGTGAGATCGACCTTCAGTTTACAGAACCGTATTTTCTTGATCGCAAGCTTTCGGCGGGCTTCGATCTCTTCAGAGTAACGCGAGACCTGTCGGACGAGAGTTCGTTCGAACGGGAGTCAGTCGGAACAGGGCTTCGCGTCGGATACGATTTCTCCGAATTCCTGTCTCAGCGGTGGAGCTATCGCGTCAGCGAGGAGACCATCGAAAACGTCAAGGCCAACGCATCTCTGGCCATAGGAACGCAGGAAGGGTCGGCTGTAAAATCGGAAATCGGACAGACGCTTACCTATGACCGGCGAGACAACAGGATTTCGCCGACGGACGGGTATGTGACACAGTACTCGACGCACTTCGCCGGTCTCGGTGGCAGCGTCAAATATCTGCGAAACAGGCTGACAGCGACAACCTATTACCCGTTTAACGACAAGGTCGTCGGGAGCCTCGGCGGCCGGGTGGGCTATATCGTCGGTCTGGACGACGATGTCCGGGTTACGGATGCATTTTTCCTGGGCGGCGCTTCCCTGAGAGGTTTTGCAAACGCCGGCGTTGGACCGCGCGATCTTGTCAGCGACGATTCGGTCGGCGGAAACTGGTTTTACAGCGGCGTCGCTCAGGTCAGCTTTCCGCTGGGGCTGCCGAACGAATTCGGAATCAAGGGGCGAGCCTTTACCGACCTTGGCAG
Source organism: Rhodospirillales bacterium (assembly GCA_038120295.1). Classification (GTDB taxonomy): domain Bacteria; phylum Pseudomonadota; class Alphaproteobacteria; order MPNO01; family UBA2964; genus JAYOEY01. The sequence goes on along the minus strand of JAYOLL010000008.1, from coordinate 99,757 downwards.
TCTTGGCAAAACCGACGCCACACTGGGCAATATTGTGGATACCAAGTCATTACGCGCGTCTGTCGGAGTGGGGCTGACATGGGTTTCTCCATTCGGACCGATTTCGATCGACCTCGCGTCTCCGATCCTGAAAGAGGATTTCGACGAGACGGAGTTGATCCGGTTCGATTTTGGCGCAAGGTTTTAGGAGTTGTTTATGCGGTTTCCGGTACTGGGTTATGTTCTCGGCGTTTTTGCAGGCGTGGTTCTGGGCGATATGTCATCTGCGCTCGCGCAGGGAACTCACCCGCATTCGGTTCAGAGTGTGGGCGTAATCGATGCGGAGCGAATTCTTCGTCAATCAACCGCGTATCAGGGAATTCGTCCGCAGATGCAGACCCTGAGGAAACAGTTCGAGGACAGGTTTCGCGCAGCGGAAGGCGAACTCAGAACGACGAAGCGCAACATCGAACAGGAACGCGCGATCCTGTCGCCGGAGGCTTTCGCCCAGAGGCAAAGGGAGTTTCGGCAGCGCGTCCAGACAGTTCAGCGCGACATGCAGGGCGTAAATCGGATACTCGACCGGGCGATGTCCGATGGCGTTGCGAAAATTCAACTTAAGGCGTATGAGATTGTTCGAGAACTGGCGCAGGAAATGAAGCTGGACCTGATATTGACAAATGTCGCGGTTGCGTTTGCCAGGCCCAAATTCGACCTCACCGATCGGGTGCTGGAACGGCTGAACAAGCGCATGCCGTCCGTAAAGGTTGCGCTCCCGCAGCAGAATCCCGCGCCTCAGCCCGGCAAGAAATAGGGGTCGGAATGGCCGATCCGAGGTTTTTCCGCGCCCAGGGGCCATTCTCCCTGTCGGAGTTGGCGAGCGTCGCGGGCGTTTCGATCGATGATCTCACTAGGCCGGACAGAATGTTCTCCGACGTGGCGCCGCTATCGGAGGCCGGGGCCGACGATTTCAGCTTCCTCGACAACGCACGGTATGTGGAGCAGTTCAGGTCCAGTACCGCCGGCGGTGCGGTGGTACACCCTGACAGGGCGGGGGACGCTCCGGCTGGCATTTCGCTGCTTGAATCGCGTGAGCCCTACCTGTGCTTTGCGAAAATCGCGCGGGCCTTTTATCCGGATGAACCAGTTCCGGCCGGTTTTGGCGGGACCCATGCCGTTGACCCAACGGCCGTCATTGGAGAAGGTTGTTCTCTTGCGCCCGGTGTAGTGATCGGCCCTCGCGCAGAGATCGGGCGGGGAACCCGTATCGGCGCCAACTCCGTCATTGGCGCGGGCACTGTCGTCGGAGAGAACTGCCACATCGGCCCGCTTTGCTCTGTCACATATTGTCTTATGGGCAATGGTGTTCGCCTGTATGCGGGGGTAAGAATTGGCGAAGCCGGGTTCGGGTTCGCACCTTCCCGGGACGGGTTTGTCACTGTTCCGCAACTTGGCCGGGTCGTTATCGGCGACAGCGTTGAAATCGGAGCGAATTCGACGATCGACCGGGGAGCAGGGCCTGACACAATCATCGGCGACGGGTGCCGGATCGATAACCTGGTGCAGATCGGTCACAATGTCCGACTCGGCAATGGGTGTATCGTGGTCGCGCAGACAGGAATTTCGGGCAGTACGACGCTCGAAGAGCACGTGGTGACCGGCGGACAGGTGGGCATCGTCGGTCATGTAACGATAGGGAAGGGAGTCCAGCTCGGCGCGCAGTCGGGCGTTATGAACGATATTCCGCCGGGGCAGCGATTTGCCGGATCTCCGGCCGTTCCGGCACGGCAGTGGCTGCGTCAGACAGCCTGGCTTAAGCGAATGTCCGAAAAGAAGGTTGGTTCCGATGGATAATGTAGAGTCTGGAGAAGTCGTCGAACAGATCGATATCGAGCGGATCATGGAATTGATTCCGCACCGGTATCCGTTTCTGCTGATCGACCGGATGGTCGATATCGTGCCCGGCGAAAGCGCCACCGGCATCAAGAATGTAACCGTTAATGAGCCCTGCTTTCAGGGGCATTTCCCGGGCCATCCGATCATGCCGGGCGTACTGATCGTCGAGTCGATGGCGCAGACCTCGGCGGCGCTCGTTATGCATACCCTCGGCAGGGCTGCGGAAGGCAGGGTTGTTTATTTCATGTCGGTTGAGGGCGCGCGATTTCGGAAGCCTGTTACACCCGGCGATGTCATGTATATCAAGGTTAGGAAACAGGCTCGTCGCGGCAATGTCTGGAAATTCAGCGGCGAAGCTGTCGTCAACGACGCCGTGGTCGCGGAAGCTACCTATACAGCGATGATCATGGAGTAACGGTTTTTATGTCGGACATCCATTCCACGGCAATCATCGAAGACGGGGCGCAGCTTGGGGATAACGTGTTTGTCGGTCCCTATTGCTGTGTCGGTCCCGATGTACAGCTTGCCGACGGCGTCAGGCTTGTTTCGCACGCTGTCGTTGCTGGACGAACGATTGTTGGCCCCAACACCCATATCTATCCGTTCGCATCGATAGGGCATCAGCCGCAGGATCTGAAATACAGGGGCGAGGCCTCGACGCTGGAAATAGGCGCTAACAACATTATTCGCGAACATGTCACCATGAACCCAGGCACCGAGGGCGGCGGCATGATGACCAGCATCGGGAATAACTGCCTCTTCATGGTCGGGGCTCATGTCGCCCATGACTGTCACATCGGCAATCATGCTATTTTCGCCAATAACGCCACTGTCGCCGGACATGTCATTGTGGAGGACTATGCCGTTCTCGGTGGACTGTCCGCCGTTCACCAGTTCGTTCGGATTGGCCGCCATTCGATGATCGGCGGGATGTCGGGGGTCGAGCAGGATGTCATTCCCTACGGTTCGGTGCTCGGCAACCGCGCGCGCCTGGCCGGGCTCAACATCGTAGGCCTCAAGCGCCGCAAGTTTTCGCGAACGGAGATCGCCGACCTGCGCAAGGCCTACCGTCTGTTGTTTGCCGAGGAAGGCTCCATGGCGGAGCGGGTGAAGGACGCTTCGGAGATGTACAGCGATAACCGGGCGGTCATGGATATCGTCGAATTCATCCAGACCGATTCCAGTCGTGCAATCTGCCAGCCGCGTACGGAGCATGGCGGATAGGCTGGGTATCGTCGCGGGTAGCGGAGACCTGCCGGCCCGTATAGCGGGGCTGTGCCGCGACAACGACCGCGATCATTTCGTCCTGGGGATCAAGGGACACGCCGATCCGGCGCTGTTTTCCGATTGTCCGCAGGACTGGATTCGTCTGGGAGAGGGCGGACGCGGAATCGACCTCCTCCATGAACACGAGGTTCGCGACGTTGTGTTTGCCGGAGCGGTCAGGCGTCCCAGCCTGCTCGAGCTGCGGCCCGACAGGAGAACCGCCCTGTTTTTTGCGCGCCTTGGCAAGGCCTGGATCGGCGACGACTCGCTCCTGAAAGCGCTCGTCAGCGAGATGGAAGGCGAGGGTTTTCGAATCGTCGCCCCGGAGGACCTCCTTGAGAGCGCGATAGCGACGGAAGGCGTCTTTGGCCGCCACGCCCCGGACGAGAATGCAAAGCAGGACATCTTGCGCGGATTCGAGCTGTTGCAGACTCTGGCGGCGCAGGATGTCGGGCAGTCGGTTGTCGTTCAGCAGGGCATTATTCTGGGGATCGAAGCCGCAGAGGGGACCGACGCGCTGATACGCCGTTGCGGCCCACTGCAACGGGAGGGAAAACGCGCGGTTCTGGTCAAGGCTCACAAGACCGGGCAGGAGCGGCGGCTCGATTTGCCAGCCGTCGGCGAAAGGACAATGCTGGCGGCGGTCGAGGCCGGACTGCAGGGGGTCGCGATCGAAGCCGGCGGGACGCTGGTCCTCGATCGGGAGCGGATGGTCGAGGCTGCGGATACCGCGGGGCTCTTCCTTGCCGGAGTAAGAGCGCCTTCAGGTGGCTGAAGACAGCCAGAAACCTCTGAAAATATACGTGATCGCCGGCGAACCTTCGGGCGATTTGCTTGCCGGTCGTCTCATCGCGGCGCTGCGGGAGAAGGCAGACAGGAAGATCGAATTTTTCGGCGTGGGCGGTCCACGCATGGCCGAGGAGGGTCTTCAAAGCCTTTTCCCGATGGAAGAGCTTTCCGTTATGGGAATTGCGGAAATCCTCCCTCGTGCGTATCGCCTGATGCAACGCATGCGCGAAACAGCCGCTCATGTTCGGGAGATCAGGCCGGAAGCCATCGTGACTGTAGATGCGCCAGCGTTCTGTTTCGGTGTTCACAGACGTCTGGAGGGGTTTCCCGCAACCAGGATTCACTATGTCGCTCCGACCGTCTGGGCCTGGCGGCCCGGCCGGGCAGAGAAGTTCGCGAAAGTTTTCGACAGGCTTCTGGTGTTGCTGCCGTTCGAGCCGCCCTGGTTCGAACGTGTCGGGCTTGCGACCGATTTTGTCGGCCATTCGGTTCTAGAATCCGATATCGACCCCGATGCCGGAACGGAGTTCAGGCAGCGGAATGGGATCGAGCCCGACACGACGCTTCTTTGTATTCTGTCGGGAAGTCGCCGCGGCGAAATTTCGCGCCACCTCGGTATCTTCGGCGAGACGGCCGCGATGCTTGGAAAAGGGCGGCGGAAATTTTCGGTAGTCATTCCGACCCTGCCGTCAAAGGTGGGCCTCGTTCGGCAGGGTACGGCAGGCTGGTCTGTTCCGGTCACCATCGTCGAGTCCGAACGGGAACGGTATGAAGCGATGGCGGCGTCCGACGTGGCCCTGGCGGCGTCCGGCACTGTCGCCCTGGAACTGGCGCGGGCGCGGACGCCGAGCGTGATCGCCTACCGTATTCACCCGCTGACTCACCTGATTGTCCGGAACATGGTTTCAGTCGAGTACGCGAATCTGGTCAACCTGCTCCTCGACCGTCCGGCAGTGCCTGAATTTCTCCAGGGCGATTGCCGTGCCGACCGCCTGGCCGGGGCGCTGGAAATCCTTTTGAATGACAGCGAAGCGCGGCAGGCGCAGATAAAAGCGTACGATCAGGCGCTGTCCATGCTGTCCAATGACGGCAAGGCGCCAAGCGAGGTTGCGGCGGACTGCGTGCTGGACGCTCTCGGCCATTCGCTGCCGGCCGACAGAAAATAGCTCCAGCAAAAAGGGCGCCGAAGCGCCCTTTTTCAGGATGCCTTTCGGCGATCAGGACCGAGCGTTGAGCGGCACGTAATCGCGTCGCGCAGCGCCGGTGTAGATCTGGCGGGGGCGCCCGATTTTCTGCACCGGATCCTCGATCATTTCGTTCCACTGGGCGATCCAGCCGACCGTCCGCGCGACGGCGAACAGCACCGTAAACATGGTGGTCGGGATGCCCAGAGCCTGGAAGATAATACCCGAATAGAAATCGACGTTCGGGTAGAGCTTCCGGTCGACGAAGTATTCGTCTTCGAGCGCAATCTTCTCCAGCTCCATGGCGAGTTCCAGCAGGGGCTCGTCCTCGATACCCAGCTCGTTCAGCACGGCATGGCAGGCCTCGCGCATGATCTTGGCGCGGGGATCGAAATTCTTGTAGACCCGGTGGCCAAAGCCCATCACCCGGAACGGATCGTCCGGATCCTTGGCCTTCTTGACGTACTCGTTGATCCGCGACTTGTCGCCGATCTCGCGCAGCATGTTGAGCACTGCTTCATTGGCGCCGCCATGGGCAGGGCCCCAGAGGCTGGCGATGCCGGCGGAAACGCAGGCAAACGGGTTCGCGCCGCTCGAGCCGGCGAGACGCACCGTCGACGTCGACGCGTTCTGTTCGTGGTCCGCATGCAGGATCAGGATCCGGTCCATCGCCTTGGCGATGACAGGATTGACCTCGTACTCCTCGCACGGTGTCGCGAACAGCATGTTCAGGAAGTTTTCGGCAAAACCCAGCTTGTTGTTCGGATAGATGAAGGGCTGCCCGACCGAATATTTGTAGGCCCAGCCGGCGATCGTCGGCATCTTCGCGATCATCCGGTAAGAAGCCACCATCCGCTGGTGCGGGTCCGAGATATCGGTGCTGTCGTGATAGAACGCGGACAAAGCGCCTACGACGCCGCACATGATGGCCATCGGATGGGCGTCGCGCCGGAATCCGCGGTAGAAGTTGGCCATCTGCTCGTGGAGCATGGTGTGGTAGGTGATGTCGTGATCGAACTTCTTTTTCTGGTCCGTATTGGGTAGTTCGCCGTAGAGAAGAAGGTAGCAGACCTCAAGGAAATCCGAGTTTTCCGCCAGCTGCTCGATCGGATAGCCCCGATGCAGCAGAATTCCTTCGTCGCCATCGATGAAGGTGATCTGCGACTCGCAGCTGCCCGTTGCGACAAAGCCCGGGTCGTAGGTGAAATACCCCAGATCGGCGTATAAACGCCTGATGTCGATTACGCCGGGCCCGTCCGTCCCGGTCATGACCGGAAAGTTTGCTTCCTTTCCGCTGATATTATCCCTGATAGTGACGTTGGAGTTGCTACCCGAGGCCGAGCTGTCCTGGCTCATGCGGTCTCCTTTCCCGTTTCCGGCTCACCGGTTCCCGGCGGAAGCCGGTCGGTTCGATTGCGTGATGCGGCGGCAAACTAGCCGAATTCACGGGGCGAATCAAACCGCTTCTTTGCGCTGCAGAACGTCGTCGATCCGTCCCAGGGTCTCCTCGGCGCCGAGCACATGCGCCACTTCGAAAATTCCGGGAGAAACCGTTGTACCGCAGAGGGCGGCACGTAATGGCTGGGCGATCTGGCCGAGTTTCAGCGCTTCGGCTTCCGCGAAGGATTTAACGCAGCCTTCCACTGTTTCGTCCGACCAGTCGTCGATTCCGGCGAGAGCAGCTTTGAGTTTGCCGAGATGTTCCAGCGCATCGCCGGTCAGGAGTTTGGCGGCTTTTTCATCAGGCACGAGCGGGCGGGGTTTGGCATAAAATAGTGCATTATCAGAGAGTTCATTTAATGTCTTCGCTCTTGGCTTGAGACCTGGAATGGCGGCAACGAGGCGTTCGACCGTTATCTCGTCGATCGTTTTTTCGAGGGCTTTCTCAATCTTCGGTCGGATAAGCTCGACCAGGCGCCGCTCGTCGCAATCGCGGAGGTAATGCGCGTTCACCGCGTTCATCTTGTCGAAGTCCATGCGCGCGGCGCCCCGGTTGACGTCCTTGATGTCAAACCACTCAATGGCCTTCTCGAGCGGAAAGATTTCGTCGTCGCCATGGCTCCAGCCAAGCCGCATGAGATAGTTGAGCAGCGCTTCAGGCAGATACCCCATATCGCGGTAGGCATCGACGCCCAGCGCGCCGTGGCGCTTCGACAGTTTTGCGCCGTCGGCGCCATGGGTCAGCGGCATATGGGCGAAGACCGGGTAATCCCAGCCGATCGCGCGGTAGATGTTGATCTGGCGGAACGCGTTGGTCAGGTGGTCGTCACCGCGGATGACATGGGTGATGCCCATGTCGTGATCGTCAACCACCACCGAGAGCATGTAGGTCGGCGTGCCATCGGCGCGCAGCAGCACGATGTCGTCGAGTTCGCTGTTCGATACGCGGACCTCTCCCTGGATGGCGTCCTCAATGACCGTTTCTCCGTCGCGCGGCGCTTTCAGCCGGATTACCGGATCGGCGCCCGGAGGCGCTTCGGACGGGTCACGGTCTCGCCAGCGCCCGTCATAGAGCACCGTTCTGCCCTCGGCCCGCGCCTTTTCCCGCATTTCGGTGAGCTCTTCCGGCGTGCAATAGCAGCGATAGGCGTTGCCGCTCTCCAGCAGTTGCGCGGCGATTTCGGCGTGACGATCCTGCCGTTGCGACTGGAAAACCGGTTCCTCGTCCGCGGAAAGCCCGAGCCAGTCGAGACCGTCGAGGATCGCGTCGATGGCTTCCTCGGTCGAACGCTTGCGGTCGGTGTCCTCGATGCGGAGAAGATATTTTCCCCCGCAATGACGGGCGTAGAGCCAGTTGAACAAAGCTGTCCGCGCGCCGCCGATATGAAGGAAGCCGGTGGGAGAGGGGGCGAAGCGGGTTACGACAGTCATGGAACGGGTCATCCGGTGTTTCAGGCGATACGATGGCGTCCTGATAGCATTTCGCTAGACTGAACGTCCATGAGATTGGCAATCGGACAGGAGACCGGTAATCCGGCGCCGCCTTACAACGCGGCAAGGGACTGGCTTGACCGGACCATGTCGGCTGTATCCTCTGCCGAAAGGGGGCGTTGGGCGCTTTGGCTGCCCGTTATGATCGGCGTCGGGATCGCGGTCTATTTCGGGCTGCGGAAGGAACCGCCCCTGTGGAGCGGTCCGCTTGTCGCGATAGTCAGCCTTGTTTGTGCGATGTTGTTGCGCCGCAGGATCTGGCTGCAGCTGCTTATGTGCTGCCTGACCTTCGTTGCGCTGGGGTTTTCTGCTGCCCAGTTGCGGACCTGGTCAGTCGATGCGCCCGTTATTCAGAAAAAGACCGGGCCCGTGTGGATCGAAGGGAGGGTCGTTGCCGCGGAAATTCGGGACGCGGGCAGCCGATTGACTCTGGACAATCTCTCCATCGGTCGGTTGGCCCAGAAGAGAACGCCGGCAAGAGTCCGGATACGCGGCGCCCGGGAAGATGCAGGAACGTTCGCTCCAGGGCAACGAATCCGGGTGCTGGCCGTCCTTCATCCGCCGCCCGGTCCAGCAGAGCCCGGTGCTTTCGATTTTTCAAAGCGGGCCTACTTCGAAGGTCTCGGCGGGGTCGGATACGCCGTCCGTGCTCCGGTTTTGGCAGTGTCAGCGGCTGATGGCGGATGGCGCGTCATGATCGCGAAGCAGCGCCATTCCCTGACCCGGGCTATTCTGGAGGCGCTGCCCGGTACGCCCGGTGCGGTGGCGGCCGCGCTGATCACGGGCGAACGGGGCGCCATACCCGAAGAAGAGCTTTCGGCGATGTGGGATTCCGGACTGGCGCATCTGCTGGCAATTTCGGGGCTGCATATCGGGCTGATCGGGGGCTTCATTTTTTTCGCGGTTCGGCTGGCGCTTGCATCCTGCGAGCGGCTTGTTCTGGCGTTTCCGGTAAAGAAACTCGCAGCGCTCGCCGCGTTTTTCGGGTGTTTCTTTTATTTGCTGATTTCCGGGTCGACCCTGCCGACACAACGAGCCTTCCTGATGCTTTCGCTCGTTCTTCTGGCGGTCATGATCGATCGCAATGCCATTTCAATGAATCTGGTCGCCTGGGCGGCCGCCGCAATCCTGTTGCTGGCCCCGGAGAGCCTTGAATCGGTGAGTTTCCAGATGTCATTTGCCGCGGTAATCGCACTGGTCGCCGCCTATGAGGCGGTGTCCACCCGCCGGTTCGAGCCGATGGAACGCAGAACGCCGGCCATGAAAGGCGCGCGCTATGTCGGCGGGGTTCTCCTGACCACGATCATCGCAACTGTCGCGACAGCGCCTTTCGCGGCGTTTCACTTCAACCGGCTGGCTCTCCTGGGCGTAATCGCCAACCTGATCGCGGTTCCACTGGCGGCGCTCTGGATCATGCCTCTGGCGCTGATTTCGCTGGTGTTCATGCCGTTCGGGCTCGAACAATGGCCGCTCGCCGCCATGGGCTGGGGGATCGAAGGCGTGCTTTCCGTCGCGCGCTGGGTTCAGGCCCTGCCGGGTGCTGCGACGATGCTGCCTTCGGCGCCCGGTTGGGCGCTAGGAGCGGTCGTAATCGGCGGGTTATGGCTATGCGTCTGGCGGAGTAGGCTTCGCGTTCTGGGTGTGTTGCCCGTTTTCGTTGGAATCTTCGGCTGGTCGTTGTCGGCGTCGCCCGACATCCGGGTTACTGCAGACGGAAAGACCGTCGGTCTGCGCACTTTGGATGGCGACCTCGTCCTGCCTTTCGGCGGAAGGGGTTTACCGTGGAAACCTGGCGTCGCCGCTCCGGGCTGGAACCGGAGGCGCGCGGTCCGGCATTAGATGACGTTCCCGGTCTGCGCTGCGACGGTCTCGGGTGTATATACCGGTCGGGCGAGCGCGTGGTGGCCCTTGACCGCGATGCTGCCGCGCTCGAGGAAGATTGCCGCTCCGCGGATATTGTGATCAGCCAGACGCCGGTTCGAAAATGGCGCTGCAGAGGGTCAGGCCTCGTCATTGACCGTTTCGATCTGTGGCGAAACGGCGCACACGCGCTTTATTTGCGGCCTGATCGGATCACTGTCGATAGCGTCGGTTCTGATGGCGGAGTGCGCCCGTGGCAGCGCTATCCGCGATCGCAGAACAGGTAGCGCTAGTACTGTCGGACGATCGTCTTCAACCGGCCCTGTATCTTGACGCGGTCGGCCCCGAAGATACGCGTTTCATAAGCGGGGTTGGCGGGCTCCAGCGCAACAGTGTCGCCCTTCCGCCGCAGGTATTTTAGCGTGACCTCTTCGTCATCGACTAGCGCCACCACGATGGTTCCATTTTCCGAGGTGTCGGTATGTTCGATAATTGCAACATCGCCATCGAGAATGCCCGCCTCGATCATCGAATCTCCGCTGACCTCCAGCGCATAGTGTCGACCGCGACCGACCATGGACGGCGCGATCTCGAACGTGCGGGTTTCGTCGCGGACGGCTTCGATGGGAAGTCCCGCCGCGATCTGCCCGTAAAACGGCACGGACAGGGTGGCCGTTTCCTCTGTTTCTTGCATTGCTTCCGGCGTATCGGATGCTTCCGGCTCGCCGGGAAATCTCCCCTTGATAACGTTGGGGGCGAACCTCGACGGCCCCGATGTTCCGTCGGTTGAATTTTCCGGCAGTTTGAGGACTTCCAGCGCCCGGGCCCGGTGGGGCAGGCGACGAATGAAGCCGCGTTCCTCCAGCCCGGTGATCAACCGGTGAATGCCGGATTTGGACTTGAGGCCCAGCGCATCCTTCATCTCGTCGAAAGACGGCGATACTCCCCGGCTTTTGAGATGGCGGTCGATATATTGAAGAAGTTCGTACTGTTTTCTGGTCAGCATGGTTTGGGCCTCACTACTCGAATGCGCCCCCCAAAAGCGAAAGGGCCGGGCGAACAAAACAAAAACATTTCGAATGTTCTAGTAAAGTTCTTTTTCCCGGTCAAGAATCACGGAAATTAAATTGCCTGAATTCGTCGGATCAGGCGCTGATGAGCGATCCGCCCAGCATCAGGACGGAAACGCTGTCGCCCGCAGAGGCCGGCGGCGCGAAGGGCGGGCGGATGACGAGACAATCGGCGCGGGTCATGCCTGAAAACATCGAACTGTCCTGTCTGGAAAATGTCGTTGCGACCCTGTTTCCCTTGTGGTCCCGGGTCAGAGAGGCGCGAAGATAATCTTCACGCTCGTCGTTTTCGCCGAGATCATTGCCGAGAACGGCGGTTTCGATGGCGTTTGCCGAGGCGGAAGAGCCAAGCATTGCGGCTATCGCAGGCCCAAGGAAGATTGTGGCGCAGACCAGCGCCGAAACGGGATTGCCGGGCAGACCCATCATGTGCGTCTCGCCGATATTGCCGAACATCAGCGGTTTGCCCGGCCGCATGGCGATTCGCCAAAAATCGACCTCAAGCCCGATATCGCCGAGGACTTTCTGCACCAGGTCGTGCTCGCCGACCGATGCCCCGCCGCAGGTAACCAGCATATCAGTGCCGCGCGCGCCTTCCGCCATGGCCCGCAGAGCATCTTCAGAATCCGGCGCGATGCCTAAATCGATCGGCTCGCCGCCCATTGCCCGGATAAAGCCGGCAAGCGCCAGCCCGTTGGACGAGACGATCTGGTTGTCTGCGATAGGCTCGCCCGGCATGACGATCTCGTCGCCGGTGGCCAGCAGCGCGATGCGCGGTTTCCGGCTGACCGAGAGCCAGGGAACGTTCATGCCCGCCGCAAGCCCAACCCGCCGTGCAGTAAGGACGGAGCCCTTTTCCAGAAGCACGTCACCCTCGCGGAAGTCCAGCCCGGCGGGTCGGACAAATCGGCCTGCAGGCGCTTCGCCGTCAACGACATTGACCGTGTCGCCGCCGGCCTCGGTATTTTCCTGGATCACGATGGCGTCCGCGCCGTCGGGCAGGGGCGCGCCGGTAAAGATACGCACTGTCTCGCCCGAACCGATGGTTCCGTCATAGGACTGTCCCGCAGGAACATGGCCAACGATCTTGAGAGTGACCGGGATCGTCTTTACGTCTTCCGAGCGGACAGCATATCCGTCCATCGCCGAGACCGCCTTGGGCGGCTGGGTCCGGCGCGCTGCGACATCTTCCGCCAGCACCCGGCCCAGAGCGTCCGCCAGAGAGATACGTTCCGCGGGCATACGAGGCATGGCATCGCAAATTCTCTGTCGCGCGTCGGCGACGGGGAGCAGATCGGCCATTATTCGTTCCTGAAGTCGCCGGACCTGCCGCCGGACTTGGCGAGCAGTCGGATATCGGTCAACCGCATGCCGCGGTCGACCGCCTTGCACATGTCATAGATTGTGAGCGCTGCAATCGATACCGCGGTCAGCGCCTCCATCTCCACGCCGGTGCGCCCGCTGACCCTGCAGGTTGCCGTGATGTCGACGGCATTGCGGTCGGGATCGAGTGAGAGATCCACGTCGATGGCTTCCAGCGCCAGCGGATGGCAGAGCGGGATCAACTCGGGCGTTTTCTTCGCTCCCATGATACCGGCAAGCCGGGCGACCGAAATGACGTCGCCCTTCTTGACGCCGCCGTCGCGGATCAGCGCCATCGTCTCGGGCGCCATCAGGACCGATCCCGCCGCGGTGGCGACGCGATGCGTCACATCTTTGTCGGAAACGTCGACCATCGAGGCATTGCCGTCCTCATCGATATGGCTGAGCTTGGCGTTCGTCATGCGGAAGCAGCCGGTGCAAGAGATGGAACAGGATTGGCGAGCAGGGTTCGCACCGCCTGGGAAACGTCGTCCTGCCGCATCAGCGATTCCCCGATCAGGAAGCAGCGCGCGCCGACCGCCGCCATGCGCGCCAGATCGTCCGCTGTATAGAGGCCGCTTTCGCAGACCAGCAGCCGGTCGGCGGGAACCAGCGGGGCCAGCCTCTCGGTATTGTCCAGGCTGGTCTCCAGCGTCTTGAGATTACGGTTGTTGACTCCAATCAGCGGGGAAGAGAGCTTCAGAGCGCGTTCAAGTTCTTCCTCGTCATGCACTTCAATCAGAACGTCCATGCCGTATTCGAACGCCAGGGCTTCGAATTCGGACGCCTGCGTATCGGTCAGTGCCGCCATGATCAGAAGAATGCAGTCCGCGCCAAGCGCGCGCGCCTCGACAATCTGGTAGGGATCGACCATGAAATCCTTGCGCAGCGCGGGCAGGGAAACGGCGCCGCGCGCGGCGACCAGATGTTCGCTGCGTCCCTGGAAATAGGGTTCGTCCGTCAGAACCGAAAGGCAGGTCGCGCCGCCGCTCTCGTACGCTTTCGCCAGCGATTCGGGGTCGAAATCCTCGCGGATCAGCCCCTTGCTTGGCGAGGCTCTCTTGATTTCGGAGATGAGGCCATAGCCTTCCGAAGAGGCGGTCCTCAGCGCATCGGCAAAGCCGCGCGTCGGCGAAGCCGATTCCGCTTCGGCGCGGACCCGTTCGATCGGCCGTACCGATTTAGCCTCGTCGACTGCGACCTGTTTTTCTGCGCAGATGCGTTCGAGAACGTTCGACATGACGCCTGACATGGTAAGGGTCAGCTCTTTCCGCTGTTGGTGATACTGACCATCGCCTCCAGCGCCTGCTTCGCCTTGCCGCTATAGATGGCATTGGCGGCGATCTTGGCGCCCTCAGCGATATCGCCAGCCTTGTCGGCGACGACCAGCGCGGCCGCGGCGGTATAGACCACGACGTCCCGGAACGCGCTTGGCTTGCCGTCCAGCATTTCGCGCATCGCGCTGGCGTTTTCCTCCGCATCGCCGCCTTTCAGGTCGGCAGCATCTGCGGTCGCCAGCCCGGCGTCCTCGGGCGAAACCTCGAAATCCGTCACGCTTCCGTTTTCAAGCGCGGAAACGAAGCTTGGTCCGGTTGTGGTCAACTCGTCGAGCCCGTCTGATCCGTGAACGACCCAGGCTTTGCGCGCGCCGAGCTTGCCCAGCACTTCCGCCATCGGCCGCACCCACTCGCGGGCGAATACCCCGACCAGCAGACGGTCGACATTGGCGGGGTTGGAAAGCGGACCGAGGATATTGAACACAGTCCGGGTGGCGAGTTCGATCCGTGGCCCCGCGACATGGCGCGTCGCGCTGTGATGGCGCGGGGCCATCATGAAGCCGATACCGGCCTCGCGAATGGACTTCTCGATCAGGGGCATGTCGCAGTCGATATTGACGCCGAGCGCCATCAGCACGTCCGCCGCGCCGGCTCGCGACGACAGGGCTCGGTTGCCGTGCTTGGCGATGGGAACGCCGCATCCGGCAGTTACGAGCGCGGCGCCGGTCGAAATATTAAGGGTGCCGCCTCCGTCGCCGCCTGTGCCGACGATGTCGATCGCATCGGCGGGCGCCGCGATGTGGGTGGCTTTCTCCCGCATGACCCGCGCTGCCGCCGTGATCTCGTCGACGGTTTCCCCGCGGACGCGCAACGCCATCAGGAACGCGCCGATCTGCGCCGGCGTCGCATCGCCCGACATGATAATGTTGAAGGCTTCGCCCGCCTCGTCCTCGGTCAGCGCGTTGCCGCCGGCGACCTTGTTGAGAAGCGGCTTGATGCCGTCCGCGGAACCGTTCATGCCGCTTCCTTCCGTTCCTTCGTCAGATCGAGAAAATTCTGCAACAGCCTGTGGCCGTGCTCCGTGTCGATGCTTTCGGGGTGAAACTGTACGCCATGCAGCGGCCGGTCGCGATGGGCTACACCCATGATGACGCCGTCGTCCGTTTCCGCTGTAACCGTGAGACAATCCGGCACGCTGTCCGGAGCAACCGTCAGGGAATGATATCGGATCGCCGAGAACCCGTCGGGCAGCCCGGCAAAAACGCTTTCGCCACGATGACGGACCGGACTGGGCTTGCCATGCATCGGCAGCGGTGCGCGAACGATCCGGGCGCCCATCGCCTGCGCGATCGACTGGTGACCGAGGCACACGCCGAGGAGGGGGGTGTCGCCCGCCTTGCTTGCAAGCTCGAGGCAGATACCCGCGCCATCCGGATCGCAGGGCCCTGGCGAAAGAACGATGCCGTCCGGTCGCAACGACAGAGCTTCCGTAACGGATAGCGCATCGTTGCGGTGAACGACGCACTCGGCCCCGAGTTCACCGAGAAAGTGGACGAGGTTGTAGGCGAAACTGTCGTAATTATCGATTAACAGTATCATTTCAATGACTTGGCCGCGCTTCTGCGAATGCGAGTTGGTTATATCAGGTATGGAGGGCTCGCGAAAGCAACGCAGTATCTGGAACCTTTCAGGGCGCTTGCCACTTCAAACAGCAGGATCGATATTGTACGGAACCTGAAGTGACTTCGCGATTTCAGCCGAAGGACCGGCAATCAATGACCGATCATTGCCATATGCACCTCGCAGGAGGTGAAGAAGAAGCGACGGCGATCGATCCGGTCTGCGGCATGACCGTCAAGCTCAATGTCGGTAAACCGTCTTTCGAGCATGAGAACGAAACCTATCATTTCTGCTGTCAGGGTTGTTGCGACAAGTTCTCCGGTGACCCTGTGCATTATCTGTCGGGGGCCCACCGCAAGGCTGCGGAAGAGGCGCCTGAAGGGACGATCTTTACCTGTCCCATGGATCCGGAAATTGAACAGGTGGGCCCGGGGGCCTGTCCGATCTGTGGCATGGCGCTGGAGCCGATGGGAATTCCCACCGGCGATCAAGGTCCCAATCCCGAACTGGTGGATTTCAGGCGGCGGTTCCTGATCGGCACCGTCCTGACGCTACCTGTCCTGATTCTCGCGATGGCGCCGCATCTGGGATTTGGCGCGATACGGGAATCGTTGGGAGAAGCGGTGTCGCTGTGGGCGGAATTCCTGCTGTCGACACCGGTTGTCCTGTGGGCCGGTTTCCCGTTTCTGCAACGGGGCTGGAACTCAATACGGACCTGGAACCTGAACATGTTCACTCTGATCGCGATCGGAGTGGCGTCGTCCTATTTGTTCAGCGTCGTTGCCGTAGTCGCACCTGGTCTTTTCCCGGATGGTTTCCGCGACAGCAACGGGTATGTCGGCGTCTATTTTGAAGCGGGCGCTGTGATCGTGGTCCTCGTCCTGCTGGGGCAAATAATGGAGCTGGGCGCGCGGGAACGCACGGGAGCAGCCTTGCGCGCTTTGCTGGACCTGTCGGCGAAGAGCGCACGGATCATCCGGGCCGACGGTAGCGAGGACGACATTCCGCTGGAGGGCGTAAAGGTCGGCGACCGGCTGCGCGTGCGTCCCGGAGAGAAAATTCCGGTCGACGGGCTGGTTCTGGAAGGGCTTTCATCGGTTGATGAATCGATGATCTCCGGAGAGCCGATCCCGGTCGAGAAATCGGAAGGCGACGCGGTTACGGGTGCGACCATCAACGGAACCGGCGCCCTGGTAATGGAGGCTAAGCGCGTCGGGTCCGATACTATGCTGAGCCGGATCATAGAAATGGTTGCGGCGGCGCAGCGAAGCCGCGCGCCTATACAAAGCGTTGCAGATTCAGTTGCCGGCTATTTCGTTCCCACAGTGGTGCTGGTCTCGATAATCACATTTGTGGCCTGGGCGTTCTGGGGACCGGCACCGGCGTTTGCCTATGCGCTGGTGAGCGCGGTGGCCGTGCTCATCATTGCCTGTCCGTGCGCGCTTGGCCTTGCGACACCGATGTCTGTCATGACGGCAACCGGCCGCGGTGCTGCGGCAGGCGTCCTGATCCGGAACGCCGAGGCCCTGGAGCGGTTTGCTGCCGTGGACACGCTGATTGTCGACAAGACGGGGACGCTGACGGAAGGCAAGCCCCGGCTTGCTTCGGTGCTGTCGGCGCCCGGTTTTGAAGACAATGAACTCCTGAGCCTTGCTGCGAGCGTCGAACAGGGGTCGGAGCATCCGTTGGCCGAGGCCATTGTTGCGGGCGCGAAGGAAAGGCGCACGGTTCTTGCCGGTGCGACGGATTTTCGGTCGCTTACCGGAAAAGGCGTCAGGGGATCGGTTGGAGGAAGACGGGTAACGCTCGGGAACGAACGGTTGCTTGAAGAGATGGGTGTCGATGGGAACGGGCTGGCGGCAGAGGCGTATGCGCGGCGCGACGATGGCGAAACCGTCATGTTCGTTGTTGTCGACGGAACCGTTGCGGGGCTGCTGTCGGTCGCGGACCCGATCAAGGAAACTGCAGCCGAAGCTCTGAGTTCGCTTCGTCGCGAAGGTCTGAGGATCGTTATGGCGACCGGCGACAGCGAACGTACCGCGTTGGCGGTGGCAAGGCGTCTGGGGATCGATGAAATCCATGCCGGCGTTCTTCCTGAGCACAAGGCGGCGCTGGTTAAGCAATTCCAGGCTCAGGGCCGGAAAGTGGCGATGGCGGGAGACGGGGTTAACGATGCACCGGCGCTCGCCCGGGCGGATGTCGGCATCGCCATGGGCACAGGCGCTGACGTCGCGATCGAGAGCGCTGGCATAACGCTGGTCAAGGGCGACCTCTCCGGGATTGTCAGGGCGCGTCGATTGGCGCGGGGGACCATGCGCAATATCAGGCAGAACCTGTTTTTTGCACTGGTCTACAATGCGCTCGGCGTGCCTGTCGCCGCCGGCATTCTCTTCCCCTTCACCGGGATCCTGGTTTCGCCGATGTTCGCCGCGGCGGCGATGAGCATGAGTTCGGTGTCGGTTATCGGAAACGCGCTCAGGCTCAACCGGATTCGTCTGTAAAAATGGTCTGGGATGCGCACCGGCTGAGAGCTTCGGTCGAGTATGCGTCCTTCCGGTTGCTTAGATCCCTGAAGCCGGGATCCTACGGGTTCAGCCTGTTTCGCCGGAAGTGGGGGACGCGCCTGACGGCGTCTGCAACGCGTCTGGGCATCGACCTGAAAAATATATCTGCCGGGTGGGGCCAAAGTGTAAATCGAACCGCCATTGTTCCCTATCTTGCGTTTGGGCTCGCCGTCCTCATGGGATTGAGCACGGACAGGGAGATATCCGACGAGAAGGGTACGGCGACACAGATCGTCGAGGTCGATCAGTCTGCTCAAGAATCCTCTCACCTGAAAACCGAAACCTTTGCAGAGTTGCGAGACGACTCGGCGCAGCCGATCCATCCTCCTGCATACAAGTTGCCTGCTTCCGAACCGCCTGCGTCCGAACTGCTTGTGTCGTTGCGCCCCGTTGAGCCCTCGCTTCTGGAAGCCCTCGTCGAGATCGAGCCGGCGTCGTCGTCGATTATGGAAGAGGCCGCCAGACCGGTATTGTCTCCAGCGGACTTTTTGCCGGCGGCGGTCGTTTCGGAGGTTGTTCTCGATGCGATGCCGGTTTTCGGTCGAACGCCCTCCGGGAACATTATCGCGGTTTAATCGAAAGATCGTGTCGATGAGACGTGGCGGCGTCATTCGGTCGTATTCGCTCCGGTCAAAGCCAGGTCGATGGTTGCAATCGTTATCGACGACCTGGGGATGGACCGGCGTCGAACGGCGGAAATCATGGCTCTTCGCGGACCGCTGACGATGTCGTTCCTGAGTTATGCCGGCGATCTTTCAAGGCAGACGCGAAGGGCCCGCGAGGCGGGGCACGAACTTCTGGTTCATGTTCCGATGGAACCGGAACATGTCCGCGACGATATGGGGACGAACGTTCTTGAGGTCGGACTCTCCGAAAAGGAGCTCGTTCGTCGGATAGACTGGGCGCTCCAACGATTTTCGGGGTTTGTCGGTATCAACAATCATATGGGAAGGCGCTTCACCGCCGACCGGCCTGGCATGACCAGACTGATGCGGGAGCTCAAGAATCGCGGTCTCCTTTTTCTCGATTCCCGTACGACTGCCAGGAGCGTCGCGGCTGAACTCGCCCGGGACTTCGCCGTGCCCTTTGCCGAAAGGAGGGTTTTCCTCGACAATGATCCTGCCCCCGCCGCGGTCGCCCGTCAGATGCAGGAAGCGGAGCGTATAGCCCGCCGCGATGGGGCGGTGGTCGTTATCGGCCATCCTCGGGACGCTACCATCGCAGCCCTGCGTCAGTGGCTTTCGCGTTTGGAGGAGCGCGGCTTCGTGCTGGCGCCGCTCAGCGCCGTGGTCAATCGGGCGCAGCTCAGGGGACGGGGATGATCAGGGATTTCGAACAGGAAGATTTTTACGGCGTTCTCGGCATCGTCAACCAGGCCGCTGAGGCGTATCGCGGAGCGATCCCGGCGGATCGGTGGCACGAGCCCTATATGTCGGCCGATGATCTTGAGGCCGAAATTGCGGCGGGCGTGGCGTTTCGTATTTATGAGGCCGACGGGTGCCTGGCCGGGGTCATGGGCGGACAGCCGGTAAAGGACGTTTTCCTGATCCGTCATGCCTATGTCGCGCCAGAGGCCCAGCGCGGCGGAATAGGCGGCGCTCTTCTGGACGATCTTGTCCGCGGCGTCTCGTCGCCGGTGCTCGTCGGCACCTGGGCCGCGGCGATATGGGCCATCGACTTTTACCGGCGGAACGGATTCGTCATGGAAGACGGGGACGAAACGCGTCGTCTGCTTCAGACCTACTGGAGCATTCCCGAACGTCAGATCGAAACGTCGGTGGTTCTTCGCCTTATCGGATAATCAGTTCAGATAGTCAGTTGCTGCGCTCGCCGGCGTAGCGGATCGCTTCCTCTGCGGCGCGGACGAGGGCGAGCGCCTTGTTCTGGCATTCCCGGTGTTCGGAATCAGGATCGCTGTCGGCGACGATGCCGGCGCCCGACTGGATATACATCGTACCGTCCTTGACCAGAGCTGTGCGCAGCACGATGCAGGTGTCCATCGTGCCGTTGGCTGAGAAATAACCGACGGTGCCGGCATAAACGCCGCGCTTTTCCGTCTCCAGCTCGTCGATGATTTCCATCGCCCTGATTTTCGGCGCACCCGAGACGGTGCCGGCGGGAAAGCCGCCAATCAGCGCATCGATAGCGTCGTGCCGGTCGGCGTCGAGGTCGCCTTCGACGTTGGAAACGATATGCATCACGTGCGAATAGCGCTCGATCACCATCTTCTCGGTGACTTCGACCGAGCCGATCTTTGCGACGCGGCCGACATCGTTGCGTCCCAGGTCGAGCAGCATCAGATGCTCGGCAAGTTCCTTTTTATCCGACAGCAGGTCGTCGGCCAGCGCCCTGTCGGCCGCGCGGGTGTCGCCACGTGGCCGCGTTCCCGCCAGCGGCCGGATGGTCACCTTGCCGTCGCGTACCCGGACCAGAATTTCCGGGCTCGATCCGACGACGGAGAAATCCCCGAAATCGAGAAAGAACAGGAATGGAGACGGGTTGGTGCGGCGAAGCGCCCGGTAGAGCGAGAAGGGGGGCAGGCTGAACGGAAGGCTGAAGCGCTGCGACAGGACGACCTGAAAAATATCTCCGGCGAAAATATACTCCTTGGCCCGCCGTACCATCTCAAGATAGCGGGACTCGGGCGTATTCGATTGCGGGGTGTGTTGTTCGAGCTGTTCCGGCTGGGTCGAGGCGTCGTGCGGCAGGGGCCGATCGAAAGCGTCGATGGTTTCGGTCAGCCGTTGCGTTGCGGCCTCATAGGCCTGGGATGCAGTTGATCCGCTTTCCGGCCGAACCGGAGTCACGATGGTGACGGTATCCTTGACCGTGTCGAACACGACCATGATTGTCGGCCTTACGAACAACCCGTCGGGCAGACCGAGCGGGTCGGGGCGCGTAGAGGGAATCTTTTCCATCAACGCAACGGTGTCATAGCCGAGATACCCCACCAGCCCGGCCGCCATCGGCGGCAGGGATTCCGGAAGGTCGATCCGGGACTCCTCGACGAGCGCGCGGAGCGAGTCGATCGCCCCGTCCGCCTCAGCCGCGAAACCGTCCGTATCCGTCAGAGCCAGCCGGTTGATTTCTGCCTTGTCGCCCCGGCACCGCCAGATCAGGTCCGGCCGCAATCCGATGATCGAATAACGCCCGCGGGCCGCTCCGCCTTCGACGGATTCGAGCAGAAAGCTGTTGGGCTGGTTCGAGGCAAGCTTGAGCATCGCCGAGACGGGCGTCTCCAGGTCGGCGACGATAGAGGTCCAGACAACCTGGGGTGCGCCGGCCTCGTACGTCTCTTCGAAGACCGGGAACCCGGGTTCGACTTTCATCAATTTCCGCCGCGTCCGGTGACCAGCGTCTGGACGACAGTCGAATTTACCTTGACCGGATAGCGCTTGCGCAGGCTGTTGAGATACTGGTCGATCTGATCGTTTGCGAGCGCTGCCTGAAGCTGGCTGCGAAGCGCATCGGTTTCGGCCTTGTTGGCGCCGGGATCGGCAGCGACGATGCTTTTTAGTTCGCCGACGGCGTAACCGTCCCTGGAAGCGGCCATCGCCAGAGCGCCGGGCTTTAGCTTGAAGATTTCAGCGGAAAGGGCGGGGGACACGGCAGAGTTCGGATCGCGGATAAATCGTGTAAACGGTTTGCTGGAGACGACCGATAGTCCGGCTTTCTCCGCGGCCTGCTTGAGCGAACCGCCGGTTTTTGCGGTATCCAGCAGCGCGGCGGCCCTCTTGCGTGCTGAGTCCTGGAGTTGTGTCTCCTTCCAGGCCTGAATGGCGAGATTCCGGACGGCATCGAGCGGCTGAAGCTGCGGCGGGACGACGTCATCGACCCGGAAAACGTAATACCCCCCGTCTCGGGCTTCCTCGATATTGGTTGTTTCGCCCTTGGCTGTCCCGAAGACGAGGTCGGTGAACTGGGCGTCCCGTGGGATATTGGAAACCGGCTTGCCGTCGCCGTCGTTGCCGGATGCGTCAAGTGCGGCGATGCGGGTTACAGGGGCGCCGATGCCATTTGCGGCGTCCTGAAGCGGCGTGCCGGCCGCCAGAGCGTCGTCGAGCTTCTGCGTAAGGGCGATAAAGGTGTCGACAGCCATTTCACGGGCAATATCGTTCACGATTACGGGCTGAAGGGCTTCGAGCGTCGGAGTCCGGCCGGGTTCGATGTTCCTGACCCTGAGTACGTGCCAGCCGAGGGCTGTCTTGACCGGGCTTGTTACGCCGCCCGCCGGAAGGGCAAATGCCGCTGTGGCCACCGGGGCGGGCAGGTCGCGGCGGGCAAGCGCGCCCAGGAACGAAACCGTCGCGCCGTTACTCTTCGCGGCGTCGTCAAGGGATGAGCCCTGTTTCACCGCGGCAGCAATTTTCGCGGCGGCTTCTTCGTCCTGGAGCAAAACCTGTTCGAGCGCGCGACGCTCAGGGATGCCCTGCGTTTCCTTGCGAATTTCGTATTCTTCCAGAATTCGCTTCTCGTCCGGGCGGAGTTCCTTCGCGGCCTTTGCCGGGTCGAGGTAAACCAGCGTCAGCGATCGTGTCTCGGGTTTTGTAAAACGCGCGGGATTTTCCTTGTGGAACTTTGCGAGTTCGGCGGGCGAGGGTTCCGGGATATCGGCGATTTGGCCGGCGGGGACCGTGACCACGTCGGCCACTCTTTGTTCGTTACGGTACCGGTAAATGGCATCGAGCATCGCCGAGGGCACCCGCGACGACGAGGTCAGCGCGCTGCTGATCTGGCGCCGCAGGATGTTTTCCCGGATGATCGACACGAACATGCCTTCCGAGATGCCTTCCTGTCGCAATGTTTGCTCATAGGCGGTTCGGTCGAACCGGTTGCCCGGTCCCTGAAACCGTGGATCGGCGAAAATCGTCTGCCGGATCAGTTCCTCGCCCACGGCAAGTTTGAGAGTCGCCGCTTCCAGTTCGAGCAGACGCCCATTCACCATCTGGTCGACGGTCTGGTCGATCAGGCCGAGTCGTGCGGCCTGCTCAAGGTCGAAGTCAGGTCCAACCTGCCGGCGCATGAGGTTAAGCAGGCGACCTACTTCCGAAGAGGCGTTCTCGTATTCGATTGTCGTACCGCCCACGCTCGCGACTGTCTGGTCGGCGGTCCGGGTCGGGATGATGTCCCCGACGCCCCAGACGGCGAAGGACAGGATCAGCAGACAGGCAAGGATCCTGATGACCCATTTGACCGCCGTTCCCCGCATCGCTTCGATCATGAATTCATCCCTGTACGAAAGTTCAAGTCCATCCTTGCGCCCGCAGCAATATAATTGCGCCTGCCTCAGGATCGTGGAGCGCGGCATCATAGAAATCGCGCCTGCCGACTGCAATATCAAAGGGATGAGTGGGGCGCCTGGCCGGAAACCAGTTGCGGCCTGTCTTGTTGGGCCTGTCTGGTCGGGCCTGTCTGGTCGGGGCGCGGGACCTATGCTAGACGGTCACGCTGGAAAGTGAGGGTTGTCATGACTATTCGACCGTTGATCGCGGGCAACTGGAAAATGAACGGGCTTACGGCTGACGCCGTGGCGCTGGCTGGCGGGCTTGCTGAAAAGGCGAAGGCCAAAGACGCTTCGGACGACATGCCGGGCGACATGCTCGTCTGTCCTCCCTTCGTGCATATCGCGGCTGTTTCGGCCGCACTCGACGGGTCGGGAATCGCGCTGGGCGCCCAAGACTGCCACACGGCTTCGTCCGGCGCGCATACCGGGGACGTCAGTGCGGCGATGCTCGTGGACATGGGATGCAGCCACTGCATTGTCGGCCATTCGGAACGCCGCGCCGATCACGGGGAAGGGGACGCCCTGGTCAGGCAGAAGGCGACCGCTGCGCAGGGCGAAGGGCTGGTCGCCGTTATCTGCGTCGGCGAAACGCTGGAGGAACGCGATGCCGGAACCACGCTGGCGGTCGTCGAAGCGCAGCTTCGCGGGTCCGTTCCCGAAGGCGCAACAGCGGCGAACACGGTAATTGCCTACGAGCCGGTCTGGGCCATCGGTACCGGGCGGACACCCACTATCGAACAGATCGGGGAGGTCCACGATCACATGCGGTCGGTCCTCGACGGGCTGGTTGCCGAAAGCGGGGCTGTCAGACTGCTTTACGGCGGCTCCGTTAACCCCGGGAATGCGCAGGACATCTTGGCCCTCGCGAACGTCAATGGCGGGCTGGTCGGAGGCGCGAGCCTGAAAGTCGACGATTTCTGGTCGATCCTGGAAAGCGCGGCCTGAACGACCGAAACAAGAACAGACTGGCAAAATATCGCCGCGGGGCTTAAAAGAAGGCCGCCGAAAACCAATATCCGGAACTGGAGCGGGGCCGTTCTGAACGTTCCCGCCCCGGAGTAACCCCGGAGTAACAAGGAATCCGCCGTGGAAGCCGTTATTCTGCTGATACATCTGCTGCTCGCGATCGCTCTGATCATCGTCATTCTTCTGCAGAAGAGCGAAGGCGGCGGCCTTGGCATCGGCGGCGGCAACATGGGCGGGCTGATGACGGCGCGCGGTTCCGCGAACCTGCTGACCCGTGCGACGGGCATCATCGCGACCTGCTTTATCGTGACCAGCATCACGCTGGCTATTCTTGCCGGCAATGCGCGTCAGGGCAGGTCGATCGTCGATCAGCCGGCGGCGCCGGTCCAGCAGCCGGCGACGCCCGCGACCCCGAGCGTACCGCTCGCCAACTAGGCCTTTGGCGGCCGATTCGGGGGCGACCGAATCACTTCGCCTAACTATTCCCTATGGAGTGGCTTTTTTGGGCTTCTTTGCCGTTGGGCGCGGGCGCGTTCTTCTATAAAGTGGCCTTCCATGACGCGGTTTGTCTTCATTACCGGCGGCGTGGTTTCCTCTCTCGGAAAAGGAATATCCGCAGCCTCTCTTGCGGCGCTTCTGCAGGCGCGCGGCTTTAGCGTCAGAATCAGGAAACTCGACCCCTATCTCAATGTCGATCCGGGCACGATGAGCCCGTTTCAGCACGGCGAGGTCTATGTCACCGACGACGGGGCGGAAACCGATCTGGACCTTGGCCATTACGAACGCTTTACCGGCGTCGCGGCCCGGAAAAGCGATAACGTCACGACGGGGCGCATCTATTCCACCGTGATCGCCCGCGAACGGCGCGGCGATTATCTGGGCGCAACGGTACAGGTCATTCCGCACGTCACCGACGCGATAAAAGAGTTCATTGCAGACGAGATCACAGACGAGGATTTCATCCTGTGCGAGATCGGCGGCACCGTCGGCGATATCGAGAGTCTGCCGTTTCTCGAAGCGATCCGCCAGAAAGCCAACGAGCTGGGACCGGAACGGTCCATGTTCATCCACCTGACGCTACTTCCGCATCTGAGTTCGGCCGGCGAGATCAAGACCAAGCCGACCCAGCATTCGGTCAAGGAACTGCAGAGCGTCGGGATCCAGCCGGATATCCTGCTGTGCAGGGCCGAAGACCCCATCCCGGAAGATGCGCGCCGGAAAATCGCGCTGTTCTGCAACGTGGCTGTGGAACGGGTGATCTCGGCGCCCGATGTCGGCACGATCTACGAGGTCCCGCTCTGCTATCACGAGCAGGGGTTCGATGTAGAGGTCTGCAAGCATTTCGGCGTCGGGCTTGAGCGGGAACCCGATCTGGAGCGCTGGCGCAGGATCGTCCATCGCCTCAAGGAGCCCGAGGACGAGGTAACCATCGCCGTCGTCGGCAAGTACACGCAGCTGCCGGACGCATACAAATCGCTGGCCGAAGCGCTGACACACGGCGGTATTGCCAACAATGTTCGCGTGAACATGAACTGGATCGACTCCGAGATATTCGAAAGCGAGGACGCGATCCATTATCTCGAAGACGTGCAGGGCATTCTGGTGCCCGGCGGTTTCGGCGAACGCGGCTCGGAAGGCAAGGTCGCGGCCGTGCGGTTCGCCCGCGAACATCAGGTGCCCTATTTCGGCATCTGTTTCGGCATGCAGATGGCGGTGATCGAGGCGGCGCGCAACATGGCGGGAATCAGGAATGCCGGCTCGACCGAGTTCGGTCCGACGCCGGAACCGGTGGTCGGGCTGCTGACAGAATGGAAGCGCGGCAACACCGTCGAGCGGCGCGACGAGGATACCGACCTTGGCGGCTCGATGCGCCTCGGCGCCTATCCCTGCCGGCTCAAGGGCGGGACGCTGGTGCGCACGATCTACGACAATGCTGCGCAGATCGAGGAGCGTCACCGGCACCGGTTCGAGGTCAATATCAACTATGCGCCGCGGCTGGAGGAAGCCGGGCTGGTGTTCTCCGGCCTGTCGCCCGACGGGGTGCTGCCGGAAATCGTCGAACTGCCCGATCACCCCTGGTTCGTCGGCGTGCAGTTTCATCCGGAGTTGAAATCCAAGCCGTTCGATCCCCACCCGCTGTTCAAATCCTTTATCAAGGCGGCGATCGACCGCTCGCGGCTGGTCTGAGCGATGACGCAGCAACGCCATATCTCCATCGGCGGGCTTACCGTCGGCAACGATCTCCCGTTCACGCTGATCGCCGGGCCGTGCGCGCTGGAAAGCCGGGCGCACGCGCTGGAGATGAGCCAGGCGCTGGTCGAGATGACCGGGCGTCTGGGGATCGGGCTGATCTACAAATCCTCGTTCGACAAGGCCAACCGGACGTCGATCCGGTCCAACCGGGGGCTGGGGCTGGAGGAAAGCCTGCCTATCCTGGCGGAAGTCCGGGAAACCTATGGCTGTCCGGTGATCACCGACGTTCATACGGCCGAACAATGCGCGCCGGTGGCGGAAGCGGTCGACGTGCTGCAGATCCCCGCCTTCCTGTGCCGCCAGACAGACCTCATCGTCGCCGCCGCCAATACGGGGAAAGCGCTCAATATCAAGAAGGGCCAGTTCCTCGCCCCGTGGGACATGGTCAACGTGGTCGCCAAGGCGTCCGAGAGCGGCAATGACAGCGTCATGATGTGCGAACGCGGGACGAGCTTCGGCTACAACACGCTGGTGTCTGATATGCGTTCGCTGCCGATCATGGCGGAAACCGGCTATCCGGTGGTGTTCGACGCGACCCATTCGGTGCAGCAGCCCGGCGGGCAGGGGGGTACTTCCGGCGGCGAGCGGCAATACGTGCCGGTGCTGGCCCGCGCGGCGCTCGCCATCGGCGTCGCGGCGGTGTTCATGGAAACCCATCAGGATCCGGACAGCGCGCCCTCCGACGGCCCCAACATGGTGCCGCTTGACCGGATGGAAAAGCTGCTTGGGACCTTGAAGGCGTTCGACGGATTGGCTAAGTCATCGGCCTGATTAGAGCCGCCTTCGTTCGTATAACTACCGGGAAGAGATCATGACCGCCATTGCCGCCATTCACGGCCGAGAAATCCTCGATTCACGCGGAAATCCGACCGTCGAGGTCGATGTCGTCCTTGAGACTGGCGCCTCGGGTCGCGCCGCGGTGCCGTCGGGCGCCTCGACCGGCGCCTACGAGGCCGTCGAGCTGCGCGACGGGGACAAGGATCGCTATGGCGGCAAGGGCGTCCAGAACGCCATTGAGGCCGTGAACGGCGAGATACAGGACGCGCTGGTCGGGCTCGACGCCGAGGACCAGGTCGAGATCGACGACATCATGTGCGAGATCGACGGCACGCCAAACAAGGCGCGTCTCGGCGCCAACGCCGTGCTCGGCGTCAGCCTCGCCGTCGCCAAGGCGGCGGCGCAGGAAGCCGGTCTGCCGCTCTACCGCTATGTCGGCGGCGTGTCGCCCCGGACGCTGCCGGTGCCGATGATGAACATCCTCAATGGCGGGGTGCATGCCGACAATCCCATCGACGTCCAGGAATTCATGATCATGCCGGTTTCCGCCGAGAGCATCGCCGATGCGGTGCGCTGCGGCGCGGAAATCTTCCAGGCGCTGAAATCGGAACTCGGCAAGGCCGGGCTCAACACCAATGTGGGCGACGAGGGCGGTTTCGCGCCAGCGCTCGGCAGCGCCAGGGAAGCGCTCGACTTCATCATGCAGTCGATGCGGACGGCCGGATACGAGCCGGCCGTCGACGTGGTTCTGGCGCTCGATGCTGCGTCCAGCGAGTTCTTCAAAGACGGGAAGTATCATCTCGCGGGAGAGGGGAAGACGCTCGATAGCGCCGGCATGGTCGATTATTACGCCGACCTGGTCGGCTCATACCCCATCGTCTCGATCGAGGACGGCATGGCGGAGGACGACTGGGACGGCTGGGCCGCGCTGACCGCCGCCATCGGCGACCGGGTGCAGCTGGTGGGCGACGATCTGTTCGTCACCAACACCGAGCGCCTCGCCGACGGCATCGCGAAGGGCACGGCAAACTCGATCCTGGTCAAGGTCAATCAGATCGGCTCGCTGACTGAGACGCTGGCCGCGGTGGAGATGGCGCACAAGGCGCGCTACACCGCTGTGATGTCGCATCGCTCGGGCGAGACCGAGGATTCCACCATCGCCGACCTCGCCGTCGCCACCAATTGCGGCCAGATCAAGACCGGCTCGCTGTGCCGCTCGGACCGGACGGCCAAGTACAACCAGTTGATCCGTATCGAGGAAGACCTCGGCGATCAGGCGCAGTACGCCGGAAGGTCGTTCATGCGCGCCGATCCTGCGGGTTAGGCGGACGAGGCATCCCTCAGCGAAATGCACGTATCCCGAGTCAAGCTGAATCATTTTTGTCACAGGTTTCACTAGAGTCCTGACTTATTTGACTCTTTTTCGATAATTTCCTTGACCCGACGAATCGGTCTGTGATTCGATTCGCTCATGTCGGTTGTTCTGGAAATCCGCCGCCGGGGGCGTCACGTCGCAGGCTCTATCCTGGGAGCCCTGCTTTTTGCCTACTTTATCCTGCATGCCGTACAGGGAGATCGCGGCCTGCTGGCTTGGGTACAGCTTCGTCAGCAGGTTGCCGTTGCAGAAGCCTCGCTTGCTGCGTCGTCGGCGACGCGGTCGGCGTGGGAGAACCGCACGGCGCTGCTGAGCGGCGAAAAGATCGATCCGGACATGCTGGAGGAACGGGCGCGCGCGGTGACCGGTTTTGCCCGCCAGGATGAGATCGTTATTCCTGTAAAATAGCCGGTAAATTAGCCGGTTTCGGGGTTCGTTTCGTTCGCGCCTCCGGTTTTGCATATTTCTTTCAAAACCGCCCTGCAAAAAAATACAAACTTTCACAGCCTTCGTTTTGCGGCGAAGCCGCTTTCGTATACGCTCGATTTACGGTTAACGGGCTAGGCTCCCACCGGGTTCCACGCGTCTGAACAGGGATATCCGAGATGGCGACAAAACGAAAATCCGCATCTTCAGCGAAGAAAGCGGCGGCGAAGAAGGGGAACGGCAAATCCGTTCTCGCCAACGATCCTGAACTTCTGAAGAAATGCTATCGCGACATGCTGCTGATCCGCCGCTTCGAGGAGCGCGCGGGCCAGCTGTACGGCATGGGGCTGATCGGCGGTTTCTGTCACCTGTATATAGGTCAGGAGGCCGTGGTGGTCGGCATGCAGGCGGCGGTTACCGAAGACGACGCTCTCATCACCTCGTATCGCGATCATGGCCACATGCTGGCCTGCGGCATGGACCCGAAAGGCGTAATGGCCGAACTGACCGGCCGCGAGGGAGGCTATTCCCGCGGCAAGGGCGGCTCGATGCACATGTTCAGCATCGAAAAGAATTTCTATGGCGGGCACGGCATCGTCGGCGCGCAGGTCTCGATCGGCACCGGCATCGCCTTCGCGCAGAAATATCGCGACGATGGCTGCATCACGATGGCCTATTTCGGCGACGGCGCGTCCAATCAGGGCCAGGTACATGAGAGCTTCAACATGGCCGCCCTGTGGAACCTGCCGGTGATTTACGTCATCGAGAACAATCGCTACGGCATGGGCACTTCGGTCGAGCGGGCCTCGGCGCAGAAGGATCTGTACGAGCTCGGCGCGGGGCTGGAGATCGACGGGATGCAGGTCGACGGCATGGATGTCGAGGCGGTGAAGGCGGCGGCAGAAAAGGCCGCTGAAATCTGCCGCAGCGGCAACGGTCCTTATATTCTCGAAATGCAGACCTACCGCTATCGCGGCCATTCGATGTCGGATCCGGCGACCTACCGATCCAAGGAAGAGGTCGACAAGGTGCGCGACGAGCAGGACCCGATTTCCAACCTGCAGGCGAAGCTGGTTGCGGCCGACGCGCTTTCCGAGGAAGAAGCGAAAGAGATCGACCGCGAGGTGCGCGAGATCGTGAAGGAAGCGGCGGAGTTCGCACAGTCGAGCCCGGAACCGGACCCGTCGGAGCTGTATACCGACGTGCTGGTCGAAGCCTGAGAACGGGAGCAGCAGAACATGGCGATCGAAATTCTCATGCCGGCCCTCTCGCCGACCATGACCGAGGGCAACCTGGCGCGCTGGCACAAGAAGGAAGGTGACAGGATCGAGCCGGGCGACGTACTGGCCGAGATCGAAACCGACAAGGCGACCATGGAGGTCGAAGCCATCGATGAAGGCACGCTCGGCAGGATCATGGTGCCGGACGGCAGCGAGGGCGTCGCGGTCAACCAGGTGATCGGCCTGATCCTGGCCGATGGCGAGGACGCCCCTGCGGACGCGCCCGCAGCGCCTGCACCCGAACCGAAGGCCGCTCCTGCGCCGAAGGCAGAAGCAAAAGCCGAGCCTGCCGGGAAGAAGACTCCACAGAAAGCGGAAGCCAAACCGGTCGACGGGGACACTCTTGCGGCGGCTTTGCAGACGGCGGCGAAACCGGACCATGCCGGCCAGACGACAAGCCTTACCATTCGCGAATCCCTGCGCGACGCGATGGCCGAGGAAATGCGCGCCGATGAGCGCGTCTATCTGCAGGGTGAGGAGGTCGCTCAGTATCAGGGCGCCTACAAGGTCAGCCAGGGGCTGCTCGATGAGTTCGGGCCGCGCCGGGTGGTCGATACGCCGATTACCGAGCACGGCTTTACCGGCGTCGGCGTCGGCGCGGCGATGGCGGGTCTCAAACCCATCGTCGAGTTCATGACCTTCAATTTCGCCATGCAGGCGATGGACCAGATTATCAATTCCGCGGCGAAGACCAACTACATGTCGGGCGGCCAGATGCGCTGCCCGATCGTTTTTCGGGGGCCCAACGGCGCGGCGGCCCGGGTCGCCGCCCAGCATTCGCAATGCTATGCGAGCTGGTATGCCCATATCCCCGGGCTGATCGTGGTCTCCCCGTGGAGCGCGGCCGATCACAAGGGGCTGCTGAAATCCGTGATCCGCAATCCCAACCCGGTAATTTTCCTCGAGAACGAACTCCTCTACGGCCAGAGCTTCGAGGTGCCGAAGGACGATGACTGGACCGTGCCGATCGGCAAGGCGAAGGTGGTTCGCGAAGGCGCCGACGTCACGATCACCGCGTTTTCGATCATGGTGGGCAAGGCGATAGAAGCCGCTGAGATGCTGGCCGCCGAAGGCATCGACGCCGAAGTGATCGATCTCCGCACCATTCGTCCGCTCGACACCGACACCATCGTAAACTCGGTGAAGAAGACCAACCGCATCGTATCGGCGGAAGAGGGCTGGCCGTTCTCCGGCATCGGGTCGGAGATCGCCGCTCGCATGATGGAAGCCGCGTTCGACTGGCTTGATGCGCCGGTTATGCGGGTCTGCGCCGAGGACGTGCCGCTGCCCTATGCGGCCAATCTGGAAAAGCTGGCCCTGCCGCAGGCAGCGGACATAGCGGCGGCGGCGAAAGCCGCCTGCTATCGGGACTGATCGCCGATGCCCATCAAGATCCTGATGCCGGCGCTTTCGCCCACCATGACGGAGGGCAATCTGGCCCGCTGGCTCAAGAAGGAAGGCGACGATATCGCGCCCGGCGACGTGCTGGCCGAAATCGAAACCGACAAGGCGACGATGGAGGTCGAGGCGATCGACGAGGGCACGCTCGGAAAGATCGTGATCGGCGACGGTAGCGAAGGCGTCAAGGTCAACGAAATCATCGGCTATATCCTCGAAGACGGGGAAGACGCGTCGTCCATCGGGGACGAGCCGGCGGTGGCGCCCCAGGAAGCCCCGAGGCCTGCAGTGGAAGAAAAGGCCGCGCCCGCACCAGCCGCCGCGTCTCCCAGTAACAGCGATGTCGCAATCACGCCGCTGGCCCGCCGCATCGCGGAACTGGAAGGCGTCGATATCGCTGCAATCGAAGGGACCGGCGCGCGCGGCAAGATCACGCGGGCCGATGTCGAGGCGGCCGTCGGCGGCAAGCCGGCAACGAAAGCTGCGCCGGCCAATAACGGCGACCGCGTGTTTGCGAGCCCTCTGGCGCGCCGTCTGGCGCAAGAGGCCGGGCTGGAGCTTTCAGGCATTGACGGAACGGGCCCCAACGGTCGCATCGTGAAAGCGGACGTGGAGGCGGCCAGATCCGCGCCGAGACCGGAAGCCCCGGCAGAAGCGCCCGAGGCTGCCGATATCCCGGCGAGCGAGGCCTACGACATCGTCAAGATGTCGACCATGCGCAAGGTCATCGCCGAGCGCATGGCGCATTCCAAATCGACCGTTCCGCATTTCTACCTGACGGTCGACTGCGAGATCGACGAGCTGCTGAAGGTCCGCAAGGCTCTGAACGAGCGCGGCGAGAAGGACGGCATCAAGCTGTCGGTAAACGATTTCATCATCCGCGCCTGTGCGCTGGCCCTGATGGAGGTTCCCGATGCCAATGCCGGATTCGAAGCCGAAGGTCTGGTGCGGAAATATCGCCGGGCGGATATCTCGGTCGCGGTGGCGATCGAGGGCGGGCTGATCACGCCGATCATTCGCGATGCCAACAGCAAGGGTCTGGCGGACATTTCCGCCGAGATGAAGGACCTCGCCGGGCGCGCGCGCGACGGCAAGCTGATGCCCGAGGAATACCAGGGTGGATCGTTCAGTATTTCCAATCTCGGCATGTTCGGGGTGAAGCAGTTCGATGCCGTCATCAACGAGCCGCAGGGCTGCATCCTCGCGGTCGGCGCGGGAGAGGCGCGGCCCGTGGTGAAGAACGGCGAGATCGTGCCGGCGACCGTGATGAGCTGTACCCTGTCGGTCGATCATCGGGTGGTCGACGGGGCGATGGGCGCGCAGCTGCTTGCCGCCATCAAGCGGCTGATCGAATACCCGCCGGCGATGCTTCTCTAGCCACCAGCAAGGAATTCCAATGGCTGACAACCAGTTCGACCTCATCGTGGTGGGCGGCGGGCCCGGCGGCTATGTCGCCGCGATCCGCGCCAGCCAGCTCGGCATGAACACGGCCCTGGTCGAGAAGGAGCATCTTGGCGGCATCTGCCTCAACTGGGGCTGTATCCCGACGAAGGCGCTGCTCCGCACGTCGGAAATCCATCACATCCTGCAGAATCTCGATGCGTTCGGCATGTCGGCGGAGAACATATCCTTCGATATCTCGAAGATCGTGAAGCGCTCGCGCACGGTTGCGCGCCGTCTGAACCAGGGCGTCGGTCACCTGCTGAAAAAGAACAAGGTCACCGTGTTCGATGGCGCAGGCAAACTCGCCGGGCCGGGAACGCTCGCGGTGACGGACAAGGATGGCAAGACCGAAGACCTGAAGGCCAAAAACATCATCCTCGCCACCGGTGCGCGGGCGCGTTCTCTGCCGGGCATGGAGCCCGACGGCGAGAAGATCTGGACCTACCGCGAAGCCATGGTGCCGGAAGCCATGCCGAAATCGCTGCTGGTGGTGGGGTCCGGCGCGATCGGGATGGAATTCGCCAGCTTCTACAGCGATCTCGGCGCTGAGGTGACGGTGGTCGAGGTGATGGACCGCATCCTGCCCGTCGAGGACGCGGATATTTCCGCCCACGCGCAGAAGGCGTTCGAAGGGCAGGGGATTGCCATTCATACCGGCGCAAAGGTCGAGGGGCTGGATGCGTCCGGCGACGGTGTCACGGCGACCGTCGATACCGGCGACGGCGCTGAGGCCATTTCGGTGGAGAAAGTCATCCTCGCCGTCGGTATCCAGGGCAATGTCGAGGATATCGGGCTCGAAGGAACGAAGATCGAGGTCGACCGCACCCATGTTGTCATCGACCAGTGGTGCGAGACGGGCGAGAAGGGCGTCTTCGCCATCGGCGATCTGACGGGGCCGCCCTGGCTGGCGCATAAGGCGAGCCATGAGGGCGTGATCTGCGTCGAGCATATCGCCGGGCTGGACACGCATCCGCTCGACACGTCGAACATACCCGGCTGCACCTATTGCCGCCCGCAGGTCGCAAGCGTCGGCATGACCGAGGCGGCGGCGAGGGAAAAGGGATACGAGGTCAACGTCGGCAAATTCCCGTTCCAGGGCAACGGCAAGGCCATCGCGCTGGGCGATCCGGACGGTTTCGTCAAGACGGTGTTCGATGCGAAAACCGGCGAACTGCTCGGGGCCCACATGATCGGCCCTGAAGTCACCGAGATGATCCAGGGCTACACGGTCGCCCGCGCCGGAGAACTGACCGAAGCCGAACTGATGCACACGGTCTTCCCGCACCCGACCCTGTCGGAGGCGATGCACGAATCCGTGCTCGATGCGTTCGGCCGGGTGATCCATTTCTGATGCACTTTGCGCATGACTGAGATCGCGATAACCCCCACCTCTCCCCAACCCTCTCCGCCTCTCGGGGCAGAGAGGGGGCTCGGCGAGCTGTTGCAACTGCGTCCCCCTCCGCCCTTCAGGGGGGAGGGGACAGGGGAGGTGGGCTTCGGCAAACGACGCGGCGGAGGAATGTGATGGCCTCCAATGTTGAGAATCTGCGCCCGCGCCATCCGGAGAAGGCGAACCGGCCCGACAGCAAGGGGCCGCGCAAGCCGGACTGGATCAGGGTCAAGGCGCCGAACTCGGAGGAGTATTTCCGCACGCGCGGCCTGATGCGCGATCTGAACCTCGTCACCGTGTGTGAGGAGGCGGCGTGTCCCAATATCGGCGAATGCTGGTCGCAGCGGCATGCGACCATGATGATCCTCGGCGCGGTCTGTACGCGGGCCTGCGCATTCTGCAATGTAGCCACCGGCCTGCCGGATACGGTCGATGAGGACGAACCGGCGTATGTCGCCGAAGCGGTGGCGCGTCTGGGGCTGCGTCATGTGGTGATTACCTCGGTCGACCGGGACGATCTTTCCGACGGCGGGGCCGCTCATTTCGCTGCCGTGATCCGGGCGATCCGCGATGCCGCGCCGGAAACCACCATCGAGGTGCTGACGCCCGATTTCCTGCGCAAGGACGGTGCGCTGGAGGTCGTGATCGAGGCGCGCCCCGACGTGTTCAACCACAATCTGGAAACCGTGCCGCGGCTCTATCCGACGGTTCGCCCCGGCGCGCGCTATTACCATTCTCTCAGGCTGCTGGACGAGGCGAAGAGACTCGACCCCACGGTCTTCACCAAATCCGGGCTCATGGTGGGATTAGGAGAAGGGCTTATCGAGGTCGCCCAGGTGATGGACGATCTGCGTTCGGCGGATGTCGATTTCCTGACGGTCGGGCAGTATCTCCAGCCGACGCCCAAGCATCATCCGCTCGATCGCTTCATCACGCCCGACGAGTTCGACGATTTGCGGGCGCACGCGGTTGCGAAGGGGTTCCTGCTGGTCTCTGCCACCCCGCTGACGCGCTCCTCCTATCATGCGGACGAGGATTTCCAGCGCCTGCGTGAAGCGCGCGAAGCCAAACTGTCCAGACAAACTGTCCAGTAAGAAAAACCGAATAAATGCCGCAACACTCGGAACAGCGGTTCCTGCCATATAGCCCCGAACAGCTCTTCGATCTCGTCGCCGATATCGAACGCTACCCGGAATTCCTGCCCTGGTGCGTCGGTGCAAGGATCGTTCGGCGCGAGGAGGAGAGGGTGCTGGCCGATGTGATCGTCGGGTTCAAGGCCCTGCGCGAAACCTTTACCTCGAAAGTGACGTTCGACCGCCCGTCAGGAATTGATGTCGAGTATCAGAAAGGGCCCTTCAAGCATCTGGAAAACCACTGGAAATTCGAACCGGCTGAAGGCGGGTGCAACATCGCCTTCTTTATCGATTTCGAGTTCCGTTCGCGGCTTCTGAAAAGCATCATGGGACCGCTGTTCGGCGAGGCTGTGCGGCGGATGGTCGGGGCCTTTGAAGAACGGGCAAAAGACCTGTACGGCTGATCCTCAGTCCCCGGGCGACGCGTAAAGCGCTTCCTCGACCATTTTCATCGCCTGACGGACGGCGGCTTCCCGGATTTTTCCGCGGTCTCCCGGAAACACTTCGTGATGAACCGCGATCTTGCCGTCCCAGCGGCAGGTCGCGAAATGGACCAGCCCGACCGGTTTCTCTTCCGTACCGCCGCCCGGCCCGGCGACGCCGGTGATCGATACAGCGATATCGGCGCCCGATTTGCGAATAGCGCCTTCCGCCATAGCCCAGGCGACGTCTTCGCTTACCGCGCCGGCATAGGCGATCTGTTCGGCGCGAACGAGGACGGCGGATGTCTTGGCCTCGTTGGAATAGGTGACGTAGCCGCGCTCGAACACGTCGGACGACCCGGCCATCGACGTCAGGGCCGCGGACAGCAGCCCGCCGGTGCAGGATTCGACCGTGACGACGGTCCGGCCTTCCTTGCGGCACAGATCGACAAGGCGAACCGCCATGTCGAGGGTCTCGGAATTCAGCATTCGGGAATTCTCACTCGAAAAGCATACGGATGCCGTAGAGCATAACACCGGCGTAAACGGCAGCCAAAATATCGTCCAGCATGATGCCGAACCCGCCTTTGATGTGGCGGTCGGCCCAGGAAACCGGCCAGGGCTTCAGGATATCGGCGAGCCGGAACAGGATGAAACCGGCAATGAAGTAGTTCCAGCTCTGCGGCGCGGCGGCGAGGACGAGAAGCTGTGCCGCTACTTCGTCGATGACGACCGCTCCCGGATCGTTTGCGCTGGTGCGGCGTTCGTAGATCCCCGCAGGTCCGATGCCGATGAAAAACAGGGCCAGCCCGGCAGCCGCAACGGCAAGTGGGCCGGAATAAAGCATTAGGTACCAGCCGATCGGCAGCGCCGCGAGGGACGCCCAGGTCCCGGGGGCGCCCGGCAGAAGTCCGACGCCGAAAAAAGTAGAAGTCAGGCAGACAGGATGAAAAAAGCCCATCCCCCGAGGAAGCGACCGGGATGCCATGAGGGCTCTCCTCAGGCCCCGGGCGGCAGGCGGACCGCCGCGACGGCCTGCGCGGCGATGCCTTCGCGACGTCCGGTGAAGCCGAGCGTTTCCGTCGTTGTCGCCTTCACGCTGACGCTGCCGATGGATACGCCGATAATTTCGGCGATCCGCTTCCGGATGGCGTCGCGATGAGGCCCGATCTTCGGGCGCTCGCAGATGATCGTGACATCGACATTGTCGATGGTCCCGCCTCGCGCTTCCGCGAGACCCGCGGCGTGCCGCAAAAAGGCTGCGGAATCCGCGCCCCGCCACTGTTCGTCGCTGGGAGGGAAATGGGACCCGATATCGCCGTCCCCGATCGCGCCCAGCACAGCATCGGTGATGGCGTGCAGCGCGGCATCGGCGTCCGAATGACCTTCGAGGCCGTGATCGTGATCGATGCGGACTCCGCCCAGAATGACGTGATCGCCCGGGCAGAATTTGTGAACGTCGAATCCGGTACCGATGCGGGTAATCAGACTGGCTGCGCCCAGCGCGCGTTCGGCGGTTTGCATGTCGTCCTGCGTCGTTATCTTGAGATTGGATTCGCTGCCCATGACAATTCCGACCGGCAGGCCGGCTTTTTCAGCAACCATCGCGTCGTCGGTTTGTTCCGGTCCGGTTGAGGCGGCTTTATGCGCGGCGACGATGTCGGCGTAGCGGAAGCCCTGCGGCGTCTGGGCCCGCCGGAGCGCCGACCGGTCCATTGTTCCGGCGACGGTTTCGCCTTCCGAGGTGACAGTCTTGATCGTGTCTGTAACAGGCAGGGCCGGGAGGACTGCAGGATAGGTCGCCAGCCCATCCACGACTCGCGAGATCAGATCGCTATTCGGGAAAGGACGTGCGCCATCGTGAACCAGGACGAGATCCGGCGACAGCTCGCACAGGCTTTCGAGGCCCAGCCTGGCTGAATCCTGGCGGCTCGCACCTCCATTGACGGGCGGTAAAACGTCTGCCCCGGCAAAGGCTGCTTCATAAAGATCCCTATCTTCTGCGCGCAGCACGATCCGTACATGGTCGACCGCGTCATGCGCGATGAAGGCGTCGGCGGCGCGGCGAAGAACAGCAATGCCACACAGCGCCTGATACTGCTTTGGAATCTCGCCGCCGAAGCGGCTTCCGCTGCCACCGGCAAGAATCAGGGCCGCGCAGCCTGCCATGGCTCAAATCCCGAAATGTTCACAACGGCGATCCTGACGCCGCGAGGTCAAGGTAGCCCTGCCGTCTGGCGTTGCCAAGCGGCGGCGATTCGACCCGCTGACCGGACTTCCCACCGTCGATATGCTTGGCGGTGAACGTAACCGGCTGATATATCTGGCGCTATGGAATCGAACCTGATCCTGTCAATTGCTGCCGTTGCGGCAATGATCCCCGCAACGGCGATGGCGTGGCGCACCAATGCGTCTCGCGGGTCGATTTTCTGGCTTTTACTGGCCGTGGCCCTGTCGGGGACGGCGAGTTGGGTATGGGTCGCATTCTCACAGGGGTGGCGGACAGGTTTCGCGCCGACGCTCTGGGTCACAGTTTGCGCCACGCTAGCCGTCTTTGGGATTGTAGCCGCTGTTGCGCGGGACGGATTTCGCCTGGCATCGGTGCTGATGCCCTATCTGCTCGTGCTTGGCATTCTCGCTACTGTCTGGCTGAACAGTCCCGAACAACCACTACGCGGCGACGCCGCGGTCGGGTGGCTCGACGCGCATATCGCCTTTTCTCTTGCGACATACGCGATCCTGACGCTGGCGGCACTGGCGGGATTCTCGGCATTCGCGCAGGAACGCGCCCTAAAACGCAAGGCGCAGGGAAGAATGACGCGCGCGCTGCCCGGACTGTCGTCGGCCGAAGCGCTGGAATCATCGCTACTGACGCTGGGCGCCGCAGTCCTCGCAATTGGCGTCGTTACCGGGATGGCAGTCGATTATCTGACGACAGGTGCTTTGTTCCATGTCAGCCACAAGACGATGTTTGCGCTCCTGGCGCTCGCCGTGGTTTTTGCCTTGCTGATTGCGAGGCGCACTGTGGGTTTGCGGGGACGGCAGGCGGCCCGGCTTGTCATGCTGGCCTATCTGTTGCTGACGCTCGGCTACCCAGGGGTTAAATTTGTCACTGACGTGCTGGTGCAGTAGATCAGACTTGTCGCCGCCGAAGCGAATTCCTTTGCGATATTGTCACGCTCTGCTTAGGTTTGCTGGATTCGGGCGCTAGAAATTAAGCAGCCTTCCTGGGAATGCCTTGAAAATGACCATTGAAATTGGACCCGTAAAGCTTTCGGCGCCGGTCATACTCGCGCCGATGTCAGGCGTTACCGACCTGCCATTCCGCCGCCTCGTCAAGCGCGAGGGGGCTGGACTCGTTGTGTCGGAGATGATCGCCAGCCGGGCGATGATCTATCAGAACCGCAAGACCATGAAAATGGCGACCAATTGCGCTGAGGAATTTCCCATGGCCGTACAGCTCGCAGGCTGCGAGCCGGAAATGGTGGCAGAAGCGGCGAAACTCAATGAGGACCGGGGCGCCGCGATCATCGACATCAACATGGGCTGTCCCGCCAAGAAGGTCGTGAACGGCATGGCGGGCTCCGCGCTGATGCGGGAGGAGTCCACGGCGGCGAAGATCATGGAAGCGGTGGTCAAGGCGGTAAAACTGCCTGTCACTCTCAAGATGCGGACCGGCTGGGACGACGATAGCCGCAATGCGCCCAAGCTCGCGAAGATTGCCCAGGACGTCGGAATCCGGATGGTTACGGTGCACGGGCGTACGCGATGCCAGTTCTACAAGGGAAGCGCGGACTGGGATTTTATCCGGTCGGTCAAGGAAGCAGTGAATATCCCTGTTATCGGAAACGGCGACGTGACGACGTTCGAGGATGTCAGAAACCTGCTGGATAAATCGGGCGCCGATGGGGTGATGATCGGGCGTGGTGCCTACGGGCGTCCCTGGTTCCTGAAGCAGGTGATCGAGTTTCTGAAAAACGGCGAACCGTCGCCCGATCCGTCGATTGCAGATCAGTACCGGATCGTACGCGGCCATTACCTCGACATGCTGGAGCATTACGGGCGAGACACAGGCCTCCGCGTGGCCCGCAAACATATCGGCTGGTATACTAAGGGCCTGCCGAAATCTGCCGAATTCAGGGCGCAGATCAACACGCTGGGCGATCCGGATGCGGTCGTCGATTGCATCGATCGCTTCTACGGAAACCTGCTCGAGCGGGAAATCGCAGCCTGATGGACGATACCGCTCCGCTCCTTGGCGTCTCGCCGCAAGGAACAGTGGATACTGCGGGCATCCTTAACGCGCTTTCCTTTCCCGTAGTCGTGCTGGACGGCAAGGACAGGATTTCGTTCGTCAACGCGGCAGCGGAGGGGTTCTTCGAACATGGCGCCTCGCATCTTCTTGGCCGCCCCTTCAACCGGTTCGTGGCGCCGGACAGCCCGTTGCACGGGTTGATCGAACAGGCAAGGGAACACGGTGTTACGATATCGGAACACGACATCGACCTCGTTCTGAAGCGGGGCGGTGGGCGCGGGCTCAGCCTTCGCGTTTCTCCCTATGGGAATGGCGAAAAATCGATTGTACTCTCGATTCAGGCCCAGAGTGCGGCCCGGCACATGGAACGGCAGCTGTTCCACCGCAGCGCGGCACGGTCGGTGACGGCGATGGCTTCGGTCATCGCTCATGAAATCAAGAATCCGCTTTCGGGCATTCGGGGAGCGGCCCAGCTACTGGAGCGCGCCGTATCCGGTTCCGACAGGGTCCTGGCGCAACTCATCCGCGACGAAACCGACAGGATCAATTCGCTGGTCAATGAAATGGGCGTTTTCGCCTATGACGGCCCGCCCGACAGGGAAGCGATAAATATTCACGAAGTGCTCAACAGGGTGCAGCAGTCCGCGTCGAATGGATTTGCCGCACATCAGTCGATCGGAGCGCAGTACGATCCCTCGCTGCCGCCGGCGCTGGGCAATCGGGACCAGCTGATCCAGGTCTTCCTGAACCTCGTCAAGAACGCGTCGGAGGCGGCGCCGGAAGAAGGGGGAGAAATCGAGATCAGCACGGGGTTTCGCAGGGGCATGCGCCTGGCACTGCCGGGGCAGGCGGGGCATGTGCAACTGCCGCTCGTTGTCACGGTCGCGGATAACGGCCCGGGTATTCCGGATGACATCGCCAAGCATCTGTTCGATCCGTTTGTGACGACGAAAACCGGGGGGACCGGGCTCGGCCTGGCGCTGGTCGCCAAGGTCATCAACGATCATGGCGGGTTGGTCGAATTCGAATCCGACGACAGCGGTACGCGTTTCCACGTTTATCTGCCCGTCGCAGAAGAAGTCGCTACATCATGACGGGGGCTTCGATCCTGATTGCCGACGACGATCGTGGCATACGCACGGTACTCGATCACGCGCTGGGCCGCGCGGGCCATGACGTCCAGGCAACCGACAACGGAAGTACGCTCTGGCAGTGGGTCGAAGCCGGGCACGGCGATCTGGTGATTACGGATGTCGTCATGCCCGACGTGGACGGGCTGGATCTCCTGCCGCGGATAAAGCAGATCAGGCCGGATCTCAAAATCATCGTGATGAGCGCGCAGAGCACGCTTCTCACGGCGATTAAGGCCGTGGAGCGTGGAGCTTACGAGTACGTACCCAAACCGTTCGATCTGGACGAACTCCTTTCCATTGTCGACCGGGCCCTGTCCGCCAGAGGAACCGCATCCGATAACGACCGGCCTGATGGCGGGGAAGGAGCGGAGAAGCTGCCGCTGATTGGTCGTTCCGGGGCTATGCAGGACATATACAGGACGGTCGCACGCCTGATGTCGACAGACCTGACAGTCATGATCTCGGGGGAATCCGGAACCGGAAAGGAACTCGTTGCTCGGGCGCTACACGATTACGGCAAGCGCCGTTCCGGCGCCTTTGTGGCGGTCAATATGGCGGCGATCCCGCGCGATCTCATCGAAGCGGAACTGTTCGGGCACGAGAAGGGCGCATTCACCGGCGCCACGTCCGCCGGAGTCGGGCGCTTTCACCAGGCACAGAAGGGTACGCTTTTTCTGGACGAGATCGGCGATATGCCGCTCGACGCCCAGACCAGGCTGTTGCGGGTTCTTCAGGAGGGCGAATTCACCACGGTCGGTGGCAAGACGCCGATAAGTACGGATGTCAGGATAGTCGCGGCGACTCACCGCGATCTTGAGGGGCTGATCCGCAAGGGTCAGTTTCGCGAGGATCTCTTTTACCGGCTTAACGTCGTTCCAATTCGCCTTCCTCCGTTGCGGGAGCGCATGGAGGACATTCCCGATCTTGTGCGGCACTTTCTTGAGGAAGCCGCGAAAGAGGGGCTAGGTACCAAGACTCTCCTGAAGCCGGCTCTGGCCGCGCTTCAGGAATATCGCTGGCCGGGCAATATCCGGGAGCTTGAGAATCTTATTCGACGCATCGCAGCGCTTTATACCGAAGAGATTATCGACGAAACCGTCGTGAGAGCGGAACTGGACCAGGGACGGCAGATGTCGTCGAACGGGGAGGACGCCGATGACAGTCTTGCAGGTTCGGTGGAGAAACATCTCGCGCGGTATTTCGATGCGCATCGCGACGAGTTGCCTCCTCCAGGCCTATACGACCGCGTGCTCCGCGAAATCGAGAAACCGCTGATTTCGCTGTCTCTTCTGCATACGCAGGGTAATCAGCTTCAGGCGGCAAAATTGCTGGGGCTAAACAGGAATACGTTGCGTAAAAAGATCCGCGATTTGCAGGTCGAAGTCGTGAGAGGAAGCAGGTGAGCGTCGAATCTGCAGGTTTCCGGAGACGCGGCTCGGTGCGGCTGGCACGCTGGGCGAAGGAGGTCGGTATCGCGCGCAAAGCTGCGATCGCCCTTACCGTCCTCGCGGTAGTTCTGTCGTTTGTTACCTTCTTCGCACTAACCGGCTGGGGCGGCGTCAAAACCGATGTCCGCACCATCCTGATCCTGCTCAATATCGACCTTGTACTGTTTCTGACGCTCGGCGCTATCGTGGCGAAACGGCTGGTGCAGCTCTGGATGGAACGCCGGCGCGGGGCCGTCGGATCGCGGCTTCATACGCGCCTCGTCGTTCTGTTCAGCCTGATCGCGGTTACGCCGACGATCATTATCGCCGTATCCTCCGCCCTGTTCTTCAGCCTTGGGGTTCAGGCGTGGTTCAGCGACAGGGTTCGCACAGCGCTCGCTGAATCGAACGCGGTCGCGCAGGCCTATCTCAGGGAACATCAGCAATCGATCCGGGGCGACATTCTCGCCATGGCGCAGGATATCGCCCGTGCGGCGCCGGTAATTGCAGGCGATCACACACGCTTTCGCAGGCTGGTGGCGCAGCAGGCGGCGCTGCGAGCTCTGAGCGAAGCCTCGGTCCTCGATTCCAAGGGACGCGTCATTGCGCGCTGGAGCAACCTCGGCATTCTCCTGTTCGACGAGCCTTTGCCGGCGGCCGCCCTTGACCGGGCGAGGTCCGGGGAGCCGGTGCTTCTGACGTCGGAGACGTCGGACCGGATCCGGGCAGTGGTCAGAATCGACCGTTTTGTCGACCTGTTCCTGTATGTCAGCCGGTTCGTCGAACCTGGCGTCATCGCTCACATCGACCGCACGCGGAATGCCGTCCGACGGTATGAGGAACTCGAAGGCAAGAGAACGGAGATCGAAATCACCTTT
The DNA here is from genome assembly GCA_038120295.1 of Rhodospirillales bacterium. Taxonomy (GTDB): domain Bacteria; phylum Pseudomonadota; class Alphaproteobacteria; order MPNO01; family UBA2964; genus JAYOEY01. The sequence continues at coordinate 56,119 of JAYOLL010000008.1, read as the reverse complement.
GCGATGATGTTCGTTCTGGTCGCGCTGCTATTGCTGGCCGCGGCGATCTGGGTGGGGCTTACCTTCGCGACGCGGCTCGCCCGGCCGATCGGCGCGCTGGTCAATGCCGTCGAACGGGTGAGAGGCGGAGAACTGGATACTCGAGTGGACGAATCCCTCGCGCGGGATGAAATCGGCACGCTGAGCCGGGCCTTCAACAGGATGACCGAACAGCTCAGCGTGCAGCGCAGCGGTCTTGTCGAAGCCAATCGCCAGCTCGATAACCGGCGTCATTTCATCGAAACGGTTCTTTCCGGCGTGTCGTCCGGCATCATCGGGCTGGACGGGAACGGGCATATCAAGCTCGCCAACCGTGCCGCAACGAAGTTTCTCGATACCCCGCTCGACAGCGCCCTTGGCAAGCGGCTCGCCCAGCTTCTGCCGGAGGTGGAGGAACTGCTGGCGCGCGCGATTTCCCCACCTGGACAATCCGTGGATGGGCAGATTGCAGTCAGGCGCGGCTCCCAGCGTTTGACGCTGAGGGTCAGAATTTCTCCGGACAGTCAGGGCCCCGACCATGATTTCGTTGTGACCTTCGACGACATAACCGAGCTCCTTCAGGCTCAGCGCAAGGCGGCCTGGTCCGATGTCGCCCGGAGGATCGCGCACGAAATCAAGAACCCGCTTACGCCGATTCAACTCGCCGCCGAGAGGTTGCGCAGGAAGTATCAGGACGAAATCGAAACGGACCGGGAAAGTTTCGTGTCATGCACTGACACGATTATTCGTCAGGTTGGGGACATCGGGCGGCTGGTTGACGAGTTCTCGTCCTTTGCACGAATGCCTGCGCCCGTTCTGAAACCGGAAGATATTTCGGTTCTTTGCCGTGATTCGACGGTTCTCCTTCAGAATGCGCACCGCGGAATACGGATTGAATGCGCGTTCGAAGATGAACCGGTCATGGTATTATGCGACAGGCAGCAGATCGGTCAGGCGCTGGTCAATCTCCTCCAGAACGCGGTAGATGCAATCGAGGGAAGAACTGAAGGGGCCGTGACGGAGCCGACGGGCAATATCACGGTATCCATAGAGTCGGACGAAGGCGGGATTACGGTTTTGGTCGCTGATGACGGTAAAGGACTCCCGGTCGAGGAACGCGACCGGCTCACCGAGCCCTACGTCACGACCCGTCAGAAGGGAACCGGGCTGGGACTCGCGATCGTCCGGAAAATCATGGAGGATCACGGTGGAAATGTCGTTCTCCTGGACCGTCCGGGAGGCGGTGCGATCGTAAAACTCGTGTTTTCTTCGGAAGCCGAGCAGGGCGGTGCGGTGCGGGGGTCGGGGAAGGTAACGGGAACTCATGGCGCTTGATCTTCTTGTTGTCGACGATGAACAGGATATTCGCCGTCTGATCGCCGAAATTCTGGGCGATGAAGGATATGGCTGCCGGGAAGTCGGCAGCGGCGAAGCGGCTCTCGCGGCGATAGAACAGGCTGTTCCCGACCTGATGATTCTCGATATCTGGCTCCATAACAGCGCCTTTCAGGGGCTCGAGGTGCTCGAGAAGGTCCGGGGGAATTATCCGGACCTGCCGGTCATCATGATCAGCGGACATGCCGATATCGAGACCGCGGTCGATGCAATCAAGAAAGGCGCTTACGATTTCATCGAGAAACCGTTTAAGGCGGACCGGTTGCTGATACTTGTGGAGCGCGCGCTCGACGCGGCAAAGCTCCGCCGCGAGATCGCCTCCCTGAAGGAACGGGTTTCGGAGGACAGCGATCTCATCGGTGAGTCGGCGGCGCTTGCCCGGCTCAGCGCGGTAATCGAACGGGTCGCGCCAACAGAAAGCCGGGTTCTGATTGTCGGCCCCGCCGGGGTGGGTAAAGAAGTCGTCGCCCGCAAGCTGCACAGCATGTCGCGACGAAATGGCGCACCGTTTGTGGTTCTGAACTGTGCGACGATGGCGCCGGAACGGATGGAAATCGAACTCTTCGGTCGCGCAGCCGATGCTGATGACGGGCCGGCAGTGACCGGAACGCTGGAGCAGGCTGATGGCGGAACGCTGCTGCTGGATGAGGTCGCCGATATGCCGCTCGAAACGCAGGGCAAGATCGTTCGGGTTCTGCAGGAACAGCGGTTTTCCAGAGTAGGGGGCGGTCAGCCACTCGACGTCGACGTTCGTGTTATCGCCAGCACCAACCGGGATCTCACGGCCCTGATGGCGGCCGGACGGTTCCGGGAGGATCTTTACTACCGTTTAAGCGTGGTGCCGCTTCAGATACCGCCGCTCAATTCGCGTCCTGACGATATCCCCGCTCTGCTCGACTTTTTTATGGAGAGCGTGTCCCGGACTTCGGGGATGCCTCCGCGTCCGTTTGCCGAGGACGCCATGGCCGCGCTCCAGAGTTACGAATGGCCCGGAAACGTCCGCCAGCTCAGAAACGTGGTCGACTGGATATTGATTATGAGTTCGGGCGCGCCCGGAGATCCGATCGGGATCGAAGACCTGCCACCCGAAATCGGCGCTTCGAGCCCGGTGTCGGTAAAATGGGATGAGGGCAGTGAAATCATGGGCATGCCGCTGAGAGACGCCAGAGAACGCTTCGAACGGCAGTATCTTAAAGCGCAGATTTCCAGGTTTGGCGGCAATATTTCGAAAACGGCTGCGTTTGTTGGTATGGAACGGTCCGCTCTCCACAGGAAGCTGAAATCGCTCGGCGTCAGCGGAGACGAGGCGGACGATGTCAGCGCCATGAGAAACGCGGGCTGAACGCAGGCTGAACTCGGGCAGAACATGAGAGTAATCGTCGCAGGGGCCGGTCAGGTCGGTTTTCATATCGCGCATCAGCTCGCGGCAGAGCAGCACGACGTCGTTGTCATAGACCAGTCAGCGGAACTCGTGCGACGGGTTGGAGATTCTCTGGACGTTCAGGCTTATGTCGGGTTCGGGTCTCACCCGGACGTTCTTGAGCGGGCCGGCGCGGCAGACGCCGACATGATTATCGCCGTGACAGCGGCCGATGAGGTGAACATGGTCACCTGTCAGGTGGCGCATTCCCTCTTCAACGTTCCGACCAAGATCGCACGCATCCGGCATCAGAGCTATCGGGATCCCATCTGGGCGGATCTGTTCAGCCGCGATCATATGCCCATAGATGTGATCATTTCGCCTGAAATCGAAGTGGCGCGCGCTATTTCACGGCGCTTGCGCGTGTCCGGCGCGTTCGAATCGATTGCGCTCGCAGAAGATCGGGTCCGAATGATGGGCGTTCGTTGTCACGACGACTGTCCCCTGATCAATACCCCCCTGCGGCAGCTCTCGAGCCTGTTTCCCGACCTCAATATCGTGATCGTGGCAGTGGTGCGTGACGGGCAGGGATTTGTTCCTTCCTCGGACGATCACATGCTGCCAGGCGACGACGTCTATTTCGTTATCGATACCGATCACGTCGATCGGGGCATGGCGGCGTTCGGCCATGAGGAGAGGGAGGCGCGGCGGGTCATTATCGCTGGCGGCGGCAATATCGGGGCATTTCTCGGGGCAATCATAGAAAAGGACTATTCCGGCGTGACCGCGCGCATCATCGAACGGGACAGGGAACGCGCCCATGCTGTGGCGGATACGCTCGACCATACGGTGGTGATCAACGGCGATGTGATCGATCCCGAAATTCTGGATGAGGCCGGGGTTCACGAAAGTGAAGCGATCATTGCTGTAACCAATGATGACGAAACCAATATCCTTGCTTCCCTGTTGGCCAAGCGATACGGCAGCCGCCGCGCGATCACTCTGGTTAATAATTCAACCTATTCGCCTCTGATTAGCTCTCTGGGAGTCGATGTCGTGGTCAGCCCCCGGGCGATTACCGCATCGACCATCCTTCAACATGTCCGGCGCGGCAGGATCAGGGGGGTCCACTCGCTGGCGGATGGGTTCGGCGAGATCCTCGACGCCGAAATTCCTGAAACGTCCGACCTCGTCGGCAAGACCATCAAGGAAGCCGACCTGCCGGACGGTGTCCTGATCGGGGCGATTGTCCGGGACGGCGACGTCATCATTCCGAGAAGCGGAACAACCATGAACGTTTATGATCGCGTCGTTCTGTTCGCCGAGACCTCTGCAGTGCGTACGATCGAAGGGCTGTTTGCCGTACAGCTCGAATTTTTCTGATTTCGGGATCCTGTTCTTGACGTCATCAAAAGGAAAAGGGCTTTCGGGCATCGCCTATGTATCTGGCCGGTATGTACCGCGCCGTCTCGCCCGGGTTCACATCGAAGACCGTGGGTATCAGTTCGCCGACGGGGTTTACGAGGTCATTGCCGTTCGACAGGGTAAGCTGGTTGATGAGGACCTTCATTACGATCGTCTGGATCGGTCGCTTGCGGGTCTTTTCATCGACATGCCCTGCGCCCGGACGGCCTTAAAAACAGTCATTCGCCAAGTCTTGCGGCGCAACGGGATTCGGAACGGCATCATCTACCTGCAGGTGACGCGAGGCGTTGCGCCGCGGAACCACGCGTTTCCCTCGTCAAATGCCAAGCCGACTCTGACCGTAACCGCCAGCCGTCTCAAACCGCCGTCCGAAGAGACGGTCAGGAGCGGCGTATCGGTGGTTTCCGTTCCCGAGACGCGGTGGGCCCGGCGCGACATCAAATCCGTCTCGTTGCTGCCGAACGTACTCGCGAAGCAGGAAGCGTTGAAGGCAGGGGCGTATGAGGCCTGGTTCGTCGATGAAGACGGCTTTGTCACCGAAGGTTCGTCGACCAATGCCTGGATCGTGGTAGATGGCCAGGAAGTGGTGACACGGCCTCTCGGACCTCAGATTCTTGCCGGAATCACCCGGCATTCGGTGATTGAGGCGGCAAGACAGGCAAATATCCGAGTGACGGAACGGGCTTTTACGCTGGAGGAAGCCCTGACAGCGCGCGAAGCCTTTATCACCAGCACGACATCGTTCGTCCTGCCGGTGGTTTCGATTGACGGCAAGGCTGTTGGCGAAGGTAGGCCGGGCCCTGTCGCAAGGGCGCTGCTCGACGCCTACCGGGGGCTGATTTCCGACTCATGAGGGAGGACAGGCGGGAAAATCTTCCCTCGGAACTGCCGAAGGGTGTCCTGTTCGACTGGGACAACACGCTGGTCGATACCTGGCCGGTTATCCATGATGCGATGAACGCGACGCTGGCGGCGATGGGGCATCCGTTATGGACTCTTGCCGATACTAGACAGCGGGTAAGGCGCGCTCTGCGCGAGGCTTTTCCGGATATGTTCGGCGACCGGTGGGAGGAAGCGCGGGATGTCTTTTACGACCGGTTTCGTGAAATTCACCTGGAACGGCTCGAAGTGTGTTCCGGCGCCGAATCTCTGCTGAAACTGTTTCAGGAGAGAGGTGTTTATCTCGGGGTCGTAAGCAACAAATCGGGAGATCATCTGCGGCGCGAAGCCGAATATCTGGGCTGGGAGGGTTATTTCTCGCGGCTCGTCGGGGCGACGGACGCCGAAAAAGACAAACCGGCGCTGGATCCGGTTCTTATGGCGCTAAAACCCGGTGAATTGGCGCCCGGTCGCAACATCTGGTTCGTCGGAGACACGAAAATCGATATGGAATGCGCCCATATCGCCAACTGTATACCTGTACTGGTGGCGGAATCGCGTGCGGACCCTGCGGATTTCGGGGATTTTATGCCTCATTACCAGTTTTCTTCCCTCGAAAAAGTCGCGGACCTTGTCTCCCGGTTATAACGGGCCATATTAATATTCGTGTGTATATGTTCCCTGATGGATTGACCCGTTCAGGGGGACCAATCAAAAGACAGAGAAGAAAATGCCAAACGATAACAAGAACCAGAATCTCCAGGATGTTTTTCTGAACAACGTCCGGAAAAACAAGGCCCCGGTCACCGTTTTTCTCGTAAACGGCGTTAAACTCCAGGGCATCATCACCTGGTTCGATAATTTCTGCGTGCTGCTGCGCCGCGACGGTCATTCGCAGCTTGTTTACAAGCACGCCATTTCGACGGTGATGCCTGTCTCTCCGATCCAGCTGTGGGACGAGGACGACAAGGACGGAAACATTCCTCCCGACGTCAACGATTGACGTGACGGAAGACCTGTCGCGCGCCGAAACCAGAGGTGCGCGAGCAATCGTACTGTGTCCGTACAGCAAGGCGCCCGGGCGCAATGCGCCGGCGCGCGATCCCGATGCATGTCTAGAGGAAGCCGTCGGGCTGGCGGGTGCGATCGACCTGAACGTCCTGCACGCCGAGACCGTTCCGTTGAACCGGACGCGGCCCGCGACCCTTTTCGGCTCGGGCCAGGTAGAGAGCTATTCGCCGATCATCGAGGAAGACCATATCGGGGTCGCGGTTATCGACGGCGCGGTAACGCCGATTCAGCAGCGGAATCTGGAGAAGGCCTGGAATTGCAAGGTTCTGGATCGGACAGGTTTAATTCTGGAGATTTTCGGCGCACGGGCGAGAACGCGGGAAGGCCGCCTGCAGGTCGAACTAGCTCATCTTACCTATCAGCGGAGCCGACTCGTGCGGAGCTGGACGCATCTTGAGCGCCAGCGCGGCGGATTTGGCTTTCTCGGCGGACCGGGTGAAACGCAGATCGAGGCCGACCGCCGGCAGATCGACGAACGTATTACCCGCATCCGGCGTGAACTCGGTCGCGTAACCCGGACGCGCGGCCTGCACCGGCGGAGCCGTCAAAAGGTGCCTTACCCCGTCGTCGCGCTTGTCGGCTACACCAATGCAGGTAAATCGACGCTGTTCAACAGGCTTTCGGGAGCCGGTGTAACCGCCCGCGACCAGCTCTTTGCGACACTCGATCCCACCATGCGGGCTATCGAACTGCCGTCGGGCCGGTCGGTTATCCTTTCGGATACGGTCGGGTTCGTCTCCGCTTTGCCAACGATGCTTGTGGCAGCGTTTCGGGCGACGCTCGAAGAGGTTCTCGAGGCGGATATCATCCTTCACGTACGAGACATCGCGCATCCCGACAGCGACGCACAGAAATTCGACGTCCTGACGGTTCTCGATGAACTCGGTGTGCCGGAGGACCGGCTGGACGCGCTTGTCGAGGTCAGAAACAAGATCGATCTGGTGGAGTCCGAAGCTCTCACTGCGGAACGCAATCGAGCCGGCCGCGACGTAAATGCGATACTGCTATCCGCTATGACGGGAGACGGTTGCGGCGACCTTCTTGATCGCATCGACGAAATGCTGGCGGAGAGCCAGAAGATTGTGGAACTCGCGATCGCCCCGGCGGCAGGCAAGGCGATTGCATGGCTCTATCGGCAGGGCGATGTCCTGGAGCGGGAGGATAGCGATACTGCCGCGACGTTCCGGGTGCGCCTTGATGAAGCTGACAGCGCCAGATTCTTTCACCGATTCGGCGACAGTATTGTGAGCGGTCATCGTGGTAGCGCCTGATATGGATAAGGTCGTCTCGCTGATGCGGGACGTCGCGGAGGAGGAAATCCGGCCTCGATTCCGGTGCCTGCAGGAGGGCGAGATCCGCCGCAAGGACGCGGGCGGTCTCGTGACAATCGCCGATACCGAAAGCGAACGGCGGTTGGGCGATGCCCTGACGTCGTTGCTGCCCGGCTCGGTTGTTCTGGGTGAAGAGGCCGCGGAAGGCGATCCGGCGGCGTATGATTGCCTGTCAGGCGATGCGCCGGTCTGGATTGTCGACCCTCTGGACGGCACATCGAACTTCGCCTCGGGCAAGCCGGATTATGTTGTAATTGTCGCCCTAGCGGTGGGACGCGAGACACGCGCCGGGGCAATCCTGGTGCCGGAAACCGGCGCCAGCATCGTGGCCGAGCAAGGGGAAGGGGCCTGGTCGGAAGGACGCAGGGTTTGTTCGGACGACGCCGAATTACCTGAGCTTTCCGCCATGCGCGGATCGCTTGGGCGACGCCTCCGGGAACGCGACGGGATCGACGAAATTTTCGAAAGGGTGAATACGGCAGGCTGTTGCGGCATCGAATATTTGAGGATCGCCACCGGTGAGCTGCATTTCGCTCATTATCGCGGCCTGAAGCCTTGGGATCATGCGGCAGGCGACTTGATCGTCAGGGAAGCGGGCGGGCGCGTTTGTTACATCGATGGTTCGCCATACCGGCCCGGCGAAAGTCATCGGTATGGACTTCTGTCGGCTTGTGGGGACGAGTGCTGGCATTCCGTCCTGGGCGTACTCCGTCCTTCTATCGAAAACCTGCCGTCGCTGAAGCCTCAATGACGGGCAAAGAAAACGGCGGTTCCGGGGAAGGAACCGCCGTTCAACATGGCTGCCCGGGGTTGGAAAGAAGGGGAGGGTTTCAGGCAGCATCCGGAATATACGGATCGTTGACCGATAGAGCTGTGATAGGCATCACAAATAATGCGGATGCTTGATTTTCCTGAGCCTGCGTAACCGGGGTATCCTTTAGCCCGGTTCGTCGGAGGCCGGTGCGAAAAATTTCGTAGCATGGGCGCGAACACGGTCATATTGCCGGTTTTGCGGCAAATCGGGCTCTTCATCATCATCGAAATCATCGGCCCCGGCTTCGCGGCGTTCCTCGCCCCATTTCCGGATATGTTCGCGGATATCCTGCTCGGTCAGGATGAACCTTAGCAGATCGTTCTGGATTTCAAGCGGGGGCGGACCGTCCTCGTTACCGGCGATATCGCGGCAGACAGCGCGAAGATAGGTCACGGCATCCAGAATCAGGGCGGCTTCCTCGCGGCTCCAGTTGCGGTCTGGCGTGAAGCTGTTTCGCCTGAGTTCCTGTATCTGGTTGAAGGTTATGGTGCCGGGATCGCCAATCCTCGGCATCTCCCGCGCGGTCTGTTTCGGGGCGGGTTCCACGATCGCACCGGTGGGGTCGTTACGTGAACGGCGGCGCTGGTGGATCCTGTACAGGATCCATGCGCCCCAGCCGAAGGCAAACGCGAGTACAAGGGTTTCCGCTGACATGATGGCTATGTTGCCCGTGCGGGCGGATGCGATCAAGAATGCGCGCGCAGTTTTTCCCGACCTGCACCGTCAGTTCTGCGTATCCCAGCAATTATCGGGTGAAATTTCCCGCAGTGTGAAGTTCCGTGCGCCGCTCAGGCCTGTGAAATGGAGGATGGGGCCGATCCGCTTCATGCCATACTGGCTGATCCGGCCGTCCGGCCAGTAAATCGACAGGTAGCTGGAATCGTACGCCATTTCCCAGGCGCCGAATGTCCGCTTGTGCTTTTCGACCTGATTTTCGTCGTACTGAACGATCGAACCGTTTCCAACGAACCTTATCTTGAGATCGACGGCATCGCCCTTTTTGGCGTCGCCCCAGCAGCCGACAACCATCGTATTGCGCTTCTTGGTGGCCGCAGCCGCCGGGTCGGGCGGAATCATTGAACTGACTGCAAGGAATACAGCCAGAAACTTGATAAAATATAATGGTTTCAATAGGTAGTCTGGCTTCATTGCACCGGTTTCTCTAAAGAATCCTGGCCGCCTTCAAGCTTTGGAGACCGTGCGGCTGCGTACGGGATCGAATCAAGTTACGCACAGTCTGGTTAATTGAGAGTTGATAGCCCGCTCAGAGCGGCGCCATGGGTTCCGACGTATCAGGTGTTGGTTGATGCGTTGAAGCGCCTGTTACGCTATACTCTGGTCATGTCGGCGGAAGAAAAAAAGGCTGAATCGGCGGAGACCGCCGCAACAAAGAGCGGCAGCCGTATGGAGTACGTTCTGCTGGGCGTGCTGCTGTTTGTCGCGCTGATGGCATTTCCTGCCTTCCGGGATGTCCAGAAAATTCAGGAATTCATTATCGCGATCTGCGCGGGCGGATGACGGTTCCGCGCCAGCGGTAATTCAATAGGTTACGACGCTCCGGATCGATTCCCCTTCGTGCATCAGGTTGAATCCCTCATTGATGTCTTCGAGCGGCATCGTATGGGTGATCAAATCGTCGATATTGATCTTTCCATCCATGTACCAATCGACGATTTTCGGCACCTGTGTACGGCTTTTCGCGCCGCCGAACGCGGTGCCTTTCCAGACACGCCCCGTCACGAGCTGGAACGGGCGCGTGCTGATCTCCTGTCCCGCGCCGGCGACGCCGATGATGACGCTGACTCCCCAGCCGCGATGGCAGCATTCCAGTGCCTGGCGCATTGTGTTGACGTTTCCGATGCATTCGAAGCTGTAATCCGCCCCGCCATCGGTCAGGTCGACCAGGGCGGCGACGATATCGCCGTCTACGTCCTTCGGATTGACGAAATGGGTCATGCCGAATTTCTCGGCGAGCGGCGCTTTCGTGGCATTAAGGTCGACGCCGACGATCTTGTCTGCACCGGCAAGCCCGGCGCCCTGAATAACATTGAGGCCGATACCGCCGAGCCCGAAGACAACGACATTCGATCCGGGCTCGACCTGCGCGGTATTGATGACCGCGCCGATGCCGGTGGTGACGCCGCAGCCGATATAGCAGATCTTGTCGAACGGGGCGTCCTCGCGGACCTTGGCCAGGGCGATCTCCGGCACCACCGTATAGTTGGCGAAGGTCGAGGTCCCCATATAGTGGAAGAGTTTCTTGCCGTTGAGTGAAAAGCGGCTGGAGCCGTCCGGCATGACGCCCTGTCCCTGGGTGTCGCGGATCGATGTACAGAGATTGGTCTTGCCCGACAGGCAGGATTTGCACTGGCGGCATTCCGGGATGTAGAGCGGAATGACGTGATCGCCTTTCTTCAGCGTCGTCACGCCCGGGCCGGTATCGACCACCACGCCTGCGCCTTCATGGCCGAGAATGGAGGGAAACAGCCCTTCGGGGTCTTCGCCGGACAGGGTGAAGGCGTCCGTATGGCAGATGCCTGTAGCTTTGACCTCGACCAGCACCTCGCCTTCGCGCGGTCCTTCGAGCTGTACGGTTTCGATCGTCAGTTCCTTGCCAGCTGCGTGAGCGACAGCCGCCCGGATATCCATGTTTTTACCTCCATATTAGACACTGCCCTATGTTTCCAACTGCGGTGGCCGGATGCAAGGCGGTTCCGGCGTTATTTAGTTCAGAGCGCCGTATAGCAGCGAGCAGGCGATGACGGCGCCGGCGATCCCGGCGATGTCGGCGGTCAGGGCGGCGGCAAGCGCGTGACGTACGCGTTTGATCTGCACTGCGCCGAAATAGACCGCGATGACGTAGAAGGTGGTTTCTGTCGATCCCTGCAGCGTGCTGACTAGATAGCCGACGTATGAGTCGGGGCCGATATTCGGGTCTTCGATGATCGAGGCGAGTATGCCATAGGCGCCGGAACCGGATAGAGGCCTCAGCAGCGCCATGGGCAACGCTTCGCCGGGAAGCCCGAAAGCGGATGTCACCGGCCCGACCCAGCTAACCAGGGCATCGAGCGCGCCGGATGTCCGTAGCATGCCGACCGCGACCAGGATGGCGACGAGGTAGGGGATGATACGCACAGCAACCTGAAAACCGTCCTTCGCGCCCTCCACGAACATTTCGTAGATCGGTACCTTCTTCCAGACGCCGAAGGACAGCAGCGCGACCATCAGGCCGGGAATGATCCAGGGCGCGATGGTGTCGCCGAAGATGATGGTCACCGGGACCAGCGCGGCGATAAAGCTCAGCGCAGCGATGGAGGCCCAGGCGGGATAGCCTTTTCCGCTGATGTCCTCGTCGAACGCGTCGCCATCTTCCTTCTCAACACTGTTTGTCGGAGCGGGCGCCTGGGCAAAACCGCGATAGAGCTTGACCGCGAGAAACGCGACAGCGGTCGACAGGATGGTGGCGAACAGGGTGGTCGGCAGGATGCCCGCCGGATCCGCCGAGCCCGCTGCGGCGCGCAGGGCGATTACGCCTGTCGGCAGGATGGTGACGCTTGAAGTGTTGATGGCGAGAAACAGCACCATTGAATCCGTCGCCGTGCCCCTGTGCGGGTTGAGTCGATCGAGTTCCTGCATCGCCCGAATACCGAACGGCGTCGCCGCGTTGCCGAGCCCCATCGCGTTGGCGGAGATATTCATGATCATCGCGCCCATCGCCGGGTGGTTGGCCGGCACGTCGGGGAAGGCGCGCACCATCAACGGTCGGACCAGCCGGGCGATGATGGACAGCAGCCCGCCGGCTTCGGCGACTTTCATCAGGCCGAGGAACAGGGCCATAACGCCGATCAGCCCGATGGCGAGCGTAACCGCGCCGCCGGCTGCATCGACCATGCCGAGCGCCAGCTCCTGCATCGGCGCCGTAATCTGCCCTCCGTCGTCTTCCCAGTTGAGCTGCCGCCAGGCCGTGACGCCGAATGCGATCAGGACGAGAGCGAAGAAGACGATATTCATGACGAGGAGGCGGTATCCGTGCCGGGCGCTGCGCGGGCGGCGGCGATGCTGGCGATCTTGCAGGCCAGCGCCGCCCCCATGATGAACAGACCGGCTGCCAGGAAGACCCAGCGCGGCTTGCCCTGATCCATGAACAGCCCGAACAGGATCGGCGTTATCGCTGCGCCGGTATCCAGACCGCCATACACAAAACCGAACACGCGTCCGCTCGCGCCCTTCGGTGTCATCGAGCGGATGAACATGTCACGGCTGGGCAGCGCGAACCCGAACAGCAGCCCGGCAAGCAGGAAAGCAGCAGAAATCGTCAGCCCTTCGAGACCCAGCAGGGGGATGGCGGCTATGCACAGCCCCGCCCCGATAAAGGCGATGGCGGCTGTCGTATGGTGGGTCGGCATCCGGTCGGCTGCGTAGCCGCCCAGCATTATCCCGATTGGCGCGGTAAACACGAAGACCGATAGCACCGCGCCTGCGGTCTCCAGCGATAGAGACCAGCCTTCGACCAGCGCCGTAGTGGCGAAGCTTTGAATCCCGATGAGGCCCATGGCGAGGACGAGGAAAAACAGGAAGGCGAGGATTATCTGCGGCTGAAGCAGTACCGATATCCCGCTATCAGGCGTAGCGGGCGCTTCTGTCTGTTCAGGGCTTTCCGAGTCGCTTTCGCTTTCCGCACGCCACAGGAAGAGCAGAATACCGATCACGATGCCTGCGATGCCGACCGCTGCCACCGAATTGCGCCAGCCGAGCGGTCCAGCCAGGAGAGTGACGCTGACCGGGGCCAGAGCGAACCCGATATAGCCCCCGACGGCGTGGACGCTGTAGGCGCGTCCGATCCAGCCCTTGCTGACATAGGCGTTGAGCAGCGAATAATCCGCCGGATGGAACACCGAATTGCCGATCCCGGCGATCACCGACAGGACGATCAGCGTCTCGAAATTCGGCGCGAACGCGTATCCCGTTACCGCTGCGGACAGGAGGAACAGACCGCCGAACAGAACCGGCCTGCCCCCGGTCCTGTCGACCAGGAACCCGGCGGGGGTCTGGAGCAGGGCGGAGGTCACGAACAGAACGCCCATCAGCGTACCGAGCTGCAGGAACGAGACGCCGAGATCGGGCGCGACCAGCGGGAACAGCGGGGCCAGGGCGAACTGGTAAAAATGGCTCAGCATGTGGGCGACGCCGATGACGCCCATGACCTGCGTATCCTGCCGGGATGCCCCCAGAACGCTCATGCCGGTCTAGCTCCTCATATCAGGCCGTCGCGGCTGCCGGTTTGGGCGGCGAACTTGCCTTGGCCAGCAGCACCGCGCCGACCCCGATCATCATGAACACGGCCACCAGATAGAACACCAGCTCGGGCTGTTTATGTTCCAGCAGGTAGCCGAACACCAGCGCCGAGACCGACGAACCGAAATCCATCCCCGAATAGGTGAAGCCGAACACCTTGCCCGCGCCGCCGGACGGCGCGAACGAGCGGATCACCATGTCGCGCAGCGGGTTCGCCATGCCGTAAAGCGCGCCATAGAGCATCATCATCGCGACCAGCAGGAAATAGGCGCCCGGCTTGAACATCGGCACGCAGAGAAGGACGGCGACGCCCGCCGTCACCACCATCGCGGTTGCGACGTCATGCCGCTGGGCGATTTTATCGGCCGCCCAGCCGCCGATCAGGATACCCGCGACCGAGCCGGTAAGCTGAAGCGTGATAACGCTGCCGGCGACCTTGGCATCCATTCCGAGCAGCTGGATCAGCGCGCTGGATCCGAACGCCATCAGCCCGACCGAGCCCATCGCCATGAAGGCGAAGAAGGTGAAGGAATAGATCGAGGCGGGTTGCAAAAGCACGCCGAGATCCTGCTTGAAGGTTTGCGGTTCCACGCCCTGGTCGCGCCCGGAATCGCGCAAATCGCGGCGCGACAGCATCATGAGCGTTAGGATAAACAGCCCGAACGCCCCCAGCGCCAGCATGGTTGGCTGCCAGCCCAGCATGTCCCCAAGGGCAATGACGCAGAACGGCGTGGTTGCGTAGCCGACGAACCCGCCGACCCCGTGGATGCCGAACCCGCGCCCGATGCGCGCCTTCGACACGCTGCCGTTCAGGATGGACAGATCCGCCGGGTGAAAAACCGAATTGCCGAGCCCGCCGAGGAAGGCGAGGAACAGCATCATGTCGTAGCTGTGCGTCGTGGAAAACACCGCCGTGGAGCCGGCCAGCAGCAGCATGCCGGCGAACAGGGTGGGGCGCGCGCCCATCCTGTCGACCAGGAATCCGGCCGGCGTCTGGCAGATGCCGGATGTCAGAAAGAACACGAAGGACAGGAAACCGAGATCGAGATAGGAAATCCCCTCGACCCGGTTGATCAGCGGGAACAGGGCCGGCAGCGCGAGCTGGTAGACGTGACTCATATAGTGCGACACGCCGATCAGCGAGATGACCTTGATGTCGCTGGCGCCGTCGGGCGTCGCTGCACTCATGATTTACCTTCCGGACGGAATGGGGCGTTAACCGGCGGACAGTCTAGCACACAGGCAGAGTCGGGCGGAACTCGCTCCCGTCCCGTTCGAACTGTCGCTCCGGGCGGTCCCTGAAACCCATGATCCAGGGAATCCCGCGTCGGTAAAGTTCGAATTCGTCCGCAACCATGCCGCCGCCCATCGGCGGGCATTCGCGGTACGTCCCGTCGGAGCGCCACTTACCGGTCTGCCGCGGCCGGTTGACTTCCCGGTGGTCGCAGACGAGCAGGTCGGGCGCAGTCTTCGGGTTTCTGCGGGAGTCGCCATGCCGATTAAAGGGAAGGCAGGCGATCAGCGCGTCCGCGTCATGAATCGTTCCATCTGCACCGGGGTGTTCCAGACCTTACGGTGAGCTTCCAGCATATGCGGCAAGGCCGAGGTCCTGGCGGAGACGATGTCCTCGTATTCCGGGATGATGGATTTCATGTAGCCGGCGACTTCCTCGTGCAGCGCATCCTCGTCGATGGTTGTGCATTTGCGGTCGCGGATCACGATCTTGCCGTCGATGATGACGGTGTCGATCGACCGGCCTGTTTCGGTATAGACCAGCTGGCGCGCGGCGCTGTTGAAGGGGAGCCAGCCCGGGTCCTTCAGGTCCAGCAGCATCATGTCGGCCCTGTAGCCGGGCTTGAGCGCGCCGATTACGCCGTCGAGACAGGCGGAGCGCGCGCTGCCCTCCGTGGCGTAGCGCACGGCATGATGGGTCAGTGGCTGGCCCGGTTCCGGGTCGCTGACCGCGGCGATCTGGCAAAACGTCTTCATCGACTGGAACATGTTCTGCACGTCGCTGCCGGAGCAGTTGTCGCAGCCGAGCCCGATGCGTACGCCCGACTCGCGGATGTCCAGCACGGGAGCGATGCCGCTCTTGAGCTTGTAGTTGCTGTTGTGGTTGAGCACGATTCCGGCGTCGGCTTCCGCCATCCGGTCCATCTCCTCCCGGGAAATCCAGACAGAATGGGCGATGTTGAAGCGCCTGTTCAGCATCCCAGCCTTGTCGACATAGGTGACGAACGAGCCGCCGAAATCCTTGAACGCCTCGTTGGCAATGACCCGCTGGCCTCTTGTTTCGTACATATGGGTGTAGATGCCCAGGTCGTGTTTCTCGGCAATCTCCGCGCAGCCGGCCAGAAGCTCCAGCGAACAGCGCTGCGGGGCGAACGGCCCGACGGCCCAGTGAATATTGTCCTTCGCCGGCCGCCGCTCGATTTGGGCGTTGAGGAAATCGAGCTGCCATTGCGGCTCGCGCGCCCAGTTGCCCATCATTTCACGGACTTCCTCGGGCAGCTCGTCGGCATAACGGATCATCTGCGCCGCGGGGATGTCGAACACCATGGGCGAAAACACCACGCGTTCGCCGATTTCTTTATAGGTATCGATGACGACATCGACCAGATCGTCATCGAGCGGGATGAGGCCCAGCATGTCCTGTACGGTGGTGACGCCGCAGCGCATCGATTCGAGCGCGCCGACCAGCGTGCGGATGCGGATCTCCTCTTTTGACCGATTGCCCTGCAGCGGCAGCGTCAGCAAAAGCCAGGTTTCCAGCGTTTGCTCCTCCAGCAGACCGCGCAGCAGCGTGTCGTGCGAATGGTAATGACCGTTGATCATGCCGGGGACGATCAGGTGACCGGTCGCGTCGATAATTTCCGCGCCCTGTGCGTCGGCGTCGGTAATGGCGCCCACCGCCGCAATGTTCGGGCCGTCGATCAGGATATCCGCCTGCGCAGGCTTGTGAACGTCGCCGTCATGGTCGTAGACGAGCCCACCCCTGACGAGTTTCCTGTTATTTCCAGCCACCTGTGTCTCCTTAAAGGTCCGATAGTCCAACATTCACTGGCCGTCACCCCGGACCTGATCCGGAGCCCATGCCTGACGCATACGCCGCTGGATACCGGATCAAGTCCGGTATGACAATCGAGGTTGATCTTAGCTGTCGGAAGCAGGTTCAGACAATCGGGGCGCTGACAGCGCGGGCCTGCCGGAGTAAGTTGCCGCCACATCAATCCCGACGGAGGAACAGGTGAAAGTAGGAATTGCCGGGTTCGGCACCATCGGCAAGGTCGTAGGCCGGGCATTGGACGAAGGAATTGAAGGGCTCGAACTCGAAGCCGTCTGCTCACGCGACCGGGAAAAGGCCGCGGCAAACATGGCGGATTATGCGAATCCCGCCGATGTCGTGGGGCCCGAGGAACTGGCGGAACGCTGCGACATCGTCGCCGAATGCGTGCCCAAGTCGGTGTTCATGGATATTGCCGAACCGGTCCTGACCGCGGGTAAGACGCTGGTTACGGTCAGCGGCGCGGGTATCCTGGTCTATCCGGAGGTGATCGACATGGCCCGTGACAATGGCGGTCGGCTGATCCTTGCGACAGGGGCCTTGCTTGGGCTGGACGCGGTTCGGGCGGCGGCAGAAGGAACCATCCACGAGGTGCGGATGATCACCCGCAAGCCGCCCAACGCGCTGATCGGCGCGCCGCACCTGGTCGACAACAATATTTCGGTTGAGGGCCTTAACGAGCCGAAGAAGGTGTTCGAGGGAACGGCCCGCGAAGGCGCGGCCGGTTTCCCCGCCAACGTGAACGTGGCGGCCGCGCTCGGTATGGCAGGGGTCGGGCCGGACGAGACCAGGCTCGAGATCTGGGCCGACCCGTCGCTCGATCGCAACACCCACACGATCAAGGTCGATGCGGATAGCGCCCGATTCACGCTGACCATCGAAAACGTTCAATCGGAAGAAAACCCGGGCACCGGCAAGATCACCGCGCTCAGCGTTATCGCCTGCCTGCGCGGTCTCGCGGCGCCGTTCCGGGTCGGTACCTGACAGCAGGAGAAAATAAATGGAATACAAGGCGTTGAAATGGGAAGTCCGGGAAAACCCGAAACGTCCCGGCGAAGCCTGCATCGGCGTGATTACCTTCAACCGGCCCGAGGCGCTGAACGCGGTCGATGTCCGGATGCGAGTGGAACTCGATATTCTGTGCGACGAGATCGCGCATAACAGCCAACTCAAGGTCGTGATCCTAACCGGCGAGGGCAGGGGCTTTTCCGCCGGTGGCGATCTCAAGAGCGAGGCCGGGCCGGTCGGGGCCGGCGATCCGGATTTCGATTTCGGCAATTTCGGTCCTTACAAGGAACTTGCCGGCTATTTCTTCAACGATCTGCGTCACCGGGTGCTGCAGCAGGCGTTTCGCAAGCTGGAAGACCTGCCGCCAGTGACGATCGCAGCGGTCAACGGGCCGGCGGTCGGGATCGGGCTCGAAATCTGCACGCTGTGCGACATGCGCTACGCGTCCGATCGGGCGAAGCTGGGCGAGGTCGCGGTTCCCGCAGGCTTTCTGCCCGAATCCGGCGGCGCGCGAAACCTGCCCAAGCTGGTCGGGGTCGGCAAGGCGATGGAGATGATCCTCACCGGTCGTATCGTCGGGGCAAAGGAAGCCGAGGAGATGGGGCTGGTGGAGCGCGTCTTCCCGCATGACGAGATGATGGACGAGGTGTTCAAGATCGCCGTCGAGATCGCCAACAACCCGTATCTTTCGGTCCGCAAGGCGAAGGAGCTGGTGAAGTATTACTGGAACCAGAACCGCACCGACGAAGGCTGGGCAAAGGAACTCGCCGGCATCATGGAGATCACCCGGACCAAGGACTGCCACGAAGGCATCCGAGCGTTCCTCGAAAAGCGCGACCCGGAATTCCGCGGGCCGTACTACGACAACTGGCCTTTTAAGGGCGGCAATGGCGACTGATACTGTAGAGACCCCGATCAAGACCTGGCCCGGTTATCGTGAGATTCCGGAACGGCTGAATCTGTGCGCCGAGGCGCTCGACCGGCAGATCGCCGACGGGATGGGTGGGAAGACTGCCTTCGTCCGCGAGGGCGGCGAGATCGATTATGACAGTCTCTCGGCGCAGGTGAATGCGCTTTCAGCAGGGCTGGCGGGGCAGGGGATCGAAGCCGGCGTCCCGGTACTGATCCGGCTGACCAACAGCCTGGAGTATGTCATTGCCTTTCTGGCGCTGGTGCGTATCGGCGCCATCCCGGTGCTGATGAATTCGCTGCTGGGGCCGGAAGAGGTCGATTACGTTCTCGATCACAGCGAAGCGAAGGCGGCGGTTACGTTCGGTGAGATCGCCGGACCGCTGCGCGATCTGCGGAAGCGGCTGCCGCTCGGGCTGATTGTCGCGCGGGGGGCGGAGGGCGAAGATGTCTCGTTCGAAGCGCTCATCGCCGACAATAAAGACGAGTTTGTCCCGCCGGCCGATACCACATCCGACGAACCGGCCTTTATCGTCTACACGTCCGGGACAACCGGTCGTCCCAAGGGGATCGTCCACGCTCATCGCTGGATTGCGGCGCAGGGCGACATGAACCGGCTCCGTATTGCGCCGCAGCCGGGCGACGTCGCCATGGCGACGGGCGAGTGGAGTTTTATCAGCGCTCTTGGCCATAACGTTCTGTTCGCGCTTCGGAACGGAATCACCGGGGCGATCCTCGAAGGGCGCGCTCATCCCGAGCATGTGCTGGAAGCTATCGCGCGTTTCAGGGTCACGCTGGTCTATTCGGTCGCGACAGTGTACCGCCGCATCCTCGCCATTGAAGGTGTCGAGAAACAGTACGACCTGTCCTCGCTACGCGGCTGTAACGCGACGGGCGAGGCGCTGGAGGCTGCAACCTACGAGGAATGGGTCGGAAGGATCGGCTGCCCCATCTGGGAGCATTACGGCGTTTCGGAAATGCAGCTGGTGTTCGGTCAGAGCCCGCACTGGCCGGTCCGGCCCGGCTCGGTCGGCAAGCCCTTGCCGGGCACGCGCGTCGAGGTTCTGGATGACGATTACAATCCGGTCCCGGCTGGAGAGGTCGGTCACCTCCTGATCGCCTCCGACAATCCGGGATTCTTCCTGTGCTATCACAAGGATCCGGACAAGACCGCCGAAGTCGTGCATGACGGGTGGTATCACACCGGGGACCTCGCATTCGCCGACGAGGACGGGTACCTGTGGATCGCCGGTCGGTCGGACGACTGCTTCAAGAGCCGGGGCATTTTTATCTCGCCGGTCGAAATCGAGAATGCGATCCGCCAGCAGGACGGCGTCGCCGAAGCCTGCGTCGTACCTCATCCGGATAGCGAGATCGGGAACCGCATTCGGGCGGTGATCGTGATGCGCGACGGCATTACGCCGTCGGACGCGCTGGGCGAGGCCATTAGGGCGGGGCTCCGGGAACGCATCGCTCCCTACAAGGTGCCGCAGATCGTCGAATTCGCCGACGATCTGCCGAAAAGCCCGGTCGGCAAGGTGCTGCGCCGGGCGCTTGTGGATCAGAAATAGAAAGCAGAGAGGAGCCCGGGAATGGACGTTCGGCTTGACGGGCGCAGGGCGCTGATTACCGGCGGCAGCCAGGGACTCGGGCTTGCCATGGCGAAGCGCTTCGCGGATTCGGGCGGCTCTGTCGCCATTCTCGCCCGCCGCCAGGATGTCCTGGATAAGGCGAAGGCGGCAATCGAGGCAGGCGCGGATGGCGGCGCGGTCGCGGCGATTTCCTGCGACGTCTCCGACGCGGCTGCGCTGGAGGAGGGCTGGCGAGCCGCCGTTTCCGCCATCGGCGATATCGACATTCTGGTCAATAACGCCGGCTCTTCGGTACGCGGCAGTTTCGAAGAGATCACGGACGAGATGTGGCAGACCGATTTCGACCTCAAGCTGTTTGCCGCGATCCGGCTATCCCGGCTTGTCCTGCCGGGTATGAAGGAACGCCGCTGGGGCCGTATCCTCAACATCCTCAATATCGGCGCCCGGGCGCCGAGCGCGATGGGCGCGCCGACGCAGGTGACGCGCGCCGCCGGTCTCGCGCTGACCAAGGTGCTGGCGGGCGACGGCGCGCCGCATAACGTGCTGGCCAACGCGCTGCTGACTGGCACGATTGCGACCGAACAGGTCAAGCGCCGCCATCAGCGCAACGCGCCGGGCCAGCCGCTCGAGGACTATATCGCGACGGAAGGCGAACGCGTGCCGCTCGGCCGGATGGGAACGGCTGAGGAATACGCCAACATGGCGTGCTTCCTGGCCTCCGAGCAGGCGTCCTATATCACCGGCACAGCGGTCAATATCGACGGCAATCTGTCACCCGTGATTTGAACAGGCGATCTGAGCCGGTGATTTGAACCGGCGATCTGAACGGTTCGATCGGCAATCCGCCCGCCCGTCAATTCATGTTGCGGGATTTCCGAATTTCCGCCACCCTCAACCTTGGGGAGTAGTTGAAGTTTGACCGGGTTCGGTAATCCCGTGGCCCGAGCGGAGGGGATGCCATGTTCAGCCGAGTTCTGTACTACGTTTTTCTGCTGTTTACCCGATATTCCGGATGGGTGAAAAGGTCAGCGATCATCCTTCTTCTGGCAGTAGCAGCTGTCTTTATAGCCGGAAAAACCTATCAGG
>JAYOLL010000008.1:7330-34772 GCA_038120295.1 Rhodospirillales bacterium | reverse complement strand
ATAGCCGGAAAAACCTATCAGGTATGGGATGACGATCCTGACAGGGGCGCGATCGCCATTAAGGACGGCGCCTTCGGCGAGAGCTATTCGACTCCTGTCTATCTCGATCAGGGATGGGACGCGAACGACAGCCTGTGGTTCTACAATACAACCCAGGGTTCCGCCCTGCTTCCCTATGATTTTTTCCTGGCGCTGGAACGTCCTGAATCGGAGGAACTGTTCCGGTCGGCCAAGAACATGGACCGTCATCGCTACCTTCCCCAGAAGAAGACCTTTTTCAATCCCGACGCCCTGCCGGTCGGAATCGTCAGGGACACTTATGGTGACAAGGATTACGTGGGCTACACCTGCGCCGCCTGTCACACCGGTCAGGTGAATTACAAGGGCAAGGCGATCCGCGTCGATGGTGGGCCGGCCATGGCGGACATGGTCGGGTTTCTGAAAGAGCTGGAAAACGCCCTTGAAGCTACACTGAAGAGCGCCGACGAGGCGAAGAACCGTCGCTTTGTCGAGAAGGTTCTGGCGCTGAAAAACGATTACGGCTCAGCGAAGGAAATCAACGCCGACCTGCAAATCTGGGCCGACCGGATCGAACTGTACAACACGGTGAATAACAGCGTCGCCGATGGCAGAAAGGTCGAATATGGCCATGCCAGGCTCGACGCGTTCGGACGTATCTACAACCGGGTTCTCCAGCACGTGATCAACAGGGAGCATCTCGCCGATATCCTGTCGAATCTTGTGTCGGCGACAGGACGTCCATTGCTCGATCAGGTGCAGATTGCAAACGTTCTGGCCGATGTCGACGATGTCGTACTTAACGACGACGAGTTTGCGCTCGTTCTGAAGCGGCTGAAAATGCCCAATCCGGATTATCCGGATCTGAGCAATTCCGACATGCTTCGGTTCCGCAATTCGATGTTCAATTCGCCCAACGCGCCGGTGAGCTATCCGTTTTTGTGGGATATCGCGCAGTCCGATTACGTGCAGTGGAACGGCCTTGCCGGCAATGCAACTCTGGGCCCGCTTGGCCGGAATGCCGGCGAAGTTATCGGCGTTTTCGGAATTCTGGACTGGCAGGCGGACGATCGCTGGTTAGGTCTCTCCGAGAAGTGGCGGCGGTTCAGTATTTCTTCATTCGCGAGCGGGCAGACGACCAAGAGGGACCCGATCTATTTCAAGTCGTCCATCGATCTGACGAATCTGAAGCGGCTTGAACGGCACCTGCAGAGCCTGCAATCGCCTGAATGGCCCGAAGATATTCTCGGCAAGATCGATCGCGCCAAGGCGAAGAGGGGCAAGCGGCTATACGACGAGCTGTGCCTGTCCTGTCACGAGGTTATCGACCGGTCGAACCGGGACCGGAAGGTCGTCGCCAAGATGTTCAGCCTGAAGAAGGCGGGAACCGACAAGGCCATGGCCGAGAACAGCGTGAAATACACCGGGAAATCCGGGAATTTCATGCATACCTAACAGAGCACCGATGTCGGTACGGTCCTGCTTGAGGAAGAGGCGCCGGTGGCGGCCATTCTGACAGCGGCGACCAAGGGCGTGGTGACAACGCCCGATCCGGATAAATGGTTTATCCGGCGATGGGCGGACTGGCTTTATACGGTGGCCGGGTCGCTGTTCGACAACGAGATCAAGGCGAGTATGAAGGCGGGCAACTACGATCCGGACACAACGGCGGAACCCTTCAGGTCGCTTCTGTCCTACAAGGCCCGTTCGCTCAATGGGATCTGGGCGACTGCGCCCTATCTGCACAACGGATCGGTTCCGACGCTCTACGATTTGCTGCTTCCGGTGAACGCCAGAGAGGGCTGCCCCAAGGCCCGGCCCGTTACATTCAAGGTGGGCGCCAGGGAGTTCGATCCCGTGAAAGTCGGCTTTCGTTATGAAGGGTATGACGGTTTCGAATTCAGGACCGAGCTTCGCGGAAACGGCAATGCTGGACACGAATACAGGGCCTGTAAAATGACTGACGACGAACGCTGGGACCTCGTCGAATACCTGAAAACGCTGTAAGGCGCTTGCGGCGCGTTCAACAGGGAGAACTCGAATGGCTGATACCGGGCGCGACTATCTGGAGGAATTCGACAGGGCGGACGAAAAGGACCGCTATCCGCTGGTTCAGAAATGGATCCGGGATGAACCCCTGCCATTCTTTAAACAGCTTCGAAAGGAACAGCCTGTCCTCGAGACGCCGGAATGCACGCTCGTCGCGAATTTTACAGACGTTCGCGACATGCTGCAGATGCCGAAAATTTTCACAGTCGACCTGTACAAGCCGAAGATGGGAGTCACAGGCCCGGATGACGGGTATCTGATGGCGCATGACGACGATGCGCTTCACTACCGCGAAAAGTCGCTCATACAGGGGTTGTTGAACCGGAAAGACCTGCCTCGTGTTCGCAAAATGGTTGGCGAAACCGCCGCACGGCTTCTTGAAGAGGCCGGCGGTCGTATCGAGTTCGTCAACGATTACTGTCGCATGGTGCCCGTGTATCTGGTCCAGGATTATTTCGGGCTGAACGGGATCGATCGCGAGAAACTGATCGAGTGGTCTTACTGGAATCAGTAAGACGCCTTTAACAATCAGCCGTTCGACATGCTCACCGATCAGGAACACAGCAAAATCGTCGAAATGCACGACAAGGCATCCGAGGAACTCGTCGCCTATATCGCTTCGCTGATCGTCCGACGGGTGCTTCGTGTGAAGACCATGGACCTGTTCTATATGGTGCTGAGCCCTGTTCAGAAACTGATATACCGCCTGATCGGGATGTCGGAGCCCGAACGGCACGAAGACATGGTGACGCGGATGGTTCGCTCAAAATTCGCGAAAAGCGCGGACTTTCCGATTACCCGTGTTGGCCTGAACGCAGGCGGGCTGCTGATCGGCGCTGTCGAAACGACATCGCAGGCGGTTGCCCAGATCGTGCAGTTTTTTCTGGACCGGCCGGATCTTCTGAAACAGGTCAAGGACAAGGCGCGCGGCAGCGATGTCGCTGCGTTCGATGCGATGGTCTGGGAGGCGTTGCGATTTGTGCCGATCCGCCCCGACATTTTCCGGATTTCGGCGGCCGATTACACGATCGCAAAGGGCACCGGGCACGAAACGAAAATCAAATCCGGGACGATTGTCCGGCTTCTGATTCTGTCGGCGATGTTCGACCCCTATGCCTATGATCGTCCCGACGAATTCGATCCGGACCGGACATTCGACCATAATTTTGCGTTCGGTTTCGGGCAGCACGAATGCCTCGGGAAGTATGTCGGCATGGAAATGATTCCCGAGATGGTTCGTCAGGCCGTGCTGGTCGACGATTTGCGGAGCGACGACCGGATCAGTTACCGGAAGGACATGTTCCCTGACCGAGACGGACCGTTCCCCGAACATTACGACATAAGCTGGACTCCGGCTGGCGCCTGAGCGATCAGGCCGTCAGGATCTGCCCCGCCAGACACAGCATGGCCAGCCAGCTTACGGCGAAGGCCAGTGTCCGGCCGAACGGGATGCCGGCGATATAGACCACGTAATGCGCCATGCGCGCCCAGAAGAAGGTCACGGCGGCGGCAACCGTTGCATCGTTGGAAATCTTCATCAGCGACGCGACAACCATCAGCACGGCGAAGGGGACGAGATTCTCGATGGTGTTGGAATGCGCCTTCTTCGCACGGGACGCCCAGTCGGGCAGGGGCGTTGCGTCGCCGCGGTACGTCAGCGCTTCCATCATGCCGACTTTCAGGATGTGGGCCAGAATGTAAGGTATCCACATCAGGAGTGCGGCGCCCGTGGTCCAGACCAGCATTTCCAGTTCGGTGGTGAGTCCAGTCATCATGGGTTTCCCTCCCGGGTTGATATCGGGAATATTTTAGGGATGTTCCGATTCGTTGATGGTTTAATCCTTCTACCTCTCGTCAATGTGAAGCGGACCGGAATGCCATGAATAACGGTCAGACGCGCCGTAGTTTTCTGATCGGATCGACCATCGCGGGGTCGACGTTGCTGATGTCGGGAACTGCCATCGCGTCGCAACCGAAGCGGCTACGATTTCTGAATCTTCATACTGGCGAACGGGCGGACGCGGAGTACCGCATAGGCGATACGTTTCAGGCTGATGCCCTGGCCGCTTTCGACCGACTCCTCCGCGATCACCGCACCGGCGAAATATACGAAACAGACCGTACCTTGTTCGACGCGCTGCACCGGCTGGCCGGTGTGCTGGAAACGAACCAGCCGTTCCACGTCATTTCCGGCTATCGTTCTCCCCGTACTAACGCGATACTGGCGAACCGCAGCGGCGGCGTGGCTCGCAACAGCTTCCATCAGTGGGGCATGGCGATCGACCTCCGCGTGCCGGGCCGGTCGCTCGACGCGGTCTACAGGGCGGCGCGGTCGCTACAGGCCGGCGGCGTCGGCAAGTACCGGCGCTCCAATTTCGTTCATGTCGATACGGGGCGCGTACGCTATTGGCGGCAGGGATAGCCCGTTAAACGCACTTCACGTTCAGTATCGCCTGACGGTTCTGGCCCATAACCTGGTCGATGGCGCGGTCGAGCGCCTTGGGCAGTTCGTCCGGGTCGTCGACCATTTCGCCATAGCCGCCGGCCATTTCCGACGCCATTTCGAATTTTACGCCGCCGGGCTCAAAGAAAGTCAGCGGTTCGGCGTTGCTCTTTGCCGCATAGCCTTCGGGGTACATCGCCCGGGTGTTGCGCTTCACCGCACCCCACTGCTCGTTGTTCATGATGATCGTCAGCATCGGCAGGTTTTCGGCCTTCGACGTGTAATGCGCGGGGACCGGGTTGCCGTACATGTAGGCGCCGTCGCCCTGCGTGCAGATCACCAGCTTTTCCGGCTCCGCCAGCTTTGCGCCGAGCGCCATGCCGAGACCGTAGCCGAGTCCGCCGCCCGCGCCGCCGGAGAAGAAGCTGCCCGGTTCGTTGAACTCGACCTGTCCCATGGCGAAGGCGCTTTCGGTCACGAAAATCGAATTGTCGGGTTTGGCTTCGTTGAGGCAGCCGGCGATATAGGCCGGGCCCAGCGGGCGCTGGGTCCGTGATTTCTCGAACGCGGCCCTTGCGGCTTCCTTCTGCGCAGCGCGCCGCTCTGTCAGCGCCTTGCGGCGTGAATCGATCCGCGTGGCCGCACCCGCTTCGCGTTCCGACAGCGCCTCGTCCAGCAGACGAAAGCAGGGCGCCATCGCGCCTGTGACACCGATGTCGCATTCGTACCCGCGCACCGGATAATCCCCGAAAATCGGGTCCGGGCCCATCTGGATGATAGTGCAGTCCTGCTTCGGCGCCTTGACGGACGGGATCCAGGGCACATCGCAGGAGGCGACGACAATAACATCGGCCTCATCGAGGAACGGATCGGAATCGTAGCCCAGATGCATCGGGTGGTTGCTCGGCAGGCACAGGAAGCGGTTTTTGCGTTGCACTACCGGAATGGCGAACCGTTCCGCGAGTGCCGCCAGCGGGGCGACCGTAGCCGGGTCTGAACCCGAGTCCTGGGTAATAATCAGAGGGTTCTCCGCCTTCGCCAGAATGTCGGCGACCCGATCAATCGCGTCCGGGTCGGGCCAGGCAGCGGTCGGCGTCGCCCGGCGCGACGGCGAGTAGAAAGAAAACTCGTCAAAGGTTTCCGCCAGCGGCTCGCGCGGCAGGGTGAGGTAGATGGGGCCTTTGGGTTCGCTCATCGCCATGTTGAGGGCGCGGTCGACGACGGTTTCGAGCACCGCCTTGTCCTTGAGCTCATAATCCCACTTGACCATTTCGCGCGTCAGCGAGGCCTGATCGAACATTTCCTGCGGCCAGTGGACCTCGCGCGTGCGCCTGCCATGCTTGTCGCCGAACTCGGTCCAGGGAGTGCGGCCGGAGGAAAAGATCACGGGGATTCTGCCGCGCTTCGCATTGATCAGACCGTTGAGCGCATTGGCGGTGCCGACATTGACATGGACCATGACGACCTGCGGCCTGCCGGTGACCACCGCGTACCCCATCGCCATGTGGATGGCGAGGTTCTCGTGCGGCACGAGTATGGCCTTGGGGCACGGCGTTCCCAGCGCCTGCGCCTTGGCGAAGGATTCGATCAGAGGCGCGAAATCGGTACCGGCATTGCCGAAGAAATAATCGATGCCGCGGTCGGCAAGCAGCTGCAGATAGGCGTCGGCGACTGTGCCGTCCTTGATGGTCGCGATGGTCATGTTGGGGGTCTCCCTCGGCCCGGAATGGAATGTCGCCGCATTATGGCGTGAAGCACGATGCCGGGGAAGGAGGAGGCGGTGGCTTTAAGCCGGTCGCGCTGAAACGAAATGCAGCGTGTGCATCTCCAGCACCTCATCGCCGTCCTGGTTGGTGGTGACGAATTGCAGCTTGATCAGGTTACGCCCCTTGGCGTCCCGAGCCGGAGAGGCTTCGAGCACGGTTGCCGTCACTCTTAGCGTGTCGCCCGCTTTGACGACTTTTTTCCAGCGCAGCCGGTCGACGCCGGGCGAGCCCATCGCGCAGGCGGAGAACACGCCGGATTCGATGAAGAGCCCGAAGCTGATCGAGCAGGTGTGGAACCCTGCCGCCACCAGATCGCCGAACATGTAGTCCTTCGCCGCGACCGGATCGGTGTGATAGGGCAGGGGCGCGAATTCCTTGCCGAACCGGATGATATCGGCGGCGGAGACGGTACAGGCATCGGTCTCGAACGCCGTGCCGACGGTGAAATCCTCGAAATAGAGATCGGTGTATTTCATTGTTGGGTTTCCGCTTGTTCTTCCCTGTCTTTCGGCAGGTCCTGTGCATTGACGACAATATGCGCGGAGATGGCTTCGCTGCGTCCCCGCACGTCGAGTTGATGACTCGGAAATCGACTCAGGTCCACGCCGGCCCTGTTCGCGACCGCATCGGAAACGACCAGTTGAGCCCGATGTTCCTTGGTGAGCGCTTCCAGTCGGCTTGCGGTGTTCACGGCATCGCCGACGGCGGTCAGCGATGTGGCGTCTCCATAACCCATCTCGCCGATAATCGCAGGCCCCATATGGATGCCGATGCCGATCCGAAGCGGCTCCTCAAGATCGGCTTCAAGGGTGCGGTTCAGGTCGTCGAGTTGAATCGACATCTGCCGGGCCGCCTCAAGCGCCTGGCGCGCACCTTTCACTGCGTCGCCGTCGACTCCGAACAGAGCCATGACTCCGTCGCCGATAAATTTGTCGAGATATCCGCCTGCTGCTGCGACTGCGCTGCCCATATTGGCAAAGTATCGGTTGAGTACGAAGACCACGTCGTAGGGCAGTTTCCGCTCCGAAAAGCCGGTAAAATCGCGGAGGTCGGCGAACAGGATCGCGATCTCGCGCTCTTCACCCATATGGTAGGCGGGGCGAGGCGAAGCGTCGCGTGGAGAGCTGTTGGGCGGTAGCAGCGGGATCATCGTTACAGGGGCGGTAGGCCGCGTCTGACAGGCGAGTCGAATCATCGGCGGCGACCCGATGCGGTCGAGCACGCGCGTCTCCTCGGCGCTCGGCTCGGGCAGGGCGTCCATCCCTTCGGTGATCCGCACCCGGCAGGTCGAGCAGCGGCCACGCCCGCCGCACACCGAGGCGTGGGGGATGCCGTTGACCAGACTGGCGTCAAGAAGGCTGGTGCCGGGGGGAATGCGGACGACGCGCCCGTCGGGATAGGTAACCTCCAGAATGCCGCGTTGTCGTGCGACAAGGGCGCGCAGTCCGCGCGCGATAAGCGCCGCGGCGACCGCTCCCAACACCGACCAGCGGATAATCGGAGAGAGCGACAGCAGGAACTCGACGGTCTTCCTGTCCGGATATCCAATGGAGGTGGCTATGACCTTGCGCCATTCCGGATTCTCGTAAAGGGCCAGAACTTCGCGACCGCCGGCGGTATACCCGACCAGGGCAAGAACGGGGAGTATCAGGGCCAGCGCGAACAGGTACTGGCTTGCTTCGTGAAACCAGGGCTTGAGCCTCAGCCAGTAATATACGCCGATGCATCCGTGCACCCACGCTGCGAATAGACCCGCTGTCTGATAATAGAAATACTCCGTCGCAAATTTGAAATGGGCGAGGAGAACGTACGCATACAGATCGTTTGTGCCGGCCATCTGATGCGCGCCGCGGGTTCCGACGACATGGCCGACAAGAAGCATTGGGATAGCGATCCCGAAACTTAGCTGGACAGCCTCCGCGAACGTAAACCGAAGATGGCGGCGTTCGTATATCGCCCACAGCGCCAGGAGAAAATGGATGGCGAGCGCACCATACAGCGCGATCGACCCCACCGGGTTTCGCCACAGGGCGAGGAACCAGACACGCCCGATTTCCATGGCGTTGTAAGAAATCAGCCCAAGCATGTGGTTGAGCAGATGGCTCGTCACGTAGACGAACAGGATCAGTCCGGTAATCAGGCGGATGCGGCGGATCACGGCGCGGTCTCCTTTCGCCCGTCAGAGTAGGGGATCGGGCGATGCAGATGCAATTGGGCCGGCGTTCGATACAAACGCCGGCCCAAAAAGAAGATCTGAATGCAGGGGATCAGCTGCGTTTTTGCTTTGCCTGCCAGGTATCCCACGCCTTCTTCAGTGCTGCGTACTCCTCGCAGGAGGAACTGCAGATCTTCGCAAGGCGGTCGAGATGGATTTTGGCCTTTTCGGGCATGTTCCGTTCGAGATAGGCCTCGCCGATATATTCGTTGGCGCCCTTATGGTCGGGGTCGAGCTTGAGCGCCCGCGTATAGAAGCTGAACGCCTGCTCGTACTTGCCGAGCTTGCGATAGCTGTATCCCATATAGTTGAGCGCGTCCGCGTTGCGGCTGTCGTGGTCGAGGACTTCCTTCAGCTTGTCGATGGCGTCGTCATAGTTCTCGTTCTTCACCGCGCGAACGGCGTCCTGGTAGTTCTCCTCGGCTTTTTCCGCCGGGTCGCTGCCCATTGCCATCGCTGGTGTGGTTGTAAGACTGAGTGCCGTCATGGCGACGGCGAGTATGCTCGACAGTTTCTTCATCAGTATCTCCTGAGTCTGGTCCCCGATCGCTCCGGGGCGGGAAGCGAATGCGACAGGTGCAATTTATGTATCCGAAAGAACGAATTCCAATCAGGATTGTTCCCGATTTTGTGATCCAGCTCCCATAATCGCCATTTCTTCGACGGAAATCCTGTGCTTCAGGACGGCTGCATTGGCGATGGTAAAGACCAGGCCCACCAGCCAGGCATCGAAGGCCAGGGGCAAAAGCAGGATTTCCAGCGCGACGATGCAGTAATTCGGATGGCGGATAAAGCGGTAAGGGCCGGTCTGCACGGGGGCGACACCCGGCAGGACAATGACGCGTGTCGTCCAGCGTTCTCCGAGAGTTGCGATGATCCAGTACCGTAGCGGCTGGATCGCCAGAAATGGTCCCAGAAACCACCAGTTGGGCGGACGGCCGTGCGGAACCAGAACCAGCAGCGCGACGAGCCAGCCCGCATGAAGGAGGACGATTGCCGGATAATGACCGGCGCCGTATTCGATGCCGCCTTTTTCAAGCAGTCTCCGTGTATTGCGGCGGGCAATGAAAAGCTCGGACAGCCTCTCGGCAATCACCAGCAGCATCACGGCGTAAAAGACGCTCATTGGCTGTTCAGGCGAGCATCGTGAGGAAGGTCGCGGTAAAGCCGGGGCCAAGGGAGGACAGAAAGTAGCGTCCAGTCTTCCGTCCTTCCAGCACCCGTTCGAGGACGAACAGCACTGTCACCGCCGACATGTTGCCATATTCCCGCAGGATAGTGCGTGAATCGATGAGGGCTCCCGTTTCCAGTACGAACGCTTCCTCAAGCGCATCGAGCACCTTGGCGCCGCCCGGATGGCATACGAAATGATCGATATCGGAGAAGGATAGATTGTGACGATTCATGAAACCGGCAGCAACGTCGCGGAACTCGGTCCGGGTCAGGGCAGGAATGTCGCGCGAAAATACGACGCCCAGCCCGTCATCCTCGACCCGCCAGCCCATGATATCGAGAGAGTCAGGCCAGCTGTGTTCGCCAGCGAATTCGAACGCGGCGCCGTCGTCGCCGGTTCGGATGATCGCGGCCGCGGCCCCGTCGCCGAAAAGGGCTGTGGCGATGACGTTCGCTTTCGTGCTGTCGGCCCGCCGGAAGGTCAGCCCGCAAAGCTCTACCGCAACCATCAGAACGGTCTTTCCCGGGGCGGCGCGGGCGAGGTCGGCGGCCCGGGCCAGTCCGGTCACGCCGCCGGCGCAGCCGAGCCCGAAAACCGGCAATCTTTCGACGTCTCGCCTGAGCGCCATACGTTCGATCAGGAGCGCATCAAGGCTGGGCGTGGCGATTCCGGTGGTCGAAACCGCAATCACCGTGTCGATTTCCTCCTTTGCAATATTCGCACGCTGCATGGCGCCGGTCGCGGCCCGTTCGGTCAGTTCGACCGCATTCTCAATAAAGAGAGCGTTTTTTTCGGCCCAGCCGTGCGGCTTTTCGTACCAGTCCGGCGGCACACAGGAATAACGCATATCGATGCCGGCGTTCTCGTAAACCGGCATAAGCCGTTCCAGCGCCTCCCTGCTCATACCGGGAATATAGGCCGGTGCGCGCTTCAGGACCTCGTGCTGGGCGAGTTTGAATTTCGGGACCGACGTGGCGAGGCCGATCAGTCTTGGCGTTGAAGCCGATTTGCTTTCCATGAGCTCATTCTACAGATATATCATTGGCTTGCTAGCCGATCGGGGCCTTCCGCAGGCATGACATGAACGACGCCTCTCCAGAAACAACGAAGCAGCCAGACCCGGAACCTCAGCGGGCCGTTCCCAGGCTTGGCATCCGACGCCATCTGCGCGGCTATTTCCTCGCGGGCGTTCTGATCACGGCGCCGATCGGGCTCACGACCTATCTGGCGTGGCTGTTCATCCACTGGGTAGATCTCCAGGTCACGCCGCTGCTGCCTCCGGTCTACAACCCGGAGACCTATCTGCCGTTCGGTATTCCCGGGCTCGGGCTCCTGATCGTCTGTGTCGGGTTGACCATGATCGGAGCGCTGACCGCCGGTCTGCTGGGCCGCATGTGGACAAACCTGACCGAAAACATCCTGAACCGGATGCCGGTCATCCGGAGCGTCTACGGCGCGTTCAAGCAGATTTTCGAAACGGTACTGTCGCAGAGTTCGCAGTCGTTTCGTGATGTGGTTCTGTTCGAGTATCCGCGCCGGGGTTCCTGGGCGATGGGTTTCATCACGGGGCGAACTGAAGGCGAAATCCAGGACCTTACCGAGGACGATGTGGTCAATGTCTTCCTGCCGACCACGCCTAACCCGACCTCAGGTTATCTGCTGTTTATTCCGAAGCGCGAACTGGTGGTTCTGTCGATGTCGGTGGAAGAGGGGATCAAGATGGTCGTCTCGGGCGGCATCGTCACCCCGCCCGACCGACGCCCTCCCGGAAAAAAAGGCAAAAAGCTGATTGCCGCGGCGGATGGCGACAAGAGGACGATTCCGGCCGAATAGAAACTCTGGTCAGTCGAGCCGGTAGGGAATTAACGTCGGCCCGTCGTTCAGACGCACTTCTCCCGTTTCAGGATTGAAATTGCGCTGTTTGAACGTGCCGGCGCGCTGTGCCCTGACGATGAAGGACATGGAGTCAGTCGGCCCGCCATGTTCCTGATGGATGCCGCCGGGCGGCACCGTGTCGACATCTCCCGGACCGATCGACGTAGAGCCCGTTTCCCTTAACGTCGCCGGACCCTCATTGCGGTCGCCGCCGTCGGTTCTCTCGTAGCGGTGCATGGTCTCGTTTCCGTCAATCAGCCCGTAGAGCGTCCAGACATCGCCGTGATCGTGCACGCTGGTGACCGAGTTGGCTTTGCGTACCGTCGCGTTGAACACGAACCCGTAATCCGGGTCTTCGTAGAACAGCAGGTTGCGCACCCCGCCGGCCGCATCCGCTACTGTCAGTGGCCAGTCTTTCGAGTGCTCGCGCAGGGCCGGGTCGGCCAGAAGCTCGACCATCCGTTCCCGTATGGCTTCCCAGCGCTGATCGAGGTCCGGTTCGTTGTTGTAAAGCTCCCGGATCCGCTCGACGAAACGCGCCGCCGCCGGAAGGCGGGGGGGGATGGAAATATCGATGTCCATGGATCCGTTTTCCGTCATTCTGAAACCTTCCTAGCGTACTGCATTGCGGATTGGTTTGACCGTTCGGAGATAGGCGACAACCGCATCGAGGTCGGCGTCGGTCATCCTGTCGTAACAGCGGTAGCACATGGGCGGGCGCAGGCCCGATCCGTCATGCCGCTTGCCTTTCGCGATCGCGTGCTTGATCTGCGCATCGGTCCAGGCGCCGATTCCGGTTTCCCGGTCCTGCGTGATATTCGCAGCGACGCTTTCTCCCCACGGGCCACGGAAAGTCCTTCCGCCTGCACTATAATGAGTCTTCATCAGGAGGCGGCCCTCATCCATTGTCGTATGGCATTCCATGCAATGGCCGATCCGGACCAGGTATTGGCCGTAAGCGACCTTGTCCGACCGCGACACGTCGGGAACGTTGTCCACGGCGTGTCCCGGGCGCAGCTTCATCTTGGAGACCGCCTTCGGCGTTTTGTTTTTTACCGGTTTGACCATCCGAAGGTAAGCAACCATCGCCTTTACGTCGTTATCGGAAAAGCGGCTGAAAAACTCGATCGCCATGGGCGGGCCGATGATGCTGCCGTCCGGCCGTCTGCCTTCCCGGATCGCCCTTACGATCTGGTCGTCGGTCCAGGCGCCGATCCCGGTTTCCCTGTCGGGCGTTATGTTGGTAGCGTAAGAATGGAAGGGAGCTTTCGGACCGCCGAACGCATTGCCGCCGGCAAGCGGTACGCCCTTCATCGGGCCGCCGCGGGCGGTATGGTAGTTGCCGCACCCGCCTATGCTCTCCACCAGATATTTACCCCGGGCAAGCTGATCCTGATTTTGCGCCGTTGCGGAAAAAATAGGGGCAACGCTTATCGTAGCGGCTACCGCTATGGCTCGAGTAATCACGAAGGTGGGGTTTTTCATTGTGTGATCTTCCCCTGCAATTTCGTCAGAGATTTCGGTTACGAGGGTAGTTTGCGCACAATTCACGATTCAGCAAACTGCTGTTGGCGGTCACGTCACAAAAAACTGGCGAGAAGTGACGGCGATACCTCTATTGCAGTTCATCCGGTCTTGTTTAATGTCTTCCGGACGCCTCGACATCAGTCGAGTTGGTTTCGTTATTGTGACGATCCGGAACCAGGCCCTTTCGGTGCGTTTGCACTGGCATGAGCTTTCTGTTTGCGCTCAGGCGACACCGTTGTCGCTGGGTTGCGGTTAAACCGTTCGGGCGGCCTTCGGGCCATCCTTTTTTTGTGCTAAGAACGAGAAAAGCTGACCGAACCGACGGGGACAAAATGACTTCATTTAATGTTGTGGACACGACGATCGCCGACATTCACGCCGCCTATCTCGACGGAAGCCTGACGGCGCGGGAACTTGTGGAAACCTATCTCGACCGGATCGAGCGCTACGATCGCAACGGACCCACCATCAATTCGGTCATTTCGACCAATCCGAAAGCCCTGGAAGAGGCAGACCGGCTTGACGCAGCGCTGGAGAACGGCGGGCTTGTCGGGCCGCTGCACGGCATTCCCCTGATGATGAAGGACCAGGGCGACGTTGCCGAAATGCCGACGACGCTGGGGTCCATCCTGTTCAAGGATCACATGCCTGGCAGGGATTCGACGATCACGGCCCGCCTGAAGGAAGCCGGCGCCATATTCATCGGCAAGACGACTCTGGGAGAGATGGGAGCCGGCGACACGCACGGTTCCCTGTTCGGCTCGACCCGCAATGTCTACGATCTCGACCGCACGGCGGGCGGCTCTTCCGGGGGGTCCGGGGCCAGCGTTTCAGCCAATCTGGCGACCGCAGCTATCGGGCAGGAGGGGTTTGCGTCGATCCGCCGCCCGTCGATCTGGAACGGCATATGCGGCATGCGGCCGACTGCCGGCCTGGTCAGTCGCGGCGGCGTGTATGCAGGCTGGCCCATGATAAACGGTTCGCTGGGACCGATGGCGCGGACCGTGACCGATCTCGCGAAGCTTCTCGATTGCATGGTGGGCTTCGATCCGGTCGACCCAGTGACGGCGCGCGGTGTCGGGAAGGCTCCTGAGAGCTATTCAGGGCTGCTGGACAGGGATGCGCTGAAAGGTGCGCGGATCGGCATTCTGCGGACGCCGATGGGGCATCGTACTGAACCCGATACCGAAGATTTTGCGCTGGTAAACGAAGTGTTTGACCAGGCAGTCGCCGATCTGGCCGGGGCCGGGGCGGAGATCGTCGATCCCATCGAAATCCCCGGGTTGCTGGAATTGCTGGCGAAACGGGCCCGCGAGCCGGGCGAGGACGACGTTTCCTACGAAGCCTATGCCGCGGGCAGCGCCAACCCGCCCTTTGCCACACGGGATGAGATCATGGCGTCGCCGGATTACGCAAAGATATCGAAAGGCGTACATGAGCGCTGGGGATCGGAAAGCAGCCCCGAGGCGCATTACGAATACGTCAAGGCGCGCGATCTGCTGATGACCCGTCTGCTCGCCGTGATGGCTGAACACGGGCTGGATGCCATTGTGCACAAGGCGGTGGAACATCAGCCGACCCTGATCGCAGAAGGGCTCAATCCGCCTTTCTACGACCAGCGTGGGGCGCCTCATCTTAACACCTTCCTGGTCTATGTTCCGTCCGTGGTCGTACCGGCTGGCTTTACGAGAGAGAATTTGCCGGCTGGCATCACGTTCCTCGGACGCCCATATGACGACGCCCGAATGTTGCGGTATTCTTACGCTTACGAGCAGGCAACGGGGCACCGGAAGGCACCCGACTGCGCGCCATAACCGGGATTTTTCTCGAGTTCGTCGGGCATTCTATTCGTTAACTACAGGTTTTCGTTGACTTTTGTCATTCCCATACGGTACCGTATGGGAATGACTGATAAATCGAAAAAACCCGCTCCGGAGCGGTCGCATAAGGCGATGAAGCGCAACTGCCTTATGTGTCAGGACGAATTTGAAAGCTCATGGTCCGGCGAGAGGATCTGTAAACGCTGCAAATCCTCCAATACGTGGCGTTCGGGAACCGATTACGAAGCGGCCTAGTTCCGCTTATTTTTCTCTTTTCGTTTTTCAAGCTCGGCGGCCTCGGCCGCCGTCTTGCCCCATAGCGGCGGCTCCTTGAGGTATTCCACTTCCTCGGGGGTGTTTTCGCGCCCCAACACCTCATTTCTGTGCGGAAATCGGCCGAAGCGCTGGATTGCCTCATGGTGGCCGATGGCCGCTTTCAGGGAGTCATCGTCGACGAAGGATTTGTAGAGCGCTAGAGCAAGCTCCTGATCCTCCATGTTTTCGCTGTGCTCGAACGGCAGGTAGGCGAAGGTTCGCGGCCATCTCGCGTAGCCCTTGTCGTAACCGCGCTCGATCGCCAGCCGCGCAATTTCGCGGGCTTTTTGGTCGCTGTCGAACGCACGTGCGGAGCCCCGGAAAATGTTTCTCGGAAACTGGTCGAGTGCGAGGATGAGCGTCAGGCAGTCTTCAGGCGTTTCGGTCAGGTGATCGAGTTTTCCTGACAGCGCCTGTTCGCTGATTTCCGTATAGTTCCCAATCAGTTCGGCGTCGAACTCCGGCGTCGATTTGAACCAGACCTGGCGTTTTTCCATTTCGGCCGACAGATCGGTCGTTCCGAACCAGAAGGTGAGAATATCTTGCGACAGGGATTGCATTTACGCTCCTAACCGGACCTCAGGGTAGGGACCAGACTATCCTTTTCGAACAGATAAAGCAGCACCCGGAGGGCTTGTCCGCGTTTGGATTTAAGTTCCGGGTCGCGGTCGAGGATGAGACGGACATCGTCTCGCGCCGCCATCATCAATTCCTGGTGCGCCGCAAGGTCGGCGAGACGGTATGACGGCAGGCCGCTCTGACGGGTCCCGAGCAGTTCGCCGGCGCCGCGCAGACGCAGATCTTCTTCGGCGATCCGGAAACCGTCCTCGGTTTCGCGCAATATCTTGAGCCGGGCTTCCGCAGTTTGCGTAAGCGGCGGCGCATAAAGCAGCAGGCAGGAAGACGCCTTCTCGCCGCGCCCGACGCGACCCCGCAGCTGGTGCAGCTGCGCGAGGCCGAACCGTTCTGCATGTTCGACGACCATGACTGTCGCTTCAGGGACATCGACGCCGACCTCGATGACAGTGGTCGCGACCAGGATATCGGTTTCACCGGCGGAAAAAGCTGCCATCGCCCTGTCTTTCTCGGCGGCGCGCATCTTGCCGTGCACCAAGCCGATTCTTCCGGGAAAGCGACGGTCCAGCGCCGAATGCCGGTCGGTCGCAGCGGCGAGGTCGAGGGCTTCCGACTCGTCGACCAGCGGGCAGACCCAGAAAATGCGCGCGCCGCCCGAAATGGCGCTTTCAAGCCGGTTTACGACATCCTCGATGCGCGATAGCGGCAGGACGCGGGTCTCGACCGGCTTGCGCCCGGCGGGCTTGTCTGTCAGCCGCGATGAATCGAGGTCGCTATAGGCGCACAGCATAAGGGTGCGGGGGATCGGAGTCGCCGTCATGACCAGCATGTCGGCGGCCTGTCCCTTCGACGTCA
This sequence comes from Rhodospirillales bacterium, assembly GCA_038120295.1. Taxonomy (GTDB): domain Bacteria; phylum Pseudomonadota; class Alphaproteobacteria; order MPNO01; family UBA2964; genus JAYOEY01. Next base: position 18,139 of record JAYOLL010000008.1, on the reverse strand, counting down.
GCATCAGCCTCTGATGGACGCCGAACCGGTGCTGTTCGTCGATTACCGCGAGTGCGAGGTCGTGAAACGCGACATCGTCCTGGAACAGGGCGTGGGTGCCCACGGCGATCTGGATATCGCCTGATATGAGCCCATTGATAATTTCGGTACGCGCCTTGCCCTTGTCACGGCCGGTCAGCAGCGCCGTGCGGAGCCCGATGGCGTTGGCGAGCGGCTCGATGGTTGCGAAATGCTGCCGGGCAAGGACCTCCGTCGGCGCCATGATCGCGCCCTGGGCGCCGGCCTCCACAGCCTTGACGATGGCGAGGAAGGCCACGACCGTCTTGCCGCTGCCGACATCGCCCTGAAGCATCCGCAGCATCCGCAAGGGCGAGGCCATATCGGCGGCGATTTCTGACAGTGCCTCGATCTGCGATGGGGTCAGCGTGAAGGGCAGGGCGGCGATGGCCTTTTCGGTCAGGACGCCATCGCCGGAGATGGCGCGACCGCTTCGTTTACGCTGCGAGGCCCGCACCATGGCGAGTGCGAGCTGATCGGCCAGCAACTCGTCATAGGCGAGCCGCGCACGCGCCGGTGCCGACGGGTCCAGATCCTGCTCGCTTTCGATGCCGTGCGCGGCCAACAGGGAGTCTCGCCAGTCCCTCCAGCCCTGTTTTTCGATCCACGCGGCATCCTGCCATTCCTCCAGCTCCGGTGCGCGTTCCAACGCGCCTTTGATCGCCCGGCGCAGCGGCCTGGGATTGAGGCCCGCGGTCAGTGGATAGACCGGCTCTACCCCGATCACGTCGTCCGCCTCTTCCGGCCCGGCGATCAGGTCGGGATGCGTCATCTGGATACGCCCCTGATAATGCTCGACTTTCCCGCTTATGATCCGTTCCTGTCCGGTCGGGAGCGTCTTCTGCAGGTAATCGCCTTTGGCGTGAAAGAAAACCAGCTCGATCTCGGCCGTGTCGTCGCTGCAGAGTACGCGGTAGGGCAGGCGCGGGATGCGCGGCGGCATGTGCTCGAGAACCTGAACGGTCAGCGTCGCAACCGCACCCGGCGGCGCATCGGCGACCTTTGGCGCGAACCGCCGGTCGATCATGCCGATCGGCAGATGCCAGCACAGGTCGACGACTTTCTCGCCGGCGATCTTCGCAATCGCCTGCGCGATACGCGGACCGACGCCGGTCAGCGTCGTAGCGGTGGCAAAAAGCGGATTGAGAATGGCTGGACGCATGAACTCGCCGAATTGTTCGGAATGGCTGACAAGCAGCGGCGACAGGCCTATATCCTAGGCGAGAGCGGGCGAGTTGCAATCCATCATGACCGAACAGGATCTTGAGACCAGACGCCGGCGGCTGAATTACCTGAGTCAGCGCCGGGGCACCAAGGAGGCCGATATGGTGCTGGGCGGTTTCGCGGACCGCTATCTCGCGGATATGGAAAGGGTGGATCTCGACCGTTTCGAGGCTCTGCTGCTGGAGCCCGATCCCGACCTGATGATCTGGGTTGGAGGGGCTGAACCGCCACCGGAGGTTCATCGCCATGCCCTTTTCGACCTTCTGATCGATTTTAAGAAAACGCTGTCAGACAATTGATTTTCAAAGATAATCCTCTCAAGGCTTCGTGCAGAACCCTGCTCGGTGGCATTCCCGACGGCGTCGATGCGCTGGCTCTGGCCGAACTGGTTTCCATGACAGGTTCTGCAGGGGGAGGGCCGCACCTGCATGTCGCCAGCGACGACCGGCGGCTGGAGCAGTTGCGCGGCGTGCTTTCCGTCATCGTCCCGGAAATGGAAATAATCCCTTTTCCGGCATGGGACTGCCTGCCTTACGACCGGGTATCGCCCAATGCAGACGTGCTGGGCGACCGGATGCATGCCCTGATGAGGCTCAAAGCGGGTATCGAAGGGCCCACCCTGGTCCTCACAACGGTAAATGCTGTGCTGCAACGGGTGCCGCCGCGCGATGCGGTCGGCGGTACCACCCTTTCCCTCAAACCCGGCGTGCGCGTTGCGCTGGACGAGCTTGCGACCTATCTGGAGGCGCGTGGGTTCGGGCGCACGGGAACGGTGCGCGAGCCCGGTGAATACGCGTTTCGCGGCGGGATCGTCGATATCTTTCCGCCGGCATCCGACCGCCCGGTACGGCTCGACCTGTTCGGCGACGAGATCGAGAAGCTGCGCTATTTCGACCCGGCGACCCAGCTGAGCGAGGACGAGTGCAGGGAGATGGCGCTCGAACCTGTCTCCGAACTGACACTGGATGAGGCCGGGGTTCAGAGATTTCGCGAGGGCTACCGCGCGCTGTTCGGCGGGGGCAGCGGCGATCCGGTCTATGAGGCCGTGTCCGAGCGTCAACGGGTCGCAGGCGTCGAACACTGGTTGCCCTTGCTGTACGGGCGGATGGAAACGCTGTTTGACTATCTCCCGGACGCGCCGGTGACAATCGATCATCACGGCGGCGATGCAGTTACGGCGCGGCTTGAGACCATCGCCGATTTCTATGATGCCCGGAAAAGTTTCGCCGATGCCCGCAAGTCGGGCGATGGAGGCGAGGCGGTCTATAACCCGCTTCCGCCGGACAGGCTTTATCTGACCGAAGAAGACTGGAATTCCGCCATCCATACGATACCGAATGGATGGTTTTCCCCCTTCGCTGCGGCGCCTGAAGCGGAAAACGCGACAGTTCTGGATTGCGGCGGACGGCGCGGACAGGAATTCGCCGCCGCCCGGCTTGCGGCGACCGGTGACAAGGGCGAAGACCGGTCGGACAGCGTATTCGATGCCGTTGTCGGCGCGGTGGGTCGGTCATTCGAGCGCGGAAACCGGGTCGCCATCGCCGGCTATAGCGCAGGCAGTGCGGAGAGGCTGTCCACGTTGCTGCGCGAGCACGGACTTTCGACGGCAGAGCGGGTCTCGACCTGGGCGGATTTCCTGGCCCTGCCGGACCGGACGGTCGGGTTGTTCGTCCTCGGGCTGGAACACGGATTTACGCTCGACGGATTCACTCTCATCACCGAGCAGGACATTCTCGGCGAGCGGATGGTGCAGTCGCGCCCGCGCCGGCGGCAGGCTGAGGCCTTCATCAGTAATGCCAGCGAACTGTCGCCGGGCGATTACGTGGTCCATGTCGAGCACGGGATCGGGCGTTTCGAAGGGCTGGAAACGATCACTGCCGGCGACGCGCCGCACGATTGCCTGCGCCTGACCTATGACGGCGGCGACCGGCTGTTCGTGCCGGTGGAGAGCGTCGAGGTGCTGTCGCGCTACGGCTCGGCTGATACGGCGGCAAGTCTCGACCGGTTGGGCGGGGCAGCCTGGCAGTCGCGTAAATCGCGGCTGAAGAAGCGTCTTCAGGAGATGGCCGAAGAGCTGATCCGAATCGCAGCCCAGAGGGCGCTTGCACCTGCGCGGAAAATCAACGCCCATTCAAGCCCTTACGAGGAGTTCTGCGCTCGCTTTCCGTATCAGGAAACAGCAGACCAGCAGGGCGCCATCGAGGACGTGCTGAACAGCCTGTCGGCGGGCCGCCCGATGGACCGGCTGGTGTGCGGCGATGTCGGGTTCGGCAAGACCGAGATCGCGCTTCGCGCGGCGTTCGCGACGGTGATGGAAGGGGGACAGGTCGCGGTTGTCGCGCCGACCACGCTGTTGTGCCGCCAGCATTTCGCGACCTTCAAGGCGCGGTTCCAGGGTTTTCCGGTCCGGATCGGGCAGCTTTCCCGCATGGTGAGCGCGAAGGAACAGGCGAAAACCCGCAAGGGAATCGCCGACGGGCAGGTCGATATCGCCATCGGCACCCACGCGCTGTTGGGAAAATCCATAGAATTCAAGGATCTGGCGCTTCTGATTATCGACGAGGAGCAGCATTTCGGCGTGGCGCACAAGGAGCGGCTGAAAAAACTGCGCACCGATGTTCACGTGCTGACGCTTACCGCGACGCCGATTCCCCGGACGTTGCAGATGGCGCTGACGGGCGTGAAGGAAATGTCGATCATCGCCACTCCGCCGGTCGACCGGCTGGCGGTACGGACCTTCGTCACCCCGTTCGATTCCGTCATTATCCGCGAGGCGATCCAGCGCGAACGGTTCCGCGGCGGGCAGATTTTCTATGTATGTCCCCGCATTCAGCATCTGGAGGAGGTCGAGGCGACGCTGCGCGAGCTAGTGCCGGATGTACGGATCGCCGTTGCGCATGGACAGATGACGCCGACCGCGCTCGAAGACGTCATGAACCGGTTCTATGACGGGGCGGTGGATCTGTTGCTGTCGACCCAGATTGTCGAATCGGGGCTCGATATCCCGTCCGCCAACACGCTGATCGTTCATCGGGCCGACATGCTGGGGCTGGCGCAGCTCTACCAGCTTCGCGGGCGTATCGGGCGGTCGAAACAGCGCGGCTATTGCTACCTGACGCTGCCCGCTGACGGGAAGATGACGGATGCCGCGGTGCGCCGGCTGGAAGTCATGCAGTCGCTGGATGCGCTCGGCGCCGGTTTCACCCTGGCAAGCCACGATCTCGATATTCGCGGCGCCGGGAACCTGCTCGGCGATGAGCAGTCCGGCCATATCCGCGAGGTCGGCGTCGAGCTGTATCAGCACATGCTGGAGGAAGCGGTCGCCGAGGCGCGCGGTATGAGCGTCGCGGGGCAGGATTGGAGCCCGCAGATCAATATCGGTACGCCCGTTCTGATCCCGGAGAGCTATGTCACCGATCTCGACGCGCGGCTGGGACTATACCGACGTCTGGCGGCGCTGGAGGAAGCGGGAGAGGTTGAAGCATTCGCCGCCGAGCTGATCGACCGGTTCGGCCCTGTGCCGGACGAGGTGGAGAACCTGTTGCAGGTCATCGCCATCAAGCAGCTCTGCCGACATGCAGGCGTGGAAACGCTGGATGCCGGGCCGAAGGGCGCCGTGATCCGCTTCCACAACGACGAATTTGCCGATCCCGTGGCGCTGGTGCAGTTCATCCAGGCGCAGTCGGGCCAGGCCTCGGTGCGTCCGGACCATCGACTGGTCATAAGACGCGAATGGGGCCATGCCGGAACGCGGCTCCGCGGATCGCGACAGCTGGTGGCCAAACTGGCGGAGATGGCCGCGGGCTAGTCGGCGGGTTTCCGCCAGACTGTGGCAAACCAGGGTTGTTGGTCACGCGGCAGGCCGGATGGACGCCAGTAATGGTCGACGGGTTCGAATCCGGCCTTCGGGACGAGCTCCAGCCAGGTTTCGTCCCGCCATTTTGAGCGGAACCGTTGCCCATCGAAGGCTTCTTCGTCGTTTCCGCGCGGATTCGAGGCAAAAAGAACGCCCCCCGCCTTCAGGCTAGCGAAAATCCTGGCCAATACCTGCAAAATGTCGTCCATCGGTACGTGAAGCAGGCTCGCGTTGGCGAATACCCCATCGAAATGGGCTGGCGGAAGCTCAAGAGCGAGAAAATCCTGGTGCCAGACCTCGCAGCCGGTACGGTTACGCGCGTCTTCCACGAAGGCGGCTGATCCGTCGAGCCCGATAACATCATGCCCGTGATCGCGGAACCAGATCAGGTCGCGTCCCGGTCCGCATCCGAAATCGAGAATCCGCATCCCGTCCCGGTTGTCCAGCGCGTTCAGCAGGGCGGCGTAGTTCTGGGTGACGTCGTGATCATGCGTGCCTTCCCAGAAACGGTCGGCAACCGCATCGTAGAACCGGAGAGTGGCGTCGAGCTGGCTACGAGTCGTATTCATTCGAATTATCCGAAAGGGTTTCCAGGCTATTGAATAACAGTTATTCGGCGGCCGCTTTACGCAAGGCTGGCGGTTCTCCCTCGTTCTGTCGGGCGAGGTCGAAAATCTGGACGAACACTTCGGGGGCCTGCGCGCCGGAAACCGCGAATTCGTCCTCGATAACGAAACACGGAACGCCAGTGATTCCGGACTGGCGGACCTGTTCGTCCTCGGCGAGAATTTCCGCCCGGTGTCCAATGCCGTCAAGAAAGGTTGCAGCTTCGTCGCGGTCCAGCCCGATGTTAGCGGCGATATCGGCGAGGGCCTCGATTTCGCCGGTGTCCTGACCGGCAGAGAAATAGGCGTCGTAAAGCGCGTCTACCAGGGCCTCCTGCAATCCGTACGGTTCCGAATGGCGCAAAAGCCGGTGTGCGGCGACCGTGTTCGGGATGCGCCGGATGCGATCGAACCGGAAGGAAAGCCCGTCTTCTCGTCCAGCCTTGCGGAGTCGGTCCTGGGCCCGTTCGGCGCGGTCCAGCGTACCGAACCGGGTCATCAGGTAGGTATCCCGCTCGATCCCGCCCAGAGGCATGGTGGGGTTAAGCTGGAACGGGCGCCAGCGTAGCTCGAAATCCAGGGCGGGGCGCATCGCCATCGCCTTTTTCAGGCGCTGCTTGCCGATATAGCACCAGGGACAGATCGTGTCGGCGATGATTTCTATGAGCATTCGCGACGGGAACAGGTGAACTGACCGTCAGTATAGCACGGATCAGCGGTCGACCGTGAGGTAATGGATACTGAACAGGCGGTTCTCGTCGATCCAGAGCCGTTCCGGGGTATAACCGGCGCTTTCTGCCAGCTCGGCGAACTCTTCCGGCGCGTATTTGTGGGAATTTTCGGTATGGATCGTCTCGTCGGCCCTGAGATGGAACGTTCGCCCGTTCACGGTCACATCCTGCGCGCGGAGGCTGATCAGGTGCATTTCAATGCGGCCTTCCGCCTCGTTGTACAAGGCATGGTGGCGGAACCCGTCGAGATCGAAATCCGAGCCCAGCTCCCGGTTCGCGCGGACCAGCAGGTTGAGATTGAAATCGGCCGTTACGCCTGCCGCATCGTTGTAGGCGGGCTCGAGGATTGAGGCGTCCTTGCGGAGATCGACGCCGATCAGGAAGCCGGGCTCCGGGCCTGTGAGAATTTGCCGCGCCGAGAGCAGGAATTCCGCCGCTTCCGGCCGCGTGAAATTGCCGATCGACGAGCCGGGAAAGAAGCCGAGGGTGCGCGACGCGTTCGTGGGACCGGCTGGGAGGTCGAACGGCCGCGTGAAATCGGCGCAGACGGCGTTGACCGGCAGGTCGGGATAATCGGCGGCGACCGACTGGCAGGCTGCAATCAGGTGATCGCGCGAGATATCGAGCGCGGTGTAGGCGGCGGGCGTCTCCAGCGCGTCCAGAAGGATGCGGATTTTCACGCTAGAGCCGCTGCCGAATTCGATGACGTGGCAGGCGGGCCCGAACAGGTCCGCCATTTCTGCGGCTGTCGCCTCCATCAGCGCGGTTTCCGTGCGGGTCGGGTAGTATTCCGGCAGGTCGCAGATCGCGTCGAAAATCTTTGAGCCGGCCTCATCGTAGAAGAACTTGCAGGGCAGCGTCTTTTGCGGCTGCGACAGGCCGGCGATCACGGCCTCGCCAAAATCCTCCAGAGCGGGCTCAAGATCGTAAAATGCGGCAAGGCGCTCGGGAATGGAATCAGGCATGGGGTCTCCGTTGGGAAGCCGGACCCTAACTTCCACGTTTTGGCCGTGCAACCCGGAAGCCTGGAGAGTTCGCGCTTTGCTCTTTAGATCAGCTGGATTAGGCTGCTTATCTGTCGTTAAAGGAGTGTTTGTGATGGCCGAAGGCACCAGCGCGGTTGAAGAAACCAAGGACAAGGACCCCGGGATGGGGCACAACCAGCCCGAGGTCGTGTGGGATCGCTGGGTCAAGAAACGCACTTTCGTGCGCGCGCTCGAAGGCACCTACGGAGAGATGCAGAGCGGGCTCTACGAGCAGCCGCGCGTCGTCTCGACTGCCGACATGAAATGGAAGGGCGGGCCGCAGGCCTACGGCAAGCACGCCATCAACCCCGCCAACGGGCAGATCGCGCAGTCGATCGAGACCCACATGCATGTGTTCGCGCCGGGCGGCTACGCCCAGAATCACGGGCATATGAACACGGCGACGTTCTACGTGCTGCGCGGCAAGGGGTACGACATTCACGATGGCGAGCGGATCGAGTTCGAGGCCGGCGACATGCTGCTGGTCGAGGCGTCCTGCGTGCACCAGCATTTCAACGCGTCCGACGAGGAAGATCTCGCCGTCGTGGTGATGAAGGCGAAGCCGCTCTTCCTGTTCATGCACATGCTGTTCCAGAAGACGGTCAAGCTTCCGCCGTCCGATCCCGTGCCCGGGATGGAGCTTTATTCACCGCCCGAGGATGTCTGGTAAATCCAGCAGGTTGAACCCGGAGGGGACGCATTCGATCTTCTTGGCGAGCGTCGCCTCGTAGGTGAAGCTGCATTTCATCCCGGTTTTCAGCGCCGAAGGGTCGGCGCTCTGGCCGTCGATCATGATCCGCGTCCGGCCGGCGGCGATCCGCAACGTGCCGCTCTTTTTCGGATAGTCGCCCTTGTCGGCAGCGAGGGTGGGGGCGACGGATTTCCAGGTCAGGACGCGGTTGCCGCGCGCCAGCGTCGCGATTTCGCCCCGGTCCGTATCGACCTTGATGATCGCCTTGAAAATCTGCGTCCTGGAGCGGTCGATGCGGGCCCGGACCGCCGCCGAAACGACATCGAGCGGGTATGCGTAGAGCGTCTCCAGCTGATTCCGGATCGTTGCGGCGTCGACCAGGCCGGTCTGAAGCCACTGACGCCCGGAATCTTCCCGAAACGCACTGTCTGCCATGGTTTTCTCGAACGCAGCGCGCAGCGCGTCCGCCCGGATCTTCGGCACATTCGGTCCGACCAGATAGGGGCGCGCCCAGAGCTGGCGTGACAGAAACAGGTTGAGCGTTTCCCTGTCCTTGCGGGTCGCGGCGAACTCGGCGGCTACGGGCACGTCGGGAAGGTCCTTATGACGGGCTACGGCGAGCTGCAGCAGAATGCGGATCTTTTTTTCCGACACCAGATTTTTGCGTGTGGCGCGGATTGACGACCAGGACCAGCCGCAGCGCCCTTCGATAACGCCCTGTTCCATCGCCAGATTGATGTCGAACCCGGTGGGAAACCCGGTGACCAGCTTGATCTTTGTGCCCAGCACATTATTGAGCACGGTCGGGAACAGGTCGGTGTCGGAGCCGGCGCCGGTGCCGCCCATCAGAGCACCGCGCGATTTGAGGTCGGCCCAGAAATAGATCGGCGCGGTATGCCAGGCGACGCAGACCGGCACCTCGTTGTTCATCGATCCCAGCCACTGGAACCGCCTCGGATCGAACTTTGCCTGACTGTTGCCGAACAGCGGTTCTGTCGGCGCGGCGCGCCCGATAGTGCCGATCGACGTCCCGTCCTGGTTTTCCTCGGCAAAGAGGCGATTGGCGAGCTTGAGACTGCCTGCGCCGGGTCGGTTCTCGACGGTGACTGCCGGATTGCCCGGAATATGGCGGCCGATATGGCGCGCCAGTGTGCGGGAATAGCGGTCATACCCGCCCCCCGCGTTGTAGCCGACATAGATGGTGACGGTCCTACCGCCATAGAAAGAAGCGACATCGTTTGCGGCGGCCTGGTTCGCGGCGGGGGGGAAGGCAAGCGCCGCAAGCACGATGGCTGCCGGGGGAATTCGCCTCATGCCGGTTTTTTCCCGCCGCCGTCCTGCGTTGTGACGAAGCAGAACATGGCAGCGGCGATAAACACCGCGGCGAACCAGAAGATCTCCTGCGTGTACGCGTTATCCAGCATCCAGCCGAACAGGATCGGCACCGCGAAGGATGCGCCCATCAGCCCGCTCGAGAGGAATCCCATCACCTTGCCCATCGATCCTTCCGGCGTCACGTCGCGGATCAGCAGGTCCCGTGTGGGCAGAAGCAGACCCTGCAGGAAGCCGGAGGCGGTGATGGCGGCAAAGATGGCGAGGTCGGGCAGCGCGACGCTGCCGATCAGGGCGATAAGAACCGCTGCGCCGCCCAGCGTAATGAAGGCGGTCATGCGGCGGATGCCCACCCGGTCGGCCAGAAAACCGCCGGCGACGATGCCGAATGCCGTGCCGGTCAGAAACCCGGTGAGCGCGTAGTTCGCTGTCGTCAGGGTCATGTTGTAGAGCAAATCGACCGCAGTGACGAAATAGACCTTTATTCCGGTAAAGCCGAGAGTCAGCAGAACGAAGAACAGCAGGCACATCATGACGGGGAAGGAAAACAGCAGTTTCAGCCCGTCCGGGGCGCCGTCCGCGCCGTCGCCCTGTTTTTTCTTCCCGTCGCCGAACTCCATGGCATTCTGCAGCACCGCTTGCTGGCTCCAGAGATACAGGGCGAAAACGAAACCGATGAGCCCGACGGCGTGAAATGCGCCGCGCCATCCCCAGAGTTCTGCCAGGGCGAGCATGGTGAAGGGCGTGATGGCAAAACCAAGATTGCCGCTGAACAGATGGACGCTGAAGGCCCGGCCCAGGCGGCTGCGATCAATCGACGCGGCAAGGATGGCGTAATCGGCCGGGTGAAACACCGTGTTGGCGATGCCCGCGATGGAATAGAGGACGAGGAGCTGCCAGAACGAAACGGCGAAACCCATCAGCCCGATTGCAGCGGTTTCGATCAGAAGCCCCCAGACCAGAAGCTTTACCGCGCCGATCCGATCGACGAGAAAACCGATGGGGGTCTGGAGGATAAAGCTCGACAGCGAAAACGCTCCCAGGATGACGCCGAAGCCCAGATAGCTTGCCTCGATATCGGCCTTAAGCAGTATCAGGATGGGCGGAATGACGAGAAAATAGAAATGGCTGAGCATGTGACCGAAGCTGACCAGCCCGATGATTCTGGTGTCGCGCGCGGTAGAAACGGCAATCTGCGCCATGGTCGGGGGTCAGCCGGTCTCAATTTGTGGAATTTTGCGGGCACAATAAGCCAGCCGCCATTCGAATCAAACTGGCGAATCAAACT
>JAYOLL010000008.1:0-7230 GCA_038120295.1 Rhodospirillales bacterium | reverse complement strand
CGAATCAAACTGGCGAATCAAACTAAGAACCGACCGAGGTTCGCTTGACCGGCAATAGGCGCTACGGCAGACTCTGACGATCCGCCAATTAAAGGAAATTCGCCATGTTTGACGGTACGCCCGACATGCTGGCCCGGCTTATCGAACCGGGGCGCGTTCACCGCAGCGTCTATACGGATCCCGACATCTTCGAGCTCGAAATGGAGCGCATTTTCGGTCGCACCTGGATTTTCGTCGGTCATGACAGCCAGATTCCCAACGAGGGGGATTACATCACAACCGATATCGGCCGCCACCCGGTGATCCTGATCCGTCACCGTGACGGGGAACCCCGGGTGCTGCTCAATCGCTGCGCGCATCGCGGACCGAAGGTCTGCATGGAAGAACGCGGCAACGCGAAGAGCCTCGTATGTCTCTATCACGGCTGGGCCTACGACACGGATGGCTCGCTGATCGACGTCACCATGCCGGAAGGCACGGCAAAAAATTTCGACAAGTCGGGCTTTGGGCTGAAGAAGGTGGCGCGTATCGGTCGTTATCGGGGCTTCATCTTCGCCAGCCTGGCGGACGAAGGACCGTCCTTCGATGAATTTCTCGGCCCGATGAAGGCCAATATCGACGATTTGGTGGACCGCGCGCCTGACGGCGAAATTCTGCTCGACGCGGGCCAGCACCGCTATTTTTTCCGCGGCAACTGGAAGCTTCAGGTCGAGAACGTGCTGGATTCCTATCACGTACCGTTCAGCCACGCCTCGACGGTCAACAGGAAGGGCGAGCAGTTCTCCCGCCGTGAAGGCGACGACACCGGCGCCAAGGTTATCGACGAGGCGAAGGAAAAGAAAAAGGGCGATGCCACGTCCGATGCCTGGAAAGGCCGCCGGTCCTATGTCGTCGATTACGGGCATGGCTGGACCAGCAACACCCAGCTCAACGACAAGGGGCGCACCAGCCCCGCGTTCGATGCCTATGTGAAGTCGCTGTCGGATGCGGTCGGCGCGGAACGGGCGAAGGAAATCCTGACGCCGGAATTCCATAATTCTCTGCTCTATCCGAATACCTCGATCATGGGGCTCAACATCCATATCCGGGTGATCCGGCCGGTCGCCGTCGATTTGACCGAGGTGACGATCTATCCGGTCCGGCTGAAGGGGGCGCCGGACGAGATGAATTACGGCAATATCCGTCTTCTGAACGTGACGCATTCCGCAGCGTCCTTCGTGCAGACCGACGATCTGGAATCGTTCCGCCGAACCCAGCAGGGGCTCGCCAGCGAAAAATCCGAATGGGTCGATATCTCGCGCGGGCTGGGCGAGGAACAGGCCGACAACCACTACAACGCCGACATGGAGTCCGCGATGCACGAGATGGCGATCCGGGCCCAGTACAAGGCGTGGCTGCGCTACATGTCCGAGGAGGCAGCCTGATGGATGGCGATGCGTTCAAGACACCGGCTCCTGCCGCGCCGGGCGGGGTGAAGGGCATCGACCGCGAGCCGTTCGAACTGTTCCTGATCCATGAAGGACGCCTGCTCGACGAGCGCCGCTTCGAGGAGTGGATGGAACTCTTTACCGAGGACGGTCATTACTGGGTGCCGTCGACACCCGATCAGGAATCGCCCTATCAGACGGCTTCGCTGTTTTTCGACGATCGGCAACTCATGAAGACCCGGGTCGACCGGCTGCGCCACCCTCGTATTCATATCCAGACGCCGCCGTCGCGCACCATGCATATGATTTCGAATGTCGTTGTCGACGATATCGGCGGGGCCGCGACGGAATACCGGATAAGCTCATCGGTCCTGATGGGGGAGTACCGGCTCGACGTTCAGAGATTTTTCGCGGGCCGTCAGTATCACACGCTGATCAAGCACGGCGACAGTTTCAGGATAAAGCTCAAACGCGTGAACCTGATCAACTGCGACTCCGCCTTCGAAGCGATGGCACTGCCGATTTAATCAAGACGGCGCCGCTACCCGGTAAGCGATTAAGACCTAGCCCTTCTTCCGCTCCCGCTCGATCTGCAGACGGGCCATGAAGGACATGAAGGGGTGGACGCCGAGCTTGACCAGCGCGGCGTCGTCGAGCGCGAGCAGCGCCTTTCTCTCCGCGGCGGTAATATCCAGCGTCTTCGCATAGGCCTTCGGGTCGGCGACGAATTTCGCGCGCTCGGCGTCGTCGTTCGCAAGCCGGTGCAGCGCGACCGAAATATCCAGCCGGTTCGGCGCGATGGCGGGATAGTGCGGTTCGAAAGGTTTCTCTTTGCCTTTCGGCTGGGACCACCAGGCGAGCGTGGCGTAGTTGTGGTGCCAGCTCGGGTCCAGAGAAACGGTATCCGGCTTGCGCTCCCCCAGCATGCCGGCGGCGACACCCCAGCAGCGGAGCTCGATATTGCCGGTGTCGTCCATCCGCTTTTCGTCGAGCGCGAGCAGGTAGCGGAGATTGCCGGTTTCGAGTTCAGCCAGGACCTTTCGGTCGAATTCGAGGTCGGGACTGGAATAGCGCTCGGTGCCGGGGAAATGCGACATGCCGCCGGATGCGATGACGACGGCGCGCAGCCCCTGGGCCTTGAGCGCCCGGTTGATCGCCTGGCCCAGCGCATAGCAGCGTTCCATCCGGGGCTGCGGCGGGACATAGGCATTGACGAACAGCGGCATGATCGGGCCGTCGACACCGAGGAAATTCAGCGGAATACCGAGCGAATATTCGACTTCCGCAGTGGAGGTATAGGAAACGTCGAACCCTTCCTCGTACAGATAGCGGATGGTTTCGGTCGCTTCGTCGCTGGCGATCGGATGTTCGAACTTCCTGCCGGCGAAGGTGCCCGTGCCGGTCTTCCCACGATGGATTGCGAACGGCGGTACGCAATGCAGCACGAACTGGTTGGCATGATCGTTGGAGATCGTCACGTATACATCGGGCTTGAGCGCCTTGAGCTTCTTGCCGTTGGCGGCGGCCAGGCGCTTGACCTTCGCCACGGTCTCTTTGTCTTCGGAGTCGGGCAGGGTGAAGAATTGCGGCGCATGGGCCATGAAGACCCCGCCGACGATTCCGGTTTCATGTTTTGCAGCCATGTTCAGTGATCGCTCCGGTGCAGGATTTTGTCGGCAACCCCGGTTTCGTAGGAGACGCCATCCGGCGTCAGGGCGATACCGAGCGGAAAGAAGGAGCGGGCCAGCCCCTTGCGTTCGAGCGCCTTGTAGACAGCTTCGTTTTTAAGGCCAGTTGCATCCTTCGATGCCACGACCGCGTCGCCGCAATGGAAGTGGTTGCCGTGCGGGCGGGGGATGTTGGTGATCATCACCTCGCCGGTCTGCTCGTTCTTCGTCGAACTTTCGGGATATCGGGCGAGCTGCTGGAAAATCGTCAGCGTACGGAGCTGCAGCGAGTTCAGTTTGAGCGGATTGTTTTTCGGAGGCATTTTCTTCTTCTTCAGAGTTTGGGGTCGGGGCAATCACCGCCGAGCCTGACTGCGCCATAGGCGCCGGAATGAACGTCCCAGTTGATGCCGATATGCTGGGCGATGGTGTGGACGTCGCGCCAGGCGCGTTCGACCGGGTTGCCCCTGGCCAGTCCGCGTCCGCCGATCAGCGGGAACAGCTGTTCCATTGCCTCGACGCACAGCCGGCCGACATAGGCGACCATCATCCGGTAATGCACCCGGCGCTGAATATCGGGAATGACGCCGTTTCGGGCATCGCGGTTCAGTTCCTCGCGGATCGGCACCAGTGTCGACCAGGCCGATTCCGCGCGGGCGGCGACCTCGGCGATGCGGTTCTGGGCGCTTTGCATCTGGGCCAGATTGACGCCGGTCATTGTCACGCGTTCGGCCAGCCCGTTAGCGACATGATCGAGCGCGCCCCTGACTGCGCCGATGGCCGGGCCGACAAGATTGAACGGGAAGGCCGCGTACATCGGGATCCGGTAGATATGGCTGTCATTGGCGACCGACCCCGGCGTCGCGCCGCCCCTGGTCTGGCTGACCGGCAGCACCCGGTGATCGGGGATGAAAGCGTCCCTGAAGACGATGTCGTGGCTGCCGGTGCCGGCGAGGCCATTGGCGTTCCAGTTATCGGCGACCTCGTAATCGGTGCGCGGCACCACAATGAAGGCGGGTTCCGGCCCGTCGCCGAAATCCATCATTGCCTGCACCACCGCCGCCTGGCAGTAATCCGACCCGCTGGAGAAGCCGTAACGCGCGCAAAACCGCCAGCCGCCATCTTCGCGTTCGATCTCGGGCCTGCCCAGCGGCAGGAAGGACGAGCTGATGGTGGTGGTTTGATCGTCGCCCCAGATGTCGTCCTGGGCCTGCTGGGGAAACATGCCCATGACCCAGCCGTGGCAGGCGGTGATTGCCAGATTCCAGCCGCTCGACGCGCAACCCGCGCCGACTTCCATGGCGAGCTCGGTATGGAGGCCGAAATCGAATTCGAGGCCGCCATAGCGCCGGGGCTGCAGGCATCTGTAGAAACCGGCTTCCCGGAATTCCTTTTCGGTTTCGGGCGGCAGTCGGCGCAGCTCGACACAGCGCTCGGCCCGTTCGGCGACAACGGGCGCCAGTTCGCGCGCGCGCTCAATCAGATCGGCGGGAGTGAGGTTCTCGGTCATTCGGTCAGATTAAGTCATGGCCAAAGGTCTGTCGCGCAATTCTAGCGGGATTGCTAATCTGCCGCCATGACTGACGCAATCATCTACCATATGTGCCGGGCGGAGGAGTGGCGCGCCGCTTTGCCTTCCGGATCGTACCCGGGTTCGTCGCAGGATCGCGACGACGGGTTTATTCATTTTTCGACCGCGTCCCAGATCAGGGAAAGCGCAGCGAAGCACCGGGCGGGGCAGGACGGGCTCCTGTTGCTGACGGTGAATGCGGAGGCGCTCGGGGATGTCCTCAAGTGGGAAGAATCGCGCGGCGGCGCGCTGTTCCCGCATCTCTATAGCGACCTGCCTGTCGGTGCGGCCATCCGCGTCGACCCGTTGCCGCTTGGTCAGGACGGGCTGCACGTCTTTCCCGACCACGTCTGACATATGGAGGTTACTCGCTTCGCGCCGAGTCCGACCGGGTATCTTCATCTCGGCCATGCCTATTCGGCATTTCGGGCGGCGGAGGCGGGAGACCGCTTCCTGTTGCGGATCGAGGATATCGACCGGGGCCGCTGCCGGTCGGAATACGAGACGGCGATTTTCGAAGACCTCGAATGGCTGGGGCTCGAATGGGAACAACCCGTGCGCCGCCAGAGCGATCATTTCGACGATTACCGCGCCGCTCTCGACCGGCTCGATGACATGGGGGCGATTTACCCCTGTTTCTGTACGCGGAGCGACATCAGGCGCGAGATCGAGCGGGCGGGCGATGCGCCGCAAGGCCCCGACGGGCCGGTCTATCCGGGTATCTGCCGGAACCTGTCGGCGGGGGAGCGGCGGGCGCGGATCGGCGCCGGCGAAAACCACGCCCTGCGGCTCGATGTCGAACAGGCCTGCGAACGGGTCGGGCGGCTGACCTGGACCGAGCAGGGCAGGGGAGAGGTCCTGGCAGACCCGGCGCGTTTCGGCGACGTGGTGCTGGCCCGGAAGGACACGCCGACCAGCTATCACCTGGCGGTGACCGTCGACGATGCCCTCCAGTGCGTTACTCTGGTGACGCGCGGAGAGGACCTCGCGCCGGCGACAGATATTCACCGGCTGCTGCAGGCGTTGCTCGGTCTCCCCGTCCCGGAATGGAAACATCACAGGCTGCTGACCGGGGCGGACGGCAAACGCTACGCCAAGCGGGACAGATCGCTGACGCTTCGTGCGCTGCGCGAGGCCGGGCGTACGCCGGAGGACATAAGGAGAGAGATATGCGACGGAAGAATGTGAACCTGTCGGCGACGGAAGGGCGCAAAATCGGCGGGCTGGAGGAATCCGGCACCGCGGCGGCGTTCTGCGACGCGGTCCGGATCGAAACGGGCGATGTTGTCTATCTGCATGTTTCCGGCCAGACGCCGATAGACGATGACGGCAATCTGGTCGGCGACACGATGCTGGAGCAGACTAGACAGGTCCTGCGCCGGATTGCGCGCGTTCTGGAGCATGAGGGCGCGAAGATGAGGGATGTCATCCGCGTGAGGGTCTACGTGACAGATATATCGCCCGAGGTGCTGCAGCAGGTCCACGAGGCCCGTAACGAGGTCTTCCCGCCCGACAGCCGCCCGGCCAGCACGCTCGTCCAGATTTCTGGCATCATCCGCCCCGGCGCGATGATCGAGATCGACGCGGACGCCGCAATCGGTCGCTGAACTTCAGGGCAGCATGATCACGCCGCCATTGATGGCGACGCTCTGGCCGGTCATGAAGGCCGCATCCTCGCTTAGCAGCATGGCGACCATGCCGGCGATGTCGTCAGGGTGCCCCACCCGGCCGAGCGGTACGCCCCTGCCGCGTTCGCGCAGGTTTTCGAGCGTCACGCCCGGCGCTTCCATCGGCTGACGCGTTTCGGACACGCCAGGGATGATGGCGTTGACCCGGATGCCGTGCTCCGCCCATTCCTGCGCCAGCGTCTTGGTCATGGCGATGATGCCGGCCTTCGACGCCGCGTAATGGATGCCCATCTTCGCACCCTGGATGGCGCGGCCCGAGGCGAGGTTGATAATCGACCCGCGGCCGCCCTCGATCATCGACGGTGCAAAAGCCTGGGCTGTCAGAAACGATCCGGTCAGGTTGACCGCCAGTGTTCTGTTCCACATCTCCAGCGGCACGGTGAGGGCAGGGGAGCGAGGGTGGATGCCGGCATTGTTGACGACGGCATAGACCGTTCCGAATTTTTCCAGCACGGCGGCGGACGCGTCGGCGATGTTCGCCGCATCGCCCATGTCGCAGGGAAAGAATTCGACGTCCGGTGCACCGGCATCCCGGCACTGTCGAACCGTCTCGGCGGCATCATCCTCTTCGATATCCCAGACTGCGATTTTCGCCCCGTCGCGCGCCAGACGCCTCGCGATCGCCCGGCCGAACCCGCGCGCCGCCCCGGTGACGACGACGGTATCGCCCGGTCTGAAATGATCGCGATGGATGCGCTGTCCTTCTTCCTCGATTTCCCGGTCCAGCGAGTCGGAATTGATGTCGGTCATGCTCTCTTCCCTGAATTCAGTTCAGGGGTAGTAAACCGGCGGAAATCGCGAAAGGGAAGAAGGATGGCGGACGGGGTGGGATTCGAACCCACGAGACGCTTGCACGCCTGCTGGTTTTCAAGACCAGT
>JAYOLL010000007.1:76643-136059 GCA_038120295.1 Rhodospirillales bacterium | reverse complement strand
GCCCGCCGCGTTCAAGCGCTACGGCATCAAGACGAAGGACCGCGGTTACGACTGGGCGAAATACGACGAGCGTTTCGATCTCGCCAGGCACCCGAACGAACCCAACCGGTTCGGCTATATCGTCGAAATCGATCCCGCCAATCCAAACTCGACGCCGAAGAAGCGGACCGCGCTGGGACGCTTCAAGCACGAGAACGCCGAGCTGGTGATCGCGCGCGGCGGACAGGTCGTGGTCTATCTGGGCGATGACGAACGCGGCGAGTATCTCTACAGGTTCGTTTCGACCGGCCGGTTTACGCCGGGCGGCGACAATTCGAACCTGCTGGAAGACGGCGCCCTGTTTGCCGCGAAGTTCAGCGATGACGGCACCGGAGAATGGGTCGAGCTGACCCCGGCTTCGACTGGCATGAAATCGAAGGCGGAAATCTGCATCCATACACGGATGGCGGCCTCGGCCGTCAAGGCGACGACCATGGACCGGCCCGAATGGGTCGCCGCCAATCCCAACGGGAACGAGGTCTGCTGCGCGCTCACCAACAACAGGAACCGCGGCAGGAAACCCAACGCCGGCGGCGATGCCACGCCGGTCGGCGGCCCTAACCCGCGCGCCGCCAACAATTACGGCCAGCTCGTGCGCTGGGCCCCGGAAAACGGCGACCATACCTCGACGAAGTTCTCCTGGTCTCTGTTCGTGACAGCCGGCAACCCGACGGTTCACAAGGATGCCTACGCAGGCTCGAAGAACGTCACCGCCGACAATATGTTCAACTCGCCCGACGGGCTCAAATTCGACCGTCAGGGCGGTCTCTGGATCCAGACCGACGGCAATTATTCCAACAAGGGCGACTTCGCCGGTCAGGGCAACAACCAGATGCTGCTGGGCGACACGCGCACGGGCGAGATCAAACGTTTCATGGTAGGGCCCAAGGAGTGCGAGATCACCGGCATCTGCTGGAGCGCCGACCGGCGGACGATGTTTGTCGGTATCCAGCATCCCGGCGAGAAGGGCGACAGCCATTTCCCGGGCGGGGCCGATACCGTGCCGCGCTCATCGGTTATTGCCGTCACGCGTAATGACGGCGGGCTGATCGGCTGATCCGGTTCGCGGGGGCCGGTTTCCATACCTGGCAGTTCACCGGCCTGCGCCTCGCCCGCAACGGCTGAATTTCAGAGTTCCGGGTTCTCGGGATTATGTGCCCGGTGTCGCGCCTGCGCGCGCGGCCGGTCCGATACCGCATAGCAATAAACGCAGCCCATCGGGCAGGTGTCGTAGGTGCCGATATCGCGCGATTCCGCGCAGAGGCAGCCGGGCCGGTTGCCTTTCTGCCGGGCCGCGACTGGCTTTGCCGCGATATCCGACAGCCGATCCGCATCGATGCATCGCGCGGGCGCTATTCCGGGGACCGGTATATCGGGCTGAGAGCATATCGTCAGCGTCATGCCATGTTTCGCCGCAATATCCAAAAGCGCGCCCAGAAGGGACTGTTTTTCCTCAACCGGTGGGTCGAACCAGGCAAATCCACCAACTTTGGACGCCTTATCGAGGTTTCGGCGTGTTTTTCGGTATATTTAGGCCACGGATACGACGACTTCATCGATATACCCGTCCATTTGTGACGCGAGGGACGAAAAATTGGCGATATGCCTGTCATTCGGCGTCACTTCGGTAAACACTACCGGATCGTATCGCCATACCGGGACCCGTGAACCGTAGCGCCGGGCGATCTCGCGGATGGTCGCGATGGCGTCCTCCGCTCCGGGCGCCGACCGTTCCAGAACCGTGGGATATCCGGTGATGCTGTGCTGTACGACGAACGGAATCGCGTCTTTCGAGACTATCTCAAGGGCATTCAGGAAGCGTTTGGCGTTCTTCGTCCAGAAAACGAAGCCTGAGACGTCCTCTTTTCGCAGGGAAACGTCATATAAGGCATTATTATACGGATTTCGTACCGAAACACGCCCGGTTTCGTATCTTTTCCGGAACCAGTCGCCGTAAAACGCCGGAATATCGGTGCGGTAGCTGGCGGAAACGATCATCGGCGGTCAGGAGTTTTCCACATAGTGCGGGAGATTGTGGTGGAATATACCCGTAATCATATTTACAGGCGAGATTTGTTCTATTAATGTTCTCATTGGTGTTGGTTTTCAAGAGGCCGGTAAATGGCTGCGGACGAATTCTACGACCGTGTAGATTACGATGCGATCCAGATCAGTATGGAAGACTGGACCCTGGCCCACGGCACCGTCACCTTCTGCCTGCCCCCCGACTGGGAACTGACGGAGCGCATGTTCGACTACGCCGTCTATGACATTGCAGGGAATGACGATGTCGAACTCATGTTCAAAATCGAAGCGTTCGAAGACGAAGAACGCGTTGCGACGAACGATCTCGGCGGATTCTTCGAATTGCCGGTCGACGAGTTCAACGACCCGGAGGATTTCGACATCGTTCGGCGCGATGACGGCTCCGTCGACTGGTCACAGGCAATTATACGCCGATTGGTCACTCGTATCGACCGGAAAACGGGTGAGCCGTATGCGAAGGCCGGGGTCTGGCGTTGCATCAACGTCCTTCCGCCCTCTCACATTCGAATCCTGACGATCGTTCTGTCCTATCCGCTCGACCGGAAAATCAACGAATTCGCCTTGCTGGACGACCCTCGGGCCTTGGTATTCGAAGTCCTGCACGAACTCATCCGGGAGGTAAAGTTCTCGCCCCAGCTTACGACACTGGATAGGACGGCCTCGACGCCAGACCTGGAGACCCAGTGGTTCGACGACGTTGCGGCGATCCGCCTGCCGCGGGGGTGGAAATGGGATATCGAGCCGGACAATAACCAGGCCCTCCCGCTTTATGCCTTCGATTCTCCGAAGGACGATGAATGGACATTCTGGGTGCAACTTGTAACCAATCCAGTCGGCCATTCGGAAGCGAAGGTGGCGAGTGAACTGGTCGACAAATTCCTCGATGGATTATTCGACAATGCTGCTTTGCGCCGTGATTTTGTCGAAGAGGCCAAATTTCGCGATCCCGAAGACCCGACGATCGGCTATTCCCGCGTGGTGAGTTTCGAAACCGAGGATGGCGTGCGACTGCGCAGAACCTCCTGGCAGGTCATCAAAGTCGGGGCCCATATGACGGTGATGGCGATACTCCACTGGGTCGTGATCGACGGGATCGTCGACGAACCTGGTATTCGCGCGATCACCGATCTGCTGGAGCGAGAGGTTCCCAGCACGGTGATCCTGCCCGATCTGGCGGCGGCGCTGTATGGCTAAGAGGCGATCGATTCAGGATTAAATTCCGCATTTCCGGGCGGTTTACCCTTTGCGTCGCCCTATTTTCGACAAATTCAATGCCCTCAACGGCTTGCGAGGGTTAATCGGGCTCCCTATATAGCTGTCAGACACCATAGCCGCCGTACTCGGATTGAGGCGCGGCTGAACCTTAAAACACCGCATCGGGAACCTCGCCGGCGCCGCTGAGGGCCGGAGACGTTCGCCCAGGAGAATGAGGACGTAGTTATGGCAAAAGTAATCGGTATCGATCTCGGCACCACAAATTCGTGCGTCGCCGTCATGGAAGGCTCGGAAGCCCGGGTCATCGAGAATTCGGAAGGTGCCCGCACCACCCCGTCGATGGTAGCCTTCACCGAGGATGGCGAGCGGCTGGTCGGCCAGTCGGCCAAGCGCCAGGCGGTCACCAATCCCGAGAACACGCTCTTCGCCATCAAGCGCCTCATCGGGCGTACGTTCGACGATCCGATGACCAACAAGGACAAGGATCTCGTCCCCTATCAGATCGTCAAGGCCGATGGCGGTGACGCATGGGTCAAGTGCCGCGACAAGGATTATTCGCCCAGCGAGATCTCCGCCTTCATCCTGATGAAGATGAAAGAGACCGCCGAGGCGCATCTCGGCGAGGACGTTACCCAGGCGGTAATCACCGTTCCCGCCTACTTCAACGATTCGCAGCGTCAGGCCACCAAGGACGCCGGCCGCATCGCCGGCCTCGAGGTCCTGCGCATCATTAACGAGCCAACCGCGGCGGCGCTTGCCTACGGGCTCGACAAGAAAGCAACCGGCACCATTGCGGTCTACGATCTCGGCGGCGGCACGTTCGACGTCTCCGTACTGGAAATCGGCGACGGCGTGTTCGAGGTGAAATCGACCAACGGCGACACGTTCCTCGGCGGCGAGGATTTCGACGCCCGCATCATCGATTACCTGGCCGACGAGTTCAAAAAGGAACAGGGCATCGATCTGCGCGCAGACAAGCTCGCGCTCCAGCGGCTCAAGGAAGCCGCCGAAAAGGCGAAGATCGAGCTATCCTCCTCGATGCAGACCGAGGTTAACCTGCCCTTCATCACCGCCGACGCGAGCGGGCCGAAGCATCTGAACATCAAGCTGACGCGCGCCAAGCTAGAAGCGCTGGTCGATGAGCTGATCCAGCGCACGATCGAGCCCTGCAAGGCGGCGCTCAAGGATGCCGGGCTTTCCGCCGGCGAAATCGACGAGGTGATCCTGGTCGGCGGCATGACCCGCATGCCAAAAGTCATCGAGTCGGTCAAATCCTTCTTCGGTCGCGAACCGCACCGCGGCGTGAACCCGGACGAAGTGGTTGCTATCGGCGCCGCCATCCAGGCCGGCGTCCTGACCGGCGACGTCAAGGACGTGCTGCTGCTCGACGTGACGCCGCTGTCGCTCGGCATCGAAACGCTGGGCGGGGTGTTCACCCGGCTGATCGACCGCAACACGACGATCCCGACCAAGAAGAGCCAGACCTTCTCCACCGCCGAGGATAGCCAGAACGCCGTGACCATCCGCGTGTTCCAGGGCGAGCGCGAAATGGCGGCCGACAACAAGCTGCTCGGCCAGTTCGACCTGGTCGGCATCCCCGCCGCGCCGCGCGGCGTGCCGCAGATCGAAGTTACGTTCGACATCGACGCCAACGGACTCGTCAATGTCGGCGCCAAGGACAAGGCGACCGGCAAGGAACAGGCGATCCGCATCCAGGCCTCCGGCGGTCTCTCCGAGGACGAGATCGAAAAGATGGTCAAGGACGCAGAGAGCCATGCCTCCGAGGACGCCGCCCGCAAGGAGCAGGTCGAGATTCGCAACCAGGCGGACAGCCTGGTCTACTCAACCGAGAAGAGCCTCGCGGAACATGGTGATGCGCTCGAAGCTGCCGACAAGGCGCAGATCGAAACCGACATCGCCGCCCTCAAGACGGCGCTCGAAGGCGAGGACGCGGACGCCATCAAGTCTGCTACCGAAGCCCTTTCGCAGTCCGCCATGAAGCTGGGCGAGGCAATGTACAAGGCGCAGCAGGAAGCCGGCGAGGCCCCCGACATGGGCGGCGCCGACCCGACTGGTGGGTCTCAGCAAGCCGATGACGCCACTGTGGTCGATGCCGACTTCGAGGAAGTCGACGACGAGAAGAAAGACAAGTCTGCCTGATCGGTCCTGCCGTCCTGTTTTAGTTCAGTTGCGGAGGCCGCCTCATGGCGCAGGGTGATTACTATGAAACGCTTGGGGTCGACCGCGGTGCATCCGCGGACGACCTCAAGAAAGCCTATCGCAAGAAGGCCATGCAGTATCACCCCGACCGCAATTCGGGCGATGCCGAGGCCGAACGGAAATTCAAGGAAATCAACGAGGCCTATGACGTCCTGAAGGACGATCAGAAGCGCGCCGCCTACGACCGGTTCGGTCACGCCGCCTTCGAAAACAGCGGCGGGTTCGGCGGCGGCGCCGGCGCAGCCGGTGCCGGAGGTTTCGCCGATATTTTCGACGAGATGTTCGGCGACATCATGGGCGGTCGCGGTCGGGGGCGCGGTCATTCAGGACCGCAGCAGGGCGCGGACCTCCGCTACAATCTGGAAATCTCCCTCGAAGACGCTTTCAAGGGCCGCGAAATGCGGATCCGCGTACCGACATCTGTCCAGTGCGAGGAGTGCTCCGGCTCCGGCGCTGCAAAGGGCACATCGCCGACCAGCTGCTCGACCTGCCAGGGCCATGGGCGCGTACGCGCCAGCCAGGGTTTCTTCACTGTCGAGCGTACCTGCCCGACCTGTCAGGGCACCGGCCAGATGATCGAGAATCCGTGCGGCGTCTGCAGCGGCGCCGGCGCGGTGCGCAAGGAGAAGACTCTCGCCGTCAACGTTCCAGCCGGGGTCGAGGACGGCATGCGGATCCGGTTGTCCGGCGAGGGCGAGGCCGGCGCGCGCGGCGCGCCGCCGGGAGATCTCTATATCTTTATCGCGGTCGCTGCCCATCCGATGTTCCAGCGCGACGGCGCCAGTGTTTACTGCCAGGTGCCGATTCCGATGACGACGGCGGCGCTTGGCGGCGCGGTCGAGGTCCCCGCGATCGACGGTTCGCGCGCCAAGGTCACGGTGCCCGCCGGCACCCAGACCGGCCATCGGCTCAGGTTGCGCGGCAAGGGCATGTCAGTGCTGAACCAGTCGGGTCGCGGCGATATGTATATCGAGCTCGCGGTCGAAACCCCGGTCAACCTGAACAAGGAACAGACTGCGGCGCTGCGCGCCTTCGAGGCGACGCTGACCGGCGGCAAGAAGAGCGATAACGCCGGCGCCGGCAAGGGCGCAGGCGGCAAACCCACCAGCCCCGAATCCGAAGGCTTCTTCGCCAAGGCGAAGGAGCTGTGGGAAGATCTGACGGACTGACTTCGTCTCGATCCCCTGATTCCGACCTGTCGCAACTGGTTGGGCGTGCCCGCCCGAAGGTGTATTGTGCCGTCCCAAATCGGAACAGGGCTCTGACATGGAAGACATGAAAATCGGCGTCGTGGGTGCGGCGGGTCGTATGGGCGGCGCGGTGATCCGGCAGGTGACCGACACGGGTGGATGCGCCATCGCGGCGGCGAGCGAAATCCCCGGCTCGGATGCGCTTGGACGCGATGCCGGAGAGGTTGCGGGCTGCGGGTCCCTCGGTGTCGAAATCGTCGAGGATGCGGCCTCCCTGTTCGGCATTGTCGATGCGGTGATCGAGTTCTCGGTGCCGGATGCCACGGTCGCGCATGCGGCCCGTGCGGCGGAAACCGGCTGCGCCCATATCATCGGCACGACGGGCCTTACCCCCGATCACGAAGCGGCGCTGAAGGACGCGGGTGCGAAAACAACCATCGTCTACGCGCCAAATATGAGCCTCGCGGTCAACATCCTGTTCGCACTGACGCGTCAGGTCGCGTCGATGCTGGACGAGGATTTCGATATCGAAATCGTGGAGATGCATCATCGATACAAGGTCGATGCGCCGTCGGGCACTGCGCTCGGGCTCGGGCGCGCGGCGGCGGCAGGGCGCGGCGCTCCGTTCGACGATGTCGCGGTGCTGTCGCGCGAGGGACAGACCGGCGAGCGGCAACGCGGACAGATCGGATTTGCGACGCTCCGCGGCGGCGACGTAACGGGAGATCATACGGTGGTGTTCGCCGCCGACGGCGAACGGCTTGAGCTTGGCCACAAATCCTCAAGCCGTCAGATCTTCGCGCGCGGCGCCGTGCGCGCGGCGCTCTGGTCGCGTGACAGGGAACCTGGTCTCTATACGATGTTCGACGTTCTTGGACTTGAGTGAAGCGGTCGGAACCTAAACCGGCCCCGCGTTGAGCGCGCTGAGTTCGGCGCGCAGCGCTTTAGCGAAATCCACTTTTTCATCGGCGGTCAGGAACCGGCCGATCTCGATCTCGTTGCCGTGCGAGCGCAGAACGAGCGGACTGTCCGGTTGCGGCGGGTCGTCGAGTTCGACCTGCAGCCAGTAGGGATGAAAGCGATAGCTCTGCCGCTTGCCGCCGCGCGTCACCCGCAGCACTGTCAGGGCATCGTCGGTCAGCCGCACCGTCTCTACTCGCCTCGGGGCGCCGAAGCTCATGCGGAAGACGTACCAGACCATCAGGATATCGAGCGCCGCGACGCTGAAAGCCAGTGCGGGGCCGACCAGGATAAATGCCGCGCCGGCGATGAAATTCGCCGTGCCGAACACTCCCATGAAAAGGAGGAAGCTACTCGAACCGAAACGCCTGGCGGGTTTTAGAACCGCATCGAACCGGACCGGTTTCGGATCCAGGGCTTCATCGATGCCGGCGAGCGATTCCGGTTCGCCGTGACTTGTCGGCATGGTCCCGGCGGGCCGGGTTTTTTCGTCAATATTCATTAAGGCGTCTCCCGTCTGGTTCCCCAGCTTAGCGGCCCTTTTCGACGGCTCAAGAACAATCAGCGTTAACGAAACCGGTTAACGGGATGAACCGTATCGGGCTTTCCTGTAGAACGGGAAGAAGCTCGCAGAACGCAGGATTTGACAGGGAATTCTCATGGCCAGCCGCTCTATGAAACGCGATCAGATCCATGAATTTTATCGACGTCTGTCCGAAGCCATGCCGGAACCGAAGGGCGAGTTGAACTATCGCAATCCCTACACGCTGCTGGTCGCCGTGGTGCTGTCGGCGCAGGCCACAGACGTCGGCGTCAACCGCGCTACGAAGGAGCTATTCAAGATCGTCGACACGCCGGAAAAGATGGTGGCGCTGGGCGAGAAAAAGCTGATCTCCCACATCAAGACCATCGGGCTCTACCGCAATAAGGCGAAGAATGTGATCGCCCTGTCGCAGATGCTGGTCGACGACTACGGCAGCGAGATTCCGCGCGACCGTGACGAGCTGACAAAGCTGCCCGGCGTCGGCCGCAAAACAGCGAACGTGGTGGTCAACATCGCATTCGGTCAGCCGACCATTGCCGTCGACACGCACATCTTTCGCATCGGTAACCGCACCGGCCTCGCGCCCGGCAAGAATGTCGATCAGGTCGAGGTGGCTCTGCTGCGGCGAACCCCGGAAGAATTCATGCTGCACGCCCACCACTGGCTGATCCTGCACGGTCGCTATGTCTGCAAGGCGCGCAAGCCCGATTGCCCGTCCTGTGTGGTTGCCGACCTCTGCAACTTCAAGGGCAAGACAACGCTGGAAGCCTGATCCGGTTACCCCGTCTTGCGGTTTTCGATTTCAGCCGTCACCGCATCGAGACAGGGCGGCAGCGGGCGGTCTTCGCCGTTGAGGCCGCGCGCTTCGATATGCGTTACGCGGTGCGCGCCGTCGGCGTCCGGATAGAGAAACAGATCCAGCAGGCAGGCCGGAGCCCGGTACCGAACCAGCTGGGCCGGCGGGTCGACGCGGCGGAAATCGGGTTTGCCCAGAAGCTGTCGCAGCGTCGCTTCCCGTGCGCCGATCAGCCGATCGATGGATATATTCTTGCGCGTTTCCGGCGCGACCGGTTCCTGCCTGACGGATGCGTGATCGGGCGCGCGGGGTTCCGACCGGGCGGATGGGGCGCGCGTGCTCCCGCTGTCCTCTGCGACCTGCGCGCACCCTGCGGCCAGAAGGAGGCCTAGCGCACCGGCTGCCAGACTTGGTGTCACAGCCCGAGCAAGGCCGGACCGCAAACCTGGTGACCGTCCCCTGATCATGATTGCTGGCCGGGCGATGAATGACGGTGGCGTGTCAGTCTGCAGAGCTTTCCGATGCGCTGCCGTCTTCGGCGATCAGCCGCACATCGCCGTCGATCTGGCCGCCCCGTTCTATCTCGATCTGACCGTAGCGGACATTGCCGCTGATTTTGCCGCTCCCGTGCACCACGAGCAGGTTGCGCGCTATCAGCGAGCCTTCGAACTCGCCGCCGATAATGGCGACGTCGATGGTTGCCTCGCCCTTGAAAAAACCGCCCTCGGCGATTTCGATCTCAAGGCATTCAGTGATGTTGGCTTCCACCCGCCCTTCGACGACCAGTTTTTCGCAGGAGCTGATGGCGCCAGACAGCGCAATGCCCGGCCCGACGACCAGCTCCTTGCTTTCGTTGGCGCGGCCTCCGCTTAAGCCGCCAAAAGCCCGTTCCTGGCCAGGCTGCGCGCCGTAATCCCGCGCGCGGTGGACGATCTCTCGCCGCTCGACAGCCGGCTTTGCAGGAAGGGCCGGCGGAATGTCGCCTGGCGCCCGGCTCCTGAGGGGCAGCCGGCCAGACCCGCCTCCATCGCGCATCGTGCTGTCGCCGTCGCCCTGGCTGCCGCTTCCGTCTTCCGGTTTCCTGGTAAACATGCCTGCAATCCCCGTTGCTATACCGTTCCGTTGTGCCGTCAGCGTCCCGCCAGAGCATCGCCCTGGCGCAGCTTCTCGAACAGGTGAAGCATCATCGCTGCCGCAACCACCGGCAGGAACCAGTTGACGATTGGGATGCTGAGCATCCCGGCGACAAGGACTCCCGCGCCCCAGATCCTGCCCCGATAGCGGCGGCGCATTGTCTTGACCGCCTCCGGTTCGAGCCGCCGGCTCGCCACCAGCTCAAAATATTCGCGGCCCAGAAGATAGCCGTTGACGGCGCCGAAAACAAAAACATTCAACACCGGAAAGAAATAGAGGGGCAGGAGAAACAGGTTGAGCGCCAGCGCAATCGCCCCGAAGGTCAGCGCTGTCCAGACCGTTTCCGAAAGCCTTACATCCCGTGGCGGCGGAAGGCCCGGATAATGCTTTGCCTCGACCGCCTGGGCGATATCTTCCAGCAGGAAAGAGATTACGATCACAACCGCGCCCGGGAAAAGCAGGATCGCGGCGATGGCGACCGCGATCCAGCCCAGCACGTCAGCAGCCCATTCGAGCCATCCGGTACCGAACATCTGGGTGGACATGATGACCCACCAGCCGAGCGCCAGCAGGAATCCGAAAAGCAGCAGGCTCCATCCGAGCGACCGCCAGATGACGCGTTGAAAGGCGGGGTCGGAAACCTGGCCGACCGCTTTGAAGAACGCCGAGAACATGTTCCGGAATATAGGGCGCGCGCCAGCGGATTGCGATGTTTTAGGGCTCACTCTGGTCAAGCTGCGGCGCATCGTTATACTGCGCGGCTTTATCGAGTGAACCGGAAGAGCAAGAGTAAGGACGGAAAATGGCGGATGCGCGCTACGATGTAATCGGTGTCGGCAATGCAATTGTTGACGTGTTGTCTCCCGCGGAAGATGCGTTTCTGGCCGAGCATGGGCTCGACAAGGGCGTGATGACGCTGATCGACGGGGCGCGCGGCACTGCGCTTTACGATGCGATGGGGCCCGCGGTGGAGGTCTCCGGCGGATCCGCCGCCAACACGCTGGCCGGGATCGCTTCGCTCGGCGGCAAGGGCGCCTATATCGGCAAGGTCCGGAACGATACGCTCGGCGAGGTATTCCGCCACGATATCAGCGCCATTGGCGTCGATTACCGCACACCGGCGGCCGAGGGCGCGGGCGAGCCGACCGCGCGCTGCCTGATTTTCGTTACCCCTGACGCGGAGCGCACCATGCAGACCTGCCTCGGCGTTTCGGTCGAACTCGGCCCCGACGATATCGATGTCGACGCGGTGCAGGCGGCGCAGATCACCTATCTGGAGGGCTATCTGTTCGACCCGCCCGAAGCGAAAAAGGCTTTTGTCCATGCCGCCGAGGCGGCGCATGCGGCGGGCCGTCAGGTCGCGCTGTCGCTGTCGGATGCGTTCTGCGTGGACCGTCATCGGGCAGAGTTTCTGCACCTGATTTCCGGCCATGTCGATATTCTGTTCGCCAATGAGGATGAAATCCTCTCGCTGTTCGAGGTCGATTCGTTCGAGCGCGCGCTGGAACTGACCCGGGGCCATTGCCGGATCGCGGCGCTGACGCGTGGGGCCAAGGGGTCGGTCATACTCGATGCAGCGGAGGAATACGAAGTTCCGGCGGAGCCGGTCGAAAAGGTGGTCGATACGACCGGCGCGGGCGACCTTTATGCTGCGGGCGTGCTCTACGGCCTGACAAGCGGCCGTGAACTGGCCGACTGCGCGCGCCTGGGCGGCATTGCCGCCGCCGAAGTGATCCAGCATTACGGGGCCCGACCCGAGACGTCCCTGGCTGATCTGGCCAGAAAAAAGGGAATTTAAGGCAGAAAATCCGATTTTCTGTCGGTAATTTCCGTAAAGCAGGGAATTCTGACCTGTAAACCACTATTTTTAGCGGAATCGGGGGATATCAGGGCTTCATTCAGGGCATTCCGGGTCTTAAAATCCTGTTATCGGCGCTGAAACCGGTTGGTTCCAAGAAGTGCGACGAGCCCGGCAATGACCAGTCCGAGGCCGCCCGGTTCAGGCAGGTTGATCTTCAAATTCCAGTTATCGACGCCGCCCTCGTTGATCGACGGCGTGCCGAACGTGCCATTCGCGACGAAAAAACCGACCGAGATGACGCTGCCGGAATCGGAAAGGTCCAGCGTTCCGCCTGTCTCGGAGAAAAAGTCGCTCTCGACGATCCCTGTCGCGCTCAGGGACTGCCACACCCCGCCATTCAGCACCTGCCCAAGGCTTCTCGTGTAAAAATTTCCGCCCTGTTCCAGGAGCAGCCCTTAGGCCATCGCACCGGCCGCTGCGCCGATGCTGATTCCATCCAGGGTAATGTCGAAAGAGACAAAGTGCCCGTCTTCGCCTGGGTCGAACGTTCCGCCGGCGAATATATGTCCGGATGTAATAAGGGACGCGGTGTTGGTGCCGAGTTCGTTCGTGACCCGTCGGTAGGCGCCCGGATTTCCGCCGGCGAGCTGCTGTCCCGCGTTGAACACGAACGAATTGTTGGGCGTCGTGTCCCGGACTTCGACACCCGACCAGTCGCCGTTCTGGAACTCGGTATCCGAGAATTCGATGACAGCGCCATGCGCGGTGCCCATGTGCATCGTACCAAGGCCTATCATGAGGCTGGCAATTGCGCCGAACGCGGATCTGGTCAGACCGTATTTCATTTTGTTATCCGGCGTCCTGTGTTCGGATCAGATTGCCATAATACAAGCAATTTTTATACCACTTGTCTTAAAACTAATGTTTCCAATAGTTTATAAGGAACCAAAATGGCGATCATATCGCGATTGTAAAGTCCACCGACAGTTGAAGGCTCTGTGTCGCGGGTGGCCAAATCCGCAGGGCGCGGGTCTGCTGCGTTATCCTGCTTGAGCCGAGTCACGCTTTCCCTGTAAGATTCAAAGGTCAGGCCCCTCGGCAGTTTCCATTATATTGCATGGGCTTGCGTATATTTTTGTGAGTCGCGGTTGAAGAACCGCGTCTATCCCGGCGGCGGCAGAACAGTATTGGCCCATGTTTAACGACCGGCTCGACCGTATCGGCGACTATCCGTTCGACCGGCTGCGCGCATTGCTCGACAGCGAACAGCCCGCGGCGGGTGAGGACATTCTGTTTCTGTCGCTCGGCGAACCGCAGCATCCGGCGCCCGAAATCGTCCGCAGGACGGTGAACGACAGCTTCGACCTGTGGGGCAAATATCCGCCGGTCTGGGGGACGCCCGAATTTCGCGCCGCCGTCGCCCGCTGGATGGTCCGGCGCTATGGGATAGAGCCCGGTTTGATCGACGCGGACCGCAGCATCATTCCCGTTTCCGGTACGCGTGAGGCGCTGTTCATGATGGCGCTCACGGCGATTCCCGAAGCGGTGGACGGGAACCGGCCGGCGGTGCTGATGCCGAACCCGTTCTATCAGGTCTATCTCGGTGCGGCGGCCCTGTCCGGCGCCGAGTCGGTATTCGTGCCCGCCGGCCCGGAGACAGATTTCCTGCCCGATTACCATGCGCTGGACGCGGCGACGCTGGAGCGTACCGCGCTGGCCTATTTCTGCTCGCCTGCCAATCCGCAGGGCACCGTGGCGGCGCTCGACCGGCTGGTATCGCTGGTCGAGCTCGCCCGCGCCCACGATTTCGTCATCGTGTTCGACGAATGCTATAGCGAGATCTACGACGCCGCGCCGCCGCCTGGCGGCATCGAGGCCTGCGCGGCGCTCGGTGGGTCGCTCGACCATGTCATTATCATGAACTCGCTTTCGAAACGGTCGAGCGTGCCCGGGCTGCGCTCCGGTTTCGTGGCCGGAGATCCCGACCTGATCGCGCGGTTCAAGCAGGTGCGCGATTACGGCGGCGCTCCGCCTCCTTTGCCTTTGCTGGCCACCGCGCAGGCGTTATGGGATGACGAGAGCCATGTCGAGGCCAATCGCGAGCTCTATCGCGCCAAGTTCGATCTGGCGGACCGGGTCCTCGGCAACCGGCTCGGCTATTGCCGGCCCGCAGGCGGTTTCTACCTGTGGCTCGATGTCGAAGACGGCGAGGCGGCGGCGAAGCGCCTGTGGACCGAGGCGGCGCTCCGGGTGATGCCGGGCGCCTATCTGTCGCGCGCAGACGCGACAGGGACCAGCCCCGGCTCGCGCTATATTCGCTGCGCGATGGTGCACGATCTCGAAACGAGCGAACAGGCCCTGAAGCGCCTGGCCTCGGTGCTCTAGACGCGGAACAGGATCCGGTATCCGGGGAGAAGACAATGGCTACCTCATCGCGCAAGCTGAAAAGGTCGACCCTCCTGCCTGCTGCCGCCTCGGACATGATCCGGCGGAGGCTGACAGAGGCCGGCGGTATCGCGCTCATGCTTGCGGCCGGAGCTATCGTTCTGTCACTCGGCTCCTATCATGCCGGCGACCCGTCGCTGAATGCCGTTGCCGGGGCGACTCCCCAGAACCTGATGGGCATGACCGGCGCCCTGTTTGCAGACGCGATGATCCAGTCGGTCGGCGCGGCGTCCTGGTTTGCCCCGATCGTCCTGGCGGCCTGGGGATGGCGCGTGACGACCCGGCGCGGTCTCGGCCGGGCCTGGCTGCGGGTAAGCCTGCTTCCGGTTGCTTTTATCGGGTGGTCAATGGCGCTGGCCGGTCTCGAGGCATCGCCCGACTGGCCGATTGAAGCCGGCTATGGCGGCGTCTCCGGCGACGTGCTGCTGGCCGCGAATGCCGGATGGAGCGCATCGCTGACGCCGCTCGGTACGGATGCGGTTGCGCTCGCCGCCCTCCTGATTGCACTGGCCGCATCGATCGGCGCGCTCGGGTTTTCCCGCTCGGAGTGGGCGTTCGCCGGCAGTGTCGTCGCCCGTTTAGGATTGCGCGCCGGTATCGCCGGCGGAGAGGCCGGGCGTCGAATCGGCGGCTGGTCACTGCGCGTCGCCACGAAAGGACGCGACGTCGCAATGCCTCTGCGCCGCGAACCGACCCTCGTGGATCCCGCCCGTCAGGAGCCGCGCCTCGATGGGCCGGCGGCGGAAACCCTCGACGAACCCGAACCGCAAGTCGCCGACGAACCGGCGAAAAATGCAACCGACAGGAAACAGCTTGTGGCGTCGCGCCCCAAAGGCGCTCGCCCTGGCAGGAAAGCCGAAAAAGCGAGGCAGGCCAGTATGGCGTTCGATCCCGATGGCGAATATCGCCTGCCGGATATCGAGCTCCTGGAACCCGCGCCGCCCGAACTGGCGGGCGAGAATGCCGACGACGAAGCGCTCGCTGAAAATGCGCGCCTTCTCGAATCGGTGCTGCAGGATTTCGGCGTCCAGGGCGTGGTCCAGAAGGTACGCCCAGGCCCGGTGGTCACGCTCTATGAGTTCGAGCCCGCGCCGGGAATCAAATCGTCGCGCATTATCGGACTGGCTGACGATGTCGCGCGCTCGATGAGCGCCGTGTCCGCCCGCATCGCGACGATTCCCGGTCGCAATGTGATGGGGATCGAGCTGCCCAATCCCGACCGCGAAATCGTCGCGCTGCGTGAACTGCTTGAATCCGAGACCATCGAAAAGACCCCGTCCAAACTGTCGCTGGCGCTCGGCAAGGATATCGGCGGCGGCCCGGTAATCGCAGATCTTTCCCGTATGCCGCATCTGCTGATCGCCGGCACCACCGGTTCCGGAAAATCGGTCGCGATCAACACGATGATTCTTTCTCTTCTGTACCGGCTCAGCCCGGAACAGTGCAGGCTGGTGATGGTCGATCCCAAAATGCTGGAGCTGTCGGTCTATGACGGCATCCCGCATCTGCTGACCCCGGTTGTGACCGACCCCAAGAAGGCGGTGGTCGCGCTGCGCTGGACCGTTCGCGAGATGGAAGACCGCTATCGCGCCATGTCGACGCTGGGCGTGCGCAATATCGGCAACTACAACGCGCGCATCGAGGAAGCGATCAAGGCCGGCGAAACAATGACCCGCACCGTCCAGACCGGTTTCGATCCGGAATCGGGAGAGCCGGTCTATGAGAACCAGCCGCTCGACATGACGCCGCTGCCTTATATCGTGGTGATCGTCGACGAGATGGCGGACCTGATGCTCGTCGCCGGCAAGGAGGTCGAGGCCTCGGTCCAGCGCATCGCCCAGATGGCGCGCGCCGCCGGCATTCACCTCATCATGGCCACCCAGCGCCCGTCGGTCGATGTGATCACAGGCACCATCAAGGCCAACTTTCCGACCCGCATATCGTTTCAGGTGACATCGAAGATCGACAGCCGGACGATCCTTGGCGAAGGGGGCGCCGAGCAACTGCTTGGACAGGGCGACATGCTCTATATGGCGGGCGGCGGAAAGCTCCTTCGCGTCCACGGGCCGCTCGTCTCTGACGAGGAAGTCGAACGCGTGGTGCGCGACCTGAAGTCGCAGGGCGAGCCCGACTATATCGACGCGGTTATCGAAGGCGACGACAGCGGCCTGTCCGGCATCGGCGGCGAGGGCGGCGGCGAGGATGCCGACGAGCTCTACGACATGGCGGTCGCGGTGGTATGCCGCGAGCGCAAGGCGTCCACCAGCTTCATTCAGAGGCACCTCAAGATCGGTTATAATCGCGCGGCGCGAATCATCGACCAGATGGAAGCGGAAGGCGTGATCAGCGCCGCAAACCATGTCGGCAAGCGGGAAGTGCTGGCCCGCGACATCGACGACCCGGAAAGCTGACCCGTTCCAATGGCGCCCCGGATTACTGCGAACGGTTGCCCGCGATGAGCAAAGCCGCGCTATTGCCATATCGCCGCCACAGAGTCGGTGAATGATCTCCAAATGATCTGTCGTATCGTTCTCGTTATCTGCCTGGCGCTCGGCGTGGCCGCCCCGGTTTCTGTCACTGTTTTCGCGCCCGTTTCCGCCCGGGCTCAGCAGGCGCTGCCTCCCATCGCTCCTGCTTTCGATCGGGCCGCGCTGGCGCGCATTCAGACCCATCTCAACAGCATCGTCACACTCAGCGCGAAATTCGTGCAGACCACCTCGCAGGGCTCCTTCGCAGAAGGAGAGCTGAGCCTTGTGCGGCCGGGCCGGATGAAAATCGCCTATGCGCCGCCCACGCCCATCGAGATCTACGCCGATGGGGTGTGGATCACCTTCGTCGACCACGAACTGAAAGAGGTAAATCGCGCGCCCCTGTCTTCGACCCCCGCAGAGGTCCTGCTGCGCGACCGGATCGACTTCGGCGACCGGAACGCCGTCTCCGGCCTGGTCGAGCGCGACCGGTCCTGGCGGCTGCATCTGAAGGAGGCGAACGATGGAGAGACCGGGACGCTGACTCTGGTGTTCGACCGGGAACCCCTCCGGCTCGCCGGGTGGTCGGTCGTCGATCCGCAGCGCGTGCGGACGACGGTCCGGCTGACAAGCCCGGTGTTCAACGCAGAAGTCGACCTGAAATCGCTGGTCTACGACCCGCCTCCCTGGGCACGTACCCTCGAAACCGAATAGACCCGCGTGGCGACGCTCTCTTGCTGGAGTCGGCCGTCCATGGTAGCCAGATGCCGATGGCTACTCCTCCCCTAAAACCGCTTATCGGCGTACCAGCAAGTTTCATCCATGATGCTGATCGCCCCATGCCGCACCATGCGGTGAGCGGAAAGTACATGCAGGCTTTAATGGAGGGCGCGGGCGGCGTTCCGGTCATGGTGCCGGCGTTCGGCGAGGCGCTCTGTTTCGACTCGCTTCTCGATGCGCTTGACGGGCTGCTGCTGACCGGGGGACGGGCCAATGTGGAGCCGCACCATTACGGCGGGCCGCCTTTTCCCGACGACGAATTCATCGACCCGGCGCGCGATTCGACCGTGCTGCCTTTAATCCGCGCCTGCATCGATCGCGGTATCCCGGTGTTCGGAATCTGCCGCGGGATCCAGGAAATGAACGTCGCGCTGGGCGGATCTCTGCATTACCGGGTGCATGTGCTGGACGGCAAGATGGATCACCGCATGCGGCGCGATACCGACGATATCGAACTCCGGTTCGGGTTACGTCATCCGATCAGGCTGACTGAGGGCGGTTACCTTCATTCGCTGCTCGGCGAAACGGAGACCATCGTAAACTCGCTGCATGGGCAGGCCATCGACAGGCCCGCGCCGGGGCTGGAGGTGGATGCGGTGGCCGAGGACGGCATCATCGAAGCAGTTCATATGCCCAGCGCAAAGAATTTTACGGTCGGTGTTCAGTGGCATGCCGAATGGCGTTTCGAAGAACATGAGCTGGCAAAACGCCTGTTCGAGGAATTCGGCGCCGCCGCCCGTGCGTCTGCGCTCCGGCGCGGCAAAAACCGGGTCGCCTGACCGTGCGCGTTGCAACCTGGAACATCAATTCGCTTCGCCTGCGGCTGCCGGTGCTCGAAAAAGTCGTCGCTGAGCTTTCGCCGGATATCATCTGCCTGCAGGAAACCAAGGTGCCTGACGAGCTGTTCCCGATGGACGGGGTCCGGGCGCTCGGGTTCGATCACGTCGTCTTTCGGGGGATGAAGAGCTATAACGGCGTCGCTGTTCTGTCGCGCGTGCCCCTTGAAGAACTGCCGTCCCGTAACTGGTGCGACAAGGAAGACTGCCGCCATGTTGCGGTCGCGCTGCCCGACGGTACGGAACTGCATAATTTCTATGTGCCGGCCGGCGGCGACATTCCCGACCCTGTCGAGAACGACAAGTTCGCGCACAAGCTTGCTTTCGTCGACGAGATGGAGACGTACTTCAAAAACAGGGAACAGGCCAAATGCATCCTTGTCGGCGACCTGAATATCGCGCCGGGCGAGGAAGACGTCTGGTCGCACAAGCAGCTTCTCAAGGTCGTCAGCCATACGCCGGTCGAGGTCGAAGGACTGACCCGCGCGATGGCGGCGCATGACTGGATCGATGTCGCGCGGCGTTTCGTGCCGCCGGAAGAAAAGCTCTATTCCTGGTGGAGCTATCGTAACCGCACCTGGCCGGGCAGCGACCGGGGCCGCCGGCTCGACCATATCTGGGTGACCCCGGCACTGGAGAGCGCGCTCACCGGCTACCGGATATTGCGCGAAGCGCGCGGCTGGGAAAAACCGTCCGATCATGCGCCGGTCGCGATCGATATCGATCTCTGAGCGACAAGACTTTCCATAGTTTGATTTCATCATACCCGGACCTGTTCCTGGCATCCCGTGTCCGGGAACTCGTGGGCGAAAAGTCGTCAGGACAGGCCTGGCAATGGCGTGATTTATAACGAACTGTTTTTATTCAATAATATCCCCGGACTTCCCCCTTGAAACCCGACAATCCCTCCCCAAATTAAACAGCGAAGGCGCCGCGAAGCGGGTCTTCGACATACGACCATAGGGGTCGGCCATGGTGGCGGCCCCGCAGCCTGATATCGCTTGAAGGAGGATATGACAGATGGCTACTTTCGATTTCTCACCCCTTTTCCGTTCCACCGTTGGGTTCGACCGCATGACGCGCATGCTTGACGCCGCCATGCAGGGCACTGAACACGGCGATTCCTATCCGCCCTACAACATCGAGAGCGTCGACGAAAACAATTACCGTATCACCCTCGCGGTGGCGGGCTTCGGACAGGACGACCTCGAGATCACGGCCAAGGAAAGCACGCTGGTCGTGCGCGGCCGCCAGAAGGAGCCTGATGAAGGCCGCAAATATCTGCATCGCGGTATTGCCGGCCGGGCGTTCGAGAGGACCTTCCATCTCGCCGATCACATCCGCGTTGTCGGCGCCGACCTCGAGAACGGGCTACTCTCCATCGATCTCCAGCGTGAGATCCCCGAGGCGCTCAAGCCCCGCACCATCGAGATTGCGACCGCCGGCAGGCCGAAGACGATCGAGAGCAAGGCTGCCTGACGCAGGCTCCTTCTCCAGTCAAAAGCACGGCGCCCTCGAAAGGGGGCGCCGTTTCTTTTCTTTCGATTGACCTCCGCACTGTCCGGGTGGAACCTAGCCTGGTTTGAATGACTCCTGCGCCGTTCATGGAAGCGTTTTCGTTCTCTGCCCAGACGCTCAGGGTTTTCTTTGCAGCATAGGTTGCGCTCGGCTGTTCGCCCGGTCCCGATAACATTTTCGTTCTGACCCAGTCCGTACTGCACGGGCGGTTCGCAGGGTTGCTCGTGACGCTAGGGCTGTGCACCGGGCTGATCGTCCATACGGCACTGGTCGCCGTGGGCGTCGCGGCGGCGATCGCCGCCTCGGCGACGGCGTTTGCCGCCATCAAGTTTGCCGGCGCCGCGTATCTCTGCTTCCTGGCATGGCGGGCATTTCGAGCGTCGGCCCGGCCCACGACAGACTGCCGATCCGTCACCGCCGGAGCGGGCCGGCTGTATGCGCGCGGCGTGATCATGAACCTCTCCAACCCCAAGGTCGGTGTCTTCTTTCTCGCCTTTCTGCCGCAATTCGTCGACCCCGTGCGCGGGCCAGTTTCTGCTCAGATCGCGGTGCTCGGCATGGTGTTTATCGTAGCGGCCCTGCTGGTGTTCGGTGCCATCGCCTGGTTTTCCGGCGCCATCGGTGAAAAATTCAGATCCTCGCCCGGCGCCCGGAAGTTCCTGAATCGGGTGGCCGGAACTGTTTTCATCGGCCTCGCAGCAAGGCTGATCCTGACGGAACTGACTTAGGAATTCTCCGGCGGCCGAAAGGCGAAAGCCGTCCGGAAGGATTCGCGCGCCTGAACGCGCTGCCACCAGTCGCCCACTCGCGGCCGTTTCTCCCAGTCGGTCAGGCCGGGCATGTAATTGGCCTCGAACCGTTCGATAAACGGCGCAACGCTGATATCTGCCAGCGAAAACCCCTCGCCGCACAGGAACGGCCGGTCGGCAAGCTGTTCTTCCATTGCATCCAGCACTTCGGCGACGCGGGCCTCGGCGAAGGTCATGTCCTCTTCCGAAACGCCATCCTCCAGCCGCTTGCGCAGCAGCGCGCGTTTCTCTTCGGTCGCCTGGCTGGCCAGGACCGTCTCAAGCTCCGCCTCGCTCATATTTTCGAACCGCTTGTAGCGGCCCTGCTTAATCCAGGAGACGATGTTGATGTTGCGGTGCAGCACATGCTCGATCCGGTCCATCCAGACATGCATCCGGGCGCGTCCGTAGGCGTCGGCGGGCCGAAGCGGCGGGTCAGGGAAAATTTCGTCGAGATATTCGATGATGGCGTTCGATTCGATCAGGATCAGCCCGTCATGAATCAACGTCGGCACCACGCCGTTCGGATTGAGCTTCAGGTAATCGGGATCGAGATTTTCGCGCTTCGACAGGTCTAGATGTACGCTCTCCCAGTCGGCCTTCTTCTCCGCCAGCGCGATGCGGACCCGCTTGGAACAGGTCGACGTCACACCGTGATAGAGCGTCAGCACGCCACGTGGTTTCCGAAACAGGAGCCGCCAGACATGGGCCTTTCCTAGCCCGCCTTTGCTTCGCGCAGAAGCTTGTTGGCGTTCTCCAGCCGGTGGGCCAGCTCGCGCATGATCTCAATCGCCATCTGCGGATATTCGCGGATCATCTGGAAAAAAAGATCCTTGGATATTGCGAGGGTGGTCAGCTTTTCGACAGCCTGAACCGTCGCCGTCCGCGGCACGTCGCAGAGGATAGCGATCTCGCCCACGATGTCGTTCTTGCCGATCCGGGCGACGTTGATCGGGCCGGTCGGCGTGTCGATGAGAACGTCTGCCGCGCCTTGAATGATGATATAGGCGGTGTCGCCGTGATCGCCCTGATGGAACAGCTCCTGTCCCTCGCCGAAAAACATCCGCTCGCTGGCGAAGGCGAGCAGCTTCAGCTTCGGGGGATCGATCTTCGCGAACAGCGGAATGTTCCGCAGGATTTCGACTTCTTCGTTCAGGCTCACGATGCCACCTCGTCTCTATTCCGCCTGGACCAGTTCCTGCATGACGGCGTTCTCGGAAACCTCTTCGAAGGTTCCCTGTTCGATAACATGCCCGCCCTGCATCACGATCACCCGGTCGAACCGGTCCGCAAGGCTCGCGCGATGCAGGATCCAGATGACAGTCCGTCCCTCGAACTCCTCCAGCAGCGCGTTCATGATCCGCGTCTGGCTGGCGCCGTCGATCACCGCCGTCGCTTCGTTGAGGATGAGTATGTCCGGCTGTTTGAGGATGGCGCGCGCAATGCCGAGTTTCTGGCGCTGGATTGAGGACAGCCGGCCGCCGCCGATGCCGACATGGTGGTCGAGCCCGACCGCCATCACCGCCTTGCGCAGCTCCAGCTCATCGACGACTTCCGCGATCACTGCACCGACCCGTTCCGCGCCGCGGGCATGGCCGTAGGCCAGCTTGCCGAACAGGATGTTGTCCTGAAGCGATGCGGCCGCGGTGTACCGGTTCTCATCGAAATGTTCGACCGCCCCCTGCAGGTTCGGCGGCAGGTTATCGGCAAATCTCTGACGCGCCTTGAGCAGGCGCTCCCTGAACGTGTCGGTGACGACGTCGAGCCGGTGCCGGGCCGGGATGACGCGGAACGGCAACGACAGCAGGATGGTGCGCTCTTCCGTCTTGAGCGCCTCCTTGCCTTCGCGGCCCAGCCGGGCCAGCAGCGCCTGATAGACCGGCAGGTCCTCATGGCTGATAAAGGCGTAGCGTTCGAAGAATTCATGGCCCGGCGGCAGGTCGGCGAACAGCTCGACCATGGTCGATGCGACGTGCTGGCCGGCGTCGAGCATGTCGTCGGTCAGCCCGGCGATATCGAGAATTTCGAGAACGTACGGGTGTCCCGCGAGCCGTTCCAGATTGAAGGTATCGCCGACCGGCTGACCGAACAGCAGGTTCTCGCCCACCGTTGCGTTATCGTTGAATTTCTCCTTGCCGAAAACTTCGACCAGATCGCCCAAATCCTGGGCGGCGAGCCGCTCCCGGAACGCGGTGCGGGCCAGCAGAATCCGGTCGGCAAGCTCGGAACTGTCCGCTGGATCGATCGTCCCGCGAAGGCCAAGTTCGTATATGTCGGGCGCCAAATCGACCATCGTCAGCACGTCCAGGGCACGCGGGATCAGCGCTGCGTTGTCTGCGACGCCGGCGGCTTCGTAATCGATCCAGTCGGCAGACGGGTCGTCCGTCGCGTTGCCGGAACGGGCGGCTTCGGTCTCCCATTTCCTGCGCGCGGCAGCGGCTTCGTCGTCGTATTCGGCCGGGCGCAGGGGCCGGTGCTTCAGGCCGTAGGTGAGGTTGTCGTGCACCGTTGCGGCGAACATGAACGCGGACGGACCGACATAGCCGATACGGCGACCGGTGATCGCTTCCGGCAAATCCTCAATCTTGAGGTTGTCGATGCGCAGAGATCCGCCGCTCGGCGCCACGAGGCGCGCCATCAGGGCCGCGAGCTGATCCTTGCCGCTGCCGCCGGCGCCGACCACCGCGACATGTGTGTTCTCTCCCGTTGTGAAGCTCGCCCCTTCGATCAGAGCGTGGCCGGTGTCGTCCTCCAGCTTGACGGCGGAACCATCGAACGCCCCCTTGAGCGATGTCAGCTCTTCGGGTTCGCCGAGCTGCACGTCCTCGTTCATGATGCCCAGCGGCTCGAACTGTTCGACGACCTGTTCGTATTTGATACGCGCGTCCTCGCGACGCTGGTAGTAGTTCAGCAGCTCCTTCCACGGGGCGGCGAGGTCCTTGTTGGCGGCGATCACGGCGACCAGCGTGCCGAGTTCCAGCCGGCCCTCGATCACGAAATACCCG
Source organism: Rhodospirillales bacterium (assembly GCA_038120295.1). Taxonomy (GTDB): domain Bacteria; phylum Pseudomonadota; class Alphaproteobacteria; order MPNO01; family UBA2964; genus JAYOEY01. The sequence continues at coordinate 112,274 of JAYOLL010000007.1, read as the reverse complement.
CCGACCGAATAAAAGAAGAACGGTCCCAGATGGTTGACCGTGTTGTTGATGAACTTGATGATGAACTTCCACAGGAAAATCTTGAAGCGCGTCTCGAAGATGTCGCCGAGGCGCCTCGAAATGCCTGCGAGCTCGAACCTCGCGGCGTTGCTGGCGTGGATCTCCTGCACGCCGGCGACCGTCTCGGTTATGTTCTGAGACAGGCCGCGAACAAGCTGCACGCGATGCTTGGCAAGCAGGTTGACGCGACGCTGCAGCTTCGGGATGACGTAGAACTGCACCGGGTAGAACATGATCGCGGCGGCGGCGAGCCACACGTCCTGCCACACCACGAACCCGAAAATGACCAGCAGCGTGCCGCCCTGAAAGGCCGGCGTCGAAAAGGCGTCGCCGATAAACCCGCCCAGCGGTTCGACCTCCGCATTGACCATCTGCGAGATCTCGCCGCTCGACATTTTGCGGAAGGTCGGCTGCGGAAACCGCAGGACCCGCGCATACAGGTCGTAGCGCAGGCGACGCAGCATGCGTTCGCCGGTCAGCCCCTTGTAAACATTGATGGCGTATTTGAAGCACTGGTTGATCAGCACCAGCGCCAGAAACATGCCGCACAACGTAAACAGGTAGGTGATCTGGTCGAATTCCGTCCAGAGAAACTCGGTCGGATAGGTGATGTTCTTGCTTTGAATCGCCTCATTAATGATGCGCTTCGGCAATTCGTAGAAGGCGTAGAGAAACGGAAGCGACCCGGCGGCGATCAGCGTGATGACCACCTGCTGGCGCATCGAATGGCGCAAAATATAGGCGTAGATACTCTTTTCCACGCGAACCTACCTCCGTTTCGGCAGTATTCTTACGCCAGCATACCCGCCGCCGCAATCGGCGCGCCGCGATTGACCCTTCGGGCCAATATGCCATAGTGGCGCCGCCTGCATCGAAAATGCATGGCAAACTCGGTGTCGGCGGGGTCAGAATTCCGAATGTCAAAGCGGGTCCTTATTTATAGCCATGACAGTTTTGGGCTCGGACATCTGCGCCGGTGCCGCGCGATAGCGCACGCCCTGGTCGAGGCGCATGAGGACATGTCGGTCCTGATCCTGTCCGGTTCGCCTATCATCGGAAGCTTCGATTTTCGGACCCGGGTCGATTTCGTTCGCATCCCCGGCGTCATCAAGCTGCGCAACGGCGATTACACGTCGCTAAGCCTGCATATGGATGTCGAGGACACGCTCGCGCTCCGCGCCAGCATCATTCACCATACAGCGGAAAGTTTTGCGCCCGACCTGTTTATCGTCGACAAGGAGCCGCTCGGGCTTCGCGGCGAGGTGACGGACACGCTGGAGATGCTGCATGCCAAGGGGGTGCCCCTGGTCCTCGGTCTGCGCGACGTGATGGACGATCCTGCGGCGCTGGCGCGAGAATGGGCGCGCAAGAACGCCGCGCCGTCGCTGACCTCTCTTTATGACGAAATCTGGGTGTACGGTCTGCCGCAGATTTGCAAGCCGCTGGAGAAACTCGATCTGCCGGATTCGGTTCATCGCAAGATCGTTTATACCGGATATCTGCCGCGCGAAATTCCGGCCAAATCGCGCGCTTCCATCGCCGATCACCAGTCCAACAAGCCCTACATTCTCGTGACCGCGGGCGGCGGCGGCGACGGGCACGCGCTTGTCGACTGGGTGCTGCGCGCCTACGAGTCCGTCCGCGACCTTCCCTTGCCGGCGCTGATCGTGACAGGACCTTTCATGCCGAACGACCTGCAGGGTGCCCTGATGGAGCGCGCCCAGCGTCTCCCCAACGTCGAGGCGATCACTTTCGATCCGGGGATCGAGGCGCTTTACGACCAGGCGGCCGGCGTTGTGGCGATGGGCGGCTACAACACGTTCTGTGAAATCCTGTCGTTCGACAAGCCCGCCCTGATCGTGCCGCGAAGCGTGCCGCGACGTGAGCAGCTCATTCGAGCCACCCGCGCCGACGAGATGGGGCTGGTCAAATGCCTTGCCGATGATGGCGCTCGCCACGCTCTCGATATGGCGACGGCTCTCCGCCAGCTGCCGCAGCAGCGCTGCCCGTCCGACGTGGTGGTGCCTGGGCTGCTCGACGGGCTCAACAGCGTAAACCGGCTGGCGGACCGAATGCTGCAGGGTGGGCCCCGCCGGACGGTTTCGCTGGTCGAAGACGCCGGGTAATCGCCATGGCGCGTGCCGTCGCGTTCGTTCTCAAGGGATATCCACGCCTTTCCGAGACATTCATCGCGCAGGAAATCCATGCGCTGGAACGGGAAGGACTCGACATTCGCATCGTATCGCTGCGCCATCCCACCGACAGGATGGTTCACCCGATCCATCGGGAAATCGCCGCACCGGTTTCCTACCTGCCGGAATATCTCTGGCGCGAACCGGGTCGGGTGATGGCCGGGCTTCGCGCGGCGCGATCCCTGCCGGGCTGGCGGGAGGCCAGATCGCAGTTTCTGTCCGACCTGCGCCGCGATCCGACGCCTAACCGGGTCAGGCGCTTCGGGCAGGCCGCGGTGCTGGCGCGCGAACTCGGGAACGATGTGGTCCGCCTGCACGCTCATTTTCTGCACACGCCGGCGTCGGTCACCCGGTATGCGGCGATGCTGCGCGGCGTGCCGTGGAGCGCATCGGCCCACGCTGTCGATATCTGGACCACGCCCGCCTGGGAAAAGCGCGAGAAGCTCGCCGACTGTCTCTGGACCGTGACCTGTTCCGAGACGGCGCGCGCCGATCTCGCCTCGCTGGCCGACGACGGCAAGGTACGGCTGGTCTATCACGGCATCGATCTTGCGCGGTTTCCGCTGCCGCCCCGGCGACCCGGGCGCGACGCCTCTGATCCGGCGGATCCTGTCGTCATCCTGACGGTCGGACGGGCGGTCGAAAAGAAGGGACATGACGTCCTGATCGAGGCGCTTTCCCGCCTGCCGGACTCTTTCAACTGGCGCTGGGTGCATATCGGCGGCGGCGAACTGATCGGCGATCTAAAGACCCTCGCCGGGCAAAAAGGCGTTGCAGGCCGGATCGAGTGGCGCGGCAGCTGTAGCCAGGAAGAGGTCATCGCTGCTTACCGCGAAGCCGACCTGTTCGCACTCGCCAATCGCGTCGCCGCCAACGGCGACCGCGACGGGTTGCCGAACGTCCTGGTCGAGGCGCAGAGCCAGGGTCTCGCATGCGTCGCATCGCGCGCCGCCGCGGTGCCGGAACTTATTGAGGACGGTGTGAACGGGACGCTTGTTCCGCCTGACGATCCCGACGCGCTGGCCCGGGCGCTGGCTGAAGCGATCGCCGATCCTGCGGCGCGACGCGCGCAGGGTAATGCCGGACGCGCCATTGTCGAACGGTGCTTCGATCACCGGAAGGGTATCGACGAACTGGCGGCCATGTTTGCGTCAGAAGGGCTGATCGACCGGACGGAAGCATCGGATGGTGTCCCGGAACAGCTATCGGCGGCGGGCTGATGCGGATCGCCTTCTACGCGCCAATGAAACCCCCCGATGCGGCTACGCCTTCGGGCGACCGCCGCATGGCCCGGCTCCTGATCGATGCGCTGACGCGCGCCGGACATGATGTATCGCTCGCCAGCCGGCTGCGCAGCTGGTCATCCGACCCCGACCGGCACGCGGCGCTTCGCGCCGCGGCGCAACAGGAGGCGGAACGTTTTCTGGAGAGCGGAGCGCGGCCCGACCTCTGGTTCACCTACCACCTTTATTACAAGGCGCCGGACTGGATCGGTCCCGCCGTATCCGCCGCTCTCGGTATCCCCTATATTGTCGCCGAAGCCTCGCACGCGCCGAAGCGCGCTGCCGGGCCCTGGGCGCAAAGCCATGCAGACGCCGAATCCGCCATCCGCCAGGCCGCCGCAATCTGTACGATCAATCCTCTGGACGGCGCCTGTGTCCTGCCGCTGCTCGACGATCCGGTTCGGCTGCGGCCCTTGCCGCCCTTTCTCGAGCACGAACCGTTCGACCGGGTTCGGGCGCAGTCACGGGCAGAACTGCTGAGAACAACAGGTTTCGATGGCGATCACCCTGTCGCCTTGACGGTGGCGATGATGCGGCGCGGCGACAAGCGCGAATCCTATCGCGTTCTCGCCGCCGCGCTGATGGAAGCCCGGGCCGGAGGCGGCGCGGTCGATCTCGCGGTCATCGGCGATGGTGAGGCGCGACGGGATATCGAAAGGGACTTTGCGCCGCTGGGCGCTTACGTCCGGTTTCTGGGCGCACGCCAGCCTGACGACATGCCGGCGTTGCTGGCAGGCGGAGATTTATTTCTCTGGCCGGCCGTCAAGGAGGCCTACGGCATGGCGATGCTCGAAGCGCAGGCCGCGGGCCTGCCCGTTATCGCCGGCGAGAGCGGCGGCGTCTCGTCGATTGTTGAGCCCGGGCTCACGGGTCTGTTGACGCCGGAAGGCGATGTGTCGGCCTTTGCCGCAGCTATCGTGGCCCTGGTGGACGATGAGGCCCGCAGACAGGCGATGGGCCGCCGCGCCTCGGCGAAAATTGCCCGCGACCACACCATCGGCGCCGCCGCAGCGCGGCTCGACGACATTCTGAATTCCGTTACGAGGAGAGAGGCAGCATGAGCCGGATTGCGCTCGTCCGACATGGTCCGACCGAATGGAACGCGCAGAAGCGCCTGCAGGGTCAGGCCGACAAGCCGTTGAGCGATGAGGGGCGCGCGCGTGTCCGGACTTGGCGTCTGCCGGACGACCTTCATGCCTTCGACTGGGTGGCGAGCCCGCTGTCCCGGGCCCAGGAAACCGCCCGCCTGCTGGGGCTGGACCCCGCGCCCGAGCCGGCGCTGATCGAAATGCACTGGGGCGAGTGGGAAGGATGCACCCATACCGAACTCAAGGAAAAGTACGGCGCCGAATTCAAGCGGCGCGCCGGCAGGGGGATCGATCTTCGTCCGCATGGCGGTGAGTCGCCGCGCGAAGTTCGTGAGCGGTTTGCCGGCTGGGCAGCGTCGGTCGGCCGGTCGGGCCGGCCCATGGGCGCGGTCGCCCACCAGGGCATCATCCGTGCCGCGATCTCTCTGGCGACCGGCTGGGACATGGTTAACCCGTTGCCCGATAAGATGGACTGGGACGCCGTCCACCTGTTCGCGGTCGAAAGCGACGGCACCGTATCCATCGAGCGCCTTAATATTTCCCTGCTGTCCTCCAGCCAGGGCGCTGAATGACGTCGTCGCGCATCCTTTTCTATGTCCAGCATCTGCTGGGCATTGGCCATCTGAAACGCGCGGCGACGCTCGCGCGGGCGATGGAAGCGGAAGGGCTGTCCGTGACGATCGTCTCCGGCGGCAAGGACGTACCGGGTCTCGATATCGGCAAAAGCGAATTCGTGCAGCTGCCGCCGATGCGCTCGAAGGACGAACATTTCGAGGTCATGCTCGACGACGACGACAATCCCGTCGACGATTCGCTGCGCGAGGACCGCATGGCCCTGCTGCTGGAAACCGTGAAACGGGTTCGTCCGCATGTCGTTCTTACCGAACTGTTTCCCTTCGGCAGAAGGCATCTGCGCGGCGAGATCGTCCCGATGATCGAGTACGCCCGGTCGCAGCTGCCATCGGCATCGATCGTGTCTTCGGTGCGCGACATTCTGGTTGAGCCCAGCAAGAAAGAACGCGGTCCTGAGATGGTCGAAATGGTTAAACGGCATTTCGACCTGGTCCTGATTCATGGCGATCCTTCGCTGGTGCCGTTCGAGCGGACTTTTCCGCTGGCGCATGAGATCGCCGACAGGCTGCGCTATACCGGCTATGTCGTCGATCCACCGCCTTCCGGCGCTGCAGCCAGCGGGCTCGGGCGGGACGAGGTGATCGTGTCCGCCGGCGGCGGCGCGCTGAGCGAACCGCTGCTGACCGCCGCCATCGCCGCGCGCCCTCAGACCCGGCTTGCGGACCGGACGTGGCGGCTTCTGGCCGGGCCTTCCCTGCCGGAAGACGGTTTCGACCGGCTGGCGGCGCTTGCAGCCGACGCTGACGGCGAGGTGGTACTCGAACGGGCGAGGCCGGATTTCACCGCGCTGCTCGCCAACTGCGCGCTGTCGATATCGCAGGGCGGTTACAACACCGTGATGGATGTGCTGGCGGCGCGGTGCCGCGCGGTCATCGCACCCTATGCCGGCGGCAAGGAAACAGAGCAGACCGAACGGGCGAGGCTGCTGTCGGCAGACGGTCCGCACCAGGTGGTCTGGGAGGAGGATCTGTCTGCGGCGGCGCTCGCCGACGCAGTGGAGGCCGCTATGGACGCCCCCCGTCCCGATGCGAGTGCGATCCGAACCGATGGCGCCGTCGAATCCGCGCGCATTCTCGGTGAGATGGCCGGACAGGCTGGTTCACAGGGCCATTGAGGCTGGGTGTGAGCGAGCATCGTTACCCACGCGCCATCATCCGCCGGGACATGTTCCGGGCGGCGCTCGGCGTTGCGCTGACCGTGGGCCCGCTGCTTTCGATGTCGCCTGGCAAATGGGTCGGCATCCTGCTTGGCCTGCTCGCCGCTCTTTTCCTGGCCTATGGGTGCGTGACGTGCTTGCGCGCCCGGCTGGTGGTTGCCTGCAATCCGACGGAAATCACACTTTCCGGAATAAAAGCCGTTAATTTACCCTGGAAGGCGTTACATCGCCTCGACTTGCGGTACTATACGGTCAAACGAGACCGAAAACAGGGCTGGATGCAACTTACTCTGGAAGACAGGAACTCCCGATTGCGGATCGAATCGACCATGGAGGGTTTCGACCGCATCGTGCAAACGGCGGTAAGCGCGGCGAAGGAGAACGGAATCGTTCTTTCCGACGCAACCGTCGCAAATCTGACATCGATGGGAATTAAAGTGGTGACCCCGTACGTAAAGGGTGGAGGCGAATGAGCGATCTGCTGACTGTCGACGATCTGCAGGTCGAATTCCGGCTGCATGCCGCCACTGTGCAGGCTGTCAGGGGGGTTTCTTTCTCCATCCCCGCAAACCGCACCGTCGCCCTGGTCGGTGAATCGGGGTCCGGGAAATCCGTCGTCTCGCAGTCGATCATGCGCATCCTGCCCGCCACCGCGACGATCACCGGCGGCCGGATTGTTTTTCGCGATCCGCGCAAGGCCGGGGCAGAGACCGACCTGACAGCGTTTCCTGAGGGCGCGCCGGAATTGCGGGCGGTCCGCGGCGGAAGAATTTCCATTATCTTCCAGGAACCGATGACGTCGCTCTCGGCGATGCATACGATCGGGGACCAGGTCGGCGAGGCGCTGGAGCTTCACCGCGACGTCACGCCCCAGGAAGGGCGCGAACTCACCCAGGAGATGCTCCGGCTGGTCGGCTTCCCCGACCCTGCGCGCGCGCTCAGGACCTATCCGTTCGAACTGTCCGGCGGGCTGCGCCAGCGCGCCATGATCGCAATGGCGCTCGTCTGCCGTCCCGGTTTGCTGATTGCCGACGAACCCACAACGGCCCTCGATGTTACGATCCAGGCGCAGATTCTTGCGCTGATCAAGGACCTCCAGCAGGAGCTGGGCATGTCGGTGCTGATGATCACGCACGATCTCGGCGTCGTCGCCAATGTCGCCGACGAAATCGTCGTGATGTATCACGGCCGCGTCCTTGAACAGGGTACGCTTAACGACATCTTCCGGGATCCGCGCCACGACTATCTTAAAGCGCTGCTGCGCGCCGTGCCCCGATTCGACATGGAGCCGGGCGAACGGTTGCAGCCGCTGCGGGAAATCAATCATACGACCGGTCACCTCCTGGCCGAAAAGGAACCCTGGCCTGACCAGGGGGAAGACGAACCGCCAATCCTCCAGGTCAGGGGCCTGACCAAGCGGTTCACCCTGCGCAAGGGCGGGCTGTTCGGCGGCGAAAACCGGACCATCCTCGCCGTCGACGATATCGGATTCGATGTCGCGCGCGGTACCTGTCTCGGCATTGTCGGCGAAAGCGGCAGCGGAAAGACGACCGTCAGCAAGCTGATCATGCGGGCGCTCGACGCCGATGCCGGCGACATCCTCTATAACGACCGCGGCACAGTCCGGAATCTGGTCCATTGCGCCGGCGACGAACTGCTGGAATGCCGGCAACGTATCCAGATGATTTTTCAGGATCCGTTCAGCTCGCTCAATCCGCGCATGACGATCTATGACATCATCTCCGAACCGCTCGTCATACATGGAATCGGAGACGCCGCATGGCGCACCGAAATGGTGCAGGAGCTTCTTGCCCTCGTCGGCCTCGATCCGAGATTCCTCAACCGTTACCCCCACAGCTTTTCCGGAGGACAGCGGCAGCGCATCGGTATAGCCCGCGCGCTCGCGCTCAAACCCGACCTGCTGCTTTGCGACGAACCTGTCTCCGCGCTCGACGTTTCGGTTCAGGCCCAGATCCTGAACCTATTGAAGGACCTGCGGGACGAACTCGGTCTCAGCTACATTTTCGTTTCGCACAACCTCGCCGTCGTCGATTACATCGCTGATGTCATCGCTGTGATGTGCGCCGGCAGACTCGTCGAAATTGCCCCACGCGCCGCGCTGTTCCGCCAGCCCCTTCATCCTTACACGCAGGCGCTGCTGGCAGCCGTTCCGAAACCCGATCCCGACGACCGGCTCGATCTCGACGCGCTGATGGAAGGCCGTGCTTCGAACCCCAATGACTGGCCGGCACCCTTTACGCAGGTCGACGCCGGCTCCGACGTTACCGTTGGACTCATCCATGTCGGAGACGGACATTATGTGCGCGCCGATGTCTCAGCCACGCGGGAGGCGCTCGTCGCATGAGAAGCCCGTTCGCTGTTCTCGCCGGCATCGCTGCCGCCCTTTGTTGCGCATCGGCAATCGCCGTCGAACCCGTGGAAACGCCTGGCCTCTCCAAACAGGTCGACGAAGGAAAGCTGCCCGCCGTCGTTCAGCGATTGCCCCAAAACCCGCTTGTCGTAACGGCGCCGTACGCGGGCTGGACAGCAGGCCGGCACGGCGGCGAGTTATCGCTCCTGATGGCGCGCCCCAAAGACGTCCGCATGATGGTCGTCTATGGATATGCGCGTCTGATCGGCTACAGGCCCGATTACAATTTCAAACCGGACATCCTCGAACGATATGAAGTCGAGGAAAACCGGCGTTACACCCTCTATCTGCGGCCTGGCCACAAATGGTCCGATGGTCAACCGTTCACAACCGAAGATTTCCGGTATTTCTGGGAAGACGTCGCAAACAACAAGGAACTCGCCCCGCTCGGCCCTCCCCGCGAAATGAAGGTCGACGGCGAATTGCCCCAGGTCGAGATCATCGACGAGAGGACGATCCGCTATAGCTGGTCGAAGCCCAACCCGGATTTCCTCCCGGCCCTGGCCCGACCGCGGTCGCTCTATCTTTACCGGCCCGCCCATTACCTGAAGCAGTTCCACGCCAAATACGCCGACCCCGGAAAGCTGGCCGGGATCGCGAAGGCCCGGAAGCGCCGGAACTGGGCGGCGCTGCATAATTTTCAGGATAACCAGTACAAGAACGACAACCCGGAAATGCCGACATTGCAGCCCTGGGTCACGACAACCACCCCGCCCGCCCAGCGTTTTGTGTTTCGCCGCAATCCGTATTTCCATCGCGTCGACGAGGCCGGTCGCCAGTTGCCCTATATCGACCGGGTGGTCCTCAACATCGCCGGGTCATCGATCATCCCGGGCAAGACCGGTTCGGGAGAATCGGACCTGCAGGCCCGTTACATCAATTTCAGCGATTATACATTCCTCAAGCGGGGCGAAGAACGGAACGGCTACAAGGTCCGCCTGTGGAGCACGGCCAAAGGCGCGCATCTCGCCCTGTTCCCCAACCTCAACGCCAACGATCCGGTCTGGCGAAAATTATTCCGCGATGTCCGCTTCCGGCGCGCCCTGTCGCTCGCCACCAACCGCTACGAGATCAATCAGGTGGCGTTCTTCGGGCTGACGCTTGAGGGCAACAACACGGTCCTGCCGCAGAGTCCGCTATACCGTGAGGAATACCGGAAGCGCTGGACGAAATTCGATCTCAAACGCGCCAACGCCCTGCTGGACGAAATCGGGCTGACCAAACGCGATGACCGCGGCTACCGTCTCCTGCCCGATGGGCGGCCGATGGAACTTGTCATCGAAACGGCGGGCGAATCGACGGAACAGGCCGACATGCTCGAGCTGGTCCACGATTCGTGGCTCAAGGCGGGGATCAAAATCTACACCCGCCCGAGCCAGCGCGAGGTCTTCCGCAACCGGATCTTCGCCGGCGAGACGCTGATGTCGGTCTGGTCCGGCGTCGAGAACGCGCTGCCGTCGGCCGATATTAGCCCGGAAGAGTTTGCACCGACCTCCCAGCAGCAGCTTCAGTGGCCGAAATGGGGACAGTATTTCCAGACCGGCGGCAAGACAGGCGAAGCGCCGGATCTACCGGCTGCAAAGGAACTGCTGGACCTGTACAAGGCATGGCGCGTGGCCCGAAGCAGCGACGAGCGGGAGAAGATCTGGCGCCGTATCCTGTCAATCAACGCCGAGCAGACATTCTCCATCGGCATACTCGCTGGCGTGCCGCAGCCCGTCGTTGTCGATAACGGCTTGCGCAATGTGCCGGAAAAAGGCGTCTATAACTGGAATCCCGGCGCGCATTTCGGTCTGTACCATCCTGACGGTTTCTGGTTCGAGGGCGAAGAGGCCCAGGCGATGAGGCGGAAGGGAAAAAGGAAGAAATAGGCAGCGACAATGTTCGGCTATCTGATCCACCGGCTCCTTATCATGATCCCGACGATGATCGCGATCAGCGCAATCGTGTTCGTGATCATCCAGCTGCCGCCGGGCGATTATCTGTCGTCCTATGTCGCAGAGCTGCAGGCCCAGGGCGAATCGGTCAGTGAGGCCAAGATTGCGTTTCTGCGCGAACAGTACGGTTTCGACAAGCCCCTCTGGGAGCAGTATTTCATCTGGGTCGCCGGTATGCTGCAGGGCGATTTCGGGTTTTCGTTCGAATATAACCTGCCGGTCTCGGATGTGGTGGGCGACCGCCTGTGGCTCACCTTCATCGTCTCCTTCACGACCATCATCTTTACCTGGGCGATGTCGTTCCCGATCGGCGTCTACTCGGCGACGCATCAGTACAGCTGGGGCGATTACAGCCTGACCTTCATCGGGTTCCTCGGTCTGGCGACGCCGAATTTTCTGCTGGCGCTGGTGCTCCTCTACGTCGCCAATACCTGGTTCGGTACCTCGTTCGGCGGGTTGATGGATCCTGAATTTATCGAGCAGGGATGGAGCTGGGCGAAGTTCGTCTCCATCCTCGAACATCTCTGGGTACCGGTTGTCGTAATCGGCACGTCCGGCACTGCGGGCATGATACGGCGACTGCGCGCCAACCTGCTCGACGAGCTGAAAAAGCAATATGTCGTCACGGCCCGCGCCAAGGGCATGCCGCTGACCCGGCTCCTGCTCAAGTATCCGCTGCGTGTCGCGCTCAATCCGTTCATTGCCGATATCGGCAACCTGCTTCCGCAGGTGGTCAGCGGTGCGGCGATCGTCTCTGTCGTGCTGTCGCTTCCCACTACCGGACCGATGCTGCTCGATGCGCTGCGCAGCCAGGACATGTATCTGGCCGGTTCCTTCCTGATGTTCCTGGCGGGGCTTACCGTTGTCGGCGTCTTCCTGTCCGACTTGGCGCTGGCGGTGCTCGACCCGCGCATTCGTTTCGAGGGAGGCGCGCGATGACGATGCCGTTGCGCGATGAGGACGGGCGTCTCGTTCACTGGGTGTCGCCCGAACCGTTTGAGGCGGAAACCGCTCAGGAGCTGACGCCCGAACAGGAAAAGCTGTATTTGTCGTCGCAATGGCGGATGATGTGGCTTCGGTTGCGTCAGCATCGTATCGCAGTGGCATCCGGGATCGTACTGCTGCTGATGTACCTGTCGGTTCTGGTCTCGGAAGTCATCTCTCCCTACAACCTGCATACCCGCAATACCGACCATATCTACGCACCGCCCCAGAGCGTGCATCTTTTCCATGAAGGCAGGTTCGTCGGGCCGTTCGTGTACGGCTACGATTACCGACTCAATATGAAGAACCTGAAGCGGGAATACACGCCGAACCCCGAAAAGGTTCAGCCGATCCGGTTCTTCTGCAGCGGAGACCGGTACGAATTCTGGGGCCTGTTCGACGCCAGTTTCCATCTGTTCTGCCCCGCCGAAGGCGGAACCCTGTTCCTGTTCGGCACTGACCGGCTGGGCCGCGACATGCTGTCGCGCATCATCTATGGCGCGCGGATATCGCTGACAGTCGGACTGTTCGGCATCATGATCAGCTTCGTGTTCGGTATGGTGATCGGCGGGCTTGCCGGCTATTACGGCGGCTGGGTCGACAATCTGACCCAGCGCTCGATCGAGGTGATCCGCTCGTTCCCAGAGCTGCCGCTTTGGATGGCGCTGTCGGCGGCGCTGCCAGTCACCTGGAGTCCCATCCTCATCTATTTCGGCATCACGATCATTCTCGGATTGCTTGACTGGACGGGCTTGGCCCGCGCCGTCCGCTCCAAGCTGCTGGCGATCCGGGAGGAGGATTTCGTCACCGCCGCGGTGCTGATGGGCGCGAAACCCAAACGCATCATCGCGCGGCACATGCTGCCCTCCTTCATGAGTCATCTGATAGCGTCGGCGACCCTTTCGGTACCGGGCATGATCCTCGGCGAAACAGCCCTTTCTTTCCTCGGTCTCGGCTTGCGGCCGCCCATCACAAGCTGGGGCGTGTTGCTGTCCGAAGCGCAGAACATGAACGTCGTGGTGCTCTACCCATGGCTGATGCTGCCGGTCCTGCCGGTGGTCATCGTCGTGCTCGCCTTCAACTTCCTTGGCGACGGCGTGCGAGACGCGGCCGACCCGTATAGCTGATCCGTTGCGATCGGCTACAAATGGAAACCGGTTTCCTCGGCGTTCCCGACGTAAGCGTCGCCATCTTCTCCGGTCTGGCGGCCGCATCGATGGTGACATCCTTTATCGCGACGGTGACGGGCGCGGCCGGCGGCCTGCTGTTGCTCGACACCATGGCGCTGGTGTTTCCGCCGCAGATCCTGATACCGCTCCATACCGTCACCGTCGCCATGCTGGGCGACAACGTCACCCGTATCGCCGTTTTGTGGCGCGACGTGGCCCGGTCCGCCCTGCTGCCGTTCCTGATCGGCTCGACCCTGGGAGCCGCCGCCGGTGGAAAGATATTCGTCGGCCTGCCGACGGTGACCCTGCAGCTGATTCTCGGCTTCAGCATCATCGTCTTCGTCTGGATGCCGAAGATCGCCAATGCAGGGTCGCTCGGTGGGCGTTTCGGCGTTGTCGGGTTCGCCGCCTCCTTCGTCGGCATCTTTGTCAGCGCGACCGGCGCCCTGGTCGCTCCGTTCGTCGCCGCTGCGTTCGACCGCAGACAGAATGTCGTAGCGACGTTCTCTGCTGCGATGGGAATCTTCCATCTGACCAAGCTGATCGCGTTCGGGTTGCTCGGGGCGGCGCTCGTGCCCTATCTGCCACTGATGGCGGCAATGCTGGCGACGTCGGCTGTCGGAAATGTCATCGGAAGCAGGATCCTGAAGAGAATGCCGGAACGCTCTTTCCGCCGGTTCTTTCAGATCATCCTGACCTTGATGGCGCTCCGCATCCTGTGGATGGCTGCCGGGAATGCGGGTCTTGTCCCGACGTAACGATGGAGACGACGGAGTCAGGCGGCCATGACTACCAGGTTGACGGGGTCGTCGATACCCTCGACGGCTCTGCCCGGCCGGGTCTCCGGTTCGGTCGGTGGAGCATATCCCTGAGTCCCGGCCATGACGAAGGTATCCCGATCCGCCAGCGCCGCCATCAGTTCGGACGGCGTCACGGCATGGGCGTATACGGTGAATCCCCGCACATCGCAGAACAGGATGGTCGCATCGCGCGCTTCGCCCTCACCGACATTCAGCTGGGTCTCCGACGTAGTGATCTGTTCAGCGACTTCCGGTGAAAAGAAGCGCGCCAGGTCGCTTGCCGCCGCCTGTTCGGCGATGGCCCGGATCAGAAGCCGGCGCGCCCGTCCGATGGCGACTGCGATGATTGCGGTCACGGTCAGGATGGAGACGATCTTGTCGATCTCCGCCCCGATCAGAACATGGTTGGACGTCAGATAGAGAACGTAATCCCTTGTGATCATCTTCATCCCGTTCTCATCGGCCACGGAATAATAGGCCAGTATCGACCAGCCGATTGCTGCGACCACGCCGGCGAAGATTACGAAACGCGCCTCGAACCGTAGGGCCCGGAGGGCGATAAAGATAAAGACATAAAGGAGGGTCGGCGCCTTGAGATAGAAGGCGGGAGGCTGCATGTACTGGATGTGAAAGCTCCAGATCAGCCCGAACAGGAGCGCCATGTCGGCGATGACCGACAGATACAGAAGCCAGTCTTTCGGTCGGCCGCGATAGATGGCGGCAAGCCGAGCCAGCGTAAAGGCGAAATAAAGGCCGAGCGCGATCGGGACCATCGCAAACTCTGCGTATTCGGGCGCCGCCTGGGGCGCTGTAAAATAAAGCGTGCCGAACAGGGCGACGACAGCGAGCTGCACCCAGCAGATCAGCCGTTCGCTGGCGTCCTGCTGGTCCAGAATGGCGTTGCGGACTCTTGCCGGGAGTTGTGGACTGTCAATGTCGCGCGACGCGTTCCCTGTCCCCGCGCTTGCAGGCCGGTTCATGGCCGTAGCGTATCGCCTTCCCGCGCGACCACGGCGCCTGAAAAGACGGATTTCGCTTCTTTGGCGATGTTGTCCAGCGCATCGTCGGTGCGGTTGGGGTCATGGTGGAACAGGACGAAGGTTTTGACGCCGGCCACCTCGGCGAGGCGCAGCCCTTCCTGCCAGGTCGAATGGCCCCAGCCGATATAGTTTGGAAACTCCTCGTCCGTATAGGTCGTGTCGTAAATGGCGATGTCGGCGCCATCCATGAGGGTGAGCAGGTTCGCGTCCGGCGAATCCGGAACATGTTCCGTATCGGTCAGATAGCAGATCGACCTGTTTCCGTATTCGACCCGGTAACCCGTCGCTTCGTTCGGGTGGTTGAGCGGTGCGGTCCGTACCGTGATGCCGTCGCCAAGGTCGAGCGTGTCGCCCGCCGTGAAATCTTCAAACGAAATCTCTGCCTGGAATATGTCGAACGGCACAGGAAACATCGGCGCCGACATGGCGAGCCTTAGCGCGTTCTCCATCGTATCCGGCGCCGTCAGGTGTCCGGCGCGGATCCGGATCCGGTTGTCGGGACGGTAGGCGGGCGAAAAGAACGGAAGCCCGGCGATGTGATCGAAATGGGTATGCGAAAAGAAATGATCGAAATCCCACTGTTCGCTCATGAGCGACTGGCCCAGCTTGCGCGCGCCCGTTCCCGAATCGAAAACCAGCAGGCGGTCGCCGCACCGCATTTCGACGCAGGATGTATTGCCGCCATAACGAACCGTTTCGGGTCCGGCGGTGGCGATCGAGCCGCGAACGCCCCAGAACCGCACCAAGAAGTCGCCGTCTTCGCTCACGCTGTTTCGCTTTCTGCCATGGCAGTGTCCGTTCCCTTTTGCACCATATTGGCCTTCGGTCTTCGCGCAAGATCAAACTGATCGCCGGATCGGCCCCCCCTGACCCGTGCGCGCAATTGAACGAACTCCCCAAAATACCTTTTATAGAAGGTTTCCGGCAAAGTCTGTGATCACGCTCACAGGAATGAAAAATCCTGGCGGGCCTCAGATCCTGTATCCGGTGCAGTGGACGAGCCGCGCATGACGCGGTAACTCTGCCGCCAGGAACAAGTATACTGAAGGAAGGGGCACAGCATGACGAACCTCGTCAGTTTTTTTGCCGGCGGCAAGCGCCGGCCCGGCGCGCTCAGAGACGGGCGCGTACTCGACCTGTCGGCGGCCGGATTGCCTGGCGGGCCGGAGGGCGACCTGCTCGACATCGTCCGCGGCGGCGAGTCGCTCAGGGGCGATATCGATCGGGCGGTCGAAGCGTGGAACGCTCCGGATCATGCGCTTGATGACGTCGAGCTCGCCGCGCCGATCCAGTGGCCGTCCAAGATCATCTGCATCGGGCTGAACTATATCGACCATTGTCATGAATCGGGCATGCCGGTTCCGACCGAGCCGGTCATGTTCAGCAAGTATTCGACTTCGGTGGCCGGCCCGTTCGAGGACATTCCCTGGTACACGGAATGCTGCAACGACATGGATTACGAGGCCGAACTGGGCGTCGTCATCGGCGCGCCCGCCAGCCGGGTCTCGGAAGCGGACGCGCTGTCGCATGTTTACGGCTATACCGTGGTCAACGATGTTTCGGCGCGGGACCTGCAGCTCAAGCCGCCTGGACAGTGGGACGCAGGCAAGGCCCTCGACAAGTTCTGTCCCTACGGACCCGGCATCGTTACGGCGGACGAAATTCCCGATCCGCAGGTCCTCGATATCGGACTCGCGGTGAATGGCGAACAGCGTCAGCAATCGAATACGTCGAACATGGTGTTTGGCGTGGCAGAACTGATCGCGTTCCTGTCACGCACCATCACGCTGCTGCCGGGGGATCTGATCGCCACGGGTACGCCGCCCGGCGTCGCACTCGGGATGAAGCCGCCGGTGTGGCTCAAGGACGGCGATGTCTGCGAGGTAACGATCGAAAAAATCGGGTCGATCCGCAATACGATGCGGGCGCGGTAGAGGGTCGGCGCAGCTTATATTTCCCCGGCGCAGCTTATATTTCCTAGGGCACCAGCCGGTAGCCGCCGGGTTCGGTGACCAGGATGCGGGCATTCGACGGATCTTCTTCAAGCTTTTGCCGCAGCCGGTAGACATGAGTCTCCAGCGTGTGGGTGGTGATGCCTGAATTGTAGCCCCAGACCTCGTTCAGCAGCTCGTCGCGTCCGATCACGGCGTCGCCCGCGCGGATAAGATATTTCAGAATCGCCGCCTCTTTCTCCGTCAGACGGATCTTCCGGTTGGCTTCTTCGTCGAGCAGCATCTTGGCGGACGGGCGGAAGTTGTACGGGCCGAGCGAGAAGACCGCGTCTTCGCTGCGTTCGTACTGGCGCAGCTGGGCGCGGATGCGCGCCAGCAGAACGCCCAGCTTGAACGGCTTTGTTATGTAATCGTTGGCGCCTGAATCGAGGCCCAGGATCGTGTCAGCCTCGCTGTCCGCACCGGTCAGCATCAGGATCGGCGCCTTGACGTCGTTCCGGCGCATCAGCCGGCAGAGTTCTCGCCCATCCATGTCCGGCAGGCCTACATCGAGGATCAGCAGGTCGAAATGGCGTTCCTTGACGGCCTTCATCGCGCTCGTCCCATCCTCGACAGCTACCGTGTCGAAGTCCTCATGGAGCTTCAGCTGGTCTACCAGGGACTCGCGAAGGGCCTCGTCATCCTCCACCAGCAATATTGTTTTTTCCGCCGCCATCGCTCTGTTTCCGTCCGGTTTTTGCTGTCTACTAGATGGGCCAATTCCCTGCCTATTACAACTCCGGGCGGTTGCTGCCGGCAGGCAGAGCTAGGCCGAATTAACCCTGACTCGGCAGAAAATACACGGAACGGCGGCAAATTCTGCCGGACGGGCCCGGCCTGTTCATATTTTTGTTACCCCGTTTCAAGCACTTAGGAGAGAGCCGGGCTGGCACGTCAATTGCATTGGATCCGGAGCAAGCCATGGTTGACCAGATATCCGCCCTCCACAGCCCGACCGCACCGATTGTCCACGATTCGGTCCGCGACGATCTGCCCGATACCGCAGAGCTGTCCTTTAACGAGCTCTGGCAGGACAAGGAGAAAGGACTGTCGTTTGACGACCTGCTCGATATCGTAAATCCGCTTCATCACATTCCGGTGGTTTCGACTATTTACCGCATGGTGACCGGAGACGAGATCGGCATGGGCGCTCGTCTTGCCGGCGGCGCGTTGTTCGGCGGCCCGATTGGGTTTGCCGCCGCCGGCATTGTCGCGGGCGTCGAAGAGGCGTCCGGCGCGTCGGTCGAGGAACATGTCGCTTCGCTGTTCGGCTTCGACGAGAAACCTTCGGTCGATACGACGCCATTGCCGCCTCAACTGGCGTCGCTGTCTGCCGTGAGGGTCGCTCCCGCAGCCGGAAGCCCTGCGGCTACGGCAACCGGACCGGTTCAGGCCAGCTCGCCGATTGCCGCATTCCCGGCCAGTTCCGCGGTTGCGCCTGCTTCCCAGCCGGCGTCCGCAGTGCCCCGGCAGGCTTCCAACGACGCTGCAAATGCAGGGCTTGCCGAAAGGATCGCGCAGGCGCAGCGTGCGCAGGCCGGTCTGCTGGCGGCCAGCCTCAATGCCAGCCTCAATGCCGATGGCGTAACAGAGGCGCTCTCCGACGAAGGGGGCGAGGCGGCAGCGGGAACCGCGGACAGTTCCTTTGTCCGGGAGCCGATGCCGTTCCGCAGCCACCCCTACATGCTCCCGCACAACGCGCCGTCAAACCTGGTTATCCAGACCATGGAACGCGCGCTGCAGCGCTATCATCAGAGCGTGCAGCGTCAGGCCGAGCCGCCGCCGACACCAAGCCCCTGATCCGGCCGCCGGCTTTCGGCCGCATCTGCGCCCTTCTCTTTCCTCTGCATTCCTTCACGCGATTCGGCGTATAACGTTTCCGTCATGGCGCTATTCCGATCCATTGCGACGGTCGGCGGCTACACCATGGTCAGCAGGGTCCTCGGTTTCGTCCGGGACATTCTGATCGCCGCCTATCTCGGCGCGGGGCCCGTCGCCGATGCGTTCTTCGTCGCCTTCAAGCTGCCGAACTTTTTCCGTCGCCTGTTCGCCGAGGGAGCCTTCAACGCTGCCTTCGTGCCGCTCTTTACCGCGCGTCTGGCTGAGGCGGGAAAGGAAGCAGCCGAGCGGTTCGCCGCCCGGGTGATGTCGGTGATGGTGGTGTTCCTGTTCTGCTTCGTGACGCTGCTGCAGATCTGCATGCCCTGGGTCATGGCGGCGATCGCCCCGGGTTTTGCGGACGATCCGGCGAAGTTCGATCTCGCCGTAGACCTCGCCCAGACCACCTTTCCCTATCTTCTGTTCATCTCGCTGGTGTCGCTGATGGGAGGCGTGCTGAACGCGCTGGACCGGTTCGCCGCCGCGGCGGCCACGCCGATCATCCTGAACATCGTGCTGATCGGCGCGCTGCTGATCGCGACGCCCTACCTGCCGACGCCGGGCCATGCGCTCGCCTGGGGTGTCGCCGTCGCCGGGATCGCGCAGTTCCTCTGGCTGATCGCGGCCTGCCGGCGCGAGGGGATCCGTTTCGCGCTGCCGCGCCCAAAGCTTACGCCGCGCGTCAGGCGTCTGCTGCGGCTGATGCTGCCCGGCGCGGTGGGCGCGGGCGTGGTGCAGATCAACCTGCTGGTCGATATCGTCATCGCCTCGATCCTGCCCACCGGTGCGGTTTCGTTTCTCTACTACGCCGACCGGGTGAATCAGCTGCCGCTCGGGGTGGTCGGCGTCGCCATTGGGACGGCGCTGCTGCCGCTGTTATCGCGTCAGCTTCGCGCGGGCGAGGAAGCCGCCGCCCGCGACAGCATGAACAGAGGGGTCGAATTCGCGCTGCTGCTGACCGTGCCCGCCGCGGCGGCGCTTCTCGTTATCGCCGAACCCATCCTGATCGTCCTGTTCGAGCGTGGCGTGTTTGACCGCTCTGTCAGCACGGGCGCCTCGCAGGCGCTAATGGCATACGCCGTCGGGTTGCCAGCCTACGTGCTGATCAAGGTGCTGGCGCCCGGATTCTTTGCCCGGGAAGACACGATGACGCCCGTCCGGATCGCGGTCGTCTGCGTCGTTCTCAATATTGCGCTAAGCCTTGCTCTCATCCAGTTCATCGCTCATGCCGGCATCGCGCTCGCCACAGCGATCGCTGCCTGGGTCAACGCCGCCCTGCTGGCGGGGGTCCTTCACCGCCGGGGGCATCACGGGATCGATGAACGGTTGCGGGCGCGCCTGCCGCGAATCGTTCTGTCGGCGGCCGGGATGGCGGCGGCGCTGGTCGGCGCGATGACTCTCACAGGGGACGCGTTTTCGGGGGCGGTGGAAATCCGCATTGCGGCGCTCGCCGGGCTTATCGGGCTCGGCCTGGCGGTTTACGCCGCCCTCGCCGTGCTGACCGGCGCGGCGCGGCCGGCCGACCTGAAGCAGGCGGTACGCCGCAAGCGATAAGGAGTACCGGTATGGAGCTTGCGGCGCGCCAGCCTTGACCTGTCCCGCCATTGGCGGGATAACGCGGCGCTTTTCGGACAGGACCAACGACACGGGAACCGGCAATGGCGCGGGTATTTTCGGGCGTACAGCCCACCGGCAATCTGCATCTGGGGAACTATCTCGGCGCAATCCGCAATTTCGCGAAGCTGCAGGACGGCAACGAGTGTCTCTATTGCGTCGTCGACATGCATGCGATCACCGTGTGGCAGGATCCGCAGGAACTGGTCCGCAACACGCGCGAGGTCGCGGCCGCGTTCCTCGCCGCCGGCGTCGATCCCAGGACCAGTATCCTGTTCAACCAGAGCCGCGTTCCGCAGCATGCCGAGCTTGCCTGGGTTTTCAACTGCACGGCGCGGATGGGCTGGCTGAACCGGATGACGCAGTTCAAGGAGAAGGCCGGCAAGAACCGCGAAAACGCCAGCACCGGGCTGTTCGTCTATCCTAACCTGATGGCGGCGGACATTCTTGCCTACCGGTCGACCCATGTGCCGGTCGGCGAGGACCAGAAGCAGCATCTCGAGCTGACGCGCGATATCGCGCAGAAATTCAACAACGATTTCGGCGTCGAGTTCTTTCCGCTGGTCGAACCGCTCATTCAGGACGAGGCCGCGCGCGTGATGAGCCTGCGCGACGGTCGCAACAAGATGAGCAAGTCCGACCCGTCCGACAATTCACGTATTAACATGACCGACGATGCGGATACGGTCGCCCGCAAGATTCGCCGAGCGAGAACCGATCCGGAACCCGTCCCTGACGGCAGCGATGCCGGCGGCGACCGGGAGACGCGGCCCGAAGCGTTCAACCTGCTGGAGATATACGCGGTGCTCGCCGAAAGTCCCCTGGCGGACGTGCTGTCGGAATATGGCGGCAGGCCGTTCTCTGAATTCAAGGAGGCGCTGACCGAACTCGCAGTCGAGAAGCTGGGTCCCATCGGCGACGAGATGAAGCGTCTGATGGACGACCCCGGCCATGTCGATGCCGTCCTGTCGGAAGGCGGGCGGCGCGCGCGCGCCATCGCTGAACCGGTGATGAAAGAGCTCTACGATATCATCGGGTTTTTAAGGGACTAGTCCCCCCGGCGGAATAACATCCGCAGCTT
The DNA here is from genome assembly GCA_038120295.1 of Rhodospirillales bacterium. Classification (GTDB taxonomy): domain Bacteria; phylum Pseudomonadota; class Alphaproteobacteria; order MPNO01; family UBA2964; genus JAYOEY01. Next base: position 90,937 of record JAYOLL010000007.1, on the reverse strand, counting down.
GGATGTTTCGCCTGTTGTTGCGCCGCTACCGATCGGGAGAGCCAGGATGAAAAGACTCATCGTCGCCGCATTTGCCGCCATCGCCCTTATGCAGGCGATACCCGCCATCGCGCATCACGGCTGGTCGTGGACGACAGGCGGCAATGTCGAAATATTCGGCGTCATCAAGACCGCGAAGCTGGGCAATCCGCACGGCGTTCTGACCGTCGATGCGGAAGGCACGATCTGGACGGTCGAGGTCGGCCAGCCCTGGCGCAATCGGCGCGCCGGGCTGAAAGAGGGCGACCTCGCCACCGGGGTGGAAATCCGCATTATCGGCGAACCGTCCGAAGACCGGTCGGTAAAGCGGGCGAAAGCCGAACGTCTCTTCATCGGCAAACGCGAATACGTCCTTTATCCCGACCGCGACTGACGTTTTGGACGCTTTCTTCGTCGCAATCGAAGCCACGCCGATTGCCGAGGCGCTGCGTCATGCCCGCTGGGGTTACGCGGTCGTCAATGCGGCTCATATTCTCGGATTCTGTCTGCTGGTCGGCGCCATTATTCCGCTAAATCTTCGCCTGCTCGGCGTCTGGCGGGATATATCGCGACGGTCACTGATCCGCGTGCTGGCGCCCGTCGCTGCGGCCGGGCTGGCGCTGGCGGTCGCCGCGGGGCTGCTGCTGTTCTCGGTGCGCGCCCGGGAGTACGCCGGAACGGAGATTTTTCAGGCCAAGCTACTCTTCGTTATGGCCGGAACGGCGGCCGCTCTCGCCATGCATTGCGTACACGGTTTTCTGCTCGACCGGGCGAGCGACAGTCGACTCCGGCGGCACGCCCTGTTGTCGGTGACCTGCTGGATCGGCGCCCTTATTTGTGGGCGTCTGGTCGCCTTTTCCGGCAGTTAATAAGATTTCTCGCCGGAAAAACCCTGTGCAGAGACAAATATCCACGATTTTTCTTGAAACAGCGGCCCGTCAGGCGCACAACACCCGCCAGATTCCTGCCTCCTAACCCCAGTTCAGCCGATGGACCTCTATTTTCCCATCGCCGAGATGTCTCTCAACGTCCTCGTTCTGCTCGCCATGGGCGGCGGTGTCGGCTTGCTGTCGGGCATGTTCGGGGTCGGCGGCGGGTTCCTGATGACGCCCTTGCTGATCTTCTCCGGCGTGCCGCCGGCGGTCGCCGTGGGAACCGAGGCCAACCAGGTCGTCGCGGCATCCGTGTCTGGTGCGCTGGCGCACTGGCGGCGCGGCAATGTCGATTTCAAGATGGGGCTCGTCCTGCTCATCGGCGGCTTTATCGGATCGACCGCCGGTGTGTGGATCTTCACCTGGCTGCGCGATCTGGGACAGATCGATGTCGTTATCTCGCTCTGCTATGTGACGTTTCTCGGCATCATTGGCTCGCTGATGCTGGTGGAAAGCGCGCGGGCCTGGATGCGCAGCCGCAACCCCGGCGCCGGGCGCAGAAAACTGCATCAGCACACCTGGATGCACGGGCTGCCGTTCAAGATGCGGTTCCGCCGGTCCAAGCTCTATATCAGCGCCCTCCTGCCGCTTGCCGTCGGCATCTTCGTCGGCATTCTCTCGGCCATCATGGGCGTTGGCGGCGGGTTCGTGATGGTGCCGGCGATGATCTATCTGCTCGGCATGCCGACATCGGTGGTCGTCGGGACATCGCTGTTTCAGATCATTTTCGTCACCGCCAACGTTACGTTCCTGCAGTCGGTCAATAATCAGACCGTCGATATCCTGCTGGCCCTGATCCTGATTGCGTCCAGCGTGGTCGGCGCGCAGATCGGAACGGTGATCGGCGGAAAATTGCGTTCGGAACAGCTGCGCGGCCTGCTCGGTCTTGTCGTGCTCGCCGTCGGGCTTCGTGTGGGCTGGGATCTGGTGGCCGTGCCGGATTCGCTGTTCTCGCTCGGCCTGGGGGGGCATTGATGTTGCGGCGGCTGTTCCTGTGGCTGATTTTCTCCGCCTATGCGGCGATGCCTGTCGGCGTCCTTGCCGCGCCGCCGCTGGTCGCCGACCTTTCGAGCAAACAGATACGCATCACGACTGACTTTACCGGCGCGAATCTGCTGCTGTTCGGTGCGATGGACGGGGCGGGCGATGTCGTCGTTGTGGTTCGCGGCCCGCGCGCGCAGACAGTCGTCCGGCGCAAGGAACGCATCGGCGGAATCTGGGTCAACGGGAGCGAGCGTGTCTTTAACTCGGTTCCGGGATACTACTTCGTCGCAGGCAGCCGGCCCCTGGACGAAATCACCGATGGGGCCACGCTCGACCGGCTCCGGATCGGGGTAGACAGGATTCCCCTGGAACTGTCGTCATCGACCGATCCGCAGGATGTGCAGTCTTTTCGCGAGGGGCTGATTGACCTGAAACAGGAACAGGGCCTGTTCAGCGCCGAACCGGCAAAAATATCGATCGCCGAGAACCGGCTCTTCCGGGTGGATCTTACCTTCCCCTCTAACGTGCCGACCGGACCCTATACCGCGGATATCTACCTGTTCCGCAATGGAAAGCCGGTCGGGTCGAGCCAGACGACGCTCGCGGTCAGAAAGGCAGGCCTCGAGGCGGCGGTCTATGATTTTGCCCATCGACATTCCGCGTTCTACGGTATATTCGCCATCGTTATCGCCCTTTTCGCCGGTTGGCTGGCGGGTGCGATTTTCAGGAAAGCGTAAAGATGCCGGACACAAAAACCGAAAATGCCTCGGCTCAGAACTCGCGCGCGATGGCCGGGCGAATTTTCCTCGTCGTCGTCGATTCCTCCGAGGAAATGTCGGTTGCGCTTCGATTCGCCTGCCGCCGGGCGCAGAAAACGGGCGGTCGCGTGGCGCTTCTTTACGTGATGGAGCCGGCCGATTTTCAGCACTGGATGGCGGTGGGCGAAAAGATGCGCGAAGAAGCCCGCCAGGAAGCCGAGAATACGCTCAACCAGCTGGCCAGTAAGGTGAACGACCTGACCGGCGACATGCCGACCCTTTATGTCCGAGAGGGGACGCCCGGCGACGAAATACTCAAGCTGATCGAGGAAGAACCGAAGATCTGCATCCTTGTGCTTGGCGCCGGCACCGACAAAAAAGGGCCGGGACCGCTGGTATCGTCGCTCGCCGGCAAGCTTTCCGGGAAATTTCCGATACCCATCACGGTGGTGCCGGGAACGCTGTCGCTCGAACAGATCGACGCCATGACCTGATTTTCCGGGGACCTGATTTTCCGGGGACCTGATAATCCGGGCTGCCGGACCGGCGCTCGTGCCCCTTGGGCTGTTCCATACCCGCGCATCCGTTAACCCTGTCTGTTAATGCCTCACAGAGCGTTAACCATGTTTCCGGTCGAGCGAAGGCGTCGCCGGAAATAATTCCGCATATGAAACGAATGGCGACCCGATAATAGAATCAACAGCTTGGGCTGTGGACCGAAACAGGGCGTCAGATCGCGCTTGAAACTCGTGCTAGTTTGATCATCTTAACGCCCGGCAGTCGGTCATGACCGTGCATTAAGCAAGATAAATACCAAGATAAATACAAGGCAGGATCGGCGTCAGCGGCAACCGCCCGGAAATCCGGGCAACATGAACTTACACAGGCAGTTCGGCGCAGGATTGAGGAGTTCGGAACGGCTTGGGAGGAGCCGGCCGGCAAGCTGGGGATGAACCGATGACACGTCAAAACCAGTCGGGATGGAAGACCATGTCCCGATTCGATCAGGTGGCCCTGGTGGCCGCAGGACTTCTAGTTGCTGCGCTTTACGGAATCGTGGCGAGCGACTTTTTTGCGACCGGGGCCGCGTCGCAACGGTCGAGCCAGGCGGTAGAGCCCGTTCCGCCGCAACCGAGGCGCTCGGAAGCGCCCGCCTCGACGCCGGTTGCCAAGGTTGCGAAACCCGAATCCGTTTTCGCTCTTCCGCGTTCCGAAAAGGACCACAAGATTTTCGAGTCCATCGGTTATCGGCTTCGGGATGTCCATCGGCATGGCGAGGTTCCGCGAGTCTTCATCCGAACGCTGCCCCGGGACCTCCGCACCATGCGCCGAGCGGACCTGCGTAAGCGTGCTTTTATAAAGCTCGTATTGCCGCTTGTTCTGTATGCCAACGATCAGGTTCTCGCTGACAGGAAACGCATCGAAACCCTGCGCGAACGGCACGGCTGGGGCATGCCGCTCACGGTGACGGATCAGGCGTGGCTCGCTGGAAAGCTGAAAGAATACAGGCTCGACTCGCTCGACTTCGATGAGCTGCTACGGCGCACGGACGCCGTTCCCCCGTCGCTGGCACTGGCCCAGTCGGCGGAGGAAAGCGGATGGGGGACATCGAGATTCGCCCATGAAGGCAATGCGCTTTTCGGGCAACGGATCTGGGACAGCAGCAATGGCATCGTTCCGCACGAACGCGGGGAAGGCCAGAACTTCCGGGTCCGCGCTTTCGATCATCTGAAGGACGGGGTCATATCCTACATCCGGAACCTGAACACGCACCCCGCCTATTCGTCGCTCCGCAGAATGCGGGCGTCGATGCGCCGTGCGGGCCTGAAACCCGACGGGGCGCAGCTCGCTGAAGCGCTCCGCAAATATTCCGAGCGCGGCGAAGAATATACAAAGAACATTCAGACGATCATCAGGGTCAATGAGCTTTCCCTGTTCGATCGCGTGCGCCTGCGCGCCGATGCGCCCGCCGGGGAACCGGCATCCGGGACCTGATTCTTCTTTTCTACCGCTTCTCGCCGACATAGAACTGCCGGCCGAACCAGTGCCAGCGGCCGCCGGGCGCCCACATGGTGCAGTTGATTCGCGTTCGGCCCGCGGGGAACGGCCTTGTCATACGGACCTCTATCCGCCGCTCTCCCAGCCGCTCGACGTTGACCTTCCCTTCATGTGAGGCGTAGCAGGAGAGACGCGGCAGCCGCTTTACCGCCGGACCCTTTACCGTAAATCCGAAGGCCGGCGGATTAACGTCTCCGGGACCGAGAAACGGATCGGGCGGCGTCACATCAGCGGTCGGTATGGCCAGCGCGCGAGCCGCCATGCGAACCCGGCTCACATCGCCGAAGGTCTCGTTAAACGTGAAGCGCGGCAGGTAGAAGAAGTCGCTGCTCGGGTTGACGACGCCGGAATGCTGGCCGAATCCCGCGATGAAACCGGCTTCGCGCGCGACCTCGCCGACAGCTAGGCTGTATTCGCCGTAAGGGTAAGCGATCATGTCAGGCGTTGAGCCCAGCTCTTCCCGAAACCGGCGGCTGGATTTTTCCAGCTCTTCCTTCAGACGCTCGCGCGACAGCACCGGCATGTGCGGGTGCGACGCGGTCTGAGAACCGATCGTGACGCCCGCGTCGCGCAGCTCGCGAATCTGGTCCCAGCTCATATAGCCCCCGGTACGTTTGTCGATCGCATCCGTGGCGATGAAAAGCGTAAAGGGGATCCCGGCCTTTTTAAGGCGCGGCCAGCCTTCGCGGTAAACAGAAAGAAACGCGTCGTCGACCGTAATGGCGATGGTTTTGTCCTCTATACGCTTCTTGTCGCGGATAGCGGTCACCAGATCCCGCAGAGGAACGACCCTGTAGCCGCCTTCGCGTATCTCGGCGAGGTGTGCTTCGAACTGTTCGACTGTCGTATTGGTGGTCGGGTATTTCGATTCGCCGACGCGGTGATACATGAGGACCACGGCGGACTCGGACTCGGCAGCCGATAGCGGTCCCGGTCCGAAACAGGAAATCGCCAGCAGAGTCGTGGCAAATAGGCGAGAAAGGAAGCTTCGCATGGGCATCGTGTCGAGGGGCGGAAAGCGGTCGGCCAAGCCTCGGAATTGTGACGATTTTGTTGCAGCCGGTTCAGCTTTGTGGCCCAAAAACCTTTTCGATGCAACGCTTTATGCTTCGAATGCCGATCAAATGCCATGCAAACGGGCGGGTTATTCCAGCGTCATCATTCGCCGCGGCAGCTCGGCATCCCCAATCAGCGGATACTGGCGGGAATCGAAAAGCTGATAGTGCCACCATTCGTTCCGATAGAAATCCCAGCCCGCCTCGGTCATCAGGCCCATGAGAAGGAGTCTGTTGCGCTGGGCTTCCGCACTTACCTCATGGCAGCCGTGGTGCGAGAGCGGCGTAAAGGCGTCGAACCCCGTTCCCATATCGAGGGCGTCGCCTTTGCCGTCGATCAGCGTCAGGTCCACTGCCACACCCCGCGAGTGGGGTGATCCCCGACGCGGGTCCGCGAGAAAATCCGGATCCGGCGTATGATTCCACAGGACCCATTGGGCCTCCGACGGGCGGAACGCATCGAAAATGAGAAAACGCAGACCGATTTGAGCGGCGCTTTCGATGGCTCGGGACAGCGCCTCCGCGGCGGCGCGATGCAGGTAACAGACCGGCGTCGTATAAACCGGTTTCCCGGTGAAATTGTCCTCGGTCGCGTAGGCAAGCGAAATGTCGACGTCATAGGTCGGCGGCGTTATTTCGATCAGCTCCATTTAACAGCGGCTCCGTTTCGGTTATCCCTATGGCTCGGCACGAAAGGCCGGGCGTGAATACGCGTTCGAACTATATGTCAGATAGCGGAGAGCGGCAGGTCGTAACATGAAGATTCTGGCCATCGATACGGCCTGTTCCGCCTGTTCGGTCGGGGTCCTGACGGCGGAAGGCGTTATCGCCGCCCGTAGCGAACTCATGATGCGCGGCCATGCGGAATCGCTAATGCCCATGGTACGGTCCGTTCTGGCGGATGCCGAATGCGAATTTTCTGATGTTTCGCTGATTGCTGTTACCGTCGGTCCCGGGTCGTTTACCGGTATCAGGACAGGGCTGGCCGCCGCGCGCGGGCTCGGGGTTACGCTGGGCGTTCAGGTCTCGGGCGTAACGACGCTTGAGGCGATCGCCGCCGCTACGATCTCCTCGGCGAACGTCGCTGGAAAGCCCTGTATCCTTGCCGCGATCGAAACTCGCCGAACCGATCTTTACGTTCAGCTTTTCGAGTCCGAGCCGGGCCCCGGCGGAGTGCCCCGACCCGTCGATGCGCCGAAGGCCCTTGCGCCGGTGGACGCGGTCTCCCTGCTGCCCGACCGCCCGGTACTGCTCGCTGGCGACGGCGCGGACCGGCTATGCGAACAGGCACCCGCGCGGTTTCGCGAGCGGATCGAACGCGTGCCAGAAATCCGCGTCCCCGCTATATCGGCGGTCGCTTCGATCGCAGCGGCGCGCCTCGGCGATCCCCTGCCCGCGGCGCCCCTGTACATCCACTCTCCGGCCGTGCGACGGCCTGGGGAGGCTGTTGCGGCGTCAGCGTCATGAGCGACGATCCGATCGAGAGTATCGGCTCGGCCGATATCGAACGGGTCGCGGTTATTCATGCACAGTGTTTTTTTGATGCGTGGGACGAGACGATGATCCGCCAGGTACTTAATATGCCCGGCGCGTTCGGGCTGGTCGCGAGGCGTTACGGGTACGGGTCGATCATCGGATTTGCGCTCGCCCGCGTGGCGGCGGACGAATGCGAACTCCTGTCCCTCGGCGTTGCGTCGGAACATCGGGCGCGCGGCGTCGGCGCCCGACTTCTGCGGCATGCGATGGCGCGCGCCCGGGACGATCGCGCGCGGTGGTTCTTCCTCGAGGTCGCCCAGAACAACGATCCTGCGCTCAAACTCTATAAGGCCCATGGGCTGACCGAAGTGGGCCGGCGCCCCGACTATTACGAAAACGCAGACGGCAGCCGAACCAGCGCCTACACGATGCGGTGCGCGCTCCCGGTCAGTCCGGCGCGCGCCCCCGCCTTAGGCCCGACCGATATCGTCTGAATCGGTTTTGCTGAACGTGGCCGGCCGAACTCAGGCCTTGCGCAGCGTCAGAAGATGAACCGCGTCCGGTCCTTCCAGGCCATCCTGTTCCGACACGAGTGCGAGTACGCTGTGACCCAGCTCCGTGATCGATGCCGGGACGTTCTCCAGCGGTTCCTTGCCCTTCAGGCGCACCGTCGCGATTTCGCCCGATGCCATTTTCTCGATCAGAAGACGCGTTCTGACGAAGGTTATCGGGCACACGTCGCCCGTGATGTCGAGGAACTCGCCGATTTCTCGATGGGCAGGGCTGTCGGGCATTGGGCGCACAGAGACAATTCCGGGTAACAGACGTCATGGCGTCGCAAGACGTCTCCAGCACCAATATAGGTCCGGTTGGCCGGCTTGAAAATCCGCTCCGTTTCGGGCCGGATAACCGTCCGGTGGCCGTTGTGCCGGAGTCGTTCCGCAATTGTGAAACTTTTGAGGCATCTGTTCTGGCCGATAGGCACGACGTCGCGAATGCGGTATAAACGTCCCATGGGCGGACTTGCCAAGGAAACTCCGAGGCGCGCCCCGGTTCCGGCAGCAAAGTCGGCGCCTTTGGGCGCACAGGAAGCGGACCCATGACGCCATTGAAAAACGCTATCGCCCGATGGGGGTCAGCCCGCCGCAGCCAGCGCAACCGTGGCGGCTTTAAGCTGCTGCGTTTCAATGCGGACGGGCGCAAGGCGGATAAACGCCACCAGGAAATTCAGACGTCCCCGGGGCTCTTTCGCGACGATACCCTCGTGGACGCGGAAGTCACTGCGTCCGTGCGGCCTGCGGAATCCGCCTTCTTCCCACCCATCGAATCGGGCAATCTTGTCGCCAGGCTTGCCGATTCGCCCGCCGATATAGACGCGGCCCAGGCGCTGCGATATCGCGTTTTCTACGGTGAAATGGGAGCGATTCCCTCTTCCCAGAATACAGCCCGGGAACGGGACTTCGACGAGTTCGATTCGGTCTGCGATCACCTGCTGGTTATTTGCAAGGACCGTGCCGACCTGCCGGGCGGAGTCGTCGGAACCTACCGGTTGCTGCGCCGCAGCGTGGCCGAGCGAAACGGCGGCTTTTACAGTACGGACGAGTACGACATTTCCCGGCTTCTCGCCCTCGACGGTGAGATTCTGGAGCTTGGCCGGTCCTGCATCGATGTGGATCATCGCGGTCATGCGGCGATGCAGCTGCTATGGCAGGCGATCGCGACCTACGTCTCGATAAACGACATCAAACTGATGTTTGGATGCGCCAGTTTGCCGGGGGCGGATCCCGAAGCGCTGTCAGAGGCGCTGTCCTATCTGCACCATTACCATCTCGCACCCGAAGAACTCAGGCCGCGCGCCATCGCATCGCGGTACGTCGATATGGCGATGCTGCCGAAAGACGCGCTCGACCAGAAACGGTCGCTGCGCGCCCTGCCGCCGCTGATCAAGGGGTATCTTCGGGTTGGCGGATTCATTGGCGACGGCGCTGTCGTCGACACCCAGTTCAATACAACCGATGTCAGCGTCGTCGTGAAAACGGATCTGATTACCGGGAAATATTCTCGTCACTATGGACGTAGCGGCCATACATCCCCCGAAAAGTGAGCGGCTTGGCTCCACCATCCGTTCCTGGGTCAGGGCGTCGCTCTATCTGACGCTTACCGGTCTTGCCTTTCCGTTCCAGGCGATTGCGATGCTTTTCGGACATCGTTCAACACGGTTGATCCCGCGTCTCTATCACGGTCTCTGCGCACGGGTCTTCGGTTTCGATATTCGTGTCCAGGGGGCGCCGTCCGAATCGGCGCCGACGCTGTTTGTCGCCAACCATATCAGCTACACCGACATTATGGTCCTCGGCTCGCTGGTCGAAGGCTCGTTTATTGCCAAGGCCGAAATCGCGGACTGGCCGTTTTTCGGAACGCTTTGCAGGATGGCGCGCACCGTTTTTGTCATGCGACACGGTTCGCGGGCGGCGCAGCAGCGCGACGAAATCGCCGCACGCCTCGAAGAGCATGACAATCTGATCCTGTTTCCCGAAGGGACCAGCAATGACGGGCTGCATGTCCTTCCGTTCAAGAGCGCGCTCTTCGCCGTCGCGGAAGCCCGGGACGGGCGACCGCCCGTCACCGTTCAGCCCGTATCAATCGCCTACACGCGGCTCGACGGCATTCCGCTGGTACGGAACATGCGACCGCACTTTGCCTGGTACGGCGACATGCATCTGGTGCCGCACATGCTCACACTGCTTGGGCTTGGAACGGTGACGGCGCATGTGGTTTTCCATGAGCCGATTCCCGGTGATGCCGTTTCGTCCCGCAAGGAACTCGCCGAACGGTGCCGTCGGGCGGTGGTTGCGGGCGTCAACGCCGCGAATCGTGGGGCATACGATGTTGACGGCGCGACCAAGTTGCCCTATCTGCCCGATCCGAACCGCGGCTGATCTCCGTCTTCGGTCGCCTGTCTGCGATTGACTATTGTCCGGTCGGTGCTACTGTCGACCATCGAAAACCGCATTGCGGCGCGTTCCCTGACCCGAAAACGGGCGCCCGCCCGTTCGACGTCGGATTGAACTTTGGCGAAAAAGGTCTTTATCAAGAGTTACGGCTGTCAGATGAACGTCTATGACTCCGCGCGTATGGCGGATGTTCTGGGCGCCGATGGCTACAGCCGCACCGAAGACGCCGAGGATGCCGACCTTATTATCCTCAACACCTGTCATATTCGGGAAAAGGCGGCCGAAAAGGTCTACTCCGAACTCGGCCGGCTGCGCGATCTGAAGGAGCGTGGCGCCAGAATCGCCGTAGCGGGGTGCGTCGCGCAGGCGGAAGGCGAGGAAATGATCCGGCGTTCGCCGCAGGTCGATCTGGTCGTCGGTCCGCAAAGCTACCACCGGTTGCCTGAAATGCTGTCCTCCCTGACGAACGGCGACCCGGATGCCGCGGTCGAGACGGAGTTTCCCGTCGAATCAAAATTTGCTGAGCTTCCGCCTGTCCAGGCCAACGGCCCGTCGGCGTTTCTCACAATTCAGGAGGGCTGCGACAAGTTCTGTGCTTTCTGCGTCGTGCCCTATACGCGCGGCGCGGAATATTCGCGGCCGGCGGACGCCATCGTGGCCGAAGCCGAGCGCCTGGCACAGGGCGGCGTTCGCGAGATCACGCTGCTGGGGCAGAACGTCAATGCCTATCATGGCTGCGATGGCGGGCTGGCGGTGCTGCTGCGCAGGCTATCGGATGTTGACGGGGTAGAGCGGCTGCGCTACACGACTTCCCATCCGCGCGACATGGATGACGATCTGATTGCAGCGCATGGAGAAATTCCGGCGCTTATGCCCTATCTCCACCTGCCGGTCCAGTCGGGCTCCGACAGGATCCTTGCGCGGATGAACCGGCGTCACCGGGCGGAGGACTATATTCGGGTCGTGGAGCGGCTGCGAGAGGCGCGCCCCGACCTGGCGCTGTCGTCCGATTTCATTGTGGGGCACCCCGGCGAAACCGAGGCGGATTTTTTGGAAACCCTGGCGCTGGTCGAAACGGTCGGATACGCACAGGCCTATTCCTTTAAATACAGCCCACGCCCCGGAACGCCCGCGGCGGATGCCGACGATCAGGTGCCTGAAGACGAAAAGTCCGTGCGGCTTCAGCGTTTGCAGGCGCTGCTGAACTCGCAGCAGCTGGCGTATAATCAGGGATCAGTGGGCGCATTGGTCGATGTCCTGTTCGACCGCAACGGCAAGTACGACCATCAGATCGCAGGACGAAGCCCGCACATGCAGGCGGTATTCGTCGACTGCGGGGACGCGGGCGAGGCGACGGCGCTTTATGGTCGAACCTTACCGGTCAGAATTTCCGGCGCCTTCGGGAATTCGCTAGGCGGACATGTGGAACGGATTTCGGCCGGTACGGCGGGAACGGCATCGATCGGGGAGCTTCAGGGCGCTTGAAATCGGGTCTGACACAGAGCTGGGCGGAGCACAGGGCGGGTGCGGACAAGGCGCCGGTGGTGCTGGGCTTCGACGACAACCGTCTCCTGCCGCTCCTGTTCGGCGCCTATGACAGGCATCTCGCGCGCATTGAGCAGGCGCTAGGCGTCCGTTTGTCGTCACGCGGCAACAAGATTTCGATCGCCGGTTCCGAAAGCGCCAGCGCACTGGCAGCGTCCTCGCTCAATGCGCTGTATGAACGGCTCAAACAGGGATTGCCGGTAGACGATTCCGAGGTCGATGCAGCAGTCCGTCTGGCAAACGCGCGCAGCGCGGAGCTGGGAGGCGGTTCGAAGGGCGGCGCCGACGACTGCGTTATACGGACGCCGCGTCGTCATCTGTCAGCCCGGTCTCCGGGGCAGGGCGATTATCTGAGAGCGCTTTCCAACGGAAAAATGGTGTTTGGGCTCGGTCCTGCGGGAACCGGCAAAACCTACCTCGCCGTCGCCATGGCCGTCTCAATGCTGGTTGCCGGGCGGGTCGAACGGATCATCCTGTCGCGTCCCGCGGTCGAGGCCGGCGAGCGGCTCGGTTTTCTGCCCGGCGACCTGCGGGAAAAAATCGATCCCTATCTCGCCCCCCTTTACGACGCGCTTTATGACATGCTGCCGGCGGATCAGGTCGTCAACCGGCTGAGCTCGGGCGAGATCGAGGTCGCGCCGCTCGCTTTCATGCGCGGCCGGACCCTGTCGCACGCCTATGTCATTCTGGACGAGGCGCAGAACGCGACGAGAATACAGATGCGCATGTTTCTTACCCGGCTCGGCGAGGGCTCGCACATGGCGATCACGGGCGACCCAAGCCAGGTGGACCTGCCGTCCGGTTCCGTGTCCGGGCTGAGCCATGCGGTCGATACGCTGGGTCATATCGAAGGTGTCGAGGTGGTCCGTTTTTCGGACAGGGATATCGTCCGTCACGAGCTTGTGACGCGAATCGTGCAGGCCTACGACAATGACGACCGTCAGAGGCAGCGAGGCGCGGCGAACGACGATCCCGCCCGCAAGGGCGCAGGACAGCCATGATGGAGAAAGCTCCGGATTTGGATGCCGGATCACCGGCATACGCTGCAGGCGTCGAGATCGACATCTCGGTCGACGGTGCCGGTTGGGACCAGGCGCCGTTTTCGGCTGAAGCCCTGGCGCGTCGCGCGGCCCTGGCTGTGTTGTCGAGCGCTGCCGCAGACATCGGGCCGTGCGAACTGAGCATTGTCCTGTCCGACGACGAGACGGTGCGCGATCTGAACAGGACCTGGCGCGGAAAGGATTCTCCGACCAATGTACTGGCTTTTCCGGCTGGCGCCGCGCGGGTCGTCGGACAGCCCGCCCTGCTTGGCGATGTCATCGTTGCCTTCGGCGTCGCGAGCGACGAGGCCGGGGATGGCAGCCTGTCGGACCACATCGCACATCTGGTCGTTCACGGTACGCTGCATCTTCTCGGCTACGATCATCAGGACGACGACGAAGCGGAAGAGATGGAAACGCTCGAAACCCGAATACTCGCAGGGATGGGGGTCGACGATCCCTACGCCGATCATGGCTGATCCCGGGACGGAGTCCGCGTCTGAAAACGGAACGGTCGGGCGCGGAGTCCGCGACTGGTTCCGGCGCCTGTTTCGCAGCCGGAACGGTTCCGATCTGCGCGGCACTATTGAGGAGCTTATAGAGAAGGAAGATATCGGCGATCTGCCCGCCAGCAGCGACGAGATCACGCTGCTGCGCAATATTCTCAATCTGCACGGGCTTACGGTGTACGACATCATGGTCCCTCGGGCCGACATCGTGGCAGTCGACATCGATATTTCGCTGTCCGATCTGGTTGGCGTCATGAGCGAAAGCGCGCATTCCCGAATTCCGACCTATCGCGGTACGCTCGACGACATTGCCGGAATGGTCCACATCAAGGACGTGCTGGCCCGCTGGAGCGCGGTCGAGGGTGAAGAGCAGGTCGGACTAGGCGATCTGGTTCGTCCACTCCTGTTCGTCGCCCCGTCGATGCCGATCCTCGAACTGCTCCTGCAGATGCGCGTCCGACAGGTCCATATGGCGCTTGTGATCGACGAGTTCGGCGGCATCGACGGGCTCGCCACGATCGAGGATCTGGTTGAGGAAATCGTCGGAGAGATCGAGGACGAACACGACGATGTCGATGTACCCTCCATGATCGAAGGACCTGACGGGACGTTCGTGGCCGACGCGCGGGTAATGCTCGAAGAATTTGAGAACCAGATCGGAGAAATCCTCTCGCCCGAGGAACGGGCGGAAGACATCGACACGCTGGGCGGGCTTGTGTTCTACCTTGCGGGCAGGGTGCCCGGTCGGGGAGAGGTCGTCCGGCATGGGTCCGGCGCCGAGTTCGAAATACTCGATGCCGATCCCAGACGTATCCGCAGGCTTCGTATTACCCGCGCCCGCTCCTCTGCCGAGACGGCGCCCGAAGAAGAAAGCGATCGTGCCGGCTGAACCCGGTGGGCGGCCCAAGCCGGCCGAGGCTGGCGCAATGGCCGGTTCCCCGGTCGCTATTTGGGCCAATCATCTG
>JAYOLL010000007.1:74850-76543 GCA_038120295.1 Rhodospirillales bacterium | reverse complement strand
TCTGTCCGGTCGTCTGGCGGTCCTTCAGGGATGGCGCAGACTCCTCGCTCTGACGGTGCTGGGGTTGCTGGCGGCCGCAGCCCTGCCGCCGGTCTACGCCCTGCCTGCCCTCCCGGTCGCGCTGACCGGTCTGCTCTGGATCCTGTCAGGCGCCGGAAGATGGCGGCGGGGATTCGCCGACGGCTGGTGGTTCGGCATGGGGTATTTTACCGGCGGGCTGTACTGGATCGCCAACGCGCTCCTGGTTGATGCGGCGCAGTGGGCGTGGCTGATCCCGTTCGCTGTTTTGTGCATTCCGGCGATCCTGTCGCTTTATATCGGCATTCTGTGCGCGTTCGTGCGGCGCGGTGCCACGACGACCCGCCGGGTTTTTATGCTCGGCAGCGGCTGGGCGATCGCCGAATGGCTGCGTGGCCAGCTATTCACGGGTTTCCCGTGGAACCCTGTCGGCTCGGTCTGGGTATTTTCCGACTACGCCATTCAGGGCGCAGCGGTATTCGGCGTTCTCGGGCTCGGGTTCTTCACCATCCTGGCCTGCGCTGCGCCGGCGACGCTGGCGGATCGGACCGGGCCGGCGCGATGGCGGCTGCCGGCGGCTGGAGCGTTTCTGGTTGCCGCTCTCTTCGCCTTTGGCGGTATGCTTGTGCCGCTGGGGCCTGTGCCGTCTGTTCCCGATGTCCGGCTGCGGATCGTTCAGCCAAATATTCCCCAGCGGCTGAAATGGAAGCGGGAATACGCGACGCGCCATCTGTCGACTCTGCTTCGCCTGTCCCGTGCGCCCGGTGCGGAACCGGTGACACATGTCATCTGGCCTGAAACGGCCGTGCCGTTCGTACCGTCAATCGATGAGAACGGTCGCCGTGCGATCGCCCGGGCTGTGCCGGCCGATGGCCTGCTGCTGACCGGGGCGATCCGGAGAACCCCGCCCGGCGTTGGCCCGCTTCAGATCTGGAACAGTCTTCATGCGATCGATGCGTCGGCCCGGATTGTTGCGACCTACGACAAGTTCCACCTTGTGCCTTTTGGAGAATACATGCCGCTTGGCGAGCTGCTGGGGCTGAAGAAACTGACCGCAGGCCGTACTGATTTTTCCGCCGGTCCGGGGCCCGTTACGCTTTCGATTCCGGGGTTGCCGCCGGCTTCACCGCTGATCTGTTACGAAATCGTGTTCGCCGACAGGGTGACCGGTGCGCTCGACAGCGGCCGGCCCGGATGGCTCCTGAACGTGACCAACGATGCGTGGTTCGGGGACAGTTCCGGGCCGCGGCAGCATCTGGTCGCGGCCAGGTTGCGGGCGGTGGAACAGGGGCTGCCGGTAGTCAGGTCGGCAAACACGGGTATTTCCGCGGTCATCGATCCTTACGGCCGCGTCACCGGACGCGTCGGTCTTGGCCAGGAGGGCATTATTGACACCTCATTGCCTGCTGCGCGACGAGCCGGGGTTTACTATCCTGTCACCGGAGATTTGCCGCTGCTCTTTCTGAGTGCGGCCCTGTTGCTCTGGCTGGCAAGAGCGCCACTCAAATAACCCCGAAAAAAATTACCAGTAAATGATTCACAATTTCTTCCAAAGCTTGTATATTGTTGCCATCGTCAGTAAGAGATCTGCACACGATTGCATTCGCCCTTCAAACAGTGTTCTATGGGGCGCTGATTATTTGATCTCGTTGCAATCTCGTTGCAATCTCGTTGC
>JAYOLL010000007.1:2535-74750 GCA_038120295.1 Rhodospirillales bacterium | reverse complement strand
ATCTCGTTGCAATCTCGTTGCAATCTCGTTGCTGAATGTCAGGTAAGGAACAATAGTCATGATGGCTCCTGAAACTACAGATCGTCCCGCTCGCAGAGGACGCCGCCCACGCGGCGACGGACCGCACCCTGTCGATATTCATGTCGGCAGCCGTATCAGAATGCGCCGGACGCTTCTTGGATTGAGTCAGGAGAAGCTCGGCGATGCTCTGGGTCTTACCTTTCAGCAGGTCCAGAAATACGAACGTGGCGCAAACCGTGTGGGGTCCAGCCGTCTGTTTGAAATCAGCCGGATTCTCGATGTGCCCGTGTCGTTCTTTTTCGAAGACATGCCCGGCGATGTGGCGGCTGCAGCGACGGCTCAACAGGCCGATCCGACCGGAGAATCGACCCAGCGCGATCCGCTTGCCAAGCGCGAAACCCTCGAACTTGTCCGCGCCTATTACCGGATCGGCGATCCCCGGGTTCGCAAACGTATTTTCGAACTCATGAAAGCCATCGCCGCAGACGGCGAATAGAGTTCCCGAACCGACGCGGTATAACCGACGCAGTATACCGGCGCCCCACGGCGATTCCCATCGCCGCAGACCGGATGAACCCTTGACGTTGCTGGCCTTTTGGATCAAAATGCCGCGCCAAGCTGGCGTTGCGGCCGTGACCGCGTCGCCGCATCGGCGTCAGCGGACTCGGGCGAGGCCTCTTTGCGTCGTTTTCTGAAACGCCATTCATAGGAGAGGTTATCCCGTGCCAAAAGGCAGCTATCTTTTTACCAGCGAATCCGTTTCCGAGGGTCATCCTGACAAGGTCAGCGATCGCGTATCGGATGCCGTTCTCGACACTTACCTGACGGCCGATCCCCTGTCGCGGGTCGCCTGCGAAACGCTGTGCACGACCAACCGCGTCGTGCTTGCCGGAGAGATCCGCGGGCCGGAATCGGTAACCAACGACGATCTGGAAAGCGTGGTTCGGCACGCCGTCAAGGATATCGGATACGAGCAGGACGGGTTCCACTGGAAAAACATGGACGTGCAGATTTATCTGCACCACCAGTCGACGGACATCGCCATGGGCGTCGATTCCAGCGGCAACAAGGACGAAGGCGCGGGCGACCAGGGCATCATGTTCGGCTATGCCTGCACCGAAACCGAATCGCTGATGCCGGCGCCGATCCAGTATTCGCACGAAATCCTGAAATCGCTGGCCGAGGCTCGCCATTCCGGCGCAGAACCCGGTCTCGGACCGGATTCGAAAAGCCAGGTAACGCTTCTCTACGAGAACGATCGGCCGGTCCGGGCGACGTCCGTGGTTGTGTCGACCCAGCACGACGAGGCCCTCAGCACCGAGCAGGTGCGCGAGATCGTGCGTCCGCATGTCGAAAACGTGCTGCCCGAAGGCTGGATGTGCCCTGAGGACGAGTTCTATGTGAACCCGACCGGTCGCTTTGTGATCGGCGGCCCAGACGGCGATTGCGGGCTGACCGGGCGCAAGATCATCGTCGACACCTATGGCGGCGCGTCGCCGCATGGCGGGGGTGCGTTCTCGGGCAAGGACCCGTCCAAGGTCGATCGCTCGGCGGCGTACGCTGCGCGCTATGTCGCCAAGAACGTCGTTGCGGCAGGTCTTGCAGACAAGTGCGTGATCCAGGTGTCCTATGCGATCGGCGTCGCCAAGCCGCTGTCGGTCTATGTCGATACCTACGGCACCGCCAGGGTCGACGAAGTCAAGCTTGCGGATGTCATCCAGCAGGTCGTTGACCTGTCGCCCCGCGGCATTCGGGAACATCTGAAACTGAGCAGGCCGATCTATGCCCGCACCGCGGCCTACGGCCATTTCGGCAGGACGCCCGACGCGGACGGAGGGTTCTCCTGGGAGAAGACCGACATCGCGGATCAGCTCAAGTCGGCATTCAGCTGAGCGAACAGCCGCAACGGGCGCTTTACGGGCGGCGACTCGGCCGCCCGTTACGCGCTGGCCGGCAGGCGCTGGTCGACACGCTCCTCCCCCGGCTTGCAATATCGCTGGCTGAAGACGGCCGGCAGTTTTCGCCTGAGACGCTGTTTGAGGATGCGCCCGTTCGGTCCGTATGGCTCGAAATCGGGTTCGGGGCGGGCGAGCACCTGGCCCGGCAGGCGCGTGAGAATCCCGGCATTGGCTTTATCGGATGCGAACCGTTCCTCAACGGGGTGGCCCGACTGCTCAGCGACATCGACGAACAGGGCCTCGGCAATATCCGTCTGTTCCGCGACGACGCGCGCCTGCTGCTGTCGGCGCTCCGGACCGCCTCAATCGATCGGGCCTTTATCCTGTTTCCGGACCCCTGGCCCAAGACGCGCCATCACAAGCGCCGCATCGTGTCGCCGGAGACGGTTCCGCAGCTTGCGCGGATTCTTGCGGATGGCGCCGAACTCCGAATTGCAACCGACGACCCCGGTTACAAATCCTGGATCCTGCGCCATGTCCGCGCTTCCGACGCATTTGAGTGGACCGCCCGCGAACCGCAGGACTGGCGCTGCCGTCCGACGGACTGGCCCGGAACCCGATACGAGGAAAAGGCCCAGGCAGCCGGCAGGACCCCCTCCTTTTTCCGGTTTCGGCGGCGCTCCCGCCAGGCGGTGTAACGCGCCCCATACCGCCCGCTCCAAAACCCTTGCGGGAAAGCGGCGAAACACGATATATACCCTGCAATTACATTCCTGTTGTTATCTGTTGGGTTAACGCCGGACAGTGTCGGGAGTGGGCCACCGGCCCACTTTTTTTATTCCCCGACGCCAAACGAGGCGGCGACTTTTTCAGAGCCCGGGGCAGAGCCCGGGGCCGATCAAAGGACAGAGCACTGGAAGGAGTCGAACGGAACCGGGTGATGCGCGCGGACGACGCAGGCGACGACCGAAGAGAAGAGACCGGAGGGGAAGACCCCCGGATCGTAACGCTGGAGCAGTTGATCGAGCCTTCGATCGAAGACGCCGGTTACGAACTCGTTCGCGTCGAGATCATGACCGGGGGTGGCAGAACTCTTCAGGTGATGATCGAACGCAAGGACCGTATTCCGATCAGCGTTGACGACTGCGCCGATGTAAGCCGGTTGCTCTCGGCAATTCTCGATGTAGAGGATCCGTTGCCTGGAAGCTACAATCTGGAGGTCAGTTCGCCGGGACTCGACCGGCCGCTCGTTCGTCTCGCGGATTACGAGCGCTTCGCCGGTTTCGAGGCGCGCATAGAGATGGACCGTCCTCTGGAGGGACGCCGTCGATTTCGAGGCCGGCTGACCGGGGTTGAGCGTGGCGACCGCGATCTCGTGTGCATTGTTTGCGACGGTGAGGGGACAGCGCTGCCGTTTTCCGGCATTCGCCGGGCATCGCTGGTGGTCACGGACGATCTGATCGAGGCGGCGTCGCGCGAAGCGGCGGCTGCTCTGGAAAAACATTAGCCGACATCAATAGCTCAGAATAAAGGGCCGACAGGATGGAAATGGATATCGAAACAGAAGTCATCGAGGGCGCCGGGTTCGACAGGGGCGAACTCCTTCAGGTCGCCGAAGCAGTCGCGCGGGACAAATCGATTGACCCGGAAGAAGTCGTAGATGCGATGGAGCAGGCCATTCAGAAGGCCGCCCGGTCGCGTTACGGACTTGAGAACGATGTCAGGGCGGAGATCGACCGCAAGACCGGCGAAATCCATCTGGCCCGTTATCTGGAAGTGGCCGACCCTGTCGAGAACGACGCGACCCAGATTCCGCTCCAGGAAGCGCGTAAACTGAACCCCGAAGCCGATGTTGGGGATTTTCTGACCGAACGGCTGCCGCCGATGAATTTCGGCCGTATCGCCGCGCAGACCGCCAAACAGGTAATCGTCCAGAAGGTTCGCGAAGCCGAACGCGCTCGCCAGTATAATGAATACAAGGACCGCGTCGGAGAAATCGTCAACGGCATCGTCAAACGCGCAGAGTTCGGCAATGTTACGGTCGACCTCGGCCGCGCCGAAGCCGTGCTGCGGCGCGACGAGATCATTCCACGGGAAATGTTCCGGCCCGGCGACCGCGTGAGGGCCTATATTTACGATGTTCGGCAGGAGCTGCGCGGGCCGCAGATTTTTCTGTCGCGCACCCATCCCCAGTTTATGGCCAGCCTGTTCGGGCAGGAGGTTCCGGAAATCTATGACGGCATCATCGAGATCCGTTCGGTTGCCCGCGACCCCGGCAGCCGCGCCAAGATCGCCGTCATTTCCAATGAATCCAGCATCGACCCGGTCGGCGCCTGCGTCGGCA
Source organism: Rhodospirillales bacterium (assembly GCA_038120295.1). Classification (GTDB taxonomy): domain Bacteria; phylum Pseudomonadota; class Alphaproteobacteria; order MPNO01; family UBA2964; genus JAYOEY01. The sequence continues at coordinate 70,487 of JAYOLL010000007.1, read as the reverse complement.
TGCGCGGCTCCCGCGTCCAGGCGGTGGTCGGCGAACTGCAGGGCGAGAAGATCGACATTATCCAGTGGTCGCCCGATCCCGCGACCTTCATCGTAAACGCGCTGGCGCCCGCGGAAGTCGCAAAGGTCGTGCTCGACGAGGAAGCGAACAGGATCGATGTCGTGGTGCCGGACGAACAGCTCAGCCTCGCCATCGGCAGGCGCGGACAGAATGTCCGTCTTGCGTCGCAGCTGACCGGCTGGGACATCATCATCATGACGGAAGAGGAAGAGTCCGAACGCCGGCAGGAAGAATTCCGCGCCAGGTCGCAGGCCTTCATGGACGCGCTGGAGGTCGATGACGTTCTGGCGCATCTGCTTGTCGCCGAAGGGTTCTCGTCGGTCGAAGAAGTCGCGTTCGTTCCGATCGAGGACCTGCTCGAAATCGAAGGCTTCGATGACGATCTCGCCGAAGAGCTGCGCCGCAGGGCTTATGCCCACCTGGCCGAGAAGGAAGCCGAATACGCCGAACGTCGCCGGGAGCTCGGCGTAACCGATGATCTGGCGGAGCTGGCCGGGCTGTCAGGCGCAATGCTGGTGACGCTGGGTGAGGCCGGGATCAAGACGCGCGACGACCTTGCCGACCTCGCCGGCGACGAGCTGATCGATCCGGAGGACGGGGTCCTCCGCGAATTCGGTCTTTCCAGTGAGGAAGCCAACGACCTCATCATGGAGGCTCGCGCGCACTGGTTTGCCGACGATCCGGTCGATACGGCGGAATCCGACGGCGATGTGACGCCGGCCGCAGGCTGATGGAGCGCCCGTGGCTGATCTGCTGGACATGGAAGACCACCGGACCGGGGCCACAGTTGCGCCCACAGAGTCCAGGCTGCGGACCTGTCTCGTCAGCCGCGAACACAGTCCGACCGACCGCCTGATCCGGTTCGTTCTTTCGCCCGACCGGGAGATCGTGCCCGATGTCGACGAACGCTTGCCGGGCCGCGGATTGTGGTTGACTGCGACGCGCGATATAGTCGATGCGGCGTGCCGCAAGCGCGTGTTTGCAAGAGCGGCGCGGGGGCCAGTGTCCGTTGATGACGCCCTGTCGGATACAGTCGAGCGGCTTCTAGAACGGCGTTGCCTTGATTTTCTCGGGATCGCCCGTCGCGCCGGTCAGGCAGTGGCCGGGTTCGAAAAGACACGCGAGATGATCAGGAGCGCACGGGCCGGGCTGGTACTGACGGCCAGCGATGCCGCGGAAGACGGCCGGCGCAGGATCGAGGGCCCGGCGCGAGGCGATGACCGGGCCGCGATTGTGTCCGGGGTTTTCGCCAGTGAAGCGCTTGGCGCGGTTTTCGGGCGGGACGCTGCGGTCCATGTGGCGGTAGAGCGCGGCCCGCTGGCAGCGCGGTTGTTGAGGGAATGTAATCGGCTGGTCGGCTTTCGACCGGCCGTTGCTGAATAAGGGTTCGAGGAAATGAGCGACCAGACCGATAACGGCAACAGCGACGACGGTGACGAAAAGCGCGTTCTCAAGGCGCGTCCCGGCAGGCTCGAACTCAAGAAGACGGTCGACGCCGGACAGGTGCGGCAGAGCTTCAGCCATGGACGGACCAAATCGGTTTCCGTCGAGGTAAGACGCAAGCGTACCTTCAGAAAAGGCGCCGGCGGCTCGATGCAGGAAGTGCAGAAACCCGTCGAGCAGGAGGCCCCGGCGCCTGAAGCCAAGAAGCCTGCGCCGGAACGGCCGGAAGCCAGACCTGAAAGCGCCAAGGGTGGTCGCCGTCCCGCCGTGCTGCGCACGTTGACGAAAGAGGAAGCGGCATCGCGCGCCCGTGCGCTGAAAACTGCCCAGACACAGGAAGCCGGTTCGGCAGCGATCCTCGAACGCGCCCAGGCCGGTGCGGATGCAAGACGCGCGGCGCAGGCCGAAGAGACCAGACAGCGCGAAGAAGAGGAGGCCCGGCGTCGCGAGGAAGAAGAGCGGCGTCGCGAAGAAGAAGAACAGCGCAAGCGTGAGGAAGAGGAAGCAGCGAAGCGAGCCGCCGTGCAGGCCGAAAGACTGCAGGAGCGGATGGCGGCTCAGGATACGACGACGGATGGCGATTCCAGCGCAGCTCCGCGCCGCGCCGGCGCTGTAGTGCCCAAGGCGGCAGGCGAAGAGGATGCGGCGCGTCGGGAACGCGCGCCGCGTCGTGCGGCTCGTGGCGAGCCTCGCCGCCGGTCAGGCAAGCTGACGATTGCCCAGGCGCTGGAGGACGGGGGAGAACGCACACGCAGTCTCGCCTCGGTTCGCCGGGCGCGCGAACGGGAACGCCGGGCCCAGCGGGGCGAACAGCAGGAAGCCATCAAGATCGTGCGCGACGTGGTGGTTCCTGAAACCATCATGGTTCAGGAACTCGCCAACCGTATGGCGGAACGCGGCGTCGACGTCATTCGGACTCTGATGAAGAGCGGCATCATGGCCACGCTTCAGGAAACCATCGACGCCGATACGGCGGAGCTGATCGTGACCGAGTTCGGTCACAATGTCCGTCGCGTCAGCGAGGCCGATGTCGAAATCGGCTTCAAGGGTGCGGAAGACGACGAAAGCGCGCTGCAGCCGCGTCCGCCGGTGGTCACCGTCATGGGCCATGTGGACCACGGCAAGACGTCGCTGCTCGATGCGCTGCGCTCGACCGATGTCGCGGGCGGCGAGGCCGGCGGTATCACACAGCATATCGGCGCCTATCAGGTCCAGCTCGAATCCGGCGACCGGATCTCCTTTATCGATACGCCGGGCCACGCGGCCTTTACTGCGATGCGAGCCCGCGGCGCGAACGTTACCGATATCGTCATTCTCGTCGTTGCCGCTGATGACGGCATCATGCCGCAGACCGTTGAGGCGATCGATCATGCCCGTGCGGCGGAAGTGCCGATCATCATCGCCATCAACAAGATCGACCGACCCAACGCCGACGTAACGCGTGTTCGCAACGAACTGCTCCAGCATGAACTCGTGGTCGAGGAGCTCGGCGGCGACATTCTGGCGGTCGAGGTCTCCGCGACCGAGAGGACCAATCTGGACAAGCTGGAAGAAGCGATCCTGTTGCAGGCCGAGGTCATGGAACTCAGGGCCAACCCCGATCGCAGCGCCGAGGGTGTGGTGATCGAGGCCAATCTGGAAATAGGGCGCGGCGCTGTCGCGACCGTGCTGGTTCAGCGGGGCACACTCAAGGTCGGCGACATTGTCGTCGCCGGCGCCGAATGGGGCCGCGTGCGGGCGCTGAGCGACGACCGCGGCGAGAATGCCGAGAGCGCCGGCCCGGCAGAGCCGATAGCGATCATGGGGCTCTCCGGGGCGCCGCAGGCGGGTGACGAGTTCGCCGTGGTCGAGTCCGAAGCGCGGGCGCGCGAGATCACCGAGTTCCGTGAACGTCAGATGCGCGCCAAGCGTACGGCGGTTTCGTCGCGCGGGTCGCTCGAGAACATTTTCTCCCAGATCGAAGCCGGCGAGACGCAGACTCTGCCCGTGGTCCTCAAGGCGGATACGCATGGTTCGGTCGAGGCGATCGCCTCCGCGCTCGAGAAAATCGGCACCGACGAGGTCAAGGTCGAGGTGATCCACGACGGCGTCGGCGGGATCAACGAATCCGATATTTCGCTCGCACAGGCGTCGAATGCGCTGGTCGTCGGCTTCAACGTCCGCGCCAATGTGCAGGCGCGCGATGCGGCCAAGCGCGACAATATCGATATCCGTTACTACTCGATCATCTACAACCTGACTGACGACGTTACCGAGATGCTCAGCGGCATGCTGGCGCCGGAAGAACGGGAAACCTTCCTCGGAAACGCCGAAATTCTCGAGGTCTTCTCGATTTCCAAGGTCGGCAAGGTCGCGGGCTGCAAGGTCGTCGAAGGGATGGTCAAACGCGGCGCTTCGGTCCGGTTGCTGCGCGACGATGTGGTGATCCACGAAGGCAAGCTCGGTACGCTCAAGCGTTTCCAGGATGAGGTTCGTGAAGTACGCGACGGCATGGAATGCGGCATGGGGTTCGAGAACTACCAGGACATCAAGCAGGGCGACATCATCGAGTGTTTCGAGGTCGAGGAAGTCGCCCGAACGCTTTAGCCGCGGCATTCGTTCGCGGGCATTCGTCCGGCTCCAGGACCGAAGAGCGACCATGACCAGAAAACGGGGACAGACGTCTCGCGACGGGCGCGAACGTACGCAACGGCAGTTGCGGGTCGGGGAATCGCTGCGCCACGGGCTCGTCGAGGTGCTGGCGCGCGGTGAAATTCGCGACCCGGATCTGGAGGGCGTTTCGGTCACGGTCACCGAGGTTCGGGTCAGCCCGGACCTGAAGAACGCGACCGCTTTCGTCATGCCGCTCGGTGGCGACAATGTGGAGATTGTGGTCAAGGCGCTCAACCGCGCCGCGCCCTTCGTCCGGCGGATGCTCGCCGATATGATCACGATGCGGTACCTGCCTCGGCTCGGGTTTGTCGTGGACACTGCCTTCGAGCAGGGTGCGACGATCGACCGGCTGCTGCATTCAGAGCGCGTTTCGGCCGATCTTGCCCGCGACCCGGCTGACGGAGACCCTGACTGAATGGCCCGTCGGCGACGCGGCAAACCCGTTCATGGCTGGGTGGCGCTCGACAAGCCCCTGGGGCTTTCTTCGGCGCAGGCCACCGCCCGGGTGCGGCGAATCCTCGATGCCGCAAAAGCGGGCCATGGAGGCACGCTCGATCCGCTGGCCACCGGCGTACTGCCGATCGCGCTGGGAGAGGCCACTAAAACAGTTTCCTGGGTGATGGACGGCGCCAAAGCCTATCGGTTTACCGTCCGCTGGGGCGAGGCGCGCAATACCGACGATTCCGAAGGAGAGATCGTCGAAACCAGCGAGGCGCGCCCGGACCGGGCCGCTATCGAGGCGGTGCTCGACCGGTTTATCGGCGAGATCGAACAGGTTCCGCCCGCCTTTTCCGCCATAAAAATCGACGGCAAGCGCGCCTACGCAAGGGCGCGCGCCGGGGAGACCGTCGAGGTTGCGCCCCGGATGGTGCGCATCGACACCCTGACACTGGTCGGGCAGCCCGATTCCGACCTTGCCGTGTTTGAGGTCACCTGCGGCAAAGGTACTTATATAAGGTCGCTGGCGCGCGATCTGGCGGCTGCTCTTGGCACCTGCGGCCATGTCGCGGAACTGCGGCGCACAAGGTCCGGACCGTTTACCGAGGAGGGTGCGATTTCGCTGGAAGTTCTGGAGGCGCTGGTGCATAGTGCGCCGCCTTCCGATTACCTGCTTGCGGTCGAGACCGCGCTGGACGACATCCCGGCGCTGGCCCTGAACGCAGCCCAGGCGGACCATCTCAGACACGGTCGTCCGGTTCGGGCGCAGGGGGCGGAAGGACGCGTCTTCGTCAACACCGGAAATCTGGCGGACGGGGGTGTGCTGTGCGCCATGGCCGACGGTCGGCCTGTCGCGCTGGCCCGGCTGGAAAACGGCGAAATCCGTCCCTTCCGGGTCCTCAACATTTAGATAAAAGGAGCATGCGATGTCGATTACGCAAGAGCGCAAGGCCGAGCTCATCAAGGAGTATGGCCGGGCGGAAGGCGACACGGGGTCGCCCGAAGTGCAGATTTCGATCCTGACGGAACGGATCGTCAACCTGACCGAACATCTCAAAACCCATCACAAGGATTTCCACTCCCGCCGGGGCCTGCTCATCATGGTTGGCCAGCGGCGCGGTCTGCTGGATTATCTCAAGCGCAAGGATCAGGCGCGGTACGACGCGCTGATCAAATCGCTGGGCCTGCGGCGCTAGGCGCGCCGGAGGTTTGCCGGACCGCGGCATGGGCCGCCGGTCGGGCTCTCCTGTCCCCGGATTTAAGAGGGCGGGAACGTGAAGCGGGGCAACGGTGCCGCCGCTCCTGGACCTGTGGCGTAAAGGCGCCGCAGGCCGCGAAGGAAGGTATGGAAGACATGTTTACAGAACATCGTACGGAATTGATGTGGGGCGGGCGCAAGCTCGTCCTCGAAACAGGCAAGATCGCCCGTCAGGCGGATGGCGCGGTCATGGCCACCTATGGCGGCACCAAGGTGCTGTGCACGGCGGTCGCGCAGAAAGCGCCCAAGCCGGGAATCGATTTTTTCCCGCTGACCGTGAACTACCAGGAAAAGACATTTGCTGCCGGCAAGATTCCCGGCGGGTTCTTCAAGCGCGAAGGCCGCCCCTCTGAAAAGGAAACGCTTACCTCGCGCCTCATCGACCGGCCCATCCGGCCGCTTTTCGCCAAGGGGTTCCGCAATGAAACCCAGGTGATCTGCACGGTTCTCAGCCACGATCTCGAAAACGATCCGGATGTCGTCGCTATGGTCGGCGCCTCCGCCGCGCTGACGATTTCAGGTATTCCGTTCCTCGGGCCGATTGGCGGCGCGCGCGTCGGTTACGTGGATGGCGAATTCGTCCTCAACACGACGCCGGACCAGGCGGAGAATTCCCAGCTCGACATGGTCGTAGCGGGAACGACGGACGCTGTGCTGATGGTCGAATCCGAAGCAAGCGAACTGTCGGAAGAAGTCATGCTCGGCGCGGTGATGTTTGCGCATCGCGAATTCCAGCCGGTGATCAGCGCGATCATCGATCTGGCCGAGAAATGCGCCAAGGATCCCTGGGATCTGCCTGAGGCGCCGCCCGAGAAGGCCGCGCTCGCTGAGAAGCTGCGCGGCGTCGCTGAAGGTCCGCTGCGCGAGGCCTATACGGAGACCGTCAAGCAGGCGCGCGTCGAAAAGGTCGGCGCAGCCAAGGAAGCGGCTCTCGCGGCGCTGGATCTCAGCGCTGACGAGCTCGAAATGGCGGGCGGCATCCTCAAGGATATCGAAAAGGATGTCGTGCGCGGCAATATCATCAAGACCGGCCAGCGCATCGACGGGCGCGATACCAAAACGGTGCGTCCCATCATGGCTGAGGTCGGCACCCTGCCGCGCAGCCATGGCAGCGCGCTGTTCACCCGCGGCGAAACCCAGGCGCTGGCCGTCGCCACGCTCGGCACCGGGCAGGACGAGCAGATCATCGATGCGCTCGAGGGAGAATACCGCGAGCACTTCATGCTGCATTACAACTTCCCGCCCTATTCGGTCGGCGAAGCAAGCTTCCTGCGTTCGCCGGGACGCCGTGAAATCGGCCATGGCAAGCTCGCCTGGCGCGCGGTGCATGCGGTGCTGCCGACCAAGGAAGAGTTCCCCTACACCATCCGCGTGGTTTCGGAAGTCACCGAATCCAACGGTTCGTCGTCGATGGCGACGGTCTGCGGCACGTCGCTGTCGCTGATGGATGCGGGCGTTCCGATCAAGCGTCCGGTGGCGGGTATCGCCATGGGGCTGATCAAGGAAGAGGAAGGCTTTGCCGTACTTTCGGATATTCTCGGCGACGAGGATCATCTCGGCGACATGGACTTCAAGGTAGCCGGTACCGAAGGGGGCGTCACCTCGCTCCAGATGGACATCAAGATCACGGGCATTACAGAGGAGATCATGGAGATCGCCCTCAACCAGGCGCGTGACGGACGGATGCACATCCTGGGCGAGATGGGCAAGGCGATTTCGGCGGCGCGCGATACCGTCAACGACAATGCGCCGCGCATCACCACGCTCTCCATTCCGAAGGACAAGATCCGCGAAGTCATCGGCACGGGCGGCAAGGTCATTCGCGAAATCTGCGAGACCACCGGCGCCAAGGTCGATATCGACGATGACGGCACGGTCAAGGTCGCGGCGGTCGACGCCGATGCCGGCAACGCAGCGGTCGAGTGGATCAAGTCGATCGTGGCCGAGCCCGAGGTCGGCGTGATCTATAACGGCAAGGTCGTGAAGGTTGTCGATTTCGGCGCTTTCGTGAACTTCCTCGGCGCTCGCGACGGGCTGGTTCATATCAGCGAGCTTGCGCCGCGCCGCGTTGGCAAGGTGACCGATGTCGTCAATGAGGGCGATGAGGTCAAGGTCAAGGTGCTCGGCATCGACGATCGCGGCAAGGTCAAGTTGTCGATGAAGGTCGTCGATCAGGAGACCGGCGAAGAGATCAGCGGCAAACCCAGGGAAGAAGCCGATAGCGCGGATGGCGCTGCGGCTGAATAGCAAACCGTAACGCGGTTTAGATAAGAGGGCGGGATCGTGCAATCAGCCGGTCCCGCCCTTTTGCTGCCCGCTATCATCGGTCATCGGGGCGCGGCGGCGGTTGCCCCTGCAAACACGCTGGCCGGCCTTCGGATCGCGGCGGCGGCAGGAGCGCACTGGGTCGAAATCGATGTGCGGCTCAGCGCCGACGGCGTGCCGGTCCTGTCGCACGACGATACCCTGCGGAAAATGGCGCGTGACGACCGTGCCGTCTCGTCGCTGACGGCGGAAGAGCTCGGCCGTATCGCCGTTCCCGGACCGTTCCGCGGCAGCTTCCCGGGGGAGACGGTGCCGACGCTGGCGGCGGCGCTTGCGCTCGGGCGCGAACTCCGTATTGGCGTCAATGTCGAGATCAAGGCCGGAAAGTCCGGCAATCGGACGCTGGTGGAAAAAACGCTGGATGCAATCGCTGACGCCCGATCCAGCGGTGGGCCGACCGTTCTGCTGTCCTCGTTCCGGCACGCCGTGCTGGCGGAGGCGCGGAGGCTCGCGCCGGATCTTCCAATCGGCATGTTGATGGGAACGCCACGGGAGGGCTGGCGTGACCGTGCGCGAGAGCTTGCCGCGGCCGTCCTGATCTGTTCGGCGCGGCGTGCAGGCCCGCTCGACATCAAATCGCTGGTCGCTACCGGCCTGCCTGTCGCCTGTTATACGGTCAACAATCCCGCTGATGCCCGGGCGCTCTTCTCGCAGGGCGTCGCCAGCGTCTTTACCGACGACCCCGCCGGTATGATCGCTGCGCTGAAATAATTCGAAAAAAATTCCTTCCGGCACTGGTCGATCCGGAATCGCTGCATATAAAGACAGGTAGAGAAACGGTGGCTCGTCGCGGTGTCTGAAATGGCATTGGGCGCGGCGTGCCGCCATGCGCAGTTCTGGACGGGAATGGCAGGAATATGAGCGAAGCGGCGGAGCAAGCGGTTCCTTTCGGGGAACGCAACAGCTTTTCCTATGACGATCTGATCGAATGCGGGCACGGGCGCCTTTTCGGCGACGGTAACGCGCAGCTGCCGCTGCCGCCGATGCTGATGTTCGACCGAATCACGCAGATCGATGGCGAAGGCGGGGCGCACGGCAAGGGTCAGGTCGTGGCGGAACTCGATATCAAGCCCGATCTCTGGTTTTTCCCCTGTCATTTCGAAGGCGATCCTGTCATGCCGGGCTGTCTCGGACTCGATGCGCTGTGGCAGCTGACCGGATTTTTTCTCGGCTGGTCCGGCGATCCGGGCCGCGGTCGCGCGCTCGGCGTCGGCGGGGTGAAGTTCAACGGGCAGGTGACGCCCGAGGCGAAGCTGCTGACTTACCGCGTAGATATCAAGCGCGTGCTGCGCCGTGGTTTCGCCATCGCGATTGCCGACGGCGCTCTGGACGTGGACGGCACCGCGGTGTACGACGCTCAGGATATGAGAGTCGGGGTCTTTACCTCGACTGACGATATGTGAGGATGCCATGAGACGTGTCGTGGTTACCGGGCTGGGAATCGTCTGCAGCATCGGAAACGACAAGAATGAAGTAACCGAATCCCTGCGCGAGGGACGGTCGGGAATCGTGTTCTGCGACGAATATGCCGAACGCGGGTTCCGAAGCCACGTGCACGGCGAACCGAAGATCGACCTCGACGCGGTTGTGGATCGCAAGCAACGGCGCTTCATGGGCGACGGAGCGGCTTTCAACTATCTGGCCATGCTCCAGGCGATCGAAGATTCGGGTCTCGAAGATAGCGATGTGTCGAACGAGCGCACCGGTCTGATCATGGGGTCGGGCGGTCCGTCGACCAAGAACCTGCTGCAGGCGCTGGATACCTCACGGGATCGTGGCGCGCGCAAGGTCGGCCCGTTCATGGTGCCGCGCACTATGTCCTCGACGAATTCGGCGACCATCGCGACGTCGTCCAGGATAAAAGGCGTCAACTATTCGATCAGCTCGGCCTGCGCGACCAGCGCGCACTGCATCGGCAACTCGGCCGAACTGATCCAGCTCGGCAAGCAGGACATCATGTTCGCCGGCGGCGGCGAGGAGCTCGACTGGACGATGACGGTCCTGTTCGATGCCATGCCGGCGCTGTCCTCCGGTTACAACGATACGCCGCAAAAGGCTTCCCGTCCGTTCGACGCCAATCGCGACGGGTTCGTGATCGCCGGTGGTGGCGGGGTCGTGGTGCTGGAAGAGCTTGAGCATGCAAAGGCGCGCGGCGCGAAAATCTATGCTGAACTCATCGGCTACGGTGCGACCTCGGACGGGTACGACATGGTGCAGCCCTCCGGCGAGGGCGCGGTGCGCTGTATGAAGATGGCGCTCAACGGCGTTGACGGAAAGGTCGATTACATCAATACGCACGGCACTTCGACGCCGGTCGGCGATGTCAAGGAACTCGCCGCCCTGAAAGAGGTGTTCGGCGACGATTCCGTTCCCGCCTTCAGCTCCACCAAATCGCTGACCGGCCATTCTCTGGGGGCCGCGGGGGTGCATGAGGCGATCTACACGCTGCTGATGATGGAAAACGGTTTCATCTCGGCCTCCGCCAACATAGAAGAGCTGACTCCGGAAGCCGAGGGCATGCCCGTGGTGGCAGAGCGACGCGACGGCGTAAAAATCGGCACCGCGCTCTCCAACAGTTTCGGGTTCGGAGGCACCAACGCCAGCCTTCTGTTCCGGGCATTCGACGCGGACTGACCGGCCATGTCTGACAGTTCCCTCATGACAGGCCGCCGCGGTCTGGTCCTCGGTGTCGCCAACGATCACTCCATCGCCTGGGGGATCGCCAGCGCGCTTGCCGGTCACGGTGCGGAACTCGCCTTTACCTATCAGGGGGAAGGATTCGCGCGCCGCGTCCGTCCGCTGGCCGAACAGGTGGGCTCGTCGATCGTCATGGAATGCGATGTGGCTGACGATTCCAGCATCGACGCGGTGTTCGGCGAAATCGAAAAGAAATGGGGACGGATGGATTTTCTCGTCCACTCGGTCGCCTATTCCGACAAGGACGAACTGACCGGCCGCTATGTCGATACGTCGCGCGACAATTTTGCTCGCTCGCTCGATATCTCCTGCTATTCCTTTACCGCGCTGGCGCAGCGCGCCGCGGCGCTGATGCCTGACGGCGGGGCGATGGTGACGCTGACCTATTCCGGCGCCGAGCGTGTCATGCCCAACTATAACGTCATGGGAGTCGCCAAGGCGGCGCTTGAGGCCTCGGTTCGCTATCTCGCCGTCGATCTCGGTGCATCCGGTGTTCGCGTCAACGCGATCTCAGCGGGGCCGATGCGGACCCTGGCCGGCAGTGCGGTCGGCGGTGCGCGCGAAGTCTATCGCTGGAACGCCGAATATTCTCCGCTTCGCCGCAACACGTTCCTGGACGATGTCGGCGGCGCGGGCCTGTATCTGCTGAGCGACCTGTCCGCCGGCGTCACCGGCGAAGTGATGCATGTCGATTCGGGTTATAACGTCGTCGGTGTGCCAGATCTGTTGCGCCACCGGGAAAAACCAGGCGCTGACGACTGATTTTTCTTCCGTTTCGCGAAAAAAGTTCCGATTTCCAGTTTTGAGCTATTCAAATCTGGCGCAGCCTCCCTATATTACCGGCATGAACGATCGACCTTTTTCCCGCGTCATTTCGATGTTGCAGGATGTCGGCTTGCGGCCGACACGGCAACGGCTGGCGCTCGCCCGGCTGCTGTTCGAACAGGGGCCGCGCCATCTCACCGCCGAAGCGCTCCATGAAGAGGCAAGGGACGCCAACATTCGCGTTTCTCTGGCGACCGTCTACAACACGCTGCATCAGTTCACCGGCGCAGGTCTCCTGCGCGAGGTGATAGTCGGGCCCGGTTGCGCCTATTTCGACACCAATATTTCGGCGCATCATCACTTTTTTTACGAGGACACGGGCGATATCCGCGATATCCCCGAGAACGATGTGACGATTTCAAGATTGCCGACCCTGCCTGAAGGCACCGAACTCAGCCGCGTTGATGTCGTGGTGCGCGTTACCGGCGACAGGACGGGAAAATAGATTGGAATAATTAAAAATACTTGACGAAATAACAGATTTTGAACATATAAAACAACCGTATCATTGATGTGCAACACAATCCGGGAAGAGGAGAAGAACAGATGCCCGCACTTAAAGGAACCAAGACCGAAGACAATCTCAAGGCCGCGTTCGCTGGCGAATCGCAGGCCAACCGCCGCTATCTCTACTTCGCGCAGAAGGCCGACGTGGAAGGCTACAACGATGTTGCCGCCGTGTTCCGGTCCACTGCCGAAGGCGAAACCGGCCATGCGCACGGCCATCTCGAATATCTCGAGGAGACCGGCGATCCGGCGACCGGTGAACCGATCGGCACCACCTCGAATAATCTGAAGGCGGCTGTCGCGGGCGAGACTCACGAATACACCGACATGTATCCCGGCATGGCGCGCGAGGCGCGCGACGAAGGTTTCGACGAGATCGCGACCTGGTTCGAAACCCTCGCCAAGGCCGAAAAATCGCATGCCGGCCGTTTCCAGCGCGCTCTCGACGAGCTCGACTGAGCCGTATACTTCAATCCCGCCGGGCATTCGTCCGGCGGGATTATCCCTTTCATTTCGACCTGATCGCAGGGCTGGGCCGGCCGGCGCCTGACCGGCGAGATACGTCCTGAGGAATGGACCATGAGTGAAGGAAGTCTCGAAGCCCCTATCCGCCACCCGATCCCCTGGCAGGAAGACGAATTCTACGACGAGGCAAAGCTCGACGACGAGCTGCGTCGGGTTTTCGATATCTGCCATGGCTGCCGGCGCTGCTTCAATCTGTGCGATTCCTTCCCCCGCCTGTTCGATCTCATCGACGAATCGAAAACCGGCGAGCTCGACTCGGTCGAGAGCGCCGGTTTCAAGCCGGTCGTCGATGCCTGCACGCTGTGCGACATGTGCTTCATGACGAAGTGCCCCTACGTGCCGCCGCATGAATTCAATCTGGATTTTCCGCATCTGATGCTGCGCTACCGCGCCATCGAGCACCGCAAGGGCAAGACGTCTTTCGTCGAGAAACAGGTCACTGAAACAGACCGTAACGGCAAGCTGGCGGCGCCGGTCGCCGGCCTCGCCAACTGGGCGACGAAAACCGGCAACGGGCTGACGCGGCCCTTCATGCAGTGCTGCACCGGTATCGACAAGAACGCCGCGCTGCCGGAGTTCGCCGGCAAGTCATTCGAGGCCCGCGCCAAGGCGTCGCCGCCCGTCCGCAACGAATCCGCACCGGCCGCCGGCCGCAAGGCCGTGCTCTACGCCACCTGTTTCGCCAACTACAACAGCCCCTCGATCGGCGAGGCGGCGCAGGCCGTACTGGCGAAAAACGGTGTCGACACCGAAGTGGTCTATCCCGGCTGCTGCGGCATGCCCAAGCTCGAACACGGCGACATCGCCGCCGTGGCGGACGCCGCCCGCAAGGTGGCCGCCGAGATGAAGCCCTGGATCGAAAAGGGATACGACATCGTCGCCCTGGTCCCGAGCTGCGCCCTGATGCTGAAGTTCGAATGGCCGCTGATCCTGCCCGACGACGAAGACGTAAGGATTCTGTCGGAAGCGACGAAGGACATCACCGAATACGTGGTCGATATCGCCCGCAACGAAGGGCTGGCCGAAGGGATGCAACCCGTCGATGGCGGGGTCACTGTTCATATCGCCTGCCATGCGCGCGCCCAGAATATCGGCATGAAGGGCGCGGACATGCTGCGTCTTCTGCCGGATACCAGGGTCGGCGTGATCGAACGATGCTCCGGCCATGGCGGATCCTGGGGCATGTTCAGGGACAATTTCGAAACTGCGATGAAAGTCGGCAAGCCGGTTGCCCGTCAGGCGGTCGAGGCCGGCAACGGCGCGGTGGTCTCCGAATGCCCGCTGGCGGCGCTTCATATCCTGCAGGGGATGGACCGCATCGTCGGCGAGACCGGAGAAGGGGCCGTGCCGACGGTCGCGCCGCATCCGATCGAAATCATCGCCAAATCCTACGGACTCTGAGCATGAAGAAACAGATCACACGCGACGACCTGATGTCGCTCGACGAGTATGGCAAAGTGCGACGCGAGCGCGCCCGCGCCCTGTCCGAGCGCAAGAAGGCCCGTCGCATCGATGTCGGGCCCTACTGCACCTTCTATTTCGAGAATTTCGAAACCATGCTCTTCCAGGTGCAGGAAATGCTCTATATCGAAAAGGGCGGCGAGGAGCAGATCGCGGATGAGCTTGCGGCCTACAACCCGCTGATTCCCCAGGGGAAGGAACTGGTCGCGACCGTGATGATCGAGATCGGCGATCCGGATCGCCGCGAGAAAGTGCTGGCCGGGCTCGGCGGGTTCGAGGAAACCATCTCGATGACGGTGGCCGGTGAGACTGTCCCGGTCCGGGCCGAGGAAGATATCGATCGCACGACAGCCGACGGCAAGGCCTCATCGGTGCAGTTCGTGCATTTCCAGTTTACCGATGCGCAGATCGAAGCGTTCCGGACGGAAGGCGCCGATATCTCCGTTTCCATCGGCCACGAGAACTATCGCCATGCCGCCGGTCTGAGCGAGGTCAGTCGCGCTGCGCTGGCAGCGGATTTCGACTGACCTGATCCCCCCTCCCCAACCCTCCCCCAATTTTGGGGGAGGGAGTTCCGCCGACGAAGCGGTTGGGATTCCATTCGCTTAATTGAATTCATTGTTGGTGGAAGGCAGGGCGCAAACGATGCCGGGGTTCAGGTAAAACCTCACTACCCCAAAATTGGGGGAGGGTTGGGGAGGGGTTTCCCTCCGATCAATCGACTTTCTCCCCCGGATAGACGCCCCAGACCTGCTTGTCCCGTACCCAGCCCTTGAACCCGGAAAAATCGATCTCGCACCAGCCTTCGCGGCACTGTTCGATCTGTCCGATCACCTTGCGCTCGATGCGTGCCACGATCCGGGCCTCGGCATCGGCGGCCCGGCGTAGAGGCTGGCGCCCTTCGCGGACGATCGCCCAGCGACGCCCCGATATCATCGACTGATGTATCCACCCGACGGTGCCCTGCCAGTCCCGCACTTTGCGCCAGGTATCGAACTCCGCGATGATCTCGACCGGCATGTGGCGGTAGACCAGCACCCATTCCACCGGATAGCGCGACCCCGGCCCTGTGCGCAGATTGACCTTACCCGAGCGCAGGGACACGAAGCGCGGCAGGGGCAGGCCGGTGACGCCGCCCTTGCCGGCCGCCGGCCGCGCCTTTTTTTCAAGCGGAACGGTCACGCCGGCAGGCTGCGAACCGGCCGGGTCGGCGGCGAGCATGGTCGCGAGCAGAAACAGGGGGAATATGGTCCGTCGAATCATGGCGTTATAAGGACACTATCACAGCGCGGCTGGACCGCTCCAGTGGGGCTCGGCAAGATGACGTCGGAAGCAAAGGAGGCCTCATGGGAAAACCTGTCGTCGTCGTAACGCGGAAACTGCCGAACCTCGTCGAGGACCGAATGCGGAGCCTTTTAGATGCGCGGCTCAATGCTGACGATACGCCTATGTCGCCGCAGGCGATGATCGATGCCTGTGACGGCGCCGATGTGCTGTCTCCGACCGTGACCGATGCCATCGATGCCGATCTGATCGCCGCCCTGCCCGGAACAGTGAAACTGATCGCCAATTTCGGCGTCGGGGTGAACCATATCGATCTGGAGGCGGCGGCTTCGCGCGCCATCGCTGTCGCCAATACGCCCGATGTGTTGACCGACGATACGGCAGATCTCGCCATGGCGCTGATGCTCGCCGTGCCGCGCCGCCTGGCGGAAGGCGATCGTCTGGCGCGAACCGGCGGCTGGACCGGGTGGACGCCGACCTTCATGGTCGGACGCCGGGTGACGGGAAAGAAGCTCGGCATCGTGGGGATGGGCCGTATCGGACAGGCTGTGGCACGCCGCGCCCGCGGGTTCGGCATGGAAATCCACTATCACAACCGTCGCCGGCTCGCGGAAGACACCGAGTCCGCCCTCGGTGCGATCTGGCGCGAAACTCTGGACGACATGCTCGCCGAAATGGATTTCGTCTCGATCAACTGCCCCCAGACCGAGGAAACCTTTCGCCTGTTCGACGGCCCGCGGCTCGACCGTATGGCGCGGCGCGCGATCCTTATCAACACCGCGCGCGGCGGCATTGTGGACGAAGCTTCTCTCGCCGAGCGGCTGGCCGACGGAAGGCTCGCCGGCGCCGGTCTCGACGTGTACGAAGACGAGCCCGCGATCCATCCGGTCTTGCCGACGCTCGACAATGTCGTGCTTGCCCCCCATCTGGGCTCGGCGACGGAAGAAGGGCGCATCGCCATGGGCCAAAAGGTGATCGACAATATCCTGGCTTTCGCCGCCGGAGAGCCTCTGCCTGACAGGGTATAAAAAAGGCCGGGGTATGGCCCCGGCCTTTTCGCATGCGAAATGCGGAACTGTCAGGATTTAACGTCGCCGAAGATGATCTTCCGCGCCCGCTTTACCTGGTCCACGGGGGTCGCCATAAGCTCATCGACGATCTGCTGGACTTCTGCGCCGGTCGACGGGTCGACCTGCAGTCCGCGACGTTTTGCACCCTCGACAAACTTCGCGTCGGCAACGGTTTTGTCGAATGCAGAGCGCAGCGGTTCGACCAGTTCTGTCGGAGCGCCCGGCGGCAGTACGAGCCCACGACCGATCAGTGATGCGGAGGCGAGTATGTTGGCGACCGCGAGGTCCTTCTTGTCCTTGATCAGGCTCCGCAGCATCGGCACATGGGCGATTTCCTTGCGGGGCTTGAACCCGTTCTGAACCAGGGGCAGGGCATAAGATTTATCGCCGCCCTTGAACCAGTCCGGCTTGGCGGAAATCCATACCGTCCAGCCGACCGACAGCCCGTCGACCTCGCGCTGCTCCACTGCAAGCTGCGCCTTGCGCGAACCGGAGTAGCCGGTAACGATCTTGAGCTTGGCGCCGAACAGGGCGTTGAGAGCCGCCGGAACGAGATAGGTCGGAGAGCCCTTGCCGCTTGAGGACACGACTATTGACCTGTTCTTCAGGTCTTCGACTTTGGTGACGCCTGAATCCCGGCGAACGACGAGTGTGCTGTTCAGTCCGAACACGCGGCCCAGCCAGGTAAAATCCTTCGATTTGTATTTTACCTTCTTGGGCCGCAGAAGCTCCGACGCGATGGTCATTTCCGGCGGCATCAGAAGATTGTGCCCGTGCTTCGGTGCGACGTTGTAGAAATAGTTGGCTGCCTTGAGCCCGCCTGCGCCGGGCATGTGCTGAACCACCACGCTGGGGTTTCCGGGTACATACTTGCCCAGATGTTCGCTGAGCAGCAGCGACGTGCGGCCGTACGTGCCTCCCGCGCCGTACCCGACGAGGATGGTGACCGTGTGGTCCTTGTAGACGCCGGCGACATCCTGCGCCAGAGCGCTTCCCGACATGCCTGCAACGCCCAGGGCGAGAACACTCGCCAGGGCGGTTGAAACTGCTTTTCTCATAATCTGCCTCCTCAATATTTTTTTGTTCGCGGTCGGTGATCGCCGCCACGGTGGAAGCAAAACAGATTGGGGCGCGGGAATCCACTACAATTCCCGTGGACTTCGGGTTGGAAGGGTCAGATAAACACGACCTGCCCGCCGTCGCGTTCCGCCTCGGCGAGGAAACCGACCAGCCCGCCGGGCGCGATATTCAGGTCCATGCGCAGATCTTCATGCGCGATGCCTTCTGCTGTCATCCCCATCTCGCAGACCTGAAAGATTGCGCCCAGCTCCGCGCAGGCATCGAACATTTCTTCCAGTGTGGCGACGCCTGAAGCGGCGTGCGCCGCGTCCCTGCTCGCAGGATCCTGTCCGTTGTTCGACGGGCTGAGCGCGGCCCAGCCCGGTATCCCGTCTGAGTCGGGCCCCGCCAGTGCGCGGACTGCGCCCATGGTGAACAGTAGCGTGACCGGTCGCGCGGTTGCGACAGATGCCGCGGCCATCGCCAGGGCGTAATGCACCCGGTCGTAATCGCCGGAAAAAACGATCAGCGACAGCCGGCCCTTTTCTGCTTCGGTCATGCGGGCCGCATCATGCGGGTTCCGGCGTCAGGCCAATATGCGCCGACAGGTCCCGGATTGACGCGGCGTCGCCGCAAAGCGCACAATCCGGGTCGCGGCGGATGCGAATGGTGCGGAAATCGGCGCCAAGCGCGTCATACAGCATCAGCCGCCCGGCCATCGACTCGCCGACGCCCATCGCTTCTTTCAGGATCTCGACCGCCTGCAGCGATCCCATGACGCCGGCCAGCGCGCCGAACACGCCGCCCTCCGAACAGCTCGGTACGAGACCTTCCGGCGGGGCCTCGCGATAGAGACAGCGATAGCAGGGGTAGTCCGGTCCCAGATGCGACTTGAAGGTCGAAAGCTGACCCTCGAAGCGCAGGATTGCGGCGGATACAAGTGTCCTGCCGGCCAGATGGCAGGCGTCCGCGACCAGGAACCGCGTTGCGAAATTGTCGGTGCCGTCGGCGACGATGTCGTAATCCCCTATGACCTCCAGGATATTGCTTGCATCGAGCCGCATCGCATGGGGACGGAAATCGATATCCGGATTGACCGCACGCACGGTCTCGGCGGCGCTCTCGACCTTAGGCCTGCCGATGTCGCCGGTGCCGTGGATCACCTGCCGCTGCAGATTCGACAGATCGACCGTGTCGTTATCGACCGCGCCCAGCGTGCCGATACCCGCCGCCGCCAGATAAAGCAGCAGGGGCGCTCCCAGCCCGCCCGCGCCGACCACCAGCACCTTCGCGTTCAGCAGCTTCTCCTGGCCGATGCCGCCGACCTCGGGCAGGACGATATGGCGCGCGTAGCGCTGAAGCTGCTCTTCGGTGAAATCCATGAATTCAGCCCGTGCCGGTGGAACCGAACCCGCCCGCGCCGCGTTCTGTTTCCGGCAGCGTGTCGGTCTCGACCATCTTCGCCTGCGTCACCGGCGCGATCACCATCTGCGCGATCCGCATGCCGCGGGTGATCGTGAAAGGCGCATCGCCCAGATTGATCAGGATCACCTTCACCTCGCCGCGATAATCCGGATCCACCGTGCCCGGCGTATTCAGCACTGTCACGCCGTCCCGGGCGGCGAGGCCGGAGCGCGGCCTGATCTGCGCCTCGTAACCCTCGGGCAGTGCAATGGCGAGCCCGGTCGGCACCAGCGCGCGCGCGCCGGGCTCAACGATCAGGTCTTCCTCCACCGCGGCGGGCAAATCCATCCCGGCGGCGGCGGCCGTTTCGTATGCCGGGAGCGGCAGGTCCGTGTTGTGCGGAAGCCTCTGGACGGAAACCGTGACTGTCATTTCGCACCGCCTGCGCCCGCCGGTCCAATCGTGTCCGCGATGCGCTCCGCCAGCCTTTCCGCCACCGCTGCTTTCGGCATAGGCGGCCAGTCTTCGACGCCATCGCCGGTGATAAGGTGGACCGTGTTGTCATTGCCGCCGAACGTTCCGGTGCCGGGTGACACGTCGTTGGCGACGATCCAGTCGCAGCCCTTGGCGTCCCGTTTCGGCACGGCTTTCGCGACGACATCGCCGGTTTCGGCTGCGAATCCGATCACGAGGCGCGGGCGTTCGTTGCCGGCTTCCGACAGGCTCCGCAGAATGTCGGGGTTCTCGGTCAGCGTCAGGGAAGGCGGCGCTCCGTTCTTCTTGATCTTCGCCTCCGCTTCCGCGTCGGGTCGCCAGTCGGAGACGGCGGCGGCGCAAACCGCGATGTCCGCCGGCAGCGCCGCGCGGCAGGCGTCCAGCATCTGCCGCGCCGTTTCCACATGCACGACCGAAACACCGTCCGGGTCGCGCTCGGCGGTCGGGCCGGTCACCAGCGTCGTTTCCGCGCCGAACCGCGCCAGCGCGGCTGCGATGGCATGGCCCTGCTTGCCGGACGAGCGGTTGGCGATATAGCGCACCGGATCGATGGGCTCATGCGTCGGGCCGCTGGTGACCAGCGCGCGCCGTCCCGCGAGTCTGCCCGCGTTTGCGAAATAGCTTTCGATCGCATCGGCGATCTCGGCGGGTTCCGACATGCGGCCCTCGCCGTATTCGCCGCACGCCATGTCGCCCTCGACCGGGCCGATCAGCCGGACGCCGCGGTCGCGCAATATTTCGAGATTGGCGCAGGTCGCCGAATGTTCCCACATGCGGACATTCATCGACGGCGCCGCCATCACGTCCTTGTCGGTCGCCAGCAGCACGGTGGTCGCCAGGTCGTCGGCGATGCCCTGCGCCATGCGGGCGAGAATATTGGCGGTGGCCGGCACGACGACCAGCAAATCGGCGTCGCGCGACAGCTGGATGTGGCCCATCTCGTGCTCGTCGGTGAGCGAAAAGATATCGCCGTAAACCCTGTCGCCCGATAGCGCGGACAGCGACAAAGGCGTCACGAACTGTTCCGCAGCCTTTGTGGTCACGCAGCGAACGGCGGCGCCGCGTTCGCGCAGCCTTCGGATCAGCTCGAGGCACTTGTAGGCCGCGATGCCGCCGGAGACGATCAGCAATATGCGTTTGCCTTCCAGCATTGAAATAGCGCAATCCGTTGAAAAGACGGGCTTAACCTAGTGTTCGGCGATGCCCAAAGCAAGAATTGAGGCAGGACCCAGCAGGCTGCTCAGTCCGGCAGGCGGATCGCGCCGTCCTCGGCGATCTCGAATCCCGGATTCCAGGCTATTTCCCACAGAAACCCGTCCGGATCGGCGAAATAGCCCGAATATCCGCCCCAGAAGACCTCTTCAGCCTGTTTGACGAGGGTCCCACCGGCCGCTACCGCTTCGGACAGCAGCGCGTCGACATCGCCTTTTTCCCGCGCGTTATGGGCCAGCGCAAACCCCCGAAACCCGCTCCCGTCGGCGTTGACTGTCGCATCGTCGGCGAGCGCGTCGCGCGGATAAAGCCCGAACGCGATGGAACCTGTCTGGAAAAAGGCCGCGCCCGGCGCGTCGCGGACCGACCGCTTCCAGCCGAGCGCTTCGTAAAACGCAATCGCCCGGTCGAGATCGGCGACGCCCAGCGTGATCAGGCTCAGCCTCTGTTCCATGGATCCCTCCCTATCCAGCCATAATCGGTGCGTCGCCTTTCAGCATGATGCGATGCATGTAGCGGCACTCGCCCGGCACGCTGACCGGGGTCGCCTGGTGCAGCGCGGCGCGGTTGTCCCAGATCAGCATATCGCCCTGTCGCCATTCGTGGCTGTAGCGGAAGCGCGAATCGTCGCAATGGGCGTAGAGCGCATCCAGCAGCGTATCTCCCTCTGCTTCCGTCATGCCCTCGACCGCGTCGCAGCGCATCGGGTTCAGGTAGAGCGCATCCCGTCCGGTTTCCGGGTGGCGGCGGACCAGCGGTTGCCAGACGCCGTCGCTGCCTTTGCGTTCCTCTTCCGTGCGGCTCAGCAGTCTGCGCGGCGCGCGGCGCGAAATATAGGCCTGAAACGACTTTCTGCCCCATATTCTGGCCTTCAGGTCGGCGGGCAACGCCTCGTACGCCATGACCATCGAGGTGAACTCGGTATTGCCGCCGCCGCTGGGCGGCAGATCGATGGCGTAGAGCGTGGTCGCCTTGGGCGGTTCGGCGAGGTTCGAATGGTCGGTATGCCAGCTGCCCCCCCCGCATTAACGGCGCTTCTTCGCCGGTTCTGGGGTCGGTCGCGCTGTTGATCAGCTCTTCGATCGCATCGTATTCCGGAAGCCGGTATGTCGCGGTGACGGGCGGCATCGGCTCTCCCAGATTTCGCGCGGCGGCGAGGAAATCGTCGAGTGTTGGAAAGGACTGGTTGCGGAATACCAGCACGATGTTGTCGACAAAAGCGTCGTTGACGGCTTCTCTTGTCCCGGCGTCGAGCGGCTGCGCGAGATCGAGTCCCAGAATTTCCGCCCCGAACGGCGCCTCGAGCCGCCTGACCTGCATTCTTACAGCGCCGCTCTTACAGAACCGCGATAACCAGCCCGACGATCACCGCCGCGCCTGCCCAGAGCGGCCAGCGGGCCTGGCGGTGCCTGTTTCCGGCCAGCGCTTCCAGCGTCGCAGGGTCAAGGCGGATCCCGTCGCGGGTGAGCCGTTCGGCGGCCTCGCCCATCGCGGAGACGATATGCGGCAGCCGTTCGATCAGACGTCCCGCCTCGTCCATCGCCTCTGCGGCCCGCGCCTCGACTGTCATCTCGTCCTGCATCCAGTCCTCGATCAAGGGCCGAGCCAGCTCCCACATGTTGGTATCGGGGCACAACTTTCGCCCGACCCCTTCGGCCACCAGCATGGTCTTCTGAAGCAAGAGGAGTTGCGGCTGTGTCTCCATCTCGAACCGCTCGGTGATGCGGAAAAGCTGCGCCAGCAGCCGCGCCAGAGAAATATCGCGCAGCGGCAGGCCCAGGATCGGCTCGGCGATCGAGCGCGCCGCCTGGGCGAACGCCTCACGTGACTGGTGCGCGGGCACGTAACCGGCCCGGATGTGAACGTCCGCAACCCTTCTGTAATCGCCCGACAGGAAACCCGCCAGCATCTCGGCGAGATAATGCCGCGTCTGCCTGTCGAGCCTGCCCGTGATCCCGAAATCGATCGCCTGGATCGCACCGTCTTCCGCTACCAGCAAATTGCCCGGATGCAGATCGGCGTGAAAGAACCCGTCGCGAAAAACCTGCAGAAAGAAAGCACGCGCCATATTGGCGACCAGCGTTTCGGGATCGTGCCCCTGCCCGGACAGCCGCTCGGGCTCGTCGATCGGTGTCCCGGATATGCGCTCGACTGTGAGCACGCGTCGCCCGGTGCGGGTCCAGTCCATCGCGGGAATCCGGAAGGTGGGATCCTCTCCGAAATTTTCGCGCAGCTCGTCGCCCGCCGCGGCCTCGAGCCGCAAATCCATCTCCTCGGCGACCGAGCGCGCCAGCGTTTCGATGACGTCGACGGGCCGCAGTCGTTGCAGATGCGGTGCGCGCCGCTCGGCTGTCTCCGCCAGCCAGCGCAACAGGTCGAGATCGCGTGCGAAGGCCTGTTCGATGCCCGGCCGCAGGATCTTGACCGCAACCTCTTTCCCGTCGCCCTCTCCGCCCCCGTCGGACGTGATGGCAAAATGCACCTGCGCGATCGAGGCGGCGGCGACCGGCTCGTCGTCAAATGCGGAGAACAGGGTATCCAGCGGTTTCCCGAACTCTTCCTCGATGGTCCGGCGCGCCTGATCCGCCGGAAAGGGCGGCAGCTGGTCCTGAAGAGAGGAGAGGTCATCCGCGATTTCGTCGCCCACAAGGTCGGCGCGTACCGAAAGCGCCTGCCCCAGCTTGATGAAACTGGGACCCAGTGTCCGGAGCGCGGTGGCAAGCCGTTCGCCCGGCCGCATGTCCGCGAGACCTTTGGGCCGTTTGGTCCCGACCGCCAGAAGGCGCTGCGCCAGAAGCCGGCTGCGCGCGCCGGGTCCGTCAATGACCGTCAGCGCATCATGGCGAGCGAGTGTCCGGGCGATGGACAGCAGCCGCCCGATATTTCTGAGGCCGCGGGTCATGGCGTCAGGTGCGCCAGGCTGTGTGCAGAGCCACGATCCCGCCCGAGAACATACGGTGGCGTATGGCGCCGAATCCGGCCGTCTTCAACTCTGCGTCGAGCGCGTCCGGCGCCGGGAAGCGACGAATGCTTTCCGCCAGATACCGGTACGAATCCGCATCTCCCGCGACCCGTTCGCCGAGCCACGGCAGAACCCGATAGGAATAGGTATCGTAAAGCGGCGCGAGGACCGGCAGCACGGCGGGGGAAAATTCGAGACACAGGAAATGGCCGCCGATCTCCAGCACGCGACGCATTTCGGCGAGCGCCGCTGGCCTGTCGGTCACGTTGCGCAGTCCGAAGGAAATCGTACAGCCGGTTGCGGCGGCGTCGTCCAGCGGCAGGGACTCCGCCGGTGAACAGACGAATTCGACGCCGCTCAGCCGTCCTGAATCGATGGCGCGGTCGCGCGCCACCGCCAGCATCGACTCGCTCGGGTCGCAGATCGTCGCGGTGGCGGGCGTCTCCGTCGCGCCCGGGGTCTGTTCCTCCGCCCTTTGCAGCGCGCGGTCGAGCGCCCGGAAGGCGATGTCGCCGGTACCGCCCGCGACGTCGATCAGCCGCATTCCGGGCCGTGGGTTCAGCACGTCGATCAGCGCCTGTTTCCACAGCCGGTGCAGCCCTCCCGACATCAGATCGTTCATCAGGTCGTACCGCCCCGCGACCGAGTCGAACACCGCGCCGACCAGCCCGCGATGCTCCTCGCGCGAGACGCGCTGGAAACCGAAGTCGGTCTCTGATCCTGGGGAAGTGCCTGTCATGCATCGACAATAGCGGAGCGCGGAAATTCAGGCTAGCGTTTGTCATGAAAGACCGCTCCGGCCCTCTCCCCCGCAAGGCCGCCCAACGCCAGTATTCCAGTGGGTGCCCGGCGGGGGAGAGGGCCGGAGCGATATCGCGTTAGAGAAACAGCTGGCGACCGGTTCCCCATGCCCGAACTTCCCGAAGTCGAAACCGTCCGACGTAGCCTCGCGGCGGTGATGGAAGGCAGACCCATTTCCCGGGTCACGGTTCGCCGTGGCGATCTGCGGAGGCCGATTCCCGACGGTTTCGCCGACCGGCTGAACGGGCGCATCGTGCAGGCGATCGATCGCCGCGCCAAGTATCTGCTGTTCCGGCTCGACGATGGAACGGTGCTGATCGCACATCTCGGCATGTCGGGCCGGATGGTGATCGAACAGCTCGACGGGTCGGATCAACCCGGGCGTTTCACGCATGAGGTTTCCGTCGGCGGCAAGCACGAACATATCGTGTTCGAAGTCGGCAACGGGACGGTGGTCCGGTTTTCCGACCCGCGCCGTTTCGGGCTGATGGATCTTTCAGACGAGTCGACTCTCGCAGATCACCCGCTGTTGCGGCATCTCGGCCCGGAACCGCTCGACCCGGCGCTCGACGGCCCGATGCTCGCCGGTCTCCTGAAGGGAAGGCGAACGCCCATCAAGTCGGCCCTGCTCGACCAGCGGCTGATCGCCGGGCTCGGAAACATCTATGTCTGCGAGGCGCTGTTCGATGCGGGAATCTCTCCGCGGCGCAGCGCGCATACGGTGGGTCCCGTCCGCGCTGCACGGCTGATGATGGCGATCAGGGACGTTCTGGCGCGGGCCATCGAGGCGGGCGGCTCGACGCTCCGCGATCACGTCGCACCGACGGGCGAAATCGGTTATTTCCAGCATTCCTTCAGGGTCTACGGGCGGGAAAACGAACCCTGCCCTGGCTGCGGCAAACCGGTAAAACGCCTTTTGCAGGGCGGGCGATCAACATTCTTCTGTCCAAGCTGCCAGCGGTGATGTAAACCCGTCATTATGCAGCGCAAAAAACCGGTCATGCTTTCGACGCTCGGTGTCGCTCTGGGTGTCTCTCTCGCAATCTCCCTGTGGATCGCTACGGCATCGTCCGTTACCGCGGCCGACAGGTTTTTGTCGGTCATCGACGACCTCCCGCTTGCGCCCAACCTTACCGAAGTCGACGGCTCGGCGTCGGTTTTCTCAAAACCCCAGGGCCGGATAGTAGAGGTCCTCGCCAGCGGAAAGTCGGAAATGGCGCGGGTGCTTGTTTTCTACGCCAAGGCGCTTCCCCAGCTCGGGTGGAAGAGCAGCGGCGCTGCGATCTGGGTGCGTGAGGGAGAGCGCCTTTCACTCGACATCAAGGAAAGCGGCGGCGACGTGACCGTGCGTTTTTCGCTTGTGCCCCAATAGTCATCTCTGACCCCTAACCCTTAACCAGAACAAAGGATCACGATTTCGCATGTCCTATGAAACCATTCTCGTTGAGACCCGCGGCAATGTCGGGCTCGTCACTCTCAATCGGCCGGACGCGATGAATGCGCTGTCACAGCAGCTGGTGCGTGAGCTGGGCGAGGCGCTGGATACGCTCGAGGGCGACACCGATATCGGCGCCATCGTGCTGACCGGGTCCGAGAAGGCCTTCGCCGCCGGCGCCGACATCAAGGAGATGCAGGCCAAGAGCTGGCCCGACACGTTCGTCGAGGACTTTATCACCGACGGGTGGGAGCGGGTGGCGGATTGCCGCAAGCCTGTTATCGCCGCCGTTGCCGGTTTCGCGCTGGGCGGCGGGTGTGAGGTCGCCATGATGTGCGATTTTATCCTGGCGGCGGAAACCGCGAGATTCGGCCAGCCGGAAATCCGTATTGGAATTCTGCCTGGCGCCGGCGGCAGCCAGCGTCTGACGCGCCTGGTCGGCAAGTCCAAGTCGATGGAAATGTGCCTGACCGGCAGGATGATGGGCGCCGAAGAGGCGGAGCGTGTCGGGCTGGTCAGCCGGATCGTGCCGGCTGACGACCTGGTCGAAGAGGCCGTCAAGGTCGCTCAGGGCATCGCTGAAATGTCGCGGCCCGCAGCGATGTTCGTCAAGGAAGCGGTAAACCGCGCCTATGAGACGACGCTGGCGGAAGGCGTCCGGTATGAACGCCGGCT
This sequence comes from Rhodospirillales bacterium, assembly GCA_038120295.1. Lineage (GTDB taxonomy): Bacteria > Pseudomonadota > Alphaproteobacteria > MPNO01 > UBA2964 > JAYOEY01. The sequence goes on along the minus strand of JAYOLL010000007.1, from coordinate 43,899 downwards.
GTTCCAGGCATCGCTGGGAACCCCTGACCAGCGCGAGGGCATGGCGGCTTTCGTCGAGAAGCGCAAGCCGGATTTCGGCCGGAAATAGGGAGGTTTGGTCCGGGAAGCCCTCTCCCGTGGCTCGGGCCGCGCCACGGTTACAAGCCAGGGTTTCAGGCCCCTGTTTCAGGCCCCGGCTTATGGCTTGACGTGCCGCTCCTGCCGCTATACAACGCGCCACCGCTCAAACGACTGGGAAACAGACGAAAATGGCCAATTCAGCGCAGGCTAAGAAACGGGTGCGCCAGACCGAACGCAAGACGGCGGTCAACCGTGACCGGCGGAGTCGTATCCGCAACTACGTGAAGAAGGTCGAGGAAGCCATCGCTGCCGGCGACAAGGCTGCGGCTGAACAGGCGCTCAAGGACGCGCAGCCGGAAATCATGCGTGGCGCCACCAAGGGCGTGCTCCACCGCAATACTGCTTCGCGAAAGGTTTCGCGTCTCAGCCATCGCGTCTCCGCTCTGGGCTGAAATAACGCCCCCGGAACGCCGCGCCGGCCCTGCCCGCGCGGCGTTTTTTGTGTCTGCGCCCCAGGGCCGGTTTCGGATATCGGGTGCCTGAAACCGGCGGATTAGCGCGAAATTTTATCATTCTCTGGCAAGTCATTGATCCGGCGTCGCATTCCGGCAATGGTTCGAAAGTCAATCGGTTTTTTTGCATTTTTCTTCGCGAGTCGATGTTGCGAATCCGATTTTCGACCGTTACAATCTGGCCATGCTCAAAATGGATACCTCAAAATGGATACAATGACAGTTAAATAATAGATTTGTTAATATTTTGAGTATTTAGTATTGGGGCTGGGTGGAAAAGTAATTAATTGTAATAAATTTTCATCTATTCCTGTTCGACAGAGTCCTTCCAGAACAGGGATCATGCTGTTCGAAATGTACCGCCGGGAGAGGGTAAGTCTGCCCTTGGGTTCCCGGGTTAACAAATTCGGACTGCCGGCCAGCCGATAAGAATCGACCCCGTAACAGGGGCGCCTTGTATCTGGGAAGACGTATGGCGACTCAAAGGCTGGATCCAGAAATCTCCGCTCGTTGGGCCCGCATCAGGGGCCGGTTGCGCTCCGAGGTAGGCGATGCCTCCTACCGGAGCTGGCTGAAACCGATGACGCTGGTCTCCGCGGAGGGTGGAATCGCCCGGGTTGCTGTCCCTACCCGTTTCATGCGCGACTGGGTTGTGAGCCATTACGGCGATCGGATCCGGGAGCTGTGGATTGAGGAAGATTCCTCCGTCGACTCGCTGGACATATTCGTCCAGGCGCCGGCAACGCGCTCCGTCGTTCGCCATATTCCGGGCAATGACCAGCCTGCCGGAGAACAGTCCGCGACCGATGGGCGGGCGCGCCCCGCCGAACGATCCGCCGGCGTTGCGGGGCTCACAGTCCCCCTCGATTCCCGTTTCAGCTTCGACCAGTTCGTGGTCGGCAAGGCGAACGAGCTGGCCTATGCCGCGGCCCGCCGGGTCGCCGATTCCGAGATCGCCTCGTTTAACCCGCTGTTCCTTTATGGCGGCGTGGGGCTGGGCAAGACGCACCTGATGCACGCCATTGCGCATCACACGCGGACAAAGTTTCCCGACCGCAAGGTCGTGTACCTGTCTGCGGAGAAATTCATGTACCACCTGATCCGCGCCATCCGGCACAAGGACACGGTGGTGTTCAAGGAACAGTTCCGCTCGGTCGATCTGCTGATGATCGACGACGTGCAGTTTCTCAACGACAAGGATTCGACGCAGGAAGAGTTCTTCCACACCTTCAACGACCTGGTCGATAACAACCGCCAGGTCGTGGTTTCCGCCGACAAGGCGCCGCACGATCTGGACGGGATGGAAGAACGTCTGCGTTCGCGCCTCGGCTGGGGGCTGGTTGCCGACATCCATGCGACCAATTACGAGCTGAGGCTCAGCATCATCGATGCCAAGGCGGATCGGCTCGGCGTCGATATCCCGGTCAAGGTAAGGGAATTCCTGGCCCACCGGATCACATCGAACGTGCGCGAACTCGAAGGCGCTCTGAACCGGGTCGTGGCCCATGCAACGCTGGTCGGTCGGGAAATCACGCTCGAAGCCTGCCAGGACGTGTTGCACGATGTCCTGCGCGCCAATGACAGACGGGTGACGATCGAGGAAATCCAGAAGCGGGTTGCCGAGCATTTCAACATTCGCTTCGCCGACATGCATTCCGCCCGGCGCGCCCGCGCGGTGGCCCGGCCGCGGCAGATCGCGATGTATCTTTCCAAGCAGCTGACGTCGCGCTCGCTGCCCGAAATCGGTCGCAAGTTCGGTGGCCGCGACCATACAACCGTGATGCACGCCGTGCGCAAGGTCGAAGAGTTGAGCCAGGCAGATTCGTCGTTCTGCGAGGATGTCGACCTGCTCAGGCGCCTGCTCGAGAATTAATCCCGGTTTTCCGCCGTTTTTGCCGAATTTCCGTGCCTGGAAATCGTCATCTAAACCCGTGCGGCGACTCCCTCTAAATGTTATAGTTTTATGGCTTGATGGCCGGGTTTCTGCGGTTGCGGGAACCGGTCGGTACTTGATGAGTTTGGACCGCCAGAAGCCATGAAATTCACAATCGATCGCGACGCCCTCCTGAAATCGCTGACCCACGTCCAGAGCGTGGTCGAACGCCGCAACACGATCCCGATTCTTTCCAACGTTCTGCTCAACGCCGACGACGAAGGCGTTCAGCTTACCGCGACGGACATGGATATCGCGGTTGTCGAGAAAGTTGCCGCCGACGTATCCCAGAAAGGGGCAACCACCGTGTCGGCGCATACGATTTTCGACATTGTGCGCAAGCTGGAAGACGGCGCGCAGGTCGAGCTTGGCGGCGGGGCCGAGGAAGGACAGATCGCGCTCCGGTCGGGCCGCTCGACGCTCAAGCTGGCGACGCTGGCGAGCGAGGATTTCCCGGCGATGACCGACGACGACTTGCCGCATTCCTTCGCACTGCCGGCCGAACAGCTCTGCAAGCTGATCGACCGTACCCGTTTTGCCATTTCGACCGAAGAAACGCGCTACTACCTGAACGGCATTTATCTCCACGCCGCCGACGGCGAGGAAGGCCGCGTGCTGCGCGCGGTGGCCACCGACGGTCACCGGCTCGCGCGCATGGATGTGCCGCTGCCTTCCGGCGCCGACGGAATGCCGGGCGTGATCGTCCCGCGCAAGACCGTCACCGAGCTGCGCAAGCTGATCGATGAGGTTGAAGGCGATGTCGCCATCGCCCTGTCCGATACCAAGATCCGGTTCTCAGCGGGCGCGGTCCTGCTGACATCCAAGCTGATCGACGGCACGTTTCCCGATTACGACCGGGTCATCCCCGTCGGCAACGACAAGTACATGGAAGTCACCTGTCAGAAATTCGAACGCGCGGTGGACCTCGTGTCGACGATCTCAACCGAGAAATCGCGCGCTATCAAGCTCAGCCTTGGCGAAAATTCTCTGGTGCTTTCGGCGACCAGCCCCGATGCGGGCAGTGCAACGGAAGAGCTTGAGGTTGATTACAGCGATGACGCGCTGGAGATCGGCTTCAATTCCCGCTACCTCATCGACATCACCCAGCAGATCAAGGGCGGCCGGGCGCAGTTCGCGCTATCGGATTCGGCCTCGCCGACGCTGGTGCGCGACCTGACCGACGATGGCGCGCTCTACGTCCTCATGCCCATGCGTGTTTAGGGCCCCCCCCCTGCAAACCCTTCGCGCCATCCAGACGGACCCCGCCCGCTCTGCCCTGCCGGGGTTGGATGCCGTCGGTCGAATCGCTATCCGCCGCCTGCGCCTGACCGATTTTCGCTGTTACCAGACGCTGGCGCTCGACCTTGACGACCGTCCGGTCGCGCTGACCGGTCCCAATGGAGCGGGCAAGACCAATCTGCTGGAGGCGGTTTCTTTCCTTGTCCCGGGTCGCGGGCTGCGCCGGGCGCAGCTTTCCGATGTCTCGCGCCGAACGCCGCAGGAAGCCGACGGCGCCGGTCATCCGCGTTGCTGGGCGGTCGCGGCGACGGTTGACGACGGCGGCGGGGAGGTCGATATCGGGACCGGTCTTGCACCGGATACGGCGGCGAACCGATCTTCAGGGCGGCGCACCGTGCGCATCGACGGAGAAGAGGCGCGCGGACAGGTCGCGCTTGGAGAACGTCTGTCGGCGCTCTGGCTGACTCCCGACATGCAGCGACTGTTTACCGAAGGCGCTTCCGGTCGGCGCCGCTTCCTCGATCGTCTTGTCTTCGTATTCGATCCGGCCCATGCCGGCCGTCTTCTGGCCTACGAGAAGGCCATGCGTGAACGCGCCCGGATGCTGGCCGATGCGGCCGCCGCAAGGCGGTCACCCGACGGCGCCTGGGCCGATGCCCTTGAGGCGGCGATGGTCGAAAAGGGCGTTGCCATCGCGGCGGCGCGGGGCGCGCTGGTGCGGCGGCTCGACCGCGCCTGCGCCATGGGAACCGGACCTTTTCCCGCCGCTGCGCTTGATCTCGATGGTGAACTCGACGCGTGGCTTGCAGCCGAATCGGCGCTGGAGACGGAAGACCGTTTTCGTGACGCTCTTCTGGCGACGCGCTGCGAAGACGCCTATCGGCGCAGTTCGTCGATCGGGCCCCACCGTTCCGATCTTTCCGTAACCCATGTCATGCGCGGCGTGCCCGCGGGGCAATGCTCCACCGGTGAACAGAAAGCGCTGCTGATCAGCATCGTACTCGCCAATCTGCGGCTTCAGGCGCTGGATTCCGGGGTCGTGCCGCTGTTGCTGCTTGATGAGGTTGCCGCCCACCTCGACGAGGTGCGACGCGAGGCCCTGTTTGAGGAAATCCGCGCGCTCGGCGTCCAGGCCTGGATGACCGGCACCGACGCACATCTGTTCGCGCCGCTTGGCGGCGCGGCCCAGCATTTCACCGTGGTAGACGCTGTTGTCAGTGCTGCCTGATCTTTCAACCGGACCGAAAAAAACATGACACCTTCCGACGATACTCCGACAGACGGCCCAGAAGACGGACTCGATCCTGCTTCCGGGACAGATCAGGGCGCCAGCGGTTCCAGCTATGGCGCGGACTCGATCCAGGTGCTCCGAGGACTGGATGCCGTGCGCAAGCGGCCGGGCATGTATATCGGCGATACCGACGACGGATCCGGTCTTCACCACATGGTCTACGAGGTGGTCGACAATGCCATTGACGAGGCGCTGGCCGGCATCTGCGACCGGGTCGAGGTGACGCTCAACGGCGACGGCTCGGTCTCCATTCGCGATAACGGGCGCGGCATCCCCGTGGAAATCCACGGAGAGGAAGGCGTGTCCGCAGCCGAGGTCATCATGACCCATCTCCACGCCGGCGGTAAATTCGACCAGAGTTCCTACAAGGTCTCCGGCGGGCTGCATGGCGTCGGCGTTTCGGTCGTGAACGCGCTGTCATCCGAGCTTGAATTACGTATCTGGCGCGACGGCGGCGAATGGACCATGAAGTTCGAGAACGGCGTTCCTGTAAAACCGCTGGAAAAAATCGCCGACTGGGACGGACCGACCGGCAGCCAGGTGACGTTCACCCCGTCGCCCGAAACGTTCTCAAAGATCGAGTTCGAGTTTTCCAAACTCGAACACCGGCTGCGCGAACTCGCCTTCCTTAATTCCGGCGTCATGCTGGTGCTCAACGATTCGCGCGGCGTCGAGCCGAATCTCGTGGAGATGCATTACGAGGGCGGCCTGTCGGAGTTCGTCAACTATCTTGACCGAGGCAAGACGCCTCTGATCGACGCGCCGATCTCCATTGCCGGCGAACAGGACGGCATTGCGGTCGAACTCTCTTTCGAATGGTCGGATTCCTATCACGAGACCACGCTCTGCTTCACCAACACAATCCCGCAGGGAGACGGCGGCACGCACCTGGCGGGTTTCCGGGGCGCGCTGACCCGTACCATCAACGCCTATGCGGCCTCGTCGGGGATCGGCAAGAAAGACAAGGTGTCGATGACCGGCGACGATATGCGGGAAGGTCTGACCTGCGTGCTTTCGGTCATGGTGCCGGATCCCAAATTCTCGTCCCAGACCAAGGACAAGCTTGTGTCGTCCGAAGTTCGGCCTGCCGTTGAAGGCATCGTCGGGGATCGGCTCGGACAGTGGTTCGAGGAACACCCCAACGAGGCGAAACGCATCGTCGCCAAGGCGGCGGAAGCTGCTGCGGCCCGCGAGGCGGCGCGCAAGGCGCGCGACCTGACAAGACGCAAGGGGGCACTCGATATTTCGACCCTGCCTGGCAAGCTCGCCGATTGCCAGGAACGCGATCCGGCGCTTTCCGAACTGTTTCTCGTCGAGGGCGATTCTGCGGGCGGCTCCGCCAAGCAGGGGCGCAACCGCAAGAACCAGGCGATCCTGCCGTTGCGCGGCAAGATCCTCAACGTGGAGCGCGCGCGCTTCGACAAGATGCTGTCGTCGGCGGAAATCGGAACGCTGATTGCCGCGCTCGGCACCGGAATCGGGCGGGAGGATTTCAACATCGAGAAATCCCGCTATCACAAGATCATCATCATGACGGACGCCGATGTCGACGGCAGTCATATTCGTACGCTGCTGCTGACCTTCTTTTTCCGTCAGATGCCGGAACTGATCGAACGCGGCTATCTCTATATCGCGCAGCCGCCGCTTTACCGCGCAAAGCGGAACAGCGACGAGGTCTATCTCAAGGACGACCCGGCGCTTGAGCGTCACCTGATCGAGGCCGGCCTGCGCGATTGCGTTCTGGTCATCCAGGACGGCGCGGAAGTTGCCGGTGCGGAACTGATGGAAGCGGTCAACGACGCCCAGCGCGCGAAACGGCTAATGCAGCCACTGCTGCAAAAGCTGTCCAACCCGATGGTCGCCGAGCAGGCGGCGATCCTCGGCGCCTTCAATCCGGAGCTTCTGGAAGCGGAGGAGACGGAAAGACAGATCGCCGATGCGGTCGCGCGGCGGCTGGACGGGCTGACGTCCGAAAACGAGCGCGGCTGGCAGGCTGAGGAACCCGTCGACGGTGGCGGGTTTGCATTTTACCGGACCCTTCGCGGCGTCACCGAACGACATGTCATAGACGGGGCTCTGGTGCGCTCGGCGGAAGCAAGGCGGCTTGATGAAATGGCCGTTGGGCTTCAGCGGCTCTATGCCAGGCCTGCTTTCCTCAGAACCAGGGACAGGCAGGTCCGCATTATCGGTCCGCTCGGTCTGGTCGATGCCATCATGGAAGCCGGTCGCAAGGGAGTTTCAATCCAGCGCTACAAGGGTCTCGGCGAAATGAACCCGGATCAGCTTTGGGAAACCACGCTCGACCCGGAAGCGCGGTCTCTCCTGCAGGTCCGGATCGACCACCGTAATAACGCGGAGGATGTGTTCTCGACGCTGATGGGCGACGTGGTGGAACCGCGCCGCGACTTTATCCAGAACAACGCCCTGAAGGTCGTTAACCTCGATATTTGACGCCCCGGTTCAAGACGGTTCCAGCCTTGTCCCTGCCTGTCTTTCCCGGCCTGCGCCAGGGACCGGAGACGGCTTTCGCACACGCGGAAAATTTTAATGCGCCATCCGTTCGAATGCCGGTCCGATGGCTGCGTAGAGCACCACATCGCTGAGTTCCGGCGCCATGGTGCGATAGAATTTCCGGGCTCCCCGGTTGCGTTTCAGCACGGACCAGAACATCCAGGCCCCGCCGCTGTCCCGGCAGGCGCGCGCCGCCGCCTTCATCAATGCCCGGCCCACTCCGCGTCGCCGCCACGCCTCATCGACATAAAGATCGGACAGGTAGATCCCCCGCGACGCGCGATCGCTGTCATAGCCCGGAAAGTAAAGCGCGTAGCCTACGGTCACGCCATCGCCCTGCGCCACCAGCACGCGAAAGGCCGGGATGGCGCCGAACCCGTCCTCTCGTACCGCCTGTTCGGTGAGCTGCGACGGTCGGCCGCCGTCCGACAGGCTCAGGGCGCGTGCGAGCCGGACGATGTCCGGCGCATCCTCGACCGTTGCCGGTCTAACGGTGATTTCCGCGAGCTGCGTATGCGCGTCCGGTCTTCTGAATATCGCCATGCCCGATCATAACGCGGCCATCGATCCGGTTTCCATAATTCCGCCCGATTCGCCGTAAAGGCTTTAGATAGATAAGAGAAGCGATACCTCCGAGCCATGGCACGCAAACCGAAATCAGACCCGGGATCGAAAAAATCCGCCGGAAAAAAGATCCCGGGGAAAAGACCCGCCCGGAAAGAACCCGCCGGAAAACAAACTGCTGGAAAACAAACTGCCGGGAAAAAGAGTTCGGGTGCGGATACGCCTTCGGAATCGCGTCCGCTCTGGGTGCGGCTGGTCCGATGGACGGCAGTCGCCGCCATCTGGGTTACACTTGCGGTCGTTGGCGTCCTTGTCTTCCATGCCTTCGGCCTGCCCGATCTCGATGCGTTGGAGACCCCGGAAAGGCGCCCCAGCGTCACCCTGCTGGCGTCGGACGATTCGGTGCTGGCGACGTTCGGCGATCTCCACGGCGGTGCGATCCGGTTCGAGGATGCGCCGCCCTTCCTGGTGCAGGCCATCGTCGCGACCGAGGATCGCCGTTTCTTCGATCATGGCGGCGTCGATTTCATCGGCATCGCCCGTGCGGCCGTGACAAATATCATGGCGGGCCGTGTCCGGCAGGGCGGCAGCACGCTGACCCAGCAGCTCGCAAAAAACCTGTTTCTCACGCCCGAACGCTCCTTTAGCCGGAAAATCCGCGAACTCCTGCTGGCCTTCTGGCTCGAAGCCCGGTTCTCCAAGAAACAGATTTTCACAATCTATCTGAACCGCGTCTATCTCGGCTCCGGCACCTATGGCGTCGAGGCGGCGGCGCAGCGCTATTTCGGCAAGACGGTTCGCCGGCTCAACCTGCGCGAAGCCACGGTCATGGCAGGCCTGCTCAAGGCGCCGTCGCGCTATTCGCCGCTCAACAGTCCGAAAGCCGCAGTCGAACGCGGCGACCAGGTGCTGGCGAACATGGTGGCCGCCGGGTTCCTGACCGAGCGCGATGCCCTATCCGCAAAGGCCACCCGGTTGCGGACAGCGGGCGTGAAGACCGGCGCCAGCGTTCGCTATTTCGCTGACTGGCTGCTGGAGCGCGCCGCCGGATTCGTCGGCCGAACCGATCGCGACCTCATCATCCGCACGACCTTGTCGCCCCGGCTTCAGGCGATTGCAGAGAGCCGGGTCGAGCGCATGATTTCCGGTGAGGGGGAAAAGCGCGGCGCCAGCCAGGCCGCCCTGCTGTCGCTTGCGCCCGACGGGGCGATCCGCGCGATGGTTGGTGGACGTGAGTACCGGGCGAGCCAGTTCAACCGGGCGACCCAGGCGAGGCGCCAGCCCGGCTCTGCTTTCAAACTCTTTGTTTATCTGGCGGCGCTGGAGTCCGGCCTCAGCCCTGGCGATACGGTTCTCGACGCACCGGTCCGCGTTGCCGGCTGGCAGCCCCGCAATTACGACGGTCGCCACCGCGGCAACCTGTCGCTGGAGGATGCCTTCGCCGAATCGGTTAATACCGCGGCGGTACGCGTGTCGGAGAAGATCGGCCGCCGCAAGGTCGTTGCGCTGGCGGAAAGGCTCGGCATTACGTCGCGGCTCAAGGCGCACCCGTCGATCGCGCTTGGCGCCAGCGAAGTAAGCCTGCTGGAACTGACGGCCGCCTATGCCGTCATCGCCAATAGCGGCCTTGCGGCCTGGCCGTACGGCATTGTGGACATCAGGGACGGTGACGGAAGGATGCTCTACCGCCGCAGCCAGGATGCGCCCGGGCGGCTTCTGGATCGCGAAATCGTCGCCCGCATCGTCCCGATGCTGGAAGCCGTCGTCGCCCGCGGTACAGGCAAGGCCGCCAGTCCCGGCCGGCCGGCTGCCGGCAAGACCGGCACCAGCCAGGATTTCCGCGATGCCTGGTTTATCGGTCTTACCCCGGAACTGGTCACAGGCGTCTGGCTTGGCAACGACGATTCTTCGCCAATGAAGAAAGTGACAGGCGGGTCGCTGCCGGCGATCCTGTGGCGGCAGTTTACGCAGGATGCGCTGAAGGGCGCGCCCCAGCGCCCTTTGGACCGCTGACTTCTCCATCGCGGCGCTATTCGGCGCGGCATTCCTCACCTATAACAGTGCATGCCTCCGCCTGAGTCGCCGTCGCCCCACCCCATCCTGCCGCTGGCCCTGCTGTTCTGCATCGGCGCGCTGTGGGGATTTTTCTTCGTGTTGATCAAGACCGGCGTTACCGGCGGGGTAACGCCGATGAACTACCTGTTCTGGTTCTCCCTGATCGCCGGCACGGTGGTTCTCGTCATCGCCCGGGTGCGCGGAACCAGGCCGCGGTTCGATCGCGCGCATGCGATCTATTACCTGAAGGCGTCGGCGACGCGCTTCACCTTCGCCAACATTCTTCTATACACGGCGCAGGGTAAATTGCCGGTCGGCATCATGGCTGTGGTGATGGCTTTCACCCCGATCTTTACCTATCTGCTGAGCCTGATCGCCCGGATCGACCGAATCGTCATGTTGCGGGTTTTTGGCATCCTGTTCGGGCTGGCTGGCGTTCTGCTGATCGTCGGGCCGAAATCGAGCCTGCCGGACCCCTCCCTGATCTTCTGGGTCCTCGCCGGGTTCGGCGTGCCGCTCATGCACGGATTCGGTTATGTGATCCTGGACGAAAGCAACCGGCCGCAGGGAAGCGACTCACTCGGGCTGGCGGCGGGGACGCTGTTCACCAATGCGCTGATGACGCTCGTCCTTATTCTGGTCTTTTCCCGATTACAGTGGCTGACCTGGCCGTTCAGCAAGGGAGAGCTTGCGATGATCGTGCACGGTGTGCTCGCCGGCTTTAATTTCTGCGCCATGTTCGAACTGATACGCATCGCCGGTCCGACCTATATGAGTCAGTCGAGTTCGCTCGCCACGGGCTTTGGCGTTCTGTACGGCATGGTGCTGCTCGACGAGCGTCACAGTATCTACGTCTGGGCCGCCATCGGTCTGATCCTGGCCGGAGTCGCGCTGGTCAATATGAAACAGCGAAAAAAATAGGCTCCGACCCTATTTCGGCCAGTCGACGATGCGGTCCTCCGGATCGTCGCCCCGGTCTTCGGAAACGACCCGATGGCGCACCGAGGCACCCGCCTCGTACACAGTTTTCGGGTCGCCCGACACCAGCGGGTGCCACCAGTATAAATCCTTGCCCTCAGCCAGCAGCCGGTAGGCGCAGGTCGACGGCATCCACCCGAGCTGACCGACATTGGCGGCGTCGAGCACGACGCAGTCGGGCACTTTTTTCTGGCGGTTGGGATAGTCCGTGCATCGGCAGCTATCCAGATCGAGAAGGCGGCAGGCGATATCGGTAAAGGCGTATTCGCCGGTATCGATGTCCTCCAGTTTCAGGAGACAGCATCGCCCGCACCCGTCGCACAGCGATTCCCATTCGTCCCGCGTCATCTCGGAGAGCGTTTTGCGTTTCCAGAAAGGTTCCGGCGACGGAGCTTCCGTCATGGGCGTCAGAGATATTTGCGGATGGCTTCCGCCATCTTTGCCGGCGTGGTCTGGTGTGTGAAATGCGTCAGGTAGGCGCCGTCCCGCCCCATCAGAAACACGATGGAGCTATGGTCCATCAGATATTCAGCGGTGCTGCCGTCCTCGGCCTTCCGGTAATAGACGCGATAGGCCTTGGCGGTATTGCTGATCTGCTCTTCCGAACCGGTCAGCCCGACGGTGCCTGGAAAGAAGTGGCTGACATAATCCTTAAGCTGCTTCGGCGTATCGCGCGCCGGGTCGACCGTAATAAAGATCGGCTGGACCTGTTTCGCATCGTCGCCCATCGTCTGCAGGGCCGTTGACATAACCTGCAGGGCCGTCGGACAGACATCGGGGCAGAAGCTGTAGCCGAAATAAGTGAGCATCAGCCGGCCCGCGAAATCCCTGTCCGTTCGCGTCTTTCCGTCCTGATCGACCAGCGTGAACGGGCCCCCGACCTGCGCGATGCCGGAAATGCCGCTGCGCTGATTGGTCGGCGCCAGGAGACCCCATTGCCAAGCCAGCGCCAGGAGCGCCAGAAGCGCGACGATCGAAATCAGGCCGATGCGAAAAATTCGGTGATTCATGCCGACAGATATAGCGGTACATGTCGGGAATGACCAGTATTCCTCAGGGTATCCGTCGGGACCGGACGGTTGCCGTCGGGGCGGTCGGTTCGCGACCGTCTGGCGCCGGAGGGCGGATTATGTTTACTCTTCCGCCCTGACGACTTTATGACGACGGCGCGCATGGTGAAGAACAGATTTTTTTCGGTTGCAGCGGCGGCCCTTCTTGCTTTGACAGGCTGGACCGCGAGCCCGGCCAGGGCGGAAATCAATCTGCTCTCCTCGAACCCCCTGATCGCAGCGGTCCAGGCGCAAAACCTTCCCGCAGTCGAAGAGCTGGCGGTCCGGGGGGAGCATCTGGAGTCGGTCGACGCCGAGAACCGAACGCCGCTCATCGTGGCTACGCTCCTCGGCAACTCCGATATCGTGGAAATTCTGATAAAGCATCGCGTCCGTCTGGGCGCGAGAGACCGGCTCGGCAATACAGCCCTGTTCTACGCGGCCGGCCGCGGCGATCTCGACAGCATGGAGTTGCTGCTCGACGGGGGCGCCAAACCGGATGTAGAGAATCGTCAGGGTCTCACGCCCTTGATGACCGCTGCGGCGAATGGAGCGGTCGAATCGGTCCGTCTCCTGCTCGAGCGCAAGGCCGATGCGACCCGGCGGGATTATACCGGTCGTACGGCCCTGATGTGGGCGGAGTGGAACAAGCGGCAGGATGTTGTTGCCGTGATGCGCAATGCCGGCGTTCGGGAATAGCCGCGTCTTACGGGATTTTTGAAGCGGTCAGGAAGCGTGAACGAAGCCGCCCCGATCTTCGGCGCAGAGCCGCTGATTGCTGTGCTGTTTGCCATGCTCGCGGATGCGGCGCTGTCATTCGCACCAGTCGCCCGGCGCGCGCTCGATTTTCCCAAGGCGTTGTTTCGTAACCTCGCAGGCTGGTTTGACCGAAGGCTCAACCGCGTCAAACGGGGCCGGATCGCGCTTCGCGTCAGAGGGGCGCTGGTGGCGCTGGCGGTTATCGCGGTGGTAGTGCTGGCCGCCTGCGGTCTGACGGTTTTGTCCCGTTACCTGGGTAGCGCAGTAGTTGTTGACGCAACGGTCCTGCTTTTCCTGCTTGGTATGGGGCGGCCGATCGCCGGCCTGTTCGCGGTTCGTCGTGCGCTAAGCGCCGGCGACGATGCAAGGGCCGCCGGCAGGGCTGAGACGCTGGTCAGGTTCGACGTTCCCAACCGGGACCGTCACGCCATTGCCCGCGCGGCCATCGAAGGGGCCAGCCGTCATCTTGTCGAAGGCCTGTTCGCCGCTCTGTTCTGGTTCCTGCTCCTCGGTCTGCCCGCGCTTCTGGTTTACCGGGCGATCGGCGCTTCCGCGGACGCCATCGGGCGGGCCTCGCGCCGACACGCCGATTTCGGATTTTCCGTATCGCGGCTTGACGACATCCTGTCTTTGCCGGGCGTTTTGATCGCGGGGCCGGTTCTGGCCCTGTCGGCGCTGTTCTGTCCCGGCGGAACTCCTATCCATGGGCTCGGCGAGTGGGGGCGGGATCTGTTCCGTCGCGGGCTCTCGGCGGGCTATCGCGCCGAAGGCGGCGTGACCGGCGCGCTCGGCCTGTCACTCGGCGGCCCCCGACTGTACGACGGGGAGAAGGTGGCCGGTTCATGGATCGGCGACGGACGGGCGCAGGCCGGGATTCCCGATCTGCAACGCGCCTCGATTCTTCTTTCCGCCGCTAGCCTGCTGGTTGCTCTCGCCGCGGGCTTTGCGCTGGCCGCCTCGGTGAGTTAGCGTCGCGGTATGACTGCAAGCGCCAATCTTCGAGCCCTTATCGAGAACGTTTCTCCCCTGTTTGCCGGCGAGGCGGAAGTGTTCCGGACATATTGGGATTCCCCGGATCGAACGCCGGAAACGGATCGACTCTGGATTTTGCGTCAGGCCCGTAAGGAAGTCTGGGATACGCCGCTTGGCGATCCGCGCGGCCTTTTTGTCGGTCCCATCGAGGATTTGCTGGCGGATTTTCCGTCCATTGACGAGGGAGTGCCCCGTGCGGACATTCTCGAACGACTCGAAACGCTGTACGAGGAATTCTCGCATTACTGCGCCTTCGCCGACGCCTACGACGCGCTGTGCGGACCCGAAGACGCACGAATCAGCCCGTCGAGGCTCAAGGGCGTTCCCGACTGGCCCGAGAACGAGGCAATCCGAGACCGGCGGGCCGCGGTGAAGCGCGAACATGGCGCTCTTGGCGAACGCGCCTGTTTCTTCACGGAAGGCGGCTACTGCACCCTGTTTACGGAAGGCATCCGCCTGCAGGGGCGGGGCGGCGTGGACGACGCCATCGCGACGGCCTGCGCAAAGGTCTATGACGACGAGTTCGAACATATGCGTAAGGGCATCATCGGGCTTGACGCTGAAATGCCCGAAGATGCCGATTGGGATCTCATGATTGCGCTTTCGGTCGAGCTGCAGCGGATGCGGATTCCGATGCGAAACGCCCAGTTCGGGTATCCGCTGTCCGACGCCCGCATTGCCGAGATCTACGCCGGCAACATCGAACCGGTCGCGTTCGATTTCGATCGCGCGGCCGGTCAGGACGACAGGGCGCTCTATTCGCCTGTCTGAACCAGCAGGCCCTTCACGCGCGCGATGTGGAAAATATAGAGGAAGACCGCCAGCCCGATGGCCATGTAGATCGCATTCAGCAGCATCGCGTTGACGAAAAGATCGGTTCGGAATGCCCCCGTGGCCAGAACCTCGCGCATGCCCTCGAACACATGGGTCGACGGCAGGGCCCAGGCGACCGGCTGAAGCCAGTCCGGCAGAACCGAAACCGGATAATAGATGCCGGTGATCGGCGCGACCAGAAAGATGCCGACCCAGGCGAGGCTTTCCGCGCCCATCCCGTAGCGCAGCACGATACCGGACACCATCAGCCCGACCGCACCGCCGAACAGCATCAGGCTGGTGAAAAACGCGAGCAGCGGCAGCCCCATCTCGAATATCGAATAATGGTAGAGCGGAATCGCCAGCAAGGCTGCCGGGATGACGCCGATGACCGTTCTTACCAGGCTGATGAACAGGAGCGACAGCGCCCATTCGTAGGGCCGCAGCGGGGATGCGAACAGCTGCGCCAGGTTGCGCGACCACATCTCCTCCAGGAACGATACCGCGACGCCGATATTGCTGCGGAACATCACGTCCCACAGCAGGACCGCGGCGATGAGAACGCCTGCCGCCTGCAGCACCTGCGAGTCGCTCTTGCGCAGGAATTCGGTCATGAATCCCCACATGATCATCTGCATGAGCGGCCAGTAGGCCAGCTCCACGATACGCGTCCAGGAGCTGCGCAACAGAAAGACATAACGCATGCCCATCGCGCCGATGCGCCGAAACGACAGAGCGGTATCGGGATATATGTTCGGCGACCCCGTCATTGGGCGGTGTTCCCCTCCCTCAAGGGCCTATCCGTATCGCTGCGGGCGATATGGAGAAACACTTCTTCCAGATCGCGTCTTCCGTACTTCCGGATCAACTCGTCGGGGGCGCCCTTGTCGACGATGCGTCCGGTTTTCATCATCAGCACATCGGCGCACAGGCGTTCGACTTCCGCCATGTTGTGCGACGCCAGCAGGATCGTTGCGCCGCAGCGTTCGGTGTATTGCTGCAGATAGGTGCGTACCCAGTCGGCGGTGTCCGGGTCGAGGGAAGCCGTCGGCTCGTCAAGCAGCAGGAGTTCAGGCTCGTTGATCAGCGCCTTGGCGAGCGAGACGCGGGTTTTCTGCCCGGCGGACAGCTGGCCGGTCGGCCGGTCGAGAAAGGCATCGAGCGCAAGCTCGCCCGATAGCGCCTCAATTCGTTGCCTGGGCGCCTTAAGCCCGTATAGCCCCGCGAACACCGTAAGGTTTTCGCGGACCGTGAGGCGCTTCGGAAGATCGACATAGGGCGAGCCGAAATTCATGCGCGACAGAACGCGATGACGCGCCCCGATCATGTCTTCGCCGAGAATTTCGATCTCTCCGCTGCTCGGCAGCAGGAGCCCGAGCAGCATCGAAATCGTGGTGGTCTTGCCGGCGCCGTTGCCGCCCAGCAGGGCGGTGATTCCACCGCGACCGACATTGAACGAAATATCGTTGACCGCGACGACATCGTCGAAGCATTTGCTCAGATTGGTGACCCGGATGGCGGCGCTGGACATGCCGCTTCTATAGAGCAAATCGGAGCGACGTGGAAACGCGCTTCTCGGTCAGCTCATCGGTTTCGTCAGGATTTGTGAAGCCACCAGAATTCTTCGTTGATTGAGTATATCGGCTTGTAGTGATGGATCGCGCGCGCATTGACGACGGTGCGTATCTGGTTGTCGAGGACAAGCGCCCGGTCGCTCAGCGACACAACCAGAATTGCGTGAGCCAGCTTCAGGTTGAGATCCTGCAGGATAACGACTCGCAGTTGCGACGGAGGAAAACCCAGAGCCCGCAGCGACAGGTATTTGGCGATGGCGTAATCCTCGCAATCGTCATCCCGGGACAGAAATTCTTTCGGCGTCGCCCAGTAATCGCGGACGCCGTAATTACGCGGATCTACGATATAGCGGACCCGGTTCATGTAACGGTTGACCTCGTGCACCTGGGTAACGCGATCCCGGTTTCGGATACTGTCGAGAAATTTCGACCATTCACGCAGGTGACACCGGTTGAAGAACGAGGATTCGCAATCGCCGTCTCCCAGCTTTCGTTCGTCGAAATAGCGGTTAAGCGTGCCGCTCCATTTCGGAAACAGCGCAATGCGCGGGGAGGGTTTTTCACGGGAGTTCCAGATGGAGACGTGGCCCCGGAAATCGGCTGTCGTTTCGGCCGCCAGCAACCCTGTCTCCGCAACTGTAAGCGCCCAGATCAACGCCCCCGCCAGCGCGAGCCGAAAGGCGATCCCGCGCTGTCGCATATGGGAGAAATTTCGCATCGGTCCGACTCCTGTGCAGATCGCGAACGAACACCGCGGCGCCTTTAATTTCCCCCGCACCGGTTGTCGACACGACTCTAACTTGCGCGCGTTAACAGACCTCTAACCCGAGCCTGTTATCCGTATGGGAAGACGTGGCTGCGATGCCGCCGAGCTGTAGAAACTCAATCGTCGAAGGGTAGCGCGCCGATGAGCGACACCGTTTCCGGACTCACCTCCGCCCGAATTGCCTCCGGCCCGGCCGAACGCCGTGGGCTCGTTCTGATTCTTCTGTTTCTTGCCGTCCTGCTCGGAGCCGGCGGTGCGGCGATCTACGCCTACTCCGCCAACGAACGGGCCCGGGAAACCCAGCTCTGGCAGACCCGTCTCGGCATCGTTGCCGATACGAGGGCGGACGCGGTTGCGGGCTGGCTGAAACGGCAGAACGAGGAACTCGCCGGGCTTGCCGAAAACGCGTCGCTTCAGATCTATCTGACGGAATTGACGGCCACGGGCGCCGCCTCGTCGCCGGAGCGAAGATCGGAAGACCAGGCGCGGGGCGGATATCTTTCGAATCTGCTTGCGCTGGTCGCGCATCGGGCGGGATTCCGCGGCCCGGCGACTGGCCCTGCTGTCGCGGCAAACGTACGCCGCGTCGGAGTTGCGAGGATTTCCCTGGTTACAATGGACGGCAGGGTCATCGCCGCCAGCCCCGACAGTCCGCCGGTCGAGGGAGCGCTCGCCCGGTTCCTGTCGGGGGTCGAGCGCGGGCGAGCGGCGATGCGCGACATCTATCTCGATCATACCGGCGCGCCGGCCTTTGCGCTTGCGGTACCGCTCTACGCCGTGCAGGAGCGTGAAACCGCAGACCGGCAGGTCGCCTGGGTGCTGGGCGTCAAACAGGTTGGCGCGGAGCTCTTTCCGCTGCTGCGGCAGCCTGGTTCGGTCTGGCCGGGTGCCGAAATCCTGATGGTCCGGAAAGCCGGCGAGATCATCGAATATCTGTCGCCGACTGCGGGCGAAGGCGCTCTCTCCAGAAGTTTCGCCGCAGACACGCCGGATCTCGCCTCTCGCTTTGCGCTCGAAAGACCCGGCGGGTTCGGTCTGGCGCGCGATTACCGGAACGAAGAGGTTCTTGTGACCGGTCGCCGGGTCGCCGGGTCGCCCTGGACGGTTCTCCACAAGATTTCCCGCGACGAAGCACTCGGTCCCGTGGAGGGAGCGACCGCGCGGCTGGCAGCCATCCTGGGTCTTCTGGTGCTTGCAGTCGGCGGCGGCGTGATCGCCGTCTGGCGGCACGGGACATCGATCCGGGCGGCGCGGATCGCCGACGAGCAGGCGGAACTTGCCCGAAAGTACGAAGCCCAGAGCCGGTTCCTGAAGCTTGTCACGGATACCCAGCCGACGCCGATGTTCATCGTCGACAGGGAAAACCGGTATCGTTTCGCCAACCGGGTCGCCGCCGGCCATGCCGGCATCGCCCAGGAGGACGTTCTCGGCAAGACAATGGCGAGCGTTCTCGGTCCGGCGGTCGCGGCGCGATACGAGGCGCTCAACCGCGAGACGCTGGAGCTCGGCGTAACCCGCCGCGCCATCCATCGTTCCGGTGCAAACGGCGATCTGCGGGTCGTTCAGGCCGAGCATGTACCGGTTCCCGAAACGCTGAACGGGAACGCCGGCGTGATGGTGGTCGAAGAGGACATTACCGCGGCGATCTCCGAACGGGAGAAGCGCGCGCGTACGCTCGACAGCCTGATCGATACGCTGGTTTCCATTCTCGACCGGCGCGATCCCTTTGCCGCTCACCATTCCGTGCGCGTGTCCGAGACTGCGGCGTCGCTGGCCCGTGAAATGGCCCAGGATGAGGAAACGGCCGAGACGGCGGCGACCGCCGGCAGGCTCCTGAACATCGGCAAGATCATGGTCCCGGAAGAGGTGCTGACCAGTGACGGCGCACTGGATGAGGATCAGGTCCGTCTGGTGCGCGGCAGCATAGCGCAAAGCGCGGATATGCTGGCCAGCGTTGAATTCCGGGGGCCGGTGGTCGAAACGCTGCGCGAGGTTCATCGTCTTCAGCAGGGCGAGGAAACGCCGCCCGATATCGACAGTGTGGCGGAAATCGCCGCCGAGATCGTGTCGGTCGCGAACAGCTTCATTGCGCTGACCAGCGATAGGGCGTGGCGCGCAGACATCGATCCGGGAGCGGCCGCCGGACGGTTGCTTGCTGAATGCGAAGGACGCTACGCGAGGCGGGTGGTCTCGGCGCTGTTGAATCTTGTCGACAACAAGGGACTGGCCGCGCATGAAATGACGGCAGCGCCCGCCGCCGGCCAGCCGCTTCACTGATTGCGCGGCGGCGGGTTTCGCGGGTCGTGAGGATGACCGCGATGCCGCACGACGCTACTGGCAATATCGGTATCGAAGCGTCATAGTGCCGCCATGCTGAAATCCCTCTTCGGACGCCGAAAGTCGTCGGCGGGTCCGCCCTGTACGCCGGATGGAACGCGGATATATGCGGTCGGCGATATTCACGGCCGGCTCGACCTGCTGACGGACCTGCGTGCGCAGATCGCGCAGGATGCGGCAAACGCGGACGGCAAGCGCTGCGTTGTCGTCTACCTCGGAGACTATATCGACCGCGGAGAAGATTCCGCCGGCGTCATCGACTGCCTGGCCGGCGAGCCGGTGAAGGGCTGCGAACAGGTCTGCCTGATGGGCAACCACGAGGAAATGCTGCTGACCTTTCTCGACGATGTCTCGATCGGGTCGATGTGGGTTTCCAACGGGGGCGATACCACGCTGCTGAGCTACGGCAGCGGCGCGAAGGGGGAGGCGACCGCAGAACAACGCATGCGGGGAATGCAGCAGTCACTCCGCGAAAAACTGCCGCCGCGGCACGAACATTTCATGCGGACACTTCAACTCTGCCATGTTGAAGGCGGTTACGTTTTCGTCCATGCCGGTGTCGCGCCCAAAAGGCCGCTCGAAAAACAGACCAGTCGCGATCTTTTGTGGATCAGGGAAGAGTTCCTCCAGTCCGACCGCGATCATGGCCACTACGTCGTTCACGGACAAACGATCTACGAACAGCCGGAGTTTCGCTTCAACCGCATCGGGATCGATACCGGCGCGTATTTCAGCGGCGTACTGACCTGTCTGGTTCTAGAGGGCGACGAACGCCGCCTGCTTCAGACCTGACCGGACACCGTCCGCCCTTAACGCGGATACCTTTAAATGGTAGCGTCCGTACCCCTTTCTACGGAGTAGTTGAATGGTTGCTGAGAAACGCGTGCTTGTAACCGGTGGCGCCGGCTTTATCGGCTCGCATCTGTGCGAACGTCTTCTGGAACAGAATTGCGACGTTCTGTGCGTCGACAACTATTTCACCGGCACGAAAAGCAACGTCGCGCATCTGCTCGACCACCCGCACTTCGAACTGATGCGGCATGACGTCACCTTCCCGCTCTATGTCGAGGTCGATGAAATCTTCAATCTCGCCTGCCCCGCCTCTCCCGTGCATTACCAGTTCGATCCCGTGCAGACGACCAAGACAAGCGTGCACGGCGCCATCAACATGCTGGGGCTCGCGAAGCGTGTGCGGGCGAAAATATTTCAGGCCTCCACCAGCGAGGTCTATGGCGACCCGCAGGTCCATCCCCAGGTTGAGACCTACTGGGGGCATACCAACCCGATCGGGGTCAGATCCTGTTACGACGAGGGAAAGCGTTGCGCCGAGACCCTGTTTTTCGATTACTGGAGGCAACACAGCCTCCGCATCAAGGTGGCGCGGATCTTCAACACCTACGGTCCCCGAATGCATCCCCATGACGGCCGGGTGGTCTCGAATTTCATTGTCCAGGCGCTGCGCGGAGATCCGGTAACAATCTACGGCGACGGGTCGCAGACGCGATCCTTCTGCTATGTCGACGACCTTGTCGAGGGATTCATGCGGCTGATGGATACCGACGACGATGTCACCGGCCCCATGAATCTTGGCAATCCCGGCGAGTTCACGATTCTGGAGCTGGCGGAAAAGGTCATCGCCATGACGGGGTCCTCGTCGGAACTTGTCCGCAAGCCGCTTCCCCAGGATGACCCGGTCCAGCGACGCCCGGATATCACGCTGGCCAAAAATACACTTGGGTGGGAGCCGACGATTCAGCTCGACGAAGGGCTTGGAAAAACGATCGCCTATTTCGAGACGCTGCTCTCCGAACAGAACGTCTAAGCCATCAGGTCGGGGCCGGTCCAGACCTGCCCGTAAACCGTTCGCGCCCAGCCGCGCAGGCCGCGTTCGACCGGCTTGTCTTTCCCGGTTCCCAGCCAGTCGCGCACCGGCACCGAGAAACCGGTCTTCCGGCGATGCAGCACGGCATCCGGCAGGGAATGTGCCGGGCTCGACGCCATGTCGGCCTTGGTCGGCGGAGTCGGTCCGTTAATCATCGGCGCCGCGGCGCGCAGCAACGCGACATCGACCAGTGGCACGCGGATTTCCAGCGAATGCGCCATACTGGCCCAGTCGGCATCGCGCAGAAGCTGATTCCGCATGTACCAGGACGATTCGAGCGCCGTCAGCCTGGCCCGGGGCGATCTCGCCGACGCGGCGGTATCGCAGAGCCGCGTCCGTATATCCAGCATCTCGAGTCCGTCGCGCGCGACGGACGGGTCCATGACGCGCGGCAGTTCCCATGGCATGAACAGGGCGCGGCGCAGGAGAAACGCATCGCCATAGCCCGTTCCGTACTCGATCAGCCCGGCGGCCTTTGGCGAGGTCATCATGCCGGCGATGGGCGCTGAGACTGTCCGGAACGCACGCCCGAGCCAGGGGAGGCCGCGAAATGGCCTCATCATGCCCACCAGTTTCGGTATCTGGATGAAATCCTCGTAGCCGCCGAACAGTTCGTCGCCGCCGAGACCGGAAATCGCTACCTTGAGACCGGCCTCTTTCGTCGCCTTGCTGACGAAATAGGTGTTCACCCCGTCGATGCTCGGCTGGTCCATGGCGGCGAACAGCGCATCCGCCTCCTCGCGGAAAGTCTCGCCGTCTATCCGGCGCGTTTCGTGTGCCGTCCCGTACTGCGCTGCGATCTGCTCCGCCAGGGGGACTTCATCGTCCGGCGTACCGCGAAACGCATCGAAACCCAGAGTTACCGTGCGCAGCGCTGCCGCCTGCTCCGAAGCGAGGGCGACAAGCGTCGCCGAGTCGAGGCCGGAAGACAGGAATACGCCAACCTCGACATCGGCAATCAGGTGATGACAGACGGTATCGCGCAAGGCCGTGTGCAGCGCATAGCGGTCGAACGGTGCCGCCGCCGCGTCGGCCAGTTCCTGCGATATATCGAAATAGCGCCTTACCGGCGCTCGACCCTCTTCGTCGATCCAAACCGTGCAGCCGGCCGGCAGCGCCTCGATCCCGCGATAGAGCGTGTGCGGCTCCGGCACGCTGCCGAACAGGAAAAAACCCGCATGTCCCGCCGCGTCCGGTTCGGTGTCGATTCCGCCGCCGGCCAGAAGGGCGCGGACCTGCGACGCCACCGAGACGGTCTTGCCGTCATCGGCGATATAGAGCGGCTTGATGCCGTATGGATCGCGGGCGAGGAACAGACTTCCTTTTTCTTCATCCCGGATCGCAAAGGCGAACATGCCGCGCAGGGCGCGCACCATCTCCGGCCCCATTCTTGCGTACAGATGCAGCAGGACTTCTGTGTCGGAGTCCGATCTGAACGAAACGCCGTCCGCGATCAGCCCGTCGCGCAGTTCGCGGTAATTATAGATCTCGCCGTTATAGGTGATGCGCAACGACCCGTCGGCGCTCGCCATCGGTTGCGCCCCGCCTTCACTCAGATCGATGATCGATAGTCGCCGGTGGGAAAGCGCAACGCGCCCGTCATCGGCGAACCACAACCCTTCGCCGTCCGGGCCGCGTGGCGCCAGAACGTCGTGCATTCGCCGAAGCCTGTTCCGGTCCACCGTCGGCGCCCCTGCACGGTAGGCGAATATGGCTGCAATGCCGCACATGGCCGGCAGAGTAACATGACGCCTCGCGACTCGTTCACTGCCAATACGGCATGCCAAGGCTTTGGAATCGAACATGTTTTCCCTGTATGGTGCGGCGGTTTCCTGAACGGGTCGAGCGATGTGCGGAATTGCGGGATTTCTGGGGCCGTGGCCGGCGTCGCTGGCGGCGGCGATGATCGGTGCGGAGCGTCACCGCGGGCCCGATGGAGAAGGGCTGTGGTCCGACCCGGTCGCCGCGATCGCAATGGGCCATGCGCGGCTTTCGATCATCGATCTGTCGGATGCTGCCGCCCAGCCGATGGCGACTCCCGACGGGCGCTATACGATCATCTTCAACGGCGAAATCTATAATTACCGCGCTCTCCGGTCGGAACTCGAATCCAGCGGTGTAGAATTTCGGACGACCAGCGATACCGAGGTGTTGCTGGAACTCTTTGCGCGCCGGGGACCGGCTGCCGTTCAGCGTCTGCACGGCATCTTCGCCTTCGCGGTCTGGGATGCGGAGGAGCGATCGCTGTTTCTCGCCCGCGACCATCTCGGGGTGAAGCCGCTCTATTTTGCCGACCTGCCGCAGGGGTTCCTGTTCGCCTCCGAGCTCAAGGCGCTGACGCTATGCCCGGATCTGCCGCGCGATCTCGATCCGCAGGCTGTCGCGGATCATCTCGGGTTCGTGTGGACCGCCGGCGAAAATACGATGCTGAAATCGGTCCGCAAGCTGCGACCGGGTTGCACGCTGACTGTCAGTGAGGACGGTGTCCGGTCGGGCAGGTATTACCGGACGCCGCCTTCGGTGCCTGACCCCGGCGCGGGCAGCCCGGAAGACCTCGCCGCTTTGATCGATGCGGTCGTTGCCGAGCAGATGGTGGCCGATGTCGAGATCGGCGCCCTGCTGTCCGGCGGCGTCGATTCGAGCGCGATCGTCTCCGCTATGTGCCGCGCGACGGAGCCGTCCAGAATCACGACCTTTTGTGCCTCGGTCGAAAAGACCGAAGGCGGCGCGGATAATTTCGGCGACGATGCGGCCTTCGCCCGCGATGTGGCGGATGCGCTGGGGGTGAAGCTCGTTTGCGTACCGACGGACGCGAACCTGATCGACGAACTGCCAGACATGATATGGGCGCTGGACGAACCGACCGCCGATTTCGCGGCGATCCAGACGCGCCTGCTCGCCCGCGCCGCCCGTGCAGCCGGCATCAAGGTCCTCCTGTCCGGCGTTGGCGGGGACGATCTCTTTACCGGTTACGGTCGGCACAAGGCGGCGCTCTTCTATAACGCGCTGGGATGCGGCCGGGCGCCGCTGGCAGCGCTGCTTAAATGGTTCTCGCCTGATTCCGTACGCGGCAGAAGGCTGCGACGGATGGGCGATCTGTTCGCGATGGATGAAGACAGGATGGTCGCTGAGGCGATGAGTTTTTCAGCCGTGACCGAAGAGGGCCGGCTCGCTCTGATCGGGCCGGGGCTGAGAAAGGGCATCGAGACGATTCCTCCTGCCTTTTCGGAATCGCTGGCGCGGACCCAGGGGCTTCACCCCGTTGACCGGCTGATCGATCTGGAACTCAACGGGTTCATGCCCGATCACAATCTGAACTACACCGACAGGATGGCGATGCAGGAAGGCGTCGAGGTGCGGGTGCCTCTGTGCGATCCACGTCTCGTGGAGTTTGCGCAAAGACTTCCGCTTTCCGCGAAGATCGGATTCCGGGAGACCAAGAAAATTCTGCGGGATTCGCAGCGTGGCCGGATTCCCGATGCGGTGCTGACACGGGCGAAGCAGGGGTTCGGGGTTCCAATCCGCTCCTGGCTCGCGGGGCCGGCACGGGCGCAGATGGCGGATCTGACGTCTTCCGCAACGGTTGAAGCGCGTGGTCTGTTCGATGCTGCTGCCGTCGCCCGCCTGCGGGAAGATTTCCTCGCGGGGCGGATCGACGCGGCGATGACGTTGTTTCCTCTGATGGCGATAGAGCTGTGGTGCCGCGCGCTGGACAAGGCGCCCGTTCATGGTTGAGAGCCCGGCAGAGAGCATGGCTGAGCCGACTGCGAATCGCTGCTGAGCCGACTGCGAATCGCTGTAAGTTATGGTAAGTTCGGAAGATTTCGACGTTCGGATTTCTTGAGTCGTCCATGGAACAGATCGTGCAAAGCGCCAAGAGCGGCAAGCTGGCCCTGCGGGAAGTGCCCGACCCGAAGGTGCGCGCTGGCAATCTGCTGGTCAGGACGCGTGCCTCGCTGATTTCCGCCGGCACCGAGCGTCTGGTGGTGTCGTTTGCCAAGAAGAGTCTCGCTGCCAAGGCGAAGGCGCGCCCCGATCTCGTAAAGAAGGTGCTGGAAAAAGCGCAGCGCGACGGTATCGCGGCGACCTATCGCGCGGTGATGGCGCGGCTCGACGAACCGTTGCCGCTCGGCTATTCGGCGGCCGGTGAGATCGTAGCGCTCGGCGAGGGAACGGAAGGCCGGTTCCGCGTCGGGCAGCGCGTCGCGATCGCCGGGGCCGGTCTCGCCAACCATGCCGATTTCAACGTGGTGCCGGTCAACCTGGCCGCGCCCGTCCCGGACGATGCCAATGACGAGGAAGCCTGTTTCGGCACGCTCGGGGCCATCGCACTGCACGGGGTACGGAATCTGGGGCTCGGTCTAGGCGATTTCGCCGCCGTGATCGGCGCGGGTCTGGTCGGGCAGATGGCCGCCCAGCTTCTCGAACTCGCCGGCGCGCGGGTCGCCGTGTTCGATTATGACTCGTCGCGGCTGGATCTGGCGCGCTACGGCCATGCCGCCTTCGCCTGGAACCTGTCGGACGGCGACCCGGCGGAAGCGATGCGCGATTTTACCGGCGGCCATGGCTGTGACGGGGTGCTGATCGCGGCCGCCACGGACTCGAGCGAACCGTTCGAACTTTCCGCTTCGATCGCGCGCGACCGCGCCCGGATCAGCCTTGTCGGGCTCACCGGTACCGAGATTCCCTATCGCGAGTTCATGCAGAAGGAGCTGTCGGTCGTCGTCTCGCGCTCCTACGGCCCCGGCCGCTATGACGGCGATTATGAAAACAGGGGGATGAAATATCCCGAGGGCTACGTGCCGTGGACGGAAACCCGCAACCTGGCGGAAGTCGTGCGACGTATGTCGCGCGCCAGCGATCACCGTCTTGCGGTCGAACCGCTGATTACCCACCGCTTTCCGTTCGAGAAGGCGGAAGACGCCTATGCGCTGGTAACAGGGCGCACCGAGCCGCATCTCGGCGTCGTGCTGGATTACGGCGGGCGGGCGGAAAAGCCGGTCGAGGGGCTGCGCATCCCCATCGCGGTGTCGCGCGGCAAGCCCGGGGCCGGCTGCGTTCTGGGTGTGATCGGCGGCGGGAGTTTCGCCCGCACCGTGCTGATGCCTGAACTGAAGAAACTCTCCGATT
Source organism: Rhodospirillales bacterium (assembly GCA_038120295.1). Classification (GTDB taxonomy): domain Bacteria; phylum Pseudomonadota; class Alphaproteobacteria; order MPNO01; family UBA2964; genus JAYOEY01. The sequence continues at coordinate 17,414 of JAYOLL010000007.1, read as the reverse complement.
GCCGGCTGCACACCATCGCCACCCAGCGGGGAATGTCCGCCGAGCACAGCCAGCAGAGCTTCGGGTTCGAGTTCTCCGCTGCCGATGAGGACGCGGTGCTCAACAATGACGAGATCAACGCCGTGCTGATCGCGACGCCGCATTCGAGCCACGCCGCGCTGACGGCGGCCGCGCTGGCGAAGGGGAAATGCGTTCTGGTGGAAAAGCCGCTGGCCCTCGACCGCGAGCAGCTGAATGCGGTGATTTCAGCGCGCAATACCTCTGACGGGTTTTTCCAGATCGGCTTCAACCGGCGTTTCGCACCGATGGCGGTAAAGATGCGGGACCGGCTGGCCGGTCTGCCCGGGCCGAAAGTGCTGCTGCTCCGCGTCAATGCCGGCCCGCTGCCGGACGATGTCTGGCTCAACGCACCGGAAGAAGGAAACGGACGCCTGCTGGGCGAGCTGTGTCATTTCATCGACTTGGCCCGCTTCCTTGTCGGCGTGCCGATCCGGAGCGTACAGGCCGCCGCTGCCGGGGTTGCGCACGGGGCATGCGACGACCTGACGACGACTTTGTCCTTTGCCGACGGCAGCCTCGCCACCATCGCCTATACCGCCAAGGGCGACACGGCCTATTCGAAGGAGCTGTTCGAGGCCTATGCCGGCGGCGCCGTTCTGACGGTCGATAATTTCCGCAGGCTGACAATCGTCGCTGACGGGAAAGAGAAGAAAACCAGCGCCGGGATCGATCAGGACAAGGGCCATGCCGCGGAGCTTGAAGCCTTTGCGAAGGCCGTCGCCGATGCCGGTCCCGCGCCGGTAGACGAGGCCGAGCTGATCGAGACCAGCCTCGCCACGATTGCTGTGGGCGAGGCGTTGCGATCCGGCCAGCCGGTCGTCCTCTGAGCGCCTGACAATGAACCTGCCCCGCCTGTGGCGGACCGCCCGGCATCTCTCCGCCGGTCAGATTCGCCATCGCATGCGCTGCCGGGCCCGGCGCGTTGCAATGAGCCGTTTTCCCGGCACGGTGGAGGCGCGATTGAAAAGGGCGGTGGACGCGCTGCCGCCGCCGGACCCGGACGCTCCGGCACTGAAGGAAATTGCGGCGGTTGCCTTGCGGCTGCAGCGCATGCAGTTCGGCGACGATCCGGCGGGGGTCGTCGACGGAAAGTTCGTCCTTCAGAACAGGGAATTCGATTTCGGCTCGGTCGACGATATCGACTGGCGCGGCGATTTCAGCGAAGGGGACAATCCGCTTCGGCGGATGATTCTGTCCTATATGGGCTATGCCGTGCCGCTCCTGTCCCACGGACGCGCCGCCGATCTGGCCGCGGTAGCGGATATCGTGCGCTCGCTGGAACGGGCGAATGGATTCTCCGTGCCCGGCGCGCCGGGCGATGTGTGGAATGCCTATTCGGCGAGCCATCGGCTGATCAACCTGCTATCGGCGCTGGCGCTATATCGGAAAGCCGATGGCGAAAAGGACGCCGATGCCGAAACCGAGATCCTCGATCACGTCCGGTTCTGCGCGTCGTTCGTCGCCCGCAATCTCGAGCGCGATCTTCGGTACAACCATCTGCTCAAGAATTACGTGGCGCTGGCGGTCTACGCCGCGGCGGCGGGCGATGTCCCCGATGCGTTCGGCGACCTCGCTGACGGCATCGCCTCGTCGATCGGCCAGTGCATCCTGCCCGATGGCGGCCATGCGGAGCGCTCGCCCATGTATCACGCGCTCTCGGTCCTTGATGCCGAAATGCTGGACGCCGCCGGCTTCCTGCCGCCGGATATGCTGACCCGTATGAAGACCGCGCTCGCAGCCATGAGCCATCCGGACGGGGATATCGCCCTGTTCAACGATTCCTGGCTGGGCGAAGCGCCCGAAGCACGGAGCGTCGCTGGGCTGGAAGCAGGGGACGGTGTCGTCCGATTGGCCGACACTGGCTATGTCCGGCTCGCGGGCGGCGGCGATGCCGTGATTTTCGATTGCGGTCCTTGCGGCCCGGACGACAACCCCGGGCACGCCCACGCGGATTTTCTGTCGGTCGAGGCCTCGATTTCGGGCGAACGCTTTTTCGTCGACCCTGGCGTACCGACCTATACCGCCGGCGAAGCGCGCGATGTCTCCCGCTCGGCGGCTTCGCATAACGGGCCGCATGTTGCGGGGGCAGAGCCCATCGAATTCTGGAAATCCTTTCGCGTCGGCCGTCGCGGATATGCAAGCGAACTGTTCGATGACCGGTTCAACGGCATCGCGCCGCTCTGGTGCGCCGGCGCGCAGGACGGGTACGCGCATCTCGACGGCGACGTGCGCCGGTTTGTCGGTCTGTGGCCGGGACAGGCGATGCTGATCGCCGACCTTTGGACCGGAATGCCGGGGCGCGAGGCGGCGTCGCATTTTCTGGTTCCGGACAGCTGGTCGCGCGCGGCGGGCAGGGGGCCAGCGTTTCGTAACGGCGATACGCTTGTCCGCATGTCCTGTTTCGCCGGCAAGGTCGCCGACGCGGGCGATGACATGTGCTGGCCGCGTTTCGAGGTCGAACGGAAAGCGTATCGCATCGAGGTGACGCCGTCGCCCGGTGACGGTTTCCGGACTGCCGCGCTATGGATCGCCTGGGGGGATGAGCCGGCCGAGCCGTCGCCCGAAGCGCTTGCCGGTCTGTTCGATACGCTTCGTGCTTGTTGAGTGCTTGTATATTCACAGCGTCGAATCGTTTCGCGACAGGGAATTGCCTGAATTGTGGGGATAAATGATTTTTCTTCATGAAATCAGGACTTTGCTGCGGAAGAAATAGGTCGGGCTTTGTGGATAACAAAGGGGTTACGATCCAGGCTATTGAGGTAAAAATAACGCCGTGAACGATACAGCATCGAATACCAGCGCTGCGGCGCAGGGCGCACGGCGCGATACGGGGGTCCTGCCTTATCAGGCGCTGGCGGCGCTTACGCGGACCGGAGAGATCGCGGCCACGCAGCCCATCGAAACCGCGCAGCTTCAACCCGCCAGTCTCGATCTGCGGCTCGGTCCGGTCGCCTGGCGGGTGCGGGCGAGCTTCCTGCCTGGCGAGAACCGCACCGTCGCGCAGCAGATCGAAAATTTCGGCCTGCACGAGATCGATCTGGCGGGCGGCGCGCTGCTGGAACGCGGATGCGTCTATGTCGTCCCCCTGCTCGAATCGCTGGCGCTGAGCCCGGCGCTTTCAGGCATCGCAAATCCGAAGAGCTCGATAGGGCGGCTCGACGTGTTTACCCGGCTTATTACCGATCAGGGCGCCGATTTCGATACCGTGCCGCGCGGCTATCAGGGGCCGCTCTATGCGGAGATCTTTCCGCGCACTTTCAGCATCATCGCCCGCACCGGCAGCCGGCTGAACCAGCTCCGCCTGGTGCGCGGCAGCGCCGATGTGCGCGAGGCGGAGCTGAAGCGTTTGCTTGAGGACCGCGCCGTGCTGGACCGGTCCCTGAGCGAGCGCGAAACAGCGACCCTGTTCCGCGGCGTGCCGCTGTCGGTCGACCTGGCCGGAATCGGCGGGTCGGATCTGATCGGCTACAAGGCGCGGCCACACGCGCCGCTGGTCGATCTTGACCGCATCGCGCATTACGACCCCACCCTCTACTGGGAGCCGATATACCGCAGCGCCGAGGGCAGCGTGGTGCTGAACCCGGAGGATTTCTACATTCTCGCCTCGCGCGAGGCGGTGTCGGTCCCTGTCGACTACGCGGCGGAGATGGTGCCCTACGATGCGTTCGCCGGGGAATTCCGGGCCCATTACGCCGGGTTTTTCGACCCCGGTTTCGGGGCGGAACAGGCGGGTGCGGCGGGCACCCGGGCGGTGCTCGAAGTCCGCTCGCACGGCGTTCCCTTTGCCATTGAGGACGGGCAGCTCGTCGGGCGGCTCAAATACGAACACCTGACCGATACGCCGGACCGGATCTACGGTTCGGCTTCCGGGTCGTCCTACCAGCTTCAGGGGTTGCAGCTCTCCAAACACTTCCAAAAGTGGCCGGATTAGAAGGAATTCTTGCGGCGGCGCATAATTTCATCCATTGATACGGCACGATGGAGCTGAACGCCCTTTTCGATTCTGAATTTGACTCTCACGAGGCGGTCGCGCGCGCTTCGCGCGATGCGCTTCGGGACGGGTTCGTGGCGTTGTGCGAATCCGCGCGCAGGGCGCTGGCCGGCGGTGGGAAGATTCTGTTTTTCGGCAACGGAGGCAGCGCCGCCGACGCCCAGCATCTGGCAGCCGAGCTGGTGGTGCGCTACCGCGTCGACCGCGCGCCGATCTCGGCCCTGGCGCTGACCACGGACAGCTCCGTACTGACAGCCGCCGGCAACGATATCGGCTATGACAGCATTTTCGAGAACCAGATTCGCGCACTTGGCCGTGCAGGCGATCTTGCCATCGGTATCTCGACCTCCGGCAACAGCGAAAACGTCGTGCGCGCGCTGACCGCCGCGCGCGAGGCCGGGTTGCTGACCGCAGCTCTAAGCGGGCGCGACGGCGGCAGGCTACATGGTATTGCCGACCCTTTGCTCATCGTGCCGTCCCAAGAAACGGCTCGTATTCAGGAAATGCATATCCTGATCGGCCACATGCTGTGCGACGTTCTTGAGAAGGACAGGCTATGAACGTCGATTCCGCGACGCTGGTTCATCGCCTCAGCGACGGGCACGTCCTCTGCATCGGCGACGTCATGCTCGACCGTTACATTTATGGCTCGGTGGAACGCATCTCGCCCGAAGCGCCGGTGCCGGTGTGTCACGTCAGGGACGAAGCATCGATGCTGGGGGGCGCCGGCAACGTGGTGCGCAACCTGGCCGCGCTGGGCGTATCCGTCGATTTCTTCGGGGTCATCGGAGACGACGAGGCCGGGGAGTTGGTTCGCCGCCTGCTGGCTGAACTGGATACGGTAAGCGCCCACCTGGTCATCGACGATTCGCGACCGACCACGATCAAGGAACGGATCGTCGCGGGACCGCAGCAGTTGCTCAGGGTCGACCGCGAAAGCGATTATCCCATCGCCCCCGCCATCGGCGAAAAGGTGTTCGAGGCCGCTATGGCGGTGATCGACGATGCTGGCGCGGTGGTGATTTCCGATTACGGCAAGGGCGTCCTGACGCGCGACCGGCTGACCGCGCTGACTGAGGCGGCGCGCCGCGCTCGCCGCTGCATCGTCGTCGATCCGAAAGGAAACGATTTCACACGCTATCGCGGCGCCGATGTGATTACGCCCAACCGGCGCGAACTCGCCGAGGCCAGCCGGATGCCGACGGCCGACGATGCGTCGGTGATTGCTGCCGCGCGGTCGTTGATCGAACATTGCGGGATTTCGAACGTTCTGGCGACGTTGAGCGGCGACGGGATGTCGCTGATTTCGGCGACGGATGCCAGACATTTCCCTGCCGAAGCGCGAGAAGTCTATGACGTCTCCGGCGCGGGCGATACCGTGGTCGCCGCGCTTGCCGGCGGGCTCGCGTCGGGTATTGCGCTCGCCGATGCCGCGCGGCTCGCTAATGTCGCGGCGGGGATCGTTGTCGCCAAGGCCGGCACGGCGGTCGTCTACCCGGTCGAGATAGAAGGCGGCACCACGGCGGATGTTTCTGGTCGCCGGAAATTCATGGACCGGGACGCGGCTCTTGCGAAAATCGCCGACTGGCGCCGGAAGGGCGAGAAAGTAGGATTCGCAAACGGCTGTTTCGATCTGATTCACCCCGGCCACGTGGCGCTCCTGTCGAAGGCGCGGGCGGCCTGTGACCGTCTGGTCGTCGCTCTCAACAGCGACGAATCGGTCCGCCGCCTGAAGGGTGAGGGCCGACCGGTTCAGAATGAACATGCACGCGCCGCCGTCATGAGCGCGTTCGACAGCGTCGACCTGATCGTCCTGTTCGACGAGGACACGCCGCTTTCGCTGATCAAGGACGCCAAGCCGGATATTCTGATCAAAGGGACCGATTACGCTCGGGAAGACGTGGTCGGCGGAGATCTGGTCGAGGCCCATGGCGGCCGCGTGATGCTGGTGGAACTCGAAGAGGGCCACAGCACCACCGGCACGATCCGCCGGATGACCGGCGATCCGGTCGACGCGTAACGGCGCGGTCCGGCACCGCATGACGAACGCCCGGTATTTCCCGGTTCTTGCATTCGGCCTCTCCACGCTCCTGGTTTACGTGGTCTCCGGCGTCGTCACCGCGACAACGGTCGGCGACTGGTATCAGACGCTCGCCAGACCGTCCTTCAACCCGCCCGACTGGGTGTTTTCGCCGGTCTGGACGCTGCTCTACATCATGATCGCGGCGGCAGGCTGGATGGCGTGGCGCGCGGCTGCGCCGGAGCGCCGCATGTCAGTCCTGACCGCGTTCGGCGTTCAGCTTTTCCTGAATTTTCTGTGGTCGATCCTGTTCTTCGGCCTGAAGCTGGTCGGCGTGGCGATGGTCGAGATCGTCCTGCTCTTCCTGTCGATCCTGTGGGCAATCCGAGTCTTTCGGCCGGTGTCCGCCGCTGCCGCCTGGATGCTCGTGCCTTATGCTGCCTGGGTCGGTTTCGCCTGCGTGCTGAACGGGGCGATATTCCATCTGAACTAGGACCCGATCAGATTCGCGGGTCGCAGATACGTTGCAGCCTGTCGCTCGCCGTCAGCCCGAACCGCAGCAACTGCGCCCGGCGTCTTGTCGCGTTGATCTTCCGTTCTTCCGCTTCCTGCCGGATCGCGGCCCCGTGAGAATCGGCGACGATACGACCGCACCCGTCGGGCAGGATATGCAGCGGAAAATGTTCCGGTACCGCGAAATAGAACCGGTCGCACCAGGGCAGGTATTCCGGCCATTTGGCATCTGACCTGAAATCGGCGACGGTGCTTTTTACCTCGACGCAAAGGAATTCGCCCTTGCCGCCCAGCGCCATGATGTCGACCCGCCGCCCGTTTGGCAGGCGGAACTCTGTCACCGGCCCGTACCCCATCTCGCCCAGCAGGCGGCACACGCCGCGCGTAAGCAGCCGTGTCAGTGGGGTGACATTATGAAAGCCGCGCCGTTTCGGCGCGTCGGGATCGTCATAGGGGAGGTCCAACGGCAGCATCGGGGCAGTTTAACGGGTATCCGGCAGATTGGGGAACAAAACATGCACGGCGTATGCTCCTTGACGCCTCGTGTTCTTTAATCCGATAACCGCGCCTCATGGCGAAAGCGACAAATAAACTCGACAGGAAGATTGCAAAGGCTGAAAAGCTTTGCGCGGCGGGCGATCACCGCGAAGCGGTCGGCCTCTACCGCGATCTCCTGCAGGAACATTCCGACAATGTCGACCTCATGCGACGTTGCGCCGACGCCATGAAGGCGGCGGGACAGAAGAAGAAAGCCGCGAAAATGCGCCTCAAGGCGGATGAAAAAGAGACCGCGATTCTCTGCGAGACGGCGGAAGCCGCCTATATGGAAGGCGATTACGGGAAGGCCCTGTCCGACTACCAGCGCGCTCACGCGCTGACGCCCGACCTTGGCGAAGCCGTGTGGGGCATCGCCGACTGCCATGCCTCTCTCGGCGACAACGATACTGCGATCGACTGGTACCGGCGCTATCTGGAGATCGAACCGGACGAGCCGGAAGCGTTGCATATGCTGGCATCGCTCGGAGTCGGCGCGCCGCCGGAACGGGCGAGCGAGGACTACGTCACGACCTATTTCGACCGGTTTGCGCCCGATTTCGATGACATGCTGGTAAAGCAGCTGGAATACCGGATTCCGGAGCGGATCGTCGAGACAGCGGAATGGGCATTTCGCGGCGAACTGTCCAGCCTGACCGTTCTCGATGTTGGGTGCGGCACAGGGCTGTGCGGCGAGGCGCTGGATGGCAGGGTTCGCCGGATCGACGGCGTGGATCTGTCGCCTGAGATGCTGAAAGTGGCCCGGAAACGAAAGATCTATCGGCGCCTGGCGGAGGCCGATATCGAGGATTATCTGGCCGAGACCTCAGGCCGCTACGATTTGATCGTCTCGGGCGACGTTCTCGTTTATCTCGGCGCGCTGGAAAAAACCATGAGCGGTTTTGCCAATGCGCTGGCTCCCGGCGGTGTCGCTGTTTTTTCGCTCGAAGCGCGCGAGGGCGGCGGATTCAAGCTTACCGAATCGGGCCGCTACGCCCATTCGCGCGATTATGTCCGCGAGGTCGCGGCCGCCGCCGGGCTGACCGAACGCGGCGTGTCGCAGGTCACCGCCCGGCTCGAATACGGCGAACCGGTGAAAGGCGATATCTGGGTGTTCGGACTCGACGGTTGATCCGCTGATGCGGGTCAAGGCGATGACGCGGGTTCTACCCTGATCGCGAGGGCGAACATCAGCGCCATCACCAGCGCACCGGACAGGAATGGCCAGCTGGGGCCGAACGCACCCCAGGCAATACCGACCCAGACCGGCCCGATAATGCGCGCAAAGGCCGAGCAGGACTGGCAGATACCCAGAATTCGCCCGCGCTCGTTCGGGCGGACGCGCTGCGACACGAGGCTGTTGAGCGACGGGTTGTTGATGCAGACCCCGCCGACGATCAGCAGGAAGGCGAAGCACAGCCCGACATAGCCTGTCATGAAGGGCAGGATTACTACGCCAATGCCGATCATTGCGGCACCCAGCCTTATCGCACGATGCTCTCCGATCCATCGGGCCAAAGCGCCGACCGCGAACATCTGGATTCCGACAGCGACGACGCCCATGAAGGTGTAGATCCAGCCGTTCTCTGTCGCTCCCCAGCCGAGCGTGTGCTTCGACCAGACCACGAATACCGACTCAACGCCGGCAAAGACGAAGGGCGTCATCATGATGATAATCATAAGAAGGCCGAGCTGCGGTCGTCCGATGGCATCGCGGAAAGCGGAGAACCGTCCACCGGTTACCTCGCGCGCGGCGCGCTGCGCGTCGTCGGACACCGTTTCCTTCACCTGAAACCAGCCGATAATGAGTGCAAGCGCGGAAAGCCCGGCAGCGACCAGAAACGGCAGCTGCAGGTTGGGATTCGCCGGGTCGTTACCCGCCAGCAGGCCGCCGAAGGCGGGGCCCATGACGAACCCGAGCCCGTGCGCCGCCCCCATACGCCCCATGCCTTTCGCTCGATCCTGCTCGGATGTTACGTCGGCGACATAGGCGTGAATCACGCCGCCGTTCGAAGCCATAGCCCCGGTAAAGGCGCGCGCCAGAAATATCATCAGGAGCGACCCCGCGGCCGCCAGCCACAGATAACCGGCCACGATTCCGGCGAGCGTCACAAGGATAACCGGACGACGCCCGATCCTGTCGCTAAGGCGTCCCCAGAACGGCGCAAACAGGAACTGCGTCAGCGAGTAAACCGTTGCCAGCAAAGGCACCAGCGCGGGCGCCGCGCCGTAAATATCCGCGTAGTAGGGCAACAGCGGCAGCACGATGCCGAACCCGACGGTATCGATAAAAACAGTCAGAAGAAGGGCGTGCACGGCGTGAAGAACGTCGGAACGTGCAGGCTGTTAATTCAGCCGGCCGATGGAACGCGCCAGCAGCAGATAAAGCTTGCCGATATCAGCGGACAGGAAGGTAGAGCTCAGAAGGTTCTCCGGATCGCTCTCGTTGGCCTCGTTCAGCAGCCGCTCGAAATGATCGAGATATTGCTGGGTATATTTCCGGAAATCCTCATCATCCTCGAACCGGGTGCGGATGACATCCTGGGCATGTTTTGCGTCGTCCTGCAGCATGGAGCGTACAAACACGCTGCGTTCGCCCTTGGCAAGCCGCCCCCACAGCCGTTCGGAACCCGGCGCATCGAGTATGCGATTCAGGTCGATAGCGGTCGAATTCAACTCCTCGATTACGAAGCGCGAGGCACGCAGGAACATGTCACGGCGGGAGTCGAGCGAATTCTGCCGCACGAGCCGCGACTGGGCTTCCGCGTTCTCGGCTGCCCGGACAAGCGCGGCGGCCTGTTCGCTGAAAACCGCACCAATCTGCGCCGCCTGCTGCGCCGCGCGGTCCAGCGTCCCGGTCATGTCGCCTGAATGGCGCTGCAGAGACTGGCGCACCGCTTCTACCTGCCGCGCTGCATGTTCTGAGGCGGCGGCGAGTTCCTGCGCCTGCTGACGGAACACGCGCCCGATGGAATCAATGCGCTCCTCGGCGACGGCGCCGGACGTGCTGAGCGCGCCTGCTTCGTCCTTGAGCGCCGTAATAACTTCCGTCACCTGGTGGGCAGAACGCGTGGCGGCCTCGATCATCTGACGCGACTGGGCTTGCAGCGCATTTCCCACCATCGTCAGGTTCTCGACGGTTTCCTTTGACGCGTCTTCCATTTCTGCGCGGCGTTCCCCGATGGCGCGGCTGGCTTCCTCGGCCTGCTCGACCGCGCGCCCGCCGAATGTCGTAAGGCGCTGTAATTCTGCGGCGGCCACCCGGCCGATCTCCTCCGCCCGACGGGTGATCTGGCCCGCAACGCGATCCAGGGATTCCGCCTGGTCCGTCAGCAGCGCCTGCACCCGGTCGGCCCGCCCGGCGGCAAGTTCGGACGCGTTGATGAGCTTCTCCGACTGTTCGGAAAAGACCGTGCTCACCGATGTCGTACGCTGCAGCGCGCTGTCCACCGCGTTCGATAGATCCGCCGCGCGTTTACCCAGCAGTTCGCCGATTTCCTGACCGCGGGCCGCCGCGCGTTCGGACACCTCGTCCAGATCGGACGACTGTTTGACCAGTGCCGCGCCGATAACGCGGACCCGCGCCGCCGCCTGGGATGCGGTCTTTTCCGACGCCGCAGAAAACTCGTCGGTCTGGCGCTGGACCGCCTCGGACACCTCGTCCGACTTGGCGACGACGGCCTCAACCGCCTTGTTGGTGACCTCGACGATCCGGTCGCATTCGGCGCGCACGGCCTCATCCATTGTCGCGATGCGCTGGGCGACCGTTTCGGCGACATCGGAAGACATTGAACTCAGCGCCTCGCTTTCGAGACGGAGTTGCTGGCTGATGTCCGTCAGGCGCGACAGCGTGCGGTTGACGGTTTCGCTACTGATGCCGGCGCTTTCCTCGGCATGACGCCTCAGCGTGTTCTGCACGTCGCGCGACCGGTCGGCGACCGCGGCGGCGGCGGTTTCGGCGATCTTCTCGAAATTGGCCAGCTGTTCCTTCAGCAGAGCGGTCACATCGTCGGCGCGGGCGCGCACCGCCTGGCCGGCTTCCTCGGATGCGCTATTCAGCGCCTCGCCATGCTGCGCCAGAATCGCCCCAAGATCGTTGGCGCGCGTATCCATGACTTCCGACAGGCGGTCTGCTTCTTCGGTCATGCGCTGCGACTGGCGGCGGAACGCCGTCCCGACATCGTCGACCTTGCCGATCGCCTGGGTTCCGGCTTCCTGCGCGATCAGCGACGCCTCTTCGGCGTGCTTGCGAAGCGAATCGGTCAGAACCGAGAGATCGGCCCTGGCCCGCTCCGCCGCCGCCGACTGTGCGGCTGCAATTTCTGCCGATTGCCGGTCCAGCGCTTCCGACAGGGCAGCCATCTGTTCGCGCGCCAGGGCAACCGCGCGCTGGGAGGCAGCCGCAATGGCGTCGGACTGCGACAGAACATGGGCGCCGGCCTCGGCAATCTTTTCGCCGGCGACGGCGCTGAGTTTTTCGGCTTCATCCGCGAAATCGGCCCGTCGGGCGCCGATCTCCTCGCCGATCTTCCGAATACGTTCCATCGTCCGATCGGCGGAATCCGCAAGAGACGACGATTCAGCGCGGAACGATTCCACGGATTCGTGCACCTGTCCGATGGTCTTCCGCGCGCCGTCCATAAGCTGGTCGGTGCGCAGGCGGAAATTCTCCGACACATCGTCGATCGAATTGACCGACTGTTTCAGCGCCGCGACCAGCGTGAGCGATTGCTGGCGGAATGTGTCGCCCAGTTTCCGGGCGCGCTCCAGCGCTTCCTCCGCTGCGGTATTCAGGCTCCCGGCGTGACGCTGGAGCGCCTCGCCGACATCGTCGATACGCACGATGGCGTCGTCGGAACGCTGCGATACAGAATCGCCGTGCTGTTTAATCGTTTCGGCGACATCTTCCATGCCTGCCGTGATTTCGCCGAAACTCCCAATTACCGTGTCGGCATGGCTGCGCACCGCATCCGCCGCGCCGCGCAACCGTTCGGCAGCGGCTTCCGCCCCGGGACCCATCGCTTCGATCTGGCGTTCGAACGCGTTGCCGGTTTCCTCGAGTTTTCCCAGGATGGTCGCGGAAACCGTATCGAGGTCGGCGATCTGTTTCTCGACCGCCGTATGGACCGCACCGGCACGTTCCGCAAGCCGCGCCGCGACCTCGTCAAGCTGCTCGGTCTGGCGGTGTAACCCGTCATGCAGGTACTGGGCCTGGGAGACTGCGCGCTCGGATACGCTGGAAAGGTCCTGCACCTGCCGACGAAGCGAGTCGGCGATTTCCTGAACCCGTGTTTCCTGCTCCTCGGCGGGGTAGGTCATCCGCGCGAGATCGCGGCGCAAGGCGTCCGCCGTTTCGTTGATTACGTCCCCTCGTCCGACAAAGGCCATCACCAGCCACACGAAGGCAAGCGGGGCGAAAATGCCGGTCAGCACCATGCCGATTTCGTGCGGCAGCAGACCGAACATCACCGCCCAGCCGATCGTGGTCTGGATATAGATCACACAGGCAACCAGCCAGGCGACGCTGACAAGCGCCACCGCGCGCGCCAGCATTCTGAACCTTTCCAGCGGATGTTTCTGAAAGGCCATCAGCCCTGAATCTTCCTTCCCCGATGCTTCTTTCCCGGATTCTTCTTTTCAGGTCCGTTGGTTAAAAGGGCCTAATCGGAGGATTATACCCAACCGCGCCGTTTCATACCAAGAAAAGGAAAAAGTTCGCGGTACCTACCAGGACAGGCCGGCAATGGCGGCCCTGGGCGACAGCCCCTGCGCCGCGCAGGCAGCACCGATTTTCGACTCGGTCTCGGCCAACGGGCCGCCAAGGCCGAATTCCTCGCCATGGATGCCGCCGACCACGAGCAGGGAATCGATGCCCATCTCCGCGGCGCCGGCGATATCGGTGCGGAGCGAATCGCCGATCGCCAGTACGCGCGCGGGCGATGGGTCGCCGATCATGCGCAGACAGGTGCGGTAGATCGGCGCGTAGGGCTTGCCGTAATAGAGGGCCCGCCCGCCTTTTTCTTCATAGTATTTCGCCAGCATACCGGCGCAGATAATCCGCTTGCCGCCGCGAATGACCTCCAGGTCGGGATTGGCGCAGATCATCGGAACATCCCGCGCTGCGCCACGGTCGAGCACCGGTGCGTAATCCTCGACCGTTTCCTCGTCGAGCCACGGCCCCGTATTGACGATCAGGTCAGCTGCGTCGATGTCGGCCACGGTTGTCATGTCCTGTCCGTCGAACAGGTTCCGGTCGCGTTCCGGCCCGATGTGATAGCAGGCGGTGCCGACCCCATCGAAAACAGCTTCATGCCGTTCCCGCAACCCCAGCCAGGTCGCCTCGCCCGACGACATGATCACCGGGTACAACTCCCTTGGCAGGCCCATCTGTTCCATTGAGTCGGCGATCGCGGCGGCACGGCGCGGCGCATTAGTCAGCATGCCGTAGGGTTTGCCGCTTTCGGCGAGTTTCCGAAGACAGTCCGCGACGCCGGGATAGAGCTTTACCCCGTCATGCACCACGCCCCACAGGTCGATGATAACGGCGTCGTATTCGCCGATCAGGGGCCCGATACCGGGGAGAAGGGGTATGGAGGCGGTCATCGCGGCGGCGTTGTGACACGCCGGAAGAGTTAGGGCAAGTCCACGCCGGCCCTCTTATTCCACCCGCGCCAGCCTGGGTTCGCCGAACAGATAGCCCTGACCGTAATCGATCCGGAGGTCGAGCAGGTCGAGAAGCTGTTCCTCGCTTTCGATCCGTTCGACGATCAGGTCCATGCCGTGGCGATCGGCGATGCGCTTGATGTCCTCAGCGGCAAACGGGCCGGATGGCGCGTTAACCTCGGACAGCAGGTTTTCCGCGTCCATCTTGAGATACTTGAACCGAAGCGATGCGAGATCCGCGTAATCCACGGCCAGGCTGGAAACCTGATCGACGGAAAACCGGAAGCCCAGCCGCGCCAGCTGGCGCAGGTGGTATTCCACCTGTTCGTCCCGGTTGGCGATGATCGCGTAGGGGAACTCGAAAATCAGATCCGGTGCGAGCTGCGTGTTATCCGCCATAAACTCCACGAAATTCGAGAAGAAATGGCGGTCGGTCAGGCTGTGCGCAGAGATATTGCAGAAGAAACCGATATTGGCGTTTCTGCTCTGGGTCCGGCGCACAAGCTGGACGCATCGGAACAGCAGCATGTTGTCGATGGTCGGCGCCAGCCCTTCGCGTTCCGCGATGCCGATATACTGGTTGGGGACCAGCATTGAGCCGTCTGCCTGGCGAATGCGGGTGAAGGCCTCGTAATATTGCCGTTTGCGCTGCGGCAGCCGGACGATCGGCTGGAGCACCAGATCGACCCGGTTCTGTTCCAGCCCTTCGCGGACGATTTCAAGGATCGCATCGTCATCGAGCATATCCGCGGCCGGGCGGATGACCTCGCCGTCCTTGGTCGCCAGCGCGATATTGCGCGGGTTGTCGCGGCGCACAGGCCTGGGCTCGTCGCTGACCGGCTGAAGGTCCGCCTGTTCCTCTTCGATCACGGCCGCCAATGCCTCGGTCGAAAGGGGGATCTGGTTCCCCGGGCGGGCTTCGGAAAGATTTTCGATCAGCGCCTGCAGGACCTTGACCTCGGCAATGACGGATTCAACGTCGCGCCGGGCGGCGGAACCGGCGCCGGCCTGACGCACTTCGTCGACCGATTTTCGCAGGCTGGCCATGTCGCCGCCCGCAACGTCGAGCGCGTCGTATACCCGGCGGATATCGCCCTG
>JAYOLL010000007.1:0-2435 GCA_038120295.1 Rhodospirillales bacterium | reverse complement strand
GTCGTATACCCGGCGGATATCGCCCTGAAGCCGCTCGATCTCTGCCGCGAACCGGGCCTGCCCTTCCTGGCGGGCGAACACCTCGTGAAGCACCGCGGACCCAACCAGCACGACTCCGCCGATGATCGCCCCGGCATCGGGACCGAGATGCGGCAGGAAATACCGGATCAGTACGGCGATAAGTGCGGCGACCAGCGTGTAGGCGGTTGCGACCAGAATATGATGCAGGACGGTCATTTGCGGCTGCGGTTCCCCAGAACTATCCGGAAACGTGCCGCAAAGCGATTGAAGTATGGTTAATAATTTCCCGGATAATAATTTCCCGGATAATAATTTCCTGGGCGCGACCGGCTGCCGAGAACGGCTATTTGTTTCGTCCGACCCAGAGCAGCAACAGACCCGGGACGCCGAACACCGCCCAGCCGGGCCATTGCAGGATTGTTGTAATCACCGGCTCCCACAGCCACGGAGCGACATGGCGCTGAATCCCGGCCTGGGCGGCGTTCAGGCTCGCGGTGTCCAGCTTGAACCAGAGCTCGCCCAGCGGCACCAGCCGCCAGCCTCCGGTCTGAACGGCGGTCCAGGCTTCCCACCCGAACGCGCCGATCGCCGCGAGAACGAACAGCCAGCCCAGAAACCTGACAATGATCATCGACAATCCCTCTTCTTCACGCAGACGGTACCATACCGTGCGGATTCGCCATAAGTTTGCTGATCAGATTCAGGAAGTATTCTCATGTTCGACTACGACGGATTTCAGGCGGAAACGCTTGCCGTGCTGCCCAGCCGGCTGATCGAGGTGCCGCGAAAATGGGCGGCGGAGACGCCCGACGCGCCGGCCGTTCATTTCGGCGACCGGCTGTGGACGCACGGCAATATCCTGGCGGGGATAGAAGCCGCGCAGGCATTGCTGTCAGGCATCGGTGTACGGGCGGGCGACCGGGTCGCGCTGGTGATCGAGAACGGCGTCGCCGGACTATGCTATTTCCATGCCATCGCCGCGCTCGATGCCTGGGCGGTGCTCGCCAATGCACGGCTGTCGTCGCGCGAGCTTGACGTGATCTTCGAGGACTCAGGCGCGCGCTTTGCGATTTTCGGCACCGGCGACTCCGATGCCGCGGCGGCTCATGCCACGGAGCGGCCCGCGATATCCGTTCCTTCCGGTCATCATGCGGATATCGCACATCTGACGCTCAATGCGGATTCGCCGCCCGAAGAGCTGTTCGAGGATCCTGCGAAACAGGTCGCGGCGATGATATTCACCTCGGGCTCCACGGGCCGGCCCAAGGGCGCGATGCTGTCGCACCGGGCGATCCTCTACCAGAGCGCCATCGTGTCCTACCGCCGCTCTTTCGCACCGGGCGACTGCCCCTATGTCGTGGCGCCGATGGTGCATGTTCTGGGGTTGATGGGGATGGTGCTGCCCTGCCTGCATGTCGGCGCTGCAATCCGGCTGGCGGCGCGGTTCGATGTCGCCGAGGTGGCGGAGGCGCTGGGCAAGGGCGATCTGAGCCATCTATACGGCCCGCCGCCCATGTTCGCCGCGCTGGTGGCCCATGCCGCGAAAACCGGCGGCCGGATAGACGCGCCGCGGCTCAAGGAAATCCTGGTCGGCGGCGCGCCCGCCGCGGAAGAGCTGCGCGCGGCGGCCAGCGAAGCGCTCGGCATGAAAATCGGCGCGGGCTATGCGGCGACCGAGTTTACGCCCATCGCTGCCAGCGTTCCGGCGGACCCGGTCAACCCGGGCGCGGTGGGCCGTCCCTGGCCGGGGATCGAGTTCCGGATTGCCGGAGAAGACGGCAATGAGCAGCCTCAGGGAGAGATCGGCGAGGTCTGGTGCCGCGGGCCGAATGCGATGAACGGCTATTATCGCGACGAGGCGGCGACGTCGGCGGTGATGAAGGAGGGCGGCTGGGTCGCCATCGGTGACCTGGCGTATCTGGACGAGGACGGTCAGATCCACCTGGTCGGGCGGATCAAGGACATCATCCTGCGATCCGGCTTTACGGTCTATCCGGCCGAGATCGAAGCTGTTCTGTGCGAACACGAGAGCGTGCTGCAGGCCGCCGTGGTCGGCAGGCCGGTGCAGGACAACGAGGAGATCGTTGCGTATTTCCAGCCCGCCCCGGGAGCCGACGCCGATGCGGGAGGAATCATGGATTTCGTCCGGGAAAGGGTCGCCCCCTACAAGCGCCCGGCGGAACTGATTGTGATGGATGCGCTCCCCGTCGGCCCGACCGGAAAACTCGACAAGGAAGCCCTGCGCCGTATGGCCGCAAAACCGCGCTGAGAATCCTTGCGTTACAGCCGCTAATTATTACTATGCCCGCCACGCGGAGGGGTGGCCGAGTGGCTGAAGGCGCACGCTTGGAAAGCGTGTATGCGGGCAACCGTATCGAGGGTTCGAATCCCTCTCCCTCCGCCAACGTTATCAT
>JAYOLL010000006.1:75712-140421 GCA_038120295.1 Rhodospirillales bacterium | reverse complement strand
GCCGCTCAACAAACAGTCTAAACTAACCGCTGGTACTAAACGTGGGGGCAGGTCACGCATTGCGGAGCGTTTCGTTGTCGAGGCGGGGGCAGGGGCGGCTGGGTCCCGGGTCCATTATCTGGTCGGGATCGCGGCGGAACAGTACCACGACTACGTGGCGCAGCATGCGTCTAGGCTGCGGCGCTTTTTTCTGCTGGCCCTGATTCCTGTGTCTGTTGTGGCTTTGGGAATGCTCGCTGTCATCCTGCTGGCGCTACGGCAGGACCTCGGAAGGATGGCGACGGCGATTGGCCGCTACGAAGCGGCCGAAACCGAGGAAATCGAGGGGACGTTTCCGCGGGAACTGCAGCATCTGGTGGACCGGGTGAACGGGTTGTTGAAACAGAACCTGATGCTGATCGACCGGACCCGGAAATATGTCAGCAAGATCGCGCATGATATTAATCATCCGCTTGCCGTCCTGAAAAACGGCCTTGGAGAAGACACGCAGGATACGCCGCTGCTCAAGAGGCAGGTGGACCGCATGGCCGGCCTGGTGGACCGCTACGCGAGCCTTGCCCGGGCCATCGGCTCCGATAGTCAGGTCCAGCGCCGCACGGACGTTTCCTCCCTGCTGAGGGATGTCGCTGATGGTTTCTCTATCGTGTACCGACGCATGCCGCTCGAAATCGTCTGCGATTGCGAGGAGGGGCTATCCTTTCCGGTCGCTCGACACGACCTGGAAGCCATCGTCGGCAATCTGGTTTCGAATGCACACAAGTTCGCCGATTCGCGTATCGAGGTCGGCGCGTCACGCCTGGGTGGGGACGAGGCAGGGCTTCTCGTCTGGGTGGCCGACGATGGGCCCGGCATTTCGCCTGAGAACCGGGAGACTGCGCTGAACTGGGGCGGCCGGCTGGACGAAGCGCCGCCCGGGACCGGTTTCGGTCTGACCATCGTTGCGGATATCGTTTCGATGTATGGCGGGAACCTTCGTCTTCTAGACGCCGGGATCGGTGGTCTCAGGGTCGAAGTCGACCTGCCTCGGCCGTCCCGGCGCTAGATTGCGCGCGTCGCGTCGGAGATGCGCCCCGGTTTGGCGGTGATCCGCGTTGCGGCGATGCTGTATAATGGTTTTGAGCCGCCGCTTCGCAGGAAGCCGACAAGGGCGTTTTCATGACCTCGAGGGAGATAAAGGGCATGACGGGCGTTGGCAGGTTGTTGCTGTTGGCTGTCCTCGCCGGCTCGCTTGCCGGCCACCGGGCGGCTGCCGACGAGATCGAATGGAAGCAGAATATCTTCGAGCGATACAGCAACGAAGAGGATATCAAGGTCGTTCTGCGCAACATCGTTCGCCAGAACGGGAACGAAATTTCCTTTCTGCCCGGCGTCGAGGGCTCAATCACGTTTCGTTTCGCCAATATGCCCCTTCAGGGCGCCTTCAACATGTTGATGGCGCAGAATGGTCTCGACTACCGGTTTAATGCAGAAACCAACACGGTTCTGATCGGCGTTGCCGGTAATCTGCCGCGGGCGCCGGTCGTTCGACGGAGTGTGCGAAGCGCACCGGTTCCGAAGGTCAGGCCTGAGCGCGGCTCGGCGTCACAAATCGTCTCCGAACCGGCGGAGACGCGAAAGGCCGACAGTCCACCCGCGGCCCGGCCGCTGCCGTCGCAGGTTGCCCAGACGTCGAAGCAGACTCCAGTGCAGACGGCAGTGCAAACGGCGACGGAGACGGCGATCGAGCTTGAGGGCCTGGACGGCGACACCATAATCCGCGCGGCCAGAGAGTTCGGGCTGGGAGCAGCGATTGACGTCGCCGAATCGGGCAGGCGCTTGCTGGTTCGGGGAAGCTCAACGGAAATCGGCCAGGTCCGGGACCTCGTTAAAGCGCAGAAATCGGCCGGCCGCGCAAGAGAGGCGCTACAGGATATGCCTGAGCCGGTGAATTCCGGATCCGCCGATGTGATGCCGGTTGAATCGGAGGGGGGGCGCAAGGAAAAGCCGAAAGAAATTCTCAAGAGTACGGCGCGGAACGAATCGCCTTCACGGGCGATTGCAGCGGCACCGGTTCCTATGAACAGAATGGCCTCCCCGGATAAGATGGCTGCGCCCGTCGATAAGGCTGCGCCGGAAAAACCGCGGGATTTCTGGGTGAATGCTTCGTCTCAACGTCTGCCGGTCCGGGAGATCACCGCGAAATACCGGTTATCGGGAATCGCCAAGCTCGGTCCGGCGACGCGTATCGCCTTTATCGACGGCAAGGAGTACGAAGTCGGGACATCGCTCGACGGCATGCGGATCGTGGAAATTTCGTCCAGCGACGTCCGGCTCGAGAAAGAGACTCCGAAAGGCATTCAGACTTACTTACTCGGATTTCCGCCGCGCTGAGATTTACGCCGCGGGCGGGCGGAAGCCAATTTATCCGAACTGTTCCGGGCCTAGATACCGACCCCGGGAGGGTTTGCCGCGAAATAGTTCGCCGCGCTCGAAAAACGGATTTTTGCACCGTTTAAAACGAGTTCAATATTGTCGGCCAGAACAACTTTGCTCCTGAACGACACGCCTTCGATCGTCAGGTCTGCGCCGCCGACAGGTTCGATATAGCACCGGTCTTTGACCGAAATTCGTGCGGCGGCCTTTCCCGTTTCCGCCGGCGACCTGATGGCGCACTCGCTCGATTGTCCAAGTTGAACGCTCCCAGGCGCCAAAATCCAGCGATAGGCCCCATCCAGATGGATGGTCCGCCAGTTCTCGGACAGTGCGGCCATCTCTTCGGGCTCAAGATGGCCGGTTTCGAATTCGAACAACATTGAGGCGGGATTGCCCGCCACGTATCGGCAGGCCAGCACGCACGGGCCGGGCCGCGGCGGTTTAAGCCCTCCGCCCAGTTTGATCCGCGCATGGGGGGGGATGGCTATCCACTCCCCGGGATGTACGTGTCGGTCTTCAAGAAAAGTGCCATTTGTACTGCCGAGGTCGGAGACCCGAAAATCGTGGTCCTGAAACTCGATCCGCGCCTGGCGGCCGGTCTGCGATACAAGGCGGCAACCGACATGAATATCCCGGTACGGCGAAGCGACGCGCCGGCCGATCTCGATCGCATTCGAGAAGAAGAGGAGGTTCGGCCGGTTTTGCAGGACAAGCGCCGCCGGTTCTGAAAAGCCCAGGGCTGCTTCGAGTTGCTCACGGCAGGCGTCGAGCGCGTCGGTTTCCGCCGGTTCAATCGCTGATGTTGATTTTTCGATGGCGCCCAGCGCTTCGTAGCAGGCGGCCGTATCGCCGGCGTTGATCGCCGTTTCGCTCCTGGACAGTATTTCCGCGATCAACGGGTTTTCAGCAGGGGGCGCGTCTCCGCGTTCCCGGTCGATATCTTCAGCGCCGCCGACAATTGTGGGATCCCTTCGGTCATCGGGCGGATCCCCGCCGTCGGGGGCGGCGGCAGCAGATACGCCGACAATCGTCATATCAGTCTGGGATTCGATCCCCTCACCGTCTTCCTCTCCCGTGCCGTCCGAAGGGTCGAGCCTGTGCATGTCGGAGCCAGCCCGAATGACAAAGGAACGGTCGTCAAATTTTTCGAAGAGCGCCTGATGTCTCCCCAATGTGCCGTACACCGTGTCGGAAACGATGACCTCCCCCCATGACGCCGCTTCGAGCATTTCCACCGAACGGCGGACGACGCTGTTTTCGAGCAGCGGCGAATTGCCTGACACTTCTCCGATATAGCAGCTGAATCTGGTCTGTATCTCGGACTGGCTTCGGCTCAGGTCGGAAATGACAGTTCGCACCCTTGTAAGACAATCGAACGCTTCGACGACGCTCCCGAACTCAACGAGTGCGAGAGGCGCAAAATCCATAAGAATGTCGTTTTCGAACTGGTTGATATATTCCCTGGCGAGGTCGAAATAGGGGTGCAGAGACGGGGCATCGGCGTCACTGGCTGCTGCGGTATCTTCCGCCGATAGCGCAATATTCATTGCGACGACGATCTTGAGTTGACGACGTTCGCGCTTCGTGGCCATTGGAGCGACCGATCTCTCAGAACGTAAGTACGTTTTCGGAAATAGCGCTTCCGACGCGCAGTCTGAAATTCCGAAACCGCTTAATTCCCATTACAAAACAAAAATTTGCGTTGGTAAACAAGGCTGGAATTCTTATAGTCGAATAGCCTGTGCGCAATCGAGATACGACAACAGCAATTAATATTCGATGTCGAATGCGCGACCGAATGGCAGATTTACCGAACAGGAAGTGCGCGGATCGTTGACTTTGGGAAACCAACTGACTCGTGACGGACCCGGAGACCGCCGCACCGACGGTGGCGGGGGGGCCGATTTTCGGGCCGTCGGCCTGACCGACAATGGCCGGAACCGTTCGAACAACGAAGATAATTTTCTGATCGACCATGAACATCGTCTGTTCATGGTCGCGGACGGCGTCGGCGGCCATCTCGCCGGTGAAATCGCCAGTTCCGTTGCTCTGGCGTCGATCCGGCGGCACATCGTCGACAGCATGCGAGATCTGACCGAACCGCTGAATACCCCGTTCGGAAAAGCGCCGGAAGACGACTCCAGAACGGCTCTGTTCGCCGTCGAGGATATCCCGGAAGCAAACATGATGGCGGCATCCATCAATCACGCCAGCCGCACAATCTTCGTTCAAAGCCAGCAAAAAAAGGCGTCCGGCAGACGGGCCATGGGAACGACCGTCGCGGGGGTCTATCTTCAGAAGGACGACCCGCGCAGCGCGCTTATTTTCAACGTCGGCGACAGCCGCGTGTATCTGTTTCGAAACAGGAATCTGGTCCAGGTTACAACCGATCAATCCGCCTATCAGGAATGGCTTTCCGGCGGCAGCAAGGGGCCGGAACCAGGCCGCAACGTCATCCTGCAGGCGCTCGGTCAGGCGCCGGAGGTCAACACCGACATTCGTCAGGAAATGCTCGCGCAAGGCGACTTGATCCTGATTTGTACGGATGGGCTTTCGGACTATCTCGACCACGAAACGCTGACCGCCTATCTGAGCGAAGCCAATGACGGCAATCTCCCGAGGATTTGTCAGGAACTCATCGGCGCGGCGCTTGCCAGAAACGGTGCGGACAATATCACTCTGGTCCTGGGGAAATTCGGATAATCCGATGGCCGTCAAAGGGAGCATCGAAAAAGCTGAGCCCCGTCATTCCGACACCGCAGACACTTTCCGGCGAAAATCATGGAAACGTGTCGACAAAAGGTGGGCGATGGTTAATATTTTTTAAAAGCCTATAAACAGTAGACCGAGGTAATCGCCGTATGAAGCTCGGAATGAAGTTCTTCGGGAAAAAAACCGGCTCCGGCGACGAGAGGACAGCCTCTGGAACCGACGAAGCCGGATCGGGGCGGGCCGGAAGAGGCAAGGGCCGCGACCGAAACGGCATCTATCTTTACGTCTCGGATTCGTCCTGGCAGGCCCGTTTCGTCGGCGCCGAAGGCGAACCGGTCGAAAAACCCGTGGGCGAGGAGTCCGTGCGTGCCGTCGACGGACAGTCTCCGACGATCGAGGACGTCATTCGGCAGGCGGTCGACAAGATCGGCAAGGGAACATTCTCGAATATCGGATACGTCGTTCTAATCCTCGACGACCCCGGTATCGTGCTGGTCGAAAATGGCGATGCCCTTTCCGGGTTTTCGTCGACCAACGTGTCGGCCGTAAGAAATTTCGGACAGGAGCATCTGGGCGTCGAGGAAATTTCCTTCGGTTTCGCTCAAACGCAGCCGGGGGCGTCCAGGGGAGCGGCTTCAGCTCCTTCCAAAGGAGGGCTTTACGGATTTATCGACATCGAAAAGCTCCGCGATTATCTCTCGGCATTCGGCGACATTGCGCAGAAGGTTGCCGCGGTTACGCCCGCTCCCTACGTCGCGATCACGGCCGGTCAGGTCAGCGTTCAAGCCGCGGAGGCTGAAACGCGTTGCGATCTTTTCATCAGCGCCAACGCGTCGACGGTTTCCATTTCCAATGCCAGTCATGCGGTCGCTGTCGTCCGTTCAATCCCGATCGGCACGCAAACGATCGCCGCTACTCTCGCCGAGGCCCAGGGATTGCGGCTCGATATGGCGCTCGATGAAATGAAACGTCGCGACTGCATGAAGTCGATTCTTACGAGCGACGCGGATACCGACGGGTCGTCTGTTCCCAGCCAGTTCGAGCGGGTTCTGGGTCCCATCGTCCGGCGTCTGGCAGAAGAAATCGAAATTTCGCTGTCGTTTTTCGCCGAGCAGCGGGCCGTGTTCGTCGAGGGCGGGAAAAGCCTCTCGGTTCACGGCGCGGAAAATCAGATCAGGGGGCTTGGCGACTGGCTCTCCAGACGCCTCAACATGCCTGTAAAGAATGCCGTCGTCGACTGTGTAGACGAGGCGCTGGCGATCCCCCGGGTTGAACTGCTCAATCTGCTTTCAGGATCGCAGGGGCCGCTGTTCGCAATCGGAAAAGTCAACTGGGTCTGGGACAAGAACCGTGTCAGGTCCCAGAAGGAAGTCGCCGCCGATCCCTCACGGGACGAGCAGGCGCCTGCCGCCGGTTCCAGGGAAACGGAACGCCGGTCCGCGAGGGCCGGCGATCGGGCACGCCGGACTTCTGTTCGGACCGGTTTTCGCCGGGGCGGCGGCAGAGGCAGGGCGCAGCAGGGCGGGAAAACTTTTTTCGGCATTCAGTTGAGTTCCGGCTCCGGCGGCGGAGGCGTAGAGAAGAACGAGCGGGCCGGTTTCGGTCTGCTGACGCTATTCGCCATTCTCGTACTCTATGGGGGCTATACGAGCTATATCCAGCCTGCCGTCAAAAAGCAGCAGAGAGCCGCTGCCGCTCTCGAACGGGCGCTTGCCCAGAATGAAGTCATGAGAAGGGAGGTTCAGACCGCTGAAAGTCTGAGCCATCGGCGTGTCTCCACCGGTGTCACGGACAAGGTCCTCTGGACGGAGAAATTTCTCGCGCTCAGCTGCTACGCAAGCAGGGAGATCTGGCTCACCGACGTCTATATCACTAACGAATCGGTGAAGATCGGCCAGAATTCGGAGAATCTTCGGAAGCTGATCATCAAAGGCGCGGTCCTGCCGTCATATGACGGACATTTGCTGAAAATTTCGAACTACATTCGCCGGCTCGAGAAAGACAGCCGCGGCCTTTTCATGGCGGACTTCAAGACGATTACCTTCGAAGGCGCTGCGGTTGATCTCGAAGACGTCGCGGAAATCGTGAGGTTTACGATCGAAGCCTGGTACGACAACAACAGGGACAAGGACAAGGAGAAGAAAACAGGCAGAGTGGCAAATCAGGATCTGTCGATAGATGGCTGCAATGCCGATCAGCAGACCCGTGCGGATTCAAAGGCCCGGAAGGGCTGAGGTGGCGAGAGCGAGGCTTACGGTCTGAATCATGGACGCATTTATTCGCAATCACCTCTCGCTGGTCCTTTCGACTCTTTACCTGATCGTCGGGCTTTCGCTGGCCGCCTATGTCGGTCTCTATGTCCCCGCCAAAGCCAAGTATGCGGACCTGATCGAGGCACAGAAATACATCGCCGCCGAAAACGCCGAACTCAAAAAGAGGAAAGCCTTTTTCACGAAATCAAACAAGGAAACGGTAAACAAGCTTAATTCGATACCCGATTTCCTGAAGAGGATTAACAAACTGGCCAAAGACCATAAGGTCATTATCCGGAAGTTTGTTCCCGATGAGGAAGACAAGCTGAAGTTCATTATCGAAATGTTCGGCAATTATTATGTGTTTACCCAGTTTGCAGCGGACCTCGAAAGTCTCGATGTCGTCGTTCACGATCTGGAAGTGCGACCTTACGACAGAAAGAAGAGCATAAATTTCATCAAGTTCGCCATTACGCCCAAAAACGATGCGAGACCCGCGCCACCCCGGCATTTCGATACGCTTCTGGCGATGGTCAAGCAGAAGAATCGACGAAACCCGTTTCAACGCCTCGTCGATATTCCGGGGCGGGACTGCATCGATCAGACCTGGGTACATACGCTGTCCGGTATCGGGACGATCAGCGGTAAGAAGGTCGCGACGATCAATAGCCTCGATTACGGTATCGGAGACGTTCTCAAACCGACCGGACTCAAGATCGTTTCAATCGGATCCGACCGGGTCGAATTCGTAAAGCAGACGGCGAACGCCAAGGAATGCCATATCCTGAAGTTCCAGCAGAAGAAGACCAAGACAAGGGAGCGAGGCCTTCGGTAGGGAGAACGCGAGTCGTTCCGAAACCGTTTGAAAGGGCCCGGTCATATTGAGGCCCGCTTACCAGGCAATCCCCAAAGTCCTGAGAAAATTCCCGTACGCGGCGGTAATGTGCGCTGACCAATGGAGCGTCAGCCAACCGGCTGCGGCGATGAAAGGGCCGAACGGAATCGCGCTGTCGAGCCGCGCCCGGGCGAAGACGATGGCGGCCAGACCGAATACCGCTCCTGACGTAAAGGAGATAAAGAGGACGACCGGGAGGGCCTCGATTCCGAGCCATGCGCCGAGCATCGCCAGAAGTTTGAAATCGCCTCGGCCAATACCGGTTTTTCCTGTCGCCACGCGATATATGAAACAAAGGCTCCACAGGAAGGCGTAACCGGCGATCGCGCCGAAGATTGCGTGTGCCGGGTTAGCAAAAAGGCTGAACGCATTGCAGGCGAGCCCGATCCAGATCATCGGCAGGACGATCAGGTCGGGAATATACCGTTCGCGGAGATCGATGGCCGATATGGCGATCAGCGCCCAGCCCAGCGCCATCGCCCCGAACGCCGGGCCGGGCTGCTCGAACCGCCACAACGCGATTACGGCGACCGCGCAGGCAAGAATTTCGGTCGTCGGGTAGAGCATCGAAATTCGCGCGCCGCATGCCGAGCACCGGGCGCGAAGCGCGATATAGCTTACGACCGGTATGTTCTCGTACCATCGGATCGAGTGGCCGCACCGCACGCAATGAGACGCTGGCGTGGCAAGATTGTATCGCCCGTCAGGCGATGCAGCGTTCGGCGTCTCGCTGTCGTCGAGCCCCTCCATTCGCGGCAACCGGTTGACCGCGACGGAGAGAAAGCTGCCGGCGCACAGGCCGATAGCGGCGATTATGAGGTAAGCGGCAAGAGAGCCGCGCTGAAATTCTCCCGTCAGAACACCGGCCGAATTGACGATTGCATCCCACATGTTCGGATCTCACCCCACTCGACCGAGTCGCGTCGGTCCGGCCCTGTCCGGGCGGGCGAAACAACCCGGTCGCAGTCCGAAAGCGCGCCTGATTCCAGGACCTTGTGCGGCGCATTGTCGTCGATGCGCTTCGGTAATCTTGAGTTGTCCCGAGCACAGGAATAGATTGTATTGCCAGAATAGACAAGCGTAACGGCGAGCGGATCACGTGGTCGAAAACATCCGGCGGCGACTTCACGGCATCCTGGCGGCGGATGTGGCGGGCTATTCCGCCCTGATGGAGGCGGACGAGGACGAAACCGTCCGGACGCTGAGAGGGTGCCGCGCCGTTTTCGACGAGATCATCGAGAATTTCGGCGGCCGGATCATAGCGACGGCAGGCGACAGCGTCGTTGCCGTTTTCACCAGCGTCCTCGACGCCGTGGAGTGCGGCATCGAAGCGCAAAAAGCGCTTGCCACCTACCATGCAGGGCAACCCGAAAAACCGCTGATCCAGTTTCGCATGGGCGTAAATCTGGGTGATCTGATGATAACCGAGTCCGATACTCTCGGGACGGCGATCAATGTCGCCGCCCGTCTGGAATCGATCGCGGATCCCGGAAGCGTATTCATCAGCGAAGCGGTTTACCGGCACATTCGCGACAATCCCGAAATCAAGGTGGAGGATCGCGGCGCCTTTACCGTCAAGAACATCGCCGAGCCTGTACACGCCTATTCGGTCGAAGCTCTGAACGGAAACGAGGCTGCGGCCGAGGCGGGTGACGGGGACAACACGAAGGTTTCCCAGGGGTGCGATGCGATTCTCCTGACCGAACGAGGACCGTATTATTTGCGGTTCGGGGCGTCCGTCGACGTCGGTCGCGGTCAGAAACCGGAGAGCGCCGATGTCGTGATCGGTTTCCGGCGGGCGTCGAAACTCGGCAGGCAGGCGCGTCTTCATCTCACGGAGGAGGGTATCGGCGTCGCCGACTGCGGCAGCACCAACGGGACGTTCGTCAACAGTTCGGCGGTTCCGGAGGGGGGAGAGACCGTGGTCCGTTTCGCGGAGACGCCTGCCGAACTCTGCCTCGGGGGCATTCGTGTGCCGCCGGTCAAGGGACCGTGCCGGTTCCTCGTGGAGCCGATACGGGTCGACGACGCGGCCATGCGGATCAGATTGCTGCCCGAAACCAAGCGCCATGTCGGAGAGGAAGCGATGCAGGCCGAATGGCCTCACAGCGACCGCGATTTCGCCGCCACATGGGTCGTGGCGACCGGCGCGTTCACGATCGGATCGGGCGGCGAGTGCGTGATCGATCTGCCCGATCTCGCCAACGAAGGGGCACGGGCGCGACTTGCGCCCAACTTCCGGGGATTCACGCTCACGCCGATGAACGGCGCCGATCTTACCATCGACGGCCATGCTATCAGGGAACAGACAAACATCACTGACGGTTCGCAGATTACTCTGGACGGCGTCAACCTTCAGTTCCGGGTGATTTGAGCGGGAGCACGCTGTACGTCCCGTCGTTGGTTATTCGGTGTTGTGTTCGGGACAGGTCGGGCTGTCTGTCGATATGGTCAGGTTGTCGGGTTTGCAGCGGCGCAGGAAGGTAATCTTGTTTTGACCCGATTCCACGTTGAACGTGGCGATGGGACAGGTCGCTTCCCCGATGCACAGGCCGAACTGCAGGGCGCGAACTCTCGAATCCGCATTGTTGATGAGTGCAAGCCCCTGGAGGGCGTCGAAGGCGCCGACTCCTGTCGGCGCCAGGGTCACGCGCAATAGCCCGTCATTGACCGTGCCGATATCTTCGACCTTGTGCTGCAAGGTGATCTGGTAGGTGCCGCTGTTGTATTCGGTGTAATCCCATTTTCTTGTCGCGTTGTTGTTGTCGTCGGAAAGCTCCAGCAAATATTTTCGTAGGGCGTCCGCTCGACTGATCGGTGGATCGGGCACGGCGGCAAGCGCCAGCGGCAGGCCCGTACCGTCGTTTGGAGTAGGCTCGATCGAATCGTTTTCATCCTCCTCGACACAGGGGCCTGTGGGCGCCGATGGGCAGGCGCCGCTGTTGGCGAGCCGGCTCAGCGCATAATTCATATGACCCTGCGCAGCCCAGTAGATGCGAAGTTTGGCGAGGCTGTCTTCAACGGCGCTAGCTTCGGATGACACCTGGCTATTCACGATCGCCGCGGCGAGGAGCATGATGAACATGCCCAGAGCGGTCACAGCGATAATCGCGTTTCCCTTGGCATTTTTTTTACGTTGGGTCGTCAAGGCGCCAGATCCAGGTCCTGATTGAGTGTAAAAATCGTCCGAAACACTTCGGTGGACTGTCTGGTTGTCGCGTCCTCTCGAATAAGCAGATACGGGGTGGCGAGCGTAAGTTCGATTTCCGACGTCCTGTTGTTTACCCTTCGGCTGTCAGGCCCGAATCGCGGAATGCCCCCCAGATAGCCGTTCATGGTTATAGTTTCCGTTCCCTGGCACGCGGGTATCGGATTCGTTGCAGCCTGACAGGCAATGTCATGCGGCACGACGTTCTGGCCGGAAAGCGTCGCCGTGAAGGACGCATCATCGTCATCCAGCTTCAGCCGATAATTGCCGGAAGCAATATCGCTCAGCGTATCGGCAGGAGACGGTTGCGTATCGTGGCTGAGAAGCCCGGCCACCTCGTTTCCGCCGGTGCGTCCCCCTAATAGCAGCATGTCAAAGGATTCACGGGCCGCGGCATTCAACTGGACCCGGGAGACAAGAACCTCCGATATACGGATCGAGTCCAGCACCATCCCGAAGGCGGCGATGATCAGAAAGCTGCCCAGCACCGACGCCATCAGCAGTTCGAGCAAAGTAAAGCCGTCCTGCTCTCCCGGCTGTTCGGCGGGATCTCTATCGATCACGGGCGTTCCCCCACGATCGTTTTCAGCGACAGGGTCTCCTGGCGGCCAAGTTCGGCAAACGGGGGAACGGTCGTGTCGTTCTGGTAACGCAACGGAAATTCCAGATAGACCGTAAGTTCCTGACAAGGGTTGGTGCCGCCGTTTACGCAATTCGCCGGATCAACGGTTCCGGGCGAGGCGACCGGCGCGATCGCCAGGCTCAACTCGCCGACAATATTTCGGGCCTGATCGATCCAGACGTAATTCCTCGACGTAGCGCTGACGGCATTGGGAATAAAAAGGACCTGCCCGGCGCAGCTTTCGTCGCCGCAATTGAAGGTGGCGTCGGTGGACGTCACGACGATATCGTCGACGACGCTTGACGGATTGGCGGCCGCATCCGGGTAAACATTTCGGTTTGCCGGCAGCAGCCCGCCGGCGGTGTCGTAGCCGCTGCTGGCTTCCACGGCGGGAAAATCGCCGAACCGATAGAGCGCCGAAAGTCGCTCCATCTCTCCCCCCAGTACGAAAATGGCCTTCTGGCGGATGGTCAGGGCGACGAAATCGCCGCTGACATTCGCCCATAGACCGGAGATGCCGAGAATCAGAATCGACATCAGAACCACGGTTACCATGATTTCGATCAGGGTGAGACCCGACTGCCGGCGATTCGTTTCGGGATTTTTCAAACGGCCACGGTTCCTGTCGCGCACCATCAGGGCTGCGCAGCGTGCGAAGTGGTCGTGCCTTCCAGCCAGTCCAGTCGCTTGCCGTCGACCGTAGCGGTGCTGAGTCCGTTGATCGGCGGCGGGTAACGATGGACGACGACCTGGCCCTCACGGCAGAAGCTCCCGGAACTGGAGGGCTTGACCCAGCCGGTCGGCGGGCGTTTGTCGCTCACCACCGTGCAACTCGCGCCGTTCGGGCCGCTAACGCTCGTTCCCGTCGCATCGCGGAGGATCGCCCAGACTTCGAATTCGATCGTATCGTCCGCCGTATTTTTCGGAACGATCGTGCTGGTCGACGTCGTATTGCCGGTCGGGCACTGTTCCTTGCAGATCGTGATGAAACAGAAGCTGCCGGCATCCTTAAGGTCCACGCCCAGATTTGTCTCAAGGGCGGTCTCGGTTTCCGCTGTCGTGCTCTCGCTGAAATAGGTGCCCTGCTCGATCTTGTAGGCTCTCATTTTCGATGCGATCTGAAGCAGGTAGGGCTGGGCTTCCGAGAGGTTTCCCTGACAGATCATCGGCCCAACGTAGGGAATCGCAACCGCCGCGAGGATACCGATGATCACGACGACGACCATCAGCTCGATCAGGGTAAACCCCTGCTTCAGTTTCTTTGCATTGCGCCCATTCATCGCCTTTTCCTGGTTTCGGCGCTCCGGTAGTCGCGGGCGACAGCACTGCTGCATTCCTTGGCTTCGGAAACGCAGCCGGTCGCCGAAGGATAATCTATTCCCGGATTCCGGGAGCGTCAAAATCGAAAACCCGGCGTCGGCAGATTGCGCCTAACTGCGTTCGACCGGCGGACTGCGTCCCGGTAGCTTCCAAATCGTCGGTTGACGTCGACGCCGCAATTTCATGCATGAATCGAGAGAGCGCCGGATAAGGGGCAACATGCTTGCGGCGCTATTTTTAATAGCGTAAAAACAATACTTAACAAGAAATAGCCGGTTGCCGCCCTGCAGCCGTAATCTGCGTGATGCGGTTCAGGGTATCGGCGTTGAAATAGCTTTGTCCTGGGGGAAGCGATGGCAAACGTAGGGGGTGGATTTGATGTCGATCCGTAGCCTGGGTGTCGCCGGCCTTATTCTTGCCGGTGTGTTGTGTACAGGGCCGACGGCGCTGTACGCGCAAGGAAAGCCTCAGCTGCCGTGGCAGGACGGGCGCACACTTGAATACAATGCCGTCAATCAGGACCTGCGCATTCTGCTGCGGTCGATCGTTCGTGCCGACGGCGGGTTCAACGTCATCATAAAGCCGGAAGTCAAGGGACAGGTCACGGTCCAGTTTCAGAACGTTCCCGTAGCCGCCGCCTTCAATCAGGTCATTGAGGAGAACAACCTCGACTACACCTATTCCGCCGGCGAGCGGACGGTGACCGTATTTCCCCGGACAGGCCGCGAAGCAGTCGAACGCGGCTTTGTCGTACCTGCCATCGTCAATTTCGGGGCCATTCGCCGGGCGCTGGTGACTCATGGGCTCGGGACCGACGGCGTCTCCTTCGATTCGGCGAGCAATACGGTCTCGATTCGAGGCGAACCCGACCGCGTCAAGGACATCAGCGATCTGATCAAGCAACTGGACGCCGCGGAACTGCAGCGCGTCAAGATTCGTCAGGATCAGGAAGAAAAACGCCAGTCGATCGCGCTTCAGAACGAGCAGGCCTATGCCGCCCGTGTCAAGGCGGACGCCGAACGGAAAAAGGCCGAAGCCGACCGCCGGCGCGCCGAATTCGAGCAGAAACTTTACGAGCGGATGCTCGACTTCAAAGTAAAGGTCATCCGCCTACGGTTCGCCAGCGTCGGCGCCACGGAAAAGAAATTCCAGGACAAGACCTTCGAGGTACCGGGCATCGAAGATACGCTGCGCAAAATTCTGGGACTGGCGACGGAGGAGCAGGCCCGAAGCCAGAACCAGCAGCAGGGAAATCCGATAGCGGCTCTGACGTCGCAGTCGGGTCTCTATGTGCCGGGCGCGTTCAGTCCAGGGGGATACGCCGCCAATAACCCGCAGGTTCAGGCCGCGATGATGGCGGGCGTTCTCAAGCCCCTCATTTCCGTCGATCCCCGAACGAACTCTGTAATCGTACGCGGCACCGAACAGGCGATCGCGGAAGTCGAGAAGATCGTCAGGCAGCTCGATCAGCCGCTCCGAATGATCGAGATCGAGGTGGCGGTTATAAAGGCCGACTCAAACGTCATTGAGGATCTTGGAGTCGCCTATCGGGCGCAGCTCGCAACCAGATTCAACCAGGACAACAGTTCGCGTGGCGGCGCGATCGATACCGGTACGACCGGCGGTCAGGCCGATCAGACTTCGAGCGCGCTGGATGCGGTGACGCTGTTGCCGACAGTCGCCGCTGGCGGGATAGCCGGTTCCTTTCTTGTGCAGAACACGAGCCGGTTCCTGCAGATTCAGATCGACGCGCTGGCATCCAAGCAGCGGCTCCAGACAATTTCGTCTCCGCGTGTCGTGACGCTGGACAACATCACGGCGCGTGTCGTTGCGGCGACCAATGTATTTGTGCAGATCGCAGAATCCGGGGATAACGGCTCTACCTTCGAGAAGATCGAAACCGGGCTGGAGCTCGATATCCTGCCGTCGATTGTGCCGTCGGATGTCGCCGGGGCCGATAGCCTGATCCGCCTCAATCTCACCGCCCGGAACTCGACGCCTTCCGCATCGCAGGTGGGCGGCACGATCGATGTGGATTCGCGCGAGGTCCAGACCCAGGTTCTGATCCCCGATGGATCCACCTTCGTCATGGGCGGTCTGTTCGACGATACGCGTAGTGTGACCAGATCCGGTATTCCTTTTCTCCAGGATATTCCGCTCCTCGGCACGCTCTTCCGGCAACAGAACGATACCAACAACCTGAACGAAACAATTTTCCTGGTTACGCCTCGTATCGTCGACGATCAGCGGCTGAGCAGGGATATCGCTACGCGTCAGGGGACTCTGGAATACATGAAACGCCAGCGTGACGTTCTGCATCGTACGTCCCGGGAAGTCGAGCAGAGCAGCAACGGCTTCTTTCCCGATGCCATCCGCACGCAGGAAGAAATGGAATAGGTCGAGTACCCGATCATGATCCAGAGGCTCGTAATTTCGATAAATTGGGTAATCGGCTCTCTGGCTATCGGGTTTGCGTTGATTTCGGGTGCCCTGTTCAGTGACGGCGGTCTCGGAACGAACGCCGAGAAAGTATCGGTCGAAAAAGCGGTCAGCGAGATCGAAAACCTGCAAAAGGGCAAGCGGGACACGGGCGGCAATCGGGGCTACGTCACCTTTTCCAGAAACCCCCAGGAAAGAACGAAGGCCCTTGGTCGGCCGACGATCAATCAGATCGATTTCAGGGTTGAGTCCTTTCTGGAAGATAACGGCGCGGGAGGCAAAGACCTCGTCATCCGGGCGTTTCCATCGGCTGCCGACCTCAAGGATACCTGGACCAAGCCCTACATTTACAAGAGAGTCATCCCGGCTTCCGGTACGTCCGCAAGGTCTGAGTTCCGGAAGCTTTCTGACAAACCCTATAGTCTCGGACTGTTCTGATCGCGTTGGTTTCTTCCATGAGACGGCTTTTGGAAATCGCCCTTATCTGCGGCGTCGGAGCGGGCCTTGCCTCCTGCAAGACGACTGAGGACGAACCCGTCGAAAAGCAGCTGACCGTCGGTTCCGCGACCTCGTCGCCCGTGAAGCGTCTTCCTGCAAAGGACCCCGAAGTGATCAAGGCCCCCGACTGGCGTGTGGGGGCGGAATGGCTGTATAGCGACGGCTACAATATTCGCGTCAAATCGGTAATCGGTGAAATCACCGTTTTCGAACGGCTCGACGCTCCCGGACGCTGGACGAGCCGGCGGGGTTTCCTCTGGGAAGGGGAGAAGACCCAGAAAACGCTTCGGCGCGTCATTTACCGTACGGTGCCGACAAACGCAGGTATGTCCCTTACACCGAGATCGTCTTTGGTGTTCCGGCGCGAGTACCTGGCGAATGGCGCCCTTCGCGAGCACAACACGTCCTGGACGGTCGAGGGGCGGGAACGGATCACCGTTCCGGCCGGTCAGTTCGAAACATGGGTAATCGTCATGCGGACGCGCAGCCTCAAATCCAACTGGGCAGGCTTTGAGCGCTGGTGGTACAGTCCGGACGTCCAGAATTATGTTCGGCTCGAGTACAAGTACGGGGACGGGCAGGAGAGTTCTCGGGTGCTGATGTCCTATGGTCTCGGAACGCGATGAACATCACAAAATGTACGTTGAAAACAGGGCGTCATACTGAGAAAATGGCGTCCATCGTCATGTGCTACAGACGCCTGTCCGGGCTTGGTCGAATGTCAGGAGGAATGCGATGAAAAGGAAGATGCAGGCGGGTTTCACGCTCGTCGAGCTCATGGTCGTTGTGGCGATTATCGGCATTCTTGCCGCTATCGGCATTCCGCAGCTGCTGACCTACATCAAGTCGGCCGAAGCGTCGGAAGCGACCCAACAGGCCGGGCGAATCGCGAAACTGATTCTGGGCTACCAGGGTTCACGTGGACAAAGCTCCGCGGCGGCGGCGGCCGTTCTTAATGGATTGACGGTAACGGCTGCTGGCGACGGCACACTGACAGCGATCATCCCGCAAGCAGTGACCGATACGTCGGCGACGTTCGATTATACCGTCAATGCGGCGGCTAACGGAGGTGAACTCGTTTACTGCATCGTCGCCAATCCCACGGCGGCTAGCGGAAACACGGGGCAGGTGCTGTTTTCCAGCTCCGCATCAGCTGTCGCAAGCTGGGATCGGTTTTTTACGGCCGTTAATTTCATTACCTCGGGCGCTCAGGCCAATGCTGCAGGCGGCAATTGCGACGCTAACGGCGCCGTGAATGCTGGTGGCAACGGATAAAAGCGCTTTGTTTTACCGTCCGGTTTTCCATGGGAAAACCGGACGGCTTCCAATCAATTCCCTTATTTGAAAATTTTGAAATTCGAAATTGTCCGCGCCGCCTGAATTGCGTTTTCAGGTAAGCGCGGATCGTACTTTTATTCCAGACATCGGTTCCATTCAGAATCCAAATTTCATATTCTGAGCGTATGTCGGAAGAGCGCTATGTCGATTGGGAAAAGATAGGCGACGGGGGCACCGCCGACGTCTTTCGCGCAATCGACAAGGGGCTCAACAACCGTCCCGTCGCCGTCAAGATTCTAAAAGAAAAATATAGCGGCAGCCGGCGCCTGCTTCAGGGCCTGCGCGACGAAGTCCTTATTTCACGCGACCTGCGCCATCCCAATATCTGTCCCATCCATGACATCTACGAAGGTCCGCTCGGTTTCGGAATCGTCATGGATTTCATCGAGGGAAAAGACCTCCGTGCCTGGATGGATGAAAACCATAACTGGCTGCTTGAAACCCTGGATGGCCGGATAGCGGGTCTCCGGAAAATTGCCGAGGCTTTGATCGTCGCGCATACTCTGATTATCCACCGCGATTTGAAACCGTCGAACATCTTCTTGCTTGAAGGCGATATTTCCAGGCCGCTAATCATGGATTTCGGAATCTCCATTCAGGGCGCGACGGGCCTCGACGACAAGCTGGGGAGTGCGGGAACGCTCAAATATGCGTCGCCCGAGCAGTTTCTTTCTCCCGAAACGGTCGATCGCCGCGCCGATCTGTTCGCCTTCGGCATCATGGCGTACGAACTGCTGACAGACGGACGCGTGCCGCCATGCAGCCTTCAGTTCACGCACAGGGGAAGCGACGTCGTCAGGGTACCGGTCGCGGACATCGACCCGCCCAGCCATTTCTGCGATCTCATCCCCGCCGATCTCGACCGGATCGTTCTCGATATGCTCAATTTCGAGCCGGAACAGCGGCCGCCCTCCGCGCAGAGCGTCTACGACGTGCTGGCAAGCACCGAGCTGGCCGAGCCGGGAAAGGGCAAGGGCGCGGATCTTGCCGAAAAGCCTGAGACCGCCCTCATCGAAGAAGGCGATTATTTTGTCGGGTCCGGGCCGAATGGAACGATTCCGGCAGAAAAGCCCATGCGGCGGGTAACGCTCTCAGCTTTCGAACTGGCGATCCGGACGACGACCAACGCCGAATACCGACTGTTTTGCGAACGCACCGGACAACCGTTGCCGCCATGGACGGAACACCCGCAGCTTGGACGGGCCGACCATCCCGTCGTTGGCATCACATGGGAAGAGGCGAAAACCTACGCCGACTGGATTGGTGGGCGGTTGCCCTCGGAAATCGAGTGGGAGGTCGCGGCGAAGGGCGGCGAGAAACTCAGAACCTATCCCTGGGGAAACGACGCACCCGACACCACGCGCGCCAATATCGACGGCGTCTGTAATACGACGACGCCGGTCAGCAGCCACAAACTCGGCGCGACGCCCCATGGGTGTCTTGAAATGTGCGGCAACGTCTGGGAGTGGTGTCTCGATAGCTGGGACGAAAACCTGTATCGGCAGATCGCGAACGCCGACCGAAATCCCAGAAGCAAGACGGATCGACCCGAGAAGTCCGTCAGAGGCGGCAGCTTCGAGAGTTTTGCTTCGATGGGACGTTGCGCGTTCCGGCATCATTGCGATATGGGGGAACGGCGTCCCGATGTCGGATTTCGGGTCGCATTCGATTGCAGTCAGACGCTGAATTAGAGGAGGCCGTCATGGAAGCACCGGCGATCGAACTGACGATTTCCGAAAAATTCGGAAGAGACAGAACCGTCGTCCTGTCGGACGAGGAGATCTGCTACACGATCTGTCGGGGCTACGATACGGACAACCCCGATCCCTCTCTCATCATGATACCCGATGAAATGGTTTCGAGAGTTCACTGCTCGCTTGCCTGGACAAGAGAAGACGGATGGCTGGTTGCCGATCTGGGAAGCACCAACGGAACGTTTCTGGACGGACGACTCCTGACGGAGCCGAGCAAAGTGGCGCACGGCATAACGCTAGGTGTCGGCAGAAGTCTTGTCAGGATCAGTCTTCCTTCGGAAGAGGAGAGCACCGCGGACGAAACCGTGGTACTGCCCGCGCGTGACGATGAGGCGGGGAACGACGAGCCGACAATCGTTGTCGGCGGGGACGCAACGGTCGTCGGTGGCTCCGAAGACGAGGAGACGGTGGTCGCACAGGGCGATGGGGAGACAGTCGTTTCTCCGCCGGGCGACGATTTGCAGACGATGGTAGCCGGTGCGGATACGCCGGCGGATGCGGCGGACGAAAAGACGATGGTCGCAGGAAGCGCTTCGGACGAAGACACAACCGTTTATTCAGGTAATGCTCGTGACGAGGCCTCCGTGGACGGTGGACGCGAAGACGCGA
Organism: Rhodospirillales bacterium; assembly: GCA_038120295.1. Classification (GTDB taxonomy): domain Bacteria; phylum Pseudomonadota; class Alphaproteobacteria; order MPNO01; family UBA2964; genus JAYOEY01. The sequence goes on along the minus strand of JAYOLL010000006.1, from coordinate 120,362 downwards.
TCCTGTCGCAGATCGACGACGCCATGTCGGGTTTTGGCGCCAGCCTTGGGTCAGGTGGTCCCGGCGCGGATCTCGTCGGCAGGTTCGCAGAGGCCGGACTGATCAATAGCGAGCAGGCGCAGCGGGTTGCATCGCGTGTCCGGGAGTCAGGCAGGACATTTTTTTCCGAAATGGTGAGCGGCCGATCGGTCGATGAAAACAGAAAAATTTATCGCTGGGTCGCAGAACAGTACGGTCACGAACTGATCGAGGATCTGCCGCTGCTGCAGGACAGGTTGCGGGATCCGGTCGATTGGCTTCCACCCAATGTCGCGGAGCGACGGCAAATTCTCCTCCTTAAGGACGATGAAGACGGCAACGGAGAGGTCAGGTACTGCACCACCGATCCGTTCGACCTGACCGAACGCGACTGGATAGAACGGCGAACCCGGAAGCAGTCGGATATGACGCTTGTCCTTCCGTCGACCTTCAGGGAGATGATCGGTCAGCTGCGGAGCACGCAGAACGTCGACGACGACGACCAGGCCGTCATTCCCATAATGTTTACCTTCGACGAGGAGCAGGATTTCCGGGACGACATCGTCGGCCAGGACGTTCCGCGCATCGTCGAATATCTGATGCACCGGGCCTATGTTCAGAAGGCGTCGGATATACACGTGGAGCCGACGGAAACGGGCCTTCTGGTGCGCAATCGAGTCGACGGCATGCTGCATGACGAGATCCAGCTGCCGCCCGGCCTTCAGCGCGCCGTCACGTCACGGATCAAGATACTCGCGAACATGGATGTCGCCGAGAAAAGGAGACCGCAGGACGGTCGAATCTCGGTGATCATCAACAAGTCGCCGATCGATATTCGTGCATCCAGCTACCCGACGGTGCATGGCGAGAAAATCGTCATGCGTCTGCTCGACAGGACCTCGCTGAGCCCGCGGCCGGACGATCTGGGCCTGTCGGACAAGGACCTTCAGAAACTGCTCGACAAGATCAACGCGCCCCTTGGGCTGATCATGTTGAGCGGACCGACAGGCTCGGGCAAGACGACCACGCTTTATTCCTGCCTGGGAAGCATAGACCGGCGGACCAAGAACGTTCTGACTGTCGAGGATCCGGTCGAGTACCGGCTGGACGGCGTTCATCAGATGCAGGTGAACGAGAAGATCGGCGTGACGTTTGCGGCGGGGTTGAGGACCATTCTCCGGCAGGACCCCGACGTCATCATGGTCGGTGAGTGCCGCGATACCGAAACGGCGAACATGGCCATTCAGGCGTCGCTGACCGGCCATATCGTGTTCTCCACGATTCACGCCAACGACGCGATCGGGGTTGTCACCAGGCTTCTCGATATGGAAATCGATCCGTTCCTGGTTTCTTCCGCTCTTACGCTGGCGATCGCCCAGCGGCTTGTCCGGACCGTCTGCCAGAACTGTTCGAAAGTTCCGGTGCAGGGCGAAGTCATCCTGCAAAGGCTCAGGGCAGACGGCGTCTCCGATGAAAAGCTCGAAAATCTGGGCATCGAAATCGACCCTGACCTCGAATACGTCAACCCCACCGGCTGCCATGTGTGTCGCGACACGGGGTATAGCGGCCGCCGGCCGGTCTTCGAAGTTTTCGAAATGACGAACGAGTGCCGGCGCATCGTGATGTCGGACGATTTCGATCCGGGCGAACTGTCCAGGATCGCGCACCGGAACGGTATGGAGACGCTGGTCGAATACGCGCTCAGGCTGGTCGACGAAGGCATTACGACCCATGCCGAGATCATCCGCGTCCTTGGAGAGAACGATTCATGAGGCGCGTGAAACTTGCGCAGCTGTTGATCTTCACTCGCCAGTTCGCCTCCATGATCGCCAGCCAGCTCCAGCTGGCGTACGTTCTGGAAAATCTCGCCCGCGAGACGCCCAACCGGGCGATGCGGGAGACGATCGAGGATGTTCTGGACGATGTTCTGAACGGGGAAGATCTGGGCGACGCGATCGCGTCGCATTCGCGCGTTTTCAACGCCATCTATGTCAATGTCGTAAGAGCCGGGCTGGAATCGGGGCGCCTGGGCAACGCGCTGACACAGATAGCGCGATATCTCGAGATCGCCGACGAAATGCAGCGGAAGGTCCGCGGCGCATTCTCGTATCCTGTTTTTCTGCTGGCCGCTTTCGTGATCGTCTTCAATGTGCAGGTTTTCATGATCCTGCCGAGATTTCAGAAGATGTTCGAGAATTTCAATCGCGAGCTGCCGGGCCCGACCCAGATCATGTTGGCGGTCGGCGATTTCTATACAGCCAACTGGTATTACGTCGGACTCGTTATGGTCGGAATCGTTGTCGGTTTCGTTATCTGGATTTCGACATACGACGGACGCCGCGTCTGGGACGAAATCAAACTACGGATACCGTTGTTTGGAAGCGCCTGGCGAATGGCGAGCCTGTCGCGACTGCTTCGCACCCTGGCCGTCCAGGTGCAGAACCAGGTGCCGCTGGTAACCGCTCTTGAGCTTTCGGCCTCCGCATCGGGCAATCTGTATATCGAGGAAGTCATTCTGAATATCGTCGATGATATCCGGAACGGCGAGGCTATAGCGGATTCGTTCCGCGCCTACGACGTCTTTTCCGGCATTGTCCTTCAGATGATCGCGTCCGGAGAGGAGGCCGGGGAGTTCGATCGGCTGCTCCTGTCGGCGGCGGATTATTTCGATAGTCTTCTCGCCGATCAGCTCGATACGATGACCGGACTGATCAACCCAGTGCTAACCGTTTTTATCGGCACCGCGATAGCGGGAATGATGGTTGCGGCCTTCCTGCCGGTCTTCCAGATCGGCAAGGCGATGGGCTAGTGCCGATGCCGCCCGACACGCTTCTGTTCTAGATCGGAAACGGGACGTATCTTCTTCTCTTCCCGTCAGTAGGTGGACGGAACCAGCAGGGACTTGATCCTGAACATCGAGTTCACGCGGGATGCCATGGCGCGCGCGGCCGGATCGGTGTCAAAAGGGCCAACGCGAAGACGTTGATATTCGGTTCCCCGCACCGTTACGTTCTCGACACGGAGATCGATCCTCTCGGCGGACAGCCTCTTGCGCACCCTGTTTACGTTGGAGTTTTTTCGGAACAGTCCAAGTTGCACGAAATATTTCGGGGCTCTGGATTCCTCCAGACCGATAGCTGCCATGAGCGATTCCAGCTGCGATCCGATCCATTTTTCGACGCCGGTATCGGAAGCGTGCGGCCCGCGAGACGCCACCTTGACTCCTTTAACCTTCTTCGGTGTGGGCGCGGCCTTTTCCGCCGGTTTCACAGAAGGCTCTTTCATCTCTTTGTCTTCGGAAACGCGTGCGCCTCCGACCCGGCTGACGGCCATCTGCTGTTTCTTGACCGAGAGCGTTTGCAGATATTCCTCTCCAAGCTGTTGCGCCTGAAGAATTCCTTGCGGATCCATCGAACTGTTCAGCCTGTCCCGGTTTTTCCGCGCAATCCCGTAAGGTCCCTGATCGGTCGCCGCGAGGTTGAACCACATATAGGCCATGACATCGTTTGCCGGCACGCCGAGCCCGTCGCGGTGAATGACGCCCAGATTGTTTCTGGCGTTTACGTTGCCGCCGTTGGATGCAAGCTTGTACCACCCGGCTGCACGAAGGTAACTCTGCGGCAGGGTTTTACCGAGGTGGTACATGAGTCCGAGCTTGAACTGGGCCTCGGCGTCGCCGTCAGCGGCTTTCGCCAGAAGTTTCTCCAGCTCTTCCGAATTCCCGACGACATGCGACTGCGTTTTCGCATCGTCCAGAAGCTTGTTCGCCCGCGCTTCGGTGTAATCGCCAACCAGAATTCCCCATGCAAAGAGGATCGATATTGTCAAAATCGCGCGCATTTCCAACCCGTCCCAAGTAGCCAATGAAGTCTGTATACACCATATAAAGTGAAAAAAAAACAAAAATTGGCATATATTGCAGTAAACACAAGATTTAGTTTCTGACACGGGAATTTTGACAAAGGATGACCGGTGTCGTTATGCGAAGTTTTGGACGTCGTTCATTTCATTTCAGGAAAACTGTGACGGAGCGCCTTGATTTTTCCGGTAAAATCGATTGCAATCAAAAGGTTAGTGGGGGACTGACACGGCAGGTTTCAGAATCGCGTCACCATTGTGGTTGTCGAGTTTTTTCGGCCGGTGATGGCTCCAGGGGGCACTGATGGTTGCTACGGAAGACGCCAATTCGCCGCCCTTCAGGGCGCTGGCCGTCGAGATCGAACTGCCGGACGGCAGTGCGAGTTCGGACTCTGTCGACTGGCAACAGCTCGACTCTCGGGGCGGCGTCGTCATCGGTCGCGTTAAACCGGCGCATATCGTTGTGCCCCGCAGCGCGGTGTCGAGGCGCCATTTTCAGCTTGAGGCAGGGCCGGGAGGCACCGTCGCGGTGCGGGATCTCGGGTCGAAGAACGGCACGTTTCTGGATGGAAAGAGGCTAGGCAACGACGATCCGGGCGTTCTTGGCGAGGATTCCGTCGTCGAAGCCGGCGATATCAAATTCCGTTTCACCTTCGAGGGCGCCGAAGAGTCCGGCGGTGCGCAGACAGAAATTCCGGCGGCCGACGATTTCGAGCGATGGGAATTCATCGTGCGCGGCGGCGGCGCCGAAAGCGTCACGCATTCGGTTTCGTCCGGAGATCTCCGGCGTCTGCAAGGCATCGTCTTCGGACGCCGCAAATCGGACGCGGATATCGTTCTGCTCGACCCTACAGTGTCGCGGGCTCACTGCCGTATCAATCTCGATGAGGGCGGGCATCTCTCCATTACAGATCTGGATTCGCGAAACGGCACAACGCTGAACGGAATTCAGCTGAAACCTGCAGAGCGCACCTTCGTCTCACCGACAGATTCTATCGAACTCGGCGCCGCCCGACTGAGTATTGTAGCGCCGGAATCCTTCGAGGCGTCCGCACTCGACGCGGATTCCGACGTAACCGTCATTGCCCCGCAGCCTGAATCAGAAGATTCGGACGTTGATCAGACGATTGTCGTTGGCGATAAGGCTCGCGAACCTCCCGCTAAATCGTCCTTCGCTTCGCTTAGGGTTCTGATCGAGTCGCCTGACGGGGGCGTGCATGAGGAAATCGTAGATGACACGGTCCTGATTTCGGCGACCGGATGCACGGTCGGACGGTCGACGCTTGCCGGCATCGTGATTCAGGACGCTACGGTATCCCGGCTCCATTGTCGTCTGAACGCGACCTCGTCCGGAACCATCGAAATCAGGGACCTGGGTTCTCATAACGGAACTTTCGTCGATGGCCAAAGGCTGGAAGCGGAGGAGGCTGCCCCAATCTGGGAGCGGTCCCTGGTTCAGGTCGGGGACCTGAAGTTCCGCATTAAATTTTCCACCGACGAAGAACTTGCAAAATCTTTGCCGCCAAATCCGGAGGAGACGCTTACATACGCGCTCGAGTCCGAGGGGGCGGAAGCAGCGCAGAATCCCGACAGGACGGTTGTGAATTTCGTCGACGACGCGACTGTCGTCGACATACGACCGGATGCGCCACATGCCGCTGCCTCAACGGCGCCGCCTTCTGGCGGGGCAGAGCAACCTCTGGCAAGCCGTGAGACAAAGCCGGAATCACCACCGCCTGCGCCGTCCGCACCGCTGCCGGCAACCGCAACGGCCGCAGCTGGTTCCCGCGCGCCCGCGTTTCTGAATGTATCCGGCAGCCTGATCGTTCCGCTGGCGATCGTTCTCGCCGCCGCTGGGATTGCATTCGGAAGTCCCGACATCACCGAACTCACGGCACGAGTTCTTGTCGGATTAATTCTCGCATCCGTCGCCGCCTACGCGTGCATTGGCGTGGCCGGGGAAATTCGCCGCCGGCGTCATTCCCGAAGCGTGCAGGATCTGGAACTCGAGAGAATTCGCCGGGATATCTCGCTTTCGGCCGCCAGACTCGCGCGGGAAGAGGAATCCGTGGCCGGAACCTGGTCCGGTTTCAGAAAATACGAGGTCCAGCGCAAGGTTTCCGAAGGCGGGGATATCTGTTCATTCTATCTGGTTCCCCATGACGGCAAACCGCATCCGAAATTCGCGCCCGGCCAGCACATCACTTTCCAGCTTCGGGTGCCGGACCAGACCAAACCGGTTGTCCGGTGCTACACGCTGTCGGACAGTCCTTTCGAGAGCGGCTATTACCGGGTTTCCATCAAGCGGGCGTTGCCGCCGCGCGACAGGGAGGACGCACCTCCCGGACTGTCTTCGAATTATTTTCACGATTTTGTCCGGCAGGGCGACATCCTCGATATTCGGGCGCCATCCGGGAAGTTCTTCCTGGATTTATACAAAAATTCGCCGATCGTCCTGATCGGCGGGGGAATCGGCATTACGCCGGCCCTCTCGATGGTCAACGCCGTCGCGAATGCGGGGTCGCACCGGGAGGTGTGGTTGTTCTATGGGGTCCGTCATGGCGACGAACACATCATGAAGGACCATTTCGCACAGCTCGAACGCGATTACGACAATATCAACGTTCGAATCTGTTACAGCGATCCGAGGGAGGGGGTAGACCGACCGGATATCGATTACGATATAGGGGAAAGGGTCTCGGTAGACCTTATGAAAAGGCTGCTGCCTTCGAACAATTACGATTTCTATATTTGCGGCCCGCCCCCCATGATGGAGTCGCTGGTTTCCGGGCTTGAGGAGTGGGGAGTTCCCGACGACGCCATACACTTCGAAGCCTTCGGTCCGGCAACCGTCAAGCGCGCGAGCAAGAATCGCGCCGCCGTCGAAGAGAAAATCGAGGCGAACGTAACTTTCTCCAAGTCCGAACAGATCGTTTCCTGGTCGGGCGAACAGAGCAGCCTGCTCGAATTCGCCGAAAGCAACGGCATTGCCATGGAATCGGGATGCAGGGCCGGCAGCTGCGGCCAGTGCCTTTGCGCCCTTCGGTCCGGCAAGGTTCGTTATCTGGAGGAACCCGGCATCGATCCCGACCCGGGGTCCTGCCTGACCTGTATCTCCGTGCCCGACGGCGACGTTGTCCTGGAAGCATGAGGTAAGGCGTGGCCACTTTCGTTGAGCGGCCGGGCAGATGGTCGCGTCCGTTCGACCCGGCGATGACCGAGGACGACGTCGACCGACTGCTCCAGGCGTCCCCGATCCGCTTCATTTCGGCAGCAGGTTTTCCGCCCACCATGCCGCTGCGCGGGATCCTGCGAAACGATGCCCGTATAAGGCGGTTTCGGCGCGGCGACATCCTGATCAAGAAAGGCGATTACGGCGGTTCCGCCTATATCGTTCTGAGCGGCAGGATACGCGTCATCATCTCAGGCGAATACGAGGATACGATCGCCGGCCAGAGACCGACGCGGTTGCGAGGATGGTTCGGCGCGCTGTCGCAACTATGGCGCAATCCCGAATATCCTGAAGTCAGGCGGAATATCGCGCTCGATCTCGGAGAGCTCGTATCCCAGACGCAAACCGATTTCGGTGCGCAGATATTTCTTCACAATCCGGACGCCGTCATCGATCAGACCGAAACGGTCGTTCTGGGCGAGGGAGCCCTGTTGGGCGAGGTCGGCGCGCTCACACGGGCGCCCAGGGAAAACACGGTATTTGCGGATTCCGAGGTTCAGGTTCTCGAAATCCGGTTTCAGGGGCTGCGCGATCTGCGCCGCTACGACAACGGGTTCCGCGAATATGTCGACGACCTTTTCAGGGAACGAAGTCTGGGAATCCGTCTGCGGGCCATTCCTCTTTTCCGGAATTTCTCCAACGAAGAGCTCGAGCCGATCATTGCAGCAACAGAATTCGAAGCTGTCGGAGATATCGACTGGTACTCGGATTTCAATCGAATGGCGGACCTGTCGCCGGCGGAGCGGCTTGCGCGCGAACCGGCGGTCATTTCCGAAAACGACTATATCGACGACCTCGTCATTCTGGCTTTCGGCTTCGTTCGCGTCAGCCGTACGTTTGCCGATGTTCCCAAGGTAGTCGGGTTCGAAAAGAGCGGCGCAATGTTCGGTCTTGAGGAAATTGCCGCCAACTGGAGGGATGGAGGCCAAAGAAGTTTCCCGAACAGTATTCGCGCGCTCGGTTACGTGAATCTTCTGCGAATTCCGGTATCGACTGTCGAAACCGAAATTCTTCCCAAGCTGGAGCTCGAACCGCCGGTCCCGGGCAAGCGAAAGAAAACCGCCGTTCGCGCGTCCGCCGCCGCGCCGCAGGAACAGCCGCTGCTCGAATTCATGATCGATCGGCGATATATCAACGGTCGCGCGGCGATGGTGATCGACAAGAACAAATGCGTCCGTTGCGACGAATGCGTCAAGGCCTGCGCGGTCGCCCACGACAACAATCCCCGTTTCGTCCGCCACGGTCCCGGACTCGCGAATATCCAGGTAACCAACGCATGCATGCATTGCGTCGACGCGGTGTGCCTGATCGGTTGTCCGACCGGCGCGATACACCGGGAAATCCAGCAGGGACGCGTCGTCATCGATGACTCGCTTTGCATCGGTTGCGCGACCTGCGCGAACAGCTGTCCCTACAGCAACATTCGCATGGTCGAGATCAGGGACGAAAAAGGAAATCAGATTCTCGACAAGGAGACCCACAAGCCCGTGGTCAAGGCGACGAAATGCGATCTCTGCTACAGCCAGCCCGGCGGTCCGGCCTGCCAGCGAGCCTGCCCGCACGGCGCACTGGAAAGGGTCAACCTGTCCGACTGGGACTCCATTGAAGACCTGTCCAGACGCGTGCCGTTAAATTGAGCGCCATAACGACAAATCTGGCCCGGGGCGGGCTCGTCAGCCTGGCGGCGGGCATCGTCTTCGTCATCACCGTTTCGTACAGTCTGATGGGGTGGCATTCCGCCTTTATCAGCGGCTGGATCCTTGCGGCAACGGTCTCCCTTCTTGTCCTATACCGGCCGCTCCGCCGTCTGTCCGTCCTGCCGATCGCGCCGAATGCTCTCTGGACCGCCTGTCACCTGTTTCTGGGGTGGTTCGCCGTCGCCCTCTTTCTGATCCACATCGATTTCCGGTGGCCCGACGGCGTCCTTGAGACAAGTCTCGCCATACTGTTCCTGCTGGCCGCCCTGTCCGGATTTCTGGGGCAGTGGCTTAATTCCGTAATTCCGCAATACCTCTCGCTGCTGCGCGAGGAGTTCATTATGGAGCGCATTCCCGAATTCGCCGCCCGGATTGGCGGCAACGCCGACAATCTCGTGGAACTCGCTTTGGAGGCCCGCAAGGAATCGCCCATCGCGGATTATTATTTCAACCATTTGCAGAGCTGGATCAGAACGCCCCGTCTCGTGGGCATCGGTGTCATTTCGGCGCGACGGCGATTGTCGGGCCTGATGCGCGGCGCCGAGGGCGTTTCGCGAAATCTGTCCGAGAGCGAACTTTCCCTGGTCGACGAGCTTCTGTCCCTGGTCGAACAGAAGCACGAACTCGATCTCTGCTACTCCTATCAATGGCTGTTGAAATCGTGGCTGCTTGTCCACGTGCCAGTATCTCTTGCCATGATGGTCGTGATGGCGGTCCATGCCGTCGTCAACCATGCCTATTCGGGAATGTGATGGCCGGTCCGCTACAGCGATTCGACTTTCGGAGCAGCGGCTACGAACGCCCCAACCAGGGCTGGGTCTGCGGCCGTCGCGCGGCCGGACGTCCATGCGAGCTGGGACCGTTGGCAAACGGCGTGTGCCGGGGCGGGTTCGAATGCCACCCGTTGAAGAACGGCGACCGCTGGAGCTGCACGCGTCAGCAGTCGTCGGGCGGCAAGTGCGCTGACGGGCCATTGCCGGACGGCACCTGTTGCCTTGCCGTGATCCCGTGCCGGCCCGTTCGGACACAGGGCCGGCTCTTGCGCGCCTTGAATTTCTGGGCTGTCGCGATCGCCGTGGGGTTGATCTTCGCGGGAATGGCGTTCGGGCCCGATGTCCGAAACGCGCTGCTGACCGCCGGCCCGCTTTCCGCCAGCCATGCCGCAATCAACGATTGCAGGAGCTGTCACGGTTTTGACGACAACGGCATGACCTCGTTGATCGTAAAAGCCGTTCACGGCGACCCGCACAAGGAGGCAGGAAAGGCCTGCGCTTCCTGTCATGCCCCCGAGGCGACGGGGGACGCCCATAACCTGCCCAGGGCGGCTCTGGACGCGATCTCAGGTCGCCTGACGCCGGACACGTCGACCCATCCGGCTCTTACCAGGATGGCGGGTTTTCTGGGCGCGGCGCCGCACCCCGAAGACGCAGTCGTTCCCGCAGGCGGCGCATGCCTTTCCTGCCATACAGAGCACAAGGGGCGCTCCGGGAACCTGTCGCCCGTGTCGAACGATACCTGCAACCGTTGCCATGTCCGGAAGTTCGCAGGCGTATCGGACGGCCACCCGGATTTTCGCAACTATCCCCATACAAGGCGGCAGCGGCTTCGCTTCAATCACGAAACCCATCTGACCAAGCATTTCGAGGATCCGCGCTATCCGAAATCGGCGCCGAGGCAATGCACCGGCTGCCATAGAGACGACAGCAGGCGGGGCCTGATGACGACCGGAGGGTTCGACAAGACCTGCGGCGGCTGTCACGGCAAGGATTTCAAGGACCTCTCCGTCATGCTGCTGGCGATTCCCGGGATCGACCTAGAGACGCTGAGCGAGAAGGGCGGGCGGATTGGAGAATGGCCGGACGGTCTCGACGTGGAGTATCTGCCGGCCCTGATGAAATTGCTGCTATCGCACGATGACGGTTTCAGGTCCGCCTACGCTGCGCTTCGGGAGGCGGAACTTCCATTGCTGGATCTGGGAGACGCAACCGTAGAGCAAATCCGCCACGTCGAAACCTTCGCCTGGTCGATCAAGAAATTCATCGCGGCGCAGGCGGTCAGCCGAGCGACGGCGCTGGCCGCGGATACCGGCAACCGATATGGCCAGGGCTCGGTCGGTCCCCATCTCGACTCCTTCGCCGGTCATATCGCTTCGGATCCGTTTGTCGCACTTCAGAAAGCGTATTTTCCGAATCTGATGCAGGAACTCCGGATGAAAGAAGCCGGAGAGGCTCCGAAGACAGCGCCCGTCGAGCCGGCCGACGCCGGTGCGGAGGCCAAGCCCAACGAATTCTTCGTCGATTTCGGCGCCGTCTTTTACAATTTCAATAACCACCGGGCCGTTGCTCCGGTCAGATCGGTCATCGAAATCGCCCTGAACGCGCATCGGTCGAAGCCGGATTCGTTTTCAGAGGAAATGGCGGAAACGGTATCGAGCAAGGATTTTTCCGGCAGATGCCTTGCCTGCCATTCGACCGATTTCGCCGATGACGCGGCTGACATTAACTGGCAGGGCGCCCGTCAGCGCAGTGTCAGGTCTTCGCTGACGGCCTTCAGTCACGCGCCCCATATTCTCGGCGCCGCAAATATGTGCGGCGAGTGCCACAAGATTGCGAAAAACGCCAGATTCTCCGAGACGTACGTACGCGGAGATCCGACGAAATTCGAAAGCGGATTCAGAAATATGTCCGTCGACGTCTGCGCCAAATGCCATTCGCCGGAAAGCGCCGGCGACAGCTGTATGACGTGTCATGTCTATCATGCGTCCGCACCGGCGGTGATGGAGAGGGGAATCGTCAAGGCGGGTCGATCGGGTCGCGAAAACTGACCGATCTTTCGGTCAGTTTTTCCTGCAGCGTCATTTACCGAACGGTAACCGCCTGTCCCTAAAATTTTACGGAATTGGCCCTGATTTCCACCAGCTGTTCCGAGTCCGCCATGCAAATTGATTTTATCGATAATTTCGACAGTCAGTCATCGACCGGCTCAGCCGATCTGGGCGACAAGATTCTCGATGCGTTCTACGTCGCCTATTCGACGGGCGAGACCGAGATAGCGACCGCGCTCAGAAAGATTCTGGCGGATTATGTGAACCGGCCCGCCGCCGAACGATTTGCGGCGGCCTCTAACAGGACGGATCCGCTTCGCCGCGCGGCCTTGTGGACGGCAGTGGTCAAAACCCGTGAAGAATACAAGCGTCTTGCCTCGTCTCCGGCGGTCGCTTCCTCCGAGAAAGCGGCGGTGTTGCAGGAGGTAGAAGACGCCTACCGGCGCTGGGCCCGCGGTTAGGGCGCCAAACCGTCTCTCGCGCAGGCATTCGTCTGACTTCATGGCGTAGAGACGCCGTTTCTCCCGTCATTATTTCTTGATATCAATCACTTATAGGTTACGGTGCGCCCACGGTGCTGCGGTTGCTGCGCCGACAGCTATGTTGAGAGACAGGAACCCGGCATGCCGGCCAGCGCGACGCAAAATCAATGGTTCGCGAAAGTCGTCGAACAGATGCTTGCCATTGAGGGCGTTGAGGAAGAAATCCTGAACGACGGCCGCGTCGCCCTTCGAATCCTTTATAACGGCGCAAGCCGGAAGGTGAACGTGGTCGGCGGCGTTGCCGATTACCGGACCCAGAAGAACCAGTTTCGTCAGGTTCGCAAGACCCTTACCGAGCTCGGCGTCAAAGAAGGCGAACCTTTTGTCGCGCAAACACGCGCCCGTCGCGCCGTCACGCCTGAAATGCTGGCGGCGCGCGAGAAACAGAAGCAATCCTACGAAGCCTGGCAGGAACTCTGGCAGACCGTTCGAAAAGCCGAGAATTCTCTCGATGCGGAGTGGGAACTCTCGCAGATGATGGACTATTACTGAGCGTCGTCGCCGTCAGGTCCCCGAATTCGGATCGTGATACAGCTCGCCAACGATTCCCGTCGTTCCCGGTTCCGCATCGGTCAGGTGATAGCGACCGTCCTTGTCGCGCCCAAGCTTGCCCCTGTCGCGCAACTCGTCCAGCGCGCAGGCGACATCGCGACCGTCCTCGCTGCCGATGGCCTCGACCAGATGAGTATAGAACATCGGTTCGGACTCAAGCGCCTGCTCTACCGTCTGGAACCGGGCCGGTTCCCCTGAAAACCTCGCTGCCGCGCAACGGGTCAGCGTCACGGCATTGCCGCGCGGGAAGGGGATGGTGCAGTCGAACCCGGCCTTGGCCCCGGTGCGCCGCCCCTGGAGCGAAGGATCCATCGTTTGGCCCATGATGCCGGTTACCATGACGATATCCTGATCGGCCTGAAAGCGCGTGCCGAACGCCCATTCGACCTGCCGGTCGTCGCGGATATCGATATCCTCGTCGAACACCCAGATATGCTTGAGCCGCCTTATGCCGCCGAACAGCGCGATGATGGCATTGCGCGCCTCGCCGAAGAACTGCTGGTTGATCGAAATCCTCAACCCCCCGCCGCCGCCGGACGTTTCGCGCAGATAGGCTCCGACCGGAGCGCGCACCGTCGATCGCAGGATCTTGAGCGCATCGGCCTCGACCCGCATGGCGGTCATGGACGCCGAATCGCACTGATCCAGCACGAAGGCGGAGCCGTGCTGCAGCGTCTGGTGCAGCACGTCGCTTCGCATGGTGATCGCGGTACAGGTAAAAACCGGGTCCAGATGGATGGAGCCGTAATAGCCCATATATTCGCCGTACGGTCCTTCCGGCTCGACATAGCCGCGCTCGTCGAGATAACCCTCCAGCGTCATTTCCACGTCCGCCGGCACCAGCAGATCGTTGGTCAGGCATTTTACGACCGGCGCCGTTTCGCCCCGCATCGTCGGGATCAGGTTGACCTCGTCGCCGGGCGTCCGCGTCGTCGCCGCGTAGAAATCCAGAGGATGGTTCCCGAGCGTAAAAGTAATCGGCAGTTTTTCACCGCGCGCGACGCAGGCCTGGTAAATTTTCTTCAGATCTGACGGTGCTGTCACGTTGGTGCCGGTCTGGGTACGGTTGCGCAGCGACAGCCGGCGGCTGCCGACATTGGTCCGACCGGTTTCGGGATCGCGGACATAGTCGATGCCCGAACTGATATAGGCGCTGCCATCGAATTCGTGATGCGGGTAAAAGGGCAGGCGGGTGAGGTCGATATCGTCGCCCGTGATCTTGACGGCATGGACAGGCGCTTCGTCGGAAGGAATCTCGATCGTTCCCTTCGGATTGGCGAGACGGTTCTGAAACTCGTCGTAGAGCCTGTCCCGCGTGGTTTCGAAGGCAGCGCAGATGCGTTCGCGTCCGGCAGCGGCCTTGGCGATCATTTCCACGTTTTCCGGGCCAACATTCCTGAACAGGACGGCCTTTTCCGTATCTTCGATGAGGCCGCTCAAGGCGGTCAGCGCGACAGGTTTGTCGTGAATTTCGACCTCGCCGATTTCGACCAGGCGTTCGGTAAATGTCCTTAAGCGGAATTTTTCGAAATCGAAGTCGCCTGTCGGCTTCATCGCCGTCGCCATTTCTACCCTCCCGTTCGGTTCAGACGATTTTGCGCTATCCTATATAGGTCCGCAACGTTCCCACCCGGTCGACCTCGCAGTCCACCACGTCGCCCGGCGTTAGCCACCACGGCTCCTCGTCGTTGCCGCGGCCCGCCGCAACGCCGCCGGGGGTGCCGGTTGTGATCACATCGCCGGGCTCCAGCCCGATTTGCGACCAGAACGAAATCTGGTCGGCGATCCTGAATCGCATATGGTCGATCGAGCTCGACTGGCGCAGTTCGCCATTGACGTAGGACCGCACGCCGATGGTCTCCAGGTCGCCCAGCTCGTCGCGTGTCACGATATAGGGGCCCATCGGAGAAAAGCCCGGCAGGTTTTTCTGCATCATCGGCACGCCCCATTGCTGCTCGCCCATGTCGCGCGCAGACAGGTCGTTATAGACGGTGAAGCCGAATACGTAATCGAGCGCCTCATCCGGCGAAATATTCCGCGCCCGCCGTCCGATGATGTAGGCCATCTCGACCTCGTAATCGAGCTTCCGGGTTTCCTTGGGATAGGCGACCGTTTCCTCCGGCCCGACGATGGCCGACGGGTATTGCGGATGGCCGCTCGGGATGCGCGGGGCGACCGGCCGGTTGGATTGCTGCATCTCGGTCAGGTGGTCATCGAAGTTCTTGCCCGATGCGATGAAATTGCGAGGGTTCTGAAGCGGCGCGAGGACCGACACTGCGTCGAGGTCGAACTCGACCGTTTCGCCGCGAGGACCGGTCAGCGCACCGTTGCCGGACGCCTCTTCCTCGACGGCGTCGCAGGCGTCCCTTGCGGCTTTGAGACAGATGTCTCCGCCCTCGATAAAGGCCAGCGCATCCGAAGGCGCCATCTGGGAGGCGAGATCGCAGGCGCGCTCAATCGGCAGGCTTTGCGCCAGAACGGACGCATAGGCGGTTTCAAGGTCGATGACCCGTCCCGCTTTGCTGAGAAAACCGAACCGGCTGATGCCGGGTGAAGCCTCAAAAGTCAGAAAGCGCATGATCCTGATCCTTATGGGTTGGTCGCGACCGTACTACGGAGCGTGCCCAGCCCCGTGGCGGAGATTTCGATTCGATCGCCGGGTGCGATGCCGGTCGGGGTTTCGAGCGGGCCCTTGCCGGTGCCGCGCGCTATGCGGGCGCCGAAGGCGATGACATCGCCCGGCTCCAGCCCGACGGACGAGCAGAAGGAAATGACTTCCGCGATCCGGTAGGCGAACTCGCCGACCCGGAACCGCTGGCGGATTTTGCGGCCAATCCTGAGAATGATTTCCAGCTCGTTGTCGATAGAGTTCCCCTCCTGAAGCTCGATCCACGGGCCAAGCGGGGTCAGGTTGCTCAGGTTTTTCGATAGCATGCCCCGGCGAACACGCGATTCTTCCAGAAAGATTTCGCTGTTCCACACATCCAGCATCAGGCTCAGTCCGAAGACATGGCGCAAGGCGCTGCGGACGGGTACGCGCAGCGCCGGCTTGCCGATCACGACGGCGAGCGTGGCGTCGGCTTCGAACGGGCCCTCGCTCGGCGCGCCCTGAACGAGGTTAATGCGGGGCAGGACGAGTTCGGATTCCGGGTCGGCGATGGCCGACGGAAATTTCTTGAAAACAGTGATCGGCGGACGCCGAAAATCTTCCGCATCCATCCAGCGCGCCATGACATGCGGCGTAACATGGTCGAGTTCAAGGTCCGGCCGGCTTACCGGGTTCCAGCCGCCGACGACCATCACCTTGGCGCGGTCGTCGACCGGTCGGGTGAAAGAAGGCGTGTTCTTAATGTCGAACGCATTGGCGGCGATGGCTGTCTCGACTTTGCGGCGGGCGCCGGCTCTCAAGCCGGACAGGAACGCGATGGCCGCGGGCAGCGCGCTTGCAGTGTCGGAGGGGGCAACGATTCCGGACTGCTCCAGAGTGGCGGCAAGGGGGGCCCATGCGTCGTCATCGTTGCCGATGATGACGGTCTGTCGCCGGAGGACTGGCGACGGGACGGCGGCTGTAGCAAGCCTCATTTGTCTTCCCTGTCTGGTTTCAGTTTTCGGGCAGTTAGCCGTGTCTCAAACAAAATGGCAA
Source organism: Rhodospirillales bacterium (assembly GCA_038120295.1). Lineage (GTDB taxonomy): Bacteria > Pseudomonadota > Alphaproteobacteria > MPNO01 > UBA2964 > JAYOEY01. The sequence goes on along the minus strand of JAYOLL010000006.1, from coordinate 103,996 downwards.
GCGACAGAGTTTGCATGACTGGGTATTCCAACGTTATCCTTTTTTGGTACCGCTCTAGAATTCGTCGACAGGTTCTACGGAAGGACACGGCTGGCGGGTAAAACGAAGAGACGAAAAGTTTCTCGAATAACAGGAAAATCAGGAGGCTAACATGATCCGTAACTATCTCTTGTCGGCGGCAGCGCTGACGACATTCGCCCTTACAAGCGGCACAGCACTGTCCGAGCCGGTCGAGCTGCGCATCAACTGGTCGGTCGCGCCATCGCACATCACGCCGATGATCAACGAGGTCCCGAAATCGATCTACAGGAATTACGGCAAGACCTACACGGTCAAGACCATCCGCATGCGCGGCAGTGGCCCGGCTCTGACCGCGCTGGCGGCGGGTGAAATCGACATCGCGGGCGCTAACTATCAGGCCTATGCGTTGGGCATCATCAATGGAAAGCAGAACCTGAAGGCGATTGCCTCGGTTATGCGCAGTGTCGATGTCGGCGTCGATAATGCGTTCTGGGTCCGCAAGGATGCCGGGATTAACAAGGTATCCGATCTCAAGGGCAAGCGGATCGCGGTCAACGCGCTGGGCGGTGGCGTTCATGCTGCAGCGCAGAAGATGCTGAACGAGAACGGGCTGCAATCCGGTCGCGATTTTCAATGGGTGGAAGTACGCTTCCGCGCCATGCTGTCGGCGATCAACACCAACCGCATCGACGTCGCCTATCTCGTCTTACCCTTCAATTTCCGGGCCGAGAAGGCTGGAAACCTGAAGCCGCTCTTTACGATGCGTCAGTCGCTGGGGCCGCAGGAAACGCTTCTCTGGTCCGCCAAGGCCGATTTCGTCGCCAAAAACCGGCAGGCTTTCGTCGACTTCCTTGCCGACCACATCCGTATGCGGCAGTGGGCCTACGATCCGAAAAACCGCAAGGCGGCTGCAGAAATTCTCGCCAAGATCATGCGTCGTAAGGCAAGCGCCTATGAAGGCTGGGTTTTCTCGGACAAGGGCTACGGGCGGACGGTAGACGCGAGCTTCGATCCCAAGCTTCTGCAGAAGAATGTGGACGACCTTCATAAACTCAAGGTCATTCCCGGCACGTTCGACGTTTCGAAACATGCCGATCTGTCGCTGCTCGCGGACGCAAAAAAGCAGCTCAAGTAACCGGTTCCGGATCAGATCGATTCAGGCGGGGTGCGCCCTGCCTGAATCTTTCCAGTGATCTTTCCGGTGATCGTTCCGGTTTCGCTTTCCGATTGCGGTAGTACCCAGATGGCCCTTGTCCTTCGCCGTTACTCGCCACTGCTTCTCATCGTAATCGTATGGGAAGCCGTCACGCGTGGCGGCCTGATCGACGAGCTTTTCCTTCCCATGTTCAGCGATGTTGTGATCGCGTTCTGGGAGATCCTGCAGGAAGACCTGCTGTATCATGTCGGGCGTTCGGTTGCGCGCGGTTTCACGGCGCTCGCCTGCGCAATTGTCTTCGGCGCCAGCATCGGCGTTCTCATGGCTTGGTACAAGCCGGTGCGCACTCTCGTGAAACCCGTCATCCAGTGTTTCTATCCGATGCCGAAGTCGGCGCTGATCCCGCTTGCCATCATCTGGATCGGTCTTGGGGATGCCTCCAAGATTACCCTGATTTTCATCGGCTGCCTGCTGCCGGTGGTGGTCAGCGCCTTTAACGCGGCGCGTGGCGTCGACGAAGTCCTGATCTGGTCCGCACGCAGCATGGGCGCATCCGAAGGCGAGGTCCTCAGGGAAATCGTCGTGCCGGCGGCGCTGCCTGAAATTCTCCACGGCGTCCGCGTCGCCCTGGCGCTGTCTTTTATCCTGATGGTGAGTTCGGAACTGATCATCGCGAACGATGGCATTGGATTCCTGATCGGTTTTCTCGGAGAAGGCGGCGACTTCAAAGGAATGTTCGCCTGCGCCATTACCATCGCTTCCATCGGTTTCTGCGCCGACCGGCTGTATCTGTATGTATCCGGTCGCATTCTGAGCTGGCAGGAATAGGGTCGTGGCCGGCGCACAGGAAACCGTTCCCAACGACAGGAAGCCGTCTTCGATGCGCGCCATAGGTGGCCGGCTGTTCGAAACGGTCGGTCCGTATTCTGTTATCGTAGGCATCATCGTTCTGTGGGAAGCGTCTGCGCAGTGGGGAGATATCGACCCGTTTCTGCTGCCCGCCTTCTCAACCGTCATGTCCAGATTCTTTGCCGATCTTTTCTCCGGCAAGATGCTGATGAATGCCGGGCTTACGTTGTGGCGGGCGCTGACCGCGTTCGGCATTGCAGGGCTGCTCGGCGTGACCCTGGGCATCCTGATGGCGCGAACCGTTCCGGTTCGGTGGTTTTTCGATCCCATCGTTTCCATCGGGTTGCCGGCGCCGAAAATCGCGCTGCTTCCGATTTTCATGCTGTGGTTCGGCCTGTTCGACGCGGCGAAGATCATGATGGTCGCGTTCTCGGCCTCTTTCCAGATCATTGCGACGACATGGGCGGCCACCCGGGCGGTGGAGAAGGAGCTGATCTGGTCCGCCCGCAGCCTCGGCGCTACCGACCGGCAGCTTCTCTGGCAGGTCATCCTGCCGGCGGCCCTGCCGCAGATTCTGACCGGGCTGCAGATCGCCCTGCCGATCTGCATGATCGTCGTTCTGGTTACCGAGATGGTGATGGGCGGCGAGGGGCTCGGCTCTGCCATGCTGCGCGCCTCGCGTTTTGCGGATTCTCCCGGCGTGTTCTCGGGAATTCTTTCGATCGGTATCGCCGGATTTCTGGTTATCAAGAGCCTGGAGATCGTTCGGAGACGCCTGCTGAGCTGGCATCAGGAAGTCGCCCAGGACCGGGCCACTGTTTAGATTCGAAGGGTAAGATGAGCATATCCATAGATGCAGTAACCCATGAATACCGGCCGCCGAGGGGAAGACCGGTTCTGGCGCTCGACCGGATCTCGCTTGAAATCGCCGATCGCGAATTTCTTGCCCTGCTGGGGCCGAGCGGCTGCGGAAAATCGACCCTTCTTTATCTGCTGGGCGGTTTTCTGCCACTGGCTGGCGGAGCCATCACGGTCGGCGGCAAGGCCGTTACGGCGCCGGGACCGGATCGCGGTGTTGTATTTCAGCACTTCGCGCTTTTTCCCTGGAAGACGGTTCGGGAGAACGTGCTGTACGGGCTGGAGAAAAAGCGGCTCGAAAAGGACGAAAGGCTGCGCATCGCGCAGGAACATATTGACCTTGTTCATCTGACGGGGTTCGAGGACGCGTTTCCGTCGCAGCTTTCCGGCGGCATGAAACAGCGTGTCGCCATAGCGCGCACCCTTGCGATCGATCCTGACGTGCTGCTGATGGATGAGCCGTTCGGCGCTCTCGACGCGCAAACACGCATCATCATGCAGGAAGAGCTGCTGGCGATATGGGGCCGGTCTCCGAAGACGGTGGTGTTCGTCACGCATGATGTACGCGAAGCCGTGTTGCTGGCCGACAGGGTCGCGGTCATGACCGCCCGTCCGGGACGGATCAAGGAAATCGTGGAAACGAAATTCGATCGAAGCGAACTGAACGAGTTGTCCAAGACGCCTGAATTCGTCGAGCACGTCGATTACATCTGGAACCTGGTCAGGGAAGAAGCGCTGGCCGCAGATGCCGCCCGGGCGGCCAATCCAGGCTAGTTTTCAGTTCCCCGTATCGCTGCCCAGCCATTCGGTCGGGATGACGTAGGGCGCATCCTCGTCCCTCATCTTCTGCCAGACGATGGCGCCCGCGGCGGCGAACTGCATGCCGAGCCCGGTGTTGTTCTTGTAATAGACGATCTCGTCATCGGAGAGCCGACCCGGCGCGCGGCCGGTGATCACGTCGCCGAGCAAATGCACATCCGTTTCCTTTACCCGTCCGTCCTCAATCGCTTCCAGCAGCTCGACCTGTTTGTTGGCGTGCACGCTGTCCCAGTCGTTGATGACGATACGGGCCGAGCGCGAGAAAACCGTTTCGTCGGTTTCGGTACGCCTTCCGGTAACGTCCGAGTTCACGATCGACACGACGGTCTGTCCCGGGACCAGCCAGTCCCCGTCGAACACGGGGGTCGCTGCGTTGGTGGCGCAGCATACGATATCCGAGCCATCCACCGCGTCGCGCGGCGTATCGACGGCAACGACCTCCAGCCCCTGCCTGCCATAACGCTCTGCGAAGGCGCGCCGGTTTTCCTCCGTCGGGCTGTACACCGCGACGCGTTCGATCGGTCGGACGGCGCATACAGCTTCGAGGATGGGGCCGGCCTGATTGCCGGAGCCGAAAATACCCAGAGTCTTCGCATCGGCCCGAGCGCATTTCTCGACGGCGACTCCGGTTGTCGCCCCCACGCGAATTTCGCCGATATGGGTTTCGTGGATAAAGGCCACAGGCTCGGCGGTCGCGAGCTCGTACAGGATGATGATGGTCCAGTTCTTGGCGCCGACGTTATGAAGCACCCGGCGCACCCCGTCGACTTCCTCGAACTGCATGAAACGCGATCCGGCACGCACGCAGGCGACGCCGAAACTCGGCACCGCGCCTGCCTGGATGTTAGCGAGATAGCGTTTGGACGGATCTTCGGTATCAACCGAATAGCGCATGCGCGGCAGGCTGGCCGCCTTGCCGTTGGAAAGATCCGCAAACGCCGTCCTCATCGCGTCGATGCACTCCTGCATGGAAAGGAGGCGTTTTACGTCGTTATCGGTGATGACAATGGTCATGGGAGCCAGAATATCAGTTTCGGCCTCACCATAGGGAATCCGGGCCGGCTGGCAAGAGAGCGATACCCGGCCGAATGCCCGTCGGCAGACGGATACCGGCGGGCATCGGGCGGATGTGAGGTCAGGCGCCCTTTTTGCCGGTCATGACTCCTTTTAGCCTGCGGACAACTTCGGGCTCGGCGGACTTGAATGCGTCGTCGATCTGCTTTTCGACCTGCTGATAGCTTTGCGGGGAATATTCGACCCGCCGCTTGTCGATGTCCTTTACGAGTTCGGGGTCCTTCAGCATGGCGGCGAACGCCGTGCGAAGGATTTCAAGGTTGGCGGCATTCGTGCCGGGCGGGGCGTAGAACGCCTGCCCGACGTTGAAGTTGACCTCAATCAGGTCATACATCTTCGCCTCGACCGTGCCTGCAGGCAGCAGGTCGCGGAGATGCGGCACCCCCTTGAGCTCCGGGTGACGCGGGCCGATGCCAAGAACAAAGGTAAGTTTCTTGTCCTTGATCCAGTCCGGCCGGACGCCCGTAAAGCCGGAGTAGAAATTGCCCCGGCCCTGGATTTCTCCGCGTTCGATGGCGAGGTTGGTCTCGCCGCCGCTCTTGTAGCCGGTGATAACCTTCATTTTCGTCCCGAGGGCCGCATTGATGAATGCCGGTATGATGTAGCCGGATGACGCAACACCGCTGGTGCCCAGCGTGCTTTGGGCCTTCTTGAGATCGTCGACCGTCTTGAAGGGCGCGGTATGCCACATGGCGATTGTGAAAGGCCGCGCCGCGACCGATCCCAGCCAGGCGAATTTCCTGGCGTCGTACTTGTGTTTGCGGACCAGCGGATCTGTGATGACGCCGGGCGCTACCATGGCGATGTACGACCCGTTCTTGGGGGCGACATTCATCATGTAGGAGGCCGATTTGGCGCCGCCGGCGCCCGGCAAATTCTGAATGATTACTTTCGGTTTGCCGGGAATATGTTTGCCGATCTGGCCGGCGACGATCTGGCAATAGACGTGAAACGTGCCGCCGGAGCCCGAGGGGACCTGAACGACAACGGTTTTGCCTTTGTAGAAGTCGGCGGACTTTGCGACGCCGCCGACAGCCAACATAGACGCAAGGGCGAGCGAGCCCGCCGCAATCGGTAATGCGCGAGTTGACATTGTTTTCTCCATGTCAGAATTAGACCGAGCAATCCCTCGGGTTCGTGGGGGAATCCCGGCCCGGCGAAGAAATTGGTTGCCGGAAGCCGTCCCGCAAGGCCTTTGCGTCATTTCGCCGAAATAAATTAGCAAGCCTGTCAGAAAGGCGTGGCGGTATGGCAAGCGAACCATCCAGCGGGCCTCTCTCGGCGCAACAGCGGAGTGACAATTTGGTGTCGATGCGATAATTTCCGTCGCCGAAGACAGGAACCGATGACGAATGGCTGTATCACCGAAAAAGGCGCAGAATAAGGCCGATATTTCCGAGATCGAGCGCATCTGCGTCGAAAAGGGCATGCGGATGACCGATCAGCGCCGGGTCATTGCGCGCGTTCTGTCCGAGTCCACCGACCATCCCGATGTCGAGGAAGTACATCGTCGCGCGGCGGATATCGATTCGCGTATCAGCATCGCGACGGTCTACCGGACATTGCGTCTGTTCGACCTGGCCAATGTCATCGACAGGCTGGAATTCGGCGATGGGCGGGCGCGATACGAGGTGACCGACGAAAATTCGCCCCACCACCACCTGATCGACATGAAGTCCGGCCAGGTTCTCGAGTTCGAGAACGAACAGCTCGACCGGATCAAGCAGGCCATTGCGGATGAACTCGGCTATGAGCTGGTTGGGGACCGCATCGAGCTCTACGGCATGCCGAAGAAGGACTCCTGAGCGCGGGCCAGCCGGTCAGCGTCGTTGCGATGCATTCATCAGGATAACCGGGCCCAGCCCTGCTATCACGATGGCCAGCGCCGCCAGCGCGGCTTCCTCCAGCAGTTCGTCCTTGGCGAACTGATAGACGTAGGTCGACAGCGTTTCGAAATTGAACGGGCGCAGGAGGAGCGTCATCGGCAGCTCCTTCATCACGTCGACGAACACCAGCAGCCCGCCCGCCAGCATCGATTTCCTGAGCAGGGGAGGGGCGAGCCGCACGGCGCTGTTCGAGAAACTGCGCCCCAGCAGGAAGCTGGCATTCATGATGTTGGGCGACAGCCGGTTGACCCCCGATGTGAGCGCGCCATACCCGATCGCCTGGAACCGGACGACATAGGAGAAGACCAGAATCGCAACGCTGCCGATCAGGAAGCCGTCGAACGGAATACCGAGAAGGTTGTCGCAGATCCACTGTATGGTCGCATCCACGCCGCCTGAAAACGCGACCACACCGATGGCGAGGACGACGCCCGGGAATGCATAGCCGGTTGCCGATATTCCGGTCAGGACGCGAATGATGGGGTGTTTCTTGTAGGTGACGACCAGCACCATGACTGTCGCGAGGCCGATAACGGCGACGGCGGCAGCAAAGGAAACCAGCAGCGAGTTGAGACCGCTCGCGATCAGCGTGTCCGGCTCGGAAACCGACAACCCCTGAAAAACGAAACCAAGCAGGACGCCGACGGGAACGAGAAAGCCGAGCATTATCGGCAGGAAACAGACAAGAATGCAGATCAGCGCCGTTGCGCCCGTTGCTTTTCGCACCGGGACAGGAGCGCTGCGGCCGCCATCGTTCGTAAAGCGTTGGTTGGCCCTCGCCCGGCGTTCGATGGTCAGCAGCGCCAGGATAAACACAAAGGCGACGGCGGCGATCTGCGCGGCTGCGGTCAGGTTGTTCATGCCGAGCCACACATTGAAGATGCCGAGCGTCAGCGTCTCCACGGCGAAATACTCCACCGTGCCGAAATCTGAAACCACCTCCATGAGAACCAGCGCCAGACCTGCGGCGATCGCCGGCCGCGCGAGAGGGAGGTCGACCGCCCAGACGAAGCGGCGGTTATGAAGTTGGGCCGCCTCGTAATAGGAGGCGGGCGTCAGGCGGAATGCCGTGCGCGCCATGAGGTAGACGTACGGGTAGAGAACCGCGGACATCACCAGGATCGCGCCTCCCATCGACCGAATTTCTGGGAACCAGTAATCCCGGGCGCTCGACCAGCCGAACAGGTCGCGCAGCGCCCCCTGAACAGGGCCGGCGTATTCGAGAAGGTCGGTATAGGTATAGGCGATCAGGTAGGCGGGCACGGTTGCCGGCAGCAGCAGCATCCATTCGAGGAGCCGGCAGCCGGGAAAGTCCATGCGGGCGGTCACCCAGGCCGTGCTGAGCCCGAATGCAAGGGTAAGCACGGCGACGCCCGCCATGAGCAGCAACGTGTTGCCGACATAGCGGGGGAAGACCGTTTCGATCAGATGAGACCAGAGCCCGCCGCTATCGCCGGCGGCGACATACAGGATTGCAACGAAAGGGCCGATGATCGCGAGACAGCAGAACAGGGTGGCGAGCGACCAGATGCTGACCGGATCGCTCGATATCCACCGCTGCTTCAGGATGCTCGCTGTTACCATCCAACTTTGTCGATGATCTTCTGGGCGGCAGGCGCAAGCTCGGCGATTCTGTCGATCGAAAGCGTATCGGCCTTGAAACTGCCCCAGGATTCCACCTCAGCGCTCGACTCAGCCTTCGGATTGGCCGGGAATTCATAGTTGATTTTCCCGTAGAGCTTCTGCGCTGCCGGCTGGCTCAAAAACTCAAGCAGCCTGACCGCCGTTTCCTTGTGCTTCGAATGGCGCGCTACGCCGCCGCCCGAAATATTCACATGCGTGCCGCGATCCGCCTGGTTCGTAAACAGTATCCGGACGGCCTTCGCCCAGTCGCGCTGGGCCGCGGCCTTGGAAGTCTTCATCAGGCCGTAATAGTAGCTGTTCATGATCGCGACATCGCATATGCCCTCGAAGATCGCTTTGGCCTGCGCCCTGTCATTGCCTTGCGGCTTGCGAGCGAGATTGGCAACGAGGCCGCGCGCCCATGTCTCGGCGGCTTTTTCTCCGTTCGCGGCGATCAGCGATGCCAGGAGCGCCCGGTTATAGACATGGCTCCCCGGACGCGTGCAGACACGGCCTTTCCATTTTGGGTCCGCAAGGTCCTCAATTCGCCTGATATCCGACGGTTTGACGCGTTCCGCGGAAATCGCAACGACCCGTGCCCGGGTCGACAGGCCGAACCAGCGGTTATCCCGGTCCCGAAGATGGGAGGGAATATTCGTTTCAAGAATCTTTGAGTCTACAGGCGCGAGCAGGTTCTTTTCGGCGTAGACCGAAAGGCGCGCGATATCCACCGTCAGTACGACATCGGCAGGGCTACGCGGCCCCTCAGCCAGCATCCGCTGAACGAGGCCCTTCGCCGCGAACACTACATTTACCTTGACCCCGGTCTCTTTCTCGAAAGCCTGCAGGAAGGGTTTGATCAGGACCGGTTGCCGGTGGGAATAGACGTTGAGTTCCGCAGCCGCTGCGGCCTGCGCGGCGCCCGAGACGATGCCGGCAGAAAAAACGGAAAGGAGCAGGGGGCGTATCCCCGACCGGACGGTGTTTCTGATAGGGCGTTTCATGGCTTCCTCTTATATATGGCTGCTTCGATTGGCAAACCCTGCGCTATCGGGTTTATGGCGGGGTTGATGAGGGCTGTTTTAATGCGAATGATTATCGTTGTCAATGCTATTGCGAATTATTATCAATAATTTTTTGCTGCGGCTGAAGAGGCCCGAGTCATTGCGGCAATATCCTTGAATTTCCGAGCAGGGACCTTGATCTGTCGCAATTTCTGACCGGTTTGGGTCTTCCCCCATGCCTCGGTGTCCCCAACATTTCGCATTGAAATTGAGGGTGCAAAAGATGAGAATGATTGTTAGTTTCAGTGAGGGGCGCTATTCAGGGCTCCACAGGGAAACGGTCGGAAAGACCGAAGGATGAGGAAGATAGCCGGGACGACATGCTCAAGGTCGAGAACCTAAGCCTGCGTCTGGGGTCGACCCAGATCATTCGCGACATCTCGTTTGAGGTGAGCAAGGGCGAGCTCGTCTGTCTTCTGGGACCGTCGGGTTGTGGCAAGACGACGACCCTGCGGCTGATCGCCGGTCTCGAAAAACCCGATAGCGGAACGATCTCCATCGCCGGCGAGCGTGCCTCGGGCAGCGATTTCGTTCTGCCGCCGCACAAGCGCCATGTGGGATTTCTGTTCCAGGATTTCGCGCTGTTTCCGCACCTGACCGTTGCCGAGAACATCTCCTACGGTCTGGCGCATCTCGGCAAGGCTGCCGCGCAGGCGCGGACGAAAGAGCTGCTGGAACAGATCCGTATGCTGCACCATGCCGATAAATATCCGCATGAGCTGTCCGGCGGCGAACAGCAGCGCGTCGCCTTTGCCCGCGCCCGGGCGCCGCGCCCGCCGTTGCTTCTGCTCGATGAGCCGTTCTCAGGGCTGGATACGTCCCTGCGCGGGCGCATCCGGGAGGAAACGCTGCGGATTCTGCACAATCGCGGCGTGACCGCCGTGATGGTCACTCATGATCCGGAAGAGGCCATGATGATGGCCGACCGCATCATCCTGATGAAGGATGGCGAAATTGTTCAGGTCGGCACGCCGGACGAGATCTATCACCATCCGGTCAGCCCGTTCGCCGCGGAATTTCTGGGCGAGATCAACCGGCTAAAGGGAACGGCCGACGGCGACCGGATCGAGACCGATATCGGTTCCCTGGCGAATGCCGGCTTCGCCGATGGCACTTCAGTCGACGTAATGGTCCGGCCCGACGCGCTGAAGCTTTCGCCCGGCGCGGGCGCTGCCCCTGGACAGCCCTGCGCACGCGTTTGCGATGTCCGCTATGCCGGAGGGAGCAGCCATATCCGGCTGGGACTCGGCGAGGGCGAAGTTCCTCATACCCATGTCCAGGTACGCCGCCCCGGGCGTGTTGTCGTCCATGAGGGCGAACGGCTGGGCGTCGAAATCGATCCCTCGCAGACTTTCGTCTTTCAGTCTTCGGACTAGTTTACGTCGGGCCGGCAGGGCTGGTTACGCCGCCTGCGGCGGTTCCGTCCCCTCGATCTGCACCCGGAATCCGGACCGTACGTCCGGCAGATAATCGTTGATGGCGTAGTGATTGCAGCAGCGATTGTCCCAGAAGGCGATCGAATGAGGCTCCCAGCGGAAGCGGTAGAAGAATTCGGGCGAGCGGCAATGTTCCTTGAGGAACTTGGCGATGCCCTTGCCTTCGCCGCGGGGCAACCCTTCGAGCCAGCGCACCGCCGATGAACTCATATAGAGGCACTTGCGGCCGCTTTCGGGGTGCCGGATGACGACAGGATGCTCCGTTCGGGGCGTGCCGTCGCCGAAAATCCGGACGCCGTCATGCAGCGCGGTGAGGCCTTCGAGATAGGTCTTCATCCGGTCCGACAGCGCCTCGTAGGCGGCGTACATGCTGACGAAGATCGTATCGCCGCCGCCGTTGGGCGGGATCGTGTGCATGTAAAGGATGCTACCGAGCGGCGGGATAGGCGCGCACGACTGGTCAGTATGCCAGGCGTTGCCCGAAATCTCGCCATTCGAGTTGCCGTCGTAGTGGAATTTCCGGACGCGCGGATCGTCGGATTCCTTGCTGTGGGTTTTCACGCCGGCGTGCTGGCCGGTCGTGCCGAAATATTCGGCGAGCCGGACATGATCCTCGAAACTGATCTTCTGGTCGCGGAAGAAAATCACGCCGTTCTCGGTATAGGCGCGTTTCAGCTCGGCCAGCTCCAGATCGTTCAACGGGTGCGTCAGGTCGATATTGCCGATGATCGCGCCGATATTCGGGCTGCAGCGCGTGACTTCCAGCGCCTGGTAGCCTTCGTTGCTGAATGCTCCGTCCATGTCGTCCTCCCGCCTGTTATGGGCGTTCTATCGCCTCACTCGAAATAGTACTATCAATTTTGCGGCGAACGGAACCCGTTACTCAGGAAATTAGCACAGTCTACTCCGGATCGAGAGGCGTCTTAATTTCCATGCCTTTGACGACGATGCCTGCCGGTCGCTCGCCCGTGAATCACGACGCGATTGTGCAGGAACTGTATGTCGCCGGGCCGGAAACCGGATTCGTGCTTCGGCTACTCGAATTGCGGGGCCGACGGAGCCGCAGCTTTTCTCCAATTTAGCTCAATTATGCGCAGGTCCCGTTTGTGTTGGGACGGCACTCCGTTGTATAAAGAGAAAACCGGCGGGGGCCGGCTTCCATGTTCGTCTGGCTGTCGGATGTGATGGGGTAGGGGTCGACATTTTTCATGACTCTAATATGCGTGATCGAGAAGATTGAGCGCGGCCTCGAAGAGGCCGGCTTTGTCCGATAGTCATCGCGCGCACCGCAGCGCACCAGACTTGCCGTAGAGTCCGCAATTTTCGTTCAACGTTGAAAATCAACCACAAGAATAGGGAATCAAGATGGCCGTATCCGATCATGTCGATCTGAACCAGTTTATCGAAGGAGTAAAGAAGAGGAATCCTGGGCAGCCGGAATTCGTGCAGGCGGTTCAGGAAGTCGCCGAGGACATCTTCGAATTCATCAAGGACAAGGAAAAGTATCACGAATATCAGATCCTCCGACGGATCGCGGAACCGGACAGGGTTGTGAGCTTCCGCGTCTGCTGGGAGGACGATAACCACAATATCCGGGTTCAGCGCGGCTGGCGTGTCCAGAACAACAATGCGATCGGCCCCTACAAGGGCGGTATCAGGTTCCACCCGACCGTGACCGAGAGCGTGCTCAAGTTTCTTGCCTTCGAGCAGACCTTCAAGAACAGTCTGACTGGCCTGCCGATGGGCGGCGGCAAGGGTGGCTCGAATTTCAACCCGCGCGGCAAGTCCGATCACGAGGTCATGCGGTTCTGCCAGTCCTTCATGACGGAACTCTACCGTCATGTCGGCGAAGACACCGATGTTCCGGCGGGCGATATCGGAGTAGGCGCCCGTGAAATCGGCTACATGTTCGGCCAGTACAAGCGCATCACGAATCAGTTCGTGGGCGTTCTTACCGGCAAGGGGCTCGAGTTCGGCGGCAGTCTGATCCGTACCGAAGCGACCGGCTATGGCGCGGCATACTTCATGCAGAACATGCTGGAGAACGCCGGCAATTCGGTCGAAGGAAAAACCTGTGCGATCTCCGGTTCGGGCAATGTCGCGACCCATGCGGCCGAAAAAATCAACCAGCTTGGCGGCAAGGTGCTAACGCTCTCCGATTCGGGCGGGTTTATCTATGACCCCGACGGGATCGACCTCGAAAAAGTCAATTTCATCAAAGACCTCAAAGGCAAGAGGCGGGGCCGGATCGAGGAGTATGTAAGCGAATACAAGCATGCCTCCTTCCATGAAGGCGAGCGCCCATGGGGGGTGATCTGCGATCTGGCCATGCCATGCGCAACCCAGAACGAGTTGAACGGCGACGACGCCAGGACGCTGGTCAAGAACGGTTGTATCGCGGTGTCCGAAGGCGCGAATATGCCCACAGATCTGGATGGGGTACACGCGTTCAAGGACGCGAAAATCCTGTTCGCGCCGGGCAAGGCGGCGAACGCCGGCGGTGTTGCGGTGTCCGGCCTGGAAATGAGCCAAAACTCGGCGCGCATTTCCTGGCGGGAAGATGAACTCCAGCAGCACCTTCTGGATATCATGAAGAACATCCACGACAAGTGCCTTGAATATGGCAAGGATTCCGAGGGCCATATCGACTACGTGAAAGGAGCGAATATTGCCGGTTTCGTCAAAGTGGCCGATGCGATGCTCGCTTACGGCGTGGTCTAGCAATTAGTGTGGATGGTTGACGCGTGTACGTGAAGGCGACACGATGTCTTGAACGGCGAACGGGGACCGGGAAGCGTTTTCCGGAAAGTGGCCGGGCGAGTAGCCTTGACGCTTTTATCCCCGGGTCGCTGTTAACCCGGGTCGGCGCAGGTCGTCGGCCTGCCAGGCGACTGGTAATGCAACTGACAATGCAACTGACAATGCAACTGGCAATGCAAAACGGCGTGTGATGGATTTCGTTCAACCCCTTGGATATTTCATCGTTGCAGCAGCGGCACTTCATGCCGCTTTCGCGGCGGCGTCCCATTTTACCCGCACCCGAGCGGCGGCCCGTCAGGGCGCGGAAGATCTCGCCCTGTTTCGGGAACGGGCGCGTATTCTTCTCGAACGGACCGAAATAGAACGCGACCGGACGGAATTGTCCTGGGCCGGAAAGCGGCGGTTTGTGGTCGAGAAACGCGAAATTGAGAACCCCGCGAAAGATATCTGCTCTTTCTACCTTCGTCCGCATGACGGGCGGACACTTCCTCCGTTCCATCCCGGGCAGTTCCTGACGTTCGAACTGGATGTTCCCGGCCAGTCTGAGCCGGTTGTTCGTTGCTATTCGCTGTCGCAGGGCGCGCATATCCGTGACTGCTATCGGGTCAGCATCAAGCGTGTTGGCGCGCCGCCAAAGGCACCGGAGGGGACGCCTCCGGGCATTTCATCGAATTTCTTTCACGATGAAATTCAGGAAGGCACGATCGTTCAGGCGCTTGCGCCGGGTGGCGATTTCTTTCTGGATGAGGAATCTAGTCGTCCTGTCGTGCTGATCGGCGGCGGAGTCGGGTTGACCCCCGTCATGAGCATGCTCGATACGCTCGTCGAAACCGGAAGTAACCGCGAAATCTGGTTCTTCTACGGTGCCCGTCATCGTGAGGAACACGCCATGTACGACCGGATGAAGCAGGTCGACCGGGAAAATCCCAACGTCCACATGGTGATCTGCTACAGCAATCCGACGGATACGTGCGTAGAGGGCGACGACTATACCCATAAGAGTCGCGTGTCCGTGGAACTCATGAAGGAACTCCTGCCTTCCAGTAATTACGAGTTCTATATTTGCGGTCCGCCTCCGATGATGGAATCGATCGTAAACGATCTCGAAGAATGGGGCGTTCCCGAGGACGATATCAATTTCGAGGCTTTCGGTCCGGCGACAGTCAAGAAGGCTGATGCACCGCCACCCGTCGAGGACGGGACCTCGTACCCGGTCGAATTCGCCCGGTCGGGAAAGACCCTCGACTGGAAACCCGAACTCGGTTCGCTTCTTCAGCTCGGCACGGCGAACGGCGTCAAGATGCGGTCCGGGTGCAAGATCGGCAATTGCGGCTCCTGCAGCACGGCGATCCGGGACGGCAAGATCGAATATATGAGCAAGCCTACCCATAAGCCGGAACAGGGGTCGTGTCTGGTATGTGTCGCGAGGCCCACCGGGCCGCTCGTTCTCGACGCATAGTGAGACGATATGCTATTACAGGGCCTGTGTCAGAAACTGTTTGAGACTGTTTGAGCCGCTTCGGGCGGACGTTGATCAGGGATTTTTAGAAAGAGGAAGGTGTTCAATGCGGCTGGCGATGAAACTGAAAAATTGGATTGTTTCCCTGGCGGCGGCCATGGTTCTGATGGGGCTTCCAGCCGTTACCCAGGCCAGTCCGGACAAGATTGTCGGGTCTACTGCCTGCGTCGAGTGCCACAAGGATGAGAACGTCGTCTGGAAAGCAACGCATCATTTCTCGACCTTCCGAAACCTGCCGAAGAACAAGAATGCGCAGGTGATCGCCAAGAAGCTCGGTATCAAGAGGCTGAAATCCAACGACACCTGCACGGGTTGTCATTTCACGATGCAGGACAAGGGCGGACGAACCCGCGCTATTTCCGGGATTTCCTGCGAATCGTGTCACGGCGCCGGTAAGGACTACATCAAGGTTCACAGTAATTACAGCGGCAAGAAGAAGGCGACCGAGACTCCGGCAGAAGCCAAGGCACGGTGGGAGAAGGCAGAGGCCGCGGGCATGATTCGTCCGTCGAACATGTACCGGCTGGCCACCAACTGTTACAGCTGCCACGTCGTGCCGCGCGAAAAGCTGGTGAATACCGGTGGGCACCCGGCTGGCAGCAATTTCGACCTCGTCGCCTGGTCGCAAGGCGAAATCCGGCACAATCTCTGGCATAACAATGGCAAGGAGAACAGGCCCGGTAGCGCAAACCGCCTGCGGCTGATGCATGTCGTCGGGACTGCCGTCGAGCTCGAGACCGCCCTGCGCGCGGTGGGAGAGGCTAGCGAACGTAAGGCCTATGCCGTTGCTATGGCCCGCAGGGCGGCGGCGGCGCGTGCCCGGGCGACGGCCATTGCGAAGGCTCTCGGCAATGTCCCTGAAATGGCTGAGATCGCGAAAATCGGCGCTTCGGCCGGTCTGAAGCTGAACAACAAGGGGCCGCTGACGGCCGCAGCCGACAAGGTTGCGGCGGCGGCGAAAGCGCTTTCCGCAAAGTATGACGGGTCGACCTTCTCGGCGATTGACAGCATGCTTCCCGGGGCTGACAAGTATAAGGGTAAACCGGCTCGTTAATGGGGGGGATGGCCGTCGCACAAGCGGCGAACAGAATAATAAGAGGGGCCCGTGAGCGATAACGCTGCTAGCCGTCCGAAACGCTGGGACAGGCCTTTCGGCGCACAGGAAATGCCGGATGCGCTCATAGAGCGGGTTCTGCAGCAGCCTGCGCTCGCCGAAGTGGATCCCGATGATTTCCCGGAAGATATGGCGTTGCGCAGCATTATTGCCAACGATGCCCGTTATCGCCGGTTTTCTCGTGGTGACGTTCTTTTCCGGCAGGGCGATTACGGTACGTCGCTCTTCATTCTGATATCGGGGAGTGTTTGCGGATACGAATCCGGCGAGCAGGATGAATCTAGGCTGTCGCGGGGGCGAGGCGACAAGAAGTCCTGGTTGGGATCGCTGTCACAGCTCTGGCGGAATTCCGAAGTACCCGAATACAGGAGCGCGGTTTCGGCGCAGCAGGAGGCTGACGGAGCGGGCCGCAGACTCGCCGACCGGGCATTCGTGGTTGCGCCCACCTATGTCGGCCGTAACCGCAGAAAGAATTCCGGAACCGTCGACGAGACGGGAATCGTCCGGTCGTCTTCCTATAACGGCCCGGACCGTCGCGTCGGTAAATCGGACATGATGGTCACCCGACTGGAAGACGTCGACGCCGTAATCAAGGAACACGATCCTTTCGAAATTCCTGCACCCGGCATGTTTGGTGAAATCGCAGCCCTTGCGCGCGCGCCGCGGACCGCGACCATTTTTGCCAATAGCGATGTCGAGGCCGTAGAGCTGAGATGGCAGGGCGTGCGCGATATCCGTTTCTGGTCGGATCGTTTCCGGCAGGATATCGACCGCCTTTATCGTGAACGCGGCGTAATCGCCCATCTCAGGGCCGCCCCCGTTTTCAGGAAGTTGCTTGAGGGCCTAGGCGAGAAGTATCAGGACGCCATCCTGACAAAAATTGCGGGGGCTACCGAATTCGAGACTTATGGCGGGTTCGAGTGGACCGACCAGTTCCAGCAGCAGCGGTCGGCCGCAGATGGCGGCGGCGTGCACCAGATGATCGAACACGAACCAGTCATTGCCCAGGAGGGACATTACGTCGAAGACCTGCTCCTGATCGGGCGGGGCTTCGCGCGCCTCAGCCAGGAGGTCGATCATGGCGAAAAGACAGTTGGTTATCTTACAACCAACGACTCTTTCGGACTGGAAGAAATCAGGGAGGCACATCGAAAGGGAGACAGTGCCCGCCTGACCCACAGTCTGCGTGCTATCGGATACGTCGATATCTTGCGTGTGCCGCTCAGCATCGTTGAGGAGCTCGTTCTTCCGACGCTGGAAGATCAGATAGGATTGCCCCAGGTCGCCGAGCGCTTTACTGGCCGCGAATCGCTGATGGATTTCCTTGTCGATAACCGGATCATCAATGGCACCGCCACGATGGTCATCGACAATAACCGGTGTGTTAATTGCGACGATTGCGTTCGGGCCTGTGCATCGACCCATGACGGAAATCCCAGATTTGTCCGCCATGGGACCGCTCATCTGAACCTGATGGTCGCAAACGCGTGCATGCATTGCGTCGACCCGGTCTGTCTGATCGGCTGTCCGACCGGGGCCATTCACCTCGATCCCGATGATCAGACGAAACGTATCCGTATTGATGACACGACCTGTATCGGCTGTGCGACCTGCGCGCAGTCATGCCCCTACAACAATATTCGAATGGTCGAAGTTCGGGATTCGTCAGGCGCCTTTATCGTCGATGAAAAAAACAGCCCGATCGTCAAGGCCACCAAATGCGATCTTTGCGACGGGCAACTCGGGGGACCGGCCTGCGTTCGGGCCTGTCCGCACGACGCCCTGATGCGTGTGGACATGCATGACGCCGTGTCGCTAATGGACTGGATCGACCAGTGACGATGAGAGTCTCAACGCGCCGCAGGATTACATGGTTCGCCACCGCCGTGGTCGCCGTCGGTGCGGTAACCTGGCTGCAGACGGACTATTCCGCCGCTTTGCGCCGTTCGCAGTTTTTCGATGGCTGGGTCTTGCTCGCCGGGGTCCTGTTTCTGACCCTGTTTAACGCAAGAAAGAAATTGCCCATGTTGCCGCTGGGAAGCGCCCGCAACTGGACGCGTATCCACGTCTATACTGGATATTTCGTGATTGGCGTTTTCCTGCTGCACACGGATTTCTCGTTGCCGCGCGGCGGTCTCGATACCGGCCTCTGGATCATGTTCGTCGTAGTTGCGCTAAGCGGAATTCTCGGCCTTGTCCTTTCCCGGATCATTCCTCTGAGGCTGGGGGATGCGCAGGAACGAATCCTGAGGGAGCGCATTCCGGGTTTCCGCCGCCAACTTGCCGCCGAAGCCGCCGGCATCGCTGAACAGTCGGTAAGCGAGGAAAAATCGCTTACGATTTCCAGTTTTTATGCCGAAACGGTGCATGAATTCATGCAGCGGCCGCAGAATTTCTGGGGGCATATCTTCGGGTCGCGCAGGGCACTGAATGAGATAAATGCCGGGATCGATCGGCTGGCGAGATATATGGACGAGAAGGGAAACAAGAGCCTGGAACGCATACGGGAATGCGTCGTGGCAAAGAACGATCTCGATTTCCAGTACGCCAACCTGATGCTGCTCAGGCTGTGGCTTTTCATTCACATACCTGCCACCTACAGCCTGGTTCTCATAGCGGCGATTCATGTTATGGCGGTCTACGCCTTTAGTTCGGGAGCGCCCTGATATGCCCGGGCTCCAAAAATTCGATTACCTCAACAGCAGGTATGAACGACCTAATCTGAAATGGGTCTGCGGTCGGGCGCAGGACGGCGCCTCCTGTCGCAATGGCCCCGACAGCAAGGGCCAATGCTGCGGCGTATCCGAATGCGAGCCAGTCCGTGAAGGCGACCGCTGGATCTGTACGCGCCCCCCGTCCGCTGGCGGCCCCTGCGAACTCGGTCCGATGAGCGATGGGGTTTGTGCGCACCCGATACCGCCTTGCGTGCCTGTCCGTACCTTGCGGTCGACACGCGGGCTCGTTGTTCGCTGGGCAGTTGCCGTAACCATCGGTTTTCTTGCGGTCGTGCTCGGTTCTTCCGGTATGCGCTGGCTTGAGCCCGGGCCGTTGATCACGGCGCACGCCTCTCTCGAGAATTGCCAGTCCTGTCACTCGGGTGTATCGCTGAACCCGTTCACCTGGGCAGTAGCTGCTTTTTCGCCGTCTTTCCCCGAAAAAGACAGCGGCAAGTGCGTGAGTTGCCATGTGACTTCAGGCAATGCGCTCGGCGCTCATGGCGTCGTCGGTTCGGTTCTTGAAGCGTCTACCAAGAGGATCGTTGCGCTTGGCGGGGATTCGGGAGGCGCGTTGCACGATTCGGGATCGGCTATTCCATGCGCGACCTGCCATGTCGAACATGGCGGTGAAAAGGCACCGTTGACAGAGGTCGCCGAGACCGCCTGTCAGGCCTGCCATGTTTCCCGGTTCCATGGGTTCTCCAAGGACCATCCCGAGTTCACCAGCTATCCCTATGAGCGCAGAACGCGCCTGGTGTTCGATCACGACACGCATCTGTTCCGCGCGCAGTCGTATTTCGCCAAGGAAGCGAGCAAGAAAAATCTCGACGAAAAGTCTTTGAAGGCCTGCGTTAACTGCCATTCTCCTGCCGATGACGGCGGGTTGATGCTGACCAGAAACTTTGAGAACACCTGCTCGGGTTGCCATCTCAAGAGCGACATTCTGAACAGCGATCACCTGCCCTCCGACGTTGCGGTTCTGGCTGTACCAGGGCTGGATGTTGAAACGCTGAGGCAGGAAGGTATCGATATCGGAGACTGGCCGGCGGACGCTGAGGGCCGCTTGACGCCTTTCATGAAGCTTCTTCTGTCTGCCGATAAGGAGACGGTAGCGGCGCTTGGCATTCTGGAATCGCTCCCCCTGCTGGACCTGAAGGAGGCGCTGTCGAAGGCGGCCAGCGAGGAAGAGAAAAAACAGAAACTCGAAGCGATCCGTACGCTCGCGCGTGGCGTCAAACGTCTGTATTACGAACTCCAGAGCGCCGGACCGCAGAAATTCGGCGAACGGCTTTCGGCGATTGGCGGCAAGACCTTAGACGAACGGATCCTGCGCGACCTGTTTTCGTCGATGCCGCGCGATGTCCTGCTTGCGGCGCGGTGCGAATCCTTCCCTAACCTGAAATCAGATCTTGGATTGATTCCTGAGGGCGCCGAAGACGAGGCGAATGAATGCAGGGTCCCGTCCAAGGTCGCGGTGAAAACAGGCGATGGGCAGGCTCAGCCGGAGCCTGCCTCGAACGCCGGTCAAAAGGATACAGGCGACATTCTGTCTGGCTCGAAGGATACGGGCGACATTCTTTCCGGTACGAAAGACACCGGTGACATCCTGTTGGGTGCGGCGGATACAGGAGACATTCTTTCCGGCGCGAAGGATACAGGAGACATTCTGTCGGGTGCACCGGACACAGGCGATATTCTCTCTAGAGCGAAAGACACGGGCGACATTCTGTCCGGCGCGCCTCCCTCCGATTCGTCGAACGACAAGTCCGATGCCGCGG
This sequence comes from Rhodospirillales bacterium, assembly GCA_038120295.1. Taxonomy (GTDB): domain Bacteria; phylum Pseudomonadota; class Alphaproteobacteria; order MPNO01; family UBA2964; genus JAYOEY01. Next base: position 83,322 of record JAYOLL010000006.1, on the reverse strand, counting down.
ACGCGCCATCGGTTGAAGAGGTGGGGCCGCAGGAATATGCGCGCACCGGCGGGTGGTATCGCCAGGATTTCAGTATCGTGCTTCAGCCGTCGAGGCATGCCGAGCCGTTTCTTAAGGCATGGCTCGAATTTTCTGCCAGCGCTTTCGGAACGCCGGCCCAGACGGTCGTGGAACCTGTATTTGCCACACTGACCCGCAAGAATGCGCTCGGCAGATGCGTAAAATGTCACAGCGTCGACAGGCGGGAAGACGGTTCGATGAGCATCCAGTGGACGCCGAAGCATTCGGGCGGTTCCGGGGGCGGCTTCACCCGCTTTCGCCATGGGCCGCACCTTTCGCTGGCGCCCGACCGTAGTTGCGCCTCCTGTCATGTGCAGGAAGGTAGTGCGAAATACAGTGAGGGATTTGTTGCCAAAAACGGCGGTATCCTGACAGACCCGGATAAGTTCTCCTCCAATTTCAAGACGATTTCACGTCAGATGTGCAGCGAATGCCACACCAGGACCGAGGCTGGAGAAACCTGCGCGCAGTGTCACAATTATCATGCAGAGCCGTTCATGCCCGTCGGCATGACGCCCGTGCACGCGACCGCGTCCGTTCAGAAGAAATAGAAAAACTGAAAAAGAAATAGAAGCGGAACACGTAGCGCTGTCGCGTAACGTGTTCCGCCCTACTCAGATGTCTTCAAGAGGTCAGCTGGCTTCTAGAGCGCAATTTCCAGGTCGCCCAACCGTTTGGTGAGCTTTCCGTTCTCGGAGTAATCGACCGGTACCGCGATGAGGGCGGGACCGTCCTGGTCGAATGCTTCTTTCAGCGCATCCTCGATCTGACCGGGCCCGTTAATGACCTTGCCCCAGATGCCGAAGGCCTTGGAAAGGTAATCGAAATCGGGGTTGTTGAAGGCAAGGTCGGAATGCCTGCCGTTGAAATGGTTCTGCTGTTTCCATTTTATGAGCCCGTACTCGCCATCGAGCCAGACCATGATGACGACCTTCGACCCCAGGCGCGCAGCCGTTTCGAGTTCCTGAACATTCATCAGGAAGCCCGCGTCGCCGCTGATCGAGAGAATTTTCCTGTCGGGGACGGCGTATTTCGCACCGATCGAACCGGGCATGGCGAAGCCCATGGTGCAGAAACCGTTTGAAATCAGACAGGTATTGGGGTCTTCGCACTGATAGTAGCGGGCAATCCACATCTTGTGGGCGCCAACGTCGGAGAGAAGGATATCTCCGTCCCCCATGTATTTCCGGACGTCGTTGAGAACGCGTTGCGGTTTGACGGGAAAGGAATCGTCGTCCTTCTCCATCTCCAGATCGTCCTTGATCGTCTGGCGCAGTTCCGCCCATTTGCCGATATCGAATGGCGGCTCGCCCGACGGCAGACGCCCGGTCAGTTCTTCGTTGATCTGCCACAGGGCGTCGGCCAGGTCCGACATGACGTCGACCGCGACCGGATAAAACTGGTCGATTTCCGCGGGTGAAAAATCGATATGGATGATCTTGTGTTGCCTGTCCGCGTTCCAGAAGGCCGGCGCATATTCCACCAGGTCGTAGCCTACCGAGATCACGACATCCGCTTCCTTGAACGCGCCTATGATGTGATCTTTTCCCTGGAGGCCGATGGTGTAGAGGCAGTGCGGGTCCGACATGGCGACCGCACCCTTGCCCATGAAGGTATTGACCACCGGAATGCCAGACAGCTTGGCCAGTCTCCGGAGCTGGGTGGAGGCGCGTTTCCGCACCGCGCCATTGCCGGCAAGAATAATCGGGTTCTTCGCTGCGCAGATCATGTCGACGGCGGCCTTGACCGCCTTATGGTCGGCAGCCGGGCGACGGGTCTGGACCGGCGTCATCGGGTTTTCGCCGACATCGCGCTTCGCGACGTCTTCCGGCAGTTCAATCACTGTCACCCCTGGTTTCTCCGCCTCGGCAAGCTTGAAACCCTTGCGGATGATTTCCGGGATCGATTCGGCGGTGTAAATACTGTGCGCCCATTTGCTGATCGGCCGCATCATGCCGATCGCATCCATATTCTGGTGCGATTCCTTGTGCAGACGGCGCGTCGTCCCCTGGCCGATGATCGCAACAACGGGCGACCGGTCCATGTTGGCGTCGGCAAGCCCCGTAACCAGATTCGTCGCGCCCGGTCCGAGTGTCGCAAGGCAAACCCCGGCCTTGCCCGTCAGGCGGCCATAGGTGTCGGCCATAAAGGCGGCGCTCTGTTCGTGCCGGCAAAGGACGAATTCGATGTCGCTGTCCATGAGAGACAGCATAAGGTCGGCATTCTCCTCGCCCGGAACGCCGAAGATTCTTTCCACGCCCTCGGCCTCGAGGCACTTAACGAACAGATCCGATGCTTTCATGTGGCTGACTCCCTGATTTCAATTCACGTTGGCAGAGTGCCCCATAACCGCAACTGTGGCAATGAACAGGTTAAAATTTGCCGAGACGCCTTGGTTGAGCCGTTCCGGGCGGATTTCGGGGTTGCGGATCGGGGGCATTTAAACTATTGGCATTAATGTGTTTTACACTTCGGTATGGTAAATTTCGGCTACTGTCTGTATTCGGGCAGGGTCGAGCGTAGAGGGCCGAGTGGAGTCTAAGAAAAACAAGGGGCAGGCCGTTGTTGCCTGGAGCGTCGCCTGGAGCGTCGCAGGGGCATTGTCGCTGGCGGCCGTCTTCCCCGTGACGGTTTCCGCTGGATCGGCTTCTCCCGGATAGGGGCGATGTGCGGGCGGCGGCGAAAAACGGGGCCGGATTGAAAGGCCGTCTGGATGGCATCGAGCGCAACGAAGGAGAACACGGGCCGGGCGCGATTACTGAGCCGCCTGTTCCGCCGTCGCGAACGGGCCCGGGGAACCGGACGGGTTTCGAGATTCCGCCGTATTTTCAGCAATGACCGGCTGTTTGCGCTGGTCGTCCTGTCCGGCGCCGTCGCGCTGCACCTGGCGAATCCCCTTCCGCTCGAAATCCTCCGGCTCAAGGTTTTCGACTATTACCAGCAGGTCAAACCGCGCGAAATCCCAAAGAATTCGCCGATCGTGATCATTGATCTCGATGAAGCCAGCCTCAAGGAGATCGGCCAGTGGCCATGGCCGCGTTCCACGCTCGCCCAGCTTCTTGTCAGGCTGTTTCAGGGCGGTGTCGCCGTGGTCGGTTTCGATATCGTGTTCGCAGAGCCGGACCGGATGTCAGGAGCACAGATCGCCAGGAGCATTCCCGGTCTCGAACCGGAACTTCGCGAACGCCTGTCTTCGATGCGAAGCAATGACGCCGTTCTTGCCGATATCGTAAAGCGCGCGCGGCGCGTGGTGCTGGGGCAGGGCGCACTGGGGAGCGCCGAGTTTCAGGACCGGTCGCCGATACCGTCGTCGGTGTTCCAGAGAACGCCGGGGCTGAATTACCGAAAACCGGAGAGTTACGTTCCCCGGACGCGCGGCCTTATCAGGAACATTCCCGAGCTTGAGGCGGCGGTTCTGGACAAGAACGGCATGATGCGGAATGGCGGGATCGGCCTTTTCTCGCTACTGCCCGAACCGGACGGAATCGTGCGTCGCGTCCCTGCATTCGTGAATTACCTGTCCGCGCCGGCAAAGGAGGGCGGGCAGCCGCGTCAGACCATGGTGACCTCGCTGTCGCTGGAAATGCTGCGGGTGGCGTTCCAGCGGCCGATGGTCGCCGCCTGGTCCGATACGTTCGGCATCACGCGCGTCGCGCTGGCGCCCAAGCTGGACGTCACGACGGATACGATCGGCCGGATGTGGCCCTATTTCAGCAAGCGCGACAAATCCAAGTACATATCGGCCAGGGACGTCCTGAAGGGAACCGTGGCGCCCAATCGCCTCAGGGGAAAGCTGGCCATCATCGGGACGTCCGCCGTGGGGCTTCTCGATATCAAGACAATCCCGACTGAAAGATTCATTCCCGGAGTCGAAGTCCATGCACAGCTGATCGAGACGATCCTGGACAAGACCTATCTGAAGCGCCGGGTATCGCTGGACGGAGGCAATCTGTTCGTCGATCTCGATACAGCGGAATTTCTACTGGCGATCATTGGCGGCCTGCTCATGATCGCTTTGGTGCCCTGGGTCGGCGCCCGCTGGACCCTGATTGTCTTCGCGCTCATCGCGGGCGGCGCGGCGGCTACGTCCTGGAGCCTGTTTTCCCAGAAGCTCGCTTTGTTCGATCCGGTTTTCCCGGTCGGGCTGACGTTTCTTCTCTACGCCATGCTGACCTATACGAACTATGCGCGCGAAGAGCGCCAGCAGAAGGAAACGCGCAGCGCCTTTTCGAAATACATGTCGCCGGCGGTGGTCGAGAGGGTCGTCGCCGATCCGACGCTTCTGACGCTCGGCGGCGACCGGCGCGAACTGACCGTCCTGTTCTGCGACGTACGCGGCTTTACGACCATATCGGAACAGTTCGACGCTGAAGGGCTGACCGTGGTGATCAACAAGCTGCTCACCCCCCTGACCGACGTCATCCTGTCCGAGGAAGGGACGGTCGACAAATATATGGGGGACTGCATCATGGCGTTCTGGAACGCGCCGCTGGATGTACCGGACCATCCGCACAATGCCTGCCGGGCGGCGCTCGGGATGATGGATGCGATGGGTCCTCTCAACGAACGGCTTGAAGCCGAGGCGAAAGAGGAAGGCCGGACGCATATTCCGCTGATGGTCGGTATCGGGCTCAATACGGGCGATGCGGTTGTCGGTAACATGGGGACCGCGCAGCGGATGGATTATTCCGTTCTCGGCGACACGATCAACACGGGCGCGCGTCTGGAAGGTCAGTCCAAGACCTATGGCGTCGATATCGTGATCGGACCGTTGACCGCTGAACGGGTGCCCGACCTAGCGGTGATCGAACTCGACATTATCCAGGTGAAGGGGAAGACCGTCGGGCTGAACATATTTGCGCTTATGGGTGACGAAGATGTGGCCCGATCGGATAATTTTATCGAACAGAAGGCCGTGCACGACCGCATGCTGGCGGCTTATCGGGGGCAGCGCTGGGATGAGGCGGAAGAACTGATCGCCCGGTGTCGCGAACAGCAGGACCTCTATCGCCTGACAGAACTGTATGACCTGTATGTGGGCCGAATTGCGGCATACCGAGCGGATCCGCCGGGGGCCGACTGGAACGGCGTTTTTGTCGCAACGACAAAATAGGCAGGCCGCGAAATACCTGATACGGCAGGTCTTTTCCTGTGGCGCAATGTTTTTCTGTCCGGAAAACCAGTAATAAATTTCGTCTTTTTACACGAACTCCACCGAATGTTTTTCGCTTGTGTTCAAGTGATTAATGAATCGCCGGTTTTCGGGGGATTTTAATATATAAAATTCCCGATATTCGGTAATTTATATTTATTTTCGTAAAGTTTTAATTTGAATATTAACCGTAAATATTATTTTTCGTAAAAATTTTAACAGTAAAAGAATTGATTTTTATGCGATTTTTGATGTTTGTTTCGACAAATTCTGGTAAACTGATTATTCCAATCAGGGGGACTATCTCGGCGATACGCCGGGCACCAACCGCATTATTCCCGGGATGCAGGCGACCGCCGATATCCATACAGGGTACCATACAGTGCTCGAATATTTCATAGCGCCGGTGCTGAAGCTGAAATACGAGGCGTTCCGGGAACGTTAGGGTTAGCCTGCCGCCCGGTTCTCCGCCATGTGATCCGCCGCGTTGAAGTATGGCAGATTGTCCCGGGACGAGCAGCCGATGACGGCCAGCCGTTCAGCGATGCGGACCGCTTTCTGATATTTCCGCTCGAGCTCGCCCGGCTGATGCGTCTGAAACGCTTCGCCGCAGAGCGAAATGCCAAAATGGGACTGGACGGTGCGGATTTCCCGGCCCGCCAGCATGCCGTCGGCGATCAGCCCCATGTCGAAATCGCCCTGCTTGACCATCTGGATGTCGTTCTCCACCAGCCAGGCCCGGATTTTCGCTTCGGCGTCGAGCGCGACGTCCCAGTAATCCGACTCCGAATGTGTGGGGTCGCCGGAAACTTCGGCGAACGCCATGCAGAACGCCAGAAAAATCTTTTCCTTGTCGGTTGCGTTGCGCCAGGCGGAACCGCCGAGACTGCCCCAAACCGACAGGTTCATATCCTCGTATACACGCGGTACGCGTTCGAAGAACAGGCTGTGGAGCTTGTTTTCGCTGAGCGAGCTGTCCAGCTTCTGTTCCTTGTAGATGTCGATGGCGGCGTAGGAGCCGCACACCGGGCAGGTATCGTTCTCGTACTGATCCTTCCGGTAGATATGCGAACAGCGGGTGCGGTTGGGGAGCTCGTTCTCGCACAGCAGGTATATGTCGTCGCTGTTCTCGTCGTCCTGTTGCTGGCCGATCCAGTTGAACCGGTTCATGAACTGCATATAGGAGCGGCGGTGACTCCAGAGGCTCCATTGCAGCTTTTCGACGGGGCCGAAGGTGCTCCAGTTCGAGCTGACGTCGATGATGACGCATTTGTCCTTACCCGGCGCCGAGCGCAGGCCGCGTCCGACAGACTGTCCCCACAGGACCTTGGACAAGGTCGGCCGCAGATGGACAATGATATTGCAGTGCGGGTTGTCCCAGCCTTCGGCGAGAACGCCGACCGAGACCATGGCCTCGATTTCGCCGCGCTCATGCGCGGCCAGGAGCTCCATCCGACGCTTGATCGGCGTGCCAGCAGTAACGATGGCGCCTTCGATGTCGTGTTGCCGGATCCGTTTCAGGGTGGCTTCGGCGACATTGATGTCGGCGCAGAACCAGGCGGATATCGGCGCGGCGTCCAGCTTCTCTCGCTCTTCATTGTAGCTCCACATCGCGTAATCGATCATCGACGATTTGACGATGGCCGGCGCCAGCTTGGCGACGGGAAAATCGCCCGAACTGATATCGATACCGCTGAGGTCGAGGTCATGGACGAAATGCGGTCGATAGACCGGTTTTACCAGAACGCCTTCCTCGATCAGGCTCTCGATATCGGCGCAGTCGATGATGGCGTCGAAGGCGAGATTGAGCTGGTCGCGCTGATCGCCGGTCCGCCGTTCCGGAGACGCGGTCAGCCCGATGAACTGGGCGTCTTTCTTACCGTTTTCGGCAAAATCGTCGAGGATACGTTTATAGCCGCGCCCGTTGGGCGACACGCGGTGAGCTTCGTCGACGACGATCAGGTCCGCCTTCGGGATCGCGTCGGTCAGGACCTCGCGCGCCCGCATGCTGGTGGACAGAAGGATGTCGTATCCGTCGAATGCCTCTCCATCGTCCGAAACGGCGAGCTTGTGCACCTTGTGTTTCGCGCTGAGCGCGCGTTCGAGCTGTTCGAGCAGCACCAGCCGGTGGCACAGGACGATGATTTTCTTGCCCTTGTAAAACCGGTCGACGATCTCGCTCGCCAGTATGGTTTTACCGGCGCCCGTCGGTGCCTTGAGGATAAAACGTCGATATTCCTTAATGATCGACGGAAACCGGTCGATGATCTTCTGCTGCCAGCTTCTGAGTCGCATCAAATTCCTGTATCGCTCATATGGGCGGCTTCGGTCGATGGTTGGCGGGAAAACGCCATTGTAGCACCGTTCGCGTGCATGAAAGTAGGGCCGGGTAGTGAAA
>JAYOLL010000006.1:0-75612 GCA_038120295.1 Rhodospirillales bacterium | reverse complement strand
AAAGTAGGGCCGGGTAGTGAAATAGTGCAAACAAGCTTGCATATTCTTAATGCGGTCTTCGGTTTTTCCGCTTTTCGACCCGGACAGGAGGACATCGTCGACCTCCTGCTCTCTGGCAGGAACACGCTCTGCGTGATGCCGACCGGGGCCGGAAAGTCGCTCTGCTATCAGCTTCCGGCAATTATTCGGGACGGTTTGACCGTCGTCGTGTCGCCCCTGGTGGCGTTGATGGACGATCAGGTCGCCGGCCTGCAGGGCAACGGGATCGCTGCTGCCTGTATCCATTCGAACCGGCCGCGCGCCGAAAATGTCGCCGACTGGCGTCGGGCGCAGGGCGGCGAGGCGAAAATTCTGTATATGTCGCCGGAACGGCTGATGACGGAGCGTATGCTGGGAGCGCTGGATCGGCTTCCGCTGAAAATGATCGTTGTCGACGAGGCCCACTGCATTTCCAAATGGGGAGCGAGCTTCCGGCCCGAATACGAAGCGCTGTCGGGGTTGAAGGACCGCTTCCCCGAAGTCACGCTCTCCGCTTTTACGGCGACCGCGGACGCTGCGACCCGTAGCGATATTGTCGCCAAACTGTTTCATGGGGATGGCGGTGTCGTTGTTCAGGGGTTCGATCGGCCCAACCTGTGGCTGGGCGTCGCCCCGAAAACCGACTGGCGTCGCCAGCTTCTCGATTTTCTCGAGCCTAGGCGCGGCGCATCCGGCATCGTCTACTGCCTGTCGCGCAGGCTGACGGAGGAGGTCTCCGATTTTCTCTGCCGCGAGGATTTCCGGGCGCTTCCCTATCACGCAGGACTTTCGCCGGAAGTGCGGAAGGAAAACCAGGAAACCTTCATGGCGGAAGACGGCGTCGTCATGGTGGCGACGATTGCCTTTGGCATGGGGGTCGACAAGCCGGATATCCGATACGTGTTTCACCTGAACCTGCCGGGCAGCGTCGAAGCGTATTACCAGGAAATCGGGCGCGCCGGGCGCGACGGGGAACCCGCCGAGGCCATGATGCTGTTCGGGCTCGACGACATGCGGATGCGGCGGCAGTTCATCAGCCAGGATGGAGACGACGATGACCATAAGAGACGCGAGCATCATCGGCTGGATTCCCTGCTTGCCTATTGCGAGGCGACGGGCTGCCGCCGGCGGACCCTGCTTGACTATTTCAGCGAACAGATAGAGCCCTGCGGCAATTGCGATACCTGTCAGGATCCTCCTGTTCTGATCGACGGAACGGAGCAGGCGTGCGCCCTGATGCAGGCTATCGTTCAGACAGGTGAGAGATTCGGCGGAGCGCATGTTGTCGATGTGCTGCGCGGCTCGTCTTCCGAAAGGATCCAGGCGAGGGGGCACGACAATCTGGCGGCGTTTGGCGCAGGCGCTGCGCAATCGAAGAAGTTCTGGCAGGGATTCCTGCGTCAATGTATCGCGGGCGGCTTCCTGACGATCGATATCGAAGGCTTTGGCGGGCTAAAGCTGACCCGCCGGGGGCGGGCTGTCCTGAACGGCGAGGAGCAGTTTCTCTATCGGGAGATCAGCGAAGGACGCCGCTCCAGACATAAAACGGACCGGAGTGGCGATCCGGAAATTTCCGACGGCGATATCGATATAGAACTTTATTCGAAGCTGAAATCGCTTCGACGCGAGCTCGCCGGCGCGCGTAACGTGCCCGCCTATGTCGTGTTCGCCGATGCCGCGCTCAGGGATATGTGCCTGCTTCGGCCGGAGACCATGGACGGGTTTGCGCAGGTCAACGGCGTGGGACCGAAGAAGCTGAACGATTACGGCGAGGTTTTTCTGGAGGCGATCCGGGCGCATACTCGGGCCGCCTGATTTTCTGCCGGCGTCGAAGGAAGAGATAAAGGAGGGACGGACATAGGGATGCTCAGACGCGTCGATCATCTGAATGTGCAGGTGCCGCCTGAAAAGGAAGAAGAGGCCAAGCGGTTCTATGGCGATCTGCTGGGTCTTACACAGCTCGTAAAACCCGATAATCTCGGCCGCTCGGGGGCACATTACTGCATTTCCGAAGACCCCTGGTACGAGCTTCATCTCGGCGTGGCGCGAGGGACCAGCGTGGACGATATCGGGCTCGTGAAATCGCTGCGCAATCATCTGGGGTTTCAGGTCGAAAACCTGGCCGTTGCTCGCGAGATTTTCGAGGCCGCTGGTGTTGCCATCATTGAAGCCGATGCAGCGCGGTCCGAAGAACGCGATTTCTATCAGGAACGGTTTTTCGTGCAGGACCCTGGAGGAAACCGGCTTGAAATCATGGAACCGAGGCGGCCGCATTCGGCCCGGCCTGCCGAGTAAGGAATGGATATGACATCGAATGACCTGCTTCCGACCAGCCTGGTTGGGTCGTGGCCGCAACCGGACTGGCTGATCGACAGGGAGAATCTGCGCGGCCGGTTCCCGCCGCGCGTCCGGGCGAAGGAGCTCTGGCGGATCGACGAAAAATGGCTTGAAGAAGCCCAGGACGACGCGACGATCCTCGCCATTCGCGACCAGGAGCGCGCCGGGCTCGATATCGTCACTGACGGCGAAATCCGGCGGGAAAGTTATTCGAACCGCTTCGCCACTGCGCTTGAAGGCGTCAATATCGACGAGCCGGGCACGGCGCTTGATCGCTCGGGGCATCCCAACCCTGTGCCGCGTATCGACGGCAAGGTCCGGCGCAGGCATCCGGTGTTGACGCGCGATCTGGAGTTCCTGAAGGCAAATACCGACCGGCGGGTAAAAATCACCGTGCCCGGTCCGTTCACGATGAGCCAGCAGGCGCAGAACGATTTCTACGAAGATCCAAGGGATCTGGCGCTGGACTATGCCGCTGCGGTGAACGCGGAGATTAGGGAGCTGTTTTCTGCCGGGGCGAATATCGTTCAGATAGACGAGCCCTATATGCAGGCCCGTCCGGAACCGGCCCGCGAATACGGGCTGGATGCGCTGAACGCCGCGCTCGATGGGGTGACGGGGGAAACAGCGGTTCATATCTGTTTCGGCTATGCTGCGATCATTCACGAGCGGCCGGAGGGCTATTCCTTTCTTCCGGAATTCCATGACTGTTCGTGTAGCCAGGTATCGATTGAAACGGCGCAGTCGGGGCTCGACTGCAAGGTGCTCGAAACCCTGCCGGAAAAGATGATCATTCTTGGGGTCATTGACCTTGAGGACATGGCGGTGGAAACGCCGGAGATCGTGGCCGACCGCATTCGGCGCGCAATCCCTTACAAGGATCCGACGAAAATCATTGTCGCCCCCGATTGCGGCATGAAATATCTCCCGCGCGATGTCGCCTCCGCCAAGCTGCAGGCCATGGTGGCGGGTGCAGCCATCGTTCGGTCGGAGATCGAATGACCGCACTGTCGGTTATCGCATTCGTTGGGCCCGAAACGCTGCCGCTTCATGTCGGAACCGAAAAGGGGTTTTTTGCCAAGGAAGGACTGAGCGTTTCCTGCGAGGCGGCGTCAGGCTCGGTCTACCAGATGACAAGCCTGATTGACGGCGGGTGCGATATCGCGATGACTGCCATCGACAATGTCGTCGCCTATGTCGAAGGGCAGGGCGGGGCGGAGACCACAAACACACCAGATATCGTCGCCTTTCTCGGCAGCGCATCCGAACCGCGCCCGCTGATCGCGGCGGCGGATATTGCCGAAATCGGCGCTCTGCGCGGCAGACGGCTTGCTGTCGATGCGCTGAATACCGGGTTTTCCTTTCTGCTACGTCAGGTGCTGGAGGATTACGGGCTTGGCATGGATGACTACGAGCTTGTGCCGGTCGGGGCGCCCGGCGCGCGCTGGGAGGCGATGAAAAGCGGCGAATGTGCCGCATCTCTGCTCAGCCGGGCGATCGCCGCGCGCGCGATTGCAGAAGGGTACCGGGAACTGAGATCTGAACCGGACCCGTGGTCCCGCTATCAGGGCGGAGTCTACTGCGCCCGACGCGGCTGGCTCCGGATGAACGGCGATCCGGTTCGAGGCTTTATCCGCGGGACGCTCGCTGCTACGGACTGGATCCTCGACCCCGCCAATGCCGAAGAACTGCCTGGCCTGCTGATGCAGCATCTGCCGCACATGTCTGAAGACACCGCACAGGCAGCAGCAGCGGAATTCCATTCGCCAGCCTCGCTGCTCAAGTCGGGCCAGCCGATCGATCTTTACGGTTTTCAGGCGGTCCTCGATCTGCGCGCGAAGTACGGGACCCCTGCCGCGCCAGTCGGCACACCGGAAAAATATCTCGAACTTTCGTATTGCCGGTCGGTCTTCGACGAGTGACGTTCAAATGACCGCCATGTCCGGTGGATGGCCGAGCAGCCAGGCGCCCGCCGAGGCGTAGTGCGTCTTTCGGCCCTGAATCTGCTGCGCCACCATATGGACATCGCGAAGCCGGCGTTCGAAAGGCGTGTCGATAAAGACCGACGACGTGCCAGCCGTATCGAAGAGCGTATCGACTGCGGCCTTGGCTTCGTGAATGGCGTGGGTGCCGGCGAGACGGATACGCATGCGCCGGTCGATGGAGAGGTTTTCCGCCAGCGCTTCCTCCCAGGCTTTTTCGATTTCCGTCAGAAGATAGGCCCGCGCTGCGGAGACGCGCGCTTCGCAGCGGGCGAACTCGTCCTGGACCACCGGGTTGTCCTTGAGCGGATGCGATACCAGCCGCGGTTTCTTCTCCTGGGAAAGCTCAACGAACGCATCGAGGAAGCCGCGCGCGATGCCGAGCGCTACAGCGGCAAAGCCGAGCGCGTAAATGCCCATCTGAGGGAACCGGTAAAGCGGTCCGACGTCCGGATTGTTTTTGATCATGGTGGCGCGAACGATAGTGAAATCGTCGGGCACGAATTTCTTCTCGATCGAAAACGAATTGCTGCCGGTGGCGCGGAGACCGAGGACGCGCCAGTCGTCTTCCAGATCGATTTCCGAGGCACGAAACAGCATGCTGCGCATTTCGGGCGCCCCATCGGCCCCAAGGCGGGTCGACCCGTCCGCTTCGGTAACCGCACTGGTATGGGCGGCAAGCCAGGTCGCGTGGCGGCTGCCGCTGGCAAAGGAAATCCTTCCAGTCACCTCGTATCCGCCATCGACAACCTGCGATGCGGCCTTGCCGGGCCCCCAGGCGAGAACACCCTTCGGGGCGCCCCAGATTTCATCCGCCACATGCGGCTGCAGGTAAGCGCTCAGCATGGTGCAGCCGTTTCCCTGGCATACGCACCAGCCGGTGCTTCCGTCGTACCGCGAGATGCCTTCCACGATCCCGAAGAAATCGGGAAGCGCCACTTCGGCGCCCCCGACCTTCCTGGCAAGCAAAAGCCGCATCAGCCCTGCTTCGTGTACAGCATCCATCGCCCGATCCGTCAGGCGACGGAGGTCGTCCGATTTCGGCCCCTCGGCCTCTACGATGGGACCGGCGATTGCAATTCGGTCCAGCCAGCCCTGAAGGCTGGCTGGATAGTCCTGATGGCTCATCAGTCGCCTGATTTTCCGTCCTGCCCACCCATGAGTCCGGGCGTCTGGGCGATGCCGACATCGATGATTGCCGTGCGGCCTTCCGAAACGGCCTTGAGGCCGTTCTGCAGCGCCTGCTTGAGCTTGGTCGGGTCTTCCACCCGTTCGCCATAGGCCCCGAACGCTTCGGCGATCTTGGTGAGGTCCGGCGCGTTGATGTGCGTGCCGTGGTAGACATCCGTATCGACGGCGATTCCGCCTGGATACATCTTCAGATGCATGCCCTGCATGGCGGCGTATTTTGCATTGTTGAATACGACCACCATGATCGGAATGTCGAAGTCACGCGACGCGCCGAGGCTTTGCAGGACGGGGTTGTAGAGAAACGCGCCGTCGCCGATCAGCGTAACGACCGGAGATTCCGGTTTTGCCAGCTTGACGCCGAGCGAAAGCCCAAGCCCCTGGCCCAGACCGCCCTGTCGGGTGATCAGGCTTTGAGGCTCGTTCCACATGATATGCTGACGCAGCAGACCGGTGTGGGTCGTGACCTCGTCGATATAGGTCGTTCCCTTCGGCATGACCTCGCCGAGGCAGGCGCACAGCCAGATCGGGTTGATATCCTTCTGCTTGCCGGCGGCTTCGTGTTCCGCCGCCCGCTTCGCCATGAGAGCGTCGTGAATTTTCGTCGCCTTGTCCCGGCGGGCTTCGATGGCGGCCTCGTCGAGGCCGCGCGCCTTCATAGCGGCGGCGATATCGCGCAGGGTCTGGGCGACGTCACCTTCCAGATACATGTCCGCCTGATGGCTCTGGTAAACCATGGAGGTCCGGTGCGGGACCTCGTCGATCATGACGACGGAGCCGTGCGGCGGTCGTTCGCTCGGCGGATACCAGGGCGCACGGGCGCGGATCACGATCGACAGATCGACCTCGTCCCAGAATTGCTGGAAATTATGCCCCTGATGCAGCGGGTGGTCTTTCGGGAAGTTGGCAAAAAGCGCGCCCATCTTTTCGACCACGGGCAGGGCCATCAGTTCGCACAGCTCCAGAAGGGCGTTGTACCCCTCGACATCCTGCCCGGCGGCCTCCGTCAGGACGACCGGGCATTTCGCGTTCGCCAGAAGGTCCGCAAATTTCTCGATGTCTTCCGGTGCGGTCAGGATACGCGGCGCATCGGGGACAGACCGGACGACTTCGGGCGGGTTCCACTCATCCATAAGAGTTTCCGTCGACACCGCGAGATAGGTCGGTCCCTGCGGCGTGCGCTGCGCGATCTCGCCGGCGCGGACGACATGCTCGTAAACGGTATGCGGGCTGCCTGCAACGGAAGCGTATTTGACGATCGGTTCGACCAGACGCGTGGTGCCGCCGACGATGCTCAGATTGTTGATCCACTGGGCGCCGGGATCGAAGCCCGGCTGTTCGCCGTAGGTCATCGACTCGCCGGAAATGACGACCATCGGCACGCCCGCGATGAAGGCGCCGTGAATGCCCATATTGCCCTGCAGCAGGCCCGATCCGGCATGCAGCAGGACGCCCTGCATTTCGCCCGTTATCAGCGTGTAGCCCGCGGCGATGTCGACCGCCAGAGTCTCATGCCACACATCCATCAGCTTGGGGCCGCTGTTGCCCGACTGGATCTGGTTGGCCATGGCTTCCCAGACCGGGGCCCATTCGGTGCCCGGCGATGACAGGATGTATTTGACATTTAGCTTGCGAAAGGCTTCGACGATGGCCTCGCCGCCATCCAGTGTATTTCTCATGATTGGTCTCCCATTGAATTGTGGCTGCCGACATTGTCCCATCCTTTGCGGAATGAGGCCATTCCCGACAAAAAAAATTATTCCGGTACGGTTAGCCACTCCTGGGCGGAGCGGACCTATCCGCGGTTCATGAGGACAGGCCGGTTCGGCTGGTTCGGGCTGTTTATGCAGACGCGAGATCTTCGCATACCGACTTCACTACCAGACTCATCGGTAAGAGATTTGCGATGACAGCCGCCGACAATCCTTACGTCTTCTTCCTCAGCGCATCGATATCGATCACATCGAAACCGCGCGCCTTGTCGGTGATGTAGACCAGCCCGCGGTCGTCGAACTCGACGTCATTGGTCTGCGGCGCGTCGGTGCCTTGGCCGGGCTCGGGGATGAAATAGCCCCGTTCGACCGGGTTCTCCGGATCGGCGATATCGATGATGCGAAGCCCGGCAGCGAACCATGTGACATATGTCCATGTATCGTCCATCTCCTCGCGGAACTGGTGCGCGCCAAATCGCATATGCGGCTCGTTGAAAGGTGAGTCTTCCTCGGGCACGTGATAGGTCGAAAGCAGTTTCATCTCGTTGAGATCGCTGACATCGAACACGTAAAGCGGCGCGTGAGGCTTGCCTTCATCGGGGCCACGATGAACGCGTTCCTCGTCGGTTGCGATTGCGATGTCACGCCCGCCGATCTGGAACGGTACACGCAGGAGCGTGTGGCTTGGCTCCGGTTCCTGTGGACGGGGGTTATAGGTGGAAAGGGTCTTCGGTCTGGTGATGTCGGAAACATCGATGATCGCAAAACCGGACGCCCAGCAGCCCGCATAAATCTGGTCGCCGTGCCGCATGCCATGATGCAGACGGTGTTCGGCACCGAGCGGGTGCGGTTCTTCGCCGCCGGCGACCCACTGGCCCGGCATCCACCAGCGCGAGACCTCTTCAACCTTCGACGGGTTGCTGATGTCGTAGATCATCAGCATGTGGCCGATATAGCCTTCCATTTCGGTCGAGATATAGGCGTACCTGTCGTCCATATCGAACCGGTGGACGCCCTTGCCACCAGTCTTTTGATAGGTGATGAGTTTCGGGTTGGTGCGGTCGGAAATGTCGTAAATCTTGAACCCGCCGTCGGCGTAGTTCGGGTCGCGGCGGACACCGTGCTGCGGGCGCTGTTCGCAATTGACCACCATCAGGTCGCCATTGACCCGCACCTTGTGGGAATGGGATTGCGGGTTGTCGAGCATGAGGGTCGAGAGAACCTTCGGATCGCGCGGATCGGAAATATCGAGGATCGATGTGCCTTCCGGCCCGTACATGTAGCCGAGATAGGCGTAATTGCCTTCGATCGTGATCTGGCCCGCGCCGCCGAGATCCATACGGGTGAGATGGGTGATGCCGTCGGAACAGAGCGGGGTGCCGAAAGGCGTTTTGAGCTGGGTCGCCATGATTGCCTCCGTAAAGTCGGGAAAGATGTTTCTTGATCCTGAGACAAGTTTATCGGATGGCGCTGTACTGTCACCACCGGACGCGCGAAAATGACGAAACACGGGGAACGACCGGGGCAGGGAAATGCAGGAACAGGCAGAGGCTTCCGAGAACCAGCTTGCGCGCGAGAATGATTTTCTGAACAGGATCGGTGAACGCGGTCTCACGGCGCTGTGGGCCAACCGTCGCGGCGTGGATATTTCCAAACCAGCCTCCACCGCCGTTCCCGCGTTGTGGCGCTACACGGATATTCGTCCAGATGTCGCGGAAGCCGGAGAGATCATCGCCGCTGAAGACGCGTTTCGGCGGGTTCTGGTGCTGGAAAACCCGTCCTATCCGGGCGAAATGCGCGTGACGAACACGCTTTACGCCGGGTTGCAGCTCGTGAGATCGGGTGAGATCGCGCCCTGCCACCGGCACAGCCAGACGGCGTTGCGTTTCATCGTCGAGGGAGAGGGGGCTTTTACCTCGGTCGACGGGGAGCGGGCCTGGATGAAACCGGGCGACTTCATCGTGACCCCGCAGGGAAGCTGGCACGATCATGCGAACGAAGGGCGGGGCGATGTGGTCTGGCTCGACGTGCTGGATACGCCTCTGGTGGGGTTTCTCGACACGGTGTTCCGCGAAAGCTATCCCGCGTCGCGCCAGCAGATCAGCGTGCCCGACGGTACGTCGCCGGCTCGGTTCGGAAACAACATGGCGCCGGCAGGCTCCTGCCATGCCGGCCCTGCAACACCGGTGTTTCACTATCCTTATGTGCAGAGCCGGGAAGCGTTGATGAAGGTTGCACAGGCGGGAGAACTCGACCCCTGCTTCGGCATGCGGATGCAGTATGTAGATCCTACGGACGGCGATCATGCGACGAAAACCATCGGCGCTTTTCTGCAATTCCTGCCTGAGGGATTCAGGGGGGCGCCGGTGCAGACGACGGAAGCCATTCTGTTTTGCGGCATCGAAGGGCACGGTCGGATCGTGACCGATAGCACGGTTTTCGAGTGGGGTCCGCATGACCTGGTCGTCGTACCCGGCTGGCATCGATTCCGGCTGGAGGCGGACGAAGACGCCGTCCTGTTCAACGCTTCCGACCGTCCGGTTCAGGAGAAACTCGGGCTGTTCCGCGAGGAACGTCCCGAAGACCAGAAGTAAAACCAGGGAGTACAGCCATGTCAGACGAAAACCTGCCCGCCGATGTCGACCCGGAATCGCGGTCGCGACTGAAACTTCCGAAGCGGGAAGACCTGCCCGAGGAATTCCGGGAGATCCACGACCATTTCACCGACCCGAACAGTACATCCTATGTCGGGCTCAGGGGACCGGGCGGCATTCGGCTGCACAGCCCGCGCCTGTCGCAGGCGACACAGGAGGTTAACCATTACATTCGTTACGAGGCCGGCATCGATCCGCGGCTGCGCGAGCTTGTGGTGATTGCGACCGCGCGCGGCATGAATAGCCAGTTCGAATGGACCGCGCACGAGCCGGAGGCGCTCAAGCAGGGCATTCCTCAATCGACAGTGGATGCGGTGAAGTACCGCAAGCCACTCGACGACGTTCCGGAAGAGGATGCGATGGTGATCTGGTTCGTCCGGGAGCTGGTCGAGGGCAATCATGTCTCGTCGGAGACCTATGCGCAGATGCGCGACCGGTTTGGCGAGCGCCTGCTGGTCGATATCGTCGGGCTGATCGGCAATTACGCCGCGACCGCCCTTCTGCTCTGCGCTTTCGACATGCATGTCCACCCAGACAAGACACCGCTTCTTCCGAAGGACTGATCCCGGATAGAAACAGGGGCGGGTCTGAGACCCGCCCCCACGCCTTTCAAACTATCGAGACCGTCAGCTGCCCGGCGTATATTTCCCGCCGGTCTGCGGTGTCTGGACGCCTTCGCCGCCGGCTTCGGCGTGCTGCAGTCGGGTGACGCGGTCCCAGGTGCGCTTCAGATCGTCCTTGATGAAGACGGTCAGCACGCCCAGACCTTCGACTTCGAGCTCGATCTTGTCGCCGTCCATGAACGGGTTGAGCCCGCGATGGTTGGTGCCGGTCGCGAGAATGTCGCCGGGATGCAGCGTGTGGATCGAGCTGATGAACTCCACGCAGCGGGGGATCTTGTGCCCCATATCGTCGGTATTGAAGTTCTGCATCACGACGCCGTTGTTCTTGAGCGTGACCTGGAGCTTCTGCGGGTCCGCGATCTCGTCCTTTGTGACGAGGTACGGACCGATCGGCGCAAAGGTTTCGCGTGACTTCATCTGGTAAAATGTGTTGCCGGCGGGCGGAAGACCGCGCGCCGAACCGTCGATGAAGTTGGTGTAGCCGAAGATGTAATCCATGGCGTCGGCTGCAGCGACGTTCCGTGCCGTCTTGCCGATGACCAGCGCAATTTCTGCCTCGCCCTCGAAGATGGTCGCCGGTACATCGTCGAGCACCATCGTGTCGCCGTCGCCGATGATGCAGCTTGGCGATTTATGGAAGGCATTGATCGGCGCCGGCTCGTCGCGCGTACCGTCTTCCATGTAGTTGACTGCCATGCAATCGATATTGACCGGGCGCGGCAGCGGCGGACGGATGCGGACGCCGCTGACCGGTACGCCGTCTGCGGCGGCGACGGCCGCTTCCAGCTTGCCGCGGTAATCGTCGAAATTCTCGATAAGCGCATTGATGCGGTCATGCGGGCCGGTGTGCGGCAATTCGTTGGCGATGTCTGAAACGTCGACGACATTGTCGCCTTTCAGAACGCCGAGTTTGAAATCGTCAAAATGCAGCAGCTTCATGGTCGTTCCTCATCCTTGCTTTCTTGACCGCCGCTACAAATGCGGCGCATGCAGGGACGCCTTATAGCCCAAGTCAAACGGTTGCGAAACGGACCGGACGACGAATGTCGAACTGATGCGCTGCGTTCACGATAGCCTCGCAATCAATACCGTGGACGCGATAGAGCTCTTCGATCGTGCCGCTTTGACCGAAATATTCCACGCCCAGCGAATGGACGGGGTTTCCGAAGACGCCGCCCAGCCAGGAAAGAGTCGCCGGGTGCCCGTCGATGATCGTTATGATCGGCGTTCCGGCCGGGATGTCTCCAATCAGAGCCTCTGCGTGGCTCCAGGCACCGCGTTTTCCTTCGGCACGCGCGCGCCGCGCCGCCTGCCAACCGGCGTTGAGCCGGTCGGCCGACGTAACAGCCAGAAGGCCGATCTCGCGTCGGTCCTCTGCCAGCAGGCCGCATGCCATTTCAGCTTCCGGCGCGATGGCGCCCTGATAGGCGATAACCAGATCGCAGTTGGCACCCGGTTTTCGTGCCCAGTATCCACCGCTTACTATTGCGTCGCGCATCTCGGCGTCGATGTATCGAACTGGCTGTTCGAGCGCCCTGGTCGTTCCCCGGATATAGACCGATCCGCCTGCGGTATCCCGTAGCCAGTCCTGAGCGGTGGTCTCGCTGTTTTTCTCGCGTTGCATGTAGTCGAATGCCCATTCCATGATCACGGCGAGCTCGTCGACATAGGCAGGTTCGAAGGAGGCCAGCCCGTCCTGTCCCATACCGATCAAAGGACTAGAAATCGACTGATGCGCTCCGCCCTCCGGCGCCAGAGTCACACCTGACGGGGTCGCGATCAGCATGAAGCGGGAGTCCAGGTAGCAGGCATAGTTCAGCGCATCGAGACCCCGTGCGATAAAAGGATCGTACACGGTACCGATTGGCAGGAGCCGTTCGCCGAACAGCTTATGCGAAAGCCCGGCGGCACCCAGCGCCAGGAACAGGTTGGTTTCGGCGATGCCCAGCTCGATATGCTGACCACCGGGCCCCGCTATCCATTTCTGGGTGCTGGGAATCTTATGTTCGTGAAACAGGTCGGCGCGGTCGGATCGGGCGTACAGGTTTCGGCGGTTGATCCAGGGCCCTAAATTGGTTGACGAAGCCACATCAGGAGAGAAAGTAACGATACGGTCCGCCCCGTCGCTGCCTTCCCGCGCCATGGCCTGAAGTATTTTGCCAAACCCTGCCTGGATCGAAATTTTTCGGTCCGATGGTGGAACGATCGGCTCAATTTCAACACGGGCTGTTCCTTGGCGGCTGATTGGCTGGCTCCGCAGAGACGAACTCGAGAGGAACGCCTGGGCTGCTTCAGGAGAACTCATGCCTTCGAAGGCATCCCACTCGTAACCGGGCCGTATATTCATCGCATCACGCAACAGCTCGATCTGGTCGGGCGACATGATGCCGGCGTGGTTATCCTTGTGCCCGGCCAGCGGCAGACCCCAGCCTTTGACGGTGTAGCACATGAAGCAGGTCGGGCTGTCGTGGGATACGCCAGCGAAGGCTTTGGTCAGAGACGGCATGCAGTGGCCGCCCAGATTGCCCATCAGCGCGGCGAGCTCGTCGTCGCTGCGGCGGTCGATCAGTTCCGGGATTCCCGAGATATCGCCGATATCGGACAGGATCTGATCGCGCCATGCGTTGCCGCCGCGATAGGACAGAGACGAATACAGCGTGTTGGGGCACCGGTCGATCCAGTCCCGTAACGCGTCGCCGCCTGGTTCGCGAAAGGCTTCTTCCTGCATTTTGCCGTATTTGAGCGTCACGACATTCCAGCCGAAGCTTTCGAACATGTCGCGTATGCGGGCGCCGATATCCTCATGCGCAATTCCGTCGAGGCTCTGACGGTTGTAATCGACGATCCACCATGTATTGCGCAGATCGTGTTTCCAGCCCTCCAGGAGGCACTCGTATATGTTGCCTTCGTCCAGCTCGGCATCGCCCACGAGGGCGATCATGCGGCCCATATCGCTGTCCTCGATACGACCCTTCGCCTGCAGATAATCCTGCAAGATGGAGGCAAAGGAGGTGATGGCCGCGCCGAGCCCTACCGACCCGGTCGAAAAATCCACCGGGATCGTGTCCTTGGTCCGCGACGGGTATGCCTGCGCGCCGCCCAGCGCCCGGAACCGTTTCATATTCTCCACGGTCTGGTTGCCCAGCAGATACTGAATTGCGTGAAGCACGGGGGAGGCGTGCGGTTTAACCGCTACACGGTCATTTGCGCGCAGCGCGGAGAAATAGAGGGCCGTCATGATGGAAACAGACGACGCGCAGGAAGCTTGATGGCCGCCGACTTTGAGGCCTGACGGATCGCCCCGCAGATGGTTGGCGTGGTGGATCATCCAGGAGGAAAGCCAGAGCGTTTTTCTCTCCAGCTCTTTCAGAGTTCCGATTTTGGATGTCGCGTTCATCATTTTTCTCCGGTTCGCAGCTCTGCCGCATCGGCAGCGCGGAGAATATGGCACTCTCACCCGAGAATTTGATTGCGAACTTTCCAATAAAATCTATAAATTTAGTGTTTCATGCTAAGAAAAACTGAAATACAGGTGATTATGATCAAAAATGAAAATCGACTCGATTGATCTGAAAATCCTGCGGGAACTCCAGCAGGATGCGACCCTGACGAACATCCAACTTGCTGAACGAGTGGGGCTGTCGCCATCGCCCTGCCTGCGACGCGTCCGCGAACTTGAGGCGGCCGGGATCCTTCGGGCGCAGGTAGCGTTGGTCGACCCGACTTCGATCGGCCTGCGCGTCAATGTTTTCGTCCGGGTGACCCTGGAAAAGCAGATCAGAGAAAACCTGACTGTTTTCGAAAAAGCTATCGCCGCGCGTCCCGAGGTCGTCGAGTGCTATCTGATGACCGGGGAATCCGACTATCTGCTAAGGGTGGTCGTGCCCGACCTCGGGGCCTATGAGGATTTCCTGGTCGACGCGCTGACCCGTATTCCCGGCGTTTCAAATATCCAGTCGTCTTTCGCGCTTAATCAGGTCAAATATTCTACTGCCCTGCCATTAGGACATATATCGCCAGAATAAAGCCTGGTACGCCCGGTCTGGACAGGCAGCGGAGGGCAGGACACACTTTTCGTTTCACAGGCTGCTACGGGGATACCCATGGCCGAATATCGCGTTCCCCCTGAAACCATGAAGGAAGAGCTCGACGGGCTATATGCCAAGCTTGATCCGCTCTATCTCGATCCCGGGTTTCGGGTGATGGACGTTTCCATCTGGAAGGAACCGAAGAAGGCGCAGCTGCCGGCGCAGTGGAAATGGTCAGAGGGCCGCGCCGCGCTGGAAGAGGTTGCCCGGATCGTCGGGCCGGAACATGCGGAGCGCCGTAACCTGATCATGCGAAACCCGCTGGAAGGGCACAGGTATGGCACGCTCCGCACCATGATCGGCGCATACCAGCTAATGCTGCCCGGCGAGTTCGCGCGGTCGCACTGGCATTCGCCGCATGCGTTACGGGTCATCCTGGAAGGCGGTGGCAGCTACACGGTCGTGAACGGCGTGCGGGTCGACATGCACCCCGGCGATGTCGTGCTGACGCCGGGCGGCGACTGGCACTGGCACGGGGTCGATGGCGACGAGGCCTGTATGTGGCTCGACATCCTCGACCGACCGCTCACCATCATGCTGGAGCCGTTGTTCCAAGACTACCACCCTGACGGGCACGAGCCCATGCGAAACACCGACGAGGATTCGCCGCTGCTGTTCAAATGGGCCGATAGCCTGAAGGAGCTTGAATCGGCAAAGCCGGACGCCGACGGATGTTTTGGCGCGCGGATTGAGCTCGGGCAGACGAAACCCGCGCTGCCGACCTTGGCGTTGCACATGCAGCGGCTGGAGAAGGGAACGAAAACCAACCACTACCGCAGCTCCGCCAACTATCTTTACATGCCGCTTGAGGGCGAAGGCCGCTCGATCATCGACGGCGAGACGTTTGAGTGGCAGCGTGGCGACGTTCTGGTCGTTCCCTGCTGGCGACCGGTCGTGCACGAGGCGTCATCGGACGCGGTTCTGTTCTCCGCGACCGATGAACCGGTGCAGCGCTTCTGCGGTTACCTTCGGGAAGAACGCGGCGAAGCCGGCTAGCCCCAGAGCCTCTCCGTCGCCAGCTTTGCGCCTTCGGCCATCGCGGCAAATTTGGCCCATACGATGGTGGGGTGGACTTCGGGTTCGGCCATCGCCTGCGTACCGAAGCCGCAATCGCCGCCGGCCATGACGTTTTCCTTACCAACCACGCTGGCGTAGCGCATGATCCGGTCGCAGACGAGTTCAGGGTGTTCAACCAGCACCGCTGAATGGGTGATTACGCCTGGAATCAGCACTTTGCCCTCCGGCAGCTTGAGCTCTTCCCACAGCCGCCATTCGTGCTCGTGGCGCTGGTTCGCCGCCTCGAACGAGTAGGCGCCCGCGTTGATCTTCAGCACGATGTCCATGTAGTCCTTCATCTGCATGTCCCAGACGCGCGGGCCCATGTTGATGCCGTAGCAGGTGTGGTAGCGGATGCGATCTTCCGGAATACCCTTGAGCGAATGGTTGATCGCCTCGACCTGTTTCTCGGCCCATTTACGGCAATCCTCGATCGAAAGATCGGGGCTCTTGACGTAGTAGTTGATCAGCCGTGGATCGTCGATCTGCAGCAGGAAACCCGCATCGACGATGGCCCGGTACTCGACGTTGAGAGCGTCTGAGACGGCGTACAGGAACTCGTCTTCGTCCTTGTAGTACTCGTTGAGCTGGTTGCCGACCACGTCGCAGGGCGAAATCGCCGGCATGAAGGCTTCCGTCGCACCGTTTTTGTCCACCGCAGCCCGCAGATTGGCGAGGTCGCGATTCAGCAGTTCCTGCCCCTTGTAGGTGATAGGTCCGGTGCAGACCATCTGCATGGTCGATGGCGTCGGCGGCCGTTCGCCGGCACCTTTTTCACCGGAGTAGAACTCCGGAAATTCCCGCGACTCCCGGGAATCCGCCCAGGGCGACGGGCGCGACTTGCCGGTCGCTTCCAGCCCGCCGAGCCTTTCGTGGGCGTAGACCGCGAAACCGCGCTTGGAGAATTCGCCGTCATCCACGACATCGACGCCGAGATCGATCTGTTTTCTGACAACCCCGTCGACCGCGGCAGCCAGCTTGGCATGATACTCTCCCGGGTCGACGGTCTTGCCCTGGTCCTGGGCGATCATGACCTCGACGAGTTCTTCGGGGCGCGGCAGGCTGCCGACATGGGTCGTGATGATGCGGTCTTTACTGGTGAGCATGTGATTATCCTGTTTCTTGCGGTTGCTTATTTAAGTCGTTCGGTAGCGATGGCGGCGCCTTCCGCCATCGCGCGGAATTTGGCCCAGACGATAGACGTCGCGACCTGCGGCACCTCTTTGGCGAAAGTGCCGAAGCCGCAATCGCTGGAGGCGATTACCCGTTCCATGCCGACGATATCGGCGTAGCGGCATAGCCGCTGGGCGATCAGCCGCGGATGCTCGACGAAATTGCTCGTGGAGTCGATCACGCCCGGGATCAGCACCTTGTGATCCGGGATGGTGGCGTCTTTCAAATCTTCCCATTCGTGTTCGTGGCGCGGGTTGGCCCCTTCGAACAGAATGCCCGCCGGTCGCGCCCGCATCAGGACAGGCCAGATTTTGGCGATCGGCAGGTCTCGCGTATGCGGTCCTTCGTAGTTCCCCCAGCAGATATGAAGCCGCATGTCTTCGGGCGGAATATTGGCGGTCGCCGCGTTGACGGCCTCCATGTTGCGTTCGGCGATTTTGAGAAATTCGTCGTCGGTAAGATGATGGTACTGGTTGTGGCGCGCCGAGCCGAAATCAGGGCAGTCGATTTGCAGCAGGAAGCCAGCCTCGTGAATCGCCTCGTATTCGACCTGCATGGCGTTGGCGACGGCTTCTATATAGGCGTCCTCGTCCCGGTAATAGGCGTCGGGCACGAACTTGCTCAAAACGCCCGGAGAGGCGGAATTCATGAAGGCTTCGGTCGCGCCCGAACTTTCCTTTGCCGCCTTCAGGTTGGCGAGATCCTTTTCCAGCGGTTCGCGGTTTGCGTATGTCACCGGACCCGAAACCCATGGCCGTGCGAAGGACGTCGCCCAGCCGCTCCGCGCCTTTCGCACCTGTTCCAGGAAATCGGGATAATCCGCCTGGTCGGCGTTGACGATTTCCTTCGGCGGCTCCTCGCCCGGCGGATCGCCCTCGTGGATAGGGGAGAGCCGGTGCTTGACGTAGAAAGTGTAGGCCAGCTTGCCCATCTCGCCGTCGCTAACGATATCGACGCCGCAATCGACCTGCTGCCTGACAGCGTCTTCAACTGCTTGCGCTACGCGCGCATCGAACGCTGCGCGGTCTGTGAGTCGGCCCTGATCCTCCTGGATCAGCAGGTCGTACAGGTCGGCCGGGCGCGGCAGGCTGCCGACATGGGTCGTCAGGATACGATCTGTGCTCAATTTCATACCGTTGGCCTCAGACCCGCCCCGGAGGCGGCGTCATACCGAGGAACGCCATGCCGACGGGTTCATAGTTCGATACATGCGACTGGCCCTGCGCCGAGACGGTATGAATGTCGCGGAACCGGCGTTCGAATGGGTTCTCCTCGAAGATCGCGTTCGTGCCGGCGGCCTGGAACGCGAAATTGACCGCTTCCCGCGCCTGGTTCATCGACCAGGTGATGCCGAGCCGCAGTCGGGCGCGGAGATCAAGCGATGGCGTTTCATTCGCACTCAGCACGCCCCAGTGTTCGGCGACGACATCCCGCAGGAAGATTCTGGAAGACAACAGCTTTGCGTTCGACGTGGCGACACCCGACTGTATCACAGCATTCTCCGCCAGCGGTGCGCCGCCATGCGGCCGTTTGACCTTCGCCAGTTCGATAAAGTCGTCGAGCGTGGTTCGCGCAATGCCGAGTGCAAGGCTGGAAAACAGCATGCCGTAAATCGTCAGCAACGGAATGCTGTAGAGCGGCCCGAATTCGTGGCGGTCCGGCTGGTAATCGCGCCAGGTCGTAAATCCTTCCGGCACGAAATAATCGTTAGCTTCGTAATCGTCGCTGCCCGTGCCGCGCAGTCCGAGCACCTGCCAGGTATCGATCGGCTTGATGTCCGATTTGCGCATCAGCATGGTGCGAAGAACCGGTCGGCCGTTTTCGTCGGTAGCGCGGGTGTTTTCGTCCTCATAGACCATCGAGTGCCCGCCGACCCATGTCGCATTGCGGCTGCCGCTGCCGAACCGCCAATGGCCGGTGACGCGGTAGCCGCCATCGACCCTGATCGCCTTGGAGTGCGGGTCCGGAGGTCCCCAGGCGAGAACCGAATCCGGCGGGTCGAACATTTCGTGCGCGACAACGGGCGCAGTATAGGCGGCGGACCAGTTGCAACCCAGCGCCTGACCCAGGCACCAGGCGGTACTTGCGTCCTGTTGCGCGACGATCTCGCAGACTTCCATCAGCTCAAGCGGCGAAGCTTCGCCGCCGCCGATCGAGCGTGGCAGCGAGGCGCGGAAGAGCTGGGCCTCATGCATCGCGTTCATAATGTCGAGCGGTACCTGGCCTTCTTCTTCGGTGCGGTCCGCAGCTTCTCTGATCGTCGGCGCGAGGTCGCGGGCGCGCTGTACCCAGTCGATTTCGGTGCTGTTCATCTTTTCCCTGCTGGCTCTTCCCTGCTGGTGGTATCGCTCCGGGCCATCATACTGTCGGCAAGGCGGTTCCGAAACCGTCCCGGCAGATTCAGCTTCCTGCCATATTCCAGCCCTTTTCCGGCTTTATCGATCCTGTATGGTTGCATGCATGCGGATTGCTACCGTCGTTCTTACTGCGCTCGTTCTGGTTTTCCCGGCCGGCAAAGACAGCCATGCCTATCTGGACGCTGAAGCGGCGTACCAGATGGCGCTCAAACATCACAACCAGGCGGGGCGGGGCAAAAAAAACTACAACATCGCCATGCTGCTCTACTGCCGGGCCGATACCGACGGTCACGCGGGCGCGGCCTACGCCATCGGGCGCATGTTCGAAGCCGGGCAGGGGTTCAAGCGCGACAAGCGGCAGGCGGCGGCCTAGTTTCATCGCGCGGTGACGCTCGGCAGCAAGGAGGCTGTCTGGTGGCGAGACGAGACTCGACGTTTCCGTCGCGGGGCGGCCCACTGTCCCAACGGCTGGGGAAGAGGCGGCAAGGCCGTCGTTCGGGCGCCAAAGGAAATAAAGGCGATGGTTGAGAAGCTTGCACCGAATTACGGGCTCGATCCGAAACTTGTTCTGGCTGTGGTCTCGGTCGAATCGTCATTCATGACGCATGCCGTTTTTTCCGCGAAAGCGCAGGGGCTGATGCAGCTCATTCCGGCCACGGCGGAGCGCTTCGGAGTGCGCGATCCGTTCAACCCCGAGGACAATCTGCGTGGCGGCATGGCCTATCTGAAATGGCTGCTCAAGCGCTTCAAGGGCAGCGTGTCCCTGGCGCTCGCCGGCTATAACGCAGGCGAAGGCGCTGTCGACAGGTACAAGGGCATCCCGCCTTACAAGGAAACGCAAAACTATGTCCGCAAGATTCGCAGGCTTTATCCAAACCGGACGCATTCGTTCTGACACCCGGGGCGGATCGTTCTAAAGCGTTTTCGCTGAACAGGCGGTGCCTGGCCAGTGCCGGTACCCTTTCTTTTTCGACCGAGGCACAGGAGTGAATCAGTGCAATGACCCTGGCGGAAGAGAGAATATTTGCCCTGAACGGGATTGCATGATTGATGTTTTCGCGAAAGACTTGTCTGGCGTTCCTGCCGGCGACAAGAACATTCCGGCGCGCACTGACCTGACAGGGAGAAGATGATGTCAAAATTTTACAGATCGGCGCTTGGCGCTGTTGGCCTTGCCGCGATGTCGTTCGCCGTTTCCGGTGCCGCCGTCGCGATGGATGGCTATTACAAGGATAAGACGCTCAAGATCGTGATTCCGTACGGTCCGGGCGGGACCTATGACAACTATTCGCAGGCCTTTTCGAAGCATATCGGCAAGCATATCCCCGACAAGCCGACCGTGATTATACAGCACATGCCGGGCGCCGGCGGTTCGAAGGCCATGAACTGGGCTTATAACGTGATGGCGAAGGACGGGCTCAACATGCTGACCCCGCTCGACAACACGATCCTCAACCAGCTCCTGCGCCCCGAAAAAATGCGGTATGACGCGCGGAATTACACTTGGCTGGGGTCGAGCAACCAGACGAACATGGTGCTCGTTGTCCGTTCGGATACCGGCGTGAATACCTGGAAAGACCTGCAAAAGCGCAAATCGATCGGGGCGGCCGTCGGTACAGGCTCATTCGGATACATCATTCAGCGCCTGACCAGCGGTCTTATGAAGTTCGATCTCAAGACGGTGACGGGTTACAAGGGGTCGGCCGGTACGACGCACGCCGTTGGCCAGGGCGAAGCGGAGATGAATGCGAACAACTGGCTGACTTATGCGTCGCGTGTGCCGCAATGGTTTACCGGCGACAAGCCGTTTGCGCGCGCGGTCGTTCAGGTGGGTGTGTTCAAGGATCCCGCACTGCCCAAGAGCGTTCCGCTGATTTCTGAACTCGTTACCGACCCGCTCGATCGGAAGGTTGTAGACTTCATCGGGGTAGCCGGCCTGCTTGGCCGTGGTCTGGTTCTGCCGCCCAAGGTTCCGGCCCATACGATCAAGACGCTGCGCGCCGCCTATGACGCCATGAACGCGGACCCGGCGTTCGAGGCGGAACTCAAGAAGCGCAAACTGCGTCTGATTCCGACAAAGGGTGCGGAGATCCAGAAGCTGGTGGCAAAGGCTGTCGATTCGGCCTCGCCTGAAGTGGTGAAGCGCGCCCGCGAGGTAATTTTCCGCAAATAGAGAATACCTCCCAAGATAGGGAGTACCTCCAATGAAAAACCCCGGCGGGGCGTTTGCCTCGCCGGGGTTTCCTTTGTCGAAAATCCGAAGATGCTCAGCCCAAAACGGTTTATCCCAGAGCCTTGAGGTCCGCGAGGACCTGGTCGGGATGCTCCGCCGGCTTCACCGTCGCGTAGACCTTGGCGATCTTTCCTTCGGGATCGATCAGCACCGAAACGCGGCCTGAGCGCGGCGAATCCGCTTCCGCCGCGCCGTAGGCAATCGACATTTCCTTGGATTCGTCGCTCAACAGGTCGTACGGGAAGCTGAATTTTTCCCGAAACGCCTTGTTGTCGGCGATGGGATCGCAGCTTACGCCGACGATCGCGGCATTCAGATTTTCGAAGTCCTGGATTCGATCACGGAATCCGTTTCCTTCGGTCGTTCACCCAGGGGTATCGGCTTTGGGATACCACCAGAGCAGGGCGTAGCGGCCTTTGAAATCGTCGAGCGAGACGGCGTTGCCGTCCTGGTTGCTCACCGAAAACGCCGGCGCCTGTGCCCCTTCGCTGACTAGAGCCATTGGGGTTTTCCTCGTCTTCGTTGGTTTACACGCGTTCCTTGGGAACGGGTTTAAGCGTATCACGAAATTTTCGGGTACGGAAACTCAGGGGAGAACTGGCCATAAGGGAAATAACCGCCGGCGTCGAAACCGAAGACGGCGTTATGCCCTCACCCGGAGGAAGACGGGCCGTTTGCTCCGATCATTGTCGAAATGGACATGGGGGGATGCCCGAGGACCTGCGCGAACTCGCATGATGGATCGGCGCCGCTGGCTATTGCTGCGGGCTGCCGGATCTCCCGGATCTCCCGGATCTCTATGACTGGCAGGCCGCGGCGCGGGTCTGGGAACGGATTTTCCCGATATGGGGTTGGGCGCTCGGCGAAGGGTAGGGCTAAACGAGCCCCATCCTTGAGCGGATCGCCATGAACACGCTGTATATGAACTGTGTGCCAATGTTGACGACGATCACCCGTATCAGGTGAAACGCGACCACCGTCGGTACGCCGATCTGAAGCGCCTTCGCTGTTATCGTCATTTCAGGCAGACCGCCCGGCGCGGTCGACAGGATCATCGTCGCGATCGGCAGATCAAAGCCCCAGGCGAGCCCCAGCGCAACGGCCACGGACATCAGCAGGATAAAGGCGGAATTGATCAGGGCCGACGGGATAAAGAGCTTGTTTCGGGCGAAGAACGCGCGCTCGAATCTGGAACCGAGGATCAGCCCGAACAGCAGTTGCGCGAAATCCGTCATCCATTCGGGAACAGCTGAGAGCTGAACCCCGTTCATCGTCAGCGCGGCGCCCATAAAGATCGGCATCATCATGCAGGCGTTGTGGAAACGAAGGCGTTCCGAAACTTCACCGACGACAAAGCCGGCGGCGAGCCAGACGGCGAGGATCAGCGGGTCGAAGGGAAGCTGCGGCTTGTAGGGAGCGGCCTCGATGGGGATTCCGCCATAGGTCAGCGCGTAGGGAACGGCAATCACGACGATGGATATTCGCAGGCTATGCGTCACCGCGACAGGCGCTACCTGCGCGCCGTACTTTTCTGCCAGCACCGCCATTGCCATCGAGCCGCCGGGGATCGAGGAAAAGAACGCGGACTTTCCATCAATGTGCGACACCCGGCTGATCATCGCCGCTCCAAGACCTCCGATCACGAAGGCTGACAGGGTAGCCAGTACGATCGCGCCCAGGTTGGCGCCCAAAGCGGCAACCACCGGCGGTGTGAAATAGATAGACACGGCGGAACCCAGCAACACCTGCCCGGTCTGCCGACCGAATGGGATATCGTGGACACGAACGCCCATGAGGTTGATCGCGGCAACCGCAACCATCGGGCCGATCATCCAGGGGAGGGGCGTATCCAGCCAGTCGAACAGCGCGCCGGCCGGGATAGCGACGGCAAGGGCGCGGGCCATGCCCGGCATCCGGGCGCGCAAGGCGGGTATGTCGATCATCGGGGAAAAACAAAGGTGTTATGAGCGGACGTGCGTATTCTAGCGGCAGCTTTTCGCCGTGGCGAGGCTGGCAGGGGTTTCCCTCACGCGTGAAACGGCGTAAGCGCTACCGCCATGGTCTCTGATCCCGAACAACTCGACGAACGCACGCTGGCGCGGCGGCGCTTTATGGTGCTGGCCGGTTCGGTGACGATGCTGCTGGTCAGCGCCGGCGGCATGTATCTGATCGTCGTCGCGCTCAAGGATGTCGCGCAGGAGTTCGGCTGGCCGCGTGCGGTGCCGTCCTTCGCCTTCTCGCTCCAATTCATTGGCTCGGGCATTGGCGGTATCATCATGGGCCAGATGCTCGACAGGTACGGCTATATTGTGCCGGCTATCGTCGGCACGATCTGCGTTAGTCTTGGCGCGTTGCTGGGTAGCCTGATCGACTCCGCCTGGCAGCTTTACGCCATATATCTGTTCTTCTTCGGCCTGTCGGGGCAGGGCAGCCTCGCTGCGCCGGCGCTCGCCAATGTCGCGCGCTGGTACGACAAGCGAAGAGGGCTCGCCGTTGGTATCGCGTCCAGCGGGCAGGCGCTGGCCGGGATCGTCTGGCCGCCAGTTATGGGTGCGGTGATGCTCGCCATCGGCTGGCGCGACATGTTCTTCTGGTACGGCATTTTCGCTTTCTGCGTGATGGTGCCGCTCTGTTTCGCCGTGCGGTTCCGACCGCCCGCCTATAAACCGCCGGCGCCTGCGCCGGGTGGAAGCGATGCCGCAACTTCCAGCAAACCGCGGAAGGCCCCACTTTCGACCATGGCGGTCCAGTCGACGTTATGCTGCGCCATGATTGGCTGTTGCACGGCGATGGCGCTGCCGCTTGGCCATCTGGTCTCCTTTGTCACCGATATCGGCCATCCGCTGGAGACTGCCGTGGAAGTCCTGTCGGTCATGCTGTTGGCGGCCTTTATTAGCCGCGCTGCCGTGCTGGGCCCGCTTTCCGACTGGCTGGGCGGGCTGCGCGCGATGCTTGTATTCTCCATCGGGCAGGCGGCGATGCTGGCCCTGTTTACGGTTGTGCGCGATCTATGGGCGCTTTACGCCGTGGCGGTAGCCATGGGGCTCGGCTATGGAGGGCTGTTCCCGGTTTACGCGGTGGCCGTGCGCGATCATTTGCCGATTACCGAGGCCGGAAAGCGAACCGGCGTTATCTTTCTGTTCGGCGCGGTGGCGATGGGGTTCGGCGGCTGGATGGGGGGGTACCTGTTCGACCTGACCGGCTCTTACACGATGCCGTTCCTGATCGGCGTCGGTTTCAACATCGTCAATATCCTGATTATCGTCGCGCTGATTTTCCGGATCGGTCCGCGGCCAAAACCGGCCCTCGCCTGATACTCCGAACCGGGTTACGCTCTCTGCATCCAGTCCATTGAGGGAGCCCTAGAATGGCCAACTACACCGGAAGCTGCCTTTGCGGCGCGATCAAGTACGAAGTCAACGGCGAGCCCGTGCGGACCGCCGTCTGCCATTGCGACGACTGCCGCAAGGCGACCGGGTCGAGCTACGCGACCAATTTCTTCTTCAAGGAAGAGGACATCGTTGTCACCCAGGGGACTCCGAAGGAGTTTCAGCATAAATCGGATGCCGGCAATACGATGACCAAGCAGTTTTGCGGGAACTGCGGCTCCCAGCTTTTCGGCATCGGTACCGGCAGTCCGGGCGTCAAACACGTCAAGGCCGGCACGCTCGACAATGTCGGAGACCTTAAACCCGCGATCAGCGTGTTCACCGCCCGCAAGCACCCGTTCACGGTTCTCGATCCCTATATCGAGCAGTTCGAGACGATGCGTCCCCAATAGACGATTATCGCCATGGCTGGCGAAAACATCCTGACCATCGACCGGCTGGTCGATCACGTCTCGACTGCGCCCGCTATTGCCGGGATGCCGGTAAACCTGTTCGTCCGCGAGAAGGCGCTTGAGCCCGTCGCCCATGCCGGTACGGACGTTCCCGAAGACAAAATCGTCCTGATGGTGCATGGCGGCTACTGGCCGTGCGTCAACGGGTATGATCTGCAGTATCGCGACTACAGCTGGATGGAGGCGCTGGCCGCCGACGGGTACGACGTGTTTGCCATGGACATGACAGGGTACGGCTATTCCAGCCGGCCTCTGATGGACAACCCGGCCAATCTGCCGCCCGAGTATCAGGACGCGCTGATTCCGCTGACCCTATCGGAACGTATGCCTCCGACCCATCCGGTCAAGCTGGTCACCAGCGACTCCGAGACCGACGACATCGCGCACGTGGTCGATTTCATCTGCGACCTGCGCGGGGTCGACCGGATCAATCTGATCGGCTGGTCCGGCGGCGGAGTCCGCACCGGCACCTTCACCCAACGGCATCAGGATCGTGTGGCGAAGCTGATTGTCTTTGCGTCTTCCAGCTACGACCGGGGCAACCCCGACAATCCCCCCGACACGCTTCCGGAACCCGGCCATCCGATGACGTTCCAGACCCGCGCCGTCGGCATCGACCAGCGCTGGATGGGTACCGTCCATGCGGAAGGCCAGGTCGAGCCCGGCGTGCCTGAAATCGTCTGGAAACAGACGGTTGTCACGGACGCTGTGGGCGCATCCTGGGGACCGGGCGGGTTGCGGGCACCGAGCCGGACCTACTGGGGCTGGAATGCCAAATCAGCGGCGAAGATCACCTGCCCGGTGCTGATCATGGTCGGCGAGTACGACCGGCTGCTGCCGTCCAATATCGAACTGTTCGACGATCTTGGGAGCGAGTCTAAGCTCTTTATCGAGGTCAAGGGCGCATCCCACTTCATGGGGTGGGAAAAACAGCGCCATATCCTCCATCGCGGCTCGCGCGAATGGCTGGAGTCGAACTCGGTTGCGGGTTTTTCGGACGGCAGGCTGGTCGCGGATTACTCGGGCAGCATCAACCTGGCCTAATTTCTCTCCGGCAGCATCCCGCACCGTCTCAGGCTGGCGAGCATTGAGCTTTGCAGCAGGGTCTGTCGCTGCGCCTCGGGGTCGGCGGCCTTGCGGCGCCATTCATCGAACAGCGCCTGTCGCGCGTCCGCATCGGCTTCCTTGAGATTGCTGACATTGGCCTGCGTCTGCTTGTGCACGTCCTCGATCGCTTCCTTGCGGCGCAGCGGTTCGTACCCGTCGAGCTCGTCCTCCCGTGCATCGCCGTGCCAGATGCGGCCCAGCCGTTCGGTCAGGTCCCATGCATCGTGGATACCGCCGTTGAGCCCCATCCCACCCTTTGGGTTGTTGAGATGCGCGGCGTCGCCGGCGAGGAAGGCGCGCCCCTTGCGGTAGGTCTCCGCGACCCTCTGATGAACGGTGTAGATACCGCGCACCTTGATATCGGGAAGTTTCAGGTCGGAGATTACCTGTCGCAGGCGCGCCTCGATGCCCTCGTCGCTGAGGACTTCGTCGGAATCCTCGTCGTCGAACAAGGGCTGGCTCATGCGCCATAGATTGGGGATGCGCAGAATGTGCCCGTAATGTTTCGGGTCGGTCACGTAGTTCACATAGGCGAGATCGGGCAGGACCGTGCGCAGATCGAGCGTTGTACCCATCACCAGGATACGCTCGGGAAAGGTGAACCCCGGGAAATCGATGTCGAGCACCTTGCGCACCGTGCTCCGGCCGCCATCGGCGCCGATCAGGTAGTCGGCGCGCAACGTCATGTCGTCGTCCGCACTCCTGGAGGAGATCGTGACGCCATCGTCGTCCTGGTCGAACCCGATGACTTCGTGACCATAGTAAAGATCGACGCCGGGCATCTCCGACATTCTGTCGAACAGCCATTGCGCCAGCTTGTACTGCTCACACTGGAGCCGGTAGGGGTGATTGGTGTCGTTCTTCAGGACCGAATGGTCGTACTCGGCAATGCGGCCTTCGTCCCAGCTGCGGAACTGAACGATGGGGCACTGGATGCCCATTTCGACCAGCGCTTCGGTGATACCGGTGCCTTCCAGCAGGTCGAGCGTGGCCGCGTGAAAGGTCGACGCGCGGTAATCCTCCTGTACGCACTCTTCCTTTTCGAACACGGCGACCGGTACGCCTTTCGCGGCGAGTAGCCAAGCGGCGGTCAAACCGACCGGCCCGCCGCCGACGATCGCGACCCTGTCTGCCTTCGCCACAGGTCAGTCGCCGAACAGCCGGTCGGCGCCGGCGCGAAGCGACCAGTACTCCCACGCCCGGTCCATGCCGAGCGGGCTGAACTGGCGCTGGGTGCACAGATCGACCTCGCCCGGGGTCAGATTGTCGATCGCGCCGCCCATGGCGATGGCCTGAAGCTGGATCTTCGCATTGACCTGCAGATAGACGGCGATATTGACGGCTTCCTTGATGTTGCTGCCGGCGACGACACAGCCGTGGCGCTTCATCAGCGTCACCCGCCGGTCGCCCAGCGTCTTCGCCAGGTCGCGCCCCTGTTCCATATTGACGACGAGATGGTCGGTTTCGCCGAACTGGTCGCGGATATCCCAGAAATTAATGTCCGCTCCGATCACGCCGCAGGTATGCATCATCGGCAAGAGCGGTGTGTTGGTGTTGCCGAACGGGATCAGCTCATAGGCGTGGTTGTGGATCACTGAATTGATGTCCGGCCGCGCTTCCAGGACGGCGCCATGGATGAAACGCTCGCCGTAGGGCGTACGGTCGCGGAGGTCGATGGCTTCGCCATCGAGCTTGAATTCGATCAGGTCGTCGAGCGTGATCAGCTCGGGCGCGCGCGATCGGGACATCAGAAAGCGTTCCGGGTTGTCGGGATGACGTACGCTGACATGACCGAACGCGTCGACCACGCCTTCACGCGCCAGAATACGGTTGGCGATGACAAGTTCCCTGAGCGCTTCCTGTAACGAATCCATTACTACTCTCCTGTTTCTTCCCGGTTGGTTTCCGGAGTCTGACAGGAAACGCGCAGGGATCAACCGCGCTGGTCTATGAAGCCGATCTGCGCCATTCTTCCGGCAGCTCAAATTCAGGAGAGAACGAGATGAAAGCAGTAAGGATGACCGACTATGGCGGTCCCGAGGTTCTGGTCTATGAGGATGCCCCTGAACCCGTCGCCGGCGACGACGATCTGCTCGTCGAAGTACATGCCGCATCGGTCAATCCGGTGGACTGGAAGATCAGGCAGGGCGGGCATCGTGCTTCGTCCAGCATAACAATGCCGCATATTCTCGGCGTCGATTTCTCGGGCGTCGTGCGCGGAGTCGGCGACAATGTCTCCGGCTTTTCCGAGGGCGACGAGGTGTTTGGCGTGGGGGCCCAGAGCCGGGACGGGGGATACGCTGAGATGCTGGCTATCGGGGCTGACCAGGTTTCGCTCAAGCCGGAAAGTCTGAGCCACGTCGAGTCTGCAGCTATCGCGCTGACCGGGTTGACGGCGCTCTATTCGCTCGACGACTACGCGCATGTGGCGAAGGACGACACGGTGCTGATCCATGCCGGCGCCGGCGGGGTAGGGAGCTTCGGAATCCAGTACGCCAGGAGCGTCGGCGCGACCGTCTGGTCTACCGCGAGCGCCCACAATATTGATTACGTCAAATCGCACGGCGCGGACGAGGTGGTCGATTACAACGCCAACGATTTCACCAGGGTCGTACCGCCCTGCGATGTGGTTTATGACACGATCGGCGGTGACGTTCATATCCGCAGTTTCGACGTGCTGAAAGAAGGCGGCCGGTTCGTCTATGTCACACGCACGCCGGATGGGTTTACGCCGCCAACGAACGTCCAGTATCTGCGACCCCAGGTCGACCGGGACGGAGCGCATATGAAAATGATCGCGGACATGGTCGCCGCGGGCACCGCCTGGCCGCCGGATATCGAGATCATGGAGCTCAGGGACGCCGCGGCGGCGCACGAGAAAAGCGCGACCGGCCACGTGCGCGGCAAGATCGTCTTCAAAATTCGCTGACGCCGATGGCTGAGCCCATCCTGCTCACCGAGGACAACGACGGTGTCCGGATTCTGACGTTCAACCGGCCTGACAAGCGCAACGCGCTCGATTCCGAGCTGACCTTCGCGCTGGTCGAGGCGATTGAAAAAGCAGAAGCAGAAGAGTCTGTCTGCGCGGTGATCATGACCGGCGCGGGCCCGGCTTTTTCCGCTGGCGCCGACATGCGCGAATTTCGCGACCGGGAAGACGACACGGCGAGCCTGTCGAAGGCGCGTTCCGCCGCATTCCGCAAATTGCTCCGCATGATCGGCGAAATGCGTCTTCCCGTGGTGGCCGCGGTCAACGGATTTGCGCTCGGCGGCGGCTGCGCGCTGGCTTTTGCTTGCGACATGATTCTTGCGGCTGAAAGCGCGTCATTCGGCTATCCCGAAATCCGGCATGGATTCACGGCCGCGGGCGTGGTCCCTGACCTGGTTCGTCAGGTGGGCCGCAAGACGGCATTCGAGATGATCATGACCGGCAGAGCGTTTTCTCCAGAAGAAACGCTCCGGCTCGGCGTAATCAACCGCGTTCTTCCTGACGATAAACTGGCCGAAGAAGCGTTGGCGCTCGGTCGTCTGTTCGCCGGATATGACGAAAACGCGCTACAGCGAATGAAAAGGATCCTGCACGAGGTTGCCGATCTGCCGGTAGCGGATGGCATTGCCCGGGTCGACGGGCTGAAGGAGCAGGATTAGCGAAGCAGTTATTCCGCTGCCTCACTCGCCGTTTCGCCCAGCGCTTCGTTGACCCGCGGCATCACTTCTTCCGCCATCAACTGAAGCGATTTCTTGGTCAGGCCTTCGTCGACCCAGTCCATGCCAGCGACAACCAGTTCTCCGAACGGACCGGTGACTTCCTGGAAGGCGAGTATCTGATCGACCACCGAATTGACCGAGCCGCAGATCACCAGGTCGTCGAGCACCCGGTCCAGCGTAACCGCTTCGTCCGGCTCGTCGCGGTCGTGTTTGAACACAGCCTGCCGTCCGCCCTTGGTCAGCTTGTAGAGAAGCTGCTTGTAATAGAAGCGGTAGGGGCTGTTTTCATCCGACTTGCCGTAGGCTTCCGCGAGCCTGTCGTCGTCTTCGGTAACAAAAATTGTTCGGGCGATCCGCCAGTCCGAAACCTTCGCCTCGCGCCCGACATTGGTGCAGCCGTCCGCATAGTTGGCCCAGTGCGTCGCCGCCCATTTGTCGATCAGGAAGTTGGCGGACAGGGGATGGAAATCCTGTTCGCCCATCAGCGTGACGCCCTTGGAAAACGGTGCGACGACGGTGCCGACGATCTCAGGTCGCGGCTTCTGATAGGGCTTCCGCATTACGCCCGTGCCATAAGGCAAGTCGATAGTCTTTTCCGTTGTGACCTTGTAGCGGTTATCCGGAAAATCGATCTGATAGGGCGGTTCGCGATTCCAGATTTCGAGGATCACCTGGATCGATTCCGCAAACATCCTGTTGATGTCTTCGTCGAAGATGTCGAGAACCTCGCGGTCCGAGCGCAGTGTGCCTGGGCTAACGCCCAGGATGAACCGGCCCTC
Organism: Rhodospirillales bacterium; assembly: GCA_038120295.1. GTDB lineage: Bacteria > Pseudomonadota > Alphaproteobacteria > MPNO01 > UBA2964 > JAYOEY01. The sequence continues at coordinate 44,756 of JAYOLL010000006.1, read as the reverse complement.
CGCGAGATGGTCGAACATCGCTGCGTGGCTCGCGACCAGGACCGGGTGCGTATGAGTCAGGTTCGATGTACCGGTGCCGAGGATGATGTTTTCTGTGTGATGGATCAGGGTCGCCAGAAACAGCATCGAGCTGGTGATGTTTTCGGCGTCGTCAGTCAGGTGCTCGCCCACGAAAGCATCGTAATAGCCGAGCCTGTCGCACAGGATGATCGTTTCTCGATCCTCCTTGAGGGTCTGAGTGTAGTCCCGGCCCATCGGATGCATCGGCATGGTGAAATAGCCAAGGCGCATGGCGGTCTCCTGAATTTCGCTGCGGGAAGCTTAACGGGACCGGTCAGTCAGGTCACCAGCCTGTTCAGCATGATGGCGGTGGCGCCCGGCGTCGTCGCCATCGGGAAATGCCACGTATCCATGGTTTCCGCCGTCCATCCCGGTTCGTTTTCCGCCCAGTCGCGATATTCACGGAATTTGTGGGAATTGTTTCGCGCGGAGAAGATATAGGCATTGCGCGGCACGGTCTGAAAAGCGCCGGTGAGAGCGATCGGCTGCAGCAATGCATTCAGCGGGTGCGGGCACATGCGGTTGAGAAAATTCTCGCGCTCTTTTTCGTTCTCAATCCCGGTTTCCAGCACCAGTGTCTGCGGCACCCTGTATCCGTCGCCATGCTCCTCGGCGAGTCCGATAACCGTCTTCTTTCGCTCGGCAGAGACGATGTCAAGCATCGCCTCGCGGTCCTTCGGCAGGGCGGCATCGATATAAACCAGCGCCCGCAATTTTTCCGGCATTCGGTCGGCGACGCCGGTCACGACCATGCCCGCATAGGAATGCCCGACCAGTGCGATGTCGTCGAGCAACTCATAGTCGATCAGGCTCGCGACATCCTGAATATGGGTATCCAGCGTCACGTCCGGGCCGATCAGGTGGCCGCGCTCGCCGCAGCCGGTCAGTGTCGGGATATAAACATCGTGTCCCGCCGCGCGTAACCGTTGTGCGACGCCGCGCCATTGCCAGCCGCCTCCCCAGGCGCCGTGAACCAGAACGAAAGTCGTCAACGCCTTCTCCCTTTAGGCTGGAGGCTTGCCTGCGTGCGCTGCTGAGACCAGTTCGCGAATGTCTGCGTAGGGGGTGGGGCGGGGATTCGGAAACACCATGCCTGAAATGGTTTCAGCCGCTGCCTCGATACCGTCTTCCGGCATGCCGACCGCACCGAATCCCGTTTCCAGACCGAGCCTGACCAGCAAATCGTAGAGACCGCGCCCGGCATCCTTCGTGCCCATTGCGTGCTCAATGGCCCGCATCGCATCCGGCGCAGCGTCGCGGTTGTATGCGATGGCGTAGGGGACGGCGATGGCGTGGCAGCGCGAATGATCGAGCCAGAACTTGCTGCGCACGCGCTGGGCCAGAATATGCTCCAGCCCCGATGTCGCCCTGAACGCGGCCGCTACCCAGGCTGCGTAGAGGACTTCGGTGCGCGCATCGATATCGGACGGGTCGTCGGCGATCTTGGGCAGGTTCTCCGCCAGTCGGCGGATTGCGTCTTCCGACATGCGCTGAATAACCGGGTTTGTATCAGGCCCGTAGAGCGATTCCGTCGCGTGCGCCATTGCATTCATGCCGCTTGCCGCAGATACGGCAGGCGGCAGGTCAAGCGTCAGATCCGGGTCGTAGATCACCGTAACGGGAAGGGCGCCGTCGGAGCTGCCGCCGCGTCGCGTCTCGCCGCCGCCGACATACCAGTTATTGGCCATTTCCGACCCGGAATAGGTAGTGACGACCGAAATCAGCTTCTTTTCCGCTTCCGCCGCCCAGGCCTTGCCGAGCCCGATGGGCGAACCGCCGCCAAGCGCGATCACGCAATCGGCGCCGGCGTCGTCGACCGCCTGTTTCAGCCTGGCGTAAGCCGATTCCGGCATGTTGGGTTCGGAGGCGTCGGATACGGTAGCCCGGTTTCCGCCGATTTCAGCGCACAATTCTTCTGCCAGAGCTCTGCCTCGGGGAGATGTCAGGATCAGGGCGCGCTCGGCCGCGACGTGATCGAGTTCCTCGCGCAGCTCATGAACTGTGCCGCGCCCGAACAGTATCCGCGCCGCAAATCCCTGATAGGTGAAACTGCCTACGCTCATTTGCCGAACTGTTCGCGCAAAAAATCGAGCGACCGCCGCCAGGCCAGTGAGGTGGCTTCCGAATGGTAATTGTCGACCTGTTCCGGGTTGAAGAAAGCGTGGCCGGCGCCGGGATATACGAAGATGGTTACTTCCGGGTTCGCGGCCTGGATTTTTTCTATGTCCGCCATGGGAACGACAAAATCGTCATCGCCATAATGCATGATGGTCGGGCATCCGGGGTGCTGGTCGAGACGCTGTACGACATGGCTGCCGTAGAAATTGACCTGTGCATCGAAGGCGAGTCTGTCGCCAGCCGTCCATGCCCAGCTGCCGCCGGTGCAGAAACCCGATATTGCAACTTTTCCGAACCCGGCGAGTGCAACGCGGGAGGCTTCGATATCGGCGAGAATCCGATCGTCGGCGATCGCCGCGTAATTCCTGCTCCCGGCTTCGACTCCGTCGTGGCTGTAGGGATGGACGAGGCCCGGTTTGTCCCTGTCGAACAGCGAAGGGGCGATTGCCGCGAAACCTTCATCCGCACAGGAGTCGCAGACATCGCCCATATGCGATGTAAGGCCGAAGACGGCATGCAGCACGACTACACCGCCAAGCGTCTCGCTCTCCGGCGCTGCGCGCCAGGCATCGAACGAGTGACCATCGGCTGCGGTGACCGTTACGCGTTCCGCCATGGGAGTCCTCCCCAGATTCGTTTCCAAGACACATCGCATGGAGTGTCATTCGAGGCAATATCGCCCCGCCGCCCTTGACGGGGCAAGTGCTGCCGCCTATCCCGCAGGGCGTATTATCGTTTGATCAGGGAGAATTTTTTATGGCCGACCGTAAGCCGCCCTTCAGGGCCGATATCGTTGGGAGCTACCTGCGCCCGGAGAGACTGAAGGAAGCGCGCCGCCGCGCCGGCCTGGAGCTCGACTCTACTGCCGACGATCAGGGTGCCGGCGCGATCACGATGGAAGAACTGAAGGCCATCGAAGACGAGTGCATCCGCGAAATCGTTTCCTTTCAGGAAGATTTGGGTCTCAAGGTCGTCACGGACGGCGAATTTCGGCGCGGCTCGTGGGCCTATGATGCCATCGGGAATTTTGAGGGTATCAATCTTCGCAAGCAGGATGGCAGTTATGGCGCGACCTTCGTCTCGGGGTTTCAGCCGCCGATCGCTCATGCCGATGGCAAGGTCGGCCGCCGGGAAGGCGGTATCGTGCTTCAGGACTATCTCTTCACCAGCGCGCTCACGGATCGTGTGGTCAAGGCCACCATGCCGTCGCCGACATTGATGTTCGTCCGCGGCGGGCGTGAGGCCGTCAATCCCGAAGTTTATCCGGACCTCGAAGACTATTTTAACGACCTGACGCAGGCCTATAGGGATGAGATCGCCGACCTCGCCGATGCTGGGGCGACATATATCCAGATCGACAATACCGATGCAGCGCTGCTGTGCGATCCCAAATTCCAGGAAGCGTCGCGCCGCAAGGGGCTGGAGCCGGAAGACCAGATCAAGCTTCAGGGGCGTCTGGTCAGCGATGCGACGCGCGACCGGCCGGATAACGTATGCGTCAGCATGCATATGTGCCGTGGTAATAGCGCTGGCGCCTGGCTGGCCGAAGGCAGTTACGATTTTATCGCCGAGACTCTGTTCAACGAGTTCGATGTCGATGCATTTTTCATGGAGTACGACAGCGAACGCGCGGGCGATTTTACGCCACTGCGCTTTGTCAGGGATGACAGCGTGATCGTGCTCGGTCTCGTCACCACCAAGACTCCAGAAAACGACCCGAAGGATGTCATCCTGCGGCGGATTGAGGAAGCGACGAAATACGTGAAACTCGACAATCTGTGCCTTAGCCCGCAATGCGGCTTCGCCAGCGCAGCGCGCGGAAACCCAATCAGCTTTGATGATCAGAAACGCAAGCTGGAGCTGATCATGGAAGTCGCTGACGAGGTCTGGGGCGACGCCTGAAAAAAGCCCGCGCGACGACTGACTGCCTTACAATCGGTTGACAGACCGGGTGCGCTCTGGGTGAAATGGCACAAACTGAAACGATAGATTTCAACAAGGGAGATTTCATATGAAACGAACAACCAAGGCTCTTGCCTTCGGCGTTGCAGCCATCGCGATGGCCGTGACGACTGCGGCCGAGGCGAAGCTCAAACGCATTACCATCGGCTCGAACCGGCAGGGTTCGGTGTTTTTCCTGCTGGCCAGCGGTTTTGCCAAGGAATTCCAGCAGAAGCTCAAGATTCGTTCGACCGCCCAGCCGCATGCAGGTTCGACCGTCTATATGTCGGTTGTGAATGCCGGCGAGATCACCATGGGGCTGAATAACTCGATGGACTCGGGTGCGGCGGCCCGCGGAACAGCGCCGTTCAAAAAGAAACTCAAGAATATTCGCGCCATCGCCCGCGTCTGGGTCATCCCCTACGGTATGATGGTGAAGGCGGACTCCGGCATTACGAAAGTCAGCGACCTGAAAGGCAAGAAGGTCGTTACGACGACCGGTCCGATCGTCAACCTGACGAATCTCAATATTGCCTACCTGCATTCCGGCGGTGTGGGGCTCAATGACATTACCGCAGTCAAATCCGGCGGTATTGTCGATAACATCAACAAGGTGGTCGAAGGCCGCGCCGACGCTTCGGCCGTGGCGCTCGGTATGCCGGCGGTCCGCAAGGCGCATGCCAGCGTTCCCGGCGGCATCCGCATTCTGCCGCTTGGCGCCGGCGGTTCGGACTCTTTCCTGGACCGTGAAGTTCCCGGTTCGCGCGGCGTCACGCAGAAGCCCGGCAAGACGAGGCCGTTCCTTACCGAACCGACCCGGATCGCCGCGTTCGATGCGTATCTCAATGCCGGCAAGGCGGTGAATGCCGATGACGCTTACATGATCATCAAGACGCTGCACACCAACTGGAAGAGCCTGCAGAAATCCTATGGTCCGCTGCGTGGCGTGCCGCAGGATCAGATCTGCCCGCCGACCAACCCGCACCCCTATCACGCGGGCGTCGTTAAGTACCTGAAAGAGGTCAAGCTGTGGAGCGCGGCCCACGAGAAGCAGCAGGCAGCGGCTCTGGCAGCAGCGAAGTAAGTATTATCTGTCACGCGTAACGCACAGGACCGGAAATGATCGACCGGATCAATCATCTGGTCCTGTGCACCTTTCTGGCGGCCATGCCGCTGACGGGAATCCTCTGGATTTTCTCCGTCCCCGACTATTTCGAAGCCGGTCTCGTTTCCGAACAGGCCATTACCTTCATGCTGGGTCTCGGGCTCGGCGCGGCCTTTCTGAAATATCCCTATGGTGAAAAAGCCGGCCTGCTTGAACTGGCGCTGTCTTTGGCGGGCGCGCTTGTCTGGATCTGGGCGTCCTATAATCTCCAGGAATGGTATCTCCGCGCTGCCGAGCGGCCGCCTGAGATGTGGGTGCCGGGAGCGATCGCCGTTCTTCTGATGATGGAAGGTATCCGCAAGGCTGCCGGAGGAGTCATCGCCGGCATCGTCTGGGTGATTCTGATATACGGATTTCTCGGCGATAACCTGCCGGGCGTTCTGGAAGCGGAGGTGTTTCCGCCGACAAAGACGCTCGTATACCTCTATACCGACGTCAACGGTGTTCCTGGGATCGTTCTCAGGATCGTCGTCGAGCTGGTTCTCGCTTTCATTATTTTCGGCAAGATGATGGAAGTATCGGGCGCCATGAGCTTCATGAATGATATGGCGCTGTCGGTCATGGGGCATCGTCGCGGCGGTCCTGCAAAGGTCGCCGTTGTCGCATCCTCCGCGTTTGGCTCGATCTCCGGTTCGGCGGTCGCCAACATCATGTCGACCGGTGTGGTGACAATCCCGATGATGAAGCGGACGGGCTTCCAGCCTAAATATGCGGCCGCAATTGAGGCAGTGGCGTCCAACGGCGGTCAGATTGCCCCGCCGGTGATGGGCGCCACGGCGTTCATCATTGCGGAGTTTCTAGAGATCCCCTATGGCGACGTAGCGCTCGCGGCGCTCCTGCCGGCCATTCTGTATTTCCTCGTCCTCTTCATGCAGGTCGACGGTGTCGCCGTCCGGTTCGGTATCAAGGGGTTGCCGAAGGCTGACCTGCCGAACGCGATGGAAGTGCTGAAAGGTGGCTGGGTCTATCTCGTACCGCTGGGTGTCCTGATCTACATCCTGATCGGGCTCGGCTACCGGGCCGGGCTCGCCGGCATGTATTCCTGCGGTATTCTGCTTGTCCTGATGATCTTCCGGAACCGGCGTCTTCCAAGCAGGGAGGAGTGGCGCGGGTTCTTCATCGGCGGCGGCGAGAATCTGATCCCGCTTGTAATGATCGGCGCGGGTGCCGGCGTGATTATCGGGTTGATGAACTCGACCGGTCTCGGCTTCCAGCTTTCGCTTGTGCTGACCGAGGTCGGGCAGTCCGCCGGCATTCTGGTCATGCTGTTCCTGACGGCCTTCATCTGTATCGTGCTCGGGATGGGCATGCCGACGGCGGCGGTCTATGTGGTGCTGGTCTCGATTATTGCGCCCGCGCTGATCGAGATGAAGGTGCCGGACCTGTCGGCCCATATGTTCATTTTCTACTACGGGCTATTGTCTATGCTGACGCCGCCTGTCGCCATCGCGTCAATGGTGGCGGCGCAGATGGCGAACAGCGATATGTGGGAGACCGGTCTGGTCGGTCTGCAGCTTGCTGTGGCAGCGTTCCTTCTTCCGTTTTTGTGGGCCTTCAACCCGGCGCTTCTGGGGCAGGGAACGACGCTTGAAATTACACTCGTCGCCGTTTCCTGTTTCGTCGCCGGCCTGCTGGTCGGACAGATGTCCATGGTCATGGGACGAAGCGCATCCGGCACATTGTTCGGCTGGGCTCTGCTCATCTTTGCCATCGTCATCGGTAGCTCCACCGTCTGGATTGGCAAGGACGACCTGTTGACGCTTGTCCCGTCCGCTGTCGGGCTGATTGCTGTCTTTTTCCTTCGCCTCAAACTTCAGCCCGAGGCTGGCGCCAAAAAGGGATAAGAAATGAGCGATGGCAGTTCGACGCCCCGGTTCCGCGTGGGGGTGGATGTCGGCGGTACGCACACTGACCTGGTTCTGAACGATCTGGAAACCGGCGATATCCGCATAGAGAAACTCCCGTCCACGCCTGCCAATCCGGCACTTGGCGTTCTGGAAGGGATCGACCGGCTGATCGCGTCCGGTGTGCCGCCGGAGGAGATCGGCTTCTTCGCCCACGGCACGACGGTTACCACCAACGCGTTGCTGGAAAGCAAGGGGAACCCGGTCGGCCTCCTGATCAATGACGGGTACGGCGCGATAACGGAGGTTCAGACGCAGGCACGCGACGAAGGCAATCCTTTCGATCACCTGTTCGCCAAGCCTGCCCATATCGCGCCGCCCGAGACGACCCGCGGGATCGGCGGGCGGATCGATTATCTCGGAAACGAGCTTGCGCCGCTCGACGAGGACGCAGTCGCACGGGCGGCGACGGAACTTGCGGCGAAAGGCATTTCCTCGTTCGCCGCCTGTTATCTGTTCGCCTTCATGAACGACGCTCATGAGCGTCGTACCGCGGAGATCATCCGCGACGTCGCGCCCGATAGCTTCGTGTCCCTGTCTTCCGAGGTTCTTCCGCGTATCCGCGAATGGCCCCGCTATTCAACGACGCTGGTGAACGCCTATCTGGTCGGCGTGCTGGCGCGCTATATCGCCGACCTTGCCGCCGGTCTCGACGCACGCGGCGCGACGACAAGGCGACGTTTTCTGATGCAGTCGAATGGCGGCGTGATGCCACTGTCCGCCAACGCCGAAAGCCAGACCGTCCACACTCTGCTGTCCGGCCCTGCCGCGGGGGTACAGGGGACAGCTTATCTGTTGGGCATCCAGCAGGGCATCCGCAACATCGTGACCATGGATATGGGGGGCACCAGCTGCGATATCGCCTTCATCCAGGACGGTGCGCCGCTGGAGCATGCGGAGGCGATTATCGCCAGCCGAATTGTCGCCGTGCCTGCGCTCGATGTCGCGACGATTTCCGCCGGTGGCGGCAGTATAGCGCGGGTCAATGCCGCGGGATTGCTCGAAGTCGGTCCCGACAGCGCCGGCGCCGATCCGGGGCCTGCCTGTTACGGCAAGGGCGGCGATCTGCCCACCGTAACCGATGCCGACCTCGTCGCCGGCGCGCTCAATCCCGATTTCTTTCTCGGCGGACGCGTGTCCCTCGACCTGGTGGCGTCCGAGTCTGCGATCCGCGCGCGGGTCGCGGAACCGATGAATGCCGATCTCCGCACGGCGGCTTCCGGAATTCAGCGTGTCGTCAATGCGCGCATGGCAGACGAAATACGCGTCCAGGCGGCGAAAAAGGGAGTCGACCTGGCCGGTTTCACGCTGGTGCCGTTCGGCGGTGCGGGCCCGGTCCATGCCGCGGCAGTGGCGCAGGATCTCGGGATTCCGAGTGTGCTGGTGCCGGGCAATCCCGGCGCGTTCTCCGCCTTCGGATTGCTGTGCGCTGACGTGGTGCACGATTATGTCCGCTCGGATCTGCGCGACCTTGCCGGGATCGATCCGGCGCATGTCGAAGACGCCTATGGGACGCTTGAAGCGCGTGCCGTGGAAGAATTTTCCAGCGAAGGGCTGTCGGGTGAGGAACATCTGTTCCTGCGAGAGATCGATCTGCGTTATGCCGGTCAGGGGTACGAGCTGCGTGTGCCGCTGGAAGGGCTGAATCTGCCGCTCGATGCAGAAGGATTTGAGGCGCTAGAGGAACGGTTTCATATCCGTCACGAGGAAGTCCACGGTCATGCCGCCCGCGGCGCCGATGTCGAAATCGTCAGCTACCGGCTGCGCGCTGTCGTGCCAATGCCCAAGCTGGAAGTTGCGGCTGGCGAAAGCGGCCCGGGCGGCAAACCCTGCGGCACGCGCATTCTTGTCTCCTCTCGCGGCGAAGAGGCAGAAGCGGCAATCTGGCGGCGCGAGGATCTGCCGGTCGGCGAGTCGCTGAATGGACCGCTGATCGTCGAACAGCTTGATTCGACGACTGTCGTTCCGTCCGGCTGGACCGTCGCGCGTGACGGGGCCGGCAATCTGCTGCTCGAAAGGGAGGAAGGCTGATGGACGGGGTTCGCGAACGCACCGTCGATCCGGTGACTGTGCAGATCCTGCGCAACCGGATCGGCAGCCTGATGGACGAGATGCACCATCATTTCTTTCGCTCCGGCTATTCGACCATCGTCCGGGAATCGCGGGATTTTTCCTGTGTCATCCTCGACCCGGACGGTCGCCTTCTGGTCGCGCCGCCGATGTTTTTCCACGCGACCGCCTATCGCTATTTCGTCGCCCGTATCTTCGAACTGCACGGGCGAGACGGGATACGCGACGGCGACGTGTTCTTTTCCAACCATCCCTATGACGGGTCGATGCCGCATGTGCCTGACATGGGCGTCATCGTGCCGATTTTCAGCGCGGGTACTCTTATCGGATTCGCCGGTTCGATTGCGCACAAGGCCGATATCGGCGGCACAATGCCGGGCTCGACCTGGGGGCAGGCGCGCGAGATTTTCCAGGAAGGCATCGTCTTTCCGCCGACCCATCTGTGGCGCGCGGGCGTTTACAACAGGGATGCCGAACGGCTGATCGCCGCCAACAGCCGCCAGCCGGCGCTTACGCTCGGCGATCTGCGCGGACAGGTGGCCGGCTGCTTCATCGGGCGCGACCGGATGCGTCAGGTCTGCGATGAGTACGGCACATCGACCGTGCTGGACGCGCTGGATGCGATGATCGACGCGGCAGGCGTGGAGTTCCGCGCCGCACTGGCGAACCTGCCGGATGGGGAGCGCGAGGCCGAATCCTGGCTCGACAGCGACGGGATCGATTTCAACAAATCGATCCGCATGCATGTGAAGGCGACGGTCAGGGACGGCGCGGTGACGTTCGATTTCACCGAGAGCGATCCGCAGGGGCAGGGCCCCGTCAATATCCGCCGGGCGCTGGTCGAGGCCTGCTGTTTCCAGGTGCTGATCGGCATGATCGATCCGAATCTGCGCTATAGCGATGCGGTGCGGGATGCGGTCGATATCCGCCTGAAACAGGGAACCGTGCTGGATCCGATTCCGCCTGCGCCCTGCAGTTCCTACATGAAGACCTGCATGACAGTGATCGACATGCTGCTGGAAGCGTTCGGCCCGTTTGTGCCCGATCGCGCAGCTGCCTATAGCGGCGGTTCGGGAGGGGGGCTGACTGTCGACTGGCGAGGCGAGAAACGAAAGCCGCGCGGCAACCAGTATGAGATTTTCGGTTCGGCCTATGGCGGTTCGGCGAGTTCCGACGGAGCGTCGGGCACGACCGTGCATCTGTCGAACATCTACGTCACGCCGATCGAGATCGTCGAAACCGAGTTTCCCTGCCGGGTGACGAAGTTCGAGATGGTGCCTGGCTCGGGCGGCGACGGCGAACATCGAGGCGGGCTGGCCATACGGCGCGAGTATGAGCTCCTGGAGCCAGGGTTGGTTATCTTCCGGGGCGATCGGGCCAAACGCCCGCCGCGCGGCGTTGCCGGCGGCCAGTCGGGCAGCCCCAGCCGCTTCGTGGTCAATCCGCGGACCGAAAACGAACGCGAGATGCCGATCACGACCAGCGTCGAGATGGCAGCCGGGGAGACCATGCTGATGGAAGCCGCCGGCGGAGGCGGGTACGGCGATCCGGCGAAGCGCGAACCGGCGGCGAGGGACTACGACCGGCGCCAGGGTTACGTCGAGGGAGACGACTGATGGCCAATGAGCCTGGTTTCAAAAACATCCACGAAATCCGCGTTCTGTGGACCGATGCGGACCCCGCCGGCATCACCTTCTACGGCAACTATTTTCGCTGGATGGACGAGAGCGCTTACTATTTGTTCAAGGCTGCCGGCATCGAGTGGGAAAAATGGCAGGAAGACTGGGGTGCGCTCGGCATCCCTATTCTGTCGGCTCATGCCGATTACCGGTCGCCGAGCAAATTCGGCGATTTGCTGTCCGTCGAGAGTTTCGTGTCCGAGTGGGGTACCAGTTCCTTTACGGTCAGCCACATCTTTACAAACAGCGATCGTATCGCGGCCGAAGGCTGGGAAAAACGCGTCTGGTGCAAGGGGGACCCGGCGGACCCGTCGACTTTTTCCTCGACCCCGATACCGGATGCGGCTCGCACGGCGCTTGGAGGAAAGGTCGGTGGCTGACCGCGAAAAATCCGGAAAACAGGCGGAAAAGGCCTATCGAAACCTGGAGTTTATGGAGGGGCCGGACGCCCGCCCGCTCCGCCTTCTTGCGGAGTATCTGGAACCGCTCGAAAGGTTCGAGGACAGCCATATCAGGGATACGGTCCTTGTATTCGGTTCGGCCCGGATAAAATCCCGCGAGGCGGCGGAAAAGGCTGTTGCGGATGCGAAGGCAGGCAATGGCGATGTATCGCTTGCGGAACGCGACCTTCGCATGTCGCGCTACTACGAGGATACGCGCGACCTGACCTTCCGCCTGACCGACTGGTCGAAACAGCTGGATCAGACGGAACGCCGCTTCGTTATCTGCACTGGTGGTGGGCCGGGAATAATGGAAGCCGCCAATCGCGGCGCGTCGGAAGCCAAAGGCGTGAATATCGGCCTCGGGATATCGCTACCCCACGAACAGGAAAACAACCCCTTCATCACGCGGCGGCTTGATTTTCAGTTCCATTATTTCTTCATGCGGAAGTTCTGGTTTCTGTATATGGCGAAAGCGGTCGTCCTGATGCCGGGCGGGTTCGGAACGCTGGACGAACTTTTCGAGTCCCTGACTCTGGTGCAGACGGGAAAAATCAGGAAATCGCTGCCGATAATCCTGTACGGGCGGGATTTCTGGGACCGGTTCCTCGATTTCGATGTTCTGGTCGAGTACGGAACCATTTCGCCGGACGATGTCGACCTTTTGCACAAGGTCGATACGGTCGACGAGGCCTTTAATATCGTAACCTGCAAGCTCCTTGAAGAAGCGCTCGGCAAGCCCGGGCTGTGCCTTTGAGGCGACCGGGAAAACTTCCCTAACCCTCGATGTCGTCCAGCGCCCGTACATCGGGCGGCGAACCCGGCAGGCCCAGCTCTTCCCAACGTTCCGCGACTCGGTCGTGGGCGGAACGGCGAATGAGGGTCCGGACCGGATAATCCTTCAGGTGGATATGCGGAATGCAGGCGTCTATCAGCGCCTTCGACCCGTAGGGCCGTAGCTCCGGATCGAACCGGCTGGGGTCGAGCCCGGTCGACCAGGTCTTGCGCAGGATATCGATATCCTCGCTCGGGTGGCAGCGGGTCGACATCGCCCACATGACCTGGTTCATGTCGGCGGGATCGACATCGTGATCGACCGCGATAATCCATTTCGAATAGTAGGCGCCCGCTGGGCACTGCGCCGCCGACGCGAGGACCTGGGCGACATGGCCGGCGTAACGCTGGCGCACCGATACCACCGTCATGCCCCAGCCGGACGCAGCGGCGGGATGGGTATAGACGCCCTCGATCCCTGGAATGCCGAACCGTTCAAGGTCTTCCCAGATCGCGGCAGAGCGCATGATGGCGTAGTAGGCACCGATTTCGCAGGCGGGGTAGTCCGCCATCAGGGCGGCGGTGTGGATCGGGTTGCGCCGCATATGCAGCGCCTTGACCTCGATCACCGGCTGGTCGGATTCGGGCCGTCCGTAATAGCCGGTGAATTCGCCCAGCGGCCCTTCCAGCGCGACATCGCCCTGGGCGACCGTTCCTTCGATGACGATTTCGGCGCGCGCCGGGATCGGCAGGGATACCGCCACCCCATCCGTTAGCTCCATCGGACGGCCCAGAATGCCGCCGATGATGTCCAGTTCGGATACGTTCGAGTCGTAGGATTGCGCCGCGACCATGAAGGGTACGGGGTCGATTCCGTAGGCGGCCACCACCTCGCACGGTTCGCCCCGCGCCCACCAGGCTTCGCGGTCGAGCAACCCGTGCTTGCCGGGCGAACAGTACATGCCGATTCGTCTCGGACCCTGAACCATCTGTCGGTAGCAGCCCACATTGATGCGGCCCGAGTCGGGATCGCGGGTAAAGGTAATGTCGCCGGTACCGATGTAGTCGCCGCCGTCGCGCGGCCAGAAGCGCGGCGCGGGCAGCTTTGTCATGTCGATATCGTCGCCAGTCAGGACGATCTCGTTTACCGGCGCCCGGTCGACCGGCACATGGTCCGGCGCGAGCCGCCGTTTCGCCCGCTGGCGCATGGCGCCGATCATTTCCTGGGTGGAGAGATCCGGGTCGATTCCCACGGCGAGCGCAAACCGCCGGCGGCTGGAGCCCAGCATGTTCGACAACACGCTGGTGCCGCTCTCGTCGTCGGCGATATTTTCGAACAGCAATGCCGGTGCGTCCTCGTCCTGCGCCACCATGTAAGTCGCCGCTGCGAGTTCCTCGTGTGCGGAAACCGGCGCCGTCACGCGATGTAGTCCGCCATCGGCCTCTACTGCCTCGATCCATGCGCGGAGGTCTTCGGGCCCGCGCCGGTTGTCGTCGGCGGCGGGAACGGAATTGGGAGTTGGGATGTTGTCTGTGTTTTCCATGTCCGAAATTTGACATGGAATTTCCATCCGGAACAGGGCTGGTGCTTGAGGAGCCCCCGCGAGCAATTATAATGCTCCCAACCCACAGGAAGACCGGACCTATGCCCGATACCGTCACCCAGACGCCCTATATCGTCGATGACCCCGAAAACATGACGTTCCGGCTGAACCGGCGAACGCTGGCGGACCCCGATGTCTTCGAGCGGGAACGCGAAGCGGTTTTCGAACAGTCCTGGATCTATTGCGGCCACGAATCGGAAATCCGCGAACCCGGCGATTTCGTCACCCGCAACGTTTGCGGCCGGCCGGTAATCTTTTGTCGCGACAGCAAGGGCGACATCAGGGTTTTTCTGAATGCCTGCCAGCACCGCGCAGCGCAGGTGTGCCGCGAGCCCTGCGGCAATACGCGGCGCTACAACTGCTTTTATCATGGCTGGTCCTACGATCGGGACGGCAAGCTGGTTGGCGTTCCGGGGGAAGACTCCTATCCGCCGGGATTCGACAAGAACGAATTCGCTCTTGCTGAGCCGCCGCAGGTGGATTCCTATGCCGGGTTCTGGTTCGTGTCCTTCAATCCTGCCGCCGCGCCGCTGGAAGATTATCTGGCAGGTGCGAAGGAATATATCGATCTGATCGTCGACCAGTCGCCGACCCGGTCGATGGAAGTGGTCCAGGGAACGCAGGAATATGATATCCGCGCCAACTGGAAGCTGCTGGTTGAGAACTCGTTCGACGACTACCACCTGCTGACGACCCACAAGACCTGGCTGGACTACATGAAGGATTCCGGCGTTACGGTCGAGCCACCGGCGGGCCAGGGTCTTCTGTTGCCGTCGAAAGGCATCGGCAAGGGGCTGGGAAACGGTCATGCGGTGATCGACAATATCAATTTCCGAGGCCGCCCGGTGGCGCGGTGGATTTCGATATACGGCGAAGAGGCCAAGCCGGAGATCGAGACAATCCGAAAGGAATTGATCGGGAGGCTGGGCGAAGAGCGCGCGGCGCGCGTTGCCGACACCAACCGCAACCTGGTGATCTTCCCTAACCTCGTCATCAATGACGGTTCGTCTGTGACCATCCGGGCGTTCTGGCCGGTGGCGGTCGATCAGATGCGGGTCACGGCCTGGGCGCTGGGACCGGTCGAGGAGTCGGCAAGCGCGCGGGCGCGCCGCCTCGACAGTTTCCTCACGTTCTACGGGCCGGGCGGTTTTGCGACGCCGGATGACGTTGAGGCGCTGGAATCGGTTCAGGCGGGCCTCGCCACCTGGAAAGAGGCGCAATGGTCGGTCATGTCGCGCGGTATGAACAAGGAAGGCGAACAGCTTAATACCGACGAGGAGCATCTCCGCGCCTTCTGGCGGGAATGGAACCGGCTGATGATGGCGGCCTTATGAACGCGGCATCCGTTACGCGCACCGATATCGAAGACTTCCTGTTCGAGGAGGCGGCGCTTCTCGACGAGTGGAGGCTCGACGAGTGGCTCGACCTGCTGACCGAGGATGCGGGTTATTTCGTGCCCTCGAATGATGCGCCGGACAGCGATCATCGCAACGCGCTGTTTACCATTGCCGACGATATTCATCGTATTCGCGCGCGCGTAAAGCGTCTCAAGGATACCGAGGCGCATGCCGAGTTTCCGCATAGCCGGACGCGCCGAATGATCGCTAATGTGCGGATCCTGGAGCGCGATGCCGACGAGATTTCCGTCTCAGCCAATTTTACGGTTTATCGCTACAAGCGCGGCGCGCCGCTTCGAATGTATGTAGGTCGTTATCGCTACCGGTTGAAGGCGACATCCGACGGACTCAGAATTGCCGAACGTCGGGCGATTCTCGACCCGACCGAACTCGGTCCGCTGGGGGCGGTGAGTTTTATTCTGTAGGGGGCGGACGCCTGGCGTATCGGGTCCGGCTTGAAATTTTTCGCGAACGTCAAATGTTAGTCGGGAAACGGTTATCCCTGGAGGCCATATGACCCGCCGTCTTCTTGCTCTGATTGTCGCGTCCCTTTTCCTTGCAGCCTGCAATGGCGGCGATGTGCCGGCGCAGACTGTTAAATCGGAACTGCATGATTTCCGCGTTGTGGTGGTTGCTGACGGGTTGAACCACCCGTGGAGCATGGCGTTTTTACAGGACGGCGGAATGCTGGTGACGGAACGGGCCGGGCAGCTGCGGCTGGTCCGGGACGGCAAGCTCGATCCCAGGCCGATTGCGGGTGTGCCGGATATCGCGGTCGGCGGGCAGGGCGGTCTTTTCGATGTCGTGCTGCATCCGAAATACGGCTCTAACGGCTGGATTTATCTATCTTATGCTGCGGAGGGTTCCGGCGGCATCAATACCCGTGTGACAAGATTCAAGTACGATACTTCCGGGCACAGGCTTACCCAGGCGAGGCAGATCTTCCACGCCGCGCCCGGCGCTTATGGCGGGCGCCATTTCGGCGGGCGGATGGCGTTCGACAGGCAGGGGTACCTCTTTCTGACGACGGGCGACCGCGGCGATATGCCGCGCGCCCAGCGGCTCGCCGATCATTCCGGCTCCGTGATCCGTCTGCGCGATGACGGCTCGGTGCCGCCCGACAATCCGTTCGCCGGCGACACCGGCTCCAGCCCCGAAATCTGGTCATACGGTCACCGCAATCCACAGGGCATGGATATCAATCCGCGTACCGGCGCAGTCTGGACTCACGAGCACGGCGCACGCGGTGGAGACGAGATCAATATCATCCGCAGGGGTGCCAACTACGGCTGGCCCGTAATCACCCATGGGGTCAATTATGACGGGTCGAGGATCGGGATCGGCCGGTCGTCTCCTGGCATGCAGCAGCCGCTATATTTCTGGGTGCCGTCAATTGCTCCGTCGGGCATGGCGTTCTATCGCTGCGATAAATTCCCGAAATGGAGAAACAGCCTGTTCGTCGGGGCGCTGGCAGGAAATTTGCTGGTGAGGATCGAGCTGGAGGGCGACCGGGTCAAAAGCGAAGAACGCTTGCTCGAGGACGCGGTCGGACGCATTCGCGATGTCCGTACCGGGCCGGACGGGTTTGTCTACCTGGCGATAGACGACGATCCCGGCAAGCTGTTGCGCCTCGAACCCGTCGAATAGATCTTCCGGTCAGATCGGCATTTCCGGCTGAGCCACAGGTGCCGGAGGGGTAGGCTGATTGCCCGCGTTCTCCAGTTTTTCACCGTCCGTTGCCTTTTTCAGGTTCAGTTTCAGAGGGCCAAGCGGTCTGCTCGGCGGCGTTTTGCCATTATTTCCCGGCTGGGCTCCACTCTCCGCCGCCTCATCCTGAGTCCGGGCGTTCTGGGAAGGCGGGTTCGTAGGAACCTCGCTCGACGCCGACGGTACCGGCTGGGCTTCTCCGGCGCTCGCAGGCGCTTCTCCGACCAGGCCTGACAGATGCCCGCCGTTCTCAACCTCGATGCTCCCGTACTTGATGTCGCCGGTCACGTG
This sequence comes from Rhodospirillales bacterium, assembly GCA_038120295.1. GTDB lineage: Bacteria > Pseudomonadota > Alphaproteobacteria > MPNO01 > UBA2964 > JAYOEY01. The sequence continues at coordinate 27,606 of JAYOLL010000006.1, read as the reverse complement.
CGCGGTGGACCGGATTGTGAGCTTGCCGGAAACAGTGAGCGTCCCCTCGAACGTGCCCTCGATTTCGGCGCTGTCGACGGTGAGGTTGCCGATCATCGTTCCGGTTGTGGCAACCTTCAGTTCGCGGCAGGTAGCAGATGCCTCGATATGACCGTCGACCTGGATAACGCCACAGGCCTCGACCTCTGCCTTCATGCGTATGTCGCCGCCGATATAGAGCCTCGAAGGATCTTCCGGCAAAGGGTTGGAAACGGCTTCTTCCGGTATACGGTTCGATTCAACGGCGTATTTCTTCGCCATCGCCATCTGGGCCATGACGTCCGCTCCCTGTGCGCCGTCCGGATCGGAAGGGAGGGCGTCGTTCGTCATATCGGTCTGCCGGTCGTCGTCCGAAGCCGGAATATCGACGTCCGGGCTTCCTTCGGGAGGTATCGGCTGGACATCGGCATAGCAAAGGGGGCGGAAAGGTTCTTCAGTCTTCGGCGCAGTCGCCTTGCGGGATCGGAACATGGGTGCGTCTCTCAACGGGGCCGCTGGTTGCGGCAGGCAAGCTGTATGCCGCACCAGACATACCAGCGGGTGGTATAGAAACGGTTAAGAGCTGTTCTTCGGCGCACGAACGGCGCCTGTATCGGGGCTAGAAATTCATCCAGTCCGGTCTGGTGGCGAGAAGGCGGGATTCTCCACAGGAAAGGGCGTCGCCGGCAGCCAGAATCCGATCGGCATCTTCAAGCCGGACAAGCGCGAGCCCGGCTCCTTCGGTGCTCTCGATCATCTCGCCGACGGCTGCGCCCTGCAGCGTTACGCTGCCGCACGGGCTGCCCTGGTCGATGGTCATCGGAAGAATGCGCTTTCGGACGAGTTTGCGGGTCTTCATCCTGGCGGTTACTTCCTGACCGACATAACAGCCCTTGGTAAAGGAAACGCCATTGAGCTCGTCGAAGCCGGCTTCCAGCGGATAGATCGCTTCTGCCTGCAGGGTCTCGACGACGCCCTGTGCAATTCGATGGGCGTCGTATTCTTTGCTGGATGCCGGTGTGAAGCCGATATCGGTCAGCAGGGCGGCGCCCAGCGCGCGGGGCAGAATCGCGCGAAGCCCGAGTGCGCGAAGGCGTGGGTCGATCGTCACCACCCCGTCATTCCGCTCGCAGGCAAGCCCGGCATCTCCGTCGAGCGAGGCAGCCTCAAAAGCATCGTCGCCCAACAGGGCAAAAACCGCCATATCTTCGGTCACATCCCGGATATCGATCTTCGCGCGCAGCCGGTACATCGATAGCCGTCGTTTGAGATCGTCGATCCGCTCTTTCCTGGTGTCGAGCAGAATGAGCTCTCCGCTCCGGACAAGAATAAAGTCGTGAAGGTATTTTCCCTGCGGGGTCAGCAGAGCGGCAAAAACAGAGCGGCCGTCCATCAGCGGTTCGACATCATTTGTCACGACCCCCTGAAGAAAGGGAATAACGTCCTCTCCGGAGAGGGACAGAAGCGCTCGGGTCTCCAGTTCGCAGAAAAGCGCCATCGCTTCTTACCCCCGGTCCCCGACGAATACGAATCGGTTCATTGATTTCCGTCCTATGGCTACCCGTTCTATGGTGGTATCACGGTTGCGCAGAGACAAGATATGGAAATGTCTTCGATTTTCGTATCCTGATCGGCTTGGAACGGCGCGCGCTGATTTTTGGCATGAATATTCTGTTTGTCACCTCAACACGCATCGGCGACGCGGTTCTTTCGACCGGTATCCTGTCGTATCTCCTGTCCCGTTATTCCGGCGCCCGCGTAACTGTTGCCTGCGGACCGCTGCCGGCGCCTCTGTTCGCCTCCGCGCCCGGAGTCGTTCGGGTCATCCCGCTGGCCAAGCGCGCCCTGGCAGGACACTGGCTTTCCCTTTGGAGCAAGGTCTGCGGGACGAGATGGGATCTTGTCGTGGATCTGAGAGCGTCTGCGCTCGCCTGGCTGCTGGTCACGCGTGCGCGAAAGATTCTCAAGGCCGGACCTGCCTCCATGACGACGCATCGTGTCGCTGAACTGGGCGCTCTGTTCGACCTGAATCCGCCGCCCGCGCCGACCCTCTGGGTTTCGGATGCCGCGCGGGAAAAGGCGTCGCAGGCGATGCCGGAGGGAGCGCCGCTCATCGGGTATGGAGCGACGGCGAACTGGCTGCCCAAGATCTGGCCGGCGGAAAAATTCGCCGGACTTGCCGGGCGCCTCACAGCTGACGACGGGTGTATGCCCGGCGCGCGGCTTGCCGTGTTCGGAGGTCCAGGCGAACGCGACATCGCGACGCCGCTTCTTGATCTTCTGCCGCGTGAGAAAACCATTGATCTCGTCGGCAATCGATCGCTGGAGGAAACGGCCGCCTGTCTTGCCCGGTGCGACCTGTTCGTCGGGAACGATTCCGGTCTGATGCACATGGCGGCAGCTGCCGGCGTGCCGACGGTCGGGCTGTTCGGCCCCAGCCCTCCGGCGCGGTACGGGCCGTGGGGCGATCATTGCGCTGTAGCTTCTTCGGAAGTCCCATACGAAGACATCGTCGGTGCGTCCGGTTTTGATCACCGAAAAACCGACAATCTGATGGAAAGCCTGAAGGTCGATAGCGTCGAGCGCGCGGTTCTGGATCTCCTGCCGTCGGCGATGAAGGCACGGACGGGCGGCGTCTGATGGCGAATATCGTAATGACCGATGACGGTATCTCCTTTGACGGGCTGTCGCTGGAGCGTGGGCCGCTTGGCGGCGCCGAAACGGCATTCCTGTCGCTTGCGGAGGCTCTTGCGCAGCGCGGTCATAGCGTAAGCGTGCACAATATGTGCGACCGGGCGATGGAACACGCAGGCGTCGCCTGGAGGCCGCTCTCTGAAGGAACGCCGGACAGGGCCGATCTCTACATCGCCAATCGCAGTGACAGGCTGATCCGTCTTGTCCCGAACGCCCGGTCATGCGTCTTCTGGATCCACAATCCGGCGCGCTACCTGCTGAAGTTCCGCTATCTCTGGAAACTCTGGCTGCGGCGTCCCGCCATTGTTTTTTCGGGCGACTACCACGCCGCGACGTATCCCGACTGGGCCCCGGCAGGCGAACGACGCATTATTCCTTATGGCATATCGGAAACCTTTAGAACGTCAACGCGTGCGGAAGGTTTGCCGAAGGCGGCGATCTTTACCTCAAACCCGTTGCGGGGTCTCGGCTGGCTGCTCGATCTTTGGGTCGAGCGTATCTACCCCGCCTGTCCGGAGGCTGAACTTCATGTCTATTCCGGTATGGCGACTTACGGTTCGTTTGGGGCGGCGCGCGCGGACGCCATGCAGCCGATCCTGAAGAAGGCTCAGGCGCTGTCGGGGAGGGGGGTGGCTCTCAAGGAGCCGGTCGCGAAAGAGAAACTTGCGGCTGCGCTCGGTGGAGCGCGGGCCCTGCTTTATCGCGGCGATCCCGGCGAAACGTTCTGCCTGGCGGTCGGCGAGTCGCAGGCGATGGGCGTGCCGGCCGTCGTGTGCAATATTGGTTGCGTGGCGGAACGGATCGAGAACGGCGAGACGGGATTTGTCGCCCATAACGACGATGCGTTCGTGGATTACGCGATTAGACTTCTCAACGACGATGCGCTGTGGCGCTCGCAGAGCGAAGCGGCGATTGCACGCCAGAGAAGCTGGGGCTGGGACGAGGCGGCTGCCGAGTTCGAGAAACTGATTCCTGCCGCGGGGGCGGCCTCGTGAGGCTCCTTCAGCTCATGGCCGGTGCGACGGAGGGCGGAGCAGAGACGTTCTTCGGACGTCTCGCCATCGGCTTGCAAAATGCCGGTATCGACCAGCATGTCGTTCTGCGACCGTCCGTTGAGAGAGAGGCAATGCTCCAGGGTGCCGGGGTAGCCGTGTCGACCGTTCCTTTCGGCGGTCTGCTGGATTTTTCGACGCGCCGAGCCATCCGGAAACGAATAGCCGATAGCGCGCCCGATATCGTCCTTAGCTGGATGAACCGGGCCACTTCCTTCTGCCCGGCGCGATGGGCCGGACAGACCTTTATCCACGTAGGATCTCCCCGCGGGTACTACGCTCCGAAATATTACCGCGCCTGCGATCACCTCGTCGTCACGACCGAGGATCTTGTGCGGTTTTATCTCGACAGTGGCTGGCCCGCGGATCGGGTCGATGCGATCCCGAATTTCGTTCCCGACCGGCGGGCGGACCCGGTCGCCCGCGACAGGTACGATACGCCGGAAGATGCGCCTCTCCTTCTCGCGCTCGGCCGGCTGCATGAAAACAAGGCGTTCGACATTGCGATCGAGGCCCTTTCCCGATTGCCCGATTGCTATTTGTGGCTCGGGGGCGCGGGGCCGCTGGAGAGCGATCTGAAGGCGCAGGCTGAAGCGACGGGCGTTGCCGACCGGGTTCGTTTCCTCGGCTGGGTACAGGACACCGCGCCGCTTTTCGCAGCGGCGGATATTTTCGTCTGTTCGTCGCGACACGAACCGTTCGGGAATATCGTTATCGAGGCCTGGCTGAGCGGTACGCCCATGGTCGCGGCAGATTCCGAGGGACCCGGCTCGTTGATCGCCGACGGAGAAGACGGCCTTCTGGTTCCGGTCGATGATCCCGCTGCGCTGGCCTCCGCTATACGTGCGCTGGTCGAAGACAAAGACATGTCGGTGCGACTGGCCGCAGCGGGACGCCAACGCTACGAGGAAGGTTTCACGGAGGAGAAGATCGTCCCTCGCTATGTCGAGCTGTTCGAGAGGCTTTCCAGCTGATGTGCGGTATTGCGGGCATCATGACTTCGTCGGGCACCACCCCCGACCGCATGGCCGTCAAGGCGATGCAGAATGCCCTTATCCATCGCGGACCGGATGGCGAGGGCGAGCATTTCGCCGGGGCGGTGGGCTTGGCGCATCGGCGTCTTTCAATCATTGATCTCGAGACGGGCGGTCAGCCTTTCGTGCTTGATGACGGCGCTGCGCTGGTCGCGAACGCGGAAATCTACAACTATCTCGAGCTCCGGCAGGCCAATCCGGAATTCGACTACAAAACGTCCTCTGACTGCGAAGTCGCGTTGCATCTTTACCGCCGTGACGGGCTCGATTTCGTCGATGCGCTTCGCGGCATGTACGCGCTGGCGATCCACGATCCAGGGACGCGCCGGCTCGTATTGTCGCGCGATCCGTTTGGCATCAAGCAGCTCTACTACGCGGAAGGCCCGTTCGGGTTTGCCTTCGCATCGGAACCGCAGGCGCTGATCGCCTCAGGCCTGGTTGAGCCAGTGGTTCGTCGTCAGGCCGCAGCCGAGCTGTTGCAGCTCCAGTTTTCAACCGGTGCGGAAACCGTTCTGTCCGGTATTTTCCGCGTTCTTCCAGGTGAAACGCTTGTGGTGGAATCGGGGCGCATCGCGCAGCGCCGGCGCCGGGAAGCGCTTCCGGCGGGAGGCCCGGAGGACATCGGCGAACGCGAGGCTCTCGTCCGTATCGACGAAGCCCTGTCCGACAGCGTTGAAGTTCACCAGCGCAGCGATGTGCCTTACGGGATGTTCCTGTCGGGCGGAGTCGATTCATCCGCCGTCCTGGCGCTCATGGCCCGGCTCAGCGACCGGCCGGTGCGGGCCTATACCATTGGCTTTTCGGATACCCGGGCGGCGGACGAACGCGAGAGGGCGCGCCAGATCGCCCGTGCGGTCGGCGCCGATCATGTCGAGGTCGATTTCAGCGAAGCCGATTTCTGGAATTATGCGCCCATGGTGGCGCGTGCGGTCGACGACCCGGTTGCCGACTACGCCGAACTTCCGACCTGCAAGCTTGCCGAGACCGCGGTACTCGACCGGAAGGTGATCCTTTGCGGCGAAGGCGGCGACGAGATGTTCGGCGGCTACGGAAGATACCGGTCCGCCACAAGACCCTGGTGGAAGTTCCGCCGCGCCATGCGGTCGCGCGGCGCGCTGGAAGGGCTCGGCGTCATGCGCGACGATTCACGAGACTGGCGTAGCGGCCTTGCCGTGAGCGAAACCGTTGCCGGGACTGAAGGACGCAGCCCGTTGCAGGCGGCTCAGGCGACGGATTGCGCCGACTGGCTGGCGCATGATCTGCTGATAAAGCTGGATCGCTGCCTGATGCGTTACGGCGTTGAGGGGAGGACGCCGATGCTCGATCCTGCCGTTGCCGATGCCGCGTTCCGGCTGCCGGACAGTCTCAAAATACAGGGACGGGTCGGGAAATGGATCCTGCGCCGCTGGCTCGACCGGTCGCTGCCCGAAGCAAAGCCGTTTTCACCCAAGCAGGGTTTCACCGTTCCGGTTGGAGAATGGATATTGCGTCGCGGCGACGCGCTAGGCCCGCTCGTCGCGCGCCAGGCCGGTATTGTCGACCTGTGCCATCCGGCCGCAGTCGAGAATATCTTCAAAAAGGGCAGCAGGCGTCAGGGTTTTGCCGCCTGGGTGCTACTGTTCTATGCGCTTTGGCACCGACACCATATCGAAGGCGTCGCCAATGGCGGCGATGTATTCGATGTTTTGGCCGACCGGTAACGGTGCGACGTTAACCTGTTAATCGTGAGTTAAGCCGCGTTTGCTACCGTTGCGACCGTATATCGCGGTCACAGGCAGATACTATGGTACGGATTTTTCGTGCATTGCCGAAAGGTATCGCATGCCTGACAGCTCTGTTCCTGCTGTCAGCCTGCGAAAACCCCTATCTCGTCAAAATGAAAAAGGAGTTCGGCTGGACCGAAGCGCGGATGACGCGCAATGGGTGGCTGGAATCGCGCAAGATACCCGCGCCGAAGATCTATTGTTACGAGACGATTGGAGAAGCCGAGTGCTTTGAGGCGCCCGACGAGGCCCAGCAGCACCGGCTTGTGAAACAGACGGAGATTCCCGAAGCATCCGCCTCTGAAGACCGTCCGCGTCAGTGAGCGAGTTGACTCGAAGTGTTCGTCTTCGACGTGTTGGTCAGCGGCGGCGATGCAGGGGCGGATGAGGTACGTCGTAGCGGAGAGAAGCCGGGTCAGGCTGCTTCGTCGGCGCGTTTCAGGTCCAGATAACGGTTGCCCACCATACGAATGTTTTCGACATCTTCGCGCCTGTCGCGATTGCCGTGGCCGCCCTGGTGGCTGAGGACGATCTCCAGCGCCTGATACAGCTTGCCTGCGGCATCGACATTGTTCTGTTCGGCGGCGAGATCGAACGCCGAAATAATCCTGTCACTCAGGCGCCGGCTTACGAGTTCGCTTTCATGTTCGGCCATCGTGGATATCCTAGTTTTCATCCTGACAGGCCGCTAGAATGGATGAAATTCCTTAATTGAAAATTAAGGCGGCAGTATGCCGCTGTGGACAGGGAAGGAAAGCAGCATGCCAGTTCCGAGCGAAATGAAATTTGGCCATATCGGTCTGTATGTAACCGATCTCGAAAAAATGCTCGATTTTTATACCAATCTCATGCAGTTCCGGATCACCGACCGGGGATCGGCCATGCGGTCCGGGGCGGAACTCGTATTCCTGAGCAGGGATCCCGAGGAACATCATCAGATTGTGCTTGCAACCGGTCGTCCTGACGGGAATGTCAGCCCGGTGAACCAGATTTCCTTCCGGGTCGAAAACATCGAACAGGTAAGGGCCGCATACGATGCTGCGGTCGAGTTCGGGGTTGAGGGCATCACGCCCATCAATCACGGATCGGCTCTGTCGGTCTATTTCCCGGATCCGGAAGGGAACAGGATGGAAGTCTATATGGCGACGCCCTGGTATATCGCGCAGCCCCACGCCAAGCCGCTCAATTTCTCGCAGTCGAACGAGGAAATTCTCAAGGCCACCGAGGATAAATGCCGGGCCGATCCGACATTCAAGCCGATGGACCAGTGGAAGGCGGAATTCCCTTCGGTTGCCTGAGCGCCCGAGCTAAACCGTCCGCCCCGGTTTCGCGGCGCTCTGATTATTCTTCATACAGACCGCGATTGCGGTGCCAGTCCTCAATGCTTTCGTCAGGATATTGCGGGTACTGCTTTTCGCCATCCGGAATGTCGACCCAGGAAACCCGGTATGCCGTCATTGTGTTCCGGATTTCGGGAGGGGACGGCAGGTCTGTGTCGATGGATGACGCGAACGGGTAGACCCACGCTGCATGGCGGGGGTTAAAGTTCCACAACATCGTTCCGCAATGCTTGCAGAAATGACGGCGGGAATATCCCAGCCCGTCTTCCTCGTAGACGCCGCGGTCGTTTAAGGCGGACCGGTATACGCTGATATGCTCTTCGCCTTCTATTTCCAGCGTGTCTGCATCCCCCATGATATTGATCGCGTATCCACCCCCGCCGCTCAGCTTGCGGCAGGTGGAGCAATGGCAGCGCGAAAACGGATGTGGCGTGTGGGACTGGACCCGATACTTGACCTTGCCGCAATGGCACGACCCTTCCAGAAGCATTTCAGCACCTCTTCTTCCCTGTGATGCCGGAGACATCGTGACCCCGGTCGTGTTTTGTATCCATGAGAAGATGACAGGAAGACTGCGTCCGTCCGGTCAGCTCCTCTCTTTTAAAAGCGTTTACGTCTTGTTAACCATCTTAACGTTCCATTGGCCTGCAAAGGAAATTTCCAAAAAACCTTATGCCCGGGGCGGTGTCTCCGTATCACAATAAGAGGCTGGCGCCGGGAACGGGAGTACCGTGCAGGACGTTTGCCGGTGCGTTAACCAGGTTGGCGAGGATGGGTGAATTGAGCGTCTTGTCTGGCGGTCGGCGGAGTTTTCGCCGTATTGTTGCTGGCTGTATATACGGCTCTGCGCCGTAAAACAGCAGGAGAGAAGACGCGCGAACTGGCCCTTTCGGCATTGTCCGATGCCCTGCTGGTGACCGGAGGCGATGGCACGGGACAATATGTCAACGCCGCCTGGCGTCGACTGTTTGGCGACATGTCGGGATCGACCGCCGAGCCTGTGCTGCAGGCTGTTGAAAACCGGCTCGCGCCCGAAAAGGAAAATCGACAGACCTTCGTCAGATTACGGTCGGCTGCGGCCGCCCGGGCCGCTGATTCCGGGGGAGTGGCCCTGGTCGATGAGACGGGCCGAAAGAGCTGGTACCGGGTTTCGGTTCTCCCGGCGGGGGACAGGGACTCCTCTCTGTGGATGCTGGCAGTCGACGAAGAACGAAATGCGCTGGCGGCCGCGATCGCAGCCGAACAGGAGAGAATGGTCCGTTTTCTCGAAGACTGCCCGATCGGGTATTTTTCAGTGGATGAAAGCGGCAAGTTTCTGAGCGCCAATACGGCTTTCTCGCATTGGGTCGGTCTGACCGATAGCGATCTCGTGGAAGGGAAGAAACGCCTGCACGATTTCCTGTCCGGGGAACAGGACGGCGGATTACCGCCATGGAGCGCGCTCGGTTCGGAAACCGCCAATGTCGGCGAGGTCGAACTGCTTCACGTGAACGGCCGCCGGTTCAGTGCTTTTGTCGCCGAGACGATGGTGCTGGATGGAGACCGCGTCAGAACCCGGACCCTCGTACGGGATCTGTCCCGCGAACGCGATACGCGGTCGGCGCTGCGTCAGTCCGAGGAGAGATTCCATCGGTTTTTCGACGAAGCGCCGGTCGGCATCGCCCTGCTCGATTCCGACGGGTTGATTACGGAGTGTTCATCCGCACTGGTTCGGCTTTCGATGCCGGAACAGGTTTCCCTGTCCGGGATGGCGCTTTGGGATATTGCGATTGACGATGATCGCGACCGGATCCGCCAGTGGGTTGCCAATGCCATCGTGTCCGGCGATGAAACTCCGATTCAGGTCACGCTCAAGGGCGATGATCAGGTTGTGGCGTCGCTTTTCGCGCAACGGCTGGAGTCGGATGCCGGCGGGCCCGGGGGGCTTGTCGTACACGCACTCGATCAGACTGAATTCCGCAACCTCGAGAACCAGTTCATCCAGTCGCAGAAAATGGATCTGGTGGGGCACCTTGCCGGCGGCGTGGCGCACGATTTCAATAATTTGCTGACGGCGATGATCGGGTTCTGCGACCTGCTTCTCCAGCGCCATTCGCCCAAGGATCAGTCGTTCGCCGATATCATGCAGATCAAGCAGAACGCCAACCGGGCAGCCAACCTTGTCCGGCAGCTTCTGGCTTTTTCCCGCCAGCAGACGCTGCAGCCCAGGATTCTGGATATCACCGACGTTCTGACCGAACTGACGCATCTGCTGCGCCGCCTGATCGGTGCGGATATCGAGCTTAAAATGGTTCACGCCCGCGATCTGTGGCCGGTCAAGGTCGACCAGAGTCAGCTCGAACAGGTCATCATCAATCTTGCGGTAAACGCGCGCGATGCCCTGGATGGCAAAGGCGCCGTGACGATCCGGACCTTCAACTGTTCGAATACGGCTTCCGGTAAGCCGCCCCATACGGCTCTGCCTGCAGGCGATTACGTTGCGATGGAGGTTGCTGACACCGGCGCCGGCGTTCCGAAGGAACTCTTGTCCAAGATTTTCGAGCCGTTCTTTACGACCAAGGAAGTCGGGTCAGGCACCGGGCTCGGCCTGTCTACGGTCTATGGGATCGTACGTCAGACGGGCGGTCATATTTTCGTCGACTCCGAAGAAGGAAAGGGTGCGCGCTTTACCATCTACCTGCCGCGAAACGAAACCGAGGAGAAGGACGGTGACCTTGCCGTCGAATCCGAACAGGTTTCTGAACAGAAGCGAGATCTGACAGGCGCCGGCCGGGTGATGCTGGTCGAGGACGAGGATGCAGTGCGGATGTTTGGAGCCCGCGCGCTCCGCAACAAGGGCTACACGGTGGTAGAGGCCGCCAGCGGCGATGAAGCCATCGAATTGCTGAATAATGGCGAGGCTGGCGAGATCGATGTTCTGGTCAGCGACGTGGTCATGCCTGGGATGGACGGGCCGGCCATGATCAGGCAGGTACGGGAAACACATCCCGACATGAAGGTGGTGTTTATTTCAGGTTACACCGAGGATTCTTTCCGCAAACGGCTGGACGTTTCCGAAGACATTCACTTCCTTCCGAAACCCTTCACCCTCCAGCAACTCGCTACCAAGGTGAAGGAAATGATGGAAGACACGGCGACCTAGGGCCGCCTGCATCGGAAAATGCGCCGGCGCACAGCACTTTCCCTGTTTTCATTCCTGTCGTTGTCGAGCCCGGTTGCGACCGAGCCGTTGCCTCCCGGCGGCGGCTTCTCGCTGCCGGTCATGTGCGCGCTGAGGCGGGATTGCTGGACCTTGAACTATCCCGACATGGCGGAAGACAGTCGTGTCCTGGACCCTGCCTGCGGCGCGCGGAGCTATGACGGTCACAAGGGCACCGATTTCGCCATTCGGGACACTGTTGCCATGCGCCGCGGTGTTAACGTGATCGCATCCGCCTCCGGAACGGTGCTGCGCGTACGCGATGGTGTAGCGGACCGGCGTCTCAGGACGGCGAATGACCGTAGCCGCGTAGCCGGGCGCGAGTGCGGCAACGGTCTGGTCATCGATTACGGGTCAGGGTGGGAGACACAATACTGCCATTTGCGCCGGAGGAGTGTGGTGGTTCGTCCCGGACAGACTGTCCGGCGAGGGCAGCAGCTCGGCAAGGTCGGGTTGTCGGGAAGAACAGAATTTCCTCATGTGCATCTGAGCATTCGGCATGATGGCAGAGTTCTCGATCCCGCTACTGGGCGGTCGGTGGGCTCCGGTTGCCGCGAAAAGGGGAGATCGCTCTGGAAGGATGCGGGCGCGCAGGCCTATGCGCCGTTCGCGCTCTATGCAGTGGGGTTCAGGAGCGCTGGGCCTTCGGGAGACGACATCAAGGCGGATGCATCCAGCCCGAAGCGTTTATCTGCGGATGCCGCGGCACTTGTGCTATGGGCGGCGGCGTTCGGGGTGCGAAACGGCGACAGGCTGTCCCTGCGGATTGTTTCGCCCGGCGGGACTGTCTTTTTCAAACATACCGTATTGCTGGAAAAGAATCAGGCGTGGCGCATGGAATTCAGCGGGCGCAACCGTCCTGAAAAAGGCTTGGCGCCGGGCGTATGGCGGGGAACGGCGACGCTGAACCGGCGACGCGAATCTATCCGGCGTTCCGTTTCGGTCGAGATCGAATAGAAAAGGGGCGGGTGTCGAACCCGCCCCTGATTTTCTGCCGTGAATGGGGTCGGTCAGCTACCCCAGGGCGTGATCGCCTCCTTGAGCTTGGCGTACCCGTCGAGGAAGCCCGGGCGGTCGCCGCTGTAATAGATCTCGTCGAATGTAGCCAGCGCGTCATCAAGGAACTTCTCGAGCTCGGCATTGCCCTTGTTGGCGTCCAGATAGGCGTCCCGGATCAGCACGAAATGGATGCGCGGGTCGTAAGGCTGCTTGGTGCCGCCGACCCATTCGTCGCCGTCCAGCAGCCGCAGCAGCATCGCGTCTGCCGAGCCCAGCGTCTGCTCGTGGATCGCAGGGCCCGTCATGCGGTGCATGACCGACGTCATGTCACGCCCGTTGCCCGTTGTGTAGCCCATGTCGGTCCAGACCTTACGCATGTCGACATCCTGGCCGAGATGCTTGGCGACCATGCCGCCGAAGGCGCGCAGCGGGTCCGAGATGTCGGCCATCAGGTCGGTCAGCCGGTCGCCGTCGAGGTCGGTCGCCAGCACGATGCAGTCGCGCTGTTCGATCAGATCCCAGACCAGCAGGCCGTAATTGGTATCGGAAATATGCTGTTCGATGCGACCGCCCCAGTTCTCCATACCGTCCTTGAAGTCGGCCGGCAGCATGGCGATGATCTTGTCGATTTCTTCCTTGAACTCATCGTACGGGTCGACGGCGTATTTGCGACCGACCTCGAACTTGGTGCCCTGAAGCAGCCAGCTGTGCAGCCCGGCATTGATGCCGTCCTCCTGCGCCTGGGTCGGTTTTGTGGCGACACGGCCGAGCTTGCCTGTTTCATGTACCAGCTTCAGGAATAGCCGGTTTGCATAGGCCAGCTGTACGCCGGGCGTGTTCATTTCCGAATGGATCAGCCCGGTCTTTTCGTCGACGCCGAACACGCTCTTGTTCTGCGAATAGGGCAGGCAGGGCATGCAGCGGACGCAGGTGATCGGGCCGTAGGGCCGGACGTTGCAGTAGACGCCGGCCTGGGTGCGGAGCGGCGCGTTGCCCGACTTACCCATCACAACGACCTTGCCGCCCTTGCCGTCATTGACGTAGGCGTCGCCCGCAGTCGACCACTTGATCGAAATGCAGGGCATGTTGCCGAACCAGGACAGCGGGTCCAGATTGTGATCGTGACGGTACTGCGACCACATCGGCACCGCGTAGAAAGGGAGGCCCAGAACGTCGATCGCCTCCAGCGTGCCGACCAGCGCGAAAGCATCGGTCAGCGAATGGGCCACCGGCTCGACCTTGCCGTCGAAATTGCCGCCCTTCCAGACGACGGCGTCGGGATAGCCGTCGGGTTTGACATCGGCGGCTTCGAACATGTCGTTGAAGATGCCGAACAGGTCGCCGCCGTCGGCTTCCGTGCGGGCGATGTTCATCAGGTCGATCATTTTAACCTCTTGTTCGCTGGCGTTATCGGGAATGATAGGGCCGCCCGGCGGCCCGGAAAATCGGGCACATTCATGCCGCCTAAGCGCGGATATGTAAAGGGGGAGGGAATTAGGAGTTCGCTCAGCCCTTCAGGACCAGAACCGGGCATCGGAAGGTGGCGCTGCAGGCCTTGATCCAGCCGGGCGCAGCCACGGTGCGGATGCCGCTGATGAAGAACCCCACCGGGGATTTCCCGATTGCGTCCAGCAGCCTGTACGGATCGCAATCTTCGCAGGCGCCAATGTCAACGTTAATGCCTTCGCCCGAAAGCCGCTCGGTTCTTTGCCGCCAGGCGCTCAAGGCCTGCGTTGCGGAGGAAACCAGTATGATTTTCAGTCTCCGACGGTTCCTGAGAGCCAGCTTCGCCGCGATTTCCACGGCCGGTTCGCCGAGTTCGGGATCGTCGATCAGGACGACGATATCGCCCGCCGACAGGTCGCGGCGCGGGAACCCCAGAAGTATGGCCGCTGCGTTTTCAACCTGCGCCCATCCGCCCGCTGCCTCCGACGTGCTGAGACACACGATATCCGTCGCCAGCGCAGAGGCCCTTATTTCCCGGTCGATACGTCCTCGCCTGGTCTCGAACGACCATTTCAGCCGCCGGCTTTCGGACAGTCTTCTGAGACTTCGGCGTGCGGCGTCCGCTTGTTGCTTTAACTCGCCGGCGAGCGTGTCGCCGGTAACGTCGACGGCAAGCCCGCCGAACGGGGTCGTCACCCTGGTAAAAGGTAGTGCGGCGGCGGCGATCAGGTCGGAGTCCTCGACGAACAGCCCGGCGATCTCGCTTTCAAGCGCCTCGGCGAGCAGCGCTGCGGCCTCCAACGCGTGATCGGACCGGTGTGCGGAATCGATCGCCACAACGATACGCTTCAGCTCCATCTTCTCAGCGCTCCCCATTTTCGCTCGGTGTCTCCCGACCTCCGCCGGAACCGAATTTGCGGCGCGCCTCGATCATCTCAGTCAGGCGGTGCTCGACCAGCGCGAATACCGTGTTCTTCGGAAAGGCGCCGGATGCGTTTCGTTTGCCCGCCCGGATGCCGGTCAGCAGCTCTATGCCTTCCTCAATGGTGGAAACCGGGTAGATGTGGAATTTTCCGTCGCGGGCCGCCTCGAGTACCTCGTTCCTGAGCATCAGGTGTTTCGTGTTTGCCTTGGGGATCAGGACACCCTGATCGCCCGTCAGCCCGCGGTGTGCGCAGATATCGAAGAAGCCTTCTATCTTTTCGTTCACGCCGCCGATCGCCTGGACCTCACCATTCTGGTTCACAGACCCGGTGACGGCGAGCGACTGTCGGATCGGAATGCCTGAAATCGCCGACAGCAGGGCGTAAAGCTCGGTCGAGGATGCGCTGTCGCCGTCGACGCCCGAATAGGACTGTTCGAAGGCGAGCGTTGCTGAGAGCGGCAGCGGCCGGTCGGCTCCGAACATCGCCGACAGATAACCGGACAGGATCATGACGCCCTTGGTATGGAGGGGGCCGCCCAGGTCGGCCTCGCGCTCGATATCGAGCACCCGTCCCGTGCCGAGACCAATGCGCGCGGTTATCCGCGTTGGCCTCCCGAAGCGCATATTGCCCAGATCGAGAACACTGAGCCCGTTGATCTGGCCCACCGCCTCTCCCGACGTGTCCACCATCACGATCTCGCGCGTGATCGATTCCCGGCTCATCTCCTCGACCCTTGACGCGCGGTATCGCTGCGCGCGGATCGCGGCCTCTACCGTTTGCCGGGAGACCTTCTTTTCCGAGGCGGCTTTCGCCAGGTGGTCCGCTTCGCGCATCACGTCGCAAATGCGGCTGATGACGAGGCTGAGCTTTTCCGTGTCGTCGGCGAGGCGCGCGCTGAATTCCGTCAGGGCGGCGACGCCCGACCGGAGGAACGGCATCAAACCCTCGTGCTCCGCGATCGTTGCGATCAGCCCGGCGAATTTTGCAGCGTTCGGCCGGGTCCATTCGATCTGTTCGTTGAGGTCTGCCAGGATTTTGAACAGGCCGGAGAAATCCGGGTCGTGCCGGTTCAGCAGGTAGAAATGCTCGTGCTCGCCGATCAGCACGATCTTGATGTCGAGCGGGATCGGTTCGGGTTCGAGCGTCACCGTCGCCGACTGGCCGAGCATTTCGCCGGGCGACTCGATACGGATTTCCCGCGACTGAATGGCCCGCTTGAGCGCCTCCCAGGCGAAAGGCTGGGTCAGCAGCTTCGCCGTGTCGATAACCAGAAACCCGCCATTCGCCATGTGCAGCGCACCGGGCTTGATATGCGTGAAATCAGTCACCAGCGTCCCGAACCTGGCGACATGTTCCGCGCGGCCGGAGATGCGGAACAGGGACGGGTTGTTCTCGAATATAACGGGTGCGCCCTTCGACGAGCCGTTATCGACCAGGACGTTGACGGTATAGCGTCTGAGGACCGCGGCCCGGCTGGTTTCGGGATCCGGCATGCCTGGCATGTTCTGCGGCACCGGCCCGGTTGGCGGCACTGGAACGAAAAGCTCTATCTCGTTCAGAAGGTCGCGCTCCACCCGGTCGAAATGGCGCACGCACTCATCGAAATCCTTGAAGGCAAGTCGGATGGGCGCCATGGCGAGAACGACGGCCGAGCGCGCGACTTCCTGATTGAGTTCCTTGACGGCATCGCGAATTTCCTTGTGCCATTTGGGCATTTCCTCGAGCACGGTTTTCAGTTCGGCCTGGTATTTCGCGATGAGCTGTTCCAGCGCAGCCTGTTCCTCCTGCGACAGTTTCTGGAACTCTTCGGGCGTAATGACTTCGCTGCCCTTGAGCGGCGCGAACATGAACCCTCGCGGGCCCTGCAGGAGGGCTATGTTGTCCTGCCTCGCCCGATCCCTGAGCGCGTTGAAGAGCTCCTCGTGGCGCTGTTCGAAACCGGCCTGTATCGCGTTCAGGCGGTTGCGATATTCGTCGCTTTCGAACAGGCCGGGGAGCGTCACGCCGAGTTCGTCCACGAGGACGGCCATTTCGTTGCGCAGCTTCATGCCCGATCCCGCTGGGAGGCGCAGAGCCAGCGGCCGCTGCGGGTCGTCGAAATTGTTCAGATAGACCCAGTCGGCCTGGGGCTCCCGATCGTCGGCATGGGGCTGCAGCAGTCGCCTTACGATCGAGTGCCGCCCGGCGCCCCGCGTTCCGGCGACAAACAGATTGTAGCCGGGGTGATCGATGGCAGCGCCGAACTCGATCGCATCGACCGCACGGTCCTGACCGAACACCGCAGCGATTTTTTTAAGATCGTCGGTTGAGGCAAATTTCGGAAGCGTCGTCTCCGCGTCGCGTTTCAACGCCTTCGCAGCCAATGCTTTTATCGCCATCTGATACCTTTCCCCGAAATCGCCGTCAGCGTGAAGTCGCGGCGCCTTTCTGACAGTGTAGGCTCCGACCTGGTCGTCGTCACTGAAATTCAGACCGATTTCAGTTTGAACATAAGTCGAACAAATCATCTAACTTATTGAATTAAAACAGTTAAAAAATATTGTTTGCCAAAGAGAACAAAAAGTGAACATATGTCCCCACGGATGACGGTGGTTTGAACGAATCCGGTGGACGTGGAATAAGGAGAAAGGCAATGGCCGATAGCGCACTCAGGCTCGTGGACAGGGACGGCATGGACAGATCGAAGGCACTCGAAGCTGCGCTGCAGCAGATTGAACGCGCCCATGGCAAGGGCTCGATCATGAAGCTCGGTGAAAACCAGGTGATGGAGGTCGAGGCGGTCTCGACCGGCTCGCTCGGGCTCGACATCGCGCTCGGCATCGGCGGGTTGCCGCGTGGCCGGGTGATTGAAATCTACGGGCCGGAAAGCTCTGGCAAGACGACGCTGGCGCTGCATTGCGTGGCAGAGGCGCAAAAGACCGGCGGCCAGTGCGCCTTTATTGACGCCGAGCACGCGCTCGACCCGGTCTATGCCCGAAAGCTCGGGGTTCAGATCGAGGATCTGCTGATCTCGCAGCCCGACGCGGGCGAGCAGGCGCTGGAAATCGCCGACACGCTGGTCCGGTCCGGCGCGATCGACGTGATCGTAATCGATTCGGTCGCGGCGCTTGTGCCGAAGGCGGAGCTTGAGGGCGAGATGGGCGATGCCCATGTCGGCCTGCAGGCGCGGCTGATGAGCCAGGCGCTCAGGAAGCTCACCGGTTCGATCAACCGGTCTCGCTGCATGATCATCTTCATCAACCAGATCCGCATGAAGATCGGCGTGATGTTCGGTAACCCCGAAACCACGTCCGGCGGCAACGCACTCAAGTTCTACTCGTCGGTCCGGCTCGATATTCGCCGTATCGGTCAGATAAAGGATCACGACGAGGTGGTCGGGAACCAGACCCGCGTCAAGGTGGTCAAAAACAAGGTCGCGCCGCCTTTCAAGATGGTCGAGTTCGACATCATGTATGGCGAAGGCATTTCCAAGATGGGCGAACTGCTCGACCTCGGCGTCAAGGCGGGCACGGTGGAGAAATCCGGTTCCTGGTTTTCCTATGACAGCGTACGTGTCGGGCAGGGACGCGAAAACGCCAAGCAGTTTTTGCGTGACAATCCCGAAATGGCCGAGGCTATCGAGCGCGACATTCGCGCCAATGCAGGGCTGATTGCCGAGAAGGCGCTGGAAGAACCCGACGGTCCCAAGGACGACAGTGACGATAGCTCTGTCGAACAGGGCATCGAAGCCGCTTCCTGAATTCAGATACCGGTCCGGGCCAGCGGTTTGTAATTCGAGGCCGCTGCCCGGACCGGCTTCCACCCCCGATCCCACCCCGGATCGACCCTTGCGCGCCGCAACGGGGCAGACCTCCCATCTGACCCGGGCGCGCTTTCTTTTGGCCTTCTCCCTTCGGGCGGTGCGCCGACCGGAAACCGGGAGGATTTACAGCGGTTTTCGCTCCGCCGCCTGTTCTGGACAGGGGAACGCACTGCCGGTAATACTCCTGCCTTCGGCCGGGGAAGAGCAGGGTCGACGGGGTTTCAGGACAGAGCGATGACCACCAGTACGAACGATATCCGCGGGGCGTTTCTCGATTATTTCGGACGTGACGGGCACGAGATCGTCGCTTCGTCGCCGCTTGTGCCGCACAACGATCCGACGCTGCTGTTCACCAATGCCGGCATGGTCCAGTTCAAGAACCTGTTCACCGGCCTGGAAAAACGGTCCTATGTACGGGCGACGACGTCGCAGAAATGCGTACGCGCCGGCGGCAAGCACAACGATCTCGAAAATGTCGGCCATACGGCGCGCCATCACACCTTTTTCGAGATGCTGGGCAATTTTTCGTTCGGCGATTATTTCAAGGAACACGCCATCGAGATGGCGTGGAACCTGATCACCGGGGAATACGGCATCGACCGCGACCGGCTGTGCGTCACCGTCTATCACGAAGACGACGAGGCGTTCGATCTCTGGAAGAAGATCGCCGGTCTTTCCGAAGACCGTATCATACGCATCGCCACCAGCGACAATTTCTGGGCGATGGGCGATACCGGCCCGTGCGGTCCCTGCTCGGAAATTTTCTACGACCACGGCGATCATATTCCGGGCGGTCCCCCCGGCAGCCCCGACGAGGACGGCGACCGGTTCGTTGAAATCTGGAACCTCGTGTTCATGCAGTTCGAACAGGTGGATGCCAATACCCGCAACGATCTGCCGAGCCCGTCCATCGACACCGGTATGGGGTTGGAGCGTATTTCTGCGGTGATGCAGGGCGTTCACGACAATTATGATATCGACACGCTGCGCGCCCTCGTCGAGGCGTCTGCCGGCGCTGCGGGGGTCGATCCGGACGGCGAGTATCGGGTTTCCAATCGCGTTATCGCCGATCATCTGCGCGCGACTTCGTTCCTGATTGCCGACGGGGTCCTGCCGTCTAATGAAGGCCGGGGATATGTGCTGCGCCGCATCATGCGCCGCGCCATGCGGCACGCCCATATGATGGGGGCCACCGATCCGATGTTGCACCGCCTCGTCGGAGCGCTGGTCAGCGAAATGGGCCAGGCGTTTCCCGAGCTTGCGCGGGCCGAGGCGCTGATCACGGAAACGCTGGAGCTGGAAGAAACACGGTTCAAGCGCACGCTGGATCGCGGGCTCGGCCTGTTGACCGATGAAACCGAAAAGCTGGGCGAAGGCGAGGCGCTGCCCGGCGACGTCGCGTTCCGTCTGTACGACACGTATGGCTTCCCGCTCGATCTGACGCAGGACGTATTGCGCGGCCAGGGGCGCATCGTCGATGTGACCGGGTTCAACAGCGCGATGGCGCGACAGAAGGAGGAAGCCCGCAAGGCCTGGGCCGGATCCGGCGAGGCTGCGGATGAAACGATCTGGTTCGACCTTTACGAGCGGCACGGCGCAACCGAATTCCTCGGATACGGCGCGGAAACCGCTGAAGGACAGATCGTCGCCATTTTGAAGGACGGAGAAGAAATCGAGATGGCGGCCGACGGCGACGCTGTCTCGGTGCTGGTTAACCAGACGCCGTTCTACGCCGAATCCGGCGGGCAGGTCGGCGATACTGGCCTGTTGTCGGCGACCGGCGGGGCGCAGCTCCTGGTGTCTGATACCCGGAAAAAAGTCGGTCTTCACGTCCATGTCGGTACTGTTGCAGGAGGCAGCATCGCCACGGGCGATGCTGTCGAACTCTCTGTCGATCACGACCGACGCTCGGCATTGCGCTCGCACCATTCGGCGACGCATCTGCTGCACGCCGCGCTCCGCGAACATCTGGGCGAACACGTCACCCAGAAGGGCTCGATGGTTGCGCCCGACAGGCTGCGCTTCGATGTCAGCCATCCCAAGGCCATCGCTGTCGACGAGCTGCGCGCGGCCGCGGCGGACGTCAATCGGGAGATCGCCCGCAACGGCGAAGTGTCGACGCGGCTGATGACTCCGGACGATGCGATCGCTGCCGGTGCCATGGCGCTGTTCGGCGAAAAGTACGGCGACGAAGTGCGCGTCGTGACGATGGGCGGAGGTGATAACGCGCCTTACTCGGTCGAGCTTTGCGGTGGCACCCATGTCGCGCGTACCGGCGATATCGGCCCTTTCCGGATCGTGTCGGAAAGTGCGGTCGCCGCCGGCGTTCGCCGCATCGAAGCGGTGGCCGGCATGGCCGCGCTCGATCTCATGGAACAGAATGAGCGGTTGCTGTCGCGTGCAGCGGGAGCACTGAACGTTGCGCCGGCGCAGTTGCCGGACCGTATCTCCGCGATGCTCGAAGAAAGGAAGCGGCTGGAGACCGAGCTGTCAGACCTTCGCCGCAAGATGGCGACAGGTGGCGGCGCATCGGAAGCCGACGGCGGTCAAAAGGAAATCGGCGGCGTGAAGTTCATCCGCCGCGAGCTTGACGGCGTGCCGCCGCGCGAGCTCAAGTCTCTGGCCGACGACCTCAAGAAGCAGGTCGGGTCCGGCGTCGTGTCTATTGCTGCAGCGGCGGACGGAAAGGCGTCGATCGTGGTCGGTGTGACCGAAGACCTGACAGATCGGCTCAGTGCGGTTGACCTCGTCCGGATCGGTTCAGCCGCGTTGGGCGGCAAGGGCGGCGGAGGCCGGGCCGATATGGCGCAGGCGGGCGGTCCAGATCCGTCTAAGCTCGCCGATGCCAACAACGCGATCGAAGAGGCGCTGGGTCAGGGGTAACCGCTGTTCCTGTCAGATTTCGTCCAGCGGTTTCTTTTCGATCAGCACCCAGCCTTCGACATTTCCTTCAAGGGTTACTCCCCGGGCTTCGATTTCGATCAGCAGTCGCCTGCATTCCTCCTGGGGTGTGCCGGTGACACGGGAAAGTGTCGAAAGCTTTCTGCCGTCTTTGAAGCGGTCGTCGCGCAGAAGTTTAAGCAATAGCTTCTTGCGAGGGCCATTGTGGCGTTGCTCGTGACGTTCTTCGCGCCACTGTTCAAGCCATCGCGGTCCCCAGTATGCGCTGACGCCGCCGCCCAGCACGCCCAGCAATCACCCTATCAGGCCGCCGATCACGGCTATCAGAAGTTCGTCTGACATCGCCGAAACGCCTTACAACCTTCCGGAATCCGATGGAACAGCCGTCGTGGCCTGCTCGCGTACCGCAGCCAGCGCCTCTTCCGGCGAATCCACCATCGTATAGAGATCGAGGGTCGGCGGTGCTGCGAACTCGCATTCCACGGTTGCTGCGACCAGCTCGTTCAGCTTCGACCAGTATCCGTTGGTGTTCAGGACTATGATCGGTTTGGCGTGCATGCCGAGCTGTTTCCAGGTGATGACTTCGAAGGTCTCTTCAAGCGTTCCGACGCCGCCAGGAAGAGCAATGAAACCGTCGGACAGCTCGAACATGCGACGCTTGCGCTCATGCATGGAGCCGACGACGTCGAGGCGTGTAACCTCCTTGTGAGCGTGCTCGCGCTCGACCAGGTAGTCGGGAATGACACCGATAACCTCCCCTCCGCCCGCCAGGACTGTATTGGCAATGGCGCCCATAATTCCGGCGTTCCCGCCGCCGAAGACAAGCGACACGTTCTGCGCCGCCAGCAGGGCGCCAAGGTCACGCGCTTCCCGTTCGTAACAGGGGTCATTGCCCGGCGATGCGCCGCAGAAAACGCAGACGGACTGAATACCGGTTTTCGACATAGGTCGCTCGTTGGTTGATGCATCCGATAGGATCAGGCCCGATATGTACTTGACGGGACGCCTGAAAGGTAGAGAATCCTTTGCAATAACATGAAAGGCGACCGCTCATGTGTCGCCGACTATTGCGGAGGAGGTTTTTATGAGGAAAGTACTTAGGGCATTCGTTCTTGCATTTGCAGGGCTCGGTTTTGGATTGGCGCTGGTTCCCAATACGGCATCGGCGGATGACGTAAAGATCAGGAAAGCCATGATGAAAGAGCTTTCCGGCCACAACAAGTCGATCAAAAAATACCTGAAAGGTCATAAGGACCCGAAGAAGGAGGCCCGTCTTGGGTCTCCCGGCGATGTCGAGTTCCGGGCGCAGGCGATGGCCGGTCTGGCCAAGAGCATGCTGGCGCGATTCCCGAAAGGGTCGGGCGGCGAAGGCACGCGGGCCAAGGCGGAAATCTGGTCCGACTGGGCCGGATTTGAGGCTGCCGCAAACAAGTTGGCGGCTGAGGCCAAGAAACTCGAGGCTGCTGCGGCAACGGGCGACAAGGCCAAGATCAGCGCTGTGATGAAAACATTTGGAAAGAACGCCTGCGGAACGTGTCACCAGAAATACCGGGCGCCAAAGAAGAAGAAATCGTCCTGATTCGTTTTGTTTCAGGGTGACGCCATGAGGCGTATCGGGTCGAAATCGGGGGCGGCGCTTGCCGCCCCCTTTTTGCTGTCCGCCTCCGGATTCGGTTGCGTAATTTTCTTCGCAATGTTCTTCGGAATGTTATGGGGAAGCGCGGCCTCTGCATCTGACCAGCTCGTCCGTGGCGCGGTGCTTTTTGCTGCGGGGGGGTGCGGCAACTGCCATACCGACACGAAGAAGAAAGGAAAACCGCTTGTAGGCGGTCATGCCCTGAAAACGTCGTTCGGCACGTTTTACGCGCCGAACATCTCTCCCGACAGAACGCATGGGATCGGCAGCTGGAGCGACGAAGATTTCGTCCGGGCCATGCGTGAAGGCAAGGCGCCGGATGGCAGTCACTATTTCCCGGTTTTTCCCTATACCGCCTACACCATGATGACGGATGGCGACCTGAAAGCGCTCAAGGCCTATATTTTTTCGCAACCGCCGGTCTCGCAGCCAAACCGGCCGCATGACGTCGGGTTTCCCTATAATCTCCGGTTCGCCCAGTTTTTCTGGAAACTGCTTTATTTCGATAAGGGGCCTTACCGCAACGATCCATCGAAATCGGCGGAATGGAACCGCGGGGCCTATCTGTCGAACGCCGTCGCTCATTGCGCGGAATGCCATACACCCAGAACGGCGCTCGGCGGGCTCGACCGAGACCGCTGGATGGCCGGAACGGCGAAAGGCGAGGGGCCGGAAGGGCTCGCAATTCCCAATATTACGCCTCATCCCGAAAAGGGAATCGGTAAATGGAGCCTTGAGCAGCTTGTCGAATATCTGAACAGCGGTGAATTGCCGGACGGCGATTATGCCGGTTCTCTCATGGCCGATGTTATCGACAAGGGCACGGACCAGCTCAGCGGTTCCGATCGCCGGGCGATTGCGGTCTATTTCCGTTCACTTAAACCTTACTGAGTATTTCAGACACCCGGCCGTCCTCCACCGCATGACGATTCGCGGTCGCGGATTGAGTTTGGCGGTGGGGAGGTCTACGCTCCTGTGACAGTGAGATGAAATACAGCCTGTTGGGGGCATAAGGTGACAAAACCGCTCTACCTGGCCGTTGCGGGTATCCTGATTGCGGTTGTTGCACTCGTACTGAATTTCATGGATGGCGACAGCCCGGCGGTAGATACGCCCGTTCAGGCCGTTGCGGAAAAACCTTCCCCGGGAAAAACAGACGCCGCAACCGGGCGCAGTGACGCTGAGCCCCGGCCTTCATCCCGTGAAGCCCTCAACCCGCCGGCTCCATCCGGAGGCAACGCGAATGCAGGGGACGGGGAACCGGGGGACGCTGCGGCCACGTCCGGGAAAACGGGTGTTCAGGGGCCCGCTTCAGACTCTCCCATCCGGCCGGAGATTCCGGCTGTTCCACCGAGCTTCGACGTCGTACGTGTGAATCCCGATGGCGATGTCGTTATCGCCGGCCGTTCGGCGCCTGACGCGGAGGTCACTGTGCGGCTGGGAGGAGAGGTCATCGGAAAGGCTATTGCCGACGGGCGGGGTGAATGGGTGCTGATTCCGGACCGCCCCTTGCCCCCGGGCAGCCACGAACTGTCTCTTTCAGCAAGAACGACCGAGGGCGGAACGGTTGAGAGCGCACAGAGCGCGGTTGTCGCGGTGCCGGAACAGGGACGCGACATAGCGGGGCGAAAACTGGCGGGAGACGCTGATTCGCAGCTATCCGGTCCGTTGGCGGTCCTTGTGCCTCGCGATGGAGTCGGCGGCTCTGAAGTCATTGCGAAACCGGGGCAATCGGGACAGTCGCGAGAATCAGACCGATATGGTGTGGGGATGCCGTCCTCCCCGAAGAATTCTGAGAAAGCGCCTTCATCGCTGGTGCTCGATACAATCGATTACGACGGATCCGGTCGTCTCGTCATAAGCGGTCGGGGGGAACCCGACAGCCATGTGAACGCCTATCTGGATAACGGATTTATTGGTCGGTCCGCTGTCGACGGGGCCGGTCGCTGGCGCGTTTCTCCATCGATACAGGTGAAACGCGGCCTGTATGCATTGCGGATCGATCAGGTCGACCGTACGGGAGCCGTCATCGCCCGCGTTGAAACGCAGTTTGCGCGTACGGCGGTCGAAGAACCCCAGCCAGCCGTGGGGGAGGTCAGGGTCCAGCCGGGCAACAGCCTGTGGCGGATCGCACGTCGGGTCTACGGGCGAGGCACTCGCTATACGGTCATCTACGAGGCGAACCGGAAAAGTATCCGAGATCCCGATCTGATCTATCCCGGACAGGTATTCATCGTTCCCCCGGCGAATTAGAGCGAACCCCGACAAACCCGGGCCGTTGCGCTCAACCGGCGAGTTTCAAACTCTCGTCTGCGCAGGCGAGCGGTACCGGTAGAGGCGCTTTCCCGCTGGCGCAACGCTCCATGGCTTCCCAGAGCGGCTTCAGGCTGACGACGATCGCCGTTGCCCCGGCGACGACGTAGGAAGGCGGCGGCCTGGTGGAGAATGCCATCTGACGCCGCGCATAGAGCGCGTTGCTCCTGTCCTGCGTAATCTGGGTGTTCGGGATACGCGAGGCTGCATGAACGAGCGCCATAACATGCTGGCGCGCCGCGCGGGATTCGGCGCTGTAGGGCATGAAACCGAGATAGCTCCTGACGACCAACTCCGCGCCGCCGGCTCTGTCCGACCGGATTGCCGCATCTATCCGCCGGCCCGAGCAGTCAAAGCTGAAAGTCGCAGGCAATGGCATGAAATGGGAGGCCAGCACGCCGGCACCGGAGGGAGGGGAAAAAGTTTGCGGAATACTCATCTGACAGGACCTGACAGGAAGACGGCAACGGAATGACCACCGTCATACAGCGTCGGATTCAACAACCCGTTAGTGCAGGGCTGTCTTCGGTCTGTGCCCCGAGTATCCTTCCGGAATATCCTTGAGATGTATCCCGTGAGACGTATCCCGCGAGACGTATCCTGTTCAGGCGGCGGGATTCTCCGAGGCCCAGAGGTCCTTGAGCTTGTCCCGCAGGACCTTGCCCCGGTCCGATTTCGGGAGATCGTCGACGATGTAGACCTTCTTCGGCGCTTTGAAATCGGGGAGAGATTCCGAGCAATGGCTCAGAATTTCCGCTTCATCCACGCTCATGCCCGGTTTGGGCACCACGTAACCGACGACTTCCTCGCCGTAGATCCCATCCGGAATGCCAATCGCGGCGGCTTGGCTCAGTTTCGGATGCGTCAGCATGACGTTGTCGATTTCCAGCGGCGCGATGTTTACGCCGCCGCGGATGATGAGGTCCTTCGTCCGGCCCGTAACCTGAACGAACCCGTCCTCATCCATGATGGCGAGATCGCCGGTGCGGATGCGGACATCCTCGAAATCCTCCCACTCTCCTTCCGGCGAGATAACGGCGGTGCAGGTCTGCGGGCCGCCGATCGAGACCTCGCCTTCCTCGCCCTGGGGGACCGCGTTTCCGTCATTGTCGACGATCAGGAATTCCTGATGCTTGGCGGGGGGGCCGACCGTACCCATCCGGCGGCGATAATGACGATTGCCGCAAATCCAGCCTGCTTCCGACATGCCGTAGAGTTGCAGCAGCGTCACGCCGTACATTTCCTCAAACCGCTTCCACTGTTCCGGCGACAGGGGCGCGGTAGAGCAGGTCATCAGGCGGAGGGACGGAATGTCTTCCGCCGTAATGCCCGCCGGCTCGTTCAGCAGCATATTGACCACCGTCGGTACGCCGGCCGAAAAAGTGATGTCGTGCTCGCGGATCCAGTCGAAAAAGCGCGACCGTGAAAAACGCCGGGCGATGAACATCGAAAGACCGGTGATGATCCACGGGCCGAGGCTAAGGACCTGGGCGGAATTCCAGCCGAACGACCGGTATTCGAGCGTTCTGTCTTCCGACGTCAGCCCGAGAAAATCTATTGTATTCAGTCCGTTAAGCCAGTAGGCCTCATAGTCGTACACAACGCATTTAGGGCGCGACGTCGTGCCGGACGTGCAGAAGATGCAGGACAGGTCATCGGGTCCGTTTTCTGAATCGACTTCGGGCGTCGCCGATGTCGCCGCCACCGCCGCAAAGAATTCATCGGCGTTTTTGTCGCCGGCCATGTCGGCCGACCATTTATCGAAGCGGATGCTGTCGCCACCGACATTTTCGGTCAGCTTGGGCCCGTCGAGACCTTCCTGCCAGAGCGTCAGTTTCGGTCCGATGGACTTGAGCAGCGAATTGATGTGATTGACGTTGATTTCAACATTTAGCGGACAGATCACGGCTCCGAGCCGCCAGATACCCATCCAGATAATCATCTTTTCAAGGCCCTCGTCGGACAGAACGCCGACGCGGTCGCCTTTTCCGATCCCTCGCTCTGCGAGGTTGCGGGCGACCCTGTTCGCCCAATCGGCAAGCTGTCCCCAGCTGATGCTGCGATTTTCGTCGAGATCGAAAAGCGCTGTCTTGTCCGGATGTTTACTGCGGTAATCGTCCAGAACGCTCCGGATCGACCGGAAGGGGGCATCCATTTCAGGCTGGGTAAACTGGTGTTGCATATCGCTCATCTATGGAGGGCTGGTAAGCAATCGTAAAGGCGCGGACGAATTTTTTCGATTAATGCCGTTGCGTCAAGGGGCGTGTGTCCGGGAAGTGCGACCCCTGCCACATTTGCGGGATCGATTCTCGTACGTAAGGGGCGTTGGAGACAGCCTGTCGGATGGCCAGGACTGATCGGAGTGTCTGGACCCTGCTGGGGACGTCGGGTTGGAGGGGCGGGGGCGACAAACGATTGCATCAAGCGGTGTGTCTAGCCCCCAAGTTCTGTGCCATTCCTGATTAGAGTTTCGGCCACTGGCG